>JBEKJR010000005.1:0-245347 GCA_050011175.1 Occallatibacter sp.
ACTGTACATCGCCGCCTGCTTCTGATCGTTTCCACGCATACTGATTGGATAAATCAAGTCCCGGTAAAAAGCTGTGACCGTCGTCAGACAAAGAGTTTTTCCGCAGCCTCTTTAGTCGTGCCGCAAAAGCAACAAAATGAACACGGGCTTTAGCCCCTGAGGGAAAATACGCCTCTGGAGGGAGGCGGGGGTTTCAACCCTCGCATAAACCCGTCCACCCGTTTTTTGAAAATCAACATACGCGGCGTAGCCGCGTTTGAGTCATCGGTTAGAAACCGGTATTCAAATCAACACTATCCGCAACCTGCTGAATAGATTATCTTATTTCTTAGATGAACCCGCCACAGGCAATCCTCGATCTTGTCGAGCATTTTCAACGAAATGCCGTCGATCTACGGTCCAATCGATACAACGAAACCGAGTTGCGCCGTGAGTTCCTCGACCCCTTCTTCGAGGCACTTGGCTGGGATGTCAACAACCGCCTTAGCTACTCGGAAACATATAAGGATGTCGTTCACGAGCCAACAAGAGAAACAGACGAGGGCACACCGGATTACTGTTTTCGCGTTGGAGGCACACCGAAATTCTTTATTGAAGCCAAAAAGCCGTCCGTGCGCCTGAAAGACAACCTCGACCCGGCATTGCAACTACGGTGCTATGCATGGTCGTCCAAGCTGCCGCTTTCCGTACTCTCTAATTTCGACGAACTGGCAATCTACGACTGTCGAATTGCTCCGAAGCAGGGCGATAAGGCCTCGACAGGCCGAATCTCGTATTACACCTTCGATGAATACCCGCAGAAGTGGGAAGAAATCGCCTCTCGGTTCTCCAAGGAGGCAGTGCTCCAGGGCTCCTTTGACCGCTTCGCCATATCCTCAAAAGCCAAGAGAGGGACAGCCGAGGTCGATGCTGCATTCCTTGCGGATATTGAAGAATGGCGTCATGACCTTGCCGCCAGTATCGCGATCAGAAACCCCCGACTCGGCCAGCGTGAAGTGAATTTTGCCGTGCAGCGGACAATTGATCGCATCATCTTCCTCCGCATCTGCGAAGATCGCGGCCTCGAAAGCTATGGCCAGTTGCGCGCGCTCACTGAGCAGCCCGGCATCTATCCACGGTTGTGCAGCCTCTTTCAGTTAGCCGACAAGCGCTACAACTCCGGCCTCTTTCACTTCCATCAGGAGAAGGAACGCAATGAAACCCCCGACACGCTCACTCCGACCATCACAGTCGATGATGCCCGCCTCAAACCAGTCCTGAAAAAGCTTTATTACCCTGAGAGTCCCTACGCCTTTTCTCATGTCCCAGCAGACATCCTTGGGCAGGTCTACGAGCAGTTCCTTGGCAAGGTGATTCGTATCACCCCGGCGCGACAGGTAAAGGTCGAAGCCAAACCGGAGGCTCAAAAAGACGTCGGCGTTTATTACACGCCAACATACATTGTGGATTACATCGTAAAAAATACGGTTGGCAAGTTGCTGGAAGGGAAATCCCCCAAACAAATTACAAATATTCGCGTCCTGGACCCGGCCTGCGGTTCCGGATCATTTCTCATCGGCGCATACCAATATCTCCTCAACTGGTACCGGGACCGCTATATGGAGGAGGGCGCGCAGAAGCACAAGAATGAAATCGTTTCCGATGCCGTGGGAAACTGGCGGCTGACGCTCACTGAGAAGAAAAAGATTTTGACCCGCCACATCTTCGGCGTTGACATCGACTCCCAGGCCGTCGAGGTTACCAAACTTTCACTGCTGCTGAAAGTACTCGAAACTGAAACCCAACTAAAACTATTCCACGAACGAGCTTTGCCCGACCTCGGCAGCAACATCAAATGCGGAAACTCCCTTATCGGCCCGGATTTCTACGAAAATCAGCAGTTGCTTTTGCTGGACGAAGAGGAGAGCTACCGCATCAACGTCTTCGATTGGAACCAGGGCTTCCCCGAGGCGATGAAGAGTGGTGGCTTTGATGCGGTTATCGGAAACCCGCCATATGTGGATATTAAGGGGATGCCGAAAGACGAAGTAGAATATGTCTTTAGCAAATTTGCATTTTCAAACAACAGAATTAACTTGTTCGCGGCCTTTATCGAGAAATCTTTAGGGATTGCGAAGGATAATCAGTTTAGATTTTCGATGATTATTCCCACGGCACTCCTCACGCAAGATTCGTATCGAGCATTAAGGGAGCGGATCGTCGAAAGTTTTCGGATTAGAAATGTGGTACGAATGCCAAATGAATCCTTTGGCTCCTCAGCGGGAGAAGTCAAGGTAGACACAGCTATCATCGTAATCGGGGAGCAATCGAGTGACCGTAAGCCAATATCGGTTATCGCCTATCGTGGATATGATCGTATATCCGAGATCAAACCTGTAACAGCCCAGGTATGCAATGAAATACCCCAAGGAAACTGGGCAAATAACGCGGATTGCGTTTGGACTCTAGATAGCGACAGTAAAGAACAAGTAATTGTGGAAAAATGTGAGCGCAACTCGATTCCGCTCGAAGAAGCAGCGGAGTTTTGCTTAGGCCTCACGCCCTATGATAAGTACAAGGGGCACACCCCGAAGCAAATTGAAAACCAGGTATTTCACGCGGACAGAAAAAAAGATGCAACATTCAGAAAGCTCTTGGCAGGAAATGATGTCAGGCGGTACTCGGTTGTTTGGAACGGTGAGCACTGGATTAGTTA
The DNA here is from genome assembly GCA_050011175.1 of Occallatibacter sp. GTDB lineage: Bacteria > Acidobacteriota > Terriglobia > Terriglobales > Acidobacteriaceae > Telmatobacter. Next base: position 2,696 of record JBEKJR010000005.1, read on the forward strand.
TGGACCATGGCTTGGTGCCCCACGCGAAGAAAGATTCTTCACGGAAAAGCGAATTCTCGTTAAGCAAATCATAGATTGGACATCGAAGCGAATTTGGGCTGCAATGACCGAGGAAGAATTATTCAATACACAGAATGCCTTTAACCTGCTTCCAGTGTGTGGATGGCAGCACGAGTATCTGCTTGGGATTATCAATAGCCGACTGATGTCCTTCTACCACCGCAAGAAGTTTCTCGACGAATTCAAAATGCGTTTTCAGAAAGTTCTAATTAAGGATTGTCGGAGGTTTCCAGTACATATAGTCGTATCGGGTAATAAGAAAGATGTTAGCAGGAAAGACAGAATTGTGGATTCTGTTAACACATTAATACAATTACAGAGCCGCATTCGCATGGCTCGGACCGACCAGCAACGCACCGTACTTGAGCGCCAGATCGAGGCAACCGACCGTCAGATCGACAAGCTGGTCTATGAGCTTTATGGATTAACCGAAGAAGAAATCGCCGTCGTCGAGTCGTCGATTAGAAGTTAGAGTGTTTAAGTCCCGATTTTGGGACCCGGGATTCAGTAATATCAAATTGCCAAACGTAAAACGCGCCGCTGCTATTTTGCCGCTGGTGCCGTCTGAGTGACGGCCTTCTTTGCCGCCGTCGGCTTGCCGCGCCGAGCCGGCGTCTTGGCGGCAGGCTTGGTCGTCTGCGGCGTGGCCGTTGCCGGTTGCGCGACCACTGGCCCGTTGAGCGTCTGCGGCGTGCGCATGGCTCCGGCGCTGGAGAAGCCGCCTTGTCCAGTTTGTCCAACTTGTCCAGTTTGTCCGGCTCCGTGCACCGGAACCGCGATTGCGCTGGTTGGCCGGTTCGGCTGGAAGTGCGAAGAAATGCCCCACCCACCGCCGACCACCACCGCAACAATCGCCGCCGCCGCCGCCGCCCGCGCCAGATTCTGCATCCAGGCATTCTCCAGCCGCAGCGCCACGGGCCAGCGCAAAATCCGAGCCCTGCCTGAAGCCGTACTTGTTGCCGCGCGCAATCCTGCCTGCACCCGCTCCTCCAGCCCTTCGGGCGGCGAGAGCCGGGCGATCAGCCGCATCGTCTCCTCAAACTCCCCGGAACCGGAAGTTCTGATCTCTGATCTCTGATCTCTGATCTCTGCCTTCATCGCATCCCCCCTGCCTGAGTGCCCAACTCGGCAACTATTCCCTAATCCCTATTCCCTGGTTCCTGGTCCCTCGTCCCTATTTTGTGATTGTTATCACATGATTTCGCTTCCCAAAAAGCCCAATTTTGCGCAAAAAACGTACATGTATAAGTGAACTCTTTTTGTCGCGGATTTGGGCGCGTTTGTTGCCTCATAAGTCAACTCCTGCCCATATTCCTGGCGTGGCCCAGCAAACCGGCCATCAAATTGCGCGCGCGGAAGAGCCTCGACCGCACGCTGGATTCGCTGACCCCCAGCACCGAGGCAATCTCCACGCTGCTCAGCTCCTCGAAGGCCGAGAGCATCAGCACCTGGCGCTCCTTGGCGGGCAACTGCTCCACGCAGGCCAGCACGTGGGCGTGGTGTTGCACGGCGGCCACGCGCTCCTCGGCGCTCAACCCCGTGGCGGGCAGCACGCGCGCCAACTCAGCTACGTCGTCGGTCTCCGGACGGGTCTTCATGCGGCGCTTGCGGTCCAGCACCACATTCCACACAATGCGAATCAGCCAAACCCGCTGGTCGCGCACCTCCGCGAGCATGTCGCGGTGGCGCAGCACGCGCACAAACGCCTCCTGCACGGCGTCTTCGGCGTCGGCCGCATTGCGCAGAACCGAATACGCCACCCGGTAGAGCGTTCCGGCGTATTCGCTCACCAGGTCCGCAACCGCTGCCTCTTCCGCGCGCCGGCGGGCCTCGTCGTACATAGCGGCAATCTCCATCCAACCTGAGAATACTGCCTGACCCGCGCTCATAGTCCACCAGACGCAGGCGCAAGGCAAAATGCTCATATCCGCGTTGCGCCGCCCCACCGCGCCGTCCAAAATAAAAAAAGCCCGCGAAGCCCATCGCTCCGCGAGCCTTTCAGTCCGATTTCCCTTCCTTACTGCTTCACGCCCAGCTTTTTCGCCGCAATCTCTCCGGCCATGCCTTCCTTGTCGTCGTCCTTGACTTTGGCCCACAGCTTGCGAGCCTGATCGATCTTGCCTTCTTCTGCATACAGGTCGCCCAGATCAAGCTGCGCTACGGTGGCTGGCACAGTCTCCGACGGCTTGGCAGCCAGCGCGTTGTAAAGATTAATCGCCTCCGCGTCGCGGTCCATTTGGTGATAAAGGCCAGCCAGAGCCAGATTGGCCAGGTTCGCCAGATTCCGGTCCCCCCAACTCCAGGCCACCGCCGCCGTCTTCAACTCCGTCTCCGCAGAGGCGTTGTTTCCTTGTTCCTCATAAGTGACGCCGGCAAAGTAGTGCGCCTTGGCGCCCTCCGGCAGCCAGCCATACTGTTGTGCCACCGCAACAAATTGCTGATTGGCGGCTTTCGCGCGAGCGATCGCTGTTGTGTACACATCGCTGCCGGCTGGAGTCCCAGGCTGCGATAGCGGCGTGTTGTAGGTGTCCAGGGCGGCATTCAGAGCGGCGTCGGCTTTGGCCGAGCTCCAACCCCAGTAAATCAACGCCGCTGCGCCAGCCACCACAACCACAACTGCAACCATGGTCCAGCGCCTCACGCCGGCACGATGAACGCTGAGCCAACTCATGCTGCTGGCGGTGGCCTTGACAAAACGATCTTGTTTCAGGGAATGACGTGTTCTTGTATCCACAGGGTCTCTTTTTCCTTCACTTTCAGAGTTGCCGGCGGCTCCGCGGGAGTGAGCGCCGCAACTGCAACCACCTCAGTCTATCAGCGCGCCAACCTCAGCGTCCATCGGCGCTTGCGGTCGTCTGCGCCAGGCAGTAGGCTAAGGCTATATGTATGAAGACTTCCGGGTAACCGACCGCTGGAGCGGCGAAGAGCTTGCCTGCCGATGGAAGGGCACGCTGGTGGCCATCGCCACGCGCCACGCCGACGCCGTCGATGTGCGCTTCGAGGTCAACGGACGGCCCCTGTGGATTGCCCTGCCGCTGGAGGCATGGGGGCGTCATAAGTCGTTGACAGGAAAGGTGATTACCGACCAGCTCGCCGCCCAGATCGCGGGCCGCTTCCTCAAGCAACTCATCGAAGAAGGCTTCAACTCCCGCCGCGAAATCTACACCATGACCGTGGACGAAGTCCTTGCCCATCTAGACCTTGTAGTCGCCGAAGCTAAGAAGCAGGGCGCGATGCCCACGCTGGTGTAAGGACAAAGGACAGGGTCCGCTCAGAATGACAAACATTAATATTGTGCTGCGCGTTTGATTTGAACTCGGGCGATCTCAATGCTTCATGTGAACGAAATTTCTGGGTTTCATTACGTGTTCGAGGTAGCGGGACTTCATTTGCCGGCTGGCCATGATTTGCTTGACGGGCGGCAGCTTGAGAATCACTCCCAGGATGGCGGCCATGGCGCGATGGTTCCAGTGGGCCTGATTGTCGAAGATGAGGTTCTGGAGCATGCCGCGCTCGATGGCCATGAGCACGGCGCGGTGGGCGGTGGTGACGGGGGTGAGCACGCGCTGGGGGCGGGGGCGGAGGGAGACGCCGCGGTTGGGGCAGGCGTGGACGCAGAGGCCGCAACCCAGGCAGAGGGATTCGTCGAGGCGGGCTTTTTTGCGCTTGGGCTTGTGCGGGTCGGCGGCGGAGACGAGCGCCATGGCTTCGACGGGACAGACCCCAGCGCATTTTCCGCAGCCGTTGCAGGAGGCGGCGTTGAGCGCGGGGATGAAGTTGGTGGTGGCGATGGGGTTGAGGACGGCGAAGCGCTTGGCGGCGAGCATGGCCTCGCAGCAGCATCCGCAGCAGTTGCAGATGAAGCCGACGTGATGTTGGACGTTCTCGCCGAACTGGACGAGGTTGTGCTGGACGGCTTTGTCGAGCAGGGCCAGGCCTTCGCTAACGCCGACCTGACGCGCGATTCGGTGCTTGATGAGCGATTGGGCGGCGCCGTTGAAGGTCATGCAGATGTGCATGGGGGCGGAGCAGGCTTTGCCGAGGTGCTGCATTTTGTGGCGGCAGTAGCAGGCGCCGATGCCGCGATGCTTGGCGGTGCGGATGACTTCGGTGGCGCGCTCGTAGTCGAGGACGGTGAGTGTGCTGTCGGCGGAGAGGGCGTTCTCGTTGACAAAGACGCGGCCGAGCTGGGTTTCTCCGCCGGCGAAGAGGTTGCGGACGAAGTCCTCCTCGACGTTGAGGTACTGGTAGAAGAGCTCGGCGAGCAGCGTCTGGTCGTATGTGTTGCCGATGCGCATCATGGAGAATTCGAAGAAGCCGGCCATGGGCGGAGGCAGGACAAAGATCTGCTCGCCGTGGATTTCCATGTCGAGCAACATGCCGCGGGAGGCGAGGGTCTCGAGGATGTTTTGGGATTCGGCGGCGGGCTTCTTCCAGATTTTTGCGGCGGCGGCGACGTTGAAGGGCTTGATGGGCAGCAGCGCGACCAGAGCCGCCTCATCGCGGGTGAAGAGGACCGCGAGGATGCGGAAGAGAAGCTCGGTGGGCGGCGCGCCCTGCGGAAAAAGGTTGAGCCGATCGGATAGCGCCTGGTAACTGTTCCTGAGGGTCGCGTGGGACATGGAGGGCCTCCGGCCTGGATGGATGATGAAGGCACATTTTACACGGCGGGGTGACGGATTGCGGTGACGAAGGAGGCTGCGTTTTGGGGATGACCCCTGGCTCCGGGCACAAACCCCTTCCCGAAAACCTGCCTGGATGACACAATGAAGTATCAAGCCATTATTCAGCTTTTTTACATGCGGAGGGAGTTCTGTAGATGGCCAATCTTTCTGGAGTAGAGGCGGTAAAGGCGCTGGCAGCGGGGGCGCTGGCGCATGCCAACCTTTGTATGGCTGAACTGGTGGAAACGGCGCTCAAGCGCGGCGAGGGCCACCTGGCGGCCAATGGAGCGCTGGTCTCGGAGACTGGGGCACGGACCGGGCGGAGCCCCAAAGACAAGTTCACCGTGGACGACGCGGTGACGCACGGGATTGTGGATTGGGGCAAGGTGAACAAGCCGTTTGCGCCGGAGAAGTTTGGGGCGCTGCTGGAACGGGTGGTGGAGCACCTGAAGAGCCGCGAGCTATTTGTGCAGGATTTGTATTGCGGCGCGGATGCGGCTTACCGGCTTCCGATTCGAGTAATCAGCGAGTATGCCTGGCATGCGCTGTTTGTGCGGGACTTGTTTGTGCGGCCGGCGGCGGCGGCGCTGGCAACTCATGTGCCGGAGTTTATTGTGGTGGCTGCGCCGACGTTCGAGGCGGTGCCAGAGCGGGATGGAACCGGGACAAGCGCATTCATTCTGGCGGATTTTACGCGCAAGATGATTTTGATCGGCGGGACGAAGTATGCCGGGGAGATGAAGAAGTCGATCTTCGGCGTGATGAACTTCATTGTGCCGAATAAGGATGTGCTGCCCATGCACTGCTCGGCGAATGTGGGCGCGGACGGCGTGACGGCGCTGTTCTTCGGGCTGAGCGGGACGGGCAAGACGACACTTTCGGCGGACCCGGCGCGGCGGCTGATCGGCGACGACGAGCACGGCTGGGGGCCGACGGGAATCTTCAACTTTGAGGGCGGATGCTACGCCAAGTGCGTGGACCTGACCGAGGAGAAGGAGCCGCAGATCTTCCGGGCGATTCGCTTTGGGAGCGTGCTGGAGAATGTGATTCTGGACGCGGAGCGGAAGCCGGATTATTTCGACATTCATTTGACGGAGAATACGCGGGCGGCTTACCCGGTAGACTTCATTGAGGGCGCGGTGATTCCGGGAGTGGGCGGGCATCCGAAGAACGTGATGTTCCTGGCGGCGGATGCGTTTGGCGTGCTGCCGCCGATTGCGCGACTGACGCCGGAGCAGGCGATGTATCACTTTTTGTCGGGGTACACGGCGAAGCTGGCGGGGACCGAAGCGGGAATGGGTTCTGATCCGGAGCCAGAGTTTTCGGCCTGCTTTGGCGCGCCGTTTTTGCCGCTGGCGCCGCGAGTTTATGCGGAAATGTTGGGCAAACGGCTCACGCAGCATAAGGCTTCGTGCTGGCTGGTCAACACCGGTTGGAGCGGCGGGAAGTTCGGCGTGGGCAAGCGCATGAGTTTGAAGATCACGCGCGCGCTGGTGAATGCGGCGCTGGACGGCAGGTTGAATAAGGTGGAGTTCGTCACCGAGCCGGCCTTTGGGCTGAACATTCCGGTGAGCTGCCCGGAGGTTCCGGCGGAGATATTGAATCCACGCAACTCGTGGGCCGACAAGGCAGCTTACGACAAGACGGCAGCCGAGCTGGCGACGCGCTTCGAGGCGAACTTCAAGCAGTTCGATGCATCAGAGGCGATTCGCGCGGCGGGGCCGAAGGCTAAGTAAGGAAAGGGAAGACGAGAGGGGCTTCGATCAGGCGGTTAGCATGGTTGGAGCCTCTTTTCATTGAGGAGGAAAGATGCAAAAACGCAAATTGGGAAAGAGCGGCCTGGAGGTTTCAGCTCTGGGGCTTGGTTGCATGGGTTTGAGTTTTGGCTACGGCCCGGCAACAGAGAAAGAACAGGCGATCAAACTTATTCGGGCAGCCTACGAAGGCGGTGTTACATTCTTCGATACAGCGGAGGCCTATGGGCCATTCACGAACGAAGAACTCCTTGGCGAAGCACTCGCGCCTTTCCGCGACAAGGTGGTTATCGCCACCAAGTTCGGTTTTCCAGGCGGATTGACCGGCAAGGGATTAGATAGCAGGCCAGAGAACATCCGTAATGTGACCGAGGCCGCCTTGAAGCGGCTGAAGACCGACGTTATTGATCTGTTCTATCAGCATCGAGTGGACCCGAATGTCCCGATTGAAGATGTTGCCGGCACAGTGAGGGAACTCATAGCACAGGGAAAGGTTAAGCACTTCGGCATGTCCGAAGCAGGCGTTCAGTCTATCCGGCGCGCTCATGCCGTTCAGCCCGTCGCGGCCCTGCAAAGCGAATACTCGCTCTGGTGGCGTGAACCGGAGAAAGAGATCCTGCCAACGCTCGAAGAACTTGGCATCGGCTTTGTCCCATTTAGCCCGCTTGGAAAGGGCTTTCTGACGGGCGTAATCAATCAGAATACTGCCTTCGACAGCACCGACTTCCGCAACGTTGTTCCGCGCTTCTCCGTGGAGAATCGCAAGGCCAATCAGAAATTGGTGGATGTGCTGGGCAAAATCGCCGCGCAGAAAAGCGTAACCAACGCCCAGATCGCGTTGGCCTGGCTGTTGGCAAAGAAGCCGTGGATCGTGCCTATTCCCGGCACTACCAAGCTGCATCGGCTGAAAGAAAATATCGGCGCCGCCGCTGTCGAACTCACGGCAGAAGACCTGCGCGAGATCGAAAGTGCAACAGCGAAGATCTCGGTGCAAGGCGGCCGCTACCCGGAACACCTCAATAAATTAGTTGGCCGCTGAACTGGAGGCAGCAAAATGAGTAAGCGAGTCCTGATTCTTTCCTCGAGTCCCAGAAAGAAGGGCAACTCGAATGCCTTGTGCGACCGGTTTATGGAGGGCGCAATAGAATCCAAACATCAGGTTGAAAAAGTAGTGCTGGCGGAAAAGAAAATCAACTACTGTACGGGCTGTTATGCGTGCAAGAGCAACGGGCGATGCGCACAGAAAGATGATATGGCGCAAATCCTAGACAGCATGGTTGCGGCTGACGTGATTGTGATGGCGACGCCGGTATACTTCTACACGATGTGCGCGCAAATGAAAACTGTGATTGACCGGACCGTTGCTCGGTACACCAAGATTGCCAAGAAGGATTTCTACTTCATTGTAACCGCGGCGGACAGCAACAAAGCAGCCCTGGAGCGGACCATCGATGGCTTCCGGGCATTCACATCTTGTCTGCCGGGGTCAAAAGAAAAGGGCATTGTGTATGGCACAGGCGCATGGGAGACGGGCGACATCCTGAAAAGCCGCGCGATGCAGCAGGCGTATGAAATGGGTAAGGCTGTGTAGGCGGCCTCGGTTCAGCGCATCAGGAAGCGATTGCGGAGCAAGGCGAGCGCTTCGGCGGGCGTTGTGATGGCGCCTTCCAGTTGCGCGTCCTCGACGGCGCGAAGCATCTCCTTAAAGGCGGCACCGGGAGTGTAGCCGGCGGCGATCAGCTCGCGGCCAGTGAGGAGCGGCTGCGGACGGACGGCTTCCTCAGACATGGATTCATAGCGCTCGCGGACAAAATTCCAGTGGTCGAGGTTGCCGCTGCCGGCCAGGCAATCCATGCGGTGCAGCTCGAGGTGCTGAGGAAAATTTTCCAAACGGAAGAAGCGCTTGAGGGTGGATGCCTTCATGCGCTGGGCGTCGGCAAAGCGCATGTGGTTCTCGACGAGGGAAAGTGTTTGGCGGGTTTCGTCGTTGGAGAAGCGGAAGCGGCGGCATACGTCCGCGGCGATGGCGACGCCGACTTCCACGTGGCCGTTGAAGCGGATGCGGTCGGCGAGGATGAAGGTGGGAGGCTTGCCGACATCGTGGAGAAGCGCGCCCCAGGCGAGAGGGAGTGGACAGGCGGGCGGGAGTTGCGCGAGCAGCAGCAGGGTGTGAATCCAGACGTCGCCCTCGGGATGAAAATTCGGAGGCTGCTCGACGCCCTTCATGCGGGCGACCTCAGGGAGGAGTTCGGCGAGGAGGCCGGTTTCATCCAAAAGTTCGAAGGCCCAGCGGGCATGGCCCTCGGTGAGCATTTTGGTCAGCTCGTCGCGGACGCGCTCGCGGCTGACGGCTTTAGTTTTTGGGGCAAGGCGGCGCATGGCGGCGGCCGTGGCGGGATCAATCTGAAAGCCGAAGCGTGCAGCGAAACGCACGGCGCGCAGGATGCGCAGGTGGTCTTCTTTGAACCGCTGCTCGGGCTGGCCAATGGCGCGGATAATGCCGGCGTCGAGATCGGCGAGGCCGTTTACGTGGTCGATGACGGCAGAGCGAAGTTCTTCGCGGAGTCCTTCGCGGACGGCGGATGGTTGTTCGCGTAGGTCAAAGAAAGAGCTTGGAAGGCGTGAGGGATCGAGGAGCAAGCCGTTGATGGTGAAATCGCGGCGGCGGACATCGTATTCGGCGCTGGTGGTATAGCGGACTACGTCGGGATGGCGGCCATTGGAGTAGGCGCCATCGGAGCGGAAGGTGGCAACCTCGGTAACCACTTGCGGCGGAGGGACTGGCCCCTTCGACAAGCTCTGGGCAGGCTGTCCAGGCGGGCGGCCTTCGGCCACCAGCGGTGGGGGGACTGGCCGTCCAGGCGGTCGGCCTTCGGCCACCTGCGGTGGGGCTAACTCTGCTTCGGCGACGTCTGACTCATCACCGGTGGCGACCAGCACGACGCCGAAGTGTGCTCCGACGGCGAAGGTGCGCGGAAAGAGGTTGAGGACGATGTCGGGCGTGGCGCTGGTGGCTACGTCGTAGTCCGAGGGCTCGCGGCCGAGGAGCAGATCGCGGACGCAGCCGCCGGCGAGATAGGCCTGGTGACCGGCGGCGCGTAGGGCGGCGACGATCCTGAGGGCCGCGTCGAATTGGGGCGTGACGGCGAGCATGGCTGCTGCATCCATTGTCGCTCGCCCAGCTACTAAACTAAATAGATGAGCGGACGCGGCCTTATCCTGGGCATTGAAACCTCGTGCGACGAGACGGCGGCGGCTGTCGTGGAACGAGGGGTGCGGACGCTGTCGTCGGTGGTGGCGTCGCAGATCAAGACGCACGCGCGCTACGGCGGTGTGGTACCGGAGCTGGCCAGCCGGGAGCATCTGCGGGCGATTGTGCCGGTGGTGAGGGCGGCGCTGGCGGAGGCGGGGGTTGCGCTGGGGGATTTGGACGCGATAGCGGTGACGGCCGGGCCGGGATTGGCGGGGGCGCTTCTGGTGGGGATTACGTACGCCAAGGCGCTGGCTGCGGCGCAAGGGCTGCCGCTGATTGCCGTCAACCATTTGGAAGGGCATATTCATGCGGTGCTGCTAAACGAGATGGAGACCGAGAAGCAGGTCCTTCGACTCCCTTCGGTCGCTCAGGATGACAGTCGCGAAGAAAAAAAGGCGGCGTTGGCGCTTGTTGTTTCCGGCGGGCACACGCACCTTTATCTGGCGCGGCAGGAGAAGGGGGCGTGGAGTTACCGGCTGGTGGGGCGCACGGTGGACGACGCGGCCGGCGAGGCTTTCGACAAGGTAGCCAAGCTGCTGGGCTTCGGCTATCCGGGAGGACCGTGGATCGATGCGCTGGCTCGATATGGCAACCCGAAGGCGGTACCGTTTGCGTTTGCGCAGATCAAGGCGAAGGCGCATTTGGCGGGGAAGGCACCGAGGACCAAGGCGGCCAAAACTGCGCCTATTGCCAATCTCGACCCGCGATTTATGTTTTCGTTTTCGGGGATCAAGACGGCGGTGCTGCGCTATGTGGAGCTGCACGGGTTGCGAGGCGAGGCGCGTGCGAGGGCGGCGCGGCTGTTTGCGCCGGGAGTTGAAGCGCGTCCACCGCAAAGCAAGGAAGAAGCGTTGGCGCTGTGTCCGCAGCAGGTGATCGATTTGGTTGCGAGCTTTCAATGTGCTGTGGTGGGCGACCTGATGAAGAAATGTTTTGCGGCGGCGGAATCGCTGGGGACGCGGCGGATTCTGGTGACCGGCGGAGTGGCGGCCAACCGCGAGCTGCGTGAGCGCTTCAGCGCCGAGGCTGCACGAAGGGGAGTGCGGGTGGATTTTCCGACGCTGGCGATGTCGACGGACAATGCGGCGATGATTGCCGCCGCGGCGTGGGGACGGTTTCAGGATGGGGAGTTTGCGGCGGGGACGTTGTCTGCTGATCCGTCGATGGCGCTGGGACGGTGAGTAAGCCGTTCGTCTACGCCCAGACTGGCTTCTCCCTCAGGGTTTTCGGAAGGTCAGGCAATAGACCTTGCCGTTGACGATCTCCCGCGCTTTGATCTCGGTCATTTCTTCGGGGATGAGGTCGATGGGGCAGGCGACGTTCTCGGTGCCTTGTTCATAATATCTACGGGTCAAGGGATTGCGCTGGTATAGCTCGCGCACCGCTTCTTCAGTCTCATCGACGATGACGATCTTGGTTCCGGGACGGGCAACGCGGATCATCTCGCGAATTGCCAGCGACTTGTCGTTGAAAAAGTTGATTCCGCCCACATGAAAAACGCAGTCGAAGGTTGCATCCCGGAAAGGCAGGCGTTCGGCTTCGCCTTGGAAGAGGTTGGTTGCGCGTCCGTTCTTCTTCAGCTTGGCGGCGCACTTTTTGAGCATTCCCCAGGAGAGATCGAGACCGAAGAAGTCGATCTTCTCGGGGAGGAATTTCATGTTGCCGCCGGTGCCGACGGAGACTTCGAGCACACGAGCCCCGGAGGCGATTTCCAACTCTGGGATAAATTCCAGGCGGTAGTTGGGCTTGCGAGTGATGAAGAGATAGGCGCTCTCGGCAAAATCGTAGCCGAGCGCCAGCTTGTCGTACATTGCCTGATACTTCAGGTTGAGCCCGCTGATGGTATCGAGAAAAACGGGAATACCGTCGCGGATGGGGTAGATACGGCCCGTGGTTTCATTTTTCAGGCCATCGGCAATCAGTTCCAAACCACTGTGCGTTTGTGGGTCCTGGAGCAGGGATAGAATCTTGCTTTGCATTGATCACCTTGGTTGAGAATTTGTGGAGGCCAGAGGGCACGTAGAGTGGCTGCGGAAATTTGACCCAGCGCCTTCATTATGGCCGAAACCGCGCGCTGGTACAATCAAAAAGACCGAAAATGGCTACTTCCAACTGTTTTTTGAAGACAATCAGCAAGAAGTTAGAGCGATGACGCTACGGCTTTTCAATACGCTTACAGGAGAGGTGGACCCGGTGACGCCGGCGGATGGCGAGACTCTGCGGATGTACGCCTGCGGGCCGACGGTCTACGACTATGGGCACATCGGCAATTTCAGGACGTTTTTGCAGTTGGATGTGCTGCGGCGGTTTCTGAAGCTGACGGGGATGAAGCTTCGCCACGTGATGAACATTACCGACGTGGACGACAAGATTATCCGCAACGCGGCGGCAGCGGGGGTCTCGATTGGCGAGTACACGGCGCGGTTTGAGAAGGCTTTCTTTGAGGACCTGGAGACGCTCAGGGTGCAGCGGCCAGAGGTGATGGCGCGGGCCACGGAGCACATTCCGCGGATGGTGGAGCTGGTGCAGAAGCTGGCCAAGGCGGGCGCGGCTTACCAGGCGGAGGACGGGAGCTGGTATTTCCGGCTGGCGGCGTTTCCGGAGTATGGAAAATTAAGCAAGAAAGACCTGTCGGGAATGGAAGACGGGGCGCGGGTGGACCTGGACGAGTACGAGAAGGATTCGGCGCGGGATTTTGCGCTGTGGAAGGCGGCCAAACCGGGCGAGACCTCGTGGGATACGGCGATTGGGCGGGGACGGCCGGGATGGCACATCGAGTGCTCGGCGATGGCGATGGAGTACCTGGGGGAGAGCTTCGACCTGCACGCGGGCGGCGAGGATTTGATCTTTCCGCACCACGAGAACGAGATTGCGCAGAGCGAGAGCGTGACGCACAAGGCGTTTGCGCGGATATGGATGCACGTGCGATTCCTGCTGGTGGACGGCAGGAAGATGTCGAAGAGCGAGGGAAATTTTTATACGCTGCGCGATTTGCTGCTGAAGGGGTACAAGGCGTCGGCGATACGGCTGGCGCTGATTTCGGTGCCTTACCGGCACCAGTACAACTTTACGTTTGAGGGGCTGGCGGAGGCTACCAGCGCGGTGGAGCGGCTGCGGACGTTCCGGGCGCGGCTCATGGAGGGGGTCTTCGCGGCGGGCGAGAACGAGGCGTTGCAGGCGGCGGCGGAGAAGGCTCTGGAGGAGTACATGGCCGCACTGGCCAACGATTTGAATACGGCCGAAGCGCGGGCGCCGATCTTCGAGCTGCTGAGGGCGGCGAATACGGCGATGGACCAGGGGGAACTGAAGGCCAGCGACTGCTATGCGATTCTGGCGGTGCTCAAGGATTTTGATGCGGTCTTCGACGTGCTGGAGGACGGCGACGCGGAGGCTACGCGGCGGGCTCTGGAGTGGGCGAAGCAGGAGGGCCGGTTGAACGAGGTTGCTCCCGAGTTGCTGGCGCGGCAGGAGTTGACGGATGCGGCGATTGAGGCGCTGGTGGCCGAGCGGAGTTTGGCGAAGAAGCAGAGGAACTTTGCGCGGGCTGATGAGATTCGCAAGGAGCTAGTGGAGAAGGGCGTGGTGATCGAGGATTCGAAGGACGGCGTAAGGTGGAGGCGGAAATGACAGTGGTCAGTGATCAGGGGTTAGTTATCAGCCACTTGACTCAACCATTAACGATTGCAATCTGGAGACTTTATGGAAGCGAATGAAGTGCAGGAGTTGGAGGAGCACGCGGAGCACGCCGAGCATGATCGGATGATGCGGCCGGTGGCGTTGACCATGACCGTTTTGGCGGTACTGGTGGCAATTGTCACGGTTCTGGGCCATCGCACGCACACCGAGGTCGTGTTGGACCAAGATAAAGCCACGGATAAGTGGGGCGAATACCAGGCACAGAAGACGCGCTCCTACAACACGACGCTCAGCATCGACCTGATGAAGGTTCTGACGATCACGGATAAAGAAACCGCTAAAAAGCTTGTGGAGGGCTATCGCGAGCACCAGGAGAAGTGGGCCGAGGAGACGAAAGAGGACATGGCCGAGGCCAGGGAGCTGGAGGAAAAGGTGGAGCAGGCCGAGGCCAAGGCCGACCGCTTCGACCTGGGCGAGGCGCTGCTGGAGATTGGGCTGGTGATTACCTCAATCACGCTGCTGACTCACAAACGAATTTACTGGTTCGTTGGGCTGGGCTTTTCGGCCATCGGGATTGTGGCGGCGACGTTGGGCGCATTTCCTAATATCGAGGTCTGGGGGCAAGCGATCTGGAGTCATTGGGTGCATTGATTTTTGCCTGGCCGCGATGGGACAAAACGTATATCCTGCGATTTTCCTTCACTTCGCTCAGGGACGCTCAGGCGCGCAGAAAATGGGGCTCCATGCGAAGTCAATGCTGTGGTATGATTGCAGCCAAATGAAAACCAGCATGTTTGCCGCACTTCTCGTCCTTTGCGCCGCTTCGCTTGCGGCGCAAGCGCCCACCACCCCTATCGCCGCTCCGGTTCCAATTCCTCCTCCGCCTCCACCTCCGGTTGCACAGGCGCACAGCAGCGATCTCGGCTTCAGCTACAGCGTTCCGTCGGACTGGGAGGTTGTAGACACCACGCCGATGCTGCCAGCCGCCCTGCAGCAGGCAGCCAAGGAATACGGCAGCGAGGCCGAAAAGATGGCTGCGTGCGTCCAACTACCGTTGACGGCCCACCACGGCAACCCGCCCTCCGCCATAGCGATCGTGGGGCTGTCCTTTGACTGTATTGGACACTCGTTCACGGCCACGGACCTTCCGGGCATTGCTTCCGGCGTGACCGAGGGCCTGAAGAAGAACATTCAGATCGTCAATCCGGTCAATAACACCTATATGCTGGGTACCCATAGCGTGTGGATAGAACGCGCTTCCGGCTCACTGATCGGCCACCCGGAGATCAAGAGGACCATGGAAACAGTTTGCAGTGTTCTCAAGAAGGGCGTTGTTTGCTGGATGACCATGGCCGCGGACGATGCGGCGTTGCAAACGTTTGAGCAAGGTACAGTGACGCTGGACGACGATGCGGCGACGGCGCTGGTACCGGCCGACGCACTGCAAAAGAAGCCGTAGCCTGAGCTGAGAATCAGGGATTCGCTGAGCCCCTGTTTCCTGCAAGCCAGGAGACCACGGCGCAGACGGCCAGGATCGCTCCTATCACCGCCAGCGAGAGGGTGATGGGCAGATTGATCCAACGGGCGGCGAGCATCTTGAGGGCTACAAAGGCCAGCAGCGCGGCCAGGCCATAGTGAAGATAGCGGAAGCGGTCGAGCAGCGCGGCCAAAGCAAAGTAAAGTGAGCGCAGGCCGAGGATGGCGGCGATGTTCGAGGTGTAGACCACGAAGGGGTCGTGGGATACGGCGAGCACGGCGGGGATGGAATCGATGGCGAAGAGCAGGTCAGTGACTTCAACGGCGAGAATGACGGGCAGCAGCGAGCCTTTGGCAGGTTGAAGTTTGCGAAGCAATCCACGAATGGCCGCAGGCGCTGCGGGGATGGCCGCGTTGGCCGTGCCTTCGCGGATGAGACGCCAGGACGCGTAGAGCAGAATCAGGCCGAAGAGCCAAGTAATCCAGTCAAAACGATGCAGCAGAGTAACACCCGCGGCGATGAAAAGCGCACGCAGGACGACGGCTCCGGCCACTCCCCAGAGCAGGGCGGTGTGCTGGCGACGGGGCGTGATGCGGAAACCCTGGAAGAGGACCAGGAAGACAAAGAGGTTGTCGACGCTGAGCGAGGCTTCGATGGTGTAGCCGGCGACGAATTCGAGCGCCGACTGATGGCCGCGGCTGATGGCGACCCAGGCTGCGAAGCCGAATGAGGCGACGACCAGCAGCGCCGTCCAGAGCCAGGCGAGGGTTTGGGTACGGCGTGCTTCGGTGTGGCGGCCGGGAAGAAACGCGTCGGCCAGCAGCAGTGCGGCCACTACCGCGTGAAATCCGACCCACCAAAGCCATGAGACGCCGGCAATCTGAAAAGCAGGGAACAGGGAACAGGGAACAGGGAATAGGGGGATTGTACTCATTTCTGTAGTTTAGTCATCATGGCGACAAGCATCTTGCTAACTTCGCCGGAAAGGTTTTCAGCCAATTGCCGCGATTGTTCCGATCCGAAGCCCAGCTCCTTTGAAATGATAAGCTGTGTTTGCACTTCGCAGTTTGAACCTCTGGCATGGCCAAGAAATTGGACATATTCGCCTTTCGTCGACCTGCCATAACCTTCCGCTATGTTACTGGCCACAGAAACGGATGCCCTTCGCAGTTGATTGGTTAGGCCGAATTGCTCGGATACAGGAAACGAAGAGGTAAATTTGTAAATTTCCACAGTCATCTGAACTGCCCGCTGCCATACCAAGAGATCCTTGAATGATTCGCCCATATCCAATCTCCTGCTCCCTATTACTTGTTTTCTACTTTACCGCAGATTGATCAGCCGGATGGTTATCAGGAAGTCCGGCCGGTCTTGTTCAGTTCGCTGTAAAAACCCAAATCCGCGCCGTGGAGAGTCTTGACGATGTAGAGAACCTGCCCGTAATGCATGGCGAAGTGCTCCACCACCTGATAAACAGCATCCAGACCGCTGACTTTATAACCCTGAATCTCGTACCAAACAGACAAATCGGCTGGGGAGAGACGCGCCAGGACTTCTGATGCCTGCTGCATCGTCGCGCCCAACTGATCGAGGAGCACGGAAGCTGAAATCAATTCACGTTGGCTGAATTCCGCGGGACGATTGCGACTGTCCTCCTGCTGATTGAATGAGGCGACCAGCCACTGGCGCACATTTCCGTTGAGATGCAGGAGCAGATTACCAACGCTGTTGCAGGCTTCGTTGGGACGCCACCAGAGTTGCTCGTCGGTGAGCGATTCGACGCAGCCCTTGAGCCGGGGCCAGTATTGTTGCAGGAGTTTCTGGCGGGAATGCTCGAGAAAAAGCGAAGTTACGTCTGTGGACGTGGCTGTCATGGGTTGCCTCTTGCTTTAACGCTGATTGATCAGCCGGATGGTTTCCAGGAAGACATCGCCGTCGATAGTGAGGCTCTTGGCGCTGATCTTGTCCATGGTGTCTTTGTCGGTGTGGTGGTAGCTGTTGTTGGGGCCATAGTTGAGGTCGATGATGTCGATGGAGGGCACGCCGCGCCGGACGAAGGGCACGTGGTCGTCGGCGATCTCACTGTCTTGCTTGAAGAAATAGTGTTCGTAGCCGAACTTTTTGGCCGCTTGCCGGACCAAAGCGACCAGCCAATCCGTGGATTGAGTTTCGTGCAGAATGTCGAGATTCTTGTCGCCAATCATGTCGGCAAGGATGAATGCTTTAATCCTGGACAGGGTTCCGTCGCGGCCCCAGCGGGCGGCCAGATGGCGGCTGCCGTAGGTGGAGTCGGATTCTGTCCAGCTCTGGATGGCCTCTTCGCCGTCGAAGAAGACCAGCCAGACAGAGTAGCCATCGAGCTTCTTGCCGTGGGCAGTTTTAACGCGTAACTGGTCGGCGATGGCCAACAGCAGGCCGGTGGTGGAGCCGCCGTCGTTGGCGCCGACGAAGTTGATGTTCCGCAGCCAGTAGTTGGTCTCGTAGTGTGTGGCGAGGACGATTGTGCCGTCTTTTTTGCCGGGAAAGCGCACGATGAAGTTGCGCATAGGGACCGGGCCGATGGGCGTGGAGGCGGTGAAGGCGTCTTCTTCGAATTTGTCGTGCTTGAAGCGGGCGCGCAGGAAGGCTTCGGCCTTGGCGTGGCCGGGGCTGGTAGGCCAGCGCGGGCCGATGGCGACAAACTGGCGGGCGTATTCGAGGGCTTTGACGCCGTTGAAGTGGGTTTGGGCGGGAGCGGCGAGGGGGGCGAGAAGGAGCAGGGTGAGAACAAATCCTGTCCAGAGTTGTTGAATCCCAGGTCCCCAAATGCGAGGGACCTGGGGCACCCGTGATTTTGCACTCTCAATGAACAAAGTCTGTTGAGATTCGTGGTTTTCCACCCATTCGCCAGAATACGAAACGCAGGTCCTTCGACTCTGCTGCGCTCCGCTCAGGATGACAGGGGCACGGTGCTTATTCGGCACAACTCTCTTCAAAAACGAGAAGATCACTTCGCGGCCTCCTTGGCGTCCTTGGCTTTGCGTCGCGCGGGATGGACCCACCATGCAACGCCGATTCCCAGCAGATACAGCGCCAGCATGGGGAGGGCGTAAATGCACATGGTCCAGGGGTCGGGGCTGGGGCAGATGATGGCCGCCACCAGGAAGACGGCCAGAATCGCGTAGCGGGTGTTGCGCCACAGAAAGCGCGGGGTGACGATGCCGAAGAGCGCCAGGAAGAAGATCAAAATCGGCAGCTCGAAGCTGATGCCCAGGCCGAGAATGATGGAGAGAAAGAAACTGGAGTACTCCTCGATGGTGACCATGGGGGTGAAGTTGTGGCCAAAGTTCACGATGAGGATTTGCAGCGCACCGGGCAGGACCCAGTAGTAACCGAAGGCGGCTCCGGCCAGAAACAGTCCCACGGTGGTGGCCATGAAGGGGACCACAAAGCGCCGCTCATGCTGATAGAGTCCCGGGGCGATGAACAGCCACACCTGATAAAGGATAAAAGGCGAGGCCAGAATCGCTCCGCCGACCAGCGAAACCTGTATGTCCAGGTTCAAGGGGTCCATGGGATGAGTAAAGACCAGCGATTTGCCGATGTGATTGAGCGGCGCCTGGATAAAAGCGACAAGCTGCTTATAGAAGATTCCGGCCACGCCAAAGCCGAGGACCAGGAAGATAAACGAGCGGATGATGCGCTTGCGCAGCTCGTCCAGATGCTCCATCAGGCTCATGCCGGGCAGCTCCGCTCGCTCGGCCACAGCCTCGCGCGCTTTGCCGATGGCGTCCGCGGGATCAATCATGAGCGTCTCCCCGGCGTCTTGCGAGTCTTTTTCGCTCGGGCTGGCGCCTTTGTTGCAGCTCTTTTGCT
Organism: Occallatibacter sp.; assembly: GCA_050011175.1. GTDB lineage: Bacteria > Acidobacteriota > Terriglobia > Terriglobales > Acidobacteriaceae > Telmatobacter. The sequence goes on from JBEKJR010000005.1 coordinate 21,395, forward strand.
CTTTGTTGAGCGGACGGGTTTCTTTGCCGCCGGAGGCTTGGGTTGCGCTGACCGCTTGCCTGGCCGCGCCGCCGGAACAGGCTCGCCGATGGAGGGTGGGAGAATGCGCGGATAGGGCTCTTCTGAAGCGGCTGCTGTCACGGGAGGGTAAATAACCTCATCCGGGTAGGGGCTTTCTGTGGATGTCGTAGAGGTTGCCTCCGGGGCAGGGGAAACCGCGGCATCCTGTTGGGAGGAGGGCAGCGCGCTCAGACGTTCTTCTTCCTTCTTACGGCGTTCAGCATCCTCGGCGACGCGCAACTCCTCTTCCATCTGGAACTTGAAATCGTTGGAGGCCTTGCGGATCTCGTACATGATCTTGCCGATTCTGCGGCCGATCTCCGGCAGCCGGCGGGGGCCGAAGACCACCAGCGCCAGCACCATGAGGATAATCGAGTTTTCAAATCCCAGGCTGGCAACTTCGATTGTTGGCGGCATCCCCATGAAGGTTCATGATACCTGCCCGCGCATGGGGCGAACAAATGGAGGCAGAGGCGGGTTATCTTCACGGTCCGAGACTGCGCGACCCATAAACCGCGTCATTTGAGCCAGCTACTGCACCTGCGATACACTATCTTCCAGTGGAGGCGGCCTTTGCCGAGCGGGATTTCTCTTTGGAATCCTTCGGCTGCGGGCCGCGTCTAATAGTAAAAGGCTTGCAACAACCCCGTGGATGGGGGCACTTCAGAAACGGCCGGCGGCAAGAGCCGGCAGGACTTCAGCAGGACCAGCGCATCCACTGCAAGCTGTAATTGCTTTCAACATCCCCGTTCACTGCCTCCAAAAGAGCGAGTGGACTGAAGGCGGAATACGGTGAACCTGATTCTCGACAATCTGACGGCGACCTCGCCGGAGGCCGGCAATGCCTGTAACCTGGAAAACTACCTGGCGCTCCCTGACCACACCATGGACGACCGCATTGCGCAGGCGCGCGCGCGGCTGGGGACGACGACTCTGATTCTCGGCCACCATTACCAGCGCGACGAGGTGATCCGCTTCGCCGACGCCACCGGTGACAGCTACAAGCTTTCCCGCATCGCCGCCGACGCGCAAGCGAAATACATTGTTTTCTGCGGCGTGCACTTTATGGCGGAGAGCGCCGACGTGCTGGGACGCGAGGGGCAACAGGTGATTTTGCCCGATCTGAATGCGGGCTGCTCGATGGCTGATATGGCCGAAATCTCGCAGGTCGAGGCTTGCTGGGAGGCGCTGGAGCGGTTGGGGCTGGCTGACGGGATTGTGCCGCTGACGTATATCAATTCAACCGCCGCCATCAAGGCCTTCTGCGGCGAGCGAGGCGGGCTGGTTTGCACTTCGTCGAGCACGCGCGCCGCCTTCGAGTGGGCCTTTCAGCGGGGCAAGCGGATTTTATTTGTGCCCGATCAGCACCTGGGCCGCAACACAGGATTCGCGATGGGCATTCCGCTGGAAGAGATGGCAGTCTGGGATCCGTGGGCGATTCAGGGCGGACAGACGAAGGAGAAGCTGGCGGCCAGCCGCGTCATTCTTTGGAAGGGTCATTGCGCCGTCCATCAGCGCTTTTTGCCCAGCCACGTGGATGCGGCGCGCGCAAAATATCCCGACATCAAGGTGATTGTCCACCCCGAGTGCCGCTTCGAGGTCTGCCAGAAGGCTGACGCGATGGGTTCCACGGAACGGCTGATTGCGCTGGTGGAGAAGGCTCCGGCGGGACAAATGTTTGCCGTGGGGACGGAGATTCATTTGGTCAATCGCATGGCGCGCAGATTTGCCGCCGAGGGCAAGAAGGTGATTACGCTGGACGATACCGGCTGCCTGTGCACGACGATGTATCGCATCAGCCCGCATCACCTGGCCTGGGCGCTGGAGAATCTGGTGGAGGGCCGCGTGGTTAACCGCATCCAGGTGAAGCCGAGCGTCAAGCACTGGGCGCGCGTAGCGTTGGACAGAATGTTAGAAGCTGGCAGCTAGAGGCTCATTCGTCGTATGATGTAGCCCGAGGGAATCTCAGCCATGAAGACCTTCACGCTCGAAGAAGCGCAATCCCTGTTGCCGGTGATGGAGTCACTGCTGAAGCGCGCCATCGAAGGCAAGCGGTCGGCTATGGAAGCGGAGTCCGATCTCTCCACGCTGGCCCGGCGCATCTACCTTTCCGGCGGGATGAGGGTGGACGCGGACAAGGTGGCTAAGCTGCGCGCGGAGATGGAGACGCACGTGCAGAGGGTTCGCGAGAGCATCGCGGAGATGGACTCCATCGGCGTGCAGGTGAAGGATCTGGATGCCGGGCTGCTGGATTTTCCCTGCCGCCTGGACGACCAGGTGGTGCTGCTGTGCTGGCGGATGGGCGAACCGGCCATTGAGCACTGGCACCCGGTGAACTCCGGCTTCAAGGATCGCCAGCCGGTGGATGAACGCTTTCACCGCCGCGCCACCTCGGGCAACAGGCCCAACTAGTGGACAGTGAACAGTGGACAGTGGACAGTTTTTCCACGGTAGCGCAAACAGATCAGGTTTTCAGAAATCATTGCTTGATTCCGGGATTAGTTGCTAACGATTCTTCTGACCACTGTTCACTGGCCACTGTCCACTGTTTTTGAGAATCCTGATCGACCTCTGGCGCATCCATACTCATAAGTGAACTCTGCTTTGTAACTGGTTTTTCTGCCCTCAACGGGCACACAGGCGAGGCTAGTTTTTACACCGCTCCATTCAGATCATCAACCTCATCAACTACAACAACCTTTCCCGGAGGAATTCAAGAATGTTATCTGTAGGCGCTGTGTTTCCCAGCTTTGAACTGACCGCTGTTGTCGATCTCGATCTTAAGAAAGCCTTCAAGCCTATTACCGACAAGAGCTTTAATGGCAAATGGAAGGTTTATTTTTTCTGGCCCAAGGATTTCACCTTTGTCTGCCCCACGGAAATTGCCACCTTCGGCGCGCTGAACGCGGAGTTTGCCGCACGCGGCGCGCAGGTGCTGGGCGGCAGCGTTGACTCGGAGTTTGTGCACTGGGCATGGCGCAACGAGCAGCCCTCGCTGAAGAACCTGCCCTTCCCCATGTTGAGCGACATCAAGCGCGAGCTTTCGGCAGCACTGGGCATTCTGGATCCCAAGGCCGGCGTGAGCCAGCGCGCCACCTTCATCGTGGACCCGGAGAACGTGATTCGCTTTGTCTACGTGACGGATCTGTCTGTGGGGCGCGATCCGCAGGAGGTTCTGCGCGTGCTGGATGCGTTGCAGAACGGAGGACTGACTCCATGCGGCTGGCATAAGGGCGATAAGACGATCCAGGTGTAGGAGGGCAAGCAGGACACGGCTTGCCGTCAACAATTGGTTCTATATAGGCTGCGGAAGAGATTGCTCTTCCGCGGCATTTATGTTTTGAAGGCTTGATTCTACTTCCAGGTTTCGAAGACGACGGGCTCGCGGCCGGTGAAGAGCGAGTGCTTGAGGAAGTTCTGGTCGTCGCGATGCGGGAAGTCGCTGCGGAAATGAGCGCCGCGGCTCTCGGTGCGGGCCAGAGCGGAGAGCAGGATGGCGCGGGCCACGCGGCTCATGGAGAGGGCTTCGGTGAGGCGGCGGCTTGCTTTGCCTGGCGCAGCCAATTCTGCGAGCGCATCCGCGCAGACTTTTTGAGAGGCAAGGCCGAGGCGCAGGGTGGAGTCCTCACGCAGTAGCCCGGCGTAAGCCCACATGGCGGCTTGCAGGCCGGCGATAATTTTTTCCAGATGCTCCTGTTCGACGGAGGTCAAGGGCGCAGAATCGCCTTCAGGCGCGGAGGCTGTGTGCAGGGCCAGACCATCGTCGAGCATGGACTGGGCGGCGCGGGCACCGAAGACCAGGCCTTCAAGCAGCGAGTTGGAGGCCAGGCGGTTGGCGCCATGGACGCCGGTGCAGGCGGCCTCTCCGGCGGCGTAGAGGCCCGGCAGAGTGGTGCGGCCGTAAAGATCAGTGTGGATGCCGCCCATGAGGTAATGCGCCGCGGGGCGGACGGGGATGAGGTCGCGGCTGAGATCGAGCGAGTAGCGCGCCAGGACGGCGCTGATGCCGGGAAAGCGTTGGCGCAGGTTGATGCCTTTGACGGAACGCATGTCGAGATAGACGGGACGGGATTCGGAGGCGGTTGCGCCCATGCCCTCGCGCGCGATGGCGCGGGCCACCACGTCGCGGGGAGCCAGCTCGAGCAACGGGTGATAGCGCTGCATGAAACGCTCACCGCGATCGTTGAGCAGGATTGCGCCCTCGCCGCGCAGAGCCTCGGAGAGCAGAAAGCGCGGCGCTCCGGGAAGCGAGAGGGCGGTGGGGTGAAATTGATAGAACTCCATGTCGGCCAGCACGGCGCCAGCCTGAGCAGAGAGGGCGATGCCGTCTCCGGTAGCCACGGCGGGATTGGTGGTGTCGGAGTAGACCTGGCCCGCTCCGCCGGCAGCCACCAGCACGGCGCGGGCGCTGATGCGCTGCTGGAGCCGCGGGCGGCGGTCGCAACTCAACAAGTCGGCGCCGACGACGCAGCCATCGGCGACAATGAGGTTGGTGACCGTGGTCCACTCTGCGAAACGGATACGCTTGTGGACGCGGGCAAACGCGGCCAGGGAGCGGCTGATTTCAGCGCCGGTGGCATCGCCGTTGGCGTGCAGAATGCGAGCGAGAGAGTGGGCGCCCTCGCGGGTGCGCAGCAGCACGCCGGCCTCGGTATCGAAGTTTGTGCCCCACTCCATCAGTTCGGCCACGCGGACCGGCCCCTCGGCCACCAGCGCCTGGGCCGCGGGACGGTAAACCAGCCCATCGCCGGCGTTCACGGTGTCTTCCAGGTGAAGCGCAATGTCCCGGTCGCCCTCCATGGCCACGGCAATCCCACCCTGCGCATAGTGGGTGTTGGACTCGGCCACGGACTCCTTGGTGACAACCAGGACCTCGCCGTGGCGGGCCAGTTCGACGGCCGCACGCAGCCCGGCCACGCCTGCTCCCATCACCAGAAAATCGACCTGCGACGATGCTGTCATCAGGGTTCAGGCTATCACTGAGAGGCAGGGAACAGGGAACAGGGAATAGGAAATAGGGAATAGGGAATAGAAAACAGCCCCCCAACTAGCAAGATCGTTCGCCAGGAACCCCGGCCGAGATCAGCCGGGCGGCAGAACGAGGCAAAGTGTATCTTATTGCTCAGAATAGATCGTGGCTGTTAGAGTCAAATGCGCGGTGGGGGTGGCAGCAAACCCCCAACGTTGTGATGGAGATTCAGGAACGGAATCACAGTCCTTACGGTGGCTGCTGTTGCCGGGATGTTGTTGAGGGCATCAGGGTACCGCACGAGAACATGCAACCGCAGACACCTCAGGAGGGGTCACATATGCGCGGATTCACAACTCTACTCTGCACGGCAGCATTGCTTGCGGGCTTGGCCCTGGCGCCGAAGGTTCGCGCGCAAGTTGCCGTAGAAATCGGCGAACCACCCGTCTGTCCGTACGGCTACTACGAAGCTGCACCCTACGGCTGCGCGCCCGAGGGCTTTTACGGGCCGGATTACTTCTACAACGGCATCTTCCTGGGCGTGGGTCCCTGGGCCGGCTGGGGTTATGGTCACGGCTGGGGCAGCCATCGCTACTACGATCATGGCCATGGAGGCAGATATCACGGTCGCGGCGGCTACGAGGCTATGCATGGTCATTATGTCCACGGCTACGATGATCGCCACGGCGGGCCGCACCATGTCGAAGAAGTGCACCATGGCGAGGTACACCACGGCGAGGTACACCACGACGCGCCGCATCACGACGCGCCGCATCACGACGCACCGCACCACGATGCACCGCATCATGACGCACCGCACCACGATGCACCGCACCATGATGCACCGCACGGCGATGCGCACCATGACGAACATCGGTAATCTGTAGTTGCTGAATCGGACGGCGGATTATAGAAAAGCGGCGGAGCCCGACGATGGCTCCGCCGCTTTGCATATGTGGGGTGTCCGAAATCCCGGAGGTGAGTTAGCCGCCGGTCATTATCATCGGCATTCGGTATGGTGCATCCGTATCGGACGGACAGGTGCCCGCCCGATACAAGACGATTACAGCTTTACCTGCAGTGGAGGGTGAAGTTGATCTTTTGCGAGACCCTGTTGGGAAGGTCCATTACGAGTTCTTCCCATCCCTTGAAGTCCTTGAATTCCGGTGTATTCGCACCCAGATCCCATGTTTTGATGACATTGACCGAGGTGTTGCCTTTCTGCACATACTTTTGCACGGCGTTAGCGTGAGCGCCATCGCTTCTATTAAAGTGATACCTGATTATGGTGGGTTCATTAGGAATGACGTCCCAGGCAAATTGCAACTGGACCGGGCATGTTCCCGTGTATTCAAAGTTCTTAACCAGGTTGCCGTTATTGGTTAATGCCCATCCGCCAATCCGGACATTCGCAGGGGGTTTTGCCGTCGAGACTGCCTGGGGGTGGGCTATCTGACAGACAAATGCGAAACAGAGACAAATACCAACTGCGCATGCGATTCTGTTCACTTTCATTTTCTCTCCTTTGATCCTGTGGTGCAGGAATCGGCAGGGATTGCCGACAGTTCGCCAGTGTATAGAGCAGCGCCTGATACTTGCAAGTGTTATTTCAATACCGCTTGGAGCCGAAAATGCCTTCGTTGGACAAGAGCTAATCCTATGTTTCTTCAAGCTGTTTTTCCAATACCGCACTGAATCAGCCTGGTCGAATCGACCGGATTATTTGCCCAGGCGTGCATTAGGATAAGAGTACTGTGCAGACGATACGAGTCAAGACGGCTTCGGCAAAGTACGACGTGGTGGTGGGCGGCGGGCTGATTGGGTCGCTGGCGCCGCGCATCGAGCGGGTCTGCGGCAGGCTGCCGCGGCGGGTTTTTGTGCTGACTTCAGCGCCGGTGTGGGGGCTGTGGGGGCAGGCCATGCAGCGGTCCTTTAAGGACGCCCCGGTAGTGCTTGTTCTGAAGCCCGGCGAAGAACACAAGACGATGAAGAGCGTGGAAGGCCTACTGCGGGAGATGGCGCAGGCGGGCGGAGATCGCGGGAGCCTGCTGATTGCCTTTGGCGGCGGGATCGTAGGCGATGTGGGCGGATTTGCGGCGTCGATCTTCATGCGCGGGATTCCGTATGTGCAGGCTCCGACCACATTTTTGGCTCAGGTGGATTCGTCGGTGGGCGGCAAGACGGGTGTGAACCTGCCGGAGGGCAAGAACCTGGTGGGCAGCTTCTATCAGCCGTTGGCGGTCTTTGCCGATATCGACGTGCTGGAGACGCTGCCGGCGCGCGAGCTGCGGGCCGGGCTGATGGAGAGCGTGAAGGCGGGGATCATCCGCGACCGTGCGCTGGTGCGCTTTATGGAAGAACATGCGGACGAGGTGCTGGGGCGCGATGCGAAGGCGCTGGAGAAGGTGATTGCCGCGTCGATTCGCATGAAGGCCGAGGTGGTGAGCCGGGACGAGCGCGAGAGCGGGTTGCGCATGATTTTGAACTTCGGGCACACGGTGGGCCATGCGCTGGAACAGACGACCGGCTATAAGCTGCTGCATGGCGAGGCGGTGGGGTGGGGGATGGTGGCCGCGCTTCATCTGGCGCGCGAGCGCGGAACGATTTCGAGAGGCCAGTTTGAACGGCTGGAGAATTTGATTCATCTTTATGGACCGCTGCCGGTGTTGAAGATGCGGGCGAACAAGGTAGTGGCAGCTACCGGAGGCGATAAGAAGAATGTGGGCGGGGTGAGGCGCTTCGTGCTACCGCTGGGGATTGGGGATGCGGGCGTGGTAGAGGATGTGAAGGCTGCGGAGTTGGAGGTGGCGGTGAGGTATATGTTGGCGCAGGCGGGGAAGAGGCAGATTTAGATGACAACCACCGGAGCCAAGCCGCCGGGTGCGGAGGACGAAGCCAGCGCGGCGCGGGCTGTGCGGGAGATGTTCGATGCGATTGCGCCGCGCTATGATCTGCTGAATCATGTTCTGTCTATGAATGTCGACCGGCTGTGGTGGTGGCGTGCGGCGCGGCGGTTTCAGGCGGTGTTGGCCGACCCCGATGCGACAGTGCTGGACATTTGTTGCGGCACGGGCGACATGACCATGGCTCTGCTGAAGCGGCGGCCACGGGGCGCGCGGCCCATTCTGGCAGCGGATTTTGCGCGCAATATGCTGAGCCGTGGGGCGCGAAAGTTTGGCGTGGGCGCGCGGAAGGCAGGCGAGCCGTATGCTGTGCCTCTCGAAGCGGACGCGCTGCATCTGCCACTGCGTTCGGAGTCGTTGGACCTGATTGTGTCGGCGTTTGGCTTCAGGAATCTGGCTAACTACGAGGCCGGGCTAAGGGAGTTTTATCGCGCGCTGAAACCCGGCGGGCAATTGGGTATTCTGGAGTTCAGCGAGCCGGGAGGGCTGGTGGGCAAGGCCTACGCGGTCTACTTCCGGCGGGTGCTGCCGGCCATCGGACGGGCGATTTGCGGCAAGGACGGGGCATACAGCTATCTGCCGGTTTCGGTGGGCAATTTTCCCGCGCCGGCGGAGATGATTGGACTGATGTCGGCAACCGGCTATGAGCAGTGCGCGTGGCAGCCGTATACCTTTGGGATTGCCGGGTTGTACACGGCGGTACGGTGAATGAGTGGAGATCATTTGGTTTCTTTGAAATTATTCGATTGAGTTTTGTGGATTCCCACCCATTTCGCACAGAACGCGAAATGGATGGGGCACGGGACATTTGTGGCAGTCAGCCGAATTTCTGAAAATGCTGTAGCCTAAGGACGCGATGGTTTTCGAAGCCTCCAAAATCGCCAGGTTTTCCGCGGAGAAGCGGCGGGTGGCGCTGCACTCCATGCTGGCAGCGGCGGCGATGACGCTGCTGAAGCTGGGGGCGGGGTTGCTGTCGGGCTCGCTGGGCGTGCTGTCGGACGCTGCTCACTCGGGGCTGGACATGGTGGGCTCGGCGCTCACCTTCTTCTCCGTGCAGGTAAGCGACAGACCGGCCGACGAAGACCACACCTACGGCCACGGCAAGTTTGAGAACTTCTCGTCGTTCGGCGTGGTTCTGCTGATGGCCGTCTCCAGCGCATGGATTATCTGGGAGGCGATTCAGCGGATTCTGCACCCCACGAGGGAGCTGCAAAACCTGGGCTGGCCGGCCGCTGTGGTGGTGTGCTCGATAGGAGTGGACTACTGGCGGTCGCAGCGACTGCGGGCGGTGGCGGAGAAGACAGGGTCGTCAGCGCTGGCCACTGACGCTTTCCACTTTGCCTCGGACATCTGGTCATCTCTGGCGGTATTGTGCGGGCTGGGCGCAAGCTGGCTGGGCGCGCGGTACGGCGTTGGCGAATTGCGCTACGCGGACCCGCTGGCGGCGGTGGTGGTTTCGCTGCTGATTATGCGGCTGACGCTGCGGCTGGGGCGCGAAGCGGTGAGCGTGCTGCTGGATGAGATTCCCGCCGAGACGCGCGGGCGGCTGATCGAGGACGTAGCACGGGTGCCGGGAGTGCTCCGCGTGGAGCAGGCGCGAGTGCGGCGAGCCGGAGCGGGTTATTTCGCGGACCTAACGGTGGCATTGCCGCGGCGGTTCACCTTTGAGCACACCGGCGAGTTGGTGCAAGCGGCCAAGGAGGCTGTGCATCGCACGCTGCCAGAGGCCGACGTGGTGATCCACACGGTGCCGCGGCAAGCGCGGGCGGAGAGCATCTTCGACCGGGTGCGGGCGGTGGCGGCGCGCAACAACGTGAGCGTGCACGAGTTGAGCGTGCAGTCGCACCAGGGGCGGCTGCGCGTGGAACAGCACCTGGAGCTGGATGAAGCGCTGCCGCTGCTCAAGGCGCATGACTTTGTCTGCGCGCTCGAATCGGAAATTCTGCGCGAGGTTCCGGAGATCGACGGGGTGCTGACGCACATTGAAAGCGAACCGGCGACGATTGAACCACCGGGAGAGCAGGTGGAGGCGGATCGCCGCATCAAGCAGGCGATGCAGACGGCAGCGGCGCAACTGCCGGAGATTATCGACGTGCATGAGATTCTGGTTGCCCACTCGGGCGAGCACATCCACGTTTCGTGCCACTGCACGCTGCCTGACAATCTGACGATGGAACGGGTTCACGCGGCAATTACCGCGTTGGGAGACCGTTTCAAGCAGGAGTGCCCAGAGGTCTACCGGGTGACAATTCATCCCGAGCCGGTGACGGATAATTTGCGGTGAAGGCGAGGAGGATCCGTCTTACGCTTACAGCGGATTTTCGGAGAGATCAAGGAATGAGTACACGTCCTGTTCTAAATTTTTTCCAGGTGGCGTTGGTGGTGATGCTGCTGGTGGCCGTGATGATGGGGTCAGCTGTCATCTTCGTGCCAGTCTTCATTCATGGGGTGGAAGTGAAGGTCCCGGCGCTCAAAGGGATGACCGAGGCGGAGGCGCGCAGCGAGACCTCGGGGCTGGGGCTGAACCTGGACGTTGACAACCTCTACTACTCGTCAGACGTTGCCGCGGGACACATTCTTTCGCAATCGCCAGCGGCGGGAACGGTGGTGCGGCGGGAGTGGCGGGTTCGAGTGGCGGAGAGCCGGGGACCGCAAAAGGTAGAAGTGCCGGAGACGGTGGGGCTGGATGAGCGTGTGGCGGCGCTGCAACTCAGGCGCGTAGGACTGGAGGCGGGCATTACGGCGCGGCTTCCCTGGGGCAAGGTGGCCGAGGGAACGGTGCTGGCCCAGGATCCTCCGGCGCATGCCCAAGGGATTGCGCGACCCAGCATCGACTTGCTGGTGGCTGCGCCTAGTGATGACGCTCCTGACGGCTTTGTGATGCCTGACCTGACTGGACTGCCGGTGGTGACTGCGCAGGCGGAGTTGGCGCGTGTAGGCATCCAGTCAGAGCGGCCCAGGTTTGTGGATGTGCCGGTGGCGCCTGTGGGCAAGGGCAACGCAGCGCCAGTGATGCCGGTGAAGCCGGGCTCGGTGATTGCGCAGCAGCCTGCTGCCGGCGCGCGCGTAGATCAGGACGTGCAAGTGAAGCTGACGGTGGCAAAGTGAAACAGCAGGGAACAGGGAGTAGGGAATAGGGAATAGGGTCGCTGTTGAGATATTTACGGACTTCCCAGCGGAGTTCGCGGTGTTAGCGGAGTTAGCCCGGCGGCGCTTCTATTCAGGCAGTTCGTTCAATCAAAGCAATAAAAAAGCCGTCCGTACGAAACACGCCGGGGAGGAGGCGGAGCGCGCCTTCGGGCGTGAGGCAGGCGCACAGGCGTTGTGCGCCATCGGGCGTGAGAATCTCTTCGTGAAGTAGCTGGCCGATTCGCGATTCGAGCGAAACCAGACGGGCATTCAGGGTTGCGGACAGAACCGCGGCGACGACCTGCTCGTTTTCTTCCGGCTCCAGCGAACAGGTGGAATAAACGACGAGGCCGCCGGGGCGGACGGCGCGCAAGGCGGCAGCGAGAATCGCGCGCTGGCGTTCGGCGTGGCGGGTGAGGTCGTCCGGGCGGAGGCGGTGGCGAATCTCCGGGTTCCGGCCCAGCGTTCCGGTGCCGCTGCAGGGCACGTCGGCCAGCACGAGGTCGAAAACGGATTCTTCCGTGAGCGCGGTTGCGTCGGCGAGGCGGCACTCGATGCGGGCGGCATGAGGGGCGAGACGCTTCTGCAATTGTTCCAGTCTCGTAGCACTGGAGTCCATGGCGACAATGAGAGCTTCGGGATTGCGCTCGGCAAGGATGAGCGTCTTTCCGCCGGGAGCGGCACAACAATCGAGGATTGTATTTACTTTTTGGTTGGGAGTAGCGCTGACCAGCTCGGCCACCAGTTGCGAGCCTTCGTCCTGGAGGCGCACGCGGCCTTCTAAAAATTCCGTAACGTCGCCGGAGACGACAGCACGCGCGGCGGTGAGCAGTTGGCCGGGTTCGAGGGCGATGCCGGAGTGAAGGAGTTCGGTCTCGACGGCGAGGCTGGTGAGACGCACCGTGAGCACAGGCTGGCTCTGGCCATGGCGGCAGATGGAGCGGGCTGCATCGAGGCCGTAGAAATTGACCCAACGCTCGACCAGCCAGGCGGGGTGAGCTTGGGCGAGAGCCAGCTCTTCCGAAAAACTTCCCTCGGCGGCTAGAGCCGGATTTGTTTTGGCTTTTCTTTCGGCACGACTAAAGCCGTGCCCTTTCAAAACATGGACCGCTGCCTCGGTTTGCTGGAAATTGGTCAGCTTACGTAGCACCGCGTTGACCATGCCGGAGGCGAAGTGGTGACCGGCCTGCTTGGCCAATTCGACGCTTTCGTCGATTGCGGCATGGGCGGGAATGCGGTCCATGTGCAGCAACTGGAATGCGCCCAGACGCAGGGCAATGTGAATTATGGGGTCGAGTTTGGCATTGGGACGGGAGAGCAGGGCGCGGATCTGGTGGTCGAGCTGAATCTGCCAGCGGAGCACGCCCAAGACGAGCGCCGTGGCCAGATTGCGATCGGGCGCGGAGAGCGCGTTGACGGCCTTGCCGCGCAGAAGGTCGTCAGAGTGAGACTGTTCGCGCTCGACGGCTAAAAGAATGTTATAGGCGGCCTTGCGTGCTGGGGAGATTTGAGCCATGTGCATCAGCCGAGCCGCGCGTTGGCGGGCAGCGCGATTCCGCGGAGAAACTCGGCGGCGGCGAGACGTTTTTTGCCTTCGAGCTGCACTTCGATGAGTTCCAGCCAGGTGTTTCCGGCGCAGGCGACCAGCAAGTGATGGTCCTGGATGCGAATCTGACCGGGGGAAATGGAGGCGGGCTGGGCGAGAGCGGGTTCAGCGGGATTTAATTCCAGAGAGCCGGGCGTGTCCACCACTTCCATGCGGTGAACGATCAGCTTTTTGCCTTTGAGCGCTGTGAATGCGCCAGGCCAGGGTTGAAATCCGCGCCAGCGATTCTTGAGTTCAGTTGCCGTGCGCGCGGAAAAATCCATGCGGCCGTCTTCGCGCGTGAGCAGCGGGGCAAAGGAGGCTCCGGCGTGATTCTGCGGTTTGGGCGTGATGGTTTCATCGTCCAAACCTGCGAGGGTCTTGACCACCAACGGCGCGCCCCCCACAGATAAAACATCGAGGAGGTCGGACGCAGTCTGATGGGGAAAGATGGCGAGTGCCTGCTGCATCAGGAGGGGGCCGGTGTCGAGGCCCTCTTCGAGCAGCATGGTGGTGTTGCCGGTGATGGTTTCTCCCATGGCTACCGCCCATTGGATGGGCGCGGCGCCGCGATAGCGGGGAAGCAGGCTGGCGTGCAGGTTGATGCAGCCCAGCCGGGGCAGCGCGAGCATCCAGGGAGGAATGAGGCGTCCGTAGGCGACGACGACGATGGCGTCAGGCGCGATGGCTTCGACTTGTGAGCGAAATTCGGGATTGTCGCGAATCGTTTCCGGCTGCGTGATGGGGAGGCCGGCGGCGAGCGCGGCCAGCTTGACGGGCGGAGCGGTGAGTTTCCGGTCGCGTCCCGCTGGACGGTTGGGCTGGGAGACGACAAGCGCGATTTCATGGCCGGCCGCCAGGAGCGCTATGAGCGTGGGTACAGCGAAGCCGGGGGTCCCGCAAAAAATAAGCCTGAGGGGTTTCGTCATATTCGTCCCCCGGGGCGAGTTTACCACTTGCCTTCGCGTTGCATCTTGCGAATCTTGCGCAAGTTCAAATCGCGCTTGAGGGCGCTCATGCGGTAGATGAACAACATGCCGTCCACGTGGTCGATCTCATGCTGGAAGCAGCGCGAGAGCACATCTTCGGCGTCCATCTCGAACCACTTACCCTTTTCGTCCTGAGCGCGAATGCGCACCTTAGCGTGGCGCACCACCTTCTCACGAATCTCGGGAAAGCTAAGGCAGCCTTCTTCTTCATATTGTTTGCCCTCGCTGGAGATGATCTCGGGATTGATGAGCACCAGCTTGTCCTTGGGAACCTTGCCCAGGCTCAGGTCGATCACCGTCAAGCGTTTCGACACACCCACCTGCGGCGCGGCCAACCCGATGCCCTGCTCGGCGTAGGTGGTCTCAAACATGTCGGCGATGAGCTTGCACAACTCGGCGTTGAACTCGGTAACCGGCTCGCCAGGGCGCGCGAGCACGGGGTCAGGATATTTAACAATCTTCAGAATCATCGGCTTTTGCAAATAGCTCCGTATCTGCTCAATTCTTAATAGTTTCGTATCTGTTGGATGTATCCGTCAAAATTTCGTCGCAATTCCAGGGCCGAATCGCCGCCGAATTTCTCCTGGGCCACGCGAGCGAGAGTAAACGCCACCATGGCCTCGCCGACCACGCCTGCGGCCGGGACGACGCAAATGTCCGAGCGCTCGTAGCTGGCGCTGGTTGCCTGGCGCGAGTCAAAGCGGACCGATTCGAGAGGTTTGCGGAGGGTGGAGATGGGCTTCAGATAGCCGCGAATGACGATGTCTTCGCCGTTGGAGACGCCCCCCTCGATGCCGCCGGCATTGTTGCTCGGGCGGGTGAAGCGAGTGGGTTTGCCGGTGTCTTTAGCGGCGTAGTGGATGGGGTCGTGAACCTGGGAGCCGAAGGACTCTGCGGCCACGATACCGTGACCAATCTCGACCGCCTTGACCGCTTGAATGCTCATTACCGCCTCGGCGAGCTGGCCATCGAAGCGCTCGTCCCAGTTGGCGTAAGTGCCCAGGCCGGCGGGAACGCCATGCGCCACAACCTCAAAGACGCCGCCGACGGTATCGCCGGTGCGGGCAGCTTCCTCAAGCTCTTCTTTCATGCGAGCCTCAGTTGCGGGGTCAACGCAGCCGAGGATGACCTCGTTGCGAGTGGCGAGAGCGGCGATCTCCTCCCATGTGACAGCTCGGTCCAGCGCCACGCGGCCTACGCGGATTGTGTGGCTGGAGACTTCAATGCCTAGAATGCGAAGCATCAGCTTGGCAAAGGCTCCGGCGGCTACCCGCGCGGCGGACTCGCGAGCCGAGGCGCGCTCTAGCACGTAACGGGCGTCGGGGAAGTTGTACTTGAGTGCGCCGGCGAGATCGGCGTGGCCGGGACGAGGCGAGGCGACGGCCTGGTGCTTGGAGGGGTCGCCGGCCTCGACGGGGAGCTTGTCTTTCCAGTTCTTCGAGTCGCGGTTGATGATCTCGATGGCGACTGGGCTGCCGATGGTTTTGCCGTGGCGCACGCCCGAGAGCACATGGGCCTTGTCGTTCTCCATCTTCATGCGCCCGCCGCGCCCGTTGCCCTGTTGGCGGCGCCACAGCTCGCGGTTGACGAAATCGAGATCAACGGGCACACCGGCGGGCAGCCCCGAGATGAGCGCGATGAGGGCTTCTCCGTGAGATTCGCCAGCGGTTGAGAAACGAATCATATCTTCTTGATTGTAACGGGGAAGAAGCAGAAGGGGGCAGAGATCAGGGATCAGGGGGCAGGGAATAGAAGGCGTGCTCTTCCGGCCACTCTTTCGCTGAAAGGAGCAATCCGATGCAGTTTTATGGTAAGATATCCTTGTTTCCTTGAAAGAGGCAAATCATGCTGGCCAAAATGACCGTCAAAAACCAACTCACCCTCCCCAAGGCGGTGGTCAGCCGCTTCAGCGGCGTGGAGTACTTCGACGTCAGCACAGATGGCTCCGCGATCACGCTCAAGCCGCTGCGGCCGAGCAAAGCCGATGAAGTACGGCAATACCTAGCCGATCTTAGAATTACCGAGCAGGACGTTACCGATGCGATTGCATGGGCGCGTGAGAGCCAGTGACCGACCCAAAGCGGCAGCGGGTTGTTTACGACACGAACACCGTTATTTCCGCGCTTGTTTTCACGGCCGGGCGTTTGGCCTGGTTGAGGGAACACTGGCGAGAGCGACGCTCAATAGCACTCGTATCCCTTGCGACAGTGGCGGAATTGAAGTGGGTTCTTGGCTACCGCAAGCTCAAGTTGAGCGTCGAATATCAATTTGAGCTGCTGGGAGATTACCTCAGCTACTGCGAAACCATCGAAGTGAAGGAAATCTGCCCTATCCAGTGCCGCGATGCGAAGGACCAACTATTTCTCGACTTGGCTCAAAGCGGTAAAGCCGACTTGTTAGTGACGGGCGACGAAGATTTACTGGCGCTGGCCGGACAGACGGTATTTATCATCGAAACGCCAGAGGACTACCGACGGAGAGTCTCTGGCGCAGGGCAGAATCCATAGTCAATATCGAGCTCTGGAGAAGCCGGCCGCCGTACTTTAGCGGTTCGCGGCGGCGATCAATCTACCCAAAATAGAAAGCTGGCATTTTGGGGAGATATAATTCCGTTGTTGACCCATCTACCTATATCATCCTGTGTTACTAATGTCAGCGGGAAGTGAATCATCCTGCACTGATACCCTCGCTTCCAAAACATATCAAAAGTCGCGGTGAAATTATGATTGATTCCGCCGGGGATATAATCGTTGCATAAACCTATCTCAATCATCCATGTAGGTTTCACGCGCGAATCCAGAATCTCTGTGGCACCGCGCAAGACCTCCAGCTCATATCCTTCAACATCCATCTTCACCAGCAGTTTCTTGTTTTGAAACCTGCCTGCCGCAATCGCATCAAGTGTGATAGCCGGCGCCAGGCCGGGCTGTGCTTTACGCGCATGAGCCCAGCCCGGGATAAGCGATGCCGTGTCGCCAAACCCATAGATCTTCTGTATCCCGCACTGCTGCGCCAGCGCGAGAGGAAACACTTCAACATTGTTGAAACGATTTTCCAGGAGATTTCTGTAAAGGAATTTCAAGTTTCTTGGGGATGGCTCAACTGCTATCACATGCTTTCCACGGCTCGCAGCAAGGCAACTGTAAATACCAATATTTGCGCCGAGATCAAGAACAACATCATGAGTCTTGATAAGTTCAAGAAATGCATCGATTTGGTCAACTTCCCAATTATCCTGAGCAATCCTCGAGTCACCGGCGATACGAAAGCCATATTTTGTTTGAACAAAATGCCGAAAGTAGATCGCATCTCTAAGCAGTCGATAACTCCGGCCAAGCAGGGGCGCGTATGTGTCGACAGTTTGTCTATACCTTGACAGAAACATAATTCCTTCTCTCTCGCCGCTGTCTTGCTATGTTTCTCCCAACCAGCGTTTGGTATTGAGCAACTGGCGCTGATCGAGGGCCCAGACTTTGCCGGTCAACTCGTCGGGGCCTTTGCCTTCGCGGATGCACTTGTCGAACTCACCCTGCATGGCCTGCATTTTGGCGTCGAGGTCGTCGAGAAAACTGAGGGCCAGGGCTTCGGGGATCATAGGCAGCTTGGGGGAGCCGAACTCCAGCTTGCCGTGATGCGAGAGAATCATGTGCAGGACCAGCGTTTTCAGGCGTGGCGGGAAGTTGGGCAGGCTGCCGATGGCGCGCTCGACCAGTGCCGTGCCGATCTGGATGTGACCCAGGAGTACGCCTTCGACGGTGTAGTCGAAGCCGGTTTCCCAGGAGAGTTCGTAGAGCTTGCCGATGTCGTGCAGGATGACGCCGGTCATTAGCAGGTCGCGGTCGAGGATGGGATAGTGGGGGGCAACACGGTCGGCCAGGGTGCAGAGACTGACGACGTGCTCCAGCAATCCGCCCAGCCAGGCGTGATGAAGCTGCCGGGCGGCGGGGGCCTCGCGGTAGGCGTCGGCGAGAGCCGGATCGGCCAGCATGGCGCCGAGCAGCCGCTTCAGGTCGGGGTTGGCGAGGCTGTTGGCGAAGCCGAGAAGCTGACGCCAGAGGTCGGCCACGTCGCAGGTGGTCGAGGGCAGCAGATCGGATTTGTCCACCTCGTTGGGCAGCGCCACGCGGAGTTGGTCGATCTTCATCTGCAGGCGGTCGTCGAAGCGGGAGGCCGAGCCGCGGGCCTTGACAACGTCGCCGCGCTCGAAGTCTTTGGCGATGCGCGGGTCTCCGGGCTCCCAGACGCGGCCTTCGAGCTGGCCGGTTTTATCACCCAGGATGAGGTTGAGGTAGGGCTTGTTGTTCTTGGTGGTGCGTTGCTGCTTGGCCAGGACGAGGAAGAAGCCGTCAAAGAGCTTGCCTTCGTCGAAGTTGGCCAGATCGGCGATATAGATGTCTTTCATTCTGCCGAAAAGCTTAATTCATGGGAGCGGGAATGTGTGAAAAAACTGTTGGGGGGCGGGGCACACGGTTGACGATACGGAAGAAGGACGACTAGGTTATCGGCAGGGATTATTGCGGAAGGAATTGCCGATGAAAAGGATTTGTTGTGTATTTGCGGGAGTATTCGCGATTGCCGCACTGGCCGGCGTGGCCCAGGCGCCGCAGCCGGTTGGACAAGTTGAGCAGCCGACTCACCACTGGAGCATCGTGGTTCATGGGGGCGCTGGAGTGATTGCGCGGAAGGCGCTGGGCCCCAACGGGGATGCGGCCTATCGCGTCTCGCTGGCCCAGGCCGAGGCTGCCGGGGCCAGGGTGCTGGAGCGGGGCGGCTCGGCGCTGGATGCGGTGGAAGCCACGATCAATGTTCTGGAGGACGATCCGTTGTTCAATGCGGGCCGGGGCGCGGTCTTCACGGCCGAGGGCAAAAACGAGCTGGATTCGTCCATCATGGACGGCTCGAATCTGAAGGCCGGGGCGGTGGCCGGGGTGACGCGCACCCGGCATCCCATCAGCCTGGCGCGGGCAGTGATGGAGAAGTCGCCGCACGTGATGCTGATTGGCGCGGGGGCCGACGCTTTTGGCGCGCGGGTGGGGCTGGAGCAGGTGGACCCCAGCTTCTTTTTCACCGAATCGCGCTGGCAATCGCTGGTGAAGCAGTTGCAGAAGCAGGGTTTGCCCGTGCCGCCGCGCCCGGCAGGTGCGCCGCCTCCGCCAGCGGGACCGGCTGTTCCGGTAGCCCAGATTGACGAGTCGGCTGACGCGCACCGCTTCGGCACAGTGGGCGCGGTGGCGTTGGACCGGGCAGGCAACATCGCCGCCGGGACCTCGACGGGCGGAATGCAGGCCAAGATGCCGGGGCGGGTGGGCGACTCGCCGATCATCGGCGCGGGCACCTACGCATCCAATCAGTCGTGCGCCGTCTCGGCGACCGGCTCGGGCGAGTACTTCATCCGCCTGGGCGTGGCGCGGGAGATCTGCAACCTGGTGGCCTTCAAGGGCATGAGCTTGCAGCAGGCCGCTGACCAGGTGATTCACCAGGAACTGGAGGCGCTGCACGGAGACGGCGGCGTCATCGGCCTCACTCCCGACGGGCAAATGGTGTGGAGCTTTAACACGCCGGGAATGTTCCGCGCACGGCAGACGGAGGGCGGACAGGTCGAGGTCAAGATTTATAGCGACGAGCCGTGAGGCCTGCGCCCCCGCCAAAAACCCGAATTTTCCCTGAATTCCCGCACCTTGGTTTCGCCCTTTGTTTGCCCTTGCTGGTTGGTTATGTTATGGATTCCAGGAAGGATTGCTTAGTTCTTGCCGAGCGTCACCCGGCCCATCCGGCGAGAATTCCCGCGCCTGGGTTTCGCCTTATGTGTGTCTTTTGTTCGCCCTTGTGGATTGGTTATGTGATTGAACCTATGATGGTTACCGGATTTTGGTTTTTGGCCCAAAAGGCGAAAATGGGGGAAACATTTGTTGCATTTTTGCGCTTGCGGTGGAGTTAACCCATGGTTATTGAGCGGGTTGCGAAAGCGTCGGAGATGAAAAATGCGTTTTTCAGTTGTCAAGGATCGGAGCGGTATTGCCTCTTGATTGCTTTGATTGTGCGCCGGGAAGGGGAAATAATCTGCAAAACAGTGGTCAGTGGTCAGGGATCAGGGGAGTCGTGCGGAAGGATTCCGGGTCGGGCATACGCGGAGTGTGTTTGGTGGTATCCCGGGTCCCCAAATGCAAGGGACCCGGGGCACCCTCAACTTAATAAAATTCAGTATGAGACAAGGGCCACCCGCCGTTCGGTTAGTAAATCACGAATCGGTCACGTCAAATTAATCATTCATCACTGTCGGCATTTGTGACCCTTTAGTCCATCATCTATTAGGCCCGAAGCGTCGCTAAAGGCGCTTTTCTCAGCCTGAGCAAGCTGAGCGTTCTCCTTCAGGAGATCGGCATATTCGTCGCAGGTAACTGAGAGGTATTCTGTCGTCTTGGCATTGGGGTCACTTAAGTCAACCGAAAGCATGAAGGCGTAAGCGGCTACCACGAGAATGTCTGATGCTGCTTGGTTTTGTATGGCGGTGTTAGCGGACATACGCTCTGCGTCCTGCAGAATCGAGGCAGCCGTCTGTCCTTCCGAGGCGTGCAGAAAACGCGCCTTGGCATGGGACTTTATATCGGCTATCACGTCGGCTTCACGATTGAACGCTGATACGAGAATCTGCCTCATGTTCTCGTCGTCTTCATTGGTTGCTGAATACTTGTTCATGATCGCTGCGGCGCAATGCAAGGCATCGATCGATTGATCCGCCCCTGTAAGAAACGCTGCTAAAGCGGTGGTAAGGCTAGTGGATGTCTGAATGTCTTCGACACTTTGAGATAGGAACTTGACGGACTCTTGCGCAGAGCTAAGAGCCTGGATGACGAACCACAGCCGGAGATATGGTTTTGACCCTGTATGCGACGCAATTAATTCAACGTTGAGAGCGCAAGAATTTGGCGTCGGGTACGAAGTGATCACCTTTTTCGCCTTTTGCGGAAATGCCATAACCGGGTTTAAAAGGCCCATCCCGAAAGCTGCCACCACGGCGATTAGTGAGGCCTGGATACGCCAAATACGAGTCAAGAGCGAATGCCCTCCTAATGATCTTTACAAGTATAGTCTTTAGCAGTCCCTCACTGGGCCTTCTCTTCTTCACCGGCTCTCACGAAGCGCACCATGATGCTGCTTTAAATGAGGCCTCCGTCCATGACGGGTGGCCCCGGTCCCGGTGAGATTTCCAAACCACGCTGAGGGTGCCCCCGGTCCCTCGCAGTTGGGGACCGGGGATGGAAGCGCCTCTCTGCCCAAACCGGCCTCGGTTGGAGTATTCTCGCAGTGTATGAACGGCGAGCGCATCCGTTATCAGCAAACGGGGGAGTTTCACTTCCTCACCATCAGTTGTTTCCGCCGTCGTACCTACCTGTCGACGGTGGCGGCGATGGAGCTTTTTGAAGATGCACTGGAGCGCGTTCGGCTGCGCTATCTCTTTGCAGTTGCTGGTTACGTGGTGATGCCGGAGCATGTGCATCTGCTGGTCAATGAGCCAGAGCGCGGGCTTTTATCCAGAACCGTTCAGGCCCTCAAGCTGTCGGTTTCGATGCGCAGTCAGGGAAGACCCTTTTGGCAGGCGCATTATTATGATTTCAACATTTCAACGCACGAGAAGTTTGTGGAGAAGTTGCGCTATATTCATCGCAATCCGGTGCAGCGGGGATTGGTGGAAAAGCCAGAGAATTGGAAATGGTCGAGCTATCGCCATTATCAAACGGGTATGCGCGGAACCGTAGAAATCGAATCGGAATGGACAGCCCGCGAGAGAGGCTGGCAACTGCCTGAGTGGATGCGCTACCGGCAGTTTGATTTCCCCTCCCCGGTCCCCAAAAGCGAGGGACCGGGGGCACCCTCAACTTGATAAATTACGGTATGAGACCAGGGCCACCCGCCGGCTCCGTTTGCATTTTTCGCAAGCAGTGAAGTCGCCCTTTCAAAGTATCAGCGGATGATCTCGAAGCGCTCCCAGGGGCAATTGCAGACCGGGCAGCGTTCGTGTTCCTCTTCGGTCTCCGAGGTGTAGCCGCAGACCGGGCAGACGTAGAAGTCGCGGACCTCGCCAATCCAGGAATCCCGCTTTCCGGCAACGAGCAGGGCAATGGCCTCGCTGTAGAGCCGTGCGTGGGTCTTCTCGGCTTCCAGAGCGCCGGTGAAGGTGCGGATGGCGCCGGTGTTCTTGCGCTCCGCAGCCTCAGCCAGAAAGCCGGGGTACATGGTGTCGATCTCGTACTGCTCGCCGTTGAGGGCGGTCTTGAGGTTTTCCAGGGTGGATTTCACTTCGACCGGGTGAATCTCGCACTCCGAGTGGCTGCCCAACTGGTGCAGAACGCGGGAGTGGTTGCCGGCGTGAATCTGCTCGGCGCGAGCGGCAGCGCGGAAGAGGCTGGCAGCTCCGTGCAGGCCCTCCTCATCGGCCTTGGCGGCAAAAGCAGTGTACTTGGCGTGGGCGTTCGACTCACCCTCAAAGGCGGCCAATAGGTTCTGAACGGTGATGGCGTTTTCCGCGGCAATTCCTGACATGAAAAATCCTCCCCAACTCCGCTCAAGAGCCTACGAGCGGTAAAAGAAGGCGCGCTGTGACGCCGGTTACACACAATTTGGGGTGCTATCCAGTGGAAATTTAAAATTCCAGAGACGGCTTTTAGCCAAAATGCAATAGAATGACGCCATGCCGGAAGTGTTTCGAGAACGCGGCTTCAGGTTCTTCTTTTATTCAAATGAAGGATCGCCGCGCGAGCCATTGCACGTTCATGTTGAGAGGGACAACATGGAAGCCAAATTCTGGTTGAACCCCACAGTGCGAGTGGCCTACAATGATGGCTACGACGCACGGACTTTACGCGAATTACAGAGGGTGGTTGAGGCTAATAAGAACCGGATTGTGAGGGCATGGAATGAGCATTTCATCTAGTCCAATTCGTGTTCGCTTCGATGAGGATTGCTTCTGGGTCGATCTGAGCGACGGGCGGATCATCGGCGTGCCGCTGGCCTGGTTTCCCCGCCTACTGCACGGCACAGCCGAGCAGCGCGAGCAGGTGCGAATCAGCAGCCGGGGCCTGCATTGGGATGTATTGGACGAGGACGTTTCCGTTGAGGCTCTGCTTGCTGGCCTGGGTGACCAGAGCACTGCGAACAAGACGTTTGCGGCGTCGGCATAGAGCACATATTCAGCAAAAAGCCAAGAGGCCATCCCCGGCGGGATGGCCTGCTTGCTTGAAAGCGGCGAACTGCCTACCGCGTCTCGCTGCGCGCCATGGCTTTCTGAGCCAGCACCTTGTGGGCGTTGTCCTGGAGGGCCTGGGCTTCGGGCAGGAAGGTGAGCGCCTTCTGAATCTCCGGGTCCCAGTCGGCGCGGGCGCGCAGGCCCTGCGTTTCGCCAATCTGGGTGATGAGGACCTGGGACCTGATGCTGATCTTGAGCCAGTCCATCACGCCGTTGAGATCGGCCTCGGTCCAGGGAATCTGCTGGTTGGTGAGATACTTTTTGAACTCCGCTAGCACTGCCGCATCGACCTGGAAGTTCTTGTCCACGGTTCGGTTGACCAGATAGACCGGCGCGAAATGGAAGAAAACATCCTTATAGAGCAGCGTCTCCTGGAAGCGGTTGGTTTTGGGGCTCTCAATCTTCTCATCCGGGGCGATGCCGCCGCCGCCGTAGACGGTGCGGCCGGCGTCGGTGAGCTTGACTTCGCGGCTGGCGGTGTCAGCCGGCTGCGCTCCGCCGTGGGTGTAGTAGTCGTAGAGCGAGATGCCGGAGTAGTTGCGCTGAATGAGCCGGCCGGAGGGCGTGTAGTAGTGATAAGTGGTGAGCGCCAGCGCCATGGTGTGGTCGGCCATATCATAGACGGTCTGCACCAGGCCTTTGCCAAAGGTGGTTTCGCCGACGATGAGGGCGCGGTCGTGGTCCTGCAGGGCGCCGGAGACGATCTCCGCGGCCGAGGCCGTACTACGGTTAACGAGTACGACGATGGGGAAGGTGTGGCCACCATTGCCATGGGTGGCGGTATAGACCTGGTCGGGGTAGGCGCGTCCGCGCTGGCTGACGATGCCCTGTCCCTTGGCTAACAGGTGGTCGCAGACATCTACCGCCTGGCTGAGGAGGCCTCCGGGGTTGCCGCGCAGGTCAAAGATCAGCCCCCTGAGGTTGCCGAAGCCGTTGAGGGCCGTGACGAACTCCTGGGCGGTAGTTTCCTGGAACTGCGCCAGGTGAATGTAGCCCACGCCGGGACGAATTTCATAGGCCAAATCCACAGACGGATGGGGAATCTCGTCGCGAATCAGGTCGAAGACCAGCGGATTATGCTGGCCTTCGCGGATCATGGTGGCCTGAACGTGCGTGCCCTTGGGGCCCTTGAGCGCCTTGGCCACCAGATCGGAGGAGGTCAAACCGCCGGGAATCTTTCCGTCGATGGAGACGACTTTGCCGTCCACCGCGTAGATAATGTCGCCGGGGCGGATGCCGGCGCGGAAGGCGGGCGCGCCCTCGGCTGGATAGACGACATAAACCTTGTAGCCCTGTTGCTGGATGGTCATTCCCACGCCGTAATAGCGGCCATGCTGCTCCTCGCGCATCTTGGCATAGGCCTTGGGGTCGTAGAAGCTGGAGTGCGGGTCAAGCACACGCAACATGCCGGGAATGGCTCCGTCGTAGATGGCGGTGTCTGCCTTGTCGCCCTCGATGGGATCGGAGTAGTTCTGCTCCACCTGCGCATAGACGTTGGTGAAGGTCTTGATGCTGTCGCGGAGCTGGCTTTCGTCGGCTGCGGACTGGGCGCCCACCCTGCTCTGCAACACGCTGCCGGCGACGGCGCAGACGGCAAAAAAGAGGATCACGGTAAAGAGGACGCGGCGTGCAGGGGGTGTCATGGGCGGGAAAAACCTCCGGAAACAGCGTGACAGGAGCCTGGGAAGCGCCTGAAAAGGCAACCTTAAAGGTCAAGTATAGCACCGGGGTGTTGGACGGCGGCGGGGGTTATTGGGCAGCGCGGGGCGCGGGGTGGGCGGGTGGTGAGCCACCCGCCCTGGTTTCGTAAGCGTGCCCGCGATTGCTGATCGTCAATGTTTGTGGCTGGCGTCGTACTCCTTAACCGCCGCCAAAGCTTCGGGAGTTCCGATTTTGATGAGCGCGTCTTTGGCGCCAAGCTGGTTCATGATGTTGAACGCGCTGCGCATCCGTTCGCCGAAATCTTGCCCGTATTTGTATTGATATCCGGGAGGTGGCGGCTGGGAGGTGAACCGAGGCTTGCCCTGCAGGATGTCGATCAGATAGGGTACGGCATCCTTGGCCCCCGGGCCGATGGCTGCCAGGGCCTGCAGGGACATGTAACGCACATCCTCGTCAAGCAGTGCGTTGATCAGCGCAGGCACCGCCGGCGCTGCCCCCGGACCAATGCCCTCCAAGGCAAATATCGCCGGAATGCGCAGATCTTTTTCCGCCATCGTCTGGACAATATCCGGCACCGCAGGCGCCGCCGGTGCGCCCATGGCGCCGAGCACAGCTAAAGCGTCCTTTCTGTACTCCAAGTTGGCGTCGGATAGCATGGTCCGCATGGTGGGGACAATCGCCGCCCCCAACTTGCTTAACGCGCCAATCGCGCCGGGAGCGCCGCCCTTCATCGCCTGGATGAGAAAATCGGTGTCATTCACGCCCATATTGATCAGGGCCTGCATGGCATATCCGCGATCCCGGCTTTCGGCAGATTGGCTGGTCGGGGCTGTCCAATACTCCGGATCCTTGAGCACTACTTTTTTCAGTACCGGCATGGCCTGCCTGGCTCCCGGGCCGATCTTGACCAAAGCCCAGAGCGCATCCTGACGTTCCGCTGGGTTTTTGATGGCCGCCATCAGTTCCGGCGTGGCCGGAGCAGCCGTGGCTTCCATCACTGTCAGCGCCTTGATGGCGTGCAGCCGCAGCTGGCTATCGCTCGAGGTTTGGAGAAACTTGCGCAATCCCGGAACCGCCGGCGCCCCGTAATTTCCCAATGCATCTTCGCAGCCATCGACGTTGTCATTCAAGGCCGCCATCAGCACGGCGAGAGTGGGCGCGATGGTGGGCGCGCCCGGCGCCGCCGGCCCGATCTTCCCCAATGACTCGATCACCCACCCTCGCAGGTCTTTATCCGCGGTTTTGGCAAGGACGAGCAAGACCGGGATGGCACTGCGGGCCTTCGGTTTCATGTTTCCGATGGCTTCCACCGCATATTGCTGCTTCTGGCCCGTGGCGTTCTGGGCCACCTTCTCCAGCGCCGGCAGCACCGGGGCGCCAATGTTGGCCAGCGCGCGGCTCGCGGCGTAGCCGGCCCGGTAGGGGTGATCGGAGCCGACCGGGTAGAGGCTATCGGGAATACCCATGGCATCGATCAGGCGCGGGGCCAGTTTGGCTTTTGAAGCGCTGTTCAGATTGCCGACCTTTTTCTCCGCCGGTTGCGTCTTCTCCCAATTGCCGTTAGTTATATCCTGCATAATCTGGTCAGCCTCGGCATCGCTTATCACGGCTGCCGAAGCGGCCGGAGCCGCTGTCCCGCTGTGGCTCTGCGCCCCAAGCAGCGGCAGCAAAACTCCTGCGCAAACACATACAATGGCCCATCTGCAATTTCTCCACATGACGGCATTCCTCCTCTTCTCCCCGCCGCCTGGGGTGAGTGGCCCAACCCAGGCTCAATACAAAACAGGGTGGCGGGTACCCGCCCTAGGTTATATGAGAAACAGGGCGCCCTGTGCAAGCGAGGCCTGGATGGGGCACGCAAATCCCCGGATTGTGCTCTCCAACCCTTCGAGCAAAGGACGCTCGAAGGATAGAGCACGCAGTACCCGGCTGAATAGCCGTAAATCCGCTCCTATTCCCTCAAATCAGCCCGATTTGGCCGAAAACGTGGGGAAGATGGCTTTGCTGCTGCCCAGGGATTTACAATGGCGTCTATGCAACAGGGAGCGGATTGCGCGCCCTGCGGTGTCCTGACCTTATGAATCTTCGACTCTTTCGCAATTCCGCGGCAATGGTTTTCGGCACATTGCTGCTCGCAAGTACACTATTGGCGCAAACGCACGCGGCGGCGCCCCAGAGCCCCTACGGCGGCGTCACGGTGGAAGAGATGGTGGCGCGCGTCAACGACCAGATCATCACCAGCTCGGACTACGAGCGGGCGATGAAGGAGCTGGATGAAGCGGCACGCCAGCATGGCGCCTCGATGCAGGAGATCTCGGCGGCGCACAGAGACCTGCTGCGCAACCTGATCGACCAGCAGCTGTGGCTCTCCAAGGGCAAGGAGCTGAACATCACCGGCGAAACCGAGCTGGTGAACAAACTCAACGAGATCCGCAAGCAATACAACCTGGAGAGCATAGAAGACCTGGAAAAGGCAGCCAAGGAGCAGGGGGTCTCATTTGAGGATTTCAAGGCCAACATCCGCAACCAGATCATTACGCAACTGGTGATGCGGCAGGAGGTGGGCAAGCGGGTTCAGTTCACTCCGGGCGAGGCGCAACGCTACTTTGAGCAGCACAAGCAGGAGTACGCGCAGCAGGAGAGCGTGAGCCTGGCGGAGATTCTGGTGAGCACCGGGACGGCGGCGCCGGGACCAGGCGGAGCACCGCCGGATGATCCGGCGGCGCTGGCAGCGGCCCAGGCGAAGGCCAACGATATAGAGGCCAAGCTCAAGGCCGGCGGCGATTTCAGCCAACTGGCGCGCAGCTTCAGCGACGGACCCACGGCCGCCGAGGGCGGCGACCTGGGACAGTTCCGCCGCGGGGCGCTGGCTAAGGTGCTGGAGGATAAGACCTTTGCGCTGAAGGCGGGAGAGTACACCGAGCCGATTCGCACGCGGCAGGGCTTCGTCATCCTGAAGGTGACGGAGCACATTCCCGGCGGCATTCCGCAGTACAAGGATGTAGAGCAGCAGGTGGAGGAGAACTTTTACATGGCGCGGATGGAGCCGGCCATGCGCTCTTATCTGACCACCATGCGCGAGCAGGCCTTCATCGACATCAAGCCGGGCTATACGGATACCGGCGCAAGCGTCAAGCAGACCAAGCCGGTCTTCAGCGCCTATGTGCCGCCCGCTCCGAAGAAAAAGAAGAAGGTAGAGCGCACCCGCTACCGCGAGAATACACACAATTACCGGCAGAAGCCGTCAAAGGCATTCTCGGCCGAAGCGCCAGCCGAGCCGGCTCCAGCGCCGGCAAAACCGGCAAAGAAGTCCAAGAAGGGCGCGGGAGTTGAGCAGGCTTCGACTATGAAGCCGGGCAAGAAGGAAAAAATACGCCTGGGCCAAGCGCCGACCAAGACCCTGCCCAGCGCGCCACAGAGCAAGACGGAAGACGCGGGTGGGGGCGCAGGGCAGCAAACGGCAAGTTCCGGCCAAGAGCCGGTGAACCCGCTGGAACCGGCTCGGCCGACGAAGAAGACACGCTACAGCGATCGCGCCCGACAGGAGAAACAGGCCAAGCAGCCCAAGGGCAAGGGGCTGAAGCCGGACGCACTGGCTCCAGCCGCACCCGATGCGGCTGAAGTTGCCGACCGCCAAACGCAGTCTGGCCCATTGGGCCTGGCCGGCGATACTTCCAATCAAAAGAAAAAGAAGTCCACCACCACGGGCGACAAGATCCGCCTGACGAACAAGAAGAAAAAGACAGAGACCCCAGCGCAGGACACCGGCGGCGTGCCTCAGAGCCCGGCTCCACAACCGAAGCAGTAACCGTGTATTATCACCGCGATACCCACAAGGGCACGGCTTCGGCCGCGCCCTTGCTGTTAGCATTACTTCCGTTCAGCGTATTAGAATGCTTGGTTCAGTACATCTGGAGGAAATTTTGAAACTAAATATCGTAACACTGGCATTGGTTGTTTGTTTCTTGCCGTTCGTTGTCGTACACTTCTGGGGCCCTCCGTGGTCAGTTGCGCGCATCGCCGGGCTTGCCGTTGGCATTCCGTGTATCCTGCTGCTTGCTTTGGCTCGCGTTCAACTGGGACGGGCCTTCAGCGTACAGGCCAAGGCAAGCACACTGGTGACCAGCGGACTCTATTCGCGCATCCGCAATCCAATCTACGTTTTTGGCGGCCTGGGGATCGCGGGATTCATGCTTTGGGTTAATATGCCCTGGCTGCTGCTGATCTTCGTTGTCCTGATTCCCATGCAGGTGTGGCGCAGCCGGGTCGAGGCGCGGGTGCTGGAGGAAAAGTTCGGCGCGCAGTATCTGGAGTACAAAAAGAAGACGTGGTTTTGACCTGGGGTTGAATCAAGGGATGGGCTGAGACCTATTCGGGCAAACATTCCATTTTTTGGAGAGGCAAGATGCATTCAGTGTGGTTTGGCGAGTTTCTGGGAACACTGGTTCTGATTCTTCTGGGCAACGGCGTATGCGCCAACGTAACGCTGCGCAAGTCCTACGCCGCCGACGCGGGTTGGATGGTGATCACCACGGGGTGGGCGATGGGAGTGTTGTGCGGAGTGCTGGTGGCGCAGGCCTTCGGCAGCCCTGGCGCCCACATCAATCCAGCCGTCACGCTGGCTTTCGCGGTTGTCAGAGGAGATTATTCGCAGGCGGCGTGTATGCAGGTGTTGAGCATGTGGTCGGCGCAGTTGCTGGGAGCCATGGGCGGCGCGGCGCTGGTGGCGCTACACTTTGCGTCGCACTGGCGGCTGACGCCCGAACCGGCGGCCAAGCTGGGCGTCTTCTGCACCAACGGGGCGGTGCGCAACACGCCGATCAACATCTTCAATGAGGCACTGGGCACGGCGGTGCTGCTGGTGGTGGTGGGGGCGATCTTCTCGAAAGGAGTTTCGGCGAACGGGGCTGGACTGGGGCTGGGGGCGGGAATGGGTCCGTGGCTGGTGGCCAGCCTGGTGTGGGGCATCGGCCTCTCGCTGGGCGGGACCACGGGATACGCCATCAACCCGGCGCGCGACCTGGGCCCGCGGCTGGTTCACTGGCTGCTGCCGATTCCCGGCAAGGGCGGATCGAACTGGAGCTATGCGCTGATTCCGATTGTGGGGCCGCTACTGGGCGGAGGGCTGGCGGGAGTACTGTTGCGGTACGCGCATCTGTAAGTTTTGATTCCCACCACCTGCGGTGGGGCAGACGGCGCTTGCGCGCCATGGAGTTAGTGGATTCCCACCCTTTCGCCAGAAAAAAAGCGAAAGGATGGGGCACGGAGCATCGAGCGAATCCCACCCTAGCCGCAACAACAAAAACGCGGCGAGGGTGTGGCATTCGGCATTTGTTCCTGCTTCAAATTCAATCCGCCCCTACAGGGCGGAAAATCATATAACGAATACATTCCCAGGGCTGCGCTTCGCTTGCCCTGGGCTATTTTCGCCACATCCCTCCGGGATGTGCGCTCATGATAAGCTGAGATATATCTAACAGGAGGTGCTCTATGCAATACGAAGACGAAATCACCGACCACTCCTGCTTTCAAGCGGACGAGTAAACGCCGTCGAGGGTTCCCCTCAGAGACCCAGGTCAAACGAGGTCACCGAGTTGTACACGGTGACAAGGATCTCAGCGAAAAGCTGGGACGGAACGATCTATGTCCGTGCGGCTCAGGACAGCGCTTTCAAAAAGTGCTGCATGAAGTCCGGCCACTATGACGGCAGCCGGCGCAACTACTTTTTTCCGCGAATAGAAACGATTGCCTGCCGGATGTCCCAGGTTTCCTATATGAGACCTGGGACAAATTTCCAAAATCACTCCAGGTAGGAGGCTACGACCGCGAGCGCGGCGATGGCGGCGGTCTCTGCGCGCAAGATGCGGGGGCCGAGGGATGCGGCGCGCCAGCCGTTGGCGTCGAAGAGCGCCTCTTCCGAGGGAGCCCATCCACCCTCGGGGCCGACGGCAAGCTCCAGCGTGGGCATCTCAGTTCCTGCCGCGGCCATGGCTTCCTTGAGCGCATAGCGGAGGGTGGTGGTGCGCTCCTGCTCGGCGAGGACAATATACGCAGTGCCGGAAGCAGAGCGAGTGGCCTCCAGAGACTCGGAGGCGGCACGCACGCGGACGGCCAAAGGAGTTGGTTCAAAGATGAGCGGGACGTCGGAGCGCCGCGCCTGCTTTGCCGCTTCATGGGCGATGCGCCGCCAGCGCTCGGCGCGTTTGCCCGCCGCCTGGGCCAGACGCTTTTCCGTCCGCCGCGCAATCACCGGCGCTACCGCGGCCACTCCCAGCTCGGTAGCTTTTTCGATGGCCCACTCCATGTGGTCGAACTTGTAGACGGCCATGACCAAAGTAACGGGCAGCGCGGGATCGGCCTCCAGCTCGGCGATCAGGTTGAAGCGAACCTCGTCGCGAGTGACTGCGGCTACCTGGGCATGAAAGACGTGGCCGCCGGCCACCACGTCAGCCTCCATGCCGGGCTGCGCGCGCAGGACGCGAGTCATATGCTGGGCCTGCTCGCCGACCAGGGTGGCGGTGGCTTCGTCCCAATGCTCGGCAATCCAGCGGCGGCGTGTCATGGGTTCCTCCGATCCTTGGCATGTTCTAGTTTATTCCTTCCGCTAAAAACACATCAGGGGAACGCTTGAAGCGCTCCCCTGATATGTTGCCTTTGGTTGGAGGTACCGCTACTTCTTCTTCTTTGCGGCCTTCTTCGCGGGCTTTTTCGCTGCTTTCTTAGTTGCCATTTTGCTATTCTCCCTTTCGATGAATTTTCATCGACCTGCAAATGTTTTTTGCAGTTGATGCATGTATAGAATCTCAAAGCACGTCTGTCAAGAAAAAAACGACATGACGGTGGAAAAATAGACAACTATTTTTTTAGGTCAAAATGGAGAATTACCGGCTTGGGGTCAGAGAATGTGGCTTGAGCGGAGCAAAGAGAGGGCTAAACCGGCAAAAAAATCGTGCCAGACATGCGCGAAGATGCCGGGGCGCAAGCTGTTGCGATAGAGCGTCAGCAGGCTGAAGAGCACACCGAAGGCGGTAAGCAGGACCATGCTGCGCGCGCCCTGGTACGCATGAGCGCCGCCGAAGACCACGGCGGAGGCGAGCACGCCTGCCGTCACTCCTCCACGCGCCCAGCCGATGAACTGGCGCTGCAGGTAGCCGCGAAAGACAATCTCCTCGACAAAACCGGCCAGCAGACAGAGCAGAGCCCAGGCGGCAACCTCTCTTCCGCCGACGGGCGCCAGCTTTGCCAGCTTACGCACTGCTTCAAGTCGCGAAGGGTCGGGGGAGAGCGGGATTTGTCCGGCTTGCCGGGCGGCGTGAGCAGCAGGCGGCTGATGCGTGAGCGCGGCCTCAACGCCCGACCAGGCAATGCTCAGCGAGCCCAGCGCCATCAGCGAGGCGATCCAGAAGACGAGCGCGAAGCCCAGGTCCACCACAATGGAGCGAAAGTTACTAGGGCAGGAGCCGAGCAACGAACGAAACGGGGTTTTCCTGAGGCGCAGTCCCACGATGACCCACACGAGCATGGCCACTTCCATCGCGGCTGTGAAGCCATAGGTAGCGAGCCGGTCGAGTTCACCATGGATGGCCGACAAGCGCGCGGCGCCGTGAATGGAGAGCGCGATAATGCCGGCAACCAGCAGGATGGTGTGCCAGGCGGGGGCGATGGTTGGCGGCGGGGCAGGCACGGGCGGTGTTGGCATTCGCCGATCGATCAAATCATTCTCTGGAGCCGGCATGGGGTTCCTCTACGACAGGGTAGCGGAGTTAAAGGCTGGTAGGACAAAAGATCGGCATGGCCGCTGAGCCGTTGACGAGAATTCGCGCGTCGAGAATCGGGGAGAGAATGAAGAGAGGGTGGTGGAGCTGAGCGGGATCGAACCGCTGGCCTCCTCGTTGCGAACGAGGCGCTCTCCCAGCTGAGCTACAGCCCCACGACATTCTTATCTTACCAGCGAATGGATAATGAGGGAAGGCGCTCCGCCTCTTCATCTTGTCGTTCCCGTTATCATGCCATTTGATTGACGGCATCCCAACGACTGGCTCCTACGGCGCGCAATCCAGATGCGCGATGCGGTTGGGCGGAATAACAGCATGGTCGTAGATGGATACGTTGTTTGGATCACGCACCAGCTTATAGTCGCGGAAGGCCGGATCCGCCAGCACGTCGCCAGCTGCATCGTGCGGCCAGCCTTCGTTCTCCGACAGCACCAACACCGTGCGGCCTCCGATATGCGCCGCCAGGATTGGGAACCGGTGCAATGCTACCTTTTCCGCATTCCATGGGGTGCTTGCCTCGTAGAGATCGGAGAATATCTGCGTTGCGTTCAAGCTCAGCACCAATGTCTTTTCATCGCATGCGTTACGGACGCGCTTTGCAAACGCGGTAGTTCTCAACTGCTCCGCGACAAACGCGCGATGATAGCTCCAGGAGGATCCCAAGGGAACGCCCCGCGGCAGGTGGCGGGCGCCGCCGGGAAGGACAACAAGTTTGGAAGGAGCGTGATTCAGGATGAACGGGCCGGTAAGCGCGCCCAATGCCTGATTGGCGATTACGATGCCCATGGCGAGTGCGTAAACCAGGAGCGGCTGCGCAGGGACATACCGCTGAATCAGCCATGCGGCCAGGATAGAAACTCCGGCTAGACAAAGTATGAAGTGGCGGCCGGGACGAGGAATAGCGATCCAGAATGCCAACGCCGGCGCAATCAACAGAAGCGGACCTATTGCAGAATGCATGAGCGCCACCCTATGCGCAGATGCGGAAGGCGCAGCCAGAGAGACGCGCACAATCAAGAGGACGGCAACGAGGCCCACAACGGTGGTCACAATGCCGCAGCTCAAAGTAAAAACAAATACGCCGATGGGGATGTCATTCAAGCGCATGAAGCGTTCGAGGAAGGGAGCTAACCGACCGGTTCCCGGCGTGGAATCGACATATGCCCGCTTGAGCAGAAAAAATGCCGCGGTGGCGACGGCCGGAGCAATGGCGCGCAGCATCAACCGGGGGAATGAGCGAAAGTCCGCACGGGCCAGAGCCACAAAGGGAAAGGCCAGGATGACCTCCGCTCTGGTCACCAGCGCCGCCAGGAGCAAGAGCGAGCCCAGAAAAGCGAGAGGGATGGCGCGCAAGCCGTTGACGGGAAGCAACAAGCAGCAGGAACCCGCCGCAAAGAACGCGAAGGCGGGAAGAATCTGATGCCCGCTGGTTCCGAGTTCCAGCATCATGGGGCTGAGGGCAAATAAAATAACGGCGACCGTGGCGGATCGGAGACCATAGAGCAGCCACGCCAAGAGCCAGAAGCAGAAACAACCCGCAGTTGCCGCCCAGAACCCAATTTCGTTGATCAAAGCAATCAGGCGCTGCGGATCCGCGAGAGTGCGGGGGTCCGCAAAGCGATAGAGGGCGGCAATATACCCAAAGCTAAATGCCTTCCCATAGTGGCTCTCGGAGGCCAGATGGGCGCCGGAGCGAGCGCCGTCCAGCAGGCCCACGAGCACACGATATAAGTCGTCTTCGCCAAGCAACCCCTGATACCTGAACTTATAAATCCATAGAACGTAGATCGCCATTGCCAGGGCGGCAAAGAAGAAATCGATCCAGGAAGGCTCTTGTCCGAAGTCCAAAAGACGGCGCCGGGCGTTCTGCGCTTCGGATGGAGCCGTTTCGAAGATATTCGATGTCTGGTTGGCCGGAATTTGCATCGATCCCCCACGAATTGTCATGTGAAAAGCGAGGGAGCGGGGGAAATTGGAGCATTTTCGCAGTTTCTGTGATGCTGATTTTGTGGTTTCCCACCCATTTCACACAGAA
Source organism: Occallatibacter sp. (assembly GCA_050011175.1). Taxonomy (GTDB): domain Bacteria; phylum Acidobacteriota; class Terriglobia; order Terriglobales; family Acidobacteriaceae; genus Telmatobacter. The sequence continues at coordinate 55,746 of JBEKJR010000005.1, forward strand.
CGTGAAATGGATGGGGCACGGTGCTTCCTTACACTATCGGCGAAAATGCTCTAAGAGTGAATGGTGGAGCTGAGCGGGATCGAACCGCTGGCCTCCTCGTTGCGAACGAGGCGCTCTCCCAGCTGAGCTACAGCCCCACGACATTCTTATCTTACCAGCGAACGGAAAATCGGGGAAGGGGCCGGCGGCCATCCGAAAGAGGCAAGCGTAAGGTGCGTCGACCATGCGCCGTTTCGGCGTCAGCGTACGTACGTATAAATTCCGCAGAGATCGGTGGAATTTTGCAGAGCTTCAAAGCTTATGAGAGGGGCATTGTCTCCGGAGAAGAAGGCGACCTTCAGCGAGCCGTTTGCAACATAAACCGCTATCCATTGTGTGTCTTGCGATCCGCAGAGAGTGTTGTTCTTGAGGAAACGGCGCGAGGCCGGGATACTGACGCGGTAGAGCTGGCCATTGCCGGCGGTGTCCAGGGCTTCGTCGAAGACGGCACTGACCTCGGCTGGCTTGAGCAGACGGGCAGGCGAGATCAGAAAGGATGTAAAGTAGATGGTGATTTTGGAGCCTGAGATGGAGATGTCGCCCGTGATGCTCGCAGCCATGCTACTGGCGGCTCTCCAGTGGCCTTTTTCCGGCTGCTGCGCGGCGGCGCACGCGACGCAGGCGAGCGCGAAAGCCAGTACGAAGAAACTCACTCGGATACGCATTGAAACCTCCAAAAGCGGACCTCCGGGGCTAAAGCCCGACGCTTATTTTGTTACGCTTACGGCACGACTAAAGTCATGCCCTGACGCTTCTCGCAACTCCGTTGGCATTTTTCTGCAAGCAGGAGAAGGAAAAAGCAGATTCTTCGCTCACCACCCCCGAACTGAAAGACGTTCGGGGCCCCGTTCGCTCAGAATGACAGCTCTTGTTGAATGAACTTCAGACTCTGGACACTACAGCTGGTTCATATTGGCCAGGAACTCGGCGTTGTTGCGGACCTTTTCCAGGCGGCTGATGAGCAGCTCCATGGCCTCGACGGGCGAGAGCGGGTTGAGCACCTTGCGGAGAATCCAGATGCGCGACAGGTCCTCCTTGGGGATGAGCAGTTCTTCCTTGCGGGTTCCAGAGCGTTGGATGTCGATGGCCGGGAAGACGCGCTTGTCGACGAGCTTGCGGTCGAGGATGATTTCCATGTTGCCGGTGCCCTTGAACTCCTCGAAGATGACCTCGTCCATGCGCGAGCCGGTGTCGATGAGCGCGGTGGAGATAATTGTCAAGGACCCGCCTTCCTCGATGTTGCGGGCGGCGCCGAAGAATCGCTTGGGCCGTTGCAGGGCGTTGGAGTCCACGCCGCCGGAGAGCACCTTGCCGGAGGGGGGCACGATGGTGTTGTAGGCGCGGGCGAGACGGGTGATGGAATCGAGCAGAATCACCACGTCGCGCTTGTGCTCCACCAGGCGCTTGGCCTTTTCGATGACCATCTCGGCGACCTGCACGTGGCGGGCCGCCGGCTCGTCGAAGGTCGAACTAATGACCTCGCCCTTGACCGAGCGCTGCATGTCGGTGACCTCCTCGGGGCGTTCGTCGATGAGCAGGACGATAAGGATCACCTCGGGATGGTTGGTGGATATGGAGTTAGCCAGCGCCTGCAAGAGCATGGTTTTGCCGGTGCGGGGCGGGGCGACGATGAGGCCGCGCTGGCCCTTGCCCACCGGAGTCAGCAGGTCCATCACCCGGCAACTGATAGCCTCCTTCACCGTCTCCAGCTTGATGCGTTCCTGGGGATAGAGCGGGGTGAGGTTGTCGAAGAGAATCTTGTTGCGCGTCTCCTCGGGCGACTCGAAGTTGATGGCCTCGATCTTGACCAGGGCAAAGTACTTCTCTCCCTCGTGGGGCGGACGGACGTTGCCGCTGATGGAGTCGCCGGTCTTGAGATCGAATTTTCGAATCTGCGAGGGGGAGACGTAGATGTCGTCGGGACCGGGCAGGTAGTTGTAGTCCGGCGAGCGCAGGAAGCCGTAGCCGTCGGGCAATATTTCCAGCACGCCCTCGGCAAAGATATGGCCTTCCTTTTCGCTCTGAGCCTGAAGGATCTTGAAGATCAGATCCTGCTTGCGCAGGCCGCTGGTGCCCGGAATTTCCAGGGTGCGCGCGATGCGGGTCAGTTCCGTGATGTTTTTTTCTTTAAGTTCTGCAATGGTCATGATCACCTGCGATACGGGGATGGGAGTGGGAGAAACCGGAAGGGGGAAGTGCTCCGGGGACCTGAGAGGCGGGATTTCAATGCCGGCAGCCGGCCAGCGCCGCGTTTAAAGGCTCTCCTGAAATGAAGTGGAGCATCGAATATCGAGATGCGCGGTTGCCTTGAACGGCAAACCGCCGGAAACCGCGGGCTGATTCAACTATACCCCTCGGGGGCGGTGTCAAGCAGCGCGACGAGCTTCGGCCGGCTGTTCCGCGGAGGCCTCAATGGGCGCCAGGGAGCCGGGGTTGGAGTTTTGAAAGCGGCCGAGGACTTCATTGGTCGTGTCCTGGAGCCGAGTGTTCGGCTTGTGCAGCTTGCGGGTTGCCTTGCTCGCCAGCTGGCACAGCTGATAGCGATTGGAGACATTAGAAAGAGCTCCAAAAACCAAATCAGAACGCATTGTGAAATTCTCCTTCAGCAAAATTGGCTCCGACCGGCACAATACAAACGCCAGCGGCGCAGCAGGGGATACCATACGGTGTGGACATCTCCCAATTCTTATTCCCAAGGTTTAGACGCACGAAATGAGCGTACAGTTCAGAATCGTGACGTACTTTCGCAGATTGTGGCACAGGCATAACGCAGTATCAGCGATACAGATTGCAGCCTTGGGAACTATCCATTCCGCATTCCCGTTCCGGCAGAGAACAAACGCACCGGGGCATCAACGGATGAGCCGCAGCTCAATATGATGCGGGAATAACGGACGGGCGTATGATCACACTCTCTAATCCGTCCTAATATGGATAGCAATCATGAATGTATACTGTGAGGGCTTCGAGGTCAACTGTTTTTTCCTGAGGCGTTGCCGGTTTCAGGCCAAGGCGGGCGCAAGCCAATACATTTAAGAGACAACCATTTATGAATCAATAAGATATGGGGCAATTTCCACGCCAGGAAACTCTCCGTTTCAGCAGCGATTTGTCCGAAAACAGGACACTTTTCGCGTTCTATTCCACATTCTGGGAACCTGCCTGGTTAACCCCGGTCAGAGGCTCGGCGCCTTCCAGATCGGCGACATAGTGGGCATTATTTTGGGTTAACACAGGTGATTGCTCCACATTTGGCCGGAGCGTAGAATGACGCATGTCCGGGAAAGCGACGTAGAAATCCCGCAAGCGGGATTTTATCGAGTCTTTCTTGCCCGGGTAGATGTTGATGCTCACGCGCGGCGTCATTGGGGAGAATTAGCGCGGACAAGGAGATTTCCATGAAGAAGATTGCCTGGCTGTCTGTTGCCATCCTACTGTTGACCGGAGTCTGCATCGCGGCCAGCGGTTCGGGGAAGATCAACAATATCTCCGGCTATATCCCGGAAACTGCCTGGTTGCCCGCGGGGTACCATATCACGCTCAATCCGCACTCTCCGCCGAAGGGCCAGGATTATTTCATCACCCAGCAGGATTTGTCCGCCAAAGGCTGGCAGAGAGGCGATGACGTGACCTTCATTGATCCGGATGCGAACCACCCCTGCCCGTCGAGGGACACGGACACCGTCCTCATCAATCTGACAAGAAATCAGTGGGTCTGCGCAAGTGCTCAGGGTTCTTTCTAGGCGGGCATCCGCATCCGACAAACCCTCACACCGGCGGCTCAACGCGACGGTACGGAATCCAGACCTGCATCGCGGCAGGAGCCCGGTTTGCCCAGGCATAGTACGGAATCAAGTTTATCGAGGTGGAAATCTCTTGCGCCTTTCCGGCGTTGTCGGCGGCGAAATAGAGTCTTTGTTCTTCCGGAATGCTGAGCGTGCCGGGATGCTCCAGGACCATGACTCCATCCAACAACTCTGGCTCGAATCGCTCGGTGGTAGTTGCATGCAGATCGACCGCGTAGTTGCTCAGGTTCAAATCCCTCCGTTGAGAAACTTGGTCCCAGCGCTCCATGCAGAAGACGATGGGGCCGCGCTGAAAGGCAACCCGGCCGCGATCTTCGGCAACGGCGGGGTTGGACTCCAGCAAGCGAGTCTTCATGTCGAAGCTCAACTCGATGCCATCGTTGGCAGACCAACGGCGGCGAATGGGAAGATATTCGCCGGCTCGCGCACCGCGAACTAAGCTCCCATTCACTTTGACGCTGGAGTTTGCCGACCAGCCCGGGATGCGAACGTAGACGGTAAAATCGGCCGGCGATGCCGGGCTGACCGTCATCTCTACTTTGCCGCTCCACGGATAGCTTGTCTTTTGCCGGATACTCAGGCCATTGCCATCCGGGAGACGCCAGTTCATCTCCGAGTTATCGTAGAGATGAACATAGACGCCGTCGGCGCTGGTGCTATAGAAGTAGCCGGGAAGCGAGGCAAAGGTCCGCTCCAAATTTGGAGGACAGCAGGTGGTGTCATACCACGGGTTGCGGATATCGCCCTCCGGCGAGTGCCGGTCGATCGAGTTGCCGGCGGGATCGAAGGCCAGCGGATTGCGATAGCAGTAAGTTTTGCCATCGAGCGACATGCCAGAGTTGATGCCGTTGTAGAGCGTCCGCTCGATCTCATCGGCGAAGCGCGCCTCGCCGGAGGCGGCAAGCATGCGCCAGTTCCACATCATGTTGCCGATGGCGGCGCAGCTCTCGCCGTAAGCGCGAGAGTTGGGCAACTCGTAGGCGTCGCCAAATGCTTCGCCGGTTTCGCGCGCTCCCACGCCGCCGGTGACGTAGAGCTTATGCGTGGTCAGATCGTCCCACAGCGCGTTGAGGGTCTTCCAGTAGGCCGGGTCGCCAGTCTCCAGATAATAATCCGTGGCGCCGCAGCAGGCGTACATGGCACGAACCGCGTGTCCTTCCAGCCGGGTGCGCGAAGTGAAGGGAATGCCGCAGAACATATAAGTTGTCTGTTGCGGCCGCAGGGGAATCCTCGCGTCTCCGTGGAGAATGTAACCGGCCAGGTCCACATACTCGCGCTTGCCGGTGACGCGGTAGAGCTCGATGAGCGCCATCTCGATCTCCGGATGCCCGGAAACGATAGCCTTGCGATCCGATCTCGGACCAAAGCTGGGAAGCAGGAACCGGTCCACGAAACGAATGCCGGCATCGAGCAGCGTCCTGTCTCCGGTGGCCCGATAATAAGCGATTGCGCCCTGCAACAGATGACCGATGTTATATAACTCGTGGCCGTACGTCTGCGTTTCGTACAACATGCGCAAAGGTTTTTTGTCGCCGGCGAAATAGGTGTTCAGATATCCGTCCGGCTCCTGAATGGCTACGACTTCGCCGATCATCTCGTCCGTGGTTTTTCGCAGTTGCGGCTGATCGCTGGTTTGCAAGGCGAAGCCGACTGCCTCGGTCCACTTGTAGATGTCCGAGTCCGAGTAGACCGGGCCAGTTTGCGGAGCGGAAGACTTTCCTGCCAGCCGTAAAAAATTATCCATGCGGCCATGCGCCACGAGTTCGTCGCGCATGCTGGGAATGCTGGAGGTCAGATTGGTATTGCGCCTCCGCGACCAGAATCCATCCTGGATGACAACCGCGCGGACCGGCACTGGCTTCAGCTTGGCGAAAGGAGAACGGGAGAGATCGATGACCCCAGCGTCGCGCCACCCTGCTTGAGATGGCTGCGGGGACGGGTTGTTCGACTGCGCCTCACCCGCCAGCAGGGAAAACAGTTCTCCGGTCTTAGGCTGTGCTGCGGCCAGAGCGGGCGGAATCATGGAGACAGCGGCGGAAGCGATAAATGAGCGGCGAGACAAGGAGTTCTTCATGGATGTTTCCCCCTGAAAATCTCAATTTACAACATTTTAGGGAGTTCCACTAACAGAATTCACCCTAGTGTGGTGATTCAGAAATTCGTTGAAGAACAACTACAGATCCTTCGACTCACCACCCCCAGGCTGAAGAGTACGCCTGGGGCCCCGTTCGCTCAGGATGACAGCAGTTTTTGTGCTGCGTATTTGTGAATCAAGGCACTATGCCCAATAACTGCGGTCGAGAGTACGGTACTGGATGGCCTCGGCAAGGTGGGCCACGGAGAGGTTCTCGACGCCTTCGAGATCAGCGATGGTGCGGGCGACTTTGAGAATTCGGTCGTGGGCGCGGGCAGTGAGTCCCTGCTGCTGCATGGCGCGCTCCAGGAGGCGCTCGGCGTCGGCGCCCAGCTCGCAATAGGCGCGAATCTGGCGGGTGGTCATCTGCGCGTTGGAGTAGATCTTCTCGCCGAACTTGCGGAAGCGCTGGCGCTGGCGTTCGCGGGCGGCCAGAACGCGAGCGCGGATCTCGGCAGAGCCCTCGATGGCCGCCGATCCGCGCAGCTCCTTGTATTTGACCGCCGGAACCTCGATATGAATGTCGATGCGGTCGAGTAGCGGGCCGGAGATCTTGGCCACGTAGCGCTGAATCATGGGCGGAGTGCACTGGCACTCGCGCGACTTGTCGTTAAAGAAGCCGCAGGGGCAGGGGTTCATAGCCGCGGCCAGCATGAAGCGCGCCGGAAAGCTGAGCGACATGGAGGCGCGCGCGATGGTGACGGTGTGGTCCTCAAGGGGCTGGCGCAGGACCTCGAGAACATTACGGGGAAACTCCGGCAGCTCATCGAGAAAGAGCAGGCCGTTATGAGCCAGCGAAACCTCGCCGGGGCGGGGGATGATGCCGCCTCCGATCAGGCCGGCGTCGGAGATGGTGTGGTGAGGCGAGCGAAATGGCCGCTGGGTGACGAGGCCCTGGGCGGCGTCGAGCACGCCGGCGACGGAGTGAATCTTGGTGGTTTCCAGCGCCTCTTCAAACGTAAGCGGGGCGAGGATGGAGGGCAGCCGCTTAGCCAGCATGGTTTTGCCGGAGCCGGGCGGGCCGATCATCAATATGTTGTGGCTGCCGGCGGCGGCCACCTCCAGGGCGCGCTTGGCCGTCTGCTGGCCGCGCACGTCCTTGAAGTCGATGCTGAAATGCTGTAGCTCGCCGAGTAAGGCCTCCGTCGAAACGCGATAGGGCTCCCGTTGTATGACGCCCACGACCATGGTGTTCAGCAGCTCCAGCACATCGAGCAGTGAAGAGGCTGGATAGACGTTGACGCCCTCGACTACGGCGGCTTCGGCGGCGTTGGCGGCGGGCAGAATGAGGTTGGCAATGCCCTTCTCGCGAGCCATGATGGCTACCGGCAGCATTCCCGGCACGGCGCGGACGCTGCCGTCCAGGCCCAGTTCGCCCACCAGCAGAAAGCGGCTCAGGTCGGTCGCAGTCAGCGCGCCATAAGCGCCCAGGATGCCAACGGCGATGGGCAGATCGAAGCCCGAGCCTTCCTTCTTCAGATCGGCGGGCGCGAGGTTGATGGTGATGTGGGTGGGCGGAATCAGGTAGCCGGAGTTCTTGATGGCGGGGCGGACGCGGTCGCGGCTCTCACGCACCGCTGCATCGGGCAGGCCGACGGTGTGGAAGACATCCTTCTCCGCAACCACGCCGCTATAGTCCACCTCGACATCAATGAGGTTGGCATCGATCCCGTAAACAGCCGCGCTGTGAGCTTTGAAGAGCATGATTTAAGTTGCAGCGAGTGTAGCAGATGGGAGGGACCAGGGACTAGGGAATAGGGAACAGGGAACAGGGAACAGGGAACAGGGAACAGGGAACAGGGAACAGGGAACAAGCCTAAGAGGGCGGGGTCAATCGGAATGCGGCTTCAACCAGCACGTCTTTTTACAGCAGCGAGCGGTGGCTATTCTGTGCTATGCTTTGAGGCAATCGGACGTTTAACGAATCTCGTGAGAGGTGTATATGAGCGAAGATGAAAAGTCCTCTTTGGTGGATGCGGCACTAGCGCATGTAGATCCCGACCGGCGTAAATTTCTGGGAATATTGCTTGCGGGCGTTGCGGCAGCTCCCCTGCTGAATTCAGCGTCCCTGGCTGCCGAGGATAAGCCTGCTGACCATAAGGGCGAGGTATTCCCAAAGAATGCAACAACGGCTAAAGGGAGCCCGGCAATCAAGGACGGTTCAGCCAACACGATCAAATTGAATAACCAGAGTGACAAGACGATCAAGTTCTGGGATAAGACGAGTGGCGGCAGTAATGCCCAGATCAAGGGCGAAAACCCGCAGCTCAAATTTGACGGCAAGCCGCCAAAAAGTGAAAGCACGGCGATCAAAAACGGCAACTCCAACACGATCAAAGGCGCCAACCAAGACCTGCACAAGAACGCAACCCCGGCGTTGAAATACGAGTCCACACCAATAAAAGGCGAAAACGCGGCGATCAAGGGCGCAAACACGGCGAACAAAGGCGAAACCAAACCTGTCCAACACTGATTTGCATCTGTATGTCATCCACCCAGGGTGGCATACAGGTGTCTACCCATATAATGCCCGGTAGCATCCATGGCTAATCCTGCAATCAACACCGACGTCGGATTGTCGCCGGTCGAGGGCGGCTACCTTGCGTACGATACCGTTCGCGACTATGTGCACGAACTGAACGCGCTAGGCGCGCTGCTTGCCGAATTGTGCGACGGCAGCCGGAGCGTGGAGGAGATCCGCGCATTGGCAGGGCCGCTGATGCCCGATGGCCAGACCGCTGAGATCGATAGCTGGATCGCAGCTGGGATTGAGGCCGGCCTGCTTGTCTGGGGCGATGGCACGATAATCCGACCCCGTGAACTGACTGCCGAGGAATTGACCAGCCTGGCTGACAAACTCCGTGGCAACGGCATGAACGAGACTTACTTCCAATGCCTGAAGCGCGTGACGGAGCTGACGCCAGATCAATCAGACACGTGGCATGCAATGGGTTTTGCGGCACAGGCCGTTGGACGGCGCGATGACGCGCGGAATGCGTTTGCGCATTATCTCGAATACCGGCCCGAGGACGCCACGATTCGCCATATCCTGACGGCCCTGAGGGATGAAGCGCCGCCGCCGCGCGCCTCGAACGAGTGCATTCTGCAAACTTTCAGCGGGTTTTCCTCGCACTATGACGCCAAGATGCGCGACCAGCTGAACTACCAGGCTCCGGAATGCCTTCAGAAACTGATCCGGGCTGAGATAGGCGACGCCGGGGGCCTGGAAATCCTCGATATGGGTTGCGGAACGGGGCTGGCGGGAGTGGGCTTAAAGGAGCGAGCGGCGCGCTTGGTGGGGATTGATCTCTCCCCGGAGATGATCGAGGTGGCCCGCGGCCGTGACATCTATGACCGGCTAGAGGTTGCGGAGATCACCGAATGGCTTGAGCAATCGACGGCGCAATTCGATCTGATTGTAGCCTGTGACTGCCTGGTTTATTTTGGCGATCTGCAGCCGGTGGCGGCGGGAGCGGCCCGGCGGCTCAAGCCGGGCGGATGGTTTGTGTTCACGACCGAACGCGGCGAGAAATATCCATTTCATCTCTCCGATTCCGGGCGCTACACGCATCATTCGGATCACATACACGAGGTTGCGGCAAGTGCGGGGCTGGTTGTTAGCCGGCTGGAAGTAGGATTCCTGCGGACGGAACGCGGCGTTGAGGTGACGGGGCTGCTGGCGCTGCTGAGGAAAGCCGGCGGCGTTTAATTTGGAATGGCAAGTCTGTATACATGTGCTGTCCATCCACCCTCCAGCCGCGCGTCGAATTGGAGGTTGAAGCGGATCAGCGCGATCCACTGGCCATGGTCTTGCTGCTGCCAGACGAGGTCGCCGTGGAGCTGGCGGGCGATTTCTTCCGGAAGCAGGTCGTGATGCAGGCCGAAGTAGCGCTCATCGGCCGCACGGCTCTTTGACCCCAAGTTGAAGAATGGCGAATACGTGTCGACCTTGGTGGAGAAGACCAGGGCGGCGGAGAATTTTTCCGGCTCCTGGGCTGCGCGGGCGATTCCTGCGGCGGTAAAGTCCGGGACAAGATAGACGGCATAGGGCTGGCTGAGATAGCCCAGTTCGGGGCGGGAGAGCTCGTCGGAGAGAGGCCAGGCGGAAAGCACGGTGGCGCCGGGGTAGCGCTGGTCGAGCTGGCGGATGCCGGCCTGATGAAGTCGGATGACGCGGGCGTAGGTGAGGTTGTCCTCCGGGGCGATGCCATAGGGTGGATTGATGAAGATCCCCAGGACGAAGGCGGCGGCGGAGAAGGCGGCCAGCGCGTGCCAATAGGGAACGCGGCGATACAAGGAGACGACGGCGACGAGCAGCACCAGCGGGTAGAGGGGCAGCAGGTAGCGAGTGAGCAGCGCGCCGCCGAGAACGCTGAAGAGCACGGCATTGACCGACAACAAGAGGAAAATACGGCTCAGTGCGGAAGGGGCGAGACCAGGGCGGACGTGGTTGTTGCCATCGGGGGCGTCTGTAACGGTGCGCGGCGCGAGCAGCAGAGCAGCGAAGGCCAACCCCACAGGCACAAAGAGGTTCATGTGTGCGGTGAGATGGATGACGCGGTGCTCCAGCGCGGCCAGAATGCGCGGAAGCGAAATGTTGGCCTGTGCGTTGTAGCGCAGCCACTCAGGGCTGCCGAAGAGGTAGCCGGTTTTCATGTAGTAGAAGCCGAACCAGGCGGCCAGAGGCAGCGCACAGCTTGCCAGCCATGCAGCCTCGCGACCGAGGCGGATGCGGGCTTTACCAGAGGCGCGGCAGCTTTCCACCAGGCTGACAACGGCCAAGGTGAGGGGGATAACAATGGCCGTCTCCTTGCAGAGCGCGGCCAGGGCGAACCACGCCGCAGCGGCCCAAGGCTTGCTATCGCGAGCGGGCAACGCATAGACCAACCCCCACAAGGTGAAAGCGGCGGCAAAGATGTCGGCGTGGGCCAGGGTGCTTTGGGCAAACCAAATCGGATAAAGGCCGGTGAGCACGACGGTCCAGACGGCAATGGAGGGCACGCCCACCAGGCGCATCGCCAGCCTCCAAACCGCCGTGAGGCCGAGCGCAGCGGCGACCAGTACGGCCAGGCGCGTGACCATGGGACAGAAACCGAAGAGCTTCCAGCAGAGCGCCAGATAGATGCTGGGCAGCGGCGGATGGGCGATGTTCATGGTGGTGAGGGGAATCAGCGAGCCGGTGCGGAAGAAGTCCCAGGCGGCAGGGATGTAATAACCGGCCTCGTCCCAGTAGTAGGGCAGGCGGAGCAGGGTGAGGTGGCTGACGTAAAGCAACCCATAGACCGCCAGGAATATCTTCCAGGCGGGGAGGGGTGCGACGAGCCGCGGCGAAATGAGGCTTCTCCAGCGCACGGTGATCAGTTGACGGGACCCTGCGGGAAGTTGTGGCCGTGCGGCTCCAGGTTGAGCGCGCCAAAGGCCTGCTCGTACTGGGCAAGATGCTGCCCCAGCATATTCCACAGGGCCTTGGCCTGCTGCGGGCTGAGGAAAATCGCGCTATGGTTGCGAATGGTGATCTGGTCAGGGGCCTCGGGAGAAGCCAGGCCAAAGACCAGTTGAAAGTCCCAAACACTGGCCCGGATCTGGACGCTGTTGGCGTAGGACTCACGGTAGTCAGGGCTCTGGACGAGGTTCATCTGGGGCTGCTGTGCGGATGGACTCATAGTTTATCCAGATTACTCCGGCGGGGGTGGGCAAGGCCGAGGGCCGGTTAACGGGTGGGGGTCATGGCGCGAAGGGGACTTGATTCCCCATGGATTGCCCCGCCAGGTCTTGCGTTTGCAGCGAACGTAAAATCAACAATTTAGCAAAGCTTATAAGGGTTTGCGTTTACGCCAATCCAACATCAACAAGTAAGTAAAAGCCGACACTGGCACAAAAACAGGCACAGTTCCGCTCGACTTGAAGGCAGATTGCTGATTTGGCTGGGGTCAGCCGGCGTATTCCCGGCAGGCTTCTAGGACAGCAGATATTTCAGCAACGCCATGCGAACATACAAGCCGTTCTTCGCTTGCCGGAAGTAAGCAGCCCGGGCATTTCCGTCCACATCCGGAGAAATCTCGTTGACGCGCGGCAAGGCGTGCATGATGATGGACTGCGGTTTCATGCGGTTTGCCAACTCCGCATTGACCACATACACATCTTTGACCGCGTCATATTCCTTTTGCGAGGCAAATCGTTCTCTTTGCACGCGCGTGATATAAGCAACATCCGCCTGCTCAATGACTCCTTCGAGCCTTTTGCCCTCGCGGAATGGAATTTCTTTCTTGGTCAGATAATCGCGGTACTGCTGGGGCAGGCGCAACGACTCTGGCGAGATCAGATCGATCGCCACCCCGGAGTACAGGCAAAGCAGCGGAAGCAATGAATGAATCGTCCTCCCGTTCAGCAGGTCGCCAACCAGCACGACACGCAATCCACTCAGCCATCCAAGTTCTTTTTTGATGGTGTACATATCCGCCAGCGCCTGGGTCGGATGCTCTCCCGCGCCATCTCCGGCATTGATGATGGGAACAGGAGAGTTTTTTGCCGCCTCCGCAGCCGTTCCCTCTTCGTAATGGCGAATCGCGATGACGTCGGCATACCCGCTGACCACGCGAATGGTATCGCCGATGCTTTCGCCCTTGGTCGCTGAAGAATTGTCGCGCGCGTCCTCGGCGGACAGCACGCCGCCGCCCAGCTTCTGCATTGCAGCCTCGAAGGAAAACCGCGTGCGCGTGCTGGGCTCGAAAAACAGCGTGGCGAGAATCCGGCCACGCAGAGGGCCAGTCAATGCGCGAAAGACGTCGTCGCGCTCCATCCGATTCGCTGATTCAAAGAGTCCCAGCAAGAACTCTGAATCGTCGAACTGCCGCGTACTGATCACGTGCTTGAGTTTTTCCATATGGGATAACCCTCCCTCAGCTTGCCGGGAAAACTTTTCCTTTTAGTATGGTGTAAGTCACGCGGCCAGGCAACGTATATCCCTCAAACGGAGACCAGCCGCACTTCGTTTTTAACTCTTCGCGCCGAACTACAAACTGCGCATCCGGATTCAAAATTGTGAGCGAACCAACATATCCCGGCTCAATCACGCCAAATCCCTTGCCGAAACCGGGAGGCAGAAACTCCTTCACAAAGCAACCGGGATTGTAGCTGCACACGCGGGCAATATCCCTGGCGGAAAATCCGTGCTCCGCCATCAACCATGTCGCAAACGCTCCATAAGTGTCGAGATGAGGCACGCCGCTTCTGCCACCCATCTTTTCTTCGGGAGTGTGGGGAGCGTGGTCCGTGGCTAAATAATCCACCAGCCCCTCGCGCAACGCCGCGATCAGCGCCATCCTGTCCTCTCTGCCGCGCAGGGGCGGATTCATCCGCAACCACAGGCGATTCTCATCCGTCAGCATGGTGTCGTCGAAGAACAGGTGGTGTGGCGCAGCCTCGGCGGTAACGCGAACACCCCGCGCCTTGGCCGTAGCGATTTTCTCCAGGCCGCCCTTCGCCGAAACATGACACAGCTTGCCGATCAGGCCGTATCGCTCGATCAGATAAAGCGCAAACTCGGTCGCCGTGATTTCAGCACTGGCCGGACGCCGCTGCTCATGGGTGGCCGCGCCCTTGCTCTCTCGCAGAATTACAGGGTCTTCGCAGTGGAAGCTGACGCTCTTGCCGCGATACTTCGCGATCACGCTTTCCAGTTGCTCCCGCGAAGTGAAAAATAAATCTCCCACCGACGGTCCCATGAACACCTTGTAGGGCACATGCCGCGTCAGGGGGCTGGTCTCCGGCCCAATTCCCGAATAGAGCGTTACATGCACGGCCGACTTCGCCGTCAATTTTTCCTTCTCCGCATACCTTGCGTCGTCCACTGGAGCTATGGGATTGTTCGGCATGTCGACAACCTGCGTTACTCCGCCGTGGATGGACGCCGCGGAGACGGTCGCAAAGTCCTCTTGATAAACCTGCGACTGGCTCGCATCCTCCCGCGCGTGAATATGCTGATCGCCAAAGCCGGGGAAAATAATTTGGCCACGAAGATCAAGATCGCTTTTCCCCATTCTTGGCCCCACCTGCTCAATCAATCCGGTCTCTGTATTGATTTCAATCGCGCCTTCAAACTCGCGATCATGATTGGCGATCCTCCCCTCAACGCGCAGCATGGGCAGCCTTTCTCGCGGCGTTGATTTCATCGCGAAGATCACGCGCCGCAGCTGCGGGATCTTCGCTGAGTAGAATCGCCCGCGAACTGCTAATTAAAAGCCCCTTGCCCCGCGCGTCCAGGCCCGCTGAAACAGCCGCTGCCACATCGCCACCCTGCGCGCCCACCCCCGGCACAAGAAAAGGAATCGCCGGCGCAATCGCCCGTATTCTTTTCATCTCATCCGGGCAGGAGGCCCCGACAACCAGCATGCAGTTGCCTGCGGCATTCCATTCCGTGCTCACGCGCAGCGCAACCGTCTCCCATAACGGCCTGCCGCCAGTGACAAGGTCCTGAAACTCGCCGGCCCCGGGGTTTGATGTCCGGCACAAGATCATGCACACCTTGTCGCGCCTTTCCAGAAACGGAGCGAGCGCCTCTCTGCCAAGATACGGGTGCAGCGTGACTGCATCAAAACCCATTGCATCGAAGATGGCAGCCACATACCCGCGATTTGAATTTCCAATATCGCCGCGCTTTGCATCGCAGATGGTGGGGATCTCAGGATGCTCACTGCGCAGATGCCCCATCGTCAGCTCGAGTTCCTTTAATCCTTGCGCCCCCCGGACCTCATAAAACGCCATGTTGGGTTTGTACGCGGCAGCATAAGGATGAGTCTGCTCGATAATCCACCGATTGAAGGCAAAGAGCGGCCATGTATCGCCCTTGAAGCGCGCGGGAATGCGGTCAAGTTCAGGATCCAGTCCAACGCACAGCAGCGATCCCGCCGCCTCTACCCGCCGATCGAACTTTTGCATCGCAGCGTTCACAAGTCCTCTATTCGAAACCATGCCGTTTAGCCCACGAATGCGGCTCCTGGAGCCAGTCGCGCACCACCGCCGCGCCGGCCTCATCGATCGTTTTGCGCTCAAGAGCGCACTCCAGCACCGCCTGAAACGTAGTCGCCACATAAAGCCGCACGCCTGCGCTTTTGAACAGCTCCACAGACTCCGAAAAGTTATAGCTGATGATGGCCAGACAGTCGCTGACAACGGCGCCCTCAGTGCGCAGAGCATCGATTGCCGCGATGCTGCTGTTGCCGGTGGTCACCAAATCCTCAACCAATACAACCTGCCTGCCCGTCACATCGCCGCCTTCCACGCGCTTCTTCGTGCCATGCCCTTTCAACTCTTTTCGAATGAAGACCGACGGCAAGCGCATCGAAAAGCCAAGCGCCGCACTATGTGGAATTCCAGCAGCCTCAACGCCTGCAACAACATCTACCGGAATCTCTCGTTCGGCAATCAGAGCTTCGAAGCAGCGAATCACCTTGGCCCACTGTTCCGGCCAGAATGGGAACCGCCTGTTGTCGCAGTAAACCGGCGACTTGATTCCTGACTTGAAGGTGATCGGCGCCGCGGGCATAAAGCAGACTCCCTCAATTGCAATCAACGCCGCTGCAATCTCGCGGCTCCTGGCCTCATAGCTCATGCGCTTGCCTCTTTATATGGATGCTTTGGCTGTTTTGGGAAGCAGGTGTTGTACCGGCGAAAGAACCGGGCGGAGCGTGCTCAAAGTTGTTCAAACAAGCCTTTGCCGGGCATGAAGACGGCTCAGAGGACATTCACCGTTCCTCCTATGCGTGAGTATATCGTATCGATTTTTGTGAGATCCGGCATTACGTTGGTTCTCGATTCTTTGCAAACGTGTGCGGAATTGCTCCTTTTGTACGGATATAGTCACAGACTTGACTTTTTATGTCGAGTGAGTAGTCTGGTGGTGTCAGGGCGGCTTTCTCGATCTGCAAATCTTCTTCTCCCCAGAGTTTTGTACGATTTTTCCTCATCCGGATGGGAGATGATGGAAGAAAGCATCTTGTATCAACTGGCCATAGGTCGAATGGCCTTGTCATATTTGCCCCGCTAACCATTTACCGGACCGGAACCTGAATTTTTAAAGGAAACCGGCAACTTCAGCTTCTTTTGTTCCGCCGGATGAGTTCGTGGCGAACACGAAAGCACTCCGGCGCCAGCCAGGCTGTGAGGCATCATGTGCGGTATTGTCGGCGTCTTCGGGCATTGTGCGGTCAGCTCGGTTCTCTATGAAAGCCTTTCGATGCTTCAGCATCGCGGCCAGGATGCCGCGGGCATCGCGACGTGCTTTGAGGACCGGTTTTACCTCGAGAAAGGGAATGGCCTGCTCACGGATGTCTTTAAGGCGGATAATATGGCGCGGCTGCTGGGCGAGATGGGCGTCGGGCATGTGCGGTACCCGACCGCCGGGTGCTCGTCGGTGGCAGAGGCGCAGCCGTTCTACGTCAACTCGCCGTACGGGATCATCTTCGCGCACAATGGCAACCTGACAAATGTCTCGGAGATCGTGGAAAGCATATTCCAAACGGATATGCGGCACTTGAACACCAGCTCCGATTCCGAGGTGATGCTGAACGTCTTTGCACATGCGATGGCGCGATGCGGCGCAGTCAAACCCACCGAGCATGACGTATTTGCGGCCGTGGAAGAGGTCCACCGGCGATGCAAGGGCGGGTACGCAGCTATTGCGATGGTCGCCGGCGTGGGCATGATTGCATTCCGCGATCTGCATGGGATTCGTCCCCTGGTGTTCGGCATTCGTGGCCAAGATAAAAAGGCTGAGTACATGATCGCTTCAGAGAGCGTGGCGCTGCAAGGGGGAGGATTTGCTCTGGACCGCGACCTTGCGCCGGGCGAGGTGATCTTTATCGATAAGGCGGGCGACGTTCACCGGCATGTGAGCCCGCAGGCGCATGAGAAGACACCTTGCGTATTCGAGTTCGTCTACCTGGCGCGGCCGGACTCAGTGGTGGATGGTGCTTCTATATATCAGTGCCGAATCAATATGGGGACGAAACTCGCGGAAAAAATCAAGCGCGAGTGGGCGCATCTGACGATCGATGTGGTGATTCCAATTCCTTCGACGAGCCGAGTGGCGGCACAGGAGATTGCGGCCCAGTTGAACCTTCCATATCGCGATGCGCTGGTGAGAAACCGCTACGTGGGCAGGACGTTTATCATGCCTGGACAGGCGCAGCGTAAACAGTCGGTTCGCCGCAAGCTGAACCCGATCCCAAAGTTCTTTCAGGGAAAAAATGTCCTACTGGTCGATGATTCAATCGTGCGCGGCACGACGATTCGAGAAATTATCGCGATGGTGCGGGAGCAAGGCGCGAAGGAGGTCTATGTCTGCTCGGCGTCGCCTCCGGTGCGTTTCCCGAATGTATACGGGATCGATATGCCGGCGCGATCGGAGTTGATTGCCAGCGGGCGGAACGTGCAGGAACTGGCAAGAGATATTGGAGCCGACGAACTGATCTTCCAGGACCTTGATGATTTGAAACAGGCAATTACCGAGACTGCACCCGGGCTCACTCACTTCGACACGTCCATCTTCGATGGGATTTATGTCACCGGAGATATCACGGAAGAGTATCTCAACACACTGGAACAAAAACGGAACGACACTGCCAAACACACTGAAGATGTCGCAAGCCATATCACGAGAAATCTCTGGGCTCACCTCTAACGGCATGACGGTGCGGGTGCTACCCGGGCCATCGGCGCTGACGGCATTCGAGGCTGCGCGGTTGGCCGCTCGGCTGCGCGCGATCGATGCCGGCGTGGACGCGGTCGAGGCGTCGCATCTGTACCTGCTGCTGCATAAAGAGTCTAAGGGTGGGATCGATCAACAGAGGCTGGCCGAATTGCTGGGCGCGGGCGTGGAGAGGGCGGCGGGGCAGTGCGTGTGGATTGCGCCGCGTGTGGGGACGCAGTCGCCGTGGTCGAGCAAGGCGACCGACATACTGCACAATACGGGCTTTGGAGCAATTGAGCGGATCGAGCGCGCGCGCGTCGTGCGCATCGTTTCTTCCAGAGAAACGGATCTACGGGCACTGGCTGGCGCATTGCACGACCGCATGACCGAGAGCGTGTTTTTCAAGAGCGCCGACGAGTTGCAAGCACTGTTTGCGCCGCGCGAGCAGAAGGCGCTCGGGCATATCGACGTGCTGGGCCTGGGAGCGGCGGCAATTGTAGCGGCAGATCGCGAGATGGGACTATCCCTTGCTCCCGACGAGATCGAGTACCTGGTCGCGGAGTTCAAGCGGCTGGGGCGCAATCCGACTGACGTTGAGCTGTATATGTTCGCGCAGGCTAACAGCGAACACTGCCGCCACAAGATATTCAACGCAAGCTGGATGATCGACGGAGTGAAGCAGCCGCGATCACTCTTCCAGATGATTCGCAACACCAATGAGGTGTCGGGCGAGAATGTGCTCTCGGCTTATCGCGACAATGCGGCGGTCATTCGCGGCGGGCGCGGCGGGAGATTCTTTCCCGAACCGTCTGATGCGGCGTACGCATATCACCAGGAAGATATTCACATTTTGCTGAAGGTGGAGACGCATAACCATCCGACGGCGATTTCGCCATGGCCGGGGGCGGCGACGGGATCGGGAGGCGAGATTCGTGACGAAGGGGCAACCGGGCGCGGAGCGAAGCCGAAGGCCGGGTTGTGCGGCTTTACGGTTTCGAATCTGCATCTGCCGCAGGCGCTGCAGCCGTGGGAGCGCGCATATGGGCGGCCCGCGCATATTGCTTCGCCGCTGGACATCATGATCGAGGGGCCGCTGGGCGCCGCA
This sequence comes from Occallatibacter sp., assembly GCA_050011175.1. GTDB lineage: Bacteria > Acidobacteriota > Terriglobia > Terriglobales > Acidobacteriaceae > Telmatobacter. Next base: position 74,519 of record JBEKJR010000005.1, read on the forward strand.
GCCTACAATAATGAATTCGGCAGACCCGCGCTCGTTGGGTACTTTCGCACGTATGAGCAAAACGTGAACTCTGAAGGCGCGGTCTTCGGGTATCACAAGCCGATCATGCTGGCGGGCGGGCTGGGAAATATTCGCGCGGAGCATGTCGGGAAGGGCGCCATGAAGGCCGGCTATGCGCTGGTTGCACTGGGCGGGCCGGCGATGCTGATTGGGCTTGGCGGGGGCGCGGCATCGAGCTGCGCGGGCAGCGGCAACACGGATCTGGACTTTGCTTCGGTGCAGCGCGATAACGCGGAGATGGAACGTCGCGCGCAGGAGGTCATCGACCGCTGCTGGCAGCGCGGCGAGGCGAATCCGATTGCGTTTATTCACGACGTGGGCGCAGGCGGATTGTCGAATGCGTTTCCCGAGTTAATCAAGGACGGCGGCTGCGGCGGAAGTTTCGACTTGAATGCGATTCCGCGCGGCGAGGCGGGGATGAGTCCGCTGGAGGCGTGGTGCAATGAAGCGCAGGAGCGCTATGTGCTGGCAATTGCGCCGGAAAATCTGCATCTGTTTGCGGACTTCTGCGAGCGTGAGCGGTGTCCGTTCGCCGTGATCGGAACAGCGGAGCAGCAACCGCATCTCACCCTCAGCGATTATGCGACATCCGGAAAGGTGATTGATCTGCCACTGCACCTGCTCTTTGGAAAGCCGCCAAAGTTGGAGCGCGAGTTTGAGCGGAAAAAGATTGCCGCTGTACCGCTTAATTTTGCGGGCGTAACCATTGCGGATGCGGTGGAGCGGTTGTTGCGGCTGCCAGCGATTGCATCCAAATCGTTTCTGATTACCATTGGCGATCGCAGTATTACGGGGATGGTGGTGCAGGATCAGATGGTGGGGCCGTGGCAGGTTCCAGTGGCCGACTGCGCGGTCACGCTGGGCGCGTACGACTCTTTCTGGGGCGAAGCGATGGCCATCGGCGAAAGAACGCCGCTGGCGGTGATCGATGCAGCGGCATCGGCGCGCATGGCCGTGGGCGAGGTGATCACCAATCTGGCGGGCGCGGCCATCGGGTACGAGCAGATCGGAAAGCTCGGCGACATCAAGCTCTCAGCAAACTGGATGGCGGCGGCAGGAGAGGGGCAGGAGGATCAGAAGCTCTTCGACGCTGTTCATGCGGTGGGAATGGAGTTTTGCCCGGCGCTGGGAATGACGATTCCGGTGGGCAAAGACTCGATGTCGATGAAGACGAAATGGGTTGGCGAAAGTGGCGAGACGAAAACTGTGGTGTCGCCGCTGTCGCTCATCGTCTCTGGGTTTGCGCCGGTGAGTGATGTGCGCCGGACACTGACGCCGCAGCTGTACGAAGACGATGCATCACTGATCCTGATTGATCTTGGCGAGGGAAATAATCGCCTGGGCGGATCGTGTATGGCGCAGGTATACGGACAGGTTGGAGACGAGACTCCGGACGCGCCAGCCGCCGAGGTGATAAAGGCGTTCTTCGCCGCGATGCAGCAGCTCAACCGCGAAGGGAAGCTGCTGGCCTATCACGATCGCAGTGATGGCGGGTTATTTGTAACGCTGGTGGAGATGGCTTTTGCCGGACGGATGGGGCTGGAGATTGATTTGCCGGTTGCGGGTCTGGCAGAGCTGTTTAGTGAAGAGCTGGGCGCGGTGGCGCAGGTAGCGGCGAAGGACGTCGCAGAGGTGCTTGCGCGGTTCAATGTTGCCGGAATTGCGGCGCAGGTGATTGGGCGTGGAGCGCCGGGCAATGAGATCGTGATTCGCGGCGGCGGGCAGATTGCCTATCGCAACACGCGCACCGCGTTGCACGCCATGTGGGCGGAGACGAGCTTTCATATCCAGTCGTTGCGCGATAACCCGGAGAGCGCGCGACAGGAGTTCTCGCTGCTCGAAGATGCGGAGCGGCCCGGGCTTTTTGTGAGCGTGCCCTTCGACAGGTCGGAACGGGAATGTGCCCCGTTTGTGCATAACGCGCGGCCGCGGGTTGCCATTCTGCGCGAGCAGGGCGTGAATGGCCACGTGGAGATGGCCGCGGCCTTTGATCGCGCGGGCTTCGCCGCCGTCGATGTGCATATGAGCGATCTGCTCACCCGGCGCGTGAGCCTTACGGAGTTCAAAGGGCTGGCTGCGTGCGGCGGATTTTCCTATGGCGACGTGCTGGGCGCGGGCAGCGGGTGGGCGAAGACCATCCTCTTCAATGACCAGCTGAAGGAGATGTTCGCGGAGTTCTTTGCGCGCCCCGACAGCTTTGCACTGGGCGTTTGCAATGGCTGCCAGATGATGACGCAACTGCGCGAGATTATTCCCGGCGCCGCGAGCTGGCCTCACTTCGGGCGCAATGTGTCGGCGCGGTTTGAGGCGCGGCTGTGCATGGTGGAGATCCAGGCGTCTCCGTCGCTGTTCTTCGCGGGCATGGCCGGCGCGCGCGTTCCCATCGTGACTGCGCACGGCGAGGGCCACGTGAGCGCCATCGCGGCGGACTCTCGTGTCGCGCTGCGTTACATTGATACGTATGGCAAAGTCACCGAACATTACCCGCTGAACCCCAGCGGCTCCGTGCAGGGTGTTGCGGGATTGAGCAGCGCGGACGGGCGCGCGCTGATTGTGATGCCGCATCCGGAGCGAGTTTTTCTGGGCGTGCAGCACACCTGGGTGCGGGACAAAATGCGCGAGCCGAAAGATAGCCCGTGGCAGCGGATGTTTGACAACGCGCGCAAGTGGGTTGGCTAGGAGAGAGCGTGAGTTCAAAAGTGGATTACAAGTCCGCGGGAGTGGACATCGAGGCCGGCAACGAGGCGGTGCGGCGCATCAAGTCGCATGTGGCCGAAACTCACAAGCAACACGCCTCGGCGGTGCTCACCGGGCTAGGTTCGTTTGGAGCGCTCTTCGCCTTGGGCGATGCGCTGAAGGGCCTGAAGGACCCGGTGATGGTGCAGAGCACGGACGGCGTTGGCACAAAGAGCAAGGTGACGGTGATGGCGGGCCGTTATGAAGAGCTTGGCCGTGACCTGGTCTCTGCCGTCGCGGGCGACATCGTGGTGATGGGAGCGACGCCGCTTACGTTTCTGGACTACCTGGGCTTTCACAAGACAGAGCCGGAGATTGTGGAGGCGCTGGTGCGCGGGATGAGCGCCGCGTGCATTGAGGCTGGTATTGCGTTGGTGGGCGGTGAGACGGCGGAGATGCCCGCGGTGTATGCGGAAGGCGATCTAGATGTAGTTGGTTTTGTGACCGGTGTGGTTGATCGCGAGCACTTGCTGACAGGCGCAAATATACTGGCGGGCGATGTGTTGTACGCGATCAACTCCAGCGGCCTGCATACGAATGGATTCTCGCTGGCGCGTAAACTGATCTTCGAGATCGGCGGCTATGCGATCAACGCGCAGCCCGTAGAGCTAACCGGGAAATCGATAGCAGATGCGCTGCTCGCGCCCCACACTAACTATGTTGTGCCGGTGAAGAGCATTCTCGGCGCCGGGATTCCGGTGAAGGGCATGGCGCATATTACCGGCGGCGGGCTGGTGGAAAATGTGCCGCGCATCTTGCCGGACGGGCTGGGTGCGGTGATCGATCGCGCGACCTGGAAGCCGCAGCCCATCTTTGCGCTGATGCAGCGGCTGGGGAAGATCGACGATCTGGAGATGCATCGCACCTTCAACATGGGCGTGGGATTGGTGCTGATTGGACCACCGGGGTTGCAAAGTGAGTTGGCGGCTGCGATTGTGGGCTTCCCCGCGCTACGTGTCTGGGAGCTGGGACGCGTGATGGCAGGGGCATCCGGTGTGTGTTTTAGTGAGGTGAATTGAAATGGAACGACAGGTGCTGCTGGATGCGATTCCACGCTGTCTGACGACGACCGATTTGCCGCTGACGGAGAAGTTCCTGACCGAGAAGTATGTGGGCAAGGTGCGCGACACGTATGAGATGAGCGATGGACGCCTGCTGTTGGTGACGACCGACCGGCAGAGCGGTTTCGATCGCATGCTGGGCGCGATTCCATTCAAGGGACAGGTGCTGAATCGCACGTCTTTGTACTGGTTTGAGCAGGCGCGCGGCATCATCGGTAACCATGCGATTTCGAGCCCCCATGCCAATGCGTTGATCGCGCGCAAGTGCGCGGTGCTGCCCATCGAGTTGGTAGTGCGCGGCTATATGACCGGATCGACCGATACATCGATCTGGACACAGTACCAGAAGGGCGTGCGGAGTTATTGCGGTCATGCGTTGCCCGAAGGCATGAAGAAGAACGAGCGGCTGCCAAAGAACATGATCACGCCAACGACCAAAGAAAAAACTCACGATCGGCCGGTCACGCCAAAGGAGATTGTCACCGAGGGCTGGCTGACGGCGGAGCAGTGGGAGCTTACTTCGGCCAAGGCACTCGAGCTATTTGCATTCGGCCAGAAGGTTGCCGCCGAGCGCGGACTGATCCTGGTGGATACCAAGTATGAGTTTGGCGTGGCGAACGATGGCGATATTCTATTGATCGATGAGATTCATACGCCGGATTCGAGCCGGTACTGGCTGGCCGATAGCTATGCGGAACGGCTGGCGGCGGGGCAGGAACCCAACATGATCGACAAGGAGTTCTTCCGGCTGTGGTTCCGCGAGCGCTGCGACCCTTATAAGGACGCTGCGCTGCCAACGCCGCCGGACGATCTGATCGCGGAGCTTGCTGCGAGATACATTCAACTGTTTGAGAAGATCACGGGAACGATATTTGAACCGGACCTGCGGCCGCTGGAAGCAACCGTGTTGGCGAGTCTGACGAAATGAGCGAGACGATTCTCATCGTCGGTTCTGGAGCGCGCGAGCACGCGATTGCGACTGCGCTGGCGCGCTCGTCTCCGCAGCCAAGGCTGGTGTGCTTCAGCGGTGCGCGTAATCCCGGCATCGCGAGCCTGTGTTCCATTTATGGCATCGGTAGCATTACAAACCCGGCAGAGGTAACCGCGTTCGCTCGCGAGCAACATGTAACCATGGCTGTTATCGGCCCGGAGGCGCCGCTAGCGGCGGGGGTTGCGGACGCGTTGTGGGCGGTGAAGATTCCTGTCATCGGCCCGACGCAGAGCCTGGCGCGAATCGAATCGAGCAAGGGCTTTGCGCGCGAGTTGCTGGCGAAGTATAAGATTCCGGGCAATCCATTCTTTCAGCGTTTCGCTACTCTCGATGGGCTCGAAGAGGTCTTCGCGCGCTATGCGAACCAACATGTCATCAAGGATGATGGGCTGGCAGGAGGGAAAGGCGTAAAGGTGTGCGGCGACCATCTGCTTTCGCTCGAGGACAGCTTGGCGTACTGCCGGGAGCTTGTTGCTCGTGGGCATACGTTTGTCGTCGAAGAAAAACTCGAGGGCGAAGAGTTTTCGCTGATGAGTTTCTGCGATGGCAAGACCTTGCGACACATGCCCGCGGTGCAAGATCATAAGCGCGCGTACGAGGGCGACAAAGGGCCGAATACGGGCGGCATGGGAACGTACACGGACGCGGACCACAAGCTGCCATTTCTGCAGGATGCTGACATTGCGGCGGCGCAGGAGATCAATCAGTGGGTCGCCGCGGCGCTGGCCGAGGAGTGCGGCGCGACTTACCAGGGAATTCTCTATGGCGGATTCATGGCCACGAAAGATGGCGTGAAGCTGATTGAATACAATGCCCGCTTCGGCGACCCTGAATCGCTCAATCTGTTGCCGCTACTGGAGACGGATTTCGTGGAAATTTGCCGCGCCATCGTGAACACAACATTGGCAGACTGTGTGGTGAGTTTCTCGCCGAAGGCCAGCGTCTGCAAGTACGTCGTGCCCGATGGCTATCCGGACAATCCACGCAAAGGCGATGGGTTGCTGTTGCCGGCGGAGTTGCCCGATGGAGTCACGATGTATCTGAGCGCCGTCGATGTGAAAGATGGGGCGTTGATTGCGACGGGCTCGCGCACGCTTGCGGTTGTTGGAACAGCCGCGACGATTGCTGGGGCGGAGGCTGCGTGCGAACAAGTTGTCCGCCAGATTCCGGGGCCGTTCTTCCATCGCGCGGATATCGGAACCGCGCCGTCCATTGCCAGGCGCGTGGAGCACATGAAGGCGGTGCGATCGGCATGAGCTTGAAGGTCGGCGTTCTTGGTTCAACTCGCGGAACGGCGCTGCAAGGCGTTCTCGATGCGGTCGCAGCGGGCACGCTCGATGCGGAGATCGTGCTGGTGGCGTCGGATAAGCCGGCTGCTCCGATCCTTGAGCGTGCCGCGAGGCATGGAATTCGCGTGCTGTTTATCGATCCGGCAGGATTCACGCGCATGGCCTACGATCAGCAGGTGAGCGAGGCTTTGCGCGAAGCAGGAGCGGAATTGGTGCTGCTGGTTGGCTACATGCGCATCGTGTCAGAACAGTTTGTAAATACGTGGCGCGGAAGGCTGCTGAATGTTCACCCGTCGCTGCTGCCTGCGTTTGGCGGGTTGATGAATATGAAGGTGCATGAGGCGGTGCTGGCAGCCGGCGTCAGCGAGACCGGGTGTACGATTCATCAGGTGACCGATAAAGTCGATGGCGGACCGATTGTCTTGCAGAAGCGTTGTCCCGTGCTGCCGGGAGATACCGCGGAGATGTTGAAGGGCCGCGTACAGGCGCTGGAGCAGGCTGCGTTCGTAGAGGTGTTGCACAGGTGGAGGACATGATGGCGGAAGCGACGAAAAGAATCGACGTTGGAATCCTGATGGGATCAAAGTCCGATTGGCCGGCGATGGAAGCGGCGGCCAAGGTACTCGACGAGCTTGGCATCGGGTATGAAGCCGAGGTGATCTCCGCGCACCGCACTCCAGACAGGACACTGCAGTACGCAGAGAACGCAAAGTCGCGCGGGTTGCGCGTGATTATTGCGGGAGCTGGCGGCGCGGCGCATCTGGCGGGATTTGTGGCGGCCAAGACGATTCTGCCGGTGCTGGGCGTTCCCATGAAGAGCAGCGCTCTGAATGGCCTTGACTCGCTGCTGTCGATGGTGCAGATGCCGGCTGGAATTCCGGTGGCGACGTTTGCCATTGGGGAGGCGGGGGCAAAGAATGCCGCGCTCTTTGCGGCGGCGATTCTGGCGCTGGAGGACACGGCAATCGCGCAACGGCTGGACAAGTTTCGCAGCACACAGACAGAGACGGTTTTGAAGGGCTCCGACCCGCGTACGTGACGACCGCGCCCAGGCGCCTTCGTTCGTCGGCAGGGTGGCCCGGGGACTGGAACCGGGGCTTTGTTCACTGGTTTCTCGAATCGGCAGCCCGAACCTTCACCAGCGAACTAGCAGGCAGGTTTTTCGTGGGTGGGCAGACTGTGGGCACAGCCGAAAAATGGCGATTTTGCAAATGCTTGTAAGTTGTTGGTGCGAAAGGGGGGACTCGAACCCCCATGGATTGCTCCGCCAGATCCTAAGTCTGGTGCGTCTGCCAATTCCGCCACTTTCGCAGGCCGATGCGGATTACCTCGTTAATTGAATTGTCGCATGAGTCATGGCTACGCGACAGTGCTTAGGTCGAGTCCACCCTTCACTCCTCCCAGGAGAAAAGGTGGACGTGGTTGCTGGCGTCTCCGGCCACAATCCGCTCCCCGCCCCAGGCACAGGAACAGACACCAGCGTCATAGGTGAATACCGCAAGGCAATTGCCAGACTCCAGATCCCAGACACGAAGGGAATGATCGTACGAGCCCGAGACAGCATGCGCTTCTGCAAAGAGCCACAAACAGCTATGTCAGACTGCTCCAGGCAATGAGGCGCAGCGAGGAGCAAATCCGGGCCACACTGCGCGAGATGGCGCCGGAGTTTTCCTTTGAATGAACCCGATCTTACAGCTCTATCGCGTTCCTCCACTTACGTGACCGGCAGTGTTCGCGATGGATGCGCCTCCGGATATCTCTCGTGATTTCAGTATCTTGGCCGGGCCGCTTGTGCAATCTATAAGTGATTGATGGCCGCCGCCGCCGCTTCGCCATACTAACTATGGAGAGGTCTTTCCTATGGCGGAGCTGTTGTTTGGAGTGGAAACCGAGTATGCCATCGCCGGCATCTCGCCCAGCGGAAGCGTGAGCCGCGAGGGGATTCTGCGCACTCTCACGGAGTTGGCCCACGCGCGGCTTGTCCAGTTGCCCGACCTGCACTCCTCCGGCGGCATCTTTCTGGGAAACGGCGCGCGGATGTATGTCGATTGCGGCCTGCATCCGGAGATTTGCACGCCGGAGTGCGCCAACCCGTGGGATGCGGCGCGCTACATTCAGGCCGGGAACCGGATTCTAACCGACCTTGCCGCGGCGGTTCAATCCGCAAGCGCGCCGGGAACGGAGATTCTGTGCTTCCGCGGTAACGTGGACTACAGCGGCACGCATGCCACCTGGGGATGCCACGAGAGTTACCTGCATCGCATCTCACTTGACGTGCTGCAACCGCAGGTCATTCCTCATCTTGTAACTCGCCTGATCTACACCGGGGCGGGCGGTTTCAATCCTCTCTCCCAGGGGCTGGCGTTCACGCTGTCGCCGCGCGTGGCGCATATTGAGCTGGTCGTCTCCAGAAGCTCGACCACCGAGCGCGGCATCTGGCACACCAAGTCCGAGTCGCTGTGCTCCGGCTACAACCGGCTTCATGTTCTCTGCGGAGAGAGCATTTGCTCGGAGACCGCGACCTTTCTGAAGATAGGCGTCACGGCGCTGATTGTCGCCATGGCTGACGCGGGACTTACTCCTGGCAACGCGGTGAAGTTAGCCGACCCGCTTGACGCCATGCGGAAGATAGCCGGCGATGTAACCTGCAAGACTCTGTTGATGATGGCCGACAAGAGTTGCATGACGGCGGTTGAAATTCAACGTCATTACCTGGAGATGGCCGAGGCCCACGTGAGCGATAATTTCATGCCGGCCTGGGCCGCGGAGGTTTGCCGCCGATGGCGCGCGGTGCTCGATCAACTTGAAGACGCACCCAAGGCCGTGGAGCAAACGCTAGATTGGGGAATCAAACATGCGCTTTATGCCAATCATGCGCGGAGCCTCGGCATTCGCTGGGAAGACTTGCCCTTTTGGAATGGAGTGATCGAGCAGATAGCGGGCGTGCTGGCTCCACGCGTCGGCCGCGAAAAAGTCGTGCCCCTGGAGATTGCTGTCCAATCGATGCGGCGAATTCCAAGGAATCTGTCATTCGTTGAGCCGATTCTTAAATCCCGCAGCTATCAGTGGAAAGATCTCAAGACAGTGTTGGGTTGCCGGGAAAAGTTTTTTGAAATCGACACGCGCTTCGGGCAACTCGGTCCCAAGGGCATCTTCGAGACGCTCGACCGCTCGGACGTGCTGCGTCACCGGGTCAGCGGCGTGGACAACATCGAACATGCGATGGCGGAGCCGCCCGCGATTGGCCGGGCGCGCATTCGCGGGCAGGTAATTCGACGCCTTGCGGGCGCGCATGAGGCGCGCTGCGACTGGCAGAGCATTATCGATTTAAGCGAGGGATGGATGCTTGACCTCTCCGACCCATTCGCGAGCGCGGAATCCTGGAGTCCGATGAACAATCCTGAAAGCTCCGACGATCAATTGGACCTCGACTTTCTCATCGACAACGATCCATATGCGCGCCGACAAGATGCGGCGGATCGAATCCTCAGCGGCGACTTCATCGGTGCTGAGGCATTGCTGCGCGTTTTGCTTGCGGAGCGGTTCTGCCTGCCAAGCACAAACTGTCACCTTGCCCGTGTTTTGCTGATGACGAATCGCGAGGTGGAAGCGCGCGACCAAATCAGCCGCGGCTGGGCCATTCATCGCAATGCGCCGACGTATGTTGTAGGGCGCCTGCTGTTCTTCCAGATTATCTTTGCTCTTTTTGACGGAATCGACATTTCCGCACTGGTTGAGCAGATCAAAACTATTCTGCAGCAGCCCAGCGCCGACCAGGATTGGACAATTCGCCCCATGCTCGACCACATCCGTCCGCGATTCAGCGAGGCCGACTTCCGCTTTCTGGTAGCATTGGCGGACGCGCTCAGCAACATTCGCGCACTGCCGCAACTCGAGCAATTCCCGCAGTGGAGTGGGGCGGCTGTCCCCGCTGCCCCGTAGCGCGGGGCGATAATTGGTCAGATCAATTGCCTTGCTATTCCTGGACTGATATGAATGCCGGATGATGGGGCTGCGAACTATTTAGCTGATTTTCGCTGCAAGCTGATAAACTACTGGCAATTCCACTTCAGCGAGGTTCCCCCGCTATGTCGATTCAATGTGTGTTATTCAGCCGTGACAAGTCGCCGATTAAGATTGAGATCGAATCGCCGGCGGAGTTGCCAGAGTCTGTCGAGATGTGGCTGCTGCCTGTCGCGGTCGTGGTGCGGATCGCGGATCTGGAGGACTTTGGCAAGCGCGCCGAGCTGTTCAAGAACCGCGGCAAGAAAGACGAGCGCAAGGGCCTGTCAAAGTATTTGCTGGGGCAGGGTGACTGCATCCCCTATATCGATGCGAATGTCGGCGACCCGGGACGGGTAAAACAAGCCGTCACGAGTTTTCTCAAGAAAGCAGAGAAAGCCAGCGAGAAGGGCATCTATCTTCTCGGGGTGAGAAACGATCTTTTTCCGGCGGTTTGGAAACCCGCGCTCACCGAGGATGCTTTCTTCAAGGAGGTTTCCCGCGGGAAAGGCCTTGCGGCATTTCTTTTGTCGCAAGGGGACAAGTCAAAGCTTACCGATTATTTTTGGGGAAATACCGAGGCTTACTACGAGGTACGGCAACTGATCCGGCTCGCGTCGACGAAGATCTGCCCCGTACTGATCCTGGGAGACGCGGGCACGGGAAAAGATGTGGTGGCGTGGGCAATTCATGACCAGGGTCAGAAGATGGAACAGAGGAAAATACCTTTTATCAAGGTCAATTGCGCTGCGATCTCGGGAGGGTTGTTTGAGTTGGAGGTTTTCGGTTACGCGCCGAACGCATTTCGCGGCGCGCTCTTTAATGGGAAGGCGGGCAAATGGGAAGAGGCAAACGGCGGCACGCTTTTTCTGGATGAGATTAGCGATTTGCGATTGGATAACCAGGAAAAGGTATTGCGCACACTGCAGCAAGGGGTCATCTGGCGCGTGGGCTCATCGACGGAGAGTGAGGTTTCTGCACGGGTAATTGCCAGCTCCAATCGCGACCTATATGGCATGGTGCAAAAAGGCAAATTTAACGAGGACTTATATTACCTGCTGCGGCAGTTTTTGATTCGTACTCCGGACCTGCGCGAAGATCCTCAAAATCTGGAAGTGTTTGCCCAGAAGCTTTGGCGGGAGATTACCAATTCTGACGCCAGACTTCCCAAAGAAATCGTGGACGATCTGTGCAATCATTCTTGGCCGGGAAACGTGCGCGAATTGCGCTCCGTGCTGAGTTCACTCTATAACTTCTTTGGAGCGAGCGGTCTTAAGCGCGAACAACTGAACGCAGTCTTCCAGCACTTCGGCTTGGCTGCCGGGTATGGCCAGCGCATGCATGAAGCCGGCGAGCCAGCCCTGTTGCAGATGGAGTGCCTGCGGAAGATTTGCCATGCCGATGAAGCAATTCGTGCGTGCGAACAGGAGTTAAAGCCCCTGGCGGCGGAGCTTCCGCTTAAAGACACGGCGTGGGCGTCTTTGACGCGAATGCGCGTGGAGATGCAGGCTCTGATGCGCAATCGGCTGTACTTCGGCAACCAGGAGACCTATCAGGCAATGGTGCGAGTGGAAGAGAATTTTGGAAAATTGCTGGAGCTGCCAAAGAAGGATATGCCCGAGCTTTCCAGCTTCTGGCGAAAAACTCTTGAGCCGGAGATTCGACAGGCCGGCTCACTGCTCTTTACTGAACACCAGAAACTGCTCGGATTGATGGGCTCCAGCGTATGAAAGGTTCGTATTAGAACCAGGAAGTTGATTCGCGGAGTGTCACTTATGCTCTTCGAAGGCTTAATAACTCAACTATCGACAATCGCTTTACTTGATAACTCAACCAAATAACTCAACTTATTTACTCGACGTGATCATTATCTCATAGTATCCCATTAATATCTTATTTATATTAAAAAACTTAACCTCTACCCTAACTAAATTTAACTTACAGATTTCCTATGATCTTATTCGATGCTCCCATTGAATTAGAACGACATTCGGCCTTCGATTATTTGTTGCGCCAATCAAGTCATCCAGAGGGAGTGTACCACTATGGCGTGTGAAAATAAAACTCCATTGCAGAAAAACAATAGCAAAGCGATCATCCGCGACGCGCGGCAAAAGTTGAGGATGGTAATAGGTATTATCGAAAATATAATCGACAAACTCAAAGCACTAATCAAAATAATTGAAAATATAGAGCTAGCTTTATCTTATTTTGGGGATTCCCCGCCGGTAGACATTGGTGAGCCCCATGAAGGTGAGCCCAATGACAATGAGCCCCTTGATTCCGGCGATGATCCGGTCGCCTATAACGCGGACATCCGTTTGCATTCCGATGGCTCAATTGATGTCCTTATCGACAATGGCAAAGAATGGTTAAAACTTGGACGCCGGTTGGCTGGAGTATTTCTGTTTATCGCTTCGGGGGATAATGATTGCAGTGGCGGCGACGATTTGGTCGGCTGGCGATCAAGAACTGAAATCATTGATTTTCTCGAAACCACTGCGAAAAGGGTATTTCTCCCCAGGTACGTTAATAATCTGCTGAATCTTATACGGGGGAAGCTTTTTGATGCGAAATATAACCGCAAATTGGTGCAAACACACTCAGAGATGGGGGTTCGTCTGGCATTCAAAGGTAGCGCTCGAAAACTATTGAAAGCCTCCTTTGATCAATGGATGCACGCAAATCAAGGCAGCCAGAAAAAGCTTTTTTCCGCTGCATGAGTTTTCTGCGTGCGACATTGCGGCCCGGTGAATATCACCGAGCCCGTGTTCAAGCTTGCTTGATTACCGCTCTACGCGCTCTCGCCCAGTATTCGGGATGCAGAGATGTATATATCCATCAGAGTGACTGCACCGCTTTGTACGAGACTGGCGCGAGCTGCCGCGGCATCGAGAAGCCTGACGGCCTTTCCGGGTAGGGAGCCTTCTATTGCGATGGCGCGCTCAACCGCGGCGTGCTCAACCTCCGTGACGATTTCTACGCGGTGATGTGCGGCGATGGAGGGCCGCAATCCCTCCAGGATGCGGCGTGTATCGCTGGCACAGAGTTCCTTGAGCTGCACGGCATCGAGCCTCGATCCAAGGGGATGCGCGATGAATCGAGTAACATGCTCGGGCGTGGAGGTGGCAATCATTCTTACCCCATGATCCAGCGCATCGCGCAGCAGGACCAAACCGCGAGGCGCGCCCAGCAAGGCCCACTCCGCCTGCTCCATCGCCAGAACGACGTCGAGCTCGCGCGCTTCTCGCAGCAGTGTTCTCAGCAGGGCTTCGCGCTCGCTCTCAAAGAGCGTGCCGGCCATTACTGCGCCCATGTTCACCGCGAGAACTTCACGCCCGCGCTGCGCCAACAATCTCGCGACTCCATACAGAAGATTGGTTTTGCCTGTGCCGGCGTCTCCAACAATAAGCGGCAGCCGCCCCTCCCAACTGAGCGTGCACGCCGCGACCTCTTCCATCTCTTCATCGCGAAAGAATGTGGAAGCAGCCCGGTTACTGACAATCATGCGCGTGAGGTTATTTGACCATGCCTCCAGCAATCTTTTTTTGCCAGGAGCAGCGGGCACTACACCCTCATTGCCCGGATCTTCCTCGGGATCCAGGATTTCGAGCGCGTATTCCAGCGCCGCGGTAAGATCCCCATGAAGACTTCCACTGAAAGAAAGTATCCGCCATCCCTGCTGCGTTGGCCCTGAGGCAAAGGCCTGAGTCAGTGCCTGGTCCGGTCCAAGATATTCCAGATCCTCATCGACACAAACCACACAAGGCATTCCTTCGGTGGATCGTTTGATCAACAGGTTGGTCCGGGCTTTATTGAAGCAGCTTTGGTTCGCGGGAACCCTTTTGATCGCAAGGGTATCCTGGTCCGGCAGCTCCAGCCGCAGGCGCATCCGTTTCAGCCTTGCCGCCAAAGCGGGGGCAAGATTGGATTCCGTCGTCATAGGTGTTCGGCGCTCCTGAGCCTATTCGCCGCCTTGTTGCCTGCTGATGCGCAAGAACTCCTCGGAATTGCCGGTCACCGCGCGGCGAATTGCATCATCTCCGGCAGCCAGCAGGCGATCTCCTTCGGAGCGGAGTTGCTGCAACGGGTCATCCGATCCAGGTTCGCCATCGCCGTTGTTCTGATTGAATCGTTCGTCATGTAGTCTCTGTAGAAAGCGCATGGTGTTCTTCTCCTTGTTGCTTAAGGGGCGGAAACAGCTTCAGCCGTGAGAGTTCTGTCGTACAAATCGTATTCCAACGCATCCAGCAGGTCTGCGAACTCGAGGGAGTCATCAAAGATGTGCTGGGCGTCATCCTGCGTGTATTCGAGGGGATTTGCCATATTGAAGGTGCGGTAGATTGGCCAGTTGTATCGACCGCGCAACTTGAACGAGATCGTATCCCAGTCCACGCTGAAAACACTGCCGGACGCAGCGCGGCGCAAAAGCATTGCTCTTGTCCACGCTCGCGTGTCTAGCGGCGGATTTGCCGCAAAATAGGCGATGCGCTCCGGTGTGACAAGCTGTGTAGTCAGTCCACTGGACTCATACGCCCAATACAAGCCGTCGCTGTCCAGACTGGAATACAGATGATCGATGACTTTAATCTCCGGCGAGTCCCAATCCAGGCCGGAATTCTGGTCCATAGACCTTTCGATAGCCGTCAACTTCAAGATCCAATCGATGCCGAGACGCGCGGCTGCCACATAGTCTCGTTTCGCAAAGATGTTAATCGCGTCTTCCCATAGGGCAATGATCTCTTCAGCATGCGGAACAATACCATTGAACAGACCCCGGTCTGCATGCCGCTTCACCTCTTCAAGGTAAGCGGTCTGCAACTCAAGAATGTTGAGCTGTTCACCGCCTATTAGTTCGGCGCGCGCCTGCAATGTGGGATCGCGACTGTAACTTTGAAGTGCGGCGAGAGGATCGTCCAGAATAAGGCGCGAGTTGACCAGGTTCATTTCCATCAGGGTAAGGATGAGTTGCATTGGCCCAACCCTGAAAAGGGCGGACCCGTGAGCCAGCGCGCTGTCGAAGAAGATGACGTGAAGGCGGGCAGGCGCCGATGGATCATCGGTATAACTCCGGCCGCAAAGCGTTTCATCGCGCGCGTTGACGATCGGTCTCTTGTAGGTGGTTTGAGGCCCCTGAAGAACTTCGAAAAAGTCGGCGCGCTGACTGATCTGATAAGGAGTAGAAGGCCGGCCATTCTCCGCGCCAACTTTGCCTTGTCCGGTCAGAAGTATATTCGAGATCTGAAACGAAGCCAGAAACTGGAGGTAGTGCGACTTGCGCAAGAAAATGTTGTCAAATGTGCGCCGTGAAATCATGAAATTGAGATGGCTTCCGTAGGCGTTGCCTTGACCATCGCTGTTGTTGATCAGAACCTGTATCCGGCTGTTCGAAGACCTGGATTGATTGGCGCGATGGAGCGCATCCTTCGTGATCTGGAGCATGCCGTGCCATGCTGCAACATGATCGAAAGCATCGATAACTTCCGGAAGGCAGAGTTCCACATGGTCAAGGTCTATGTAAGCGCATCCGCCATTGCTCAAAAGAAAGCGGCGGCCTACATCTTGAAGGCCATAGGACCCGGCGTTTGTGTATGCACCACTGCCATACTGAGAGTTGTAGCCAGAACAAGTAGACGCGCCGGAAGCGCTCCACCAGTTATTTAGGTAGCCAGTATGGTGATGGGGCAGGCCCTCGATCTCCGCCAGCAAGGCGCGCGAGGCTTCGTAACCAGTTCCCCCAGCGCGTTCTTCGCCGACAATGAAGTTGCCTAATTCAATGTCGGCGCCGCATAGCCGGGGAAGCAGGCCGGCAGAGGAGTTTGTTGAATGTGTGCTCATATTATGCTGCCTCCAGGCGGTACAGGTGAGGATGACGTACCTTGCGCTCGACAAGATCGACGCGAACCACATCCACGTCCTGGGGAAGATCGTGCAGGTAGTTCCGGGCGTTGCGGGGCGTCAGGGCGCGCGGAGCGGCGAGGAAGAAGTCGGAGATGGCCGTCTGGATATCTGCCGCGCAGATGCCTATAGGCCCTCCTTTCGCTGCGCGAATACAAGCCTTTTTAATAGCAGTTTTTGCAATGGATTGAATTTGTGCGCCGCTCACCAGGTCAGCTGCCCGCACCAGGCGTTCTTTGCCGTCACGCAATTTCACCCTGGCCAACTCTGTATCGCTGTTCTGCGCGAACAATTGCGCGACTGCCAGGTTCAGCAGCTCTTCGCGGGCAGCCTCAGCGCTCTCGCCGTTTGCGGCATACGGAATATTGGCGGGCAAATGGCAACTGAGAATCGCGCGCGCGGCCTTGCTGTTGGGCTGAGGAAAGTGCAGGACGAGATCTCCCAGCCTTCCGGGCCTTAACAAAGCCGGATCGACTGAATCCATGCGATTGGTCGCGGCCAGTATGACGATGTTGCCGGCGTCTTCAAAGCCTTGCAGTTCGGCCATAAAGGAATTCAACAAGCGATCGTCAATCCGATTAATGGATTCACCACGGGTACCGCCGATGGAATCAATCTCGTCAAAAAACAGCACCACCGGAACATTCTTGTTTTCCGCCGCTGCCTCCCGCGCAATCCGGAAGATCTCGCGATAGCGCTGTTCAGTCATTCCGAACCACATGCTGTTTAGGCCTCCCGGCTTCACATTAATAAAAAGAGCGCGCCCGCTCGGCGACATGCTCGCCAGCCAATGGCACAAAGCGCGCGCAACCTTAGTCTTTCCATTTCCGGGACGACCCTCCATCAGAACAGACTTTGTAGGTTCCAGCCTGAACAACTTAGCCATCTCGGGATGGAAGATTTGCATGGTAAACAGTTCCTTCAATGTCTCGACCTCGCGATCCAGCCCGCCGACATCATCAAAAGAATCGCTGGGGGTGTCTTCAATAAAGTATTCTTTTCCCTTGGAAGTTTCGATCTTCTCAAAGGCCAGGCCCATAGCGCGGCTGAACCGGACGCAATCTCCGGCTTTCAGTCCCGAGTTGCGCAGTTCCTCCGTGCCCAGCACTACCAATTCTTCATCGTGAGAGCTCAACACCAGCCTGCCGTCGGCTGTGCTGCGGCTATAGGTAGCCACGTCACCGGTCAGAAAGCTTGGGCTGCACGATTTTGCGATCAGGCAGTTGCGCTCATGGCTGAGAAAAACCTCGTCCCCTGGCCTTAGTTGCTCGCACTCTACTTCTTCAGCCAACTGCACGACGCGACGATCATTATCGGTTTGCACCATCGCGCCCTGCACCTCGGGCGCATTTGCGGGGGCCAAATACACGGCTGGGAAATAGGGCGGCGACGTGAGACTCTTGATCAATTCCCGAAGATGCCCGTGCTGTTCTTGCACCGTCGAAAGCGACTTGTGCAGTTTCACGATCCGATCAAGCAGGTACCGGTCGATTCCCGCGGCGTTCTCCATGCCGCTGGCGCGCAAGCGCTCCAGCAGAGACAACCGCTCTTCGAGTGGCAAAGATCCTTCTTCTGCGCTGCCGATTTCTTCCAACATTCTGGCAGCCATGCTCATTTGTTCTGCATTATTACGTGGCACTGGTTTTCTCCTCCAAAACATAAAATCCTCTGGGTTGTGTAATTCCATTGCGATTGCCGAACATACTGAACGTCAGGTCAGTGAAGGCTGTATCGTTGGCGACAATGGCGATGTTGTAAGCGCGCGGAAAAGCAGCGCGCATGACGGCTTTGTCGTCGTCAGAAAAAAAGTCTTTTGCCAGATAGCAGTTCTGCTGCTTCTCTGGGGTGCATTCCTTTTCTTTTCCCTTGCACCAGAACTTAACTGGGTGTGCGTGGATGTATCCCAGCTTCACTTCGCCCCGATTACGCAAATGCAGTGCAGCATCTGCGGCGGCCCAGGTCTGCGACGTGAAGGTGAGCTTTACGTTGGTGCCCAGGGTGTGTTCAGCGGGTATTTGTGCTGTGATTTCGACGAATATTTCTTTCGCTGGCGCGTCGCGCCACAGCTTTCCAAGCAATATCCCCCCAACTTCGATTCCTTCATGTGCATGTGTGAGTGCCGCCGCTTCGTCAAGAACCTGCCGGCGGACAAACACGGGCATGTCGTCTGCGTCGATAACTCCGCTGGGCTGTGCCCGTGTCAAAAAGGTGTCCATCTCGGCATCCTGAACCGGCAGGCCGGGGGACGTGTTTGCGACCGTGAGCCCGCCAGACGGAGGCGCCTCCGGGGGAGTCGGATGGGCAACCGCCAAGTACGAGTAGTGATCGCCCTCGCGAAGCTCATTCTGCTCTATCAGCTGTGAAGCCGCGATGCTCGCAATGTTGCGAAAATTGGTTTTGGGGAAGTCAATGGCTACCAGGCGGCGTCCCGGCTGTGCAATCTGGATTCGGTAGCCGCGGCAGTATGGTTCCCCCAGCGTATATTCCCAAAGTGGAAGAGCGGACGCATTTCCATTACCATCAAGAGCCAACTCCCCCTTGCGTTGATAATAGAAACGCGTCCACTCGAGTTCGGGTTCCCAGTCGCGATTCACTGGCGCTGTTCCGAGGCGTGCGCCGTCTTCACGGAACAGAACCACGGCAAAACGGTATGGAAACGTCAGGGCCATTTTGTATCCTCGTTGCGTGCGGTTAGAGTGTTGCTCCCGCATCGATGTTGGGTTGCAGGGTCAGTTTGTCGCCGCGTTCCAGGGCGTCCCCGATCCGTTCAGCGGCATTCAGGTGTCTGCCCTCACGCTCCAGACGCGCCTGGTAGGACAAGGGCGCACCGCTGGCATCGTTGCGTGGGAGATCCATTTTTCCGAGCATCTCGTGAACCAGTTCTCCCACCGTGTTGTTGGCGGGCGCGTTGGTCACGGAAAAGACTTTCTGCCCAGAGACATCGCTGATCTCCAAAGGGATTTCGAGTAAGTTTTCTGTCTTCCCCATTTCAGTTCTCCTTTTTGTGTTGGTGGTCGTCGGTGATTGAAGGATTGCGAGCAGCCAGGTAATGCGTGGCCGCCGCGCTATGAAGCAGGACGTTTGTTTCTCGCGCACACACACGGAAGGCAACGGAGAGGGCTGCCAGCGCATGTTGAATCTCTTCCGTGGCCGGAGAAGATGGCAGGCTGACGAGGAACCCAAAGCAAATCTGCTCATCTGCATGTTCCGCATAGGCGCGCACCATGCGTAACGAACAGCTGGCCGTCAGAAGAAAAATTGCCAACGCCTGGCGGGTTATATCCGCCGTTGCATTGCAGCGAAGCAGTTCCACGCTTAGCGCGAGACAATTTCCTTTCATCCGGATGCTGGCGGGAGGAGCGGCGCTTGCGTCCAGAGCCGCGGTGAAATCATTTGGACCCCGCTCCGCGCAGGGCCAGGAGCTCTCATGCAGCAGTTCTGCAAGATCGACGCCGGAATCGGGCACGGTTTGCGAAATCCGATAGTCATTGAGAGAATTGGGCGACTTCAACAGGCGATTGCCGTCATGAAAACCTTGCAGCGCCCACTCCAGCCGAGTTTGCAATTGCTCCTCGTTCAGCACCACAATGTCGGTGCGCAGATGGAGACCTCTGCTGGCGGGGTCGAGCGCCAGTTTCACCCCACCGGTCAGCGTTTTGTTGCACAACATGGCATCTTCAAGCGCCAATGTGGTCTTGTGAATCGCCTCCAGGCGGCAAGCGAGTTGCAGAAAGCCTTCATCGAAAGATGCGGCAAGGTTCAGCCGCGCGCCGTTCTTGACAACGCATTGCCAGCACCACGTACCGGAGGGCTCCATCTCGCAGGCGCATTTATTGAGCACGCGATAGGCGGTTTCCGCTGTTTCGTTCGCAAACATCATAGCGACTTCACCTCCAGGTTGAGCGCGCGGCGCTTCAGCGGCCGGCGATCGATAGGAAAGCGATCCTGATTCTCGCGTGCCCAGGAACAGGCAAGCGGATTCAAAGAATTCTTCTCCACGGGGGTATATTTCATGTATGCAAGAATTTCAAAAACCTGGAAGAGAATGTCGACCAGAGGCGTCCCCGGCGTAATGTGCCCCGTGCAGATCAACGGAAGGTCGGGACTTATATTGGGGTGCCAGACGCCGGGAGTAAACATGCGAAGCATCTCGAAGGGATCTGCCCGGCGCAAGTAGTCAGCGGGAAACCAAATGCCAACTTGAAACCGGTTGGCCTCCTTGATTTCGCCCGCGGTATCACGAATCAGTCCCTTGCAAAAGTACTCAGCGACGAAATGAGGCGGGGCCATTGGTGGAATATGCAGACGCAGAATGTCGCTCGACTCCGCCAGCGCCATGCCCTCAATGCGCTGCCGTTCCATAAAACGTTGATAGATGGCATCGCTGCTGCTGTACTGAATTGCGCTCATGCCGCCTCCATTTGCCAGTGTTCATTGCTGCCGCTGCTGATGATGTCTCCTTCGCGCAGTCCGATTTGCGCCAAAGTGAGATCGTAGTACCCTCTTGCCGACTCCATATTCAGGCTTTCCAGCGAGCCGAAACCCGCGGAGACCATGCGTTTGCCGCACGCCGGGCAACGCACCAACGGACGGTTGAGGCGCAGCGATTGTTCCTGGCGTTGGCAGCCGGGACAAATCAACGCATGCACAAAGCGATGCCCCTCGATTTGCAGGCTGCCGAGTTCTTTCAATGCGGTTTCGACAGTCGTGGATTCTGGCTGACGTCGCCAAGCTTGAATGTCCCACGCCTGATGATCGAATCTGCAGTCTGGATTGCGCCGGCTCGTGGTAGTCCGCATAATGTGGTTTTGCGCATCGATGAGCACCTGCCTTGTGGCGGCCGATCCGGTTAATTCACCGAAGAGCAGCTTGGCGATTTCCAGCGCCATCAGAGAAGCGGCCAGCGCGCCCAATGCCGAAGACGCCATAGTGGGAAATGCAGCCCCGCTCCCCGCGCCGCACAAATACTCCTGCTCTATCTGCGCGTAATCATCTGGGCTCCATGAACACTCCAGGCACGGTGCATCGAGCCCGGGCGTATAGGTATTCACCCTCGCCAAATTCTGGCTTCCCAGAACACCGCAATCAATCCACTGTATATTCAGCCGAGTGGCAATCTGATTGACAAACTGCCGCGACGCTCGACTGTCAAGGCAGCTCACCAGAAGATCGCAGCGCATTAGTCCCAGAGGCACATCTTCGATACGCTCTTGCAGTGCCGTTACACCAAGACGCGGATTGATTTTGCGCAACTTTTCCGCTTGCGCCTCTACCTTTGGTTTTCCGATGTCCTGCCTGTCGATGTTCTGTACGGCAACATTGCTTTCTTCGTATAAATCCGGGTCGATCAAAGCAATCTGCGCAACATTGGCCATGCGCGCCAGGTGCGGCAACAGATGGGAGCCGGTATTGCCGCCGGCGCCGGCCACAACAACGGATTGTGTCTTCATCTGCATCAGTCCTCCGGTGTCCAGGAGAAGCCAGCGTCTGCGGTGGGATAGCCGCAGAAGGAACATTTGTCTGAGTAAGTCCAGCAGGGCAGCTCGGCCGACTCGTTGTACCAGATGCCGCAGCTGGGATTAGGGCAGCGTACGGCCGGCGCGCCTGCTTCGATCGGCTCGCGGCAGCGGCCGCAGTACACCGTGCGATCTGCGCCCGGAAAAGGGACTACAGTGGCCGGCGTTTCCGTGGAAAAGAAATATTGCGATCCATTGCCGATGCGTATCTCATCCCGGTCCGAAAGTACGCACAATCCGGCAGTCACTCCGCGGCTGTTTACGCGAACGCCGGCGTTGTGTGAGGCGATCAGCGCCCACGCCGGCATCCCGCTCTTGTCCGTTCGAATCAGCCGCGCCGTCTCCCCGCAGGCCGTGCCCATCGGAGCCTCCACGGCCTGCGGAGTCGGGGAGGCAGCAAGCTCGTACTGCGCGGCGTCCAGCCTCTGCGCGCGCCAGCTAATTGTGTCCTGTAACCAAAGATGAGCCATGCGGAATATTTCCCCTTGGAATATTTCCCCTTATTGAGTATTTTGTATTTTTATGGGAGTGGATAAATCACTACAGCCTGTCCATTTTTTATTCGTTTCTAAGAGGCTGAAAATAAAAGATCAAAAAAGAGGACCGTCCATCTCGAACACCTCCGGTCACTCGATCGGGATGGTCGCGGAGAGTTCTTCTGGTGTTTTAGGATTTTACTTTTACCACCGCTGCCCAGGAGGCTGATATAATATCTCGGATTTTTCACTCAAGGTTTGCAGTGTACATTGTCTTTCGTTAGATGACTCATTGAACAAATCCTTCATCTTCTCGAGGAGGCTGGCGGAGGCGGGCTTGTTCCCAGCCGGGAGTGCCCCGGACAATTGGCTGACCAGTTCGCCCCGGCGCGCGCGAGTTTGCATATAATTACCTTTCCTTGGCGCACAATCAAAACATGAACAAGGATCACGCGTACAAGCCGTTCCTGACCACTGACCACTGTTCATTGACCACTGTGAGGGGTACCCCCCTCCCCACCCTTTTTTATTTTCAATCTGTGGATATTTCTTGCAGATTATTTCGCTTCTAAGTTACTGATTGCCTGAGCAACAATGCCGGACAATCAGTTTTGGCCTAGGCTGAGCCTCGGTTTTTCTGATCACTGACCACTGATCACTGTCCACTGTTCACTGACCACTGTCCTAGTTGAACAGGTCCTTCATTTTCTCAAGCAGGCTGGCGGAGGCGGGCTTGTTCTCAACCGTGAGGGACCCGGCGAGTTGGCTGATCAGCTCGCGCTGGGCGCGAGAGAGCTTGCGGGGAATCTCGACCATCACCTTCACGATCAGATCGCCGGCGCCTCTCTCGTTGAGGAAGGGGACGCCGCGGCCGCGCACGCGCAACTCCTTGCCGCTGGGCGTGCCCTCGGGAATTTTGAGGGTGACGTTGCCGCCGATGCAGGGAATTTCGATCTCGGCGCCGAGGGCGGCCTGGGGAAAGCTGATGGGGACGACGCAGCGCAGGTTGTGGCCGTCGCGCTGAAAGTATTCGTGGGAGCGGATCGAGAGCACCACGTAGAGGTCGCCCCTGGGCGCGCCCGCGCGTCCGGCGTCTCCTTCGCCGGCGTAGCGGATGCGAGTTCCGGTCTCAACGCCGGGCGGCACCTTAACGCTGAGCTTGCGTTCTTTGTTGACGCGGGTCTCGCCGCGGCAAGTTGAGCAGGGATCACTGATGACCTGACCGGTTCCGCTGCAGGCCGAGCAAGTGCGGGCCATGGAGAAGAAGCCCTGCTGGAAGCGGACCTGTCCACGGCCCTGGCAGTGGCCGCAGGTGGTGGGTCCGCGCCGGGAGGCGCTGCCGCTGCCCTTGCAAGCCTCGCAGGGCTCGAGGCGGCGAATCTTGACCTCGGATTCGACGCCGAAGATGGCGGCCTCGAAGTCCACGGTCAGGTCGAAGCGCAGGTCGTCTCCGCGTTGCTGGCGAGTAGCGCGGCGCTGACCGCCGCCCATGGAGAACATCTCGCCGAAGAGGTCGCCGAAGAGGTCGCTGATGTCCACGCCGGCGCCGAAGGGCCCGCCGAATCCCTGGCCTGCTCCGCTGACGCCGGCATGGCCGAAGCGGTCGTAGGCGGCGCGTTTGTCCGCGTCGCTCAACACCTGGTAAGCCTCGCTGGCTTCTTTGAAGCGCTCCTCGGCGGCATGATCGCCGGGATTGCGGTCAGGATGATACTTCAGCGCCTGCTGGCGGTAGGCGCTCTTCAACTCCTGATCGCTGGCGTCGCGTGATACGCCCAGAACCTCGTAATAGTCGGCTTTGCTCACGTTTATTGAGTCTACTCACTTGTCTGTTTGGGGTTGGAGGCCACGCGCACCAGCGCCGGGCGCAAGAGCTTGTCGCGCAGTTTGTAGCCGCGGCGAATCTCCTCGGCCACGTGCTGGTCGGGCAGGTCGTGGCGCTCCACCGAGCCGAGCGCCTCATGGTGGCGCGGGTCAAATTTAGCGCCCTCCGCCGGAATCGGCGTCACCTGCAACTGGCGCAGAACATCCTCCATCTGCTTCACAATCAACTCGACGCCGGAACGCAGTTGCTCCACCGTGCCGGCCGACTTCAGCGCCAGCTCGAAATGGTCCAACACCGGCAGAAACTTTTCAACCACGTTCACGACGGCATAGTCGCGATCCGCGATTCGCTCGCGCTCGGCACGCTTGCGGGCGTTCTCAAACTCGGCCTGCAGGCGGGCCAGCCGGTCAAGCAGTTGGTCGCGCTCGGCCTTGAGCTGGTCGTACTCCACGCGGGGAACGGGCGGAGCTTCCTCCGCGACCTGATCCGTCGCGGCGCCCGGCTCTTGCGCGGGGCTCGTCTCCTGCGCGGGGCTCGTCTCCTGCGCGGGCATCTCGCTCGTGGAATGATCTGCCAGCGAAGCAGCCGCCTCATCCGACAAGGTCAACTCTGTATCCTGTTCCGGCATCGTTCTATGCGTTCTCCGAAAAATCTTTGTCATGTATTTCCATGATAATTTATGCGGCTTGCGCCGACTTCGCAGTTCCAACTCGGCAGCAATGCGGGTTCCGATTCGGACCTGTCCGCGCTCCCGGCCTCTAATCGGCGGGAACTTCCAGCAGCCGTTCTGAGAGCCGGGCGATATAGCGCACCGCCTGGATCATCTCCTGATATTGGATGCGGGTGGGCGCGATGACGGCGACTGTGCCCAGATTGGATTCGCCCAGCCGCGCCGGAGCGCCGATGAGGACAAGATCCTGCATGGCTTGCGATGCCTCGTCGAGACCCTCCTGGCCGAGGCCAACTACCACGCGCACCTCCTGTTGACGTCCGTCCACGTAAGCGGTGAGCAGCTCCACCAGCCGCTGCTTGGCTTCCAAGGCCAGCAGCATCTGGCGCAGGCGCTCGCGGTCCGCCTCAGCGGCGATCAGGTTGGCCATTCCGTCCACATAAATCGCCGGTCCGGCCTCGCCGCCCTGCAGCGCTCCCTTGCGGCAAAGCTCCTCCACAGAAGCCAGCATCTGGCGGTAGGCAGCCTGCTCCAACTCCACGCGCCGGGCCACCTCAGCGCGGATGCGCTCGATGGGCCAGCCGCGAAAGTTCTCGTTCAGGTAGCGAGCGGCGGTCTCCAGTTCGACGTGGCTCAAATCGCGGTCGAGCGCCAGCACGCGGTCCTGCACGGCGCCGGTCTGAGTGACCAGCACAGCCAACACGCGGCCGGTAGAAAGCCGCGAAAAGTGAATGTGCTCCAGCACCTGGCCCGCTGTCGAACTGGCCAGCGCCACGCCCAGACCGTTGGATAAAAGCGCCAGCACGTGCGAAGTGCGTTCCAGGTAGTCGTTGGTGCTGGTGACGCCGCTGAAGCTCTCCTCGATCTGCTCGCGGTGGGCTTCGCTCAGGGGCAGAGAGCCTGGCTGCGTCGTGTTCAGGCTCGCCGCCTGCGCGCCGGCGGCCATGCGGCCCGGCTGAGTAATCTGCTCGACGTAATAACGAAACGCGGCGGCGGTGGGTACGCGGCCGGCCGAGGTGTGCGGCTGTTCCAGCAGGCCCATGTCGCCCAGCGTGGCCATCACGTTGCGGATGGTGGCCGCGCTCAAGCCTTCCTGATTAGAAAAATAACGGGCGACGACCTGCGAAGCTACCGGTTCGCCGGTAACAATATACTGCTCGATGATGGCCGTAAGCACCAGTCGCTCCCGCGGACTGACGCGCGTATCAGGCATCTTCCCCGCTCTCCGTCCAGTCTCGTCTGCAAGCGTCTCCGAAAACGAACAGGACCGATTAAACTCTTGATTTCTCTATCATTTACACCAGAAATAACGCAAATATCTCCTTATTAAATTCTAGGCAGAGGCGAGGGTGCTGTCAACACGCGAGACGCGAGCCAGAGAGGACGTCGATGCTACGGCTGGTTGTAATAGCCGGTGCTGGTGCGGGTTGCTAGCCCGTATCCATTACATTGGAAGCATGTTCGCGCGCAGATTTTCGATTCAACGCAGGGATGCGAGCGGCCTCCGGCACGCGTGCCCGATTGGTTGGATCGACAACTTTGCCATGCGCAACTTCACCAACGATCCGCTCTTCGACGACACGCTGCCTGTGACTGACGGACTGCTGGAAGCCGGGGCGCGCGTGCCTCTTTATCGTCTTCAGCCGGCTATGGAAGACTGGTTTCGCCGCAAGGGCTACCTGAAGTCTGGCGAGCGGCTTGAAGTAGCGGAGATTGGCGCGCAACAATAACTTGTGCAGAGATTTGCCGGGGAACCCACAGCCCTCATACCGCCTAGCAGTTGCCAGGCGTATATCCAGAGTGTTCCGCTTCTCCGGTTGGCGTTTGCGATGGATACAATTTATCCGAGAGGATTTGTCCTCATGCATTCCCTACGTATCTTATTGCTCGAGGCGATTCTTTTGCCTCTCCCGCCCATGATTCCGGCGCAGGCCCAGCAGGCGGCTAACCCTCCGTTGCCCGATATCCGCCAACTGATGCAAGAGGTACACGAACACCAGAAGCAACTTGATAAAGTGCGCGAGAATTACACCTTCAGCGTCTCGCGGGAGGTTCAGGAGATTGACGCCAAAGGGCAGGTGAGCAAGACCGAGACAGAGGAGGCCGAGGTTTTTTTCGTAAACGGACATGAGATTTGGCAGTTGGTGAAGAAAGAGGGAAAGCCGCTTACGGATGAGGAGCAAAAAAAAGAGACCGAACGCGTGACCAAGCTGCTGAAGAAGGCGGAAAAGATGCCGCCGGATCAGCCGCTGGAAGGCCATGTGATCACCGTGAGCCGCTTGCTCGAAATCATGGATGTGCTGAATGAGCGGCGCGAGATCTATCGCGGACGTCCGGCGATTGTCTTTGATTTTGTGGGCCGCAAGGATGCCAAGACCCATGGTCTGGCTGAGGATCTATCCAAGAAACTGCAAGGGACAATATGGATTGATGAGTCCGATCGCCAGGTGGCCCACTGCGATGCGAATTTCTACGACAATTTCCGCATTGCTGGCGGAGTTGTAGCCACGATCCAGAAAGGTTCCAACTTTCATTTCGATCAGGCGCAGGTGAACGGCGAGGTATGGCTTCCCACTGGCGCCGAGGGAACCGTGCAGGCCCGCGTATTGCTGGTGAAAGGTTACCATCAGCACTTTACCGAGCGGGAATACGATTACAAACGCTTCCACGTAGAGGCGCAACAGGGGAAGGACTCACGGGTCGTAGTGGAGAAGAAACCGTAGCCCGTTCGTGGCGTGCGCCGGCGCGTCCGTAACATCGGGCAAGTCAGCTGCTATGCTAACGGCCATTACAGAGGAGATTCGTCTACTCTCTTTTCTCGCGCAAACCGAATTGCGTCGCACAAGAACAGGGAAGAGACTGTGCTATTCTTCCTTCGCCACACACATTCCTGAAACCGGCGGCTAAAAGCCCCTTGCACAGGAAACTCAGGCTTTCAGCAAAGGTCCATCACACTCATGCTATTTCCCACTGCCGAGTACGCGCTGTTTTTTCTCGCAGTGCTGGCCATTGCCTGGAGCCTATACCGCTTTCCCGTGGCACATAAGAGCTTTCTCCTTGTGGCCAGTTATATCTTCTATGGCTTCTGGAACTGGACCTATATTCCGTTGTTATTTGGCATCTCGCTCTTCAGCGGGTTGGTAGCTCAGCGCATCCAGCGCGGCCGGACGTCAACCGCCAGAAAGTGCTGGCTGGCCGCAGGGGCCACCGTCTGCCTGGCCACGCTGGGTTATTACAAGTACACCGGCTTTTTGATGACGACGCTGCTCCAGGCATGGGGCCGCTTCGCTCCGCCGCCGCATATCCAGGTTTATTCACCCCTGTTGCCTCTGGGCATCTCCTTTTTTATTTTTCATGCCATCTCCTTACTGTGCGATTGCTATCGCGGCAAGGTTCGCGAGCCGGTAAACCTGGGCGACGCACTCTTGTATGTTGCCTTCTTTCCCCAGCTCATCGCAGGTCCCATTCTGCGCGCCTCGCGGTTTCTTCCCCAACTGGCGATCCAGCGTAATCCCAACGCCATCCGCGTCAACCGTGCTTTTTTGCTGATCGTAAGCGGTTTGTTCAAGAAGGTGGTTATCTCGAACATGCTGGCTACACGGCTGGTGGAGCCGGTTTTCTCGGTGCCGCAAAGTTATGGCGCATGGGATACGCTGCTGGCAGTTTATGGTTATGCGGCGCAGATCTACTGCGACTTTTCGGGCTACACCGATATCGCCATCGGGTGCGCCTTGCTGCTCGGATACCGCTTTCCGCGCAACTTTAACGCGCCGTATACAGCTGCCGATCCCCAGGAGTTCTGGCGCCGCTGGCACATCTCGCTTTCCTCTTGGCTGCGCGACTATCTCTACTTTCCCCTGGGCGGCTCACGCAAGGGAAGACTGCGCACCATATTCAATCTGATGCTGACCATGCTGCTCGGGGGCCTGTGGCATGGCGCTGCCTGGACCTTTGTGGTTTGGGGCGGCCTGCACGGAAGCTACCTGGTTGTCCATCGCTTCTGGTCCCGCATCGGCTGGCGTCCCCTGGTCCGCTGGCGCGCAACCGCGGCATGGCGATGGATGGCGCGCATTCTCCTCTTCCACGCCGTTTGCGTGGGATGGGTCTTCTTCCGGTCCTCTTCGTTTGCAATTGCATTCACGGTTTTTGGCCGGCTGACGGTTCCAGGCGTAGCGACACTGGCCGCGGGGCCGGTCCTAATCGTGTTGTTTCTCGGGCTTGCCGGCCAGTACATGCCGCCGCGTTGGCGCAACGGCTTCGAGATTGAATTGGGCCGTTGGCCGACACTGGCGCGCGGAGCAGCTTTGGCCGTGGCCATCGCCACTATCGAAATCCTGGGGCCCACGGGAGTGGCCCCGTTCATCTACTTCCAGTTTTAGAGAGCCATGCGAACCGTTTCGTTGACCCAACCAATCCGGAAAATGTTCCTGGCCGTTGCGGGATTCCTCGTGGCCATCGTGCTGCTTGAATCAGACGGGCTTGTCAGTTGGGCCAATCACCTGGAGATCGGTCCGCTGCGCACGGTTGCGGTGCCGATCACCGCGGCGGTCCAGAAGACGCTGCATCCGCTTGGTGTGGCCGCAATCCGCGATCATGCTCTTGAAGCCCTAGCACGCGCCGGCTGGACCGACGACGCGGCCCTGTTGGCCAGGGCCGCAAACCCTCCCCGCGCCTGCGATTTGCCAGGGGCATCTGGCTGCGCAACCTCAGTGGCGGCAAACACCCCAAATCCAGCCTCGACGCCAGGTTCGGGTTCCGGTGCGAGTTCCCCGCAGCCCGGCGCAAATAGTCTCTTCCTCAACGCCCCCGGCGCGCAGACACCGCTTCTTGGGGATGTGCCGCAAACCACGGTTCTTGCGCCGTTACCGCCCGTCGAGCCAGGCAAACCGCGCGTGGTGGCGCTGACCGGAGACTCGATGATGGCGGTCGGCTTGAGCGCCGAGCTGATGCGCGAGGCCGCCGGCGACAAAAATTTGCGCATCGTCAAGGCCTTTCGCTCCGGTACCGGCTTGGCACGGCCTGAGGTTTTCAACTGGATGGATGAGTATCCCGCCATGCTGGGCGAGGAGAAGCCCGATGTGGTGATTGTCGCCATCGGAGCCAACGACGGACAGGGCTTTGTAGTAGATGGCAAGGTGTTGCCCTACGGCAGCGAAGATTGGCGGAAGGTCTACCAGGAGCGTATCGCCGAATTCCTGGCTATGGTGGGAGAAGGCGGGGCGCGCGTGGTGTGGGTGGGGCTGCCGCCTATGCGGGGGTATATCTACAACGAAAAAATTGCCGACCTCAATCGCATTACCTATACGGTTGTGAGCCAGTCGCCGCGCGCTACCTGGTGGAATCCGGCTTCCTATGTGAGCGACGAAGCGGGGAAGTTTCGGGAGTCTGTCACGCTGGCTAACGGCCAGACCATGCGGATTCGTTCAACCGATGGCATTCATCTCTCCGACGAAGGCGCTGGCTTGCTTACCTCGGAGCTACTGAAGTGGCTTGACCCTCCGGCACAGACGACAAGCGGCGCTACGGAGGCCCCGGGGACAGCTACGAATGCCCCGGTGACGGCCCCGGCGGTTCATGCTCGACCGGCCGCCAAGACTAAGCGGCACGCGCACCGGAAGGCAAAATAGCAAGATGTACTGGTTCTAAGCGGCAGTCTCTTGCCGCGCAGGGACGTTCTGCCAAAGCTCAACCTCGGCCTCGCGGCGAGTCTTCAGGGCTGCGTATTCCTGCCCGCCGGCGTGGTCCCAGCGCAGCAACTGCTCGGCAGCATCGTCATAACGTCCTGCGTTGAGAGACTTGAGCAGGGTGGAAGCGGCCAGCCTTGTGGCGCCCAGGTTATAGGTAAAGTCCACCAAGGCATCAAACTGGCCCTGAGTCAGCGGTACCTTTACCATGCGCTGAACAGCCTGCTCGGCGTCACGCACATCGCAAGCCAGCAGATTGGTGGCCTGCGGCTCGTCGATTCCATTGGGGAAGGAATCGGAGTGCAGTAGCCGGTGGCCGTAGCCGATGGTTGGAAGACCAGCCACATCCAGATAAACGCGATTGCGATAGCCCTCGGATCTCTTCAGTAGCTCCATTCCGGCGGCGCTGAATTTCATGTTTCCCCCTGTTTATTGTTTGAGATAACGTTAATTCCACGCTAGCAGGAAGAGAGAAATAATCTGCAAACGGACTGGCCGTCCAGGCGGGCGGCGCTTGCGCGCCATGGGAATTGTGGTATCCCACCCTTACGCCAGAAAAAGGCGAGAGGATGGGGCACGGATCGATATTCGGGAGCATCAGAAAGGCGGCTGATCAGGGATCAGCGGGGCGCTCCTGGCGCTTTACCTGCAAGCTTCTCGAAATTCAGTAGCAAAACCAAGAGTGCTTCGTCGAAGTTGCTGTCGCAGGTCTTTTGCCGGTTGCAAACGGAGATCGGTTCCAGCAGTGTCCACAGCAGAAAGTGGGTCTTGCGGTCATAGATGAGGAGCTTGAAAGTGGCAAAATTGGGGCCAGAATCGGAGATCTGGAGTTCCAGGACCAGGTCGGCATCGGACGGATCACTCACCATCTCGAAGAAACCGGAGATCTGGAGAGCTGCATACAACTGGTTGTAGGCTCTATCCTGTCCTCCACTATATAAAGCTGAAGAAGCTCCGAAATTGGAGATAAATATTTTTTTAGCGGCGAGGATGGCCGACGGGACGGGGCCTGGCGGGGTGGTAGCCGGCTGCTGGGCGAGACCGGCAATCGTCGAAAACAAGGCGAAACAGGCAAAAAAACGAAAACCAAGGCCGATGCGGCTCATCGGATGTTACCTCCTGAGAACAAAAATACACTTATTATGGCAGCTCCAGCGTAGCGGAAAAGAATCTGCCAAGGCAGCAACGAAGACGGCCGCGAGACCCCTTGCGACTCCGGACTCCCCAAACGATAAAATGTGGGTTTCAGACTACACGAAGACCACTTCCAGGATTTTGGGGTAAAAGGGAGCGAAATCGGCCATTACGGGCAAAAAATACACTAATTTTGCACTGTTTTTGGTGCATCTTTTAAGTGATAAGAAGGTAAGAACTTATATGGGAAAATCCTTGAAATCGGGGCCATTTTGGGCAGGTTTTCCTCGTATTCTTTTAGACAACATGCAGATTAAATAGTGTCTAATTGGTAAAATAGACAAATGGAGAAAAGACGAAAATCTAGCAAAGTGAGCGCGAAAACATCGCTACGGATCTGGCTGGCGGCCGGAGCTTCCTCTGTTTTGCTGGTCGCGGGGGTATTGGCAGTTTCCCCGCGGACGGTGCAGGCGGATGCCCGGCTTTTCCAGCCGACTGTAACGGCGCCCCCAGTGGCTCCGGTAGCGAGTACGACGCCCGCCTTGCTTGTGCCGCAGAAACCGGCGGAAACCTCAACAAATCAAAATCATGCGCTCCACGGTACCGCCTCCTGGTATGGAGGTGTGTTCAATGGCCGCAAGACGGCCAGTGGAGAAATCTACGATATGTACGCGATGACCGCCTGCCATCCAACCCTGCCCTTCGGCACGGTAGTGCGGGTGGTGAATCGCCACAATGGACGCTCCGTGGTAGTACGCATCACCGACCGCGGCTACCTTTACAGCGGGCGCATCCTCGATCTGTCGTATGGCGCCGCCCAAAAACTGGAGATGATCAAGCCTGGACTTGCCCAGGTTGATCTGGAGGTTCTCTCCTGGGGCAAGCCCATCAAGAACAACAACTAATCAGCTACCAACAGCATTCAACAAGTAGCAGGGGCCAGCCCAAGGGCTGGCCCCTGCTGCTTGTGGGAGGGGTCCGCTGGCGGTTTATTCAACTGTCATCAATAGAAGCCTATTGCTCTTCGTCACGACTTGTGACGAGCCTTTTATGCCGGTTCCGGGACTAAAGGTGAGCGAGGCCGCTGGTGAACTACTGCTGTAATCCTGCCATTCGTTCACGGTGCTGTCGGCTGACGTTCCGTCTCCCTGCAATCCAAATCCAGACCCAGCCACGGTATACGGGTTGGAGCTGTCCGTGACGGTTCCTTTTTGAACGCCGTCGATATAGACGGTTATGCTGACCGGGGAGATTCCCGATGCGACTAGCCCGAGGGTGTGAGTTGCGGTTGCCGAAACCGTGCCGCAGCTTCCGCCGCCCAGGTATTTGAAATTCTTCATTACATAACATGCGGTGTAATTTCCGTTGGACACCGCGCTGAAGCCCACGCAATATCCGCCAATACCGCTTGACACTCTCACGCACGCCAGCTTTTCGTAGCCGATGGTCGTGCTGGATGGAGCAGCGGTAATCTGCGAGGTGTCCGACGTGGACGCGGAGTAGTAGTAGACGGCGCTGGCGGAGCCGGAGACCTGCGCGCTATCGACGCCGGTGGTGTAGATCAAGTTCGTGCCTCCTACCAACACCCATTTGGAGTTATAGGCGGGCAGCAGCGTTCCTGAAGCTCCCGCAAATACGTCGAAGCAACTGCCGCTCCCATTGGGGCACCCGTTCACAGCTATGTTGATGAGGTAAGCTGCCGAACCCACCGCGCTTTGCAAAGAGCCGGAAGCAGTGGCGATGGCCTCTACCGTCTCTGAAGCAGAGACGGTAATCGGCGTGCTATAGAGGGTGGAACTGGTAGTCGGCGCGGTTCCGTTGGCGGTGTAGTAAATTTTTGCATTGGGAGTGGTGTCGGAGATGGTCACCGTCTGCGCCGTGGTATAAACGCCGGCTGCCGGGCTGAAGGTGGGTGTAGCCGCCGGTAAACCACCGCTGTAGTCCTGCCATTCATTCACGGTGCTGTCGGCGGGCGTACCATCGCCCTGCAATCCAAATCCCGAGCCGGCTACGGTATTAGGACTGGAGCTATCCGTAACGGTTCCTTTGGAAACGCCATCGACATAGATGGATAAGGTGACGGTAGAAGTGCCGGATGCGACCAAACCCAGGGAGTGAGTTGCAGTTGCAGAAACTGTTCCGCAGCTTCCGGCGCCCAGGTACTTGAAGTTCTTCATCACATAACATGCGGTGTAATTCCCGCTCGACACGGCGCTGAATCCAACGCAGTATCCCGGTATTCCTGCCGAGACACGCACGCACGCCAGTTTTGTGTAACCGATGGTCGTGCTTGATGGAGCAAGGGTAATCTGCGCGGCATCTGAGACGGACCCATTGTAGTAGTACACCGTGCTGGCTGAGCCGGAGACCTGGGCGCTATTGTTGCCGGTAGTATAGATCGAGTTCGTGCCTCCTGCCAGCGTCCACCTGGAGTTGTAAGTGGGCAGGAGCGTTCCTGAAGCGCCCGTGAAGTTATCGACGCAACTGCCGCTTCCGGCCGGGCATCCGAAGAAAGGAGGGCTGATAATGTAAGTAGCCGATCCCACCGGACTCTGCAAATACCCGGAGGCCGTGGCGATGGCCTCGATTGTTTCCGAGGCGGATACGGTGATTGCCCCGGTGTAGAGGGTAGAGCCGGTTGTCGGTGTGGTTCCGTTAGTGGTGTAGTAGATTGCCGCGCTGGAGGCAGTGTCGGAGATGGTCACGCTCTGGGCCGAAGTATATTGGCCGGCAACCGGGCTGAAGGTGGGAGCTGGCGCCGGCGATGTGCCGCTGTAATCCTGCCATTCGTTCACGGTGCTGTCGGCTGGCGTTCCATCTCCCTCCAATCCGAATCCCGACCCTGCCACGGTATATGGGTAGGAGCTGTCCGTGACGGTTCCCTTGAGAACGCCATCGACATAGACGGATAAAGTGACGGTGGAGGTTCCCGATGCGACCAGCCCTAGAGTGTGAGTCGCGGTTGCCGAAACTGTTCCGCAGCTTCCACCGCCCAGATACTTGAAGTTCTTCATTACATAACAGGCGGTGTAATTTCCGCTGGACACTGCGCTGAAGCCCACGCAATATCCGCCAATGCCGCTTGACACTCTCACGCACGCCAGCTTCTCGTAGCCGATGGTGGTGCTGGATGGAGCATCGGTAATCTGCGATGTGTCGGAGGAGGATGCGGAGTAGTAGTAGACGGCGCTGGCGGAGGCGGAGATCTGCGCGCTATTGGAGCCGGTGGTGTAGATCGAGTTCGTTCCTCCCGCAAGCACCCATTTGGGGTTGTAAGTAGGCAGCGCGGTTCCTGAAGCGCCGGTGAAGTTATCCACGCAACTGCCGCTGCCGGTTGGGCATCCGCTGACGGCCATGTTGATGATGTACACGGCGGAAGCCGTCGCGCTTTGCAGGTAGACAGGGGCAGTGGCGATGGCCTCGATGGTCTCCGACGCAGATACAGCGATTGCTCCGGTGTAGATGGTGGAGCCGGTGGTCGGCGTGGTTCCGTTGGTGGTGTAGTAGATGGTTGCGCCGGAGGTGGCGTCGGAGATGGTCACCGTCTGGACCGCGGAGTAGATTCCCGAGGGTAGCGAGAAGATGGGAGTGGCGGCGGGAGTCTCAATGGTATAGGTTGCCGAGGTCACGGTGGAGGGCGCGTAGCCGCTGACAACGGCGATGGCTTGGATGGTTTCCGTCGCGGAGACGGTAATAGCGCCGGTGTACCTGGTGGATGAGGAGGTCGGGGTGGCGCCGTTGGTGGTGTAATAGATGGTCGCGCCGGTGGTGGCATCGGTCAGAGTGATCTTCTGCGCGGTGGCGAAGGTTCCAGGCGCTGGTGAGAAGAGAGGCGCCGCGATTGCAAGAACCCGAACGAGGATCTGCGCAGCATGCACGTGTCCGCCGCCGCTGGCGGTGATGACAATCGGATAGATACCGGAGGCGGTGGAGGCGGCGACCTTGAGCGCGAGCACGTCCGTGACGGGCGCGCTGAGGGCCATTGAAGCCGCGGCCGGAGTCACCGTGAGGCCGGAGGGCGCGCTGATGGAGAGCGTGACGGTGCCGTTGAATCCGTTGATAGGCGCGAGAGCCAAGGTGCTGGCTGAAGACGCGGAGGGAGAGATGGAGAGTTCGGGGTTTAAAGTGTTGAGGGAGAAATCCGATTGGGCGATCATGACGTTTACCGCATTGGAGGCGGCGGCATTGTAATTGGCGTCGCCCTGGTAGACGGCGGTGAAGATGTTGGTTCCGTTTGCGGCGGCGTAGCCGGGAATAGCGAGGGTGGCCGTGCCACTGCTCAGGTTGACGAAGGATTCAAAGCTCTGGCCGTCAGAGATAAAGGCGACGGTGCCGGTGGGAGTTGGCTTTCCCGAGGAGCCGGCGACGGTGGCGGTGAGCGTAAAGGTCTGGCCGGGCGCGGGGGTGGCAGCGCTGGATGTAAGCGTCACTGTTGGGGTGAATTTGCTGGCCAGCGAGATGATGGTTCCACCGTTAGCGGCAGAGCCCAGCCAGTTGCTGTCACCTTGGTAGTAGGCGATGAGAGGCAGAATGCCTGCCGGGACGTTGCTGAAGGTGATCACCGCCTCAAGGCTGGCGTTGCCGGTTGCGCCATAGGGTTGCCAGGGAGCGGAGACTGACTGACTGCCGAGGGTTACCGTTACGTTGCCGCTGGGCAGGGTTCCGTATAGAGAAAGATAGCCGGTGCTGAGGATGACATCAACGGCCACGCTGGCTCCGGCGGCGACAGAGGAGACTAGCGGCTTGATGGTGAGGCTGGTGCTGCCCGGAATCACGGTAAAGGAGGCGGCGGTGGCGGCAGTGGAAGGGTTATAGCTTGGGTCGCCGGAGTAGGACTCGCTGACCGTGTGATTGCCGGGCGCGAAGACCCCGGTGGACCACTCTGCCATGCCGGCGGCGTTGAGCGGTTGCATCGCGGTGATGGCCGCCGCTCCAAACGTGTCGGTGAAGGTGACAGTTCCGGTGGCAGGAGTGGGTTCGGTGGAGATAGTTGCGTTGGAGCTGACCGGTTGCGCATCCAGAATGATCTGCGCGCCGTAGGGCAAAGTAATGCCGGAGGAGAGCGGATAGAGGTTCAGGTCGTAAGGATTCCAGGCCCAGCCGGTGGTTGCCAGCGTATCGTTCTCCGGAGTGACGGTAACGGTGACGGGCGGGGACTTACTGGCGGCGTAGGTGCCGTCACCGCCATAAACAGCGGTGAGCTGGTAGGTTCCTCCGGGCAAGTTGTCCACCGAGGCGTAGAAGCTGCCTGCGGCCAGGGCAATATCATCGATAGCCGCGTAGTGTGGAATGCCGTCGTTGCCGGTCAGGCTCACTGAGCCAGTGGGTGTCCCGGAGCCAGAGGAGCGAGCCACCGTGCCGCTGACGGTGGCCGTCTTGCCGTGGACAAGACTGGAAGGGCTGACGTTAAGAGTGGTGGTTGTAGCGGAGAAGGTCACCGAGCTCCAGTATTTGATCAGGTTGGCGACGTCGACCGAGCCCAGCCCGGTGGCCAGGTCATAGCCTGTGCCGGCGGAGTAGCCGTTTTCGACGTAGAAGCCGCTGGAGTTTGTGGCCGAGGATCCAGCTACGCAATTAGCCGTGCCGGGATAGCAGAGCACCCGGTTTCCGCCCACGGTCACATCGTGAAAGGCAATCGGCTGCCTTGCGGCCAGCGGATAGTAGATGAAATTGGCCTGCCCGGCCCATGTGCCGGTGCTCTGGTTGATCAGGGCCTGGATGGCAGCCATGGCCGGGGAGCTGGCAGAGGTGCCGCCCACGCCGGTGATGACCACCGCCCCGCTGCTTGTGAGATTGGCGCAATCACCGGGCAGTGCGCAGATGGGATAGAAACTGTAGTTGTAGCCATTGGCAGCAAACAGAGAGAGATCGGGAATGTCGCGCACATGATCTGCGGGGACGCCGGTTCCGCTCTGCCAGGCCGGCTTGGGGTAACCTGTGGCGACACCGCTGGGATAGAGCGCTGCGCTGCTGGCGCCGCCGCCACCGGCCACGATCATTTCGCTGGGCTGGCTGGCAGGATTGCCGCTGTCGTACATATTGAAACCGAAGAAGTCGTTCCATGCCTGTTCGGGGATGGTCTGCTTGAGGGAGACGGCGGGCGAAGTCGTGGAACTGGTGGACCAGTACGCGCTCAGTTGCGTGTTGATGGCCGAGGGCGTGCCAGCATACTGGCTGTAGTAGAAGTCGGTGCCGCCGACGGCGACGTTGTAAGGAGTGGACGCGAGACCGTTGACCTGGAGTCCACTGTAGGCCACCTGCTGCGAGTCAAAGTTGTCGCAGCCAGCCGAGCCGGCGTCGCCCGTCGCAACAAAGACCGTCTGACCCTGCGCCGCGGCCTGCTGCCAGAGAGCGCTCCAGAAGGCGTTGCCGCTCTGGCCTAACTCTAACTCGCACTCGCT
This sequence comes from Occallatibacter sp., assembly GCA_050011175.1. GTDB lineage: Bacteria > Acidobacteriota > Terriglobia > Terriglobales > Acidobacteriaceae > Telmatobacter. Next base: position 112,259 of record JBEKJR010000005.1, read on the forward strand.
GTAGCTGACGCTGATGACCCCGGCCTGATCGTCTTCCACGGCGCGCATCGCGGCCAGGGCGAGACCGTCCGTCAGCGCCGTGCCGCCCGAGGTGTATAGCAGCACCGTGGCGCCTGGCGCAACCGAGTCGGCAAGCTCAATGTCCAGATAGGCCTCGATGGCATCGCTGTTCTGGCCGGGATCCACACCGTCGACCACCACTGTGGGTAGGTTGGCGGGCAGTCCGAAGAGGCTTTGATAGGACTGAACCAGGCTTAGATCCACATTCGATGCGCTTACGATGGCGATGGACTGCCCTGTGCCAGTGGTACCGGCCGTATAGACCGAATTAATGTCATACTGTTTGGCAAAATCTCCCGGCGCCACCACGAAGACAACTCCTCCACTCTCGGGATACGTCCAGAGTGGCGTAGCCTGGTGGGTTTTAGCGTTGAACTGTGCTCGTCCCAGCACTTGCAGGCGGGGCCGAGGATGGAAATCGTTTAACTGCGCCAGACCTGCAATGACCGGCACGAGCGCGGCAGGAACTGAGGGATCAATGGCGTTGGCCAGGTGCGTCTCGCCATTCACCTGATAACGGTGAATCTGCGTCTGAAAGGCTTCGCTGACTTGGCCCGCAGATCCGGAAAACTCAATCGCCAGCCGCCCGGCATGAACGTGGTTGACGGTGAGGCCGTGCGACTCCAGCCATGCGGCGACAGCGGCTACATCCGAATCCGTAGGACCGTAACGGCGGCCAAATTCCTGCGGGGTGAGCCACTGGTGAAAGGAAAAACTGCCCGGCGTGTGCGCAGCCTGAATGAAATCGGCGAGCGCGGCCTCCTGCTCCGGGGAGCGATGGAGCAAGAGCAGCATCCGGCCGACGGGTAAGGAATCTTCGACCGCGCCCAGGTCCGTTCTGGCCTGGCTAGCCGCAAATTGGATCAGCGGATGCGTATTGCCATGGAGAACCACGCGAGCGTCGGCGTCAGCGGAGCCTTGAATGCGTGGCGCGGCCTCGGAGGCCGCAGCCTTAGAGGCTGAATTGGGCGGCGCAGCAAATGCGGCTGCAACGGCCAGATCCAATGCAACCAACAAAATGACCCGGATGAAGAAACGCAGCAGTTTCATGCGTAGATCATCGGCAATTTGTGCTGCGATCGATAGCGCCAAACCAGGTCATCAAAAAGATTCAATCTTCATCAGTTCGAGCGCCACAGACGCTACCCGTTCGATAGCGCTGCTGGCTTCACGGCGGCCCGCCGCTGGAATGTTCAGTAAACCACGAATCCGCGCCAACTCCTCCATCATGGACTTGCGCGGTGGGCCATCGGGAAGCAGAGGTTCGATCTCGCGAACGATATTTTCCGCCGTGAAATCGCTCTGAATCAACTCCGGCACAACACGCTTGCCGGCAATCAGGTTAGCCATGGCCACGTGAGGCACCTTGACGATTTTCTTAGCGATGGCGTAGGTCAGAGGCGAGACGCGGTAGACGACGACAAAAGGATTGCCGGCGAGTGCTGCTTCGACGGTGGCTGTGCCGCTGGCGACGATGGCGGCGCGGGCGTGATGGAGAGCGGCTCGGGCACCACCTGCGGTGGGGCCAACCGCGCCTTCGGCGCCAATGTCATCAATCAGGCGAAGCGTCAAGCCGCCGCCGTGAAGATTAGCGAGTTGCCGCACATCGTCGCGTTGCGTAGCGTTCAGGGTCGGAGCCAGAGGGATGACGAATTCGAAGCTGGCGAATGCGTACTCCGCTGAACGCTCCGCAAGTTTTTGCGCCGCGCGCAAGATCTCCGGCAGATGGTCGCGAATTTCGCGGAGGCGGCTTCCGGGGAGCAGGCCAATCCAGGTCTTGGCGGGATCGAGGCCATTTTCGGCGGCAAACTGCGCGCGGCTGACGGCGGGCAGCGGCAACTCCGCCAGCGGATGGCCCACAAACTCGGCCTGCACGCCATGCTCGCGGTAGAACGACTCCTCAAAGGGAAAGATCACCAGCATCCGGTCGATGTACTTGCGCACCAGCTTAATGCGGTGCTTCTTCCATGCCCATAACTGCGGGCTGACGAAGTAGAGGACCGGAACGCCGAGCCGATGCAACTCTTTGGCCAGGCGGAAGTGGATTTCGGGAAAGTCGATGAGCACGGCGACACTGGGACGGCGCGCGCGGATAGACTTTTTGAGCTTGCGAAACTCGCCGTAGATGCGCGGCAGATGGCGGACGACCTCGGTGAGGCCCATGACGGCCATCTCTTCGGAGCGGACGATGCAATCGAGGCCAGATGCGGCCATGCGCTCGCCGCCCATGCCGAAGAACTGCGCCGATTGGCCAGCGGTGGCAAGCTGCTTTTTGAGCGCGGCAATTACGAGCGCGCCGTAGTGCTCGCCGCTGGCCTCGCCTGCCGAGATGAAAATGCTGGTAGACATTTTTTCTGAATGCGCGCTGGTGAACATCATAGCGGGTTCAACACCCGCGGGCTCGTGGATTCCCACCCTTCGCCCAGCTACCCCACGGACCTGGGCATTCGCCGGTTGAATTCCCGCGCCCTGGTTTCGCCCTTTGTTTGCCCTTGCGAATTGGTTATGTTATTGATACCAGGACGGATTGCTTAGTTCTTGTCGAGCGTCACCCGGCCCATCCGGCGAGAATTCCCGCGCCTGGGTTTCGCCTTATATATGTCATTTGTTCGCCCTTATGGATTGGTTATGTTATTGAACCTATGATGGTTACCGGATTTTGATTTTTTGTTCAAAAGGCGAAAATGGGGTAAACTTTTGTTGCATATTTTCGCTTGCTGAGAAGCTAACCCGTTGTTTATGAGTGGTATGCGGAAGCGGCCGAGGCGAAAAGATGCTGTTTTTAGCTGTCAGCGAGTCAGTTGTCAAAGATCGGGAGCGGTGTTGCCTCTTGATTGCTTCCATTATGCGCCGAGGGAGGGTAATTATCTGCATTAAAACAGTGGTCAGTGAACAGTGATCAGTGATCAGTAACGGCCCGTGCGTGTGGTCATTGTTCATGCTTTGATTGTGCGCCAAGGGAGGGTAATTATCTGCATTAAAACAGTGGTCAGTGAACAGTGATCAGTGATCAGTGATCGTCTCACCCATCTCCTAAGCAACTTCCCGTAAGTTGTTTAGAATCTTCGCCGGCCAAAGCCGGTTTATTGCTCAAAATCGAGATATGGGGCACCGCAGGCTGTCCAGGCAGACGGCGTTTGCGCGGCAAGGGATTGGTGGATTTCTGGGTGATAGTCAGGAAAAGGAATAACATTATCAAGGATAGAGGCGAAACATGGCGGAGATGTTCAATCTGGAGACAAGATCATGCCAATCGATTTCCAATTAGCGAAATTGGAGATAAGAGATTTCCGCGGATTGCAAAGCGTTGACATAAACCTCGCGGAAAATTGCGTAAAGGTTCTAATCGGTGCTAACAATTCAGGAAAATCAACGATTTTGGATGCAATCTCCTTCGTTCTCGAAGGGCCGAATTCCTACAACTATATTCCCAAAAGATATGACTTCTACCACGCATCGGACGGTTCCCACGCCCAGCAGTTTGAAGTGAAATTGCTGTTTAGCGCCTCGAACGAAACTAGTCTACCAGCGGTGCGTGGCGGATACGGCGATCCCATGCCAGTTCTCGGTGCGTGCCTTACAGGATCGACCGAAAAGAATGAGAAATATTCGCACAATACGCGGCTAGTAGGTAAAAACGGTGAACCCATCCTGATTCCAACTTCGGTTCCCCTGAAAGGTAAGGCCAAAGACGACTGGAAGGACCACAAGTTGTCATTTAGACAGCGATACGCGAGATGGCAGGACATCAGCGACTATAAACCAGTCGTATGGCTCTTGAAGCCGGGCAACCTATTTGTGTCTCTTTACCAATGGAAAACGGGGCCGCTGAAGCGATTGGCGAATTTGCTCACACGTCAGTTCTTTGAAACAGAGTGGAATTTCGATTACAAGGGCAAGAAGCACGCCATGCCGGAGTCACTTCACAAAGCTCATAAGTTTTTTGCGGACGCGATGCACGATTTCCCGTTCTGGCGTGATGATATGAAGCCAAGACTCGAAGAGACGCTGTCGGCATACATCGGCCGCCAAGCACGACTCGATTTGAAGCCAGATATAAGCACCATCGAAAACTGGCTTTCTGACCAGCTTGCACTTTCCTTCGCTGCAGATGCAGGAGGCGTGACGACCCCGCTGGAGAGTATGGGCGATGGGTGGCAGAGTCTCGTCCGTATCGCAGCCTTGGACGTGCTATCTCAATACCCGGAGGAGACGGCCTCAAGAGTCGTACTTCTGTTCGAGGAACCAGAATCGTTCCTCCACCCCCACCTTTCGAGAAAACTGAGTGGCGTCCTTGACCGTCTGGCCGCCGCCGGTTGGGTTGTTGCACTCACAACACACTCTCCTAACTTTGTGAGTTTTTCGAGGAACCAAAGCATTTTAAGACTGACTCGAAATGAGAACACCGTGAAAGCGTGCGTTCTCGAGACATCGCAGGTCGAGGAAGCCCCCAAATTCCAGGAGCGCATGGACGAGAGGGGAGCCCACGAAATGCTCTTTGCACAAAAAGCCGTCCTGGTTGAGGGCCAAGATGACGTATTTGCCGTACGGTCTTACCTGCAAAAACATACCAATATCGATCTCGACGGTAAAAGTATCTCGATCATTCGTACCGGTGATGTCGGGCAACTTCCGGCATTCGCGTCGATCGCCTCAAAGTTAGGCATTCCCTGGTGTGCTGTTTCCGATCAAGATTTGCAACCCGACGGTACGGTCAAACAGCCAACCGCAGTTGCGCAGGAAAAGCTCACGAAACTGCAAAAGTCATGTGACCGACAGACGAAATGGAAACAGAGCCTGGAATCATGTTTGAAAAAGACCGCAGGCAAAGCCAGTCCTGATTGGCAGTCGCAATACATCGAAACAAAATCCGCTGCTAATCTTATTGCGGAAAATCCGGATTATGTGGCAGCGTGCGAGGAGATTCGTACTTGGATTTTGGAACCTATAGAACCATGAATCTCAACCCGTATTGTTCTACCCGCGCCGGGCACGAACGGCGGCGGCTAGTTCGGCGAGCAGGGAGTGGGTTTCCTTCCAGTCGAGGCAGGGGTCGGTGATGCTTTGGCCGTAGACGAGGGGCTGGCCGGGGACGAGCTCCTGCGAGCCGGCGACCAGATTGCTCTCGATCATGACGCCCATAATGCGGGAATCGCCACGGGTGTTGCCGTGTTTGCCAGCGCGTGTGTCGCCGGGCTTGCCGCGAGAGCCTGCGATCTGGGCGGCGACATCGTGGCAGACGATGGACTGACGGCGATAATCCTTGCCGCAGTTGGCGTGGGAGAAGTCGATCATGATGCGCGGAGGAAGGCCGGCTTTTTCCATCTGCGCCGCGGTCTCGGCGACGCTCACGGCCGTGTAGTTGACCGTGCCGCGGCCGCCGCGCAGGATGATGTGGCAATCGGGATTTCCTTTGGTGATGAGGATGGCCGATTGGCCGGTCTTGGTGAGGCCGAGAAAGGCGTGGGAGTGGGCGGCGGAGAGGATGGCGTCGATGGCGATCTGTACGTTGCCAGAGGTGCCGTTTTTGAATCCCACCGGGCAGGAGACGCCGGAGACCAGTTGGCGATGGACTTGGCTTTCGGTGGTGCGCGCTCCGATGGCTCCCCAACTGACCAGGCCGGCAATGTACTGGGGGGAGATCATGTCGAGGAATTCGGTGCCGGTGGGGACACCCATCTCGGCCAGGTCGAGGAGCAGATGGCGGGCCAGGCGCAGGCCGTCGTTGATCTTGAAGGATTGATCGAGGTGAGGATCGTTGATGAGGCCCTTCCAGCCGACGGTGGTGCGGGGCTTTTCGAAGTAGACGCGCATGACGATGCGCAGGTCGGCGGAGAACTCTTTGATGGCCGCCTGGAGCAGGGCGGCGTATTCGCGGGCGGCCTTGGGGTCGTGAATGGAGCAGGGGCCGACGAGGGTGAGCAGGCGCGAGTCGCGATGGTTGAGGATGGCGGAGATTTCATTGCGGGCGTTGAAGATGGTGTCCGAGGCGGCTTCCGAGACGGGGCGTTCCTCTTCAAGAAATACCGGGGGAAGAAGGACCCTGGTCAATTGGATGCGGAGGTCTTCGGTGGCGTGGAACATGGGGGCTTCCTTGTTATGAATCTATCAGTTGACGCGGCAAGCGTACTGCCGTTATTTCGCGTCTACCATAATGTGGGTAGTGTGTGCCTAATAGACAACAAGACATAAGGCGCTGGCAAGCGATACCCTGAGAGCAGGTTACTGAAACGGCGCAACCCGAAAAAGGAGCGGCGATGAAGATTGGACGTTGGGCAGGATTATTGGCGGCGGCGACGCTTCTGGCGGGTTGCGGAGATTTTTGGGAGGCGCCGGGCGGAAGCAGCGCCAGCTACACGCTTACCAACAGCGGCAACATCACCGTAAGCGCCGGCTCGACCGGCACCTCGACCATAACCGTGACGCCAGCGAGCTCATTTACCGGGACGGTTACGCTAAGTTGCGCGGTGACCGCGCCTACGGGCGCTTCCAATCCCGCGACGTGCAGCCTTTCTACAACTTCAATGACGTTCAGCAGCACGACGGCGCAAACCTCCACGCTGACCGCGTCCACTTCGTCCTCGACGACCACCGGAGCGTATCAGATTACGGTAACCGGAACTTCGGGCAGTGTTACGGAGACCACCACGGTTTGCGTTGCCGTGGGGACGTCCTCGACCAATTGCACCACAGCCACCAGCAGCGGCAACTTTTATATTTTGAACAGCAACTCAATTGCAGGCTATTCCATCAGTTCAAGCAAACTGACCTCCATCTCCGGCAGCTCCTACACTGTAACTGGCGCATCCGCGGTCGCCATTGCCCCCAGCGGCTACAACTTCCTCTATGTGGCTTCGCAAGGCGGCGGCATCACCCGTTACACCATCTCCAACACCGGCGCGCTAACGCCAGGCGCTTCGATTGATGGCGACACGGTGGCCCAGGCAATTCAGGTTGACCCATCCGGCAAATGGCTGCTGGACGCCTCGGCTGCGGGGACGCTCAGAGCTATTCCGATTACTTCCTCGGGCACACTTGACTCAAGCCGCTCGGTGCAGTCGCAATCGCTGGCCGGCACACCGGTTCAGATAGCCATCTCTCCCAACGGCGCGCTGATCGCCGTGGCGCTAGGCTCGACCGGCACACAATTGTTCGCCTTCACCTCTGGTAACGCCTCGCCGCTCGGCACCGGCTCCACTGCGATCAGGCCGACGAACGCGTCAGCCGGCTCTACGGTATCCGTGGCCATGGACCCTCAAAACCGGCTTCTGTATGTTGGCGAGATCGCGGCATTCCCCAGTTCCTCTACCAATTCCGGGGCGTTGCGCGTCTTTACCATCAGCGGCAGCTCTGTAACCGAGTTTACTTACACGGCACCCTACGCGAGCGGCGGATTAGCGCCCCATTTCATCCTGCCCATTGCCTCTGGTGCTTATGTCTATGTGGCTAATGGGACCGGGCAAACATCGGCAGGCAACATCACCGGGTTTGCGGTGACAACAACCGCGTTGACGACGGGCAGCACCGTCACAGCCGGCGCACAACCGCTTGGCATGGCCGAGGATTCGACCGGTTCTTTTGTTTTTGAAGTGGGTTCGTCCGGCAGCCCCTACTTTGACGCTTACACCTTTGACGCCACTACATCCGGCAAGTTGGACTCGCAGGTCACTTCCACCGCCGCGGCTACCTCCATTGCCATCGTCGCGGCGCCGTAACCGGAGAGCGGGCTGCACAGGAGCCCAGGATCGCGGACCGGATGCGGATGTGATATTCAAGTAGATGATTGCTTCATGTGACCGGGGGGCACGGCGAATATGCTGTTGCAGACGTTGCGAGAAGATGTGCTGCAGGCGAACCTGGAGTTGGTTCGCCGCGGCCTGGTGCTCTACACCTTTGGCAATGTGAGCGGAATCGACCGCGGGCTTGGGCTGGTGGCCATCAAGCCCAGCGGCGTCGACTACCAGGAGCTGACGGCGGAGACGATGGTGGTTACCGATCTGGCGGGCAAGATCGTGGACGGAACGCTACGCCCTTCTTCGGATCTGGCCACGCATCTTGAGTTGTACAAGCACTTCGCAACCATCGGCGGAGTGGCGCATACGCACTCGGAGTATGCTACCGCATGGGCGCAGGCGGAGACAGAGATTCCCTGCCTGGGAACCACACATGCGGATTATTTTCATGGACCGGTGCCCGTTACCAGGCGGTTGAGCGAAACGGCGATTGCCGGCGACTACGAGCGGGAAACCGGGGAGGCGATCTGCCGGCGGTTTACAGAGCTTGCCCCCGATTCGATTCCGGCCGTGCTGGTGGCCGGGCACGGTCCATTCTGCTGGGGAGCGAGCGCGACCGAGGCCGCCCATAACGCCGTGCTTCTGGAATACGTGGCGCGCATGGCCTGCCACACGATGTCGATAAATGGCGAGGCCCGGCCGCTGCCGCAGGTGTTGCTCGACAGGCATTTTCTGCGCAAGCACGGCAGCCATGCCACTTACGGGCAGGCGAAGAAGCTGTGAATTTGGAGTAGTGAAATCGTGCAGATGAATTTTGAATGATAGCCGCCATGCGATGTGCGGCGGCGGAGACGGAAGAGAACGATGAGCATTGTAGCGGGAGTTGATTTTGGCACGTTGAATGTGCGCGTCTCGCTGGTCGATAGCAAACGTGGGCTGATTGGTTCGGCTACAGCTGAGTATCCTCTGCATCGCAAGCGCGAGGACCCGGAGTATGCCACGCAATCGCACAGCGACCATATGACGGCGCTGGCCGCAGCCATGCGGCAGGCGCTGAAGGATGCCGGGATCAGCGGGGAGCAGGTGGAGGCGATTGCGCTGGACACGACGGGATCGAGCGTGATTCCCGTGGCCGCGGATATGACCCCGCTGGACGACTACTACCTGTGGTGCGATCACCGCGCAAAACAGGAAGCCGCCGAAATCACCGAAGCAGCGCACCGCGAAAAGCTGGAAGCGATTCAGTGGTGCGGGGGCGTTTATTCGTCAGAGTGGGGGTGGGCGAAGCTGCTCCATTGGCTGCGCCACAATCCGGCGAAGCGCAAGGATTTCGCCAGCGCGTTCGAGCATTGCGACATGGTTGCCGCCACGCTGTGCGGAATCATGAACCCGGCGAAGGTGAAGCGCAGCGTCTGCGCCATAGGCCACAAGTGGATGTGGAACGCCGCACTGGGCGGATTGCCTCCGGAAAAATTTCTGGCGAGTGTCGATCCGCTGCTAGCCGGGGTGCGCGCGAAGCAGGAGGGAGAGTGCGCGACATCGGACAAGATGGCCGGAAAACTGACGCCACAATGGGCGGAAAAACTCGGGCTGCGAGCGGGCATTCCCATCCCCGTGGGAGCCTTCGATGCGCACTGGGACGCCATCGGAGCGGGCGCACGGGAGGGCGACGTGGTGAACGTAGTGGGCACCTCCACGTGCATCATTGCGTATGTGAAAGCGGCGCAGTTAATTCCCGGCGTCTGCGGCGTGGTGCGGGGTAGCGTGCATCCGGACTATACGGGAGTCGAGGCCGGACTCTCGGCCACGGGAGACATCTTCAGCGCAATCGCGCGCCGCGCCAATACCACCGTCGCCGAACTGAGCAAGGGACTGGAGGCTTACAGCGCCGGACAAACCGGGCTGCTGCGCATGACCTGGGACAACGGCGACCGCACGGTGCTGGTCAATCCGAATCTGGGGGGAATCACGCTGGGATGGAACCTGCAGCACACCGCCCAGGACGAGCTCTTCGCGGCCATCGAGGGAACGGCTTTTCATACCCGCGTGATTCTAGACCGGATGAGCGAATACGGCGCGCCCACGCTGAGGGTCATCAACGGCGGCGGCATTCCACAAAGCAATCCGGTGCTCAACCAGGTCTACGCGAATGTTCTGGGAAGGCCGGTGCTGGTACCCGCGAGCAAAGTGACCGGACTCGGCTCGGCGGTCTTCGCGTTTCTGGCCGCGGGCGCCTTCAAGACCATCGGCGAGGCGCAGGACAAAATCTGCCCGCCTTACAAGGTCTACGAGCCGGAGAAATCGGCGCAGAAAGTGTATGAGAGCTTGTACAAGCATTATCGCCAGCTTTATTTTGCCTTCGGCGAGGCGGGAAAAAGCGAGTTTGGCGTGGTGCTGCCTGCTTTGATCCAGGAGGCAAGGGCGGCGCTCCGGCCCGGTTCATGAGTAAAAGTGCTATCCTCAAGAGGATAGCCACTGGCTGTGCTCACGCAACCTTCCATCTTATTCGCCACTTTCGCGCGGCGCTTGAAGGCTCCCGTTGTTACGCTGCTTCTCGCGTGTTTTCTTGCGTTTTCTTTGGGGTGCGCTCACTTCCACCACGAACGACATGATACGGTATACGTCTCTGCCCGGCAAATGTACCTGCATGACCGGGTAGCCGCTGTCTCTAACCGCGTGGCCGAGGTGACCAACGGCCAGCGATTGGAAGTGCTGGAACAAAACCGGCGCTTTCTCCGGGTGCAGACTGAAAAGGGCGAGATCGGCTGGATTGAAGAGCGAGCGGTGATCGACGCCAAGACCTTCCAGGCATTTGACCAGTTAGGGGTTCAACACCAGCAGGACCCGGTGGTGGCTAGTGGCGTTCTGCGCGACGACATATACCTGCATCTGACGCCCGGCCGGGAGACGGAGCGGTTTTATCTTCTAGGGGCAAACTCCAAGGTTCAGCTTCTGGAGCGTGCCTCAGTCCCCAAAGCTATGCCCGGATCAGGGCAGGCCCTCATGCCGATGGCGCCGAAGCCCGGGCCGACGGCAAAAACACCGAACCAGCGGTCCGGGTCCAAATCGACAGCTAAATCGGCTGTTCCTGGGAGCACGGCGCACATTCCCGGTCAGCCCGATGCCGGGCCAATCTTGGAGGATTGGTGGCTGGTGAGAGACGGCCAGGGCCACACCGGGTGGCTGCTTTCCAGCCGCATGGATGTGGATGTGCCCGATGAGATTGCCACCTATGCTGAGGGACAGCGCTACGTGGGCGCCTACGTGCTGAACAAGGTTGTGGACAACACGGCCGCAACGCCGGACCACCAGGTTCCGCAGTATGTGACCGTGCTGGCTCCGAACAAAGCCGGGCTGCCATTCGACTTTGACCAGGTGCGCGTCTTTACTTGGAATATCCGGCACCACCGCTACGAGACCGCCTTCCGTCTGCATCCCATCCAGGGCTATCTGCCAGTGCGGGTGACGCCAGCCACGTCCAGCGGCGCACCCACCTTCAGTTTCCAGATCGCCAACGGCCCCAACGTGACCACGGATCCGGCCACCGGCATCCCGCGGCCGGTCTCGCCGCGAACGATTACATATGAGATGGACGACACACGCGCCGTGCGCATCGGCAACGATCTGGGGTCCATCCCCTTGAATCATCCGCCCGAATCCAAGCCCAAATCCAAGTCTGCCAAGACGGGGAAGAAGAAACACCGATAGCATTGCCCCTGGTTTGGGGGATAAATTGTCCCGCTTTACAGGTGACGATTCAGGGGATAGAATAATAACGGAGCAGATGATATGCCCTCAAAAGCAGAACCAATTCAGAGAACCACAAGGGTGGAGACGCCTCACAGAAGCGCGCGCGGGCGGAATCGAACGAAGCTGTCCACCACGGTGGCGGCGGAGAATTTCACTTTTCTCGAAACCATGGTCAACACGGGCCGGTCTGATTCAATTGCGGAGGCCGTGGACCAGGCCATTGCGCGGCTACGCCAGATGGAAAACCGCTCCCGACTGGAACGCGCGACCACCGAATACTTTGCGAGCCTGACTCCCGAGGCGAAGGCGGAAGAACAGGTATTGGCGCAGCTGCTCCATAAGAGCGCTGGAAGCGTAGATTTCGATCGTGAGCCCTGATACGAACCCCAAACGCGGAGAGATCTGGCGCGCCGACCTCGGAGACGGCAAGAAACACGCCGTGGTCGTCATCTCTCTCGACCAAAGAAATCTCAGCGACCGGACATCCTCTGTGCTAGTGGTTCCCTTTGGCAGCTATGGCGCTGAAGGCCCAACGGTGCTGCGTATGCTTCCCGGCGAAACCGGCCTGCCTGAACCTTCTTTCCTTAAGGCGCATTTCATTCAGGTCTTACCCAAAAACAAACTGTTGGATCGCTTGCCGCGCTCGCTCTCTGCAACGCAACTACGAGAGGTGGTCCTGATGATCCGGCGGGCGGTTGACCCGGATGCGCCTTATGAACCGGCCCAGCGTTGAAGAAGGTCCGGAGAGCAAATCCGCTGACGAGCGCGTGGAAGTGGTAGCTGCGTAGAGAGGCACTGGTTGGGGTTCGTGGTTTCCCAGGTCTCAGAAGCGAGACCTGGGGGACCTGGCACTTTTACGCTCCACTGGGTTAGAACCTCTGGACATCAGAAACCCTTCCGTCAACGAAGATGATCTTGAGATGCGGGTATGAGTAGACATGTTTGGCACCAAGGGTGACTGAGACGGGCGGTCCCAGCCTTGCCAACACCTTTGAGGGAGTTTGGCCTTTGCTAACCCCGGCAGTTGGATCGGCAGGGGGAGCTGAATTGTTGTTTGATGCAGGAGGATTGGCTTGCTGTTCTTGAAGTGGTTCCTGAAACACGCAGTCGTATAGACCGATGTTCACATCTCCAAACATGCTGCGAGGCCCCCCGGTAAGTTCGGAGATTCGATAATAGTCTCCGACCTTACAAAGTAGCGTTGCTTCCCCATTGCGCGTAATTGATCTATTGATTTCTGCTTGATCGACCGTCCCGAAGAATGAGCCATTTTTAAAATGTGCAGAGATGCCGGGATAGAACATAGCCGCTCCTGATCTAAAGTCAAAGTCGGGCACAGGCGGGCTATCCATCATGAGGACCGCATTGGCTTCTAATCCCTTTCTTGCTATCTTCATCCCCTCTTCCATCGAAGGGATGGCTAAACCTGTCACACTACCCGTCACCAAAACTCTCCGATTTTTATAGCGCACATCTGCGGCCCGGTCGTCCTCCTCATATTCGTGATGTAATTGCGCACCATCTATGTGGATTACTTGTTCGCTGAAGTTTACTGGCACATCTGGTGAAGGGTTATCCGTGGAGATCACATTGGAGGCAGAATAACTGCTATCGCTTCCCGTGACTGTTGCGGAGGATTGTGCAACATCATGAGTGGTTGTACCAGTTTCTGGTGTGTGACTCAACACAGCTATGGCGATGATGACAACAACAACGATCAGAGGAAAAAGAGCGTTCAATCGGGAAGATTTGGTTGGAATAGAGCCGCGATTAAGCCCGCACACAATGCAGCGGAGAGGATAGAAGGGCAAGATAAAAATCCAGAAACCGGCGGTCAGGACGATCATTATAATCGTACCAAATCCCAAGTTCCTCTTGAATCCAGTCAACTTTCCGCAGTTCGGGCATTGAATCATCTGCATGGCAATACCTCAGATGGGAGGATATCCCGCACATAGTTGAAAGTTAAGCGCGGCTATTGGGCTCATAATACTACTCCATTGCCTGCCGGGTAGCAGACTGCGATTCGCTCAGAATCGCCTCTAATGCTCAAAGTTCGCGATAGCGCGAACCTTACCCCCGCCGACGCAGCTCCAACTCCACCACGCGCATCATCTCCGCTTCGGGAGCGGGTTTGCCGGTCCAGATTTCGAATTGGCGGGCGCCTTGCTGGACGAACATTTCCAGGCCGCTGATGACGGGTATGCCGCGTTCTTTGGCCAGCTTGAGGAGAGGCGTTTCAATGGGGTTATAGACCATGTCGAAGACCAGGCCGGCGTTCAGTTCCTTTTCCGTGATGGGCAGCGGCTGCTTGAAGCCAGTCATGCCGCAGGGGGTGGCGTTGATGAGCACATCGAAAGCGCCTTTGGCGAAGAGATCGCGCTTGATCGCCTTGGCCTTGGCTTGTTTGGCGAGCTTGACGGCGTCTTCGTGGATGATGTTGACGATGAAGACCTCCGCGCCCTGGTCAACGAGGCCGAAGACGGCGGCACGGGCCGCTCCACCCGCGCCAATGACGACGATGCGCGAGCCCTGTAACTTCAAGCGCCTTTCCAGCGGGCGAACCACGCCGGCCACATCGGTGTTGAAGCCGTAGAGCTTGCCGTCGGCGCCGGTGCGCAGTGTGTTGCAGGCTCCGATGCGGGCGGTAAGCGGGTCGGAATTGGCCAGATGCGGCAGGACTTCCTGTTTGAGCGGCATGGTGACGGCGGCGCCTGCCAGCGGCAACTCGCGCGCCAGGGTGATCAGTTCGGCGACCTTGTGCGTAATGAGCGGGAGCAGAATTGCGTTTACGTTTTCGCGGCGGAAGGCGGCATTGTGCATCAGCGGCGAAAGCGAGTGGGAGATGGGATCGCCAGCCACGGCGAAGATGCGTGTGGCCTGGTCCAGTTGCTCGACGCGGTAGAGGTCGCGCAGGGTGCGGGCGGTCAACTGGCCGGGCGCGGTCTCCTGTTTGGAGCCGGTTTCCGGGCTGTCGGAGAAGGCGGCAAAGGTGAAGGGCGCGCCGGCCCTAAGGCCCAGCACACGGCTCACCAACCCTTCCTCTCCCATGGCGATGCCGACCACCTCGGCGGAGCGGGAGTGGCTTTCGATGAGTTTGAGGACGGCCAGGTTGTCCACCAGAGAGCGGGCGGTGGAGACCACCTTGACGAAATCCGGCTGGAAAACCTCGATGCGCAAAGCCGTTTGATCCAGGTTCTTGGTGCGCGAAAAGTCGTGAAAGCTGATCAGCAGTGCCGTGCCTGCTGCCCGCAACCCGTCGCGCAACTGGTCCAACTGCCTGGGTGCGGCCTCCTCGGCCGACTCGACCTCCAGATCGACAATCTGACAGCCAGCCTCGGCGGCCTCCAACAGCACCTCAAGTTCGGCCTTCAATGAGCCCGTAAAGTGGCCGCCAAAATGCTTTCGCCGGCAGGTAGCCAGGACCGTTGTATCGCGGTGGCCGGCAAGGAATTCCTTGACTTTTGGCAGGATCGAAGCCGGTTTGGGCAGCGAATCCAGACGGAATTCAAGAAACCTGGAATCCGCCAGGGCCGCCGTGGCACGCTCGATCATCTCCGCCGGCGAGGCGGCCTGAATAGCAACGCACAGCTTGCCCAGGTTGATCAGGCGCATCCGTGGAAGGGGGGGCGCGGGCGCGGGAGGAGGCGAACTGGAGCTAAAAAAGGGCATGAGTATCAATTGACGCATCTTATAGCGGTTTTGGCCAGGATGCAACTGCAAAGAGCAACTGCCGGGGAGCATTGCTGCCGCCCGTGCTTCACCAATGCGGCCAGGCGCAAGGTGTATGATTTCCGGAGAATGGCGTAGGTTTACCCGAATCGGTCGCAACCATCAGGGCTTTGGAAGGAGACCGGGATGTTTGAAAGCATGGGCATCACCGCTTCGGCGCGAGTTTTTTCGTGCCCAGGGTGCAAGGAGACGATTGACACCTCGGCAAAGTTCTGCCGTTTCTGCGGGGCCCCCGTCGATGCCGGCGCGGCAGAGGAAGCCGCGGAGGCCATGGCCAAAGTGAATCAGGCGTGCAGCGACGCCAGCTATCTGGAGGTGATGGTTATCGCGATAGTGGTTTCTTTCGTCCTGAGCCTTGTTCCAATCGTAGGTCATCTTGGCTATTGGGGATTACTTTTTCTTCTTTTTGCAGTCCCGGTGATGGCGGTTCGCTGGTGGATAAAATTCGGGCAGATTCAATCAATCGATCCAGACTTTTGCCGCGCAAGACAAACTATTGTTGTGATCAGCATTCCGGGCGTTATTCTTCCTTTTATAGGGTTGTTCTTGTTGTACGGAATGCTTTCAACCTTAGGGCATTGACAAGCTCCATGCAACGCAACGCTTATCTTTCAGGGGTATTTTTGTACATCGCAAACGAACAGCGCTATGATGCGATGCAGTACCGCCGCACGGGGAGCAGCGGCCTGTGCCTGCCGGCTATTTCCCTTGGTTTGTGGCACAACTTCGGGGGCGTGGATGATTTCGAAAATGGCCGTGCGATGGTGCGCCGGGCCTTCGATCTGGGAATTACCCATTTTGATTTGGCCAACAACTACGGCCCGCCGCCGGGCAGTGCGGAGACCAACTTCGGCAAAATCCTGCGGCTGGACTTCGCGGCCCATCGCGACGAGATGATCATCAGCACCAAGGCCGGCTACGATATGTGGCCGGGGCCGTATGGCAACTGGGGATCGCGCAAGTCCATGCTGGCCAGCCTGGACCAGAGCCTTAAACGGATGAGCCTGGAATATGTCGACATTTTCTATTCACATCGCCCCGATCCGGAGACGCCGTTAGAGGAGACGATGAGCGCGCTGGATCAGGCGGTGCGTTCGGGCAAGGTGCTTTATGCGGGCATCTCCCGATATGACTCGGCGCAGACCGCGACGGCCGCGAGGATTCTGCGCGAACTGGGGACACCATGCTTGATACATCAGCTCAGGTATTCCATTTTTGACCGCATTATTGAGAATGGGCTGCTGGATGTGCTGGGCCAGGAGGGTGTGGGCGCCATCGCCTTCACTCCGCTGGCGCAGGGGCTGCTGACCGACCGCTATCTGAAGGGTATTCCGGCGGATTCACGCGCAACCAAGGAACGGTTTTTGAAGACGAGCGACATCGACGAAGGCCGTCTGGCACGGATTCGTGCGCTCAACGAGTTGGCCGTACGACGCGGGCAGTCGCTAGCGCAGATGGCGCTGGCCTGGGTGCTGCGCGACAGGCGCATGACGTCGGCGCTGATTGGAGCCAGCCGCGCGGAACAGATTGAGCAGAACGTGGCCGCGCTGGGTAATCTCAGCTTTACGGCGGAGGATCTGGCACGGATTGATGCGATTGTGGGGCAAGAGGGCTGATTTGGAGATCGAGTGTTTCGCCGCTCATTGCTGGATTCCCTCCTCTGCCGGCAGAATGCCCATCTCGCGATAGATGGGACGAATTTGGCGGCGCAGTTCCGGCAGTCTAGTGGCAAACCAGGCTGCGCCCAAAAGTACCACGGAGCCGTTAACAATCACCGTCCATGGAGCGCCGACGGCATGGGCCAGTATTCCGGATAACAGGCTGCCGAATCTCGCCATGCCCATGTGCACGAACATAGGGGCCAGCCAGCCGCCCAGCGGCGTCAGGCCCACGTGCGCCATGGTCCCGGCCAGAAGGCTGCCGAAGGGCGCCATGCCCATGAAAGCCATCGTATAGTAGCTCATCACGCGGCCACGCTTGTCATCGCTGACGATGGTCTGAATGACGGTGTTGCTGGCGGCCATGCCCTGCATCATGCCCATGCCCGCTATAAAGACCATCAGCATGGAAAGCCAGAAGACGCGCGAGAGCCCGAAGCCGATCAACCCCAGGCCGAAGACCGTCGCGGCGATGGGGATCATCCGGACCAACCCGCGGACGTTCCTGCGCGCCGCCAGAGAGAGCGCCGAGAGCAACGCGCCCAGGCCCATCGCGCCGGTTAGAAAACCGAGCGTATGCGGACCGCCGTGCAACACCACCTTGGCGAAGATGGGCATGAGCACCACAAAGGGCATGCCCATCAGGCTGACCACGGCAAAGAGCAACAGGATGGTGCGGATGGGTAGGAACCGGGAGACATAGGTCCAGCCGGCTTTCAAATCGGAGAAGGTGGATGAGGCCATGCGCTGAACCACGGGCGCATGAAGGCGCATCATGAGCAGCGACGCAATGACAGCGATGTAACTGATGCCGTCGACGAGAAAGCACCAGCCCTCGCTGGAGACGGCGATCAACATTCCGGCCAGCGAGGGGCCGATGAGGCGCGCCACGTTCACCATGGAGGAGTTGATGGCGATGGCGTTCTGGAGGTCGCGCCGGTCGTCGACCATCATGACCATGAAGGACTGGCGGCCGGGCATGTCGAAGGCATTGATGCAGCCCTGCATGACGCTCAACACCAGCAGCAGAGGAATGGTGATGTGACCCAATAGCGTCAACGCGGCCAGCGCCAGCGATTGGAGCATGGAGAGGCTCTGGGTCCAGACCAGCACCTGGCGGCGGTTGAGCCGGTCAACCCACACACCGGCGAAGGGCGCCACGAGAAAGGTGGGAATCTGGCCGGCAAAGCTGACCGTGCCCAGCAGAAGGGCCGAGCCGGTGAGCCGGTAGACCAGCCAGCCGGTGGCCACGCGCGTCATCCACGTGCCTATGAGCGAGATGGTCTGCCCGCCGAAGAAGAGGCGGAAATTGCGATGGCGCAGGGCGCGCCAGGCGTGGGAGACGCCGGCGGTGGCGGGCTTTGCTTGTCTTGTTTGCTGTTCTCCGCTCAAAAGTGCATCCTTCTTTGCAGTTTATCGCGGCGGGGGATTGGGGCGGGGGCTTTCCCGATCTTGTTGACTTGCGCATTTTGCGGTTGCAGCGGTACTTTGTAACACATCGCGGGACAGGACTTCTAGAAGGGAACAAGATCGAAGCTCACTTCGACGGTGAGCATGACCGGGACGGGCTCGCCGTTTCTCATGGCTGGCTTAAACCGATACTTCACTACGGAGTCCATGGCATTCTGGTCCAGACCGGGGTCCAGGCTTTGTATTATTCGAATCTTCTGTGGAATACCCTGCTGATCGACTATGAATGATACCAGGCACTTTCCTTTGATTCCAGCCTTCTTCGCCTCTGGTGTGTAGTGCGCCTCAACGGAGTTGAGAGGGACGGGCGCTGTGACAGAGCCTCCAACGTGTTCGATGCGTGGAGTGCTGCTGCCAATGTCGTTCCAGGAGATGGTGTCCGAAGTAAAAACAGCTTCGTTCGGAGGTTGTGAAAGGACACTGAACTTCTGTGCCGGTTGGGACCTCAATCGCAACAGATAGGTTTTCTTGCCTGCATCGTCTATTTTCTCATCAACACAGGCTTGTAGGTCCACTTCCACGGACTGTGCGACTACGACCGGCGCACCATCGCTTGTTCCAGGCTTGAATCGATCCGCTGCGGCAATTTGCAGGGCAAACTTGTCCAGGTCTGTGCCCAGCGGGCGAAGAAACATAATGTTGCGCGGCTTGCCCGTTTCATCCACGAGGACGGAAAGCACGACCTTGCCGTCCATCTTTTTCTTGCACGTGCCTGAGGAGATACCAGTCAGGTTCAGCGGGAAAAGCTCCGGGGCCGTCACTCCCGGGCCAACGGCATAAACCTTTACGCGAGCCGGCTGAGAATCCGGCTTAGGGGGTGTGGAAGGAACAGCTTGCTGCCCAACGGAAAAGCTTGTGCCCAACCCAACATAAAGCGTAACAAACCATAACGCTCGCATGGACCCTCCGATCACTACTCACGGAGAATCTATCACACGAACTCCTCAAGCTTGCTATGGAACTGTTTCGTTGGGCAGGTCATTCCCCATTGCGGGAGAAACGAACGGCGAGTTTGCAGTCTCGGACAACCTTCTAGTCATGACCTGGAAGTGATAACCCATGACCGCCAGAGTCATGGCCGCGCCGAAGCAATGGCGATAGCGCGTGGCCACAGTCAATAAAAACTTCCAGTAACTCCAGCGCTGCCGGCCGAAGACGCCCTGGCGAACGAGCGAGGTGACAATGGCGCGTACATTGCTCGCAGTCAGCCATGGCTGCTGGGATTGTTGCTCGCCGGGTTTAGGCTGGGTGCGGCTCAGGTAGAGCTTGACGCGCTCATAATAAGCCTCGCAGGAGTAGATCCTCTTCAGCACCGAGCGATAACCCTCCACCAGTCTGGTGGCATCCATGCGGGGAAGAAAGTTCAGCTTGTCGTCCGTATTGTCGCCGTGGCCCGCGTGCAGAATCCGGCCTTCCTTCCATAATCGCCGGAACAACTGGGTTCCGGGCATGGCCTGCAGCAGTCCGACCATGGCGATGGGAATGCCGCTTTTCTGGATGAATTCCACCATGCGGTCGAAGATGTCTTCGCGATCGGTGTCGAAGCCCAGGATGAAGCCGCCCATCACCTGCATGCCGTAACTCTGGATCAAGGCCACACTGTCCAGCAGGCTGCGCCGCGTGTTCTGCGTCTTGTTGCAGGCGATGAGGGCCGATTCATCAGGGGTCTCGATGCCCAGAAAAACCGAGGTGAATCCGGCCTCCTTCATCAGCTGCATCAACTCCGCGTCGTCGGCCAGGTTGAGCGAGGCTTCTGTAATGAAGTCGAAGCTGGTTTTGTGTTGGGCGCGCCACCGGGCGAGCGCCGCGCAGATTTCCTTGGCGCGCGCCTTGTTGCCAATGAAGTTATCGTCCACGATAAAGACCGATTCGCGCCATCCGGCGGCGTACAACTGGTCCAACTCGGCCAGCACCTGCGCCACGGCTTTGACGCGAGGCCGCCGGCCGTAGATTTCGATGATGTCGCAGAACTCGCAATTGAAGGGGCAACCGCGCGAAGTTTGCACGTCCATAGTGGAGTAGCGATTCATCTTGATGAGGCGCAGATCGGGCAGGGGACTCGTCTCCATTGCCGGCCTTTCGCCGGCCTGATAGACGGGCTGGGCCGTACCCTGCTCCAGGTCAAGCGCCAGGCCGGCAATCAGGCTCTCGGCTTCGCCTATGACTACATGGTCCGCCTTCAGTTCAGCCGCTGAGATGCTGCTGGCAATGGGTCCGCCCACCACCGTTCGCAAGCCGCGCGCGCGGCACCGCGCGACGATGGCCGCCAGGGAGTCGTGCTGGATATGCATGCCGCTTATCAGCGCCACGTCCGCCCAGGCCAGGTCGCGGTCACGCAACCGCTCCACGTTGGCGTCCACCAGCCGCTTATTCCAGGCCTTGGGTAACAGCGCGCCCACCGTCATCAGCCCCAGCGGAGGCTGCGCCGCACGCTTACCCAGGAACTTGAGCGCATGTTTGAAGCTCCAATAAGTGTCGGGAAATTCCGGGTAGATCAACAAGGCGTTCATGGGCCGCCTCCGGGGGAAAGAAGGGCGGTTGTCGAGCGCGAATCGCTGCGCACGGTTCCTGTAACTGATTTTCAGCGCGGGAAAATCCGGCGCGTGGCGCTTGCAACGGCACACCACTCCACCATCAGCTTGTTCTACGGGGCCGCTGGAAAACTGTGCAAGATAGACCACTTTGCAAAAATGCAGATCGCTTTTGGGCTTCAAATTCAAGGGGCGTCTTCAACTTAAGCCGCGTTCTTTGACGCCCACGGGGATCTATCTGACTGATGCCATTTGTAATTCATGTAGCGAGGCTGGCCATTGCCGTCAACCGTTACATTCCAACTTGTGGGGATCAGGAGCCTCCCGCCTTGCCCACCTGGTTGATGATGCGCTGGAAGAGGATGACGCGGATATGGATACGGCGGGCCACGTCGGGCATGAACTCGATTACGAAGTTTTCGATGGGCGCGGTACCCAGGCTGATGCCGTAGCGCTCGGCGCTGGCCGGCAGATTGGTCTTCTGGCCGGGCACGTAAAGGTTGCCGATCTCGTCTTCAATAGCAAAGCCCGCCAGGTCGGCGTAGTTCACCATTCCCTTGCCGTTGTCGCCCAGAGTCCAAAACACCTGGTCGATGGAGTGGCGGATGCGGCGGGGAATCGAAGCGTCGGGCATGCGATGGTAGTGCGGATCCTGGTGGACGAGGGTCGGAATCAAGAAGGTCGTGAAGAATTCGAGGGTGATGTCCTGCGTATAGCTGACGCCTACATAGCGGCCAAAGCCGGCCATTCCGGGGCCGTATGCGGAGTGTGAGTTCGCGCCCACCGCAATGGCCGAACTGCCCAGAATGGTGACGGCATTGAATGGGTCCACAACGTTGCGCGCCGCCAGCCAGCGCTTCTCGCTGGGCGTCATCGGCTTCACCTGCGGCCCATTGGTGAACCGCATATACCAGTTGATGGTCTGCTGGGGAGGGCAGGGCGCCGGTTGCATACCGGGTTGGCCGTTGGCTCCCGCCGGCGCGTTCCCGGCAACTGGGGCTGCGGGCCTGGCGACATTTGCAGCTGGGCAGGGCGTTGTTGCCGGCGGAGCTGCGTGGAAAGGGTTTTGCGGTAGAGGAGCTTCCGGCAGCGATAGTTCAGAACTCTCTGGCAGACCGGCCCACACGGGAATCGCGAGCAGCAGCAACCCCGCAACAAGCAGCAGAGCGGAGCGACACGGCCTCCGCGCACCGCCCAACTTCCATTGGCCGGCATACTGATTCGGGATCTCTTTTCTCCACCCGTTTTCCATCAACGCCCCCCGGCGACGGAATTGTAGACCGCGCTAACAGGTAAAATCGGCTTACTGCCTGATCCGAATATCGGCAGCAACGCGCAGCCGCAGAACCGCCATCCTGGTAAATCTATTAAGTCTGATTTAGTTATGCTGTGCAATGTCGCACACAAAGGCAAGAGAGGGAATATTGGTTCGCAGCCGAGAGGAAAAATGGAAACGCCGGTTTAATGGATCAGTGCGCAGGGTTAACCGCGGCCAACGGCGGCAGAGGCGCCGACTTTAACTGATTCAGATTGGAAAGCACGCCTTGCCAGCGAGACGCATTCTTCTTGGTCTCGATGGGCAAGGCCAGATTAGAATAGAAATCGAGGATATTGCCACGCAGTTGCGGCGAGGTCAGGTTGAATTGATTGGCGGATAGCTCGGCCAGCAGGGCAGCATACGATTCATCCGCAAGTGAGTATTCCGCAGCCTTGGTTACTTCGCCGCTGTCGAGGTCGCGATTTAGAAGGACCAGCTTGCCAGACCGCACCTCTTCAAGCAGTGCGCGGTACTGATCGGTAGTTGTATTGATGCTCTTGATATAAAGATCTTCGGTCTGCGGAGTCGGGTTGTTGAACCCCATTCCCTTGAGAGGGCCAATCTTCGGAAGAAATCGAAAGAACGCGGCAAGGATGCGGGTCCCGAGACCTGGCTTGGTATACGTTTTGCCCCATTCTCTCTCATAGTCGGAACGCGACAGACGATAGAGAAACTTCTGTTTGGCAAAGGTTGGCTCCTCGCGGATCAGGTCCTTCTTGTGCGTTTTCAGCGCGACCTGAGTCATTTGCGGAATGACGCGGCTTATAGAGAAACGATAAGAGCCAATTGCCAGATCCTCGTGCTTGAGCACGTCCTTCAATTCCAGACCATATACAACCGGAAAGACCCGCTCCAGCAGCGGCATCGAAACCTCGAAGCCGATAAAATCGTGATACTGACTTGGCGCATAACGATTTTTTGAAACCTGTAACGTATCGAAACCAAACTCGGTTTTCAAGTGTGCCGATTTGTCCTGGGCATAGCGGACGGACCCGCCATATTTCGCTCGCAATTTCGGATATGCAATCGCAACCGACTGATTGATCGCGGGGTGGCCGGCAATGTCCGACGCATAGTGCGATAGCGCGCCCAGCGCAAAGGCATACTCGTTGGCATCCCTGCTTTCAATGATCAACTCGCGAACAAAATCTCCGCTACGAACATAATGCGTCAGGTTGCTGAAATCCTTGTTGCCGAACGGGTAATAGCCCAGATCCTGAATAACCGACCCGCCATAGGCGTAGGCATGCGCTTCACGAAGCTGCTCTGCAGAGAGGTTCGGAAAGCGAAGCAGCAGGAGGGGTTGAATCTCATCCGTCCAGAGCAAATCGACAATCTCTTCGTGGGTCAAAACGGAGTATGCAAACAAGCCTCCGCCGCATATCAGCAGGAGTAGAACAATCGCTGCCGCGCGGAGCAACGGAAAGCGCCTGACCCTGGCGAGCCGGGATGTCTGTGTCTGCCTAAACATTCAAAGCCGGTTAAGCAACATGAGGATGACGACGATCACCAGGATTAGCCCCAGCCCTCCAGACGGATAATAGCCCCAGTTTCTGCTATGGGGCCATGTGGGAATCGCGCCAATCAGCACCAGGATCAAAATCACGACTAAAGCAAGTCCAAGCATACCTCACTCCTTTCGTTACCGCATGGGCTGAGACCCTCTAAGAATTCTCCGGCTCTGTTTGCCTCAGCTAAAACTTCGTCGTCCGGAGATCAGATTGAAGATGAGGACGATCAACGCTAAGACCAGCAGAAGATGAATCAGGCCGCCGGCAACATGGAAGCTGAAACCCAAGAGCCACAGAATGAGAATGATTACAAAAAGTGCCCAAAGCATAGTCATTCCTTTCCGGTGTTATGGGCGCATGAGAAGTGCAAACTGTCTCAGGCGCCCGCAAGAACTCATCACAGTTAACTAGTTGGAAGCTCTG
Source organism: Occallatibacter sp. (assembly GCA_050011175.1). Taxonomy (GTDB): domain Bacteria; phylum Acidobacteriota; class Terriglobia; order Terriglobales; family Acidobacteriaceae; genus Telmatobacter. The sequence continues at coordinate 136,445 of JBEKJR010000005.1, forward strand.
GCCTGAGCCTTTGCGTCCCTGACCGCGTTGAGGAACGCGGCGGCCGAGTCCGGCACGGCTATTTCGCCTTTGAGAATGCGGCTCGTGGGAACATCACGGCCATAGATGGCCACGGTGGAATCTTCGTCGCGGCGAAGATTAGCGCCGGTCAAAGAAAGTCCAGCAAAAGCGCCTCTGGCACGCGAGTAAGTGAGGACCTCGGTATTCAGCTTCCAGTCGGTATCGGCAGTGGCATGGCGCCCCACCGGTCCGGCTGCCGCGGAAGCATCCCCGCCCAGCTGAAAATTGCTGCTGATCAGATGCTGCATACCCCGCTCATTCTGGATAATCATGACCAGGTCAACGCCTTCTCCGCCGATCTGCAATCCCCAACTGCCGCCGGTGATGGCGAAAAACGCCGGCGCGCTCCATCCGTTTGCGTTCCGGCAGGTGGCCACGCCTCTGCCATTCTCCGCGCCAAAGATAAATCCACCCTTAATCATATGCGGCACAACAGCTATGCACTGTGCATGCTCCAGAACTTCTTCCGGAATGCCCTTATCCGGGGCGGCCATGATCTCGTGCAACACCGTGCCGGCATGATTCATGCGATCAACCGTAGCTTCGCGATGACTTCCCGCCCAGCCGATGCTCGTCAAGCTGAGTACTGCCACTAACGTCACAAGTTTCTTCATGTGTTTCACCTTTTCTACCCATGCGCAGCGGCACCTGCTTTACGCGCATTCGAGGCGCACAAGGTAGTCCTCACACTAAAGGTAGAGTGAAAGTCCGTCTGAGCTATAACGCTCAAATACAATCCATGAGCGATGCCAAATCGCCCCGATCTCTATAGAATCAACCGGATGGCGCACAAAAAACAGACCTCTCTCCTTACCCGCAGCGAAATAGACATTGAACTGGCGTCCAATCGCTTGGATTCCTCATTTTGATGTGATGGCGCTCACATCCAAGGGCATTTTCCAGCAATATATCAGTGGATTGCAATCAGCATGATCTGTTACATATAGGCTCTATCGTTCTGAACTGTAGTCCGAGCGGCGGGCCTGCTGTTTAGCAGTGGACTCCGCACATTTATCGGGATGAAGAAAGTGATTGGTGGAAACCATGGAGAAACGCGTTCTCAATATCAATGGGCTGGATCGTTCTTTGGTAGTCGATACGAAGAAGAGCCTGGCCGACGTTTTGCGCGAACAACTGCTGCTGACCGGCTGCAAGGTCTGCTGCAGCGAGGGACAATGCGGAACCTGCACGGTGATCGTGGACGGCAAAGCAGTGCGCGCCTGCCTGATGCCGGTGAGCAAGGTGGAAAAGGGCGCCAAGATCACCACCATCGAGGGGTTGGGCACGCCGGACAACCTGCATCCGCTGCAAGTGGCCTGGATGGCGCGCGGCGGTGCGCAATGCGGCATCTGCACGCCGGGTTTTTTGATGTCGGCCAAGGTGCTGCTGGACAAGAATCCCGCGCCCAGCCGGAGCGACGTGCGCAAGTGGTTTGACATCAACCGCAACGCCTGCCGGTGCACGGGCTACGTGCCATTGGTGGATGCGGTGATGGACGCCGCCGCGGTGTTGCGCGGCGAAAAGAAGAAGGAAGAGTTGCTCTTTGAGCCGGCGGAGAATGGCTCGATTCTTGGATCGACCTACCATCGGCCTTCGGCTCTGGCCAAGGTGACCGGGGCATGGGACTTCGGCGCGGATGTGGCGCTGCACATGCCGCCGGACACACTGCGTCTTGCCTTGGTGCAGGCCGAGGTCTCGCACGCCAACATCAAGGGCATCGACACCAGCGAAGCAGAGAAGATGCCGGGCGTGGCGAAGGTGGTCACCTGGAAGGATGTAAAGGGCAAGAACGCCATCACGGGGCTGATTACCTTCCCCACCAACAAGGGCGACGGATGGGACCGGCCAATTCTCTGCAAGGACAAGATCTTCCAGTTCGGCGACGCGGTGGCCATTGTCTGCGCCGACACGGAAGAGCATGCCCGCGAGGCGGCCAAAAAGGTGAAGTTGAATCTGGAGGTTCTGCCTGCCTATATGAGCGGCTCTGCGGCCATGGCGCCTGACGCGATTGAAATTCATCCCGGCACGCCCAACGTGTACTACGAACAGGGCGTGGTCAAGGGCGAGGACACAAAGCCGCTGATGGCCAAGGCCGCTTTCACGGTGGAGACGGAGACTTATTGCAGCCGGCAGCCGCATCTGCACATTGAGCCCGACTGCGGCTGCGCCTACTTTGAGGACAACGGCAGGCTGACGATTCAATCGAAGAGTATCGGCCTGCATCTGCACCACGCCATGATCGCGCCGGGCATCGGCATTGAGCCGGAGAAGCTGCGGTTGATACAAAACGGCGCGGGCGGAACGTTCGGCTATAAATTTTCGCCCACCATAGAAGCCCTGCTGGGCGTAGCTTGCATGGCTACCGGGCGGCCGGTTTCGCTGGTCTACGACCAGTACCAGAACATTACCTACACCGGCAAGCGCTCGCCGGGCAACGTGAAGATCAAGCTGGGCGCATCGAAGGACGGCAAGCTGGTGGCCATGGAGACCGATTGGTGGATCGATCACGGCCCGTATTCGGAGTTCGGCGATTTGCTGACGGTGCGACAGGCACAGTTCATCGGCGCCGGCTACAACATCACCAACATCCGCGGCCACGGCAAGACGGTCTGCACCAACCATGCCTGGGGCTCGGCCTTCCGCGCCTATGGCTCGCCGCAATCGTTCCTGGCATCGGAGATGGCTATCGACATGCTGGCGGAGAAGATGGGCATCGACCCGTTCGAGTTCCGCTATCGCAACATCTACCGTCCGCCGGCGACCACGCCAACTGGGCAGACGCCTGATGTTTATTGTCTGGAAGGGTTGTTCGATAAGCTTCGCCCGAAGTATGAAGAGGCCAAGAAACGCTGCAAGCAACTCTCGACTGCGGAGAAGCCACGCGGGGTGGGTTTGTCGCTGGGCATCTACGGCTGCGGCCTCGACGGCCCGGACAGCTCTGCAACCGCGGTGGAGTTGACGCCAACCGGCGTTACGATCTACGACACATGGCAGGATCATGGCCAGGGCGCGGATCTCGGCACATTGAGTTTCGCGTATGAAACCCTGCGCCCGCTCGGATTACGGCCGGAGCAGATCAAGCTGGAGATGAACGATACGCTGCTGCCTTGCAGCGGCCCGTCGGGCGGCAGCCGCTCCAACGTCTTCACCGGCAACTCCATCCGCGTGGGTTGCGAGATGCTGCTGAACGCCATGCGCAAGCCGAATGGCAAGTATCGCACCTACGCCGAGATGGTTGCTGAGAAGATTCCGCTGCGTTACGACGGCAAGTGGGTGGCCACCGACTGCACAGCCTGCGACGCGGTGACCGGGCAGGGCAAGCCCTTCCCGATCTATATGTACGAGCTGTTCATGCCCGAGGTGGAGGTGGAGCGCTCGACCGGCAAAGTTCGCGTGGTGAAGTTCACCACCGTGGTTGATGTGGGCACCATCATCAACCGCGCAACAGTCGATGGCCAGATCTACGGCGGCCTGGCGCAGGGCATCGGCCTGGCGCTCAGCGAGGACTTCGAGGATCTGAAGGTTCACACTACGCTGAAGAGCTGCGGGCTGCCGTACATCAGCGACATCCCGGATGACATTGAAATCATCTACCAGGAGACGCCTCGCCCGCTCGGGCCCTATGGAGCCGCCGGCGTGGGCGAAGCACCCCTGACCGCGCCTCATCCGGCAATTCTCAACGCTGTTTACAACGCCTGCGGCGTGCGCATCCTCAAGGTGCCTGCTTTGCCGAAGATCGTGAAGGCTGCGTTGGAGGCCAAAAAGGCATAACCACGCCCGGTTCATGGCCGGGGCATCGCACGTTTTTACCAGCCGGGACGAAACCATGGTTTCGTCCCGTGCTTTTTATGGGGATTGCGATAGCAGATTGCATGAGGGCGATTGCGCAGCCTGAAGCCGCTCTGCAGGGCACGAGCTACACTAACTGTGCAATGGCTTGAGCGCCGGGAGACCACAGATGGATCGGGAACAAGTCAGGCGATGGGAGGCGCAATGCATTCAGGAGCAGGCGCCTGCCTGTACGGCAGCCTGTCCGGTACATGTGGATGCGCGCAAGCTGGTGGAGTGCGTCTCTCGCGGCGATTTCCAGGGCGGCCTGGCAGCTCTGGCAAATGCCGTTCCACTTCCGCGGATTCTGGCGCACGTCTGCGATCATCCCTGCCAGGCGCAATGCAAGCGCGCGGAGGCTGGAGAGGCTATCGGGATCGGCCTTCTCGAACGGGCGTGCGCGGAGTTTGGCGCGCCAGCGCCGGCGGTGCGCGCACAGGTGTCGAGGAATCAGAGCGTAGCTGTGGTTGGAGGCGGATTGAGCGGGGTAGCCGCCACCATTGGATTGGCGAGCCGCGGCTATGCCGTCACTCTCTTCGAGGCTCGCCCACGATTGCTGGACCGTCTACGTTCGCTCGATGAACGCGTTCTGCCCGCGCATGCCATCGACGCCGACCTGGCGGTTCTAGACCTGCTGCAAGTTGCCGTGCGCCACGAGAAGCCCATTCTCAATTCCATCGTGCAGGAATTTGATGCGCTCTATCTGGCGCCTGGTCCGGAGCCGTTCCACGACGATTCGCTGGGGCTGGCGCTCGGAGTGCAGGGCAGAATCCAGATCGATCCGCTCACGCTGGCCACCAGCCACGCGAAGATCTTTGCCGGTGGAGCGCAGCGTTATTCGCTTGCGGCTTACTCGCCCATTCAATCGCTGGCCGACGGCAACTACTCGGCCGTCTCCATTGATCGCTTCCTGCAAGGGGCGTCACTGGGTGCACACCGGGAGAACCAGGGCGCATATCCGTCACGGCTCTATGTAAACACAAAAAGATATGCTGCTTCATCTGCTACCCACCGGAGCGGTGACGCAGCTGGTTACTCCGAAGAAGAAGCACAGCAGGAAGCAGGGCGATGCTTTCCCTGCCAGTGCCTGGAATGCGTCAGGGTGTGCATGTATCTTGAGGAGTACGGCTCCTATCCTAAAAGTTACGTCCGCCAGATTTACAACAACGAATGCATCGTGATGGGCGTGCGCCAAGCCAACCGCATGATCAACTCCTGCGCGCTCTGCGGCCTCTGTACCGCCGTCTGCCCGGAAGATTTCAGCATGGCCGATGTCATTTTAGATGCGCGGCGGAGCATGGTGAAGAGCGGCAAGATGCCGCCCACGGCGCACGATTTCGCGTTACGCGACATGGCTTTCAGCCAGAGCGAGGCCTTCACGCTGGCCCACCACCAGCCCGGTTTTCAATCGAGCCGGACGGCGTTCCTTCCCGGCTGCCAACTCTCAGCCTCCTCTCCGGATCATGTCGCTTCCAGCTACGAAGTTCTGCGCAACACGATTGACGGAGGCGTGGGCCTGATCCTTCAGTGCTGCGGAGCGCCGGCGCTCTGGGCGGGCAACGACGAAAAATTTCAGCAGGCGATCAACACTCTCGAAAGCGCATGGCAAGCGATGGGCAAGCCGCGGCTGATTACCGCTTGCTCCTCCTGTTACCGTGTGCTGCACGATCATCTTCCACAGATTTCCGTCGAGCCGCTCTGGCCGCACCTGCACGCCGGGATTGCGCCGAACGCACCGCCGCGTCAAGCTTCGCGTACCGTGGCCATTCACGATCCTTGTTCGACGCGCGGCGTGAGCGAGGTGGAAGGCAGCGCGCGCGCCCTGCTTGCGGAGCTGGGCGTCACGGCGGTGGAGCTGAACGAACCCGGCCTGACAACCTGCTGCGGCTACGGAGGCCTGATGTTGTTTGCCAATCCAGAGCTTGCCGCCAAAACCGTTACGCGACGCGCCAACGAGAGCAATGCGGATTATGTCACGTATTGCGCCATGTGCCGCGACCGCTTCGCGCACCACGGCAAGCGCACAATTCACATTCTCGATCTTGTCTTTTCTAATGGAAATTCCGATACAGCAGCGCGTCCGGACCCCGGCTTTTCGCGCCGCCAGGAAAATCGCGCGCAGCTCAAGAACCGCCTTCTGCGCGAAGTATGGGGAGAACAAGGGAGCAGCATGGAATCATCTATCGCACTGCACATCTCCGAGGAAGTAAGAGCGCTCCTCGAAGAACGCATGATACTGGTTGAAGATGTGCGCCGCACAATCGCACACGCGGAGCAAACCGGCGACAAAATCGAGAATCCGGCGATAGGGCGAACGGTGGCGAGCTTCCGTCCCGTCTCGGTAACGTATTGGGTTGAGTATTCCCCGGAAGGCGGCGGATTCGCGGTGCACAACGCATACTCGCACCGTATGGAGGTGCGGTGATATGAATCCAGAACAAGCACCCGTTTCTCCGCTTATCTGCGGAAAATGTAAATTGCCACTTGTATTAGGGAAAGTTATGGCCACTTACCTGGGCAGCGAGTTTCCCGTCGAATTGTGGAAATGCTCCGGTTGCGGAAAAATATTTGTGCCCGAAGAGTTGGCAATCGGCAAGATGCTGCGCGTGGAGCAAGCGCTGGAGGACAAATGAACGATGATGCATTTCGCGTAATGGACCTGGGGATGCAAGGATTTCAGTGCAGCCAAATTCTGGTGCAGATCGCGCTGGAGGCGCAAGGCAAGCAGAATCCGGAGCTGGTCAGAGCCATGTCGGGGCTACTGGGCGGGATGGGCTGCGGCAAGACCTGCGGCGCGCTGACTGGCGGTTGCTGCGTGTTGGGATTTTATGCTGGCAAGGATTCCGCGGAGCACAATGCCGACCCCCGCCTGCAGGGGATGTTGGACAGATTTGTGGAATGGTTCGAAGCCGAGTACTCCGCCCGCTACGGAGGCATCAACTGCTCTGAGATTGTGCAGGACGATATGCGCAACAAGATGGCGCGCTGCCCCACGATTGTGATGGAGAGTTTGCAAAAGTTAAAGGAGATTCTGGCCGAAAACAACTATGAGTTCGGCTAACCAACTCGTTCCGGCTGAGGCCGTCGAAAGCCAGCTCGCCGCCATCATCCTGGCTGCGGGCTACTCTTCGCGCATGGCGGAGTTCAAGCCCTTGCTTCCGCTTGCCGGCAGCACGGCACTGGAGCATTGCATCGGCCTCTTCCGCGCTGCTGGCGTCGCCGAGGTGATTGCGGTTGTGGGTTATCGCGCGGAGGAGTTGCAACCCGTGGCCGAGCGCGCCGGCGCGCGCTGCGTTTGTAATCCACACTTTGAGCAAGGAATGTTCTCATCGATAGCCGTGGGCAGCCGCGCACTGACAGGCGGAGTTGAGGCCGCCTTCGTGCTGCCGGCGGATATACCGCTGGTGCGGCCTCACACGATTCATCAAATCGCGGCTGCATTTGTCCTGAGGCGAGAAGGCATTTTGTACCCGGTCTTCGAAGGGCGTCGCGGACATCCTCCTCTGATTGCACGGAAGATTCTGGCCGAGGCAACTGAGGAGGGCGCTACGGGACCGCTCTCCGAGCTGCTTGCGCGACACGAGAGCGAGTCCATCGATCTGCTCGTAGCAGATCAGGGCATTCACATGGACATGGACACTCCCACCGAGTATGACGCCCTTCGCACACTGGCCGCTTGCCGCGATATTCCCACGCGCGCCGAGTGCGAGGCAATTCTCGCGGCGCAATCCGTCGAGTCGTCTCTGGTCCGCCACTCGCGCAGGGTGGCCGAGGTGGCTGAGCGCATCGCTCTGGCGCTGGCGCGCAACGGCGTATCGCTGAACCCGGAACTGGTGCGGGCCGGGGCGCTGTTGCACGATCTGGCCAAGGGCAGGCCGGATCACGCCGTTGTTGGCGCGGATCTCCTGCGCTCCATGGATTTTCCGCGGGTTGCAACGGTTGTCGGCGCACACACCGAGTTGGACTTCTCTGGCGGCCGCCTCGACGAAAGCGCGATTGTCTATCTCGCGGACAAACTGGTTCGCGGGGATAGCCTGGTTACGCTTGAGCAGCGCTTCCAGCCCGCTATCGTCCGGTTCTGCAACGATCCACACACGCTCCATGCCATTCAAGGCCGAATGACCACTGCGCAGGCAATTGCACTGGCTGTGGAGAAGCAACTGGGAGCGCCTCTTTCCAGCGTCGTGGACGAGGCAGGGAAGCCATGAAGGCAAGCGGCGCAACGCTGGGCAACACGGAGAGCGTGTGTCCCGCGTGCCTGCGTCGCATTGCGGCAGAGCGAATAGCCGAAGACGATGCTGTCTTCCTACGCAAGACCTGTCCCGAGCATGGCGTCTTCAAAACGGTCATCTGGCGAGGGCTTTCAACCTACAAAACGTGGGGAAGCGCCAGCCGAGCGCCGTCGCGCCCTCCTGTCTGTAGCACTGATATAGACAGAGGATGCCCCTTCGACTGCGGTTTGTGCCCCGATCATCGCCAGCACACCTGCTGCGTGGTGCTGGACGTAACCGAGAGTTGCAACCTTGCCTGCCCGGTCTGCTTCGCGTCGGCCGGCTCCGCGCCCAAGCCTGATCCGAGCCTTGACGAGATCGAGGCCTGGTGCCGCGCGTTGCTGGCTGCCGGAGGGCCCTTTAACATTCATCTCTCCGGCGGCGAGCCCACCGTGCGCCGCGATCTGCCGGAGATTGTTCGGAGGATTCGCGCTCTGGGCTTCAGCTACATCCAACTCAACACCAATGGCTTGCGCCTGGCCGAGGAAAAAGAGTATGCCGGCACGTTGAAAGAGGCCGGTCTGACCTGCGTTTTTCTTCAATTTGATGGGATTACTGACGAAATTTTTGAAAAGATTCGCGGGCGGCGTTTGCTGGAGACCAAGCTCGCCGCGATCCGCAACTGTGGCGAGCAGGAACTGGGAGTTGTTCTGGTGCCGATGCTGATTCCCGGCGTGAACACCAACCAGATTGGCGGCCTGCTGCGCACGGCGATCGTTCTAGCTCCCGTTGTCCGCGCGGTTCACTTTCAGCCGATCAGCTACTTTGGGCGTTATCCGGCTTCACCGCGGAATGCCGATCGCATAACAATTCCCGAGATTATCCAACTGATCGACGAGCAGACAGCGGGGCAGTTTGCCGCCGCCAACTTTTATCCAGCCTCCGGAGAGAATCCCTACTGTTCCTTTCACGGCAAGTTCTGGCTTTACCCGGACGGAAGGGTTGCGCCCACGGCGCGGCCCACGGTTGTCTCCTGTTGCGGGGAGTCTCCTGATGCGGATCTCATTCATCTGGGAGTTGCCAACCACGCGCACGGCGAAGGCGCGCGACGTGCACAGCGTTTTGTTGCGCGGCATTGGGCATATCCGGCCGATGCTCCTACGCCTTCCAGAGAGCGTCTGGAAAACATCGACGTGGCCAGCATGGACGCTTTTCTGGCGGAGGAAAAGCACTCCTTCTGCATCTCCGGCATGGCCTTTCAGGATGCATGGAACTTCGATCTGGAGCGCCTGCGCGAGTGCTTTCTCCATGTCCTGAGCCCGGATCAGAAGCTCGTTCCGCTGTGCGCGTACAACCTGACCGGGGCTAGCGGGCAGACTCTGTATCGCGGGCGCTTTATTCTCTGCCAGGACGCAGGAGTCATTCCATGAGCGCCGACGTTGTGACGATTGAGAAAACTCCGCTGGAGAGTTGGATTGCCGGTCGGCTCGGGATTCCATCTCAAAAGTTCACCCGCGAAGACCTCGCGCAATACCAATTGCAGGCGATCCAGCAAACCGTTGCCTGGGCGCGCCAACACAGTTCATTTTACGCGCAGCGCTTCGCGATTCTACGCGATAATCTGCCTCGTTCTCTCGACGAACTATCGTGTCTTCCGTTCACAAGCTCGGAAAACCTCGCACGGCACACTTCGGGCTTCCTCTGCGTTTCACAGGATGAGATCAGCCGCGTGGTGACGATGCACACCAGCGGGACCAGCGGCGCGCCGAAGCGCCTCTTTTTTACCGAGGCGGATCAGGAGTCGGCGCTGGATTTCTTTGCGCATGGCGTTGCTGCCATGGCTGTGCCCGGAGACCGGATGCTGATCTCGCTGCCCGGCGAGCACGAAGGCAGCGTCGGTTTTCAACTGGCCAAGGGCATTGATCGCGCCGGAGTGATACCGATTTCGCATGGGATTTCCGTCGATCCCGTCGAGACCCTCGCGCACATGAAGCAGGAGAAAGCTACATGTATCATTGGCTTGCCTGTGCAAATGCTTTCACTGTTTTCCAGCAACAGTCCTTGTACCGGCAGCGTCTTGCGCAGGGTGCGCTTCATTGTTTTGTGCAGCGACCATGTGCCTGAAAGTCTGGTGCGACGGCTGCGGCAAAGAACCGGCTGCGAGATCTTCGAACACTACGGAATGACTGAGATCGGTTTAGGCGGCGGCGTGGATTGCGCAGCGCACATGGGATACCACCTGCGCGAGGCCGATCTCTACTTTGAAATCGTTGACCCCTTGACCGGCGAACCGCTGCCCGATGGCGAGACCGGCGAGATTATCTTTACGACGCTTCACCGCACAGCCATGCCGCTCATCCGCTACCGCACGGGCGATCTTTCGCGTTTTCTGCCCGGCCCATGCGGCTGTGGAACGATTCTCAAGCGTTTTGATAGAGTCAGAGACAGAATCGATGGCTTTGTCTCGTTGGGAAAATGGGGCAGCATCAGCATCGGCGATCTGGATGAGGCGCTCTTTGACATTCCTGGATTGCTGGATTTCACCGCAACCCTCACGCAGAGCCAGCCACGGCGGCTGGAAATTGCGGTCTATGCCCCCGGCATTGACGGTGCCACAATTGAAGCAGTAGTGCGCGACGCCTTGCGCACTCTTCCGGTGATTTGCCATGCTTGCACTAGCGGCGATCTCGAACTCAGCGTGATTTCCGCGCAGAAGCCTCTATCTACATCCGGGGCCAAACGGAAGATCGAGGTGAAGGCAGAGCCATGAACCCAACCGTTTGTTATCTCGATAACAACAGCACCACGGCTGTATTGCCGGAGGTTGTGGAAGAGATGCTGCTCTGCTTTGCTGAATCCTTCGGCAACCCCTCTTCCATTCATGGTTGCGGACGGCGCGCGCTGGCCATTGTAAAGCAGGCCCGCGAGCGGGTTGCCGCGCTGCTTGACTGCCTGCCCACGGAAGTGGTTTTTACCAGCGGCGGCACGGAGGGCGACAACCTGGCGCTCAAAGGAATGATTAGCCCCGGCGATCACCTGATCGTCTCCGCCATCGAGCACAGCGCGATTCTCAGCACCTGCGTGTGTCTGGAGCATATTGGATGCGAAGTCACCCGCGTAGGCGTGAACGGCAGCGGACAGGTCGAGCCGGAAAGCGTGCGCCGCGCACTGCGCAGGAATACGCGCCTCATCTCCATTATGATGGCCAATAACGAAACCGGCGTTCTGCAACCCGTCGAAGAGATCGGCAAAATTGCAGTCGAAGCCGACGTGTGGTTTCATACCGATGCCGTGCAGGCGGCGGGCAAGGTTCCCATCAGCGTGAAGAACATCAGCTGCGATCTGCTCACCATCTCCGCGCATAAGTTTCACGGCCCACAGGGCGCGGGAGCGCTCTTTGTTCGCCGCGGCACGCTGTTGCGGCCGCAGTTGCACGGAGGGCATCAGGAAAAAGGCCGGCGTCCGGGTACGGAAAACGTTGCCGGAATCGCAGGCCTAGGCCGCGCCAGCGAGATTGCCCGAAGCGGTCTCAGCGACGGCTCGATGCAAAGGATCGGAGCGCTGCGCGACCGGCTGGAAGCCGCCGTGGTTGAGCGCGTGCCCGAAACGCGCATCAATGGCAAAGGCGCGCCCCGTGTGCCCAACACTACGAACATTCTTTTCGAGCGGGTAAGAGGAGATGCGCTGGTGATGGCGCTGGATGAATTCAACATAGCCGCATCGCGCGGCGCGGCGTGCACCGCGGGCGAGGCCGATCCTTCCAGCGTGCTCATGGCCATGGGGTTGACGGGAGAGCAATCCCGCTCCAGCCTGCGCTTCAGTTTAGGTAAACTGAATACCGCTGAAGATATTGAACGCGTGATTTCCGTGTTGCCGGGAGCGGTGCAACGATTGCGCGTAGCGTCGCAGTTCTTTGCATCATCGGATACGAAAACAAAGAAAGATGATGATGTTTTTCTATAGAAAGTTGGATTGAAGTGGATATCTTTGAAGAAATCTACAGGTTAAAGCGCGAGGGGAAACGCGCGGCGCTGGCCACCATTGTCAACGTTCGCGGCTCCACTCCTTCGGTGGTGGCCGCCAAGATGCTGGTGCGCGAAGACGGCTCGATCCTGGGAACGGTGGGCGGCGGCTGCGTGGAATCCGACGTGCGCAAGGGGGCGATGGAAGTGATGCGAGACGAAAAAGCGAAAACCTTCACCTTCAATCTAAATCAGCGGCCCGATGACGACACAGGGCTGGTGTGCGGCGGATCACTTCAAGTTTTTATTGAGCCAGTGATTCCCGCGCCAGTGCTTTATATTTTCGGCGGCGGCCACGTCGGGCTAAACGTATACAAGGTGGCCACGCTGGCTGGATTTGAGGTGATCGTCTGCGACGATCGCGAGCAGTATGCCAACCGCGAACGATTTCCTGATGCGCGCGAGATTCATGCCGGCGAGATGGATGCGGTTCTGTCGGAATTGTCGCCCAGCGCCGCCTCCTACATTGTCATCGTCACTCGCGGCCACCGTCATGATATGCGCGTTCTCCGCTGGGCTCTGGATACGCCCGCGCATTACATCGGCATGATCGGCTCCGGCCGTAAGGTGCTCACCATCTTTCAGCAGTTGGAGGCCGAAGGCGTTGCGCGGGAGAGCTTGCAGCGAATCTACGCCCCGATAGGTTTGGAGATCAGTGCGGCGACGCCGGAGGAGATCGCCATTTCCATTGTGGCTGAGTTGATCGCCATTCGCCGCAAATGCGGCACTGCGCTGCCTCACTTGCGCAATCGCATTCACAAGGAGCCGACAGCCCCCTTGCCAAGATAGCAGGAACCAGAGCCGGGAACTCCTGATGATCGGCATAGTGCCGGTTATCCTCTACAATGCAGGCAGCGAGCAGGAGATATTAGTGTGGCGCAGTTCTGTTACGCCGCAGCCTGCGGTAGGCTATAAGTCCGTGGCGACCGTGCCCAATCCGGAGAAGATGCTGGCGTTCCACAAGCCGCATCGTCTTCAGAGCGGTCAACCGCATCATCGGCATCAAGTGGCTGGCAAATCTCTTTTACCCGGAGATCTTCCGTTACGACATGCGCCAGGAGACGCGGCGCTTCTAAGAGACCTTTTATCACGTGCGGTTGAGCGAGGCGCAGTTGGACGAGCTGCTGTCCACAGCCGTGAAAACATCTGCCGGAAAAACAATATAGAAGCTGCCCGCACACGTTTACTAATTCCATAACCTACAGAAAAAGCCGGACTTGACTCCGCGCATGGTCTATGCGCTAAACTGTGTATCTCTCTGAAGGCCGGCTGATCTTCTAGGCAGCTTTCGATCAGTTGATTTTATTGCTCCAAACACGACCTTAAGGAGTAACGATCAAGAGTTTGGTAAGGAGCTGAAGGATGGAAGTGGCAGTGAGAGATGTCGGGAAGGCGCTTGCCGAGCAATTGCCTCCTCTAACCCCAAATGCGGCGGCCGTTGAAGCGGATCGCTGCTTGTTCTGTTACGATGCGCCTTGTACGCACGCCTGTCCAACCCATATCAATATTCCCAAATTCATCAAGAAAATCGCCACGCGCAATCTGCGCGGCTCTGCGGCAACCATTTTTGCCTCAAATCTGCTTGGCGCCACCTGCGCGCGGGTATGTCCGGTGGAGGAGCTGTGTGAAGGGGCGTGCGTACTGGGCGCAGATCACAAGCCAATCTCCATCGGGCGGCTGCAGCGCTTTGCCATGGACTATGCGCGGCAACATGGCAGCTACCCGGTTGTAAAGGCCGCTTCAACCGGCAAATCAATTGCCGTTATCGGCGCCGGACCCGGGGGGCTCTCCTGCGCCGGCGAGTTGACCTTGATGGGACACGCGGTCACGATCTTCGAAAAGAACAAGATGTCCGGCGGCCTCTCCACCTATGGCATCATCGCACTGCGCGAACCAGTGGAGATTGCCCTGGACGAGGCGCGCATGGTCGAGGAGCTAGGCGTCAAGATCAAAACCGGGCTTGAGTTTGGCAAGGGTATTACTCTGGCTACTCTACAAAAAGAGTTCGATGCAATTGTGCTGAGTGTGGGATTGGGGAAAACGCCAAGCCTTGGCATGGCCGGAGAAGAGGCAATTGTCGACGGCCTGGAGTTCATTGAAGCCAGCAAGACAGCTGCGGAGAAATTGAGCGTAGGCCGCAACGTCATCGTGATCGGCGCCGGCAATACGGCGGTGGATTGCGCCACCATTGCCCGGCGGCTGGGCGCAGAGCGAGTGACGATAGTATATCGCCGCACCGATCGCGAGATGAGCTGCTATGAGCACGAGTACGACTTTGCCCGCAGGGAGGGCATCGAGTTCCGCTTTCTCTCGCAGCCCGCGCGGGTGGTGTTGGAGCGCGGACGCCCGACGGGTCTCGAATGCCTGCGCGTCGAGTTAGGCGCGCCCGACGCATCCGGCCGCCCGGCGCCAAAACCGGTCAAGGGATCGGAGTTTGTGATTCCGGCCGATCAGATCGTCAAGGCCGTCGGCCAGGAGAAGCCGGCGCTGGCCGCGCTGCTGGGCCTGAAAACGAAGAAGGGCTTCATTGACGTGGACACGAACTTCCAGACAAGCATGGCAGGCATCTATGCCATCGGCGACTGCATCCGATCTTCCGGCGCGGCTTCTGCCGTCATGGCAGTTCAGGACGGCAAGCTGGCCGCCGCGGCACTCCATCAACAACTAACGCAACGGCCTGCGCCGGTCGGGGTGAAATAACATGGCAGACCTTAGAACTAACTTCGCTGGCATCAAGTCGCCCAATCCATTCTGGCTGGCCTCGGCTCCGCCCACCAACTCCGGCGCGCAGATCCACAAGGCCTTTGAAGCGGGCTGGGGCGGCGCGGTATGGAAGACCATCGGCGCTCCGGTGCTGAATGTATCGAACCGCTATGGAGCGTGGCATCACGGCCGGCAGCGCATGTTGGCCATCAACAACGTCGAGTTAATCTCCGACCGGCCCATTGAAGTCAATCTGCGCGAGATCGTGGAGATCAAGCGCGCCTGGCCGGATCGCGCGGTCATCGTCTCCGCCATGGTTGAGTCAAAGCCTGAAGCGTGGAAGGATATCGTCCGTCGCATCGAGGATACGGGAGCGGACGGCATCGAGCTGAATTTTGGCTGCCCGCATGGCATGAGCGAAAGAAAAATGGGTGCAGCCATTGGCCAGGATCCTGAAATCTGCGAGCAAATCACCCGCTGGGTAATGGAGGCCGCGAAGATTCCGGTCATCGTGAAGCTAACGCCCAACGTAACCAACATTGTGTTGCCGGCTCGGGCCGCGGTAGCCGCCGGCGCGAACGGACTCTCGCTCATCAACACTATCAACTCCATTGTCGGCGTCGATCTTGACACGATGGAACTGATCCCCAGTATCGGCGGCAAGGGCGGCCACGGCGGATATGCCGGGCCGGCCGTCAAGCCCATCGCGCTGAATATGCTGGCTGCGCTGGGGACCGACGAGATCGTGTCCAAATCCAAAATTCCCATCTCCGGCATAGGCGGCATCGCCACCTGGGCCGACGCGGCGGAGTTTCTGCTGCTGGGCGCATCCAGCCTCCAGGTTTGCACCACGGTGATGCATTACGGCTATCGGGTAATCGAAGATCTTTGCGATGGGCTCTCCAACTGGATGGACGAGAAAGGCTTCAAGACCATCGCCGACGTGACGGGCCGCAGCCTGCATCGCGTTTCGGAGTTCAAGAACTTCGATCTTTCTTTCCGCGCGGCGGCGCGCATCAATGCGGAGCGGTGCATCAAGTGCAGCCTCTGCTACATCGCCTGCAACGATACCGCGCATCAGTGCATCGACCTGGTATCGCCGGAGGGCAAAGTGGTCGAACCGCGCGCCTGGGATCCGCGCTCCAACGGCAAGCGCGCGGCGGTGGAAACGCGTCCCCGGCCGGTGGTGCGCGAAGACGATTGCGTGGGATGCCGGCTCTGCTATAACGTCTGCCCGGTAGACCAGTGCATCGAAATGGTCGAGCTTCCGCCTCGGCAGAGTGCGGTTACCTGGGATGAGTTGTCGCAGAAGCAGACCAGGGTTACCGAAGACTGGGAGGCGATGAAAGCTTATCGTGAGAAGGTTGGAATTCACATTCACTAACGCACTTTAGAGCCTCGCATGCGCATGAAGGGAGAGCATTCATATGGGACTGCTAATCAAGGGCGGTGAGATTGTAACCGCGGAGACTCGCCAGAAAGGCGATATCTTCATCGAGAATGAAACCATTAGCGCCATCGGGTCTGGCCTCGCAGTTCCTCCGGGGACCGAGGTGGTCGATGCCGCGGGAAAGTTGGTCTTTCCCGGCTTCATCGATCCGCACGTCCACATTCACCTGCCGTTCATGGGCACCTTTGCCAAGGAGAATCACGCCGCGGCCAGCGCTGCCGCGCTCATCGGCGGGACCACTTCGTTCATCGAGATGGCCTGTCCTTCGCGCAAGGAAGATGCATTGGAGACCTACCACATCTGGAAACAAAAGGCAGAGGGCAACAGCGCCTGCGATTATGCCTTCCACATGGGCGTGACGCGCTATGACGCCAAAACGGAAGCGCAACTCACGGAGATCGTCAAGGATGGAACGACATCCTTCAAAATATTTCTATCATACAAAAACTTCTTCGGCGTCGATGACGAGGAGATGTTCCACACGCTCAAGCTGGCAGCCAAACTGGGCATTATCACCACCGCGCATTGCGAAAACGCCGAGCTGGTGGGCCAGTTGCAGCAACTCCTGCTGGCCGAGGGTAAGACCGGGCCGGAGTGGCATGAGCCCAGCCGTCCGGAGGCCGTGGAAGCAGAGGGCACCACGCGATTTGCGACTTTTGTGGAGCAGACCGGCGCCACCGGCTACGTGGTGCATCTGTCTTGCGCGCCGGCGCTGCGCGTGGCCGTGGATGCCAAGATGCGCGGCGTCAAGCTGCACATTGAATCGGTGCTGCCGCATTTCCTGCTCGACAAGAGTTACGCCGAGCGCGCCGGCGTGGAGGGCATGAAGCATATCATGTCGCCGCCCTTGCGCGACAAGCGCAATCTGCCGGTGTTGTGGAATGCGCTCAAGTCAGGCCTGATTGAGACCGTGGGCACGGACCATTGTCCCTTCGACACGGAACAAAAACTGATGGGCGCCAAGGCATTCACGCAGATTCCCAATGGCATTCCGGGCATTGAAGATCGCGTGAACCTGATGTATACCTACGGAGTGAAACGCGGCGGGCTCGACATTCACCGCTTTGTCGATGCGCTCAGCACGCGTCCCGCCAGGCTCTTCGGCCTCTTCCCGCGCAAGGGAACCATTGCCGCGGGAGCGGACGCCGATCTGGTGGTCTATGACACAAAATATCGCGGCAAAATATCCGCGGCCACGCAGCACGGCATCAACAACTACAACGGTTTTGAGGGCTTCGAGATCGAAGGCCGTCCCTCCGTGGTCACCGTGCGCGGCAAGGTGCAGGCGCGCGATGGCAACTTTGTGGGCAAGCCGGGAATCGGACGCTTGCTGCGCCGCGAACCGCAATGTAACTAGAAAGGAGTAGATCATGCCGGTTGACGCAAAAGCCGCGGTTGAACTGCTCAAGGAGTTGCGCGCACTTACTTCCGATGAGCATGGCGCACAGCGTTTGGCCTGGAGCCCGGTGTGGCTCAAGGCGCGCAGCTGGTTTGAATCCAAGCTGCGCGAGTTGCCCGTGGAGCATCACTATGACGCCGCGGGCAACAATTGGAGCACGCTTGCCGGAAGCTCGGAGAAGACGCTGATTCTCGGCAGCCACATCGATTCCGTGCCCAATGGCGGCTGGCTCGATGGGTGCCTGGGCGTGATTGGCGCGTACGCCGTGCTGAGGCGCATTGCTGAGGAGTATAAAGGCAAGCCGCCGATCACCGTGAGGATGGTTGATTGGGCCGATGAGGAGGGCGCGCGCTTTGGGCGCAGCCTCTTTGGGTCTTCGGCCTTTGCCGGCACGCAAACCATCGATCAGGATCGCGGGCGCACCGATGCCGGCGGCAAGCGGCTGGAAGATGCGCTGGCTGAATGTGGCGTCTCCATCGATAAGATCGGCGACGCCGGACGGGAGCGGAAGAACGCGGCAGCCTATCTTGAGTTGCACATCGAGCAGGGACCTGTGCTGGAGAAGATGGGGCTTCCTTTGGGAGCTGTGCTGGGCACTAAAGGCGTAGAGCGCCACACAATCACCTTTCACGGCCAGGAGGCGCACTCCGGCTCCACGCCCATGACTGCGCGGCGCGATGCGTTGGCCGCGTGTGCGAAACTGGCCCTGGAAATTCGCCCCATCGCCAAACGTCATCCCGATGCGGTCTGCACCATGGGCAGCGTCAAGACCTTTCCCGGCATTGTGACCGCGGTCGTTGGCCGTTGCGAGGCCACGCTCGACCAGCGCGATCTGGATGCTGCCGTGCTGGCCACGATGTATCGTGAGGCGCAGGAGAAGAGCGCGCAATTTGCCAAGGAAGAAGGCTGCACGGTGGAATGGTCGCGCATCTGGAACATTGCGCCGGAGCCGTTTCATCCCAAATTGATCGAGCTTTGCGAAGAGGCCATCCGCGAGACTGCCGGGCGCTCGCATCGTCTGCCCTCCGGGCCGCTGCACGATGCAGCCGAAGTCTCCCGCGCCGGCATCCCCACAGCCATGCTCTTTGTGCAATCGCTACGGGGCATCAGCCACAATAAAATTGAAGACACGCGGGAAGACCATTTGCAACTGGCCATCACCGCGTTCGACACGCTGGCGACGAAGACCATGGATTGGATTCGCACTCAATGAGAGACTGCTTCCAGGCACGGATCTGACAAGCCGTCGAATCTTGTCTGGCGGATTTACCTAGCCATGGAACTTTGACTGTACGCTGCGAAATTTTACCGGAGAACGATATCATGAGCAATATTCCCGCATCGAAGACACTCACGTCCGAAGAAATCTCCGCCATCACGCGGCAAACCAACTACGGCACCTGGCGCTTCCAGAAGAGCTGGAAACCGCTGCACATTGCCGATGCAGAAGGCTGCTGGTTCACGGATGGCGCGGGCAAGCGCTATCTTGACTTCAGCTCGCAGTTGATGTGCGTGAATCTGGGCCACAAGAACCCGCGCGTGATAGAATCCATCGCCGAGCAGGCGCGCGAGCTGGCATATGCCGCTCCGGGTTACGCTACCCGCGCACGCGCTGTACTTAGCGCCAAATTGCTGGAAGTCCTGCCCAGGGGGATTAATAAGTTTTTCTTCGCCACCGGCGGAGCCGAGGCTAACGAAGCGGCTTTCAAAATTGCGCGCATGTTCACGGGCAAGACCAAAATTATCTCCCGCTACCGCTCTTATCACGGGTCCACCACCGCCTGCATCGCGGCTACGGGCGACCCGCGCCGCTGGGCCATGGAGCCGGGCGGCAAAGGCTCTGGATTCGTCTTTGCTCCGGAGACAAACTGTTATAACTGCCCCATCAAGCACTCCTATCCCGGCTGCAACATCGCCTGCGCCGACTACATCGAGCACATGATTCGCAACGAGAGCGACGTGGCGGCCCTGATTGTCGAACCCGTCGTCGGCACCAACGGCATCCTCGTGCCGCCGCCGGAATACTTTCCCCGCATCCGTCAGATTTGCGATCAGTACGGCGTGCTGCTCATCGCCGACGAGGTGATGAGCGGATGGGGCCGCACCGGCAAATGGTTTGCCCTGGAGCACTGGGGCGTTACGCCCGACATCCTGGTTACCGCAAAAGGCATCACCTCGGCTTACGTGCCGCTAGGCCTCTGTGCCACCACCACCAAAATCGCGGATTATTTTGAAGATCACTATTTCTCTCATGGGCACACCTATGAGGCGCATCCCATGACGCTCGGCCCGGCCGTGGCCACCATCGAGGAGATGCAGCGGCTGAAACTGGTGGAGCGCGCGGCAGAGCTTGAACCCTATGTGCGCAAAAAGCTGGAAGCCCTCAAGGTCCGGCATCCATCGGTCGGCGACGTGCGCGGCCTCGGCCTTTTCTTCGCTGTTGATTTGGTGAAGAATCGCGTCACCAAGCAACCCTTCAACACCATGCGCGACAAGGTGGAAGGCAATCCGACGGTGGTTGATCAGATTGCGGCCAAGATGATGGCCCAGGGAGTTTCGATCCAATCCTGGATAAGCCACTTTGTCATTGCGCCGCCGTTAATCATAACCAGGGAAGAGCTCGATCTCGGCACCGCCGCGCTCGATGAGCACCTGGCTGTAGCCGATGCACTGGTGGAAGGGTAGGGAATTCTGAATTCGTCAGAATCATCTCGCGCCTCCGTTAACTTCCGCAAAATCCAGGGAAGTCCTGCGCCAGGGGGCGACGATGTGGGTACCGCCATTGCCGGTTACCGCACCCGCTACGCTCTCCACGGAAGTGATAATGCACTCCTCGCCTTGGTGTTCGAGGAAGTCGATTGCCGCCTGAATTTTGGGCCCCATCGATCCTGGTGGGAATTGGCCTGCGGCTAAATACTGGCGCGCCTGGTCCATGGTGATCGTGTCGAGCCACTGCTGGCTGGGCCGGCCATAGTCGAGCGCTACGCGATCAACCGAAGTAACAATGATGAGCTTGTGAGCGCGCACGTGCGTCGCCAGCATGCTAGAAGCGAGGTCCTTGTCGACAACGGCTTCCACTCCCACCAAACGATCGTCTTCCCAGGCCACCGGAATGCCCCCGCCTCCGCAGGCGATCACGACGACGCCGGCGTCGAGCAGCGACGAGATCGCTTCGGCCTCTAGAATTCGCAGCGGGCGAGGCGAAGGCACGACGCGACGGTAGCCTCCTGGCGAGACTTCGCGCATGATCCATTCTGGCCTGTTGCTGCGGATGCCGGCGAGCTCGTTCGCGTCATAGAAAGACCCGATCGGTTTGCTGGGATGCTGGAAGTCCGGGTCGTCGCGATCCACGAGCACCTGGGTGATCACTGTAGCCACTTCGCGCTTGATTCCCTCGCGGCGGAACAACTCGTAAGCCAGCCGCTGGATCATGTAGCCCATGCCGCCCTGGCAATCGGCGTCGCAAGTGTCGAGCGGCAAGTGCGGAACGCGCCGCTCGCCCTCCTCGACGCGAATCAGGATGTTGCCGATCTGCGGTCCGCTGCCGTGAGTGATGGCGATCCGTGAACCGGCGTGGAACAGAGGCTTGAGATGTTCGAGCGTCTCCGCGGTGTGGGCAAACTGCAAGGGAATGGCGCCGGATTCGCCGGGCCTCGTAATGGCGTTGCCGCCCAGGGCGATCACAAGCGTTTCGGTCATGGTCTTAAGAGCCTGTCATCTCATAAACAACTTCTTGCTCCGACATAGTCAGTGCCATAATCGCCTTGGCAGTGTGCAGGCGGTTTTCCGCTTCATCGTACACCACAGAGTGCGGGCCATCGATGACCTCGTCCGTCACCTCGTTGCCCCGATCGGCGGGCAGCGGATGCATGTACAGAGCATTTTCCGAAGCCAATTTCATGCGCTCGCCGTTGCAAATCCAGTGCCGGTATCCCTCAGCGATCCGCAGGGACTCCTTGGGGTTCGTTCCCATGGTGTCGAGACAGCCCCAACTCTTGGGAATGACGATGTCG
This sequence comes from Occallatibacter sp., assembly GCA_050011175.1. Classification (GTDB taxonomy): domain Bacteria; phylum Acidobacteriota; class Terriglobia; order Terriglobales; family Acidobacteriaceae; genus Telmatobacter. The sequence continues at coordinate 158,131 of JBEKJR010000005.1, forward strand.
GCGTCGCGAAACGCGTCGTCCATGTTGTCCACGATCTCGAGCTTAGTTCCGGCGCGCCGCGCATTCTCTCGCGCCGCCTCGACCGTCTGCGGCATCAGCGCGTACTCGGGTGGATGCGCCAGCACAACGTCCAGTCCGAAGCGCGGCATCAACATGATCAATCCTTGCGGCACGCTGAGCGGCTTGGCGTAGCTCGGCGCGTACGCCCACGTTACCGCCAGTTTGCGTCCGCGGAGGTTACGTCCAAGTTTCTCGCGGATAGTCATGAGGTCGGCCAGCGTCTGGCAGGGATGATCAATGTCGCACTGCATATTGATCACCGGCACATCCGCCCAGCGCGCAACTTCGCGCATGTACGCGTTGCCCTCGTCCGGAATCAGGTCGTGACGGATGGCGATGGCGTGTCCGTAGCGGGAGAGAATGATTCCCGTGTCCTTCGCGCTTTCTCCATGGGAGACTTGCATAACATCGGAGGTCAAAAAATGGGCGTGGCCGCCAAGCTGCGTGATTCCCGCCTCGAACGAGTTACGCGTGCGCGTGGACTTGTCGAAGAACATCAGGAAGATGGTTTGATCGGGCAAATAACGATGCGGAACGCGCCTCTTGAACTTACGCTTCAAATCGGCGGATACGTCGAGCAGGATTTCGATCTCTGCTTCGCGGTATTCTTCCGTAGTGATGTAGTCCTTGCCTTTAAACAGCGCCTTTCTCGTTTCCAACGCACACCTCTTCCTCGAAACCTGCCGAGTTGACAAAAGTTCACCCGCCGGCAACCTGTTACCGATTCTAGCAGCACCGGCAGCGTGATGGGCTTCAGTTCAGCCATTCGATCCTTCCAGCGTGGCGACATACGCCAGGGGGAAGGCAGCATAGAACTTCGCCGCTTCCACCAAGTCGCGGATTGGGACGCGTTCGATAACACTATGCGCGACGTCTTCTTCACCGGGACCGAAGCCGATGGTCGGCACGCCCATAATTCCCATCGAGCCGACGCCATTCGTGCTGAAGATCCACTTGTCCACAACTGGATCGGCGTTGTGGAGCGTTCGATACGCCGCAACGGCCGAGCGCACCAGCAAATGGTCTTCCTCGAGCACCCACGTTGGATAGTACTTCTGCATCGGATACGTGAGGCCGGTATAGCTGGGCGTCTCGTACCGCAACACCTCGACCTCCGCGCCTTGCATCGCCGGCAGCGCTTTCACCTCGGCGACCGCGCTGTCCAGCGTCTCCCCAGCGGTGAGCCGGCGGTCGAGATGGATGGAGCATGCGCCCGGCACCGCGCATAGGGACGGAGACATCGAGCGAATCTCGGTGACGGCGATCGTTCCCTTGCCGAGAAACGCATCGTCGCGCAAACGCGTGTTCAACTCCTCGATCTGAGCGATCAGCGGGGCTATCTTGTAAATCGGATTGTCTCCACGCTCCGGCGCGCTGGCATGACACGAACGTCCGCGCATGTGAACCTCGATCTCCATGCGCCCGCGATGTCCGCGGTACACGCGCAGATTGGTTGGCTCCGTGATCACCACGCACTCTGGCCGGATACCGTCTTCCTTGAGAATATAGACCCACGCCAAGCCGTCGCAGTCTTCTTCCTGCACCGATCCCACAACCCACAACGTGTAGTCGCCTTCCAGTTTCAAATCCTTTATCATTTTGCCCGCGTAAACCATGCTGGCCATGCCAGCGCGCTGATCGCTGGCGCCGCGTCCGTAGATGAAACCATCCTCCACTTTGCCCTTGTACGGATCCCAGGACCATTCCTTCGGATCGCCAACACCGACAGTGTCGGTGTGCGAGTCCATCATGATCACGTGTTTGCCCGAGCCGATGCGTCCCAGCACGTTGCCCATGGCATCAATGCGGATCTCGTCGAAGCCCACACGTTCCATCTCCTGCTTGATGCGCTGAACGACGGGACCTTCGTGAGAACTTTCGGCGGGAATAGCGATCAGATCGCGCAGAAAGAGGACCATGTTCGCTTCCTGCGCGTTGGCGGCGGCGAGTAAACGGGCGGAGTCAATCGTAATTTTAGCAGGCATGTTGTTCCTTCTTATTCACCGGAAAATAACATAGCGGCTATTCAACCACTTCTGTGGAGATGAGTCAATTATATCATTGCCCTTCGTCGTATCCCCATGCACCAAACACCTGCTACATCCGGTTTACGACGCAATCTTCATGTCTCGAATAGCTCTGACTCTGAATGAACGACTGACGTAAGGAAATGAGCCGTTGGCTCCATTCTGCAGTCATCATGAGCGGGATACTCCTTGGTATTCCTGCTTGCCTGCGTCCTCAATGGCGATAAGGAGTGTCTTTGAGCGGAAGGCTGTTGCGAAACTTCCCGTCGTGATTGAAGTATGCGGAAGCGACCGCAGGCGCCGTTGTGAGCATCACAATCTCTCCCACGCCTTTGGCCCCGTACGCTAGCTCGGGCGAGTTCTTTTCGATGAGGTGGCACACGATCTCCGGCACCTGCGCAGCGCGCATCAAGCCAAGCGTGCCCAAGGTGACGGTGGGCGCGCCGTTGCGGAGAGGAAACTCCTCGGTCAGCGCGAATCCCAATCCCATCACGATGCCGCCTTCGATCTGCCCTTCCACGCCATTGGGGTTGATGGCCTTGCCCACATCATGAGCGGCTACAACTTTCTCAACTCTTCCGTCACTCCCCAAAATGACGACGTGGGTGGCGTACCCATACGCAACATGACTAACCGGGTTGGTTTTGCCGGAGTTCATGGGATCGGTAACGCAATCGTACTCCCCGTAGAACTCGCAGCCTTCCAACTCGGCCAGTGAACGCGTGCCCAACTCCTGCTTCAGCGCATCCGCAGCACGTCGCGCCGCTTCGCCGGTAATCAGCGTTTGCCGCGATGCAGTGCTGGTTCCGCTGTCGGGAGTCACCATCGTATCCGGCTCATGCACCCTGAGTGCGGACATGGCGAGGCCCGCAGTTTCACCCACAATCTGCAAAATCACGGTGGCCAATCCCTGGCCCATGCAGGCCGCGCTGGTGCAGATGACGACGGCGCCATTCTCCACTTTCAATTTCACGCGTCCGACATCGCGCACGCCGACACCCAGGCCGGTGTTCTTGAAGGAGCAGGCAATTCCCGCGCCGGGATGCGCGTCAAAGTCATTCTTCACCGCCAGTAGCGTCTCCTTCAATGCGGTTCCCGCATCGGCAATCTGCCCGTTGGATAGCACGCCTCCGGGCTCAATGGCATTGCGGAAGCGAATCTCCCAAGGCGAGATTCCCAGCTTCGCCGCCAGCAGATTCAGGTTGCACTCTCCGGCAAAGCAGGTCTGGGTTACGCCAAAGCCGCGGAATGCGCCGGAGGGAATATTGTTGGTATAGACGGCGCGCCCCTCGATATCCACATTGTCGATCTGGTACGGACCCGCGGCGTGCGTGCAAGCGCGCTGTAAAACCGGACCGCCCAGCGAAGCGTAAGCGCCCGTGTCGGCCACGATGCGCGCGCGCACCGCCGTAATCTTCCCGCGCTCGTCGCACGACGTGGTGAACTCCATTTCCATGGGGTGGCGCTTGGGATGTACGCGAAAGCTCTCTTCGCGGCTGAGTGTCAGCTTCACCGGCCGTTGGCTGTGCCATGCTAGCAATGCGGCGTGATGCTGCACGGAGAGATCTTCTTTTCCGCCAAATCCACCGCCCACAAACTTGCTGATCACGCGAACTTTATCTTCCGGCAACCCCAGCATCGCCACGATGCCGCGATGATCGTCATAAACCCCCTGCCCGCCGGAATAAACCGTAAGAGATCCGCATTGCGCAGGAATGGCCAGTGCGCTCTCCGGTTCCAGAAAAGCATGCTCCTGGTGCGGCGTTGAGTAGTGTTGGGTCACGACATGCTTTGCCTCGGCGATGGCCTTATCGACATTGCCGCGCTTCATGATGGTTTCCGAGAGCAGATTTCCCCTGGGATGAATTCGCGGCGCGCCTTCCGCCATGGCCGCTTCCGGCGACAACATCGGCGTCAGCTCCTCATACTCCACGCGAATCAACTCCAGCGCATTCCGCGCCGTCTCCTTGGTGGTGGCGGCCAGCACCGCCAGAGCGTCTCCCACATAGCGCGTCTCTTCGCCTTCGGCAATCATCACCGGCCAGTCATGCACGATATGTCCCAGCAAGCGTTCCCCGGGAACATCCTTGGCCGTCAGTACAATCTCAACGCCAGGACAGGCCTGCGCGGCTGAGATGTCGATATTCTTCACCAAAGCTCGCGGATATTTGGCCCACAGCACGGCGCCATAAAGCATGTCCGGAACCTTCATATCGTCAACGAACTCGCCTGTCCCCAGAAGCTTCTCTTCAGAGTCCACGCGAACCATGCGCGAGCCCACTTTGGCCGTGCCGCCCTCGGCGCTGTGAGTCTCCCCATCGCGAAATGCCTTCGCGGCCAATTGAATTGCGCGTTCGATCTTCAGATAGCCCGTGCAACGGCACAGGTTATACCGGAGGCCGTTCTTGATTTCCGCGGATGTAGGGGCGGGGTTTTGATCCAGCAGCGACTTCGCGCTGATCACCACACCGGGCATGCAAAAGCCGCACTGCACCGCTCCCACTTCGCCGAAGGCCCATGAATAAATCTCCCTCTCACGAGCTGAAAGGCCTTCGAGGGTTGTCACCGTCTTGCCCTGTACTTTGGCTACGGTCAACTTGCAGGCCCGCCATGCCTTCCCGTCCACCAACACCGAGCAGGATCCGCACACCCCCTCGGCGCAGCCGTCCTTCACGGAAATCAAGCGAGCGTCCTCACGCAGATATTCCAGCAGGTTCTTGTCCGCTGCCACTGTCACGTCATTCTGATTCAGAGTGAACTTGAACATAGCTGGATCTCCTTCCGTTCAAATTACCGCGAGGCGAGAATCTTCCGGTTGTACTCGCCCACCTTTGCATACTGTGTGTCCCAGAATGATTGGCTGCGCATGGAATCAAGAAACGCTTTGGAGTAACCGAACTTTAACCAGTCGCTCTCCTTTTGCTTGAAGAGCTGCTCCTTTGCCGAGGTCTTGCGGAAGTCAAATACATGTTCATCGGTGGCGCCCAGGAAAATGTCGCGCGTCCAGCGGCTTAATACCTGCGGAGCCAGCTCAAGATAGCGGCTGTTCAACTCTTCCAGCACTGAGTTATAGCGATCGAAGCCATCAGTGGCGATGGTTACGACATTGTCTCCCGGCCCCAGACGCAGGTGCTTTGCCAGCTTGATAGCGCCCAGCACGTTGCAGATGCCGGAAGGGCCGAATAACTCGCGCAGGCTCATGGCAAAATTCCGGTCCACGCCCAGGTTGACCAGCGCATCCACGCCATCGTGGAAGATCTTGACACCCTGCACAGTTTCTTCATCCTTGATGAGAATGACGAAGTCTGTGTTCAGCACGTTGTGAATCAACGTGCACATCTTGTCACCGATTCCCTCGATGCGATGCTGGCCGCGGCCCCCATTGGCCAGCGTCGAACATTCGTAGGGCTCCAGCGCTGCCACCTTGGCCTCGGGGAACGCCACCTTGATCTGATCGCCCGCCGCCAACGTGCCCGCCGAACCCGGCGCTGAAGTGAAGCCCGCAATCCGCCCGTTGCCCACGCCCTTCACCGCTTCAATGGCGCTGTTGCCGGTTACATGACGATGAAAGCGATAGTTAGGAAAGAGTTCAAACTGGGCCAGTGCCTTGTTCTTGGGATTCTTCATTAACTCCCGGGTTTTTTCCAGAGTCAGGATCACGTCCGATTCGGAGCCCGGCGTCAGCTCCAGCTCACCGCCATATCTCTTGATGCGTTCATACCGCTCCTTGCTCATGCTGTCCGGCATGATCACAATGGCGCGGAAGCCAAGCAGCTTCGATACATAGGCTGTACCAATTCCGAAGTTGCCCGTTGAAGGTCCCAGGATGGTATGCTCGCCGGGAATGATCTCCCCATCCACCAACCCTTCGATCAGGGTGCTGTAGGCCGGGCCAACCTTATGAGAGCCGGAGGGAAAGCCACAACCCAGCATCACCACGATATTGGCATCAACTCCCGTCAACGCCGATGGCAACACAACTTTGCGAACCTGGTTGGTTGCGTCCTGCCAGGTAATGTTGAAGAGATTGATGGGATCAAGTTCATTCTGCTTCAGCGCAGCCAGTGCTTTGGCGCGCACATCCTTGCCGAGCAGGCTGGGATCGAGCATCTCATCATAAGTGGGACCAAATGGAATCTTTGCCATCTGTTACCTTTCTCGTTTTTATTTCGTTACGGATCGCAACGACATCAGGCTGTAGCAGCAGCTCTTACCGCTTTGCGAACCTCGTTCATGTCAGGTAGCACGGCAATTGTGCTCCCCGCCGCGCGAATCGCGCTCTGAATATCTTTCAATCCATTGCCGGTCATGACGATTGCGACGCTTTCCGAGTGATGGATGATGCCCTGATCCACAGCGCGCCTGACTCCCGCCGCGCCGGCCACACCGGCCGGCTCGCCAAAGACGCCTGCCTTGCGCGCCAGCATGGGAATGGCTTGCAAAATCTCTTCGTCGGAGACAGCGACGAATGCGCCGCCTGATTCGGTCACCGCGCTCATTCCTTTGGCGAAGTTGCGTGGATGTCCGACCGCGATGGAGTCCGCCAACGTATTCGCTTCGCATGGTGTCAGGCTGCCGCCTTTCTTCCACGCGGTCAGAAACGGCTTGCAACCATCGGCCTGCACGCCGAGAATCCGGGGCAAGCGTGGAATGAAGCCAAGAATGTGCATCTCCTTCAGCCCCTTCCACACCCCGCCAATCGTGCAACCGTCGCCGACCGAGACCACAACCCAGTCTGGAAAACTTCCCGGAGTAAGCGCCTTGAACTGCTCGGCTAACTCCAGCGAGACTGTCTTCTTGCCTTCCATCAGGTATGGATTGATAGCGCAGTTGCGGTTGTACCAGCCAAACTCCGCCGCGGCCTTCATGCACAGTTCCCATGCCTCGTCGTAAGTTCCCTGAACGGAGAATACCTGCGCCCCGAAGATGAGTAACTGGGCCACCTTGGCCTCCGGCGCGCGCGCCGGAACAAAGATTGTCGCTGGAATTCCCGCGGCTGCAGCAAAGCCCGCCAGGGAAGACGCCGCGTTGCCGGTGGATGCGCAGGTAATTCGCGACGCTTTCTTCTCCAATGCCTTCACCACGCCTATCGCGCTGGCGCGGTCCTTGAACGATGCGGTTGGATTGCGTCCTTCGTCTTTGACCCAGCAGCGCGCCACTCCCAATTCGCCAGCCACACGGGGAGCGTCATAGAGCGGAGTCCAACCCACTTGCAGATGTGGAATCAGCTTTCGATCCATCACTGGCAACAAGGGAAGATAGCGCCACATGGATCGATCAGAGTTGACGGCAAGCGCCGCGGGATTCAGTTTCTTCCGCATCGCTTCATAGTCGTAGAGCACGTCCAGAATGCCGTCGTGATAGCCGCAGGCCGCGCAGTAGTACTCCACTTCATCCGTGTTGTATGTGCGTCCGCAATGAACGCATCGAAGCCCGGTAAAATATGTCATCTGTTTTCCAACCGTCAAAACTCCATAACTCCCGCGTCGCGCTCGCTTACTGCTCTAAGGTAAGTGCCCCTTGCTTGCAGCGTGTCACGCACAGCCCGCAGATAAAACATTTCTCACCGTCGATATGTAGGACGTCACTCCTGGTGATGGCGCCGTACGGGCAGCTAATCTCGCACAATCCGCAGAGATTGCACCGCTTCATATCCACATCGGGAGGTTTCGTGCCCAGGGGCGCGCCGCGCTCCGCCATCCGGCGAATGGTGAGTCCCTTGATCTCATCCACCGATTGGTAGCCGTGCTTGTCGAGGAATGCGTCAAGCTCCCGGGCAATTTTTCCGTAGACCGTAGGGCCGCGCAGGATGGCCTCTGTGCAAACCTGCACTGCCGATGCGCCCGCCATGAACATCTCCGCTACGTCGCGGCCGTTCACCATGCCGCCGACGCCGAAGATGGGAATCTTCACCACGCGCGCGGCGTCATAAACGCATCGCAGGGCCAGAGGCTTGATGGCCCCGCCGGAGAGCCAGCCGAAGCCATCCTTGCTGCCCATCAGCGGCAGGCCCGTCTCCAGATCGATACTCAGGCAAGGCCCGAATGAATTGATCATGACCAGCCCATCAGCGCCCGCCTCCTCCAGCGCAATGACAATCTGCTGAATATTGGGATGCGGGCTCAGCTTCATGAACACCGGCACATCCACCGCCGCCTTGGCCGCATGAAGAGCATCGATGATGGGAGTAATATCGTTGCCGACATAGTGCGTGGATAGCTCCAGCGCATCGGCGAATGGCTTCACCATGGGAGCCAGTTCCCGAATCTGATCGGCCGTATAACCCAGTCCGACAATGACCGGCAGCCCAGTGGCCTTGGCCAGCGAATATTCCTTTTCGATCCATTGCTCTTTGGGTAACTCGGACCATAGTTCGGTGTTCAGAAATCCGCCCCGAATCTCCGCCATGCAAGGGCGCGGCACATCGGCCGGATGCACGGAGATGGTCTTGGTGACTAATCCACCCGCGCCGCCTTTCGCCGCGGCCTGCAGCATGGTCCCATCCCTGGACGGCGGTCCGGCGGCGGGCAGTATCGGGTTCAAAAAATTGAGCCCGCAAATTTGTACGCGTAATTTTGCCATTCCACCTTCCACTCAATCGGAGTGATCAAGAATAGCATACCCGGCATCAGGCAGTGTTGCCGGCGCTATCCAAACCGCGCGTAGTTCTAACTGAAAAATAATTCAGAGTATCAAGCTTGGCCTAAATAATTATAATCCGCTATTACACGCAGTTGTGTGATATGGAGTACTCAACGGGCAGGAATCCCTTCGCTGGAAAACGTGCAATGGAGGTATCTTCCATGTTATTGGCCGGAAATGGAACGCTGATCACGCAGGACGAGCGTTTGCCCCTGATCGAGAATGGCTGTGTCGCCATCCAGGATGGCTTGATCGCCGAGGTTGGCGAGACGGCAGATTTGCAGCGTAAGTATCCCGCCGCTCAGTTCATGAATGCGCGCGAACGGCTGATTATGCCGGGACTGATCAACACCCACATGCACCTGTACAGCACCTTTGCCCGAGGTATGGCGCTGAAGGACGAAGCTCCCGGCAACTTCCTCCAGATTCTGGAGCGCCTGTGGTGGCGGTTGGACAGGGTCCTCACCCTGGACGATGTGTATCTAAGCGCCATGGTGGCGTTGATCGATTGCATCAAAAACGGCGCCACCACCATCTTTGATCATCATTCCAGTCCCGGCGCGGTTGCGGGCAGCCTCTTCCGCATTGCGGAGGCCGCGCGACATACCGGCGTGCGCAGTTGTCTCTGCTACGAAGTCACGGATCGCGATGGCGCGGAAGTCGCGGATCAAAGCATCGAGGAAAATCGGACCTTCCTCGCAGACTGCAAGCAATCCAAAGACAGCCTGCTCCGGGGACTCTTCGGACTGCACGCCTCCTTTACCGTGAGCGACAAGACCATGGCCCGCTGCACGCAACTTGCCGCTGAACTCGACGCCGGCTTCCACATTCACGTCGCGGAGGGCGAGACCGATGTGGCCCAATGCCAGCGCGAGCATGGCATGCGAGTGGTTGAGCGCTTGCATCATCTCGGCATCCTGGGCAGCAAGAGCATCGCCGCTCATTGCGTCCACGTCAACGACGCCGAGATCGAGCTATTAAAAGACTGTAATACAAATGTCATACATAACCCCGAGTCCAACATGGCGAATGCGGTCGGCTCCGCTCCGGTGCTGGAGATGATCCACCGCGGCGTGCGAGTTGGCCTAGGCACCGATGGCTACACCTGCGATATGTTTGAATCGCTGAAAGTTGCCAATGCTCTGCAAAAGCATCGGACGGGCCAGCCGTGCGCGGGCTGGGCAGAGGTTCCTGCCATGCTCTTCAGCGCGAATGCCGCCATAGCGAGTGAATGCTTCGGGCGCACTGTGGGCAAACTGGTTCCCGGCGCGCACGCTGACCTGATCATTGTTGACTACGATCCGCCCACTCCCTTGCGCGCTTCGAATGTCGCCGATCACATTCTCTTCGGCGTCTCCGGCCGCACTGTCGTAACCACCATCATCGGCGGGCGCACGGTCATGGCGGATAGAAAACTTCTTGAGATCGACGAACAGGAGATCATGGCCAAGGCCAGAGCTGCCGCGGAAAAACTGTGGCAGCGTTTTTGAAATGATCCGGATTCCCTACGGGCGTGTCTTCGAATCCGAAGCAGCCATCTGCTCAAGAAACTCTTCCAGCAGATTTGCCGCAACGTGGGCACGATAGTTTGCCGTGGAACGAATGTCGTCGATTGGTTTCACTTCCTGGAGCAGAGCTTGGCGCGCGAACTGAATTCGCTCGGAAGTCAGCGCGTGGCCCAGCAGCGCGGCTTCGGTCGCGCTCAGGCGCGCCGGCGTCTCGCGCAGGCTGGCCGCGGCAATGCGCACTACATGCACCTTGCCTGACTGCATTGCACCCACGCACGCTAGCGCCACCTTGGAGATGGCCAGTGCATTGCGCGTTCCCACCTTGCGCAGATACTCCACTGGAAGGCGGCGGCCGCGCGGCAAATGCACGGCCTTCACCAATTCCTGCGGCTTGAGTACGGTACGTTTATATCCCAGATGAAATTCACTGTACGGCATGCGGCGCTCACCCTGCGCGGAAACCAGCTCAATCTCCGCCTCATAGTCCAGTAGCACGGGCGGAGAATCCGCTGCCGGCGATGCGTTCACAATGTTTCCGCCCAGCGTGCCGCGGTTCTGATTGGCAATTGCGCCCGTCCAGCTTGCCGCGCGCGCCAGCAGCGGAAATTCCTTGGCAACGACGGCGTTCTCACGAATGTCTGAAAAGGTTGCAGCGGCGCCAATGGTCAGCCAATCGTCGTTTGCCGTAATCTGTCGCAACTCATTGATGCCCCACAGGCTGACCAGTTTGCGCTGCTCCAGTCGCCCCGCTCCCAGCGCGACCATCAGCTCGGTGCCGCCGGCCATGGGCGTCCACGCGCCCGGCTCCGCGGCCAGCAGCGCCAGCACCGCGTCCAGAGAACCCGGCGCAACCAACTCGTATTGGGCGACATTCGATCTCATCTGTGCACCGCATCTTCCGGCGCAGGAACCGCCGCCGTGGCTGGCGCCTGGCTCGAGTGCCTCACCGCATTGATGATGCGCATGTAACCGGTGCAGCGGCAGAGATTCCCGGCCAGGCCCTCACGAATCTCGTCGAGCTCCGGCTGAGGATTTTTTCTCAATAGAGATTCCGCGGCCAGCATCATGCCCGGAGTGCAGATGCCGCACTGCGTTCCGCCCAGCTCCAGAAACGTTTGCTGAATATGCGCCAGCGCGCCGTTGGTCGCCAGCCCTTCAACCGTAAGCACCTCGCAGCCGTTGACCTGCAATGCCGGAACCAGGCAACTGTTCACCAGCACGCCATCCAGCAGTACGGAACAAGATCCGCATTCGCCTTCGCTGCAGCCCTCTTTCGCGCCGGTCAGTCCCAGGTCCTCGCGCAACACGTCCAGCAACCGCTTCATCGGTGGCACATTGACGCGGCGCTCTGCGCCGTTCACCTTGAACCGGATTTCCGCAGATTGCATCTTCACCGCACTCATTTAGGCCTCTCCCCGCATCCCGCAGTTTCCAACGCAACAGTTTCCGGCGTCTCCACCATGCGCAGGTACATATCTTCCGGCAGCAGAGGAATGGAGGTAAAGTTGATGCCGGTCGCATCCTGAATCGCGTTCAGAATTGCCGGCGCGGGACCATCATGCGGCAACTCGCCCAGGCCCTTGGCGCCGTAGGGCCCGTGCTCGCAAGGCGACTCCTCGAAGTAGACCTCGATGTTGGGCACATCCACGGCGGTGGGCATAATGTAGTTGGTCATCTGGCTGTTGCTCATGCGGCCGTTCTTCCAGACAACCTTTTCGTAGAGAGCATAGCCAACGCCCTGGGCCACTCCGCCCTCAATCTGACCGGCTGCCAACAAAGGATTCACCACCCGTCCGACCTCCTGCACCGCGTAGAAGTTGACCACCTGGGTGGAATAGGTGCGCATGTCGACGGCTACCTCCGCTACGTAGACGGCCCAGGCAAAGGCCGGGTATGCTTCCCCCTTATATGCCGCATCATCCCAGAAAATATCTTTCGGCGCCTGGTAGCGAGCCTCGGCGCGCAGTGCGCCATACCGCTTGATGTAAGCCGTGCAAGCGGCGCGAAATTCCGTCGCCGAAAATTTTTCGCCGAGCAGCTTCTTTTCCCGCAACTTGCCGGCCAGCGCATGCGCGGCGTCCTTTACCAGCTTGCCGACAATCATCGTGGTGCGCGAGGCCACGGTTGGCCCGCTGTTGGGCACGCGCTGCGTATCCGGCTGCGCGATGGATACATCCTCGTAGGGCAGGCCGAGCGCCTCGGCGGCAATCTGGCTGAGGATGGTGTTCGTTCCCTGGCCAAACTCCGTGCTGGAAACCAGCACCGTGACATGCCCTGCGGCATCCGCCTCCAGGCCAACCAGCGAATTCAGATAGCGCTCGCCGGAGCCGGTAAATCCCGCGCCATGCATGAAGCTGGCCATGCCGATGCCGCGCTTGATCACGCTCGATGCCGCATTCTCGCGGGCAAAACGCAGATGCTTGGACTTGTAATCCGAGACCTTAAGCGCACGATCCAGCATTCCGGGCAAATCAATCGCGTCGCGGATCTCCTGGCCTGTGGCTGTCGTCTTGCCCTGCGCAAGAAAATTCCGGCGGCGCACATCGTCCGGAGAAATTCCAACGGTCTTCGCAATCTGGTCCATATGCCGCTCGATGCCAAAGATGGTCTGCGGCGTGCCGAATCCACGAAAGGCGCCATGCGGCGGAAGATTCGTCGCCCAGGCACGCGAGCGTATGCGGATGTTGTCGCAGAAGTACGGGCCTGAGGCATGAATCGTGGCGCGCGAAAGCACCGTCGGCGACACGGTAGCGTACGCGCCGCCATCCAGGTCCACCTGGATATCCATGGCCAGCAGGCGCCCGTCTTTATCCACCGCCGTGCGATAACGGGTGCGCGACGGATGACGCTTGGTGGTCGCCGCCAGATCTTCCTCGCGGTCGTAGATGATCTTGACCGGGCGTCCGGCCTTTTTCGCCAGCAGACCGGCATGCGCGGCAATCATCGAGGGATAATCTTCCTTGCCGCCGAATGCGCCGCCCGTCTCCGCCTGGATCACGCGTACCTTTTCCGCGGGCAGATCAAAGACGCGCAGCAGCGCCCTGTGCACGTAGTACGGGCACTGCATCGATCCCCGGATGGTGAGGCCGTCGGCCTCCGACCAATCCGCAATGACGCCGTTGTTCTCGATGTAGAGCTGCTCCTGCGCGCCGGTATGGTACTCGCCCGTGACAATGTGCGCTGCTCGCTTCCACGCGGAATCCACATCTCCCTTTTCCACCAGAAAGCGCTTGATGACGTTGTCCTTGCCCCACACAATCGTCTGCTGCCGCTCGCTCTCCTCGATGGTAAAAACAGTGGGCAGCGGTTCGTAGTCGATCTCTACCGCGGCCACGGCCTCATGCAGTCGTGCCTTATCGGGATGCGCCAGTAGCACCACCGCTTCCTCGGGATGATTTACCTGTCTCTCGGCCAGCACCGGCTGGTCGTGATCCACAATCAGCGGAATGCGATTTGTGCCCGGTATATCCTTCGCGGTAACGATCACGAACTCGTCCCATGCTATGCCCACGCCGAAGCGAATCTCCTTGATAATGCCGCGAGCAATGCTGCTGCGTACCGTAGCTCCATGCCACATGCCCGGCAGCGAAATGTCGTCGATATAACGCGCGCTCCCCGTCACCTTGCCGATTCCTTCCTTGCGAAGGGCCGGCGTGCCTACGATGCGGGTCGGTGACGTGTTGCGCATGATGGAAGAACCTCACTTGCGTGCCATGACGGTTTTGGGGTATTTCGCTAGCATATCGTGAGCGCGGCAAAATGCAAATAGTGATTATCGCTGCTTCCAGGCGTCAATCTCCGGTTCGTGCGGCTACCACAACCTGAGACTACAAAACGATAGGTCGCCTCACATATCAACAACGCCCCTACTCGCCAACTTGTAGCAGAAATGATAACTGGCCCGGTCGCACTTGGCAAGCCGCTGAATCTAAAGATAATAATCAGGCAATTCGCGCCTCAGGCAAATTCAGATGGCATCCTCTGCCGCAAGCAATGCTGGTGAGGAACTATTGGAGCAGAGTTATTTTTCGTAATACACGCGGCTAAGAATCATGACTTGGTTGTGATCGTGCCTGTCGATGATCTTTCTCGCATTTTCCGCTTCTTCGCTGTCAAACGGAAGCATGTCGCGCGAGTCAAAATTTAGGGTTGAACTCTTGTAGACGGTGCCTGGGCCGATGGCGCCGCGCGAATAGTATTTCCCGTCATCATAGAATCCTGACGAGCCCATGAAGTTCATGGACAGAAACACGCGGCGCTTGTCGAGACCGGGAGTGTAGACGGGCGAGCCCTGTTCCGATTCCAGGCTTGATGAAAATCCCAGCAGGTCGAGTACTGTGGGCGTGATGTCGATATGCGAGGTCGGCGTTTCAATGAGTACCGAATGATCAAGTACGCCGGGGGCGTAAATGAGCATCGGCACCCGCATGACAACATCATTTAGGTGCCCATGAAGGATTCGGACCACGCCGGGAGGTGCTCCAAGAGGATTTTCGCTTCGCATGCCGTGGTCGCCGGTGATCACGATGATGGTGTGATCCAGCACTTTGTCGCGCTGCAATTCGTCGAGCAACTCTCCCAGCCACGCATCCTGATAAACCGCCAGCGCATGTCCGCGCTGAATCGCTGTCTCGGATGCGTTCCCATCCACTGACCGATAGGGGTCGTGCCCGATTTGAGGAGAAAAGCCTACCGCAAACCGTCGTCCCTGGCTCGTCCAGTTGTGAATATCCGAGAGCATGGAATGCAGCGCATCGTTGTCGTACTTGTTCACGTAATCGATCGGGCCGGTAAAGACGGCTTCCCCGTCCTCCTCATCCAAGGTCGATGGTCTGGCGATCTTCTCAAAGCCGAGACTGAGGGGCAAGTCATATTCGCGATGCCCCGGAATATTCCAGATGAAGCCGTAAAATCCCGTGGCATACCCGCCATTGCGCAGGGTACGAATCAGTCCGGGGAGTTCGGCCAGGCGGGGGACAAGTTCGTTATAAAGGTGTGTGTAAATCGATGTGTAAATTGCAAAAGTTCCGTTATACGTACTGGCATAGGTTGTGTAATGTTTGCCCATCAGAAACGACTGGCCTCTCAGCCTCCGCGCGTTCGGCATGTCGCTTAATGAGTCGTGGGCGGGATCGAATGCCTGCGCAGTCATAGACTCCAGCACAATGATGACGACGTTGTAGTTCATTGCTTTCCCGGTATAGACGGATGGCCCGGGCGCGGGAACATGCTCGTCCTCGCGATATACCTGCAGCAGTTCCGGCAGGCGGGGCAAACTCTCGCTGGAAGGCAACGCCGGAGGCGCGGAGTAGTTCGTTGCTTTCCCGGTGTTGGCAGATGGCCCGGGCGCGGGAACATGCTTATCTTCTCGGTTCGCCTGCGGCAGTTCCGGCAGGCTGCGCGAATTGTCGCCGGTTAACACGTCCCTGGAAAACAATACCGGAGACGCGGTCATCTGCAAAAGCGACTCAGACCATGGCATCGCTGGAACCCGAAAGATGTAGGCGACGGCCGTTATTACGACGCCAACGGCAAAGACTGTTAAAACAAAATGATTCAATAGGCGGGAGTTCTTTCGTAAAGCGACCAGTGCAATCACCCCAAGAAGCACGGCAAAGCCAAGGTCTGCGGCAGACAAGATCCCCGTGGCAAGAGGATGATAGTACAACGCCGTGTCGTGGGTTTTCATTGCCCACCACAATGCAAACCGAATCTCGCTCCTGGAATTGAAAGCGCCGGTGGTCAGCATGGAAAGCGTTTCCACGATGATGATGACTTGAATGAAACAGGAGACAAGAACGGCGATCAATATTCGCCAGCGAGGCGCGAGCCAAAAGGTCAACGCGCAAAAAACCACGGGGACGAGCACCATGCCCCAAAGCAGATCGGCTCTGAAGAGGCCGAGCCATTGCGCGAGCGTAAGTGGGTGACGATTGTGTAGATTGTTGTCTGCGGCGATCAGACTGAAGGTGTTGGTTTTCAAGAGGATTGCGAACTTCTCAACAAGAACACAAGTGGCAGAGCCCAGCAGCGGCAACAGAACAATTCCGAGCTTATTCTGTTTCAGCCGGGCGACAATACTCTGCCGATTCAGTGTTTTGTATAGAAGCTTGCACACTTGCATTACTCGCCCTCGGTCAAGAGCATCTCGCGTATAGAAATTAAATCAAGTAGAATCAAATCGGTCATAGCATATGCAAAAACTATCTTACAATAGCAGGATTTCGGACTCAAGTAATAGGTTTTAAGTGTGAGACAACCTGTTGATTCGTTTTTCCTGCCTTTCCGCTGTACAATCCCATCAGGCCTGGTTCAGCCGGCTGTGAATCGGAAGCTGTCTTAGCGCGTCCAATTCTTAGGTGTTCCAATGACGGCATCCCGCGAAAAAACCGAAACGCGCAAGCTGCCCATGATGCCCCTCCGGGACATGGTGATCTTTCCCTACATGATGATGCCTTTTGTGGTGGGGCGCGAGTCCAGCGTGCGCGCCCTTGAGGAGGCGCTCACCGGCGACCGCCAGATCTTCCTCGCCACCCAGCATGATGCCTCGGTCGACGAGCCCAAGGCCAAGGAGATTTACCAGGTTGGCTCCATCTGCAACATCGTGCAGAGCGTCAAGATGCCCGACGGCAACATCAAAGTCCTGGTCGAGGGCGTGGAGCGCGCCAAATCCATCGAGGTGAATGACCGCGACGGCTTCTTTGTAGCCACGGTGCGCGTGGGCAAGAGCCACTTTGAGATGACCTCGGCGGTCGAGCAACTCATGACGCGCGTCACCGGCCTCTTCGAGCAGTACGTCAAGCTCCAGCAGTCGCTCAACTACGAGACCATCATCGCCACGGTGCGCATGGACGAGCCGGCCAAACTCTCGGACACCATAGCAGCCAACCTGCAACTCGGTGTCGAGGAGAAGCAGGATCTGCTGGCCATCTTCGATCCCGCCATCCGTCTGGCGCGAATCGCCGACGTGCTGGACGTGGAGACAGAAAAACTCGACCTTGACCGCAACATCCAATCGCGCGTCAAGCGGCAGATGGAGCGCGCGCAAAAAGAGTACTACCTCAACGAGAAGATCAAGGCCATTCAAAAAGAATTGGGCCGCGGCGAGAAGAGCGAGTTCGACGAACTGCGCAACAAGATCGAGACCGCCGGAATGCCCAAGGAGGTGCTCGACAAGGCCATTCAGGAACTCAAGAAGCTGGAAGCCATGCCGCCCATGTCGGCCGAGTCCACCGTCAGCCGTAACTACATCGACTGGCTGCTGGCCGTGCCGTGGAAGAAGCGTTCTAAGGAGACACGCTCCATCGAGTACGCCGAAAAGGTGCTGAACACAGACCACTACGGCCTGGAAAAAATCAAGGAGCGCATTCTCGAATTCCTCGCCGTGCGCCAGCTGGTTAAGAACCCCAAGGGCTCGATTCTCTGTTTCGCTGGCCCGCCGGGAGTGGGCAAAACCTCGCTGGGCATGTCGATTGCCAAGGCGACCGGCCGCAAGTTTGTACGGCTCTCCCTGGGCGGCATACGCGACGAGGCCGAGATTCGCGGCCATCGCCGCACCTACATCGGCGCGCTGCCTGGGCAGATTATCCAGCACATGAAGCGGGCCGGCACCAAGAATCCTGTTTTCCTGCTCGACGAAGTGGACAAGATGGCCTCCGATTTCCGCGGCGATCCGGCATCGGCGCTACTCGAAGTTCTGGACCCGGAGCAGAACTCCACCTTCCAGGATCACTACCTGGATGTGGACTACGACCTCTCCCAGGTGTTGTTTGTGGCCACCGCCAACGTGATGCACACCGTTCCGCCGGCCCTGCAAGACCGCATGGAGGTGCTGCGCCTGCAAGGCTACACGGAACAGGAGAAGCTGGAAATTGCCCGCCAGTACCTGGTCAAGAAGCAGCGCGCGCAGACCGGCCTAAGCGAAAAAAACCTGGTCTTCAAGGATGAAGCGATCATCGAGATCATCCGTTGTTACACGCGCGAGGCCGGAGTCAGGAATCTGGAGCGGGAGATCGGCAACGTCTGCCGAAAGGTTGCCCGCAAGGTTGTCAAAGGCGGCAAGAAACACAAGGAAGAGATCACCGCGGCCAACATCGGCGAGTTCCTGGGCGTGGCCAAGTTCCGCGACTCCGAGGTGCATGAGAAGAGCGAAGTCGGCCTGGTCACCGGCCTGGCGTGGACCGAGGTGGGCGGCAGCATCCTGACTACAGAAGTGCAGGTGCTCGACGGCAAGGGCAAGATGACCATCACCGGCCAGTTGGGCGACGTGATGCAGGAGTCAGCGCAGGCCGCGCTCAGCTACATTCGCGGACGCGCGCAGGCTCTCGGCCTTAGCCGCGAGTTCTATCGCAACGTGGACCTGCACCTGCATGTTCCCGAAGGCGCCATCCCCAAGGACGGCCCCTCGGCCGGCATCACCATGGCTACGGCGCTGGCCAGCGCGCTGGCCAAAATCCCCGTGCGGCGCGACATCGCCATGACCGGCGAAATCACTCTTCGCGGCAAGGTGCTGGCCATCGGCGGATTGAAAGAAAAGCTGTTGGCCGCGCTCAGGGCCGGCATCTTTGAAGTGATACTGCCTCGCGCCAACGAGAAGGAGATCGCCGAGCTGCCAGACAACATCAAGAACTCCATCAAGCTCCATTTCGTGGACAATATGGACGAGGTGTTGGCTTTGGCGCTGGAAGGCCAGCTGCCCGCGGCCATGCCTGCCGCGGCTGAAGTCCTGGCTGCCATTCCGCCCTCGGAGCTGACTAAGAATCTACCCGCGCCGCAGTGACACGCACGGAATTTCAGTCTTCACCGTGCTGAGATGCTGGCTTCTGCAGCTCTGAGCAGCCGGACACGCACGAATTCACAACTGGTCGCAGATTTCGCGAAAATCCCATGCCCCGGATTTATGTGCGACCCACTCCGCGGCGCGAACGGCGCCCAGCGCAAAGCCGTGGCGGCTGTGCGCGTCGTGCCTGATCTCCAGCGTATCAACCTCGCTGGATGCGGTGATCACATGCTCGCCCTTGGCGTCGCCTACGCGGTGGGAAGTAATCTCAATGGTTGTTCCGGGCCGCACAGCCTGGATGATCTCGCGCAAAGTAATGGCGGTGCCGGATGGCGCGTCGAGCTTAGAGGTGTGGTGGGTTTCGGCAATAGAGAAGTTATAGCCTTCCAGTTTTGCCAGGTCGGCAGTGAGCCGAAACAGCTTTTGCACGCCCATGGAGAAGTTGGTTCCGTACAGCAGCGCCCCGCCCTTATGCGCCAGCGACCTCATCTCTTCCAGATGGGCGTACCAGCCGGTGGTGCCGACGACGATGCGCCCGCCCTGAGCCAGCACGGCGCGCATGTTCTGAACGGCGGCCTCGGGAGCCGTGAAGTCGATTACTACGTCCACGCCCTTGAGAGTTACGGCGGTGAGGGCGGAGGCATCCCGGTTATCGTTGATGTCCAGCGCGCGCACCGCGTGGCCTCGTTCGCGGGCCACGTCGGCTACCAGGCTGCCGGTTTTTCCCTTGCCTAATATGAGAAACTGCATCAGAACCTCCCAGTAACATTGGTGGTCAAAGTGGATAATAAATGATTGGCCCGGAGTAGAACGGGATGCGGCGGCGTTATTCTGTGAATGATCTATGCCCAACGCTGAATCTGGAAATCAATCGTTCGCGCCTGTTGTAACGCCTCTCGCTCACCGCCGTAAACGCCGCTGGCCGGGGATCCTGCTCTGGTCTTCCGGTGGCTTGATGGCGCTCATACTGTTGGCCGCCGTCGCGGGCGTGCTGTGGCTGCGCTTCGCAGCTAAGGCCGCGCTGCCGGTGCTGGATGGCGACCTGCATCTGGCCGGGCTTTCTGCTCCGGTCATCGTCCGCCGCGATGCCCACGGCGTGCCCCACATCGAGGCGGCCACCGAGGACGATCTCTTCGTGGCCCAGGGTTATGTGACCGCGCAGGACCGGCTGTGGCAGATGGACCTTCTCCGCCGCAACGCCAACGGTGAGCTGGCGGAAATTGTCGGTTCCTCCATGGTCCGCCACGACCGGCAGCAGCGGGTTTACCAGTTTCGCAATACAGCCCGGCGCATCTACGCCAACCAGCCTCCGGCTGACCGTGCCCGTCTCGATGCTTACGCGCGCGGCGTAAACCTGTTCATCGCCCAGCATCAGGCCTCTCTGCCGCCGGAGTTCCGGCTGCTCGGTTATCGCCCCCAGCCCTGGAGCGGCGTGGACTCGGTGAGCATCGGCCTGATGATGGTCGAGATGCTGGACACTCATTGGGATGTGAAGATCTGGCGCGAGCGGATCGCCGCCCGGCTGAACAACCCCAAGCTGGAGGCCGATCTCTATCCGGTCGGCTCGTGGCGCGACCATCCGCCCACCGGCCTGCTGGCGAAACCGAGCCAGCCGAACCCTAAGCCAACCAAGGTCACCGACGGCGATGACGAAGACCGCAGCCAGGCTAGCGCTGTCCCGGATGCCCTTGAAGACACCTTTGCCCTCCGCGCCTTGCTGGGCTTGCCCGCCTGCGCCGGCTGCGCGTTGGGCTCGAACAACTGGGTCATCGCCGGACGCCACACGGCCAGCGGCAAGCCTCTGCTCTCCAACGATATGCACCTGGGACTCACCGAGCCGGACATCTGGTACACGGCCGACCTAAAGGCGCCTAACTTCCACGCAGCCGGGGTCACGCTGCCGGGAATGCCCTGCGTCATCGCCGGCCACAACGAACATGTGGCCTGGGGCTTTACCGCCCTCTACGCCGATGTCCAGGACCTCTACGTCGAAAAGCTCGACGGCAAGGGCAAATTTCTGGATTACGATGGTGAATGGAAACCGATTCAAATAGATCATGAAGTCATCAAGGTTCGAGGCGGCAAAGACATTATTCTCGACGTGCAGCTTACCGCGCATGGCCCGCTGCTGAATTCCATCTTCATCAAAGAAACGCGGCCCATCGCGCTCAAGTGGACCCTCTACGATCCAACACTGAACTCGCTACCACTCTACCAACTCAACATAGCCGCGAACTGGAAAGAGTTCTCCGCCGCGCTTGCCACCTGGTCCTGGCCCACACAGAATGTGGTCTACAGCGACGATCAGGGCCACATTGCCTATCACGCCATCGGACGCGTGCCGATACCATTCCTCGGTAATGAAGTTCCTTTTCATGTTCCCTTTGATCAAGCAAATCTGAATTTTCGCCAAGGTACGAACGAATGGGCCGGTCCTGGTCTTATTCCGGGAACCTATCTACCGTTCGATCTTATGCCACACGCGTTCGATCCTCCCTCCGGCTTCCTCGCCACGGCAAATTCGCGCGTCACCGCTGACAAGGCCCCGATTCGGCTCACCCTCGAATGGGCCGATCCCTACCGCATCGAGCGCATCTACAAATTGTTGGAAGGCCGCGACCACCTCACTCCCGCCGACCTGCTCGCCGTACAGACCGACATCTACAGCGAGGTCGATCAAGAGCTGGCCCATCGCTTTGCCTACGCCATCGAACACACGCCCTCGGCCGATGACCGCCTCCGCCAGGCCGCCGAACTGCTGCGCTCGTGGGATGGCCGCCTGACCACCGATTCCGCCGCCGCCTCCATCGTCACACAGACTCGCCACGCTCTCTGGCCGCTGATTCTGGAGCCTAAGCTGGGCAAGGAGCTCGCCGCGCAGTACCGCTGGGCCGAATCCAACTTCGCCGAAGAAGAGATCATCATGCACGCTAGTCCCGACTGGCTTCCGCCGGCCTACAAGAACTGGGACGAGCTACTGACCGACGCCGTCCGCAAAGGCATGAAAGACGGCAAGGCTCCCTCCGATGTGGCTCGCTGGAGCTATGGAAGCTGGCATGTGGTCGATATCGAGCACCCGCTCGCCGCATTTCTTCCGCTCATTGGCCGCGTGGCCGGAACCGGAGAGCAGCCGCTCAGCGGCGACACCACAACCGTAAAGCAAGTCGGCCGCACCTTCGGCCCCTCGCAGCGCTTCACCATGGACTGGAGCAACATCGACGGCTCCACGGAAAACATCGTCCTCGGCGAAAGCGGCAACCCTTATTCGCCTTACTTCCGCGACCAGTGGAACGACTGGTACAACGGCACCAGCTTCGCGCTGCCCTTTACCCCGGCAGCCGTCGCCGCCCAGACGCGCCACACGCTGCGCCTGTTGCCGTAGAGCGGATATCCAGATCTCGCTACTCAGGCCTGGGAATCCAAATATTAGGGCAATTGCAGGAAGGGAAGGCAACCCTCCACAGTTTCACAGTCTCACAGTTTCACTGGAAATGGGGAGGGGGGTAGGGGGGGTACCTTCTTCCTGCACGAGCCTCCCGAGAGGGATGACCCGACTTCAGAGTAGCAAGATGCGGGAAATAATCTGCAAAACACCTTCTTGCGGCAACCCTGATCCAACCCTCCGGCCCCGCCTCACCGGCCCCGTTCTCGTTTATCATGAGAGCCATGTCCGTCGATGTGAATTTACTCTTGCAGGAAGGCGCGGTGCTGACCGAGCAGGCGCTGGAGGAGTTGCTCCCCAGCGTTACCACCACGCCCGCCTCCATTCACGGCGCCATGCGCCACTCTGTCTTTGCCGGGGGCAAGCGGCTCCGTCCGCTGCTGGCTTACCAGGCCGCCATCGCCATTGCCGGTGCTCTGCCTGCGGGAATCGCCCGGCTGGGCGCAGCCCTGGAGATGCTCCACACCTACTCGCTCATCCACGACGACCTGCCCGCCCTGGACAACGACGACTTGCGCCGCGGCAAACCCACCTGCCACAAGGCCTTCGGCGAGGCAATCGCCATCCTGGCCGGCGACGCGCTGCAGACCCGCGCCTTCGAGGTGCTCTCCGGCCTCGACTCGCCGCCCGCGGCGACCGTCCAGATCATTGGCCTCATCGCCAATGCCGTCGGCACCGTTGACGGCATGATCGGCGGCCAGGTGCTGGACCTGGAAAGCGAACACACGAAACCCACGCCGGATCTGGTGATGGCCATTCATCGCGCCAAGACCGGCGCGCTCATCCGGGTCAGCGTTGTCTCCGGAGGCGTCTATGCCGGGGCTGTACTCGAAGACGTCGCCCGCCTCACCCTCTTCGGCTGCAAGGCCGGCCTAGCCTTCCAGATCGTCGATGATGTGCTGGATGTGACCGTGGACTCCGCGCACCTGGGCAAAACCGCGGGCAAGGACCAGGCCACGGAAAAAGCCACCTGGCCGGCCGTCTACGGCATTGAGCAAAGCCAGCGAGACGCCGCCAGCCTGATCGAAGAGGCCTTTGACGCCCTTAAGCCTTACGGCAGCCGCGCCAACGGATTGAAGGCCGTCGCCCGCTACCTGGTCGAACGCAAGAAGTAATTTTTCCGACATTGACCGTATTTGCCGGCTAAAAGAAAAGGGGATTCACAGCATGAGCCAGAATAATCCAAACATCTCCGCCGCCAACGCCGGAACCATCCAGCTCGGAGACTGCGCCGTCAATCGCCTGGGATACGGCGCCATGCGCATTACCGGCAAAGGCGTTTGGGGACCTCCGGCGGATCGCAATGCGGCTCTGCAAACGCTGCGCCGCGTCGTGGAGCTGGGCGTGAACTTCATTGACACGGCTGACTCCTATGGCCCCAACGTTTCCGAGGAGTTGATCGCCGAAGCGCTGGCGCCCTATCCTCCCGGCTTGGTGATCGGCACCAAGGGCGGATGGGAGCGTGTCGGCCCCGGGCAGTGGATCCATAATGCCAGCCCCAGGCATTTGCAGGCAGCCGTGGAGGGCTGCTTGAAGAGACTGCGCCTTCACAGGATCGACCTCTTCCAACTGCACATTCCCGATCCTGCCGTATCCTTTGATGCCTCCATGGAGACGCTGGCCCGGCTGCGAGAGCAGGGGAAGATCCGTCACGTTGGCCTGTCAAATGTGACCCTGGAGCATGTGGAACGGGCATGCAAGATTGTGCCCATCGTCTCGGTGCAGAACCGCTACAGCTTCGCCGACCGCGAATGGGACTTTTTGCTGAACCACTGCGAACAGAACGGGATAGCGTTCATTCCCTGGGCGCCGCTGGGGCAAAATCGGCAGGAAAATGAAGCTTTGGGAAGATTCGCCAAAGAACTCGGCTGGACCCCGTTCCAGGTAGCCCTGGCATGGCTGCTCCGGCGCTCCAAAGCCGTACTGCCGATACCCGGAACATGCTCGCCCGCTCACGCGGAGGAAAACATTCGAGCCGCGGGGCTCCGCTTGCCCGATGCGTGGTTTAGGGAATTGTTAGAGGTGAATCCACCTCCGGCAAGCCTCCGTTAAGGCAGATTTCAGGGATATACAAGCTGCAGGAGAACTCGACCCGGAGGGAGGCGGGGGATTACCGGGGTCCCCAGCGACAGGTCTTCGTTGCTGGGGTGGAATTTCAACCCCCGCATAAAGCCAACAGTATGAGCGCGGGCTTTAGCCCCGGAGAGACACAGGCCACACCACGAAAACCTTGCCTCTTGCTTACCGCGTCAGAATCCGTCGCAGGGTTTCGCGCTTGGCGTCAACATCTTCCACGGTAGCCTGCACCTGGTTGAGCACCCGCTGCACCTGGTCGATATAGCCGGGCAGCGCATTCCACCAGGCGTGCAGCGTCTCCTTCTCATCAATCATGGCCAGGGCCGTGCCCGAAGCGGCAGCCACCATTCCGGCGCGGCGCTCGCCCACCAGCAGCAGCAAACCGGCAGCTACAAGGGTTCCACCCGCGGCAAAGCCGATCCAGTTCATGGGCTCGGACTTCTCGGCGCCCGGTGTCATCTCAGAATCGTTCGCTGGCTTGGAAAGCGGGACTACCACCATCTTCTCTCCTTCCGTCCCGGACCGCGGTCTCGGGAGCGGTGCATCCAGTATCGCTCTAAATCACCCTTTGCGCACTACGCAGCGCGAAATCTTCGTTTGGCTGTACAGGCGCGGCCGTCAGTCCAAATCAAACTCGCGCAGCGGCTTGCCATCGGGGGCATCCTTGGCCTTGCGCAGGGCCTCGGCAAACTTCTTCTCGAAGAGGTCTTCCTTGTTCTTCTCCGCCTCCACCGACTGGCGGAAGATCGACTCCTTGCGCTCGTCATGCTCGCGCATAGCCTGGGCCGCTGTCTCCAGGTCCTCAAACATCCGTTTGCGCGGCGCCGGAGTATGGCTCACCACCAACCCGGTGGCCGCATCCACCTTCAGCATCGCCCCGCAATCCGGGCACGCTACCTCGAAAATCTTTTCCTTTGCCTTGGCCATGGTCGTTCTAGGAGCATTGTAAGCGCATTCCCGACACATTGCATAGTGGAGTCAAATCTGCTTGAAAAGACGGGTGCCCCACAGAAGCGGGTGCCCCACCTTCGGCACGCTTTTGTATTTGTGCCAAAGGTGGGATATCCATATCTACAGCCTTTTACAGTCTTTCGTCGCGCCCCTACTCGATCACCACGTTTATCTCATATTGCACATCGTCAGGTGAGGGTTTCTCCCAGCTGCGCACGTAGTGCAGCTTCAGTTCCCCGGTGCCGATGCGCCTAGGCTCAAACGTGAAGACCTGGGAAATGGGCTGGCCTACCATGCCGGGCTTGTCCTCGGGGGGCACAGGGATCTCGGTCTGCGACTGGTGATGCAGCTTCAGCAGCGGCGTCGATTCCTTCTCCACGTACCACATATACCCGGTAGTAGGATTCGATTTCAGGCGTACTTCGAGCTGGTCCACAACCTTCATGTGAACCACGCCGCCCTTGTCCGCGTCCGTAACAACCTTGGTGGCCGCCAGGGCCAACTGTGAAAAGCAAGAGATGGCCATCAGCACAATCAAAAAAAGCCATCGAACAGAATGAACCCGGCGAACCGATCGATCAGTCATCATTGCAAGCTACCTCCCGCGCAGTAAAAGCGCGTAATCGCTTCTTCCCGCGCATTCCCAAAAGATACATCGATCCCGAGGGCGTTGCAAATGGCGTAGCAGGCGTAGAATTCTGTTTATGAAATCCGCATTGGTTACAATGTCTCTCTTGGCTTCCATGCTCGTCCTGGCAAGTGGACAACAGCCCACTCCCGTCTCCAACCCTCACAAGGCATCTTTTGATTGGCTGTTTGAAGGGACACAATGGCTTGATGAGAAAGATCAGATCAAGGCCACAAAAGCTCTTACTCCTGAAGAGCGCAAGGCCCTCATTGAGGCGATCTCTGTTTTATTAAGACCCGGCAGAAAGATCGAGAGCGCCGCTTCGGAAAAGAAGCTCCTCAATGATGTAAATGCGACTCGTGTGAAACTCATTGACTTGAATGGAGACGGAATTCCTGAGGTCATAGCTCAGGCATTCGACGATGAATCTTGCAGTCCAACAGGGAACTGCACCTTCTGGGTGTTCATGCGGTCGGACAATAGATATAAGCTCATCCTTGAAAAGGAAGCAGTCCAGACATTTACAATCCGTCCTAAGCGAACCAATAGCTTCAATGACCTGGTTCTCGGACAACACGGTTCAGCCTCTGAACGCGATTTAATCGTATACCGTTTTGTCGATGGGAAATATCGCAGGGGTCCATGCTATAACGTGAATTTTGAGCGACTGGTAGGCGATGAAGTGCAGGAGCTGGAAAATCCGATAATTACGCCTTGTCATCAATAACTATACACAGTTTTGAAGAATAATGTTGTTTGCTTTACACGCAGAGCGGCCCTGCTCATTTGATCAGGACCGCTCTGGTTGAAACAGCAATTGGTAAAGAAGCGTCAGAGTTTCTCCGCGGCCGAGGCAATTTTAGCTTCGGCTTCGGCGATGACGCGCAGTGCTTCGGTGTAGGCGTCCTCGCGGTCGCCGGCCTGTTCCCATTCCTTCTGTCCGCGGGCCAGTTGCTCGTGGGCGCGCGCCACGTCGATCTCCTCAGGCTTCAGGGCGTCACTGGCAAGAATCGTAACCCGGTCAGGCAACACCTCGGCAAATCCCCAACTGACGTTGTAGCGCTGCTCGCCGCCGGTTTTCGAGTCTGCACCTCCGTGCATGATTACGTCACCCGCGCCCAGCTCGGCCACCAGCGGCGCATGCCCGTAGAGCACCTCCATGTAGCCAGACTTCGACGGCAGCTCGACCGCCGTCACAGGGTGCTCAAAGAGCGTCCGCTCTGGCGTCACCAGCCGCACGCGCAATTGATTGGTTTCCTCAGCCATAATTGCCTTAGCTCCTAGCTGCTAGCTCCTAGCTCCTAGCTAACGGCTAGAAGCTAAAAGCTAGAGGCTGTTCTTACACCGTTGCCTTCAGCTTCTCGGCGGTTTCCAGCACTTCCTCAATCGCGCCCTTCATGTAGAAAGCCTGCTCGGGGATGTCGTCGTACTTTCCTTCAATGATCTCCTTGAAGCTGCGCACCGTATCGGCAATCTTCACATACGCTCCGGGAATCCCGGTAAACTGCTCGGCTACATGGAATGGCTGCGACAGGAACTTCTGTACCTTGCGCGCCCGCGCCACGGTGAGCTTGTCGTCATCGGAGAGTTCGTCGATGCCCAAGATGGCGATGATGTCCTGCAGATCCTTGTAGCGTTGCAAAATTCTCTTAACGCCCTGGGCCACGTCGTAATGCTCCTGACCGACGACGCGCGCCGTCAAGATACGCGAGGTCGAGGCCAGCGGATCGACGGCCGGATAAATTCCCAGCTCCGAAAGCGGCCTGCTCAGCACGGTGGTCGCGTCCAGGTGCGCAAAGGTTGTCGCCGGAGCAGGGTCGGTCAAATCGTCAGCCGGAACGTAGACAGCCTGCACGGAAGTGACAGAGCCCTTGCTGGTCGAGGTGATGCGTTCCTGCAACTCGCCCATCTCCGTGGCCAGATTCGGCTGGTAGCCGACGGCCGAAGGCATGCGGCCCAGCAGCGTCGAAACCTCCGACCCGGCCTGCGTAAAGCGGAAGATATTGTCGATGAACAGCAGCGTGTCGGCCCCTTCCACGTCGCGGAAGTACTCGGCCACGGTCAGCGCGCTTAGAGCCACGCGCAAACGTGCTCCGGGCGGCTCGGTCATCTGGCCAAAGACCAGCGCGCACTTGGAGTTGGCCCAGTCGCCCGGCTTAATCACGCCCGTCTCGGTCATCTCCAGCCACAGGTCGTTGCCCTCGCGCGTGCGCTCGCCCACGCCGCCGAAGACCGAGTAGCCGCCGTGTTGCTGGGCCACGTTGTTGATCAGTTCCTGAATGATGACCGTCTTGCCCACGCCCGCGCCGCCGAATAGGCCGATCTTGCCGCCCTTCAAAAACGGCTGAATCAGGTCGATGACCTTGATCCCCGTCTCGAACATCTCCTCGTGGGTCGACTGCTCGTCGAAAAGCGGCGCGGGTCGGTGAATAGGCATGCGCTGCGTTTCGCCGACAGGGCCCAGCTCATCAACTGGCTCGCCGATCACATTGATCACCCGCCCCAGCGTCTGCTTGCCCACTGGCATGCTGATAGGGCCGCCGGTGTCGATGGCCTTCATGCCGCGTACCATGCCGTCGGTAGCCCGCATGGCGACCGTGCGCACGCGCCCCTCGCCCAGGTGCTGCTGGACTTCAAGAATCACGCTGATGGGCGTGGGCACCGTAAATCCGTCACTCGTGACGCGCAGCGCCTGGTAAATGGGCGGCATCGTCGCTTCTTCAAACTGCACGTCCACCGCCGGACCCGATACCTTGATGACCTTGCCGATGTTCTCTGCCATTTTTCTCTTCCTGAGCTCACATGTGAGCTTTTGAATTCCCTGCGATGTACCGTTTTACGGTATCATCGGAGCTAACAACTCCAAACACAGTACTGAATCTGGGACAGTTTTCAGTGCACCACTTTCTGCATCCATCAGGATCGCCATGAATCCAACGCACAATGATCTTAACGATCGGTAGAAAGGCACTCAGTGCATCGGAATATGCTCTGCCATGCAACCCAAGGTATCTAGCCAGCAGAAGAAGGATAAAGACATCAACGAACACAAGATAGGGCGATAAGAAGAAGCTCACTACTAGAAGTACGCACGCCAAGACTAGCAATCGGTTTCGGACAGTCTGCCAAGCTCGGAAAGTAGCGGGGACAATCGCTGCGAGCTGCATCATCGGCAGCACGCTATCAAATTCCGTTTCTGCCATCTCTTCGTCGCCCTGCTTCGGTCTGGTCGGCACCTGCCGCTTTTCTAAAATCATATTTAGGCGCTCTGTGACTTCTTCGGTTGAACGGGTCATATTGGCAAGGTCTAATGCGCTTTGGATTTCCATCGGTTTATCTAACATTCGGATAAAACGCAAGCGAGTGAAACGGATCGTCCAAAGGCAAGTGCCAATGTACCAGAGGATTAGTCCAATAGAAATTTCAATCGCCAATTTGAGCCAAATGTACATTCGCTCGTTTCTCTTTACTGCGCCGCAGCGCCGGAAACAATCTCGATGATCTCCTTGGTAATGGCCGCCTGGCGCACACGATTCATGTGCAGCGTGAGCGCGTCGATCATATCCGAGGCGTTATTGGTTGCCGAATCCATCGCCGTCATGCGCGCCGCGTGTTCTGCGGCCACCGACTCCGTCATGGCGTGATACAGCATGGACGAAATGTATTGTGGCAGCAGGCCGTTGAACAGTTCCTCAGCCGGCTGCTCGTAGATATAGTCCACCTGTGCGGTGCCGAACTTGCGCGCTTCCTCGTCGGCTTCGGCGGTGTCCACCGGCTCTAGTAAGATTCCTGCCGTCAGAGCGGCCTCAGCGGCGCGCTCGCGCTCGGCTTCAGTCGGCTCAACCACGCCGGCAATCTGTGGAATGCCGATCTTCATCAGCGGCAACAGCTTCTCCACTACCAGCCGCTGTGCGATTACCGACTTGAACTCGTTGTAGACAATGTAGGCGGCGTCAATCTCCTCGTGCACATAGCGGGAGATCACGTTCTCCGCCAGCGCCAGCACACGGCTGACTTCCAGCTTCAACAGCATTCCCGGATGGTCGCCGGTAACTTCGACATCCGCTTTGCGCTCGCGGGTTCTGACAGTATTTCCATTTGCGTCAGTCTGCTCGGAGTAGACGGCTGCCGGATAGCGCCTCCGCATCTGATCGCGGCCCTTGCGCCCCACTGCCTCAATGTCAATCTCTTTGCCGGTGCTGCCATCGTTTAATTTGATGAACTGAAAGGCCGTCTTGAGAATGTTGGCGTTGAAGGCTCCGGCAAAGCCCTTGTCGCCGCTGACCACAATCAGCAGCACCCGCCTTTCCGGGCGCGTGATAAAGAGCGGATGGCGCAGGTTGCCGGTTTCCGGATCGAAGATCTCCGTTCTCCGCGTCAGCGATTCCAGCACGCTTGTGATCATCTTGGCGTAGGGCCTCGCCGAAAGCGCCCGCTCTTGCGCGCGCCGCAGCTTGGCCGCCGAGACCATCTTCATGGCCTTGGTAATCTGCCGCGTGTTCTTCACGCTGCGAATCCGCCGCCGTAGATCGAGTACGTTTGCCATAATCAGCTTTCAGTAGTCAGCCATCAGCGATCAGCTAACCGTTGTCAGAATCCAGCAAACAGCTTTCAGCCATCTGCGAAGGTCTCCATGCCGTAAGCGGTTCTACTGAAAGCTGACCGCTGACGGCTGACAGCTACTTTACTGCCAGCTCCGCCTTGAAATTCGCCGCGTATTCCTTCAGCGCCGCGTGCAGCTTGTTGCGCAGGTCGTCATCCAGCGCCTTTTTCTTGGTCAGGTCTGCGAGCAGCCCCGTCTGCGCGCTCTCGAAGTACCTGTAGAGTCCAACCTCAAAAGCGCGAATGTCGGCGACCTGCAAATCGTCCAGGTAGCCCTGCGTGCCGGCGAACAGCACCACCACCTGCTGCTGCCAGGTTAGCGGCTGGAACTGCGGCTGCTTCAAAAGCTCCGTCAGCCGTTGGCCGCGATTCAATTGCTTCTGCGTCAGCGGGTCGAGATCCGAGCCGAACTGCGCAAAGGCCGCCAGTTCGCGATACTGCGCCAGGTCCAGCTTGAGCGTCGCGCCCACCTGCTTCACTGCCTTGATGGCCGCAGAAAATCCTACGCGCGACACCGACAGGCCGACGTTCACCGCCGGCCGCACGCCGGAGTTGAACAAATCCGTCTCCAAAAAAATCTGCCCGTCGGTAATCGAAATCACGTTGGTCGGAATATAGGCTGAAACGTCGCCCGCCTGCGTCTCGATCACCGGCAGCGCGGTCAGCGATCCGCCGCCCCGCTTGTCGCTGAGCTTGGAGGCGCGCTCCAGCAGCCGGGAGTGCAGATAGAAGACGTCGCCGGGATAGGCTTCGCGGCCCGGCGGGCGGCGAAGCAGCAGCGAAATCTCGCGGTAGGCCATGGCGTGCTTGGAGAGATCGTCGTACATCACCAGCGCGTGTTTGCCGTTGTCGCGGAAGTACTCGCCGATGGCGCAGGCCGCGTAAGGCGCAATGTAGAGCATCGGCGCGGGCTCCGAGGCCGAGGCGGCCACGATGACCGTGTGCCTCATCGCTCCCGCTTCAGTCAGCGTCTGGACGACCTGAGCAATCGATGACCGCTTCTGCCCGACGGCGCAGTAGATGCAGACCAGATCGTTTTTTGCGTTGTTGATAATAGTGTCCAGCAACACGGCGGTCTTGCCCGTCTGCCGGTCGCCGATAATCAGCTCGCGCTGTCCGCGCCCGATGGGAATCATGGCGTCGATGGCCTTCAGTCCCGTGGCCATAGGCTCGCGCACCGGCTGCCGGTCGATGATGCCGGGCGCCAGCCGCTCGATGGGCAGCGAGGACTTCGACGCGATGGGGCCCTTGTCGTCGATAGGCTGTCCCAGCGCGTTTACCACGCGGCCGATCATGCCCTCGCCAACAGGAACGCTCAGAATCGTCCCCGTGCGCTTCACCTCGTCGCCTTCGCTCAGCTCGGTGTACTCGCCCAGAATCACCGCGCCCACCGAATCCTCTTCGAGGCTCAATGCCAACCCGGCAATGCCGTGCGGAAAACTGAGCAGCTCGCCGGCCATCACCTTGTCCAGTCCATGCAGCCGGGCAATGCCGTCGCCCAGCGACGTAATGGTTCCGACTTCGTCCACCTGGACCTTGGAGTCGTAGTTCGCGATCTGCTCGCGAAGTATTTGCGTAATCTCGTCTGCCTTGATTTGCGCCATTAACAGTGAACAGTGATCAGTGAACAGTGGTCAGTAGTCCGCTCGTGAGCGGTCTGCCGATCTGCGATCCACGATCTCCTGCCTCCTTGTCCACTCTCCAAATTAGAATCCCAAGAACTCACAATTCTCAACTGGTAGCGATCACTGACAACTGATCACTGACCACTGATCACTGCTTTTAACCTGTCCAGCCGTCCGCGCACCGAGCCGTCATAGACTGTGGAGCCGATGCGCACCACAGTTCCGCCGAGGATCGACTTATCCAGCTTAAAACTCGCCTGAATCCGCGCTCCGGCCAGTTTGCCCACCCCGGCCGCCAACCCGGCGCGATCCTTTTCGCTGATGTCACGCGCGGTCACAATCTCCACCGGACGAATCCCCTGCCGCTCCTGCATCTCCGTGCGATAAGCCGCGGCTACCTCTCTCACCTCTCCGATGCGGTCGTTCTTGATCAGCACAGCCAGCAGATTGCGCAGTTCCTTCTGCAGCTTGAGCTTCGCGTTCATCTTGTCCAGAACTGCCACCTTTTGCAGTCCGGCAACGGCCGGGTTGGCAAAAAGCTCTCTCAACTCGGCGCTCGCTTCCCAAATGGCAAGAAAATCATTCAGCTGCCGGTCCAGCGCCGCGGTGTCCAGCTTCTGTGCGGTTACCACATCGGCAAAGGCGCGGGCGTAACGTGCGACAAAGGCTGCCATCTACTTCCGTCCCCCCCTCGGCGCGGTCTTCACCGCCGTATCGCCCAAAAACTCGGCAATAAGCGCACGATCCGTCTCTGCAGTGATCTCCATTTGCTTGGCGGCCTGTTCGATGGCCAACTCCGCGGCAAAGTGGCGCAATGAGCGCCTCGCCAGGGCCGCCGAGGCTTCCATCTCCTGCTCGGCGGCGGCCACGATGCGGGCGCTCTCTTCCTTGATCGTGGACTTGATGCGCTTCTCATCCTCGCGGCTTTCCACTTCCACATGAGCGCGAATCTGCGCAATCTCGCTGTCCAGTCCCGAGAGCTTGGCTTCAATGGCGCTCAACCGCGCGTAAGCATCCTCGGTTGCCTTGCGGGCCGATTCAATATCCGTGCGCACCTTCACTGAGCGGCTGCGAAGCGTCTTGGGCAGCCAACGAAAAAGAAAAAAGCCAATCGCCAGCACGACAATGCCGAAGTTGATCCCTGCAAAAATGCGTGCCGCGATATCTACATCCAGATGCAGCATCCGCGCCATCGTCTGCACCATGGGGGAGTGCAGGTAAACGTCATTCGTCTCTGCCTCGGACTTGGGAGCCTCTTCAGCCTTGGCAGCCTCGGGCTTGGCCGCGTCTCGGGTAACGGTAGCCGCTGCTGGCTGGGCCGAGGTGGAGATGGTCTGTGATGCGACGCGGATGGGCGTAATCAATCCGGCGACGAACATCGTAAAAATCAGAACCGATAAAACTCCCTGCCCCATCCATTTCGCGTTCTTAGCGAAATGGGTGGGAAACCTCAGAATTCGAATCGTCTTTGCATAGAACTTCACTGGCTGCATGAAATCTCTCAACGGGAACCCCCGGCGGCCACAGGCAGCACGGCGCGTACCACCTGGCGCGCCAAATCTCCGGCGGAGGCCTGAATCGCCAGCCTGGCCTGCGCGGCCTCGGCATCCAATGCCGCCTTGGCTTGGCTTACCTTCTGCCCGGCTGCCTTGCGGGCGGCATCTAGGGCCGCGTCGCGCTCCGCATTCCATTGCTTCAGGCGCGCCTCGTGCGCCTTGAAGACCTCGCCGCGGGCCTGGCGTAGCTTCTCGGCATACTCAGCTGTCAGATCCTCGGCTTGGGCAATGGCTTGCTGCGCCTTCGCCTGCGCGCCCTCGGTGCGGGCGCGGCGCTCTTGCAATGTGGCTGTCAGTGGCCCCTGCACCAGAAACTGGTAGGCCAGAACCAGCAAAGTGAAAAGCAGAATTGTGGGTATGGCGCCAAGCAGAAGCGTCCCGAGTTGTTGAATGATTTCTTGCATGCTGATTCAGCTTGTCCAGGCGGTCTAATGGGTCTCTCGCGCGCGGGTGAACACTTTTTTGTATCAAGAGCGAACCGTCAAGTCAACGAATCTGGCCCCTATTTCGGGACTTTCGTGACGGCGGTCACTATTTGGGACGTGTGTTCAAAAAAGAACTTGCTTTTGTCTAAAACAAGCCTAGACTGAGGTTATCACCTAGACCCGGTCCAGGGTCCAGCGGGCGGCCGGCTGCGGGAAGTCCTTCCACTCCCGAAGTCGGTCTCCCGCTTCTTCATTTTTTAAGGCCCTATTTCTTCCCCGCAAGCCGTTTACTTCCGCCGCCGATCCCCTACGGTTTGGCGGCCGGTTTCTCCGCCGTCAGCAGCCCCTGCGCGCGCAGCCAGTTCTCCAGCAGGTTGGGCCACTGGTCCAGAACGGCGTCTCCCTTGCCCAGGCCCACACCGTGCGGTCCGTTGGGGAAGATGTGCGCTTCGGAGGGAACGCCCGCCTTGACCAGTGCCTCGTAAAACCGCAGCCCCTGCTCCACCGGAACCCCCTTGTCATTGAAGGTGTGGTACCAGAAGGTCGGCGGCGTCTCCTTGGTGACCGACAGCTCCGGGGAGTAAGCGTTACGCAACGCCTCGCACTTGTCGGCTGCGTAGGTCTGCTTGCAGCGCTCCACGTAGAGGGCACTGGGACCAGAAACGGCGGCAATCCAGGGATAGCCCAGCACCAGGTAATCCGGGCGGCTGGAGACGCGCTCTATGGGGTCCTCGGCATCCGGTTTTCCGGCCACAAACTGCGTACTAGCCAGCGCCGCCAGATGTCCACCGGCCGAGAAACCAATGATAACAATGCGGTTAGGGTCGATTTGGTAGTCCTGGGCTCGCGCCCTTACCATCTGCACGGCCCGCCGCGCATCCAGCAGTGGAACTGGTAGCAAGTAGCCGTGCGAGGCCAGCCGGTAGCTCAAAACGAAGGCGCGAAAGCCGCGCGTGGTGAACCAATCCGCCACCTGCCGGCCCTCATGGTTGGCCGCCAGATGAAGATAAGAGCCGCCCGGCAGAATCACCACCGCGGAGCCGTTGCCCTGGCCGTGCGCGGGCTCAAAGATGGTCAGTGTAGGCGTATCCTCACAGGCCTTGCCAATGGCCTGGGGAGCGTCTCCCGGCCACAGGCGGATGGTCTGGATGCCCAGAAAGTCATTGTTAGTGCCCGCCACGGCACAGGGCTCTGTTTGCGCCTGCGCCAGTCCCAACACCAGCAA
The DNA here is from genome assembly GCA_050011175.1 of Occallatibacter sp. Lineage (GTDB taxonomy): Bacteria > Acidobacteriota > Terriglobia > Terriglobales > Acidobacteriaceae > Telmatobacter. The sequence continues at coordinate 193,677 of JBEKJR010000005.1, forward strand.
AGCCACAGCCGAAATCACAAAAAATCGTCTCATCGGAAACCTCACAATGGTTCGCGGCGATTATACAGGCTGCGGGAAACCTCAGTAAGGCTGGCAGATTCGGCTATCTTCCGCCCCGGTAAGAAAAAACACTCGCGCCGCTCATTCAAATCCTGTGAAAACACCGCGGCAAATGGGTATACTGTGCCGGTAAAGATTAGCGGGGAGCGTGTTTCCCCGAAGGAGTTTTCTATGCGTCTTCCAATCCGCTGTATTCTGTTTTCAGCCTACCTTTTACTGCCTTTTGCCGTCTCCTGCCGCTCGGCTACTTCCTTGATCTCGTCCGGAGGATGGACGACGCACAACGACCCGGCTGGCTTTTCGGTCGACATGCCTGCTGGCTGGAGTGTGACCGCCGACTCCACGCAAGGGCGCATCAAGATGCGCGGAACACGCGGCGAGCAGGTCGTGATTTGGCCCATCTTCATCGAACAGAAGCAACTGAACGCCTCTGGGGCGGCCCGGCTGGTGATGCAACTGGCGCGTCGCTTGGATAACAGCCTCTCCTGGACTTCCGCCAATGCTTCAGGCAATGCAACACGCGTAGTTGCCAAGGGAGCGTCGCGCAGCGGAGCCACCCTGCTCACTTGGTCCAACACCCCCAACGGCGCGGCCGTCATGCTCTATGAGTTGGTAGCTCCGCCGGATGTTTATCGCTCCTCGGCGGACACTTTTACCCGCATACTCCAGAGTTTCCGCGGATCGCCGGACAATGCGCCCCGCCAAACCGGAGGGCACGCCAGCACTGGGCCGGTCACCTATGTCAACTGGAAGGATCCGCAGGAAGGTGCATTTACAGTTCAGGTTCCGCAGGGATGGAAGGTGGCGGGAGGCGCTTATCACTTGACCGCCACCGATGTTCGCAGCAGCGTCACCATGATCTCGCCCGACGGGCAAATGCGCATCTTCTTTGGAGACGCGAATATCGGCGCCTTCATCGGGCCCACGCAGATGCTCGCTTACGCGGGAATGCGCGAAGGCGGCTATTACGGCCTGGGCGACGGCAGCAAGCTGGAGATTCGCCGCCTTATAACCGGCGCGCAATTCGCGCGCAACTACGCGCAAAACCGGTTTGCTTCGCAGTGCTCTGCTGTGCAGGTGCAATCCGGCGGCGACCGCCAGGATTTGACGGCCACTTTCTTACAGTCGGCCCGCGCGGAAGGCATGACCAATGCGCAGCTTACCGCAGGCGACGCCGTCTTCAGTTGTGCGACCAAGAGCGGGCAGTTGCAGGGGCATGTCATTGCCGCTACCCTGCTTCCCTTGCCCGGCCAATCCACAATTTGGTATGTCTACCGTCTCAACGGTTATATCGCCGCGCCCCAAAGCCAGCAGGCCGCGGATAGCATCGCGCAGAAGGTAATGCAATCCTTCCGCGTCGATCCGCAGTGGCAGCAGCGCGCAAAACAGATCTCCGACAATGCCGTTGCGGCGGACAATGCCCGCTCCCAGCAGATTCAGGCCCGTGCCCGCGCGGCCATTCAGGAGAACCAGCGGCAAACCAGCGAGATGATCGTCAAGGGTTACGAGCAGCGCACACAGGTCTACGACGAAATATCCCGCAGGCGCGAAAACGCCATCCTGGGCACCACTGACGTCATCGATCCGGTCAGCGGCTCGCAGTACAAAATCGACAGCTACTCCAACTATCACTGGATGAACAACCAGGGCACGATTGTGGGCAACGACACCGGCACCAACCCCGGTGCTGGCTTCCACGATCTGATCACCCTGCCCTGAAGGAGACTTGTAATGAAAACGCGAAGTAAAGTAACTGTCATTATTTCTGCTCTGTCTCTAGTGCTGTTCGCCGTACTACCGCATGTGCGCTCGGAGAACCCTGTAAAACCGCAGAACTCAAATGTTCCCCTCTTCTTTATGCAGCCGCCAGAAATCACTATCGGAGTGCCCGGCCACCCCTTCCACGCGACCGTCACGGCTGATTGGAATCTATCTGAGCCGGGTGGAAAGGCATTTGGCACCGAGGAAAGGGGAAACGTCTGGCGAGACGCAGCCGGCGATGTGAGGGTGGAAGGCGCAAGGACGCGCAATGGGCGTACTCCGGTTCAGCCTCCTACTTTCAATGTTCTGTTTTTGGCGTCGAATGGGACAATGCTTAGTTGGAAGAATGGGACTACGAACGTAGTCTCTTTCCGTAGTACAAATTTGAATGGCTCGAATCACTTTTTCGAAAACATGGCTGTCCCGAAAGTATTCAATTTTTCTCGCTCCTCTCTATATAACTGTCGGGAGGATGGAGTTGAGTGTGTCACTGAGCCTCTTGGGGAGCGAGACGTTGAGGGAATTCGAGTGAAGGGGACGCGATACAAGGAAACAATACCCGGCGCATCTCTGGGAGCACCGAATGAAATTATCGTGAGCAGAGACGTATGGAGCAATCCAGAGATGAACATCGTCGTGGAAATTGATGGCAAGGATCCCGTTTTTGGCAACTTCAAAATGCGGCTTTCAAATATTTCAAGTGGGCCTCAAGATAAAAACCTGTTTCAGATTCCTCAGGACTACAAAGAGAAAGACATCACACCACCTTCCGGGCCTATACCACAACCTAGGATGTAAATCAGGCATGTGGCCCTCTCAACAACCCGGAAGAATCACCATGCGCAATTAGAAGCTGTGCCACGTTCATCGCGGCCTTATTGCGATGAGCGTGCGGTTTTCCCATGTCGGACCACAAATGAACGGGTGCCCCAGGTGCCTCGCATTTGGGTACCTGGGAAATGACGAACTCATCCAGTCGTACTAGTTCCCTGCCGCCTTGCCAATGAACTTCGCCAGGTCGCCTTTCAACTGGCGCAGCGCATCCACGTTCAGATAAATCATGTGCCCGGATGGGTAGTAGCCAAACTGCACATTGCCGCGCAGCGCCGGCTCCAGGTTCATGTGCGAAAGGTCGAACTCGGTGCCAAAAAATGGCGTGGCCAGGTCAAAGTAGCCGTTGGCCGAAAAGACCTTCAGATGTGGATTCTTGCGTATCGCGCTTGCTAGGTCCGCGGCCACCCACGGCTCGGACTGCGACATCCCGAATGCCCCCATCCCCGGTCCACCGCTGGTGGGTTTGTGCTTCCAGTCCCACTGGCCAATCGTGTCGGCGCTGGGATGGTAGGTGTCGGTCGATTCGTACTTCAGCTCCCGCTCAAGATAATCGTGCAACGCGGCGACAAAGGCGCCCATGATGCCTGTATCAGAGGCGTCGTAACTCGGCGCTTCCCCGGCCGCGTCCACATCCACGCCCTCGAAACGCATATCGTAGCGTCCCAGCGTCTTGCGGTCGTCGCGCAGCACTTCTTTCCTGAACCGCGTCGGCGAGATGCGCAGGTTGGCTTCTTTCACGTACTCCACGCTCAGACCCGTCAGCCGGCTCACCTCTTTGGCCACTGCATCCAGTTGTGCCGCCGGCAGGTTGTGCCCCGCAAATAGCGCTTGCGCATACGGCCCGGAGGCGAAAACGCGTGCCTGCTCTACCCACGCCGCTAGGTCCGCCGGCTTGTTGGGAATCTTGTTAAAGTACCAGGCCGCCGCCGCGTAGCTGGGCAGGTTGGAGATGTAGATGGTGTCGTATCCGCCTGCGCGCACACCGTAATTCAGAATCGAACTGATCAGCACTACGCCGTTCAGCTGCACCCCGTCGTTGCCCAGCATGTCGGCCAGGGCCGCCGAACGCGTGGTTCCGTAGGATTCGCCGATGAGAAACTTCGGCGAGTTCCAGCGCTGGTTTACGTTCAGATAGCGCTGGATGAAGCGGTCGAAGGCTCGCAGGTCCTGGTCCACGCCCGTGAAGTCCTTGGCTGTACCCTTGCCCACGGCGCGCGAGTAGCCGGTCAGCGGCGCGTCGATAAAGACCAGGTCGCTCTTGTCCAGCAGCGAATACTCGTTCGGCACCAGCTTGAAGGGCGGTCCCGCGGTCGGGTTGGGGCTGTCGGTCACAATGCGCACCGGCCCGAACGAACCCATGTGCAACCACAGCGAGGCCGAACCGGGCCCGCCGTTGTAAAGAAAGCTCACCGGCCGCGTCTGCGCGTCAACGCCCTCCAGCGTGTAGGCCACGTAGAAGATACTCCCGTAGGGCTTGTCCTCTTCATCACGGATGAGCAGCGTGCCCGCCGTTGCCGTATACTTCAGCGTCTTGCCGCCCAGCGCCAGCTCATGATGCGTGGCCACGGTCTTCTCCGGCGGAACAGGCGTCTCCTTGTCGGCCTCTTTATCTCGATGCGTCTCCGCGCCCGCCGCGGCCGGAGGCGCGGCCGTCCGCGTCTCCTGCGCCCCAAGGGCAGGGAAGAGGAAGAACGAAGCCAGGCCAACCAGCAGAACTACGCCATAACGATGAGCTGTATTCATGCGCAAAGAACCTCCTGAATGGTTAAATCAGTCTAGCATTGCGTCGGACTTGTATTTGAGCGCCATACGGCCCTGATCTCTGATCTTTGTTACAGCCACATTTCCGTATGCCCTGTTGTGCACATCGCCGCCTGCGCGGTCAGCTCCTCCGCCAGTCCAAAACCGTAACGGGCAAAGTAATAAGCCGCTCCATGCACCCGCTCCTGCAACACGCCACCGGGAAAAAGCGCTCGGCTGACAGCCTCGGCCCGGCGCGTGAGCGCGTCTTCTCGCTGCAACTGAAAGTTGGCCGCCAAACGCCGCAGGCGGCTCATCTGGTAACGCATCTTGCTGGCTGCAGTTTCCGCCGACTGGCCCAGCCCCGCATCCAGCGTATGCATCCACTCCAGCAGCGCATCAAGCTCGTTCTCCAGCGCCGTCCCGGCTGTCGCCAGTTTTCGCTTTCCTTCCTCCGGCATAGCTTGGGTAGCCAGCAATTGCGCTAGCGAAGCGGCACTCTCGCCAAAAACCAGCTCCAGCGTCAGCCTGTGTTTCTTGAGCACGTCGCCAATCTTCGGCTCGATCAGCGTAGCCGAAAAACGCGGCAATGCCGGCGTAATCCGGCCCAGAATCCGCTCGTAAAGCACGGCGGACTGGGCAAAGTAAGCAATCTCCGCCGGTCCGCCCACGATGGCTGAACTCGAAAGCAGAAAATCCTGGAAAATCGGCCGCAGCAGCGCCGAGGGCGAGATGCGCTCCGGTTCGGCGTCCAGAATTCCCAGCAGCTCCGCCGTGGAAAAGCTCTGCCGACCCGCTTGCCACAGCCCCTTCGGCTCATGTGCGCTCGGGACCAGCCGCTTGAGCGCCAGCCGCGCCCCCGTTCGCTCGTCGATGAGAAATAGCAGGCTGGACTGCGGCCCCACGACCACCTGCGCGTGATAGCCGGACGCCTCCAACTCCCGGTTGCGCTCCAGCAGCGCCCCATTCAGCTCGTCAGCGCGCTCCAGCGTAGCGCGCAACACCGGCGCGCCCATGCGGTGCGCCTCGCGTCCGCTCGCGTCCAGCGCCAGCAGCCCCTGCGACGTAAAAACCCTGGTATAAAACTCCGCAAAGGCCTGGGCTAGTGTGCGCCCCGGCTTGTAGGCGCGGGTGAGCGCCTCCATGGCTTCGGAGGCTCCCAGCAGTTCCCCCGCCTGCTCAACCAGCGGCGTAATCGAGTCGTCCAGCACCAGGCCGCCCACCGGCCGCGCAGACTCGGGCGCCGCCATATAGCTCAGCTTGTGCAGTTCGCGCCGAGTTGGAAAGACCACGTGGTTGATCTCCGCAAAGTCGTGGTCTTCCGTAGCCAGCCAGAAGATTGCGGCGTGAGGCCGTCCGCCTGTCGAAGCCTCTCGCGCGCGGGCTAGCGCCGTAGCCGCTTTGAATGGTGTAAACTGCGGTCCGCCAAACAGCCCCACCTGCTGCCCGGTTACCACGGCTCCCCCGCCGCCGCGCAAAGCATCGAGAGCCGCCGCGGCAGCCCCTGTCTTTGCAGCAGAGGACGGATTCTGCCCAGCCAGTAGCCGCATCAGCTCCGCCCAGTGCGCGGGTATCTTTGGCCGCTCCCGCCAACCTTTGTCCCACGATTCAGGGGCATAGAATGCCCGTGCCGCCGCGCCGGAGCAGTACTCCAGATACAGCCGGCTCAGACCCGGCACAACGGTGATGGGATGGCACTCTGCTCTCAGCAACGCATTCTCTTCGTGACAGGGAATCCCAGGGCGAACCCAATCTGCATTCACGAATATTAGATTCGGCTCCTGTTAAGGATGCCACGCCAGGCCTAATTGTTGCACGAGCCCATTTTGCTTGCGGCATTCTGGCCCGGCGGTGCGTATACTCTGTATCTGATTGCGCATGTTGTTCAGTTGCGCCCCAAGTGCGCCTACTGGAGGAGAGACAAGAGATGCCCAAGAAGAAGAAAAAGAAAAAAGCCGCGAAGGCCGCCAAGCCCAAGAGGAAGAAGGCCGCCAAATCCAAGGGGAAGAAAGCCGCCAAGCCAAAGGCTAAGAAAGCCCGTAAAAAGGCAAAAGCCCTGAAGAAGCCCAAGGCAAAGAAGGCCAAAGGGAAGAAAGCCAAGGCAAAGAAACCAAAGACTAAGAAATCCAAGCAGAAGAAGTCCAAGGCGAAGAAGCCTAAGGTGAAGAAGGCCCACAAGGCGCTCCTGCCCGTGGTGGAGGAGACTGCTCAACTACTCAGCTCCGAGATGGTCTTCGAGGGGCCGCTCTTCCGGGTGCTGCGTGACCGCCTCATCGAGCCGGGTGGCAAGCTGGCTACCCGCGACATCATTCGCCACGGAGGCAGTGTGGTCATCCTGGCCGTCGACAACGCGAAAAGCAAGAAAGACCCCTGGATCGTGGTCGAGAGGCAATATCGCCATGCCGCCAACCGGTTCCTGTGGGAGCTACCGGCCGGCACGCTGGACCCCGGCGAAGACGCCCTCCTGGGCGCTCAGCGGGAGCTCGTGGAGGAAACCGGCTACCGCGCCAATAAATGGAAGCCGCTGGTCGAGTACTACGCCAGCCCCGGCTTTCTGGACGAGTCGATGAAGGTTTTTATGGCCGAGGGCCTGGTGGCGGGTGACGCCCATCCGGACGAAGACGAGCACATTGCCTTTCGCCTGGTCAGACTTTCCGAGCTGCTCAAACTGATCGAAATGGGCGCGATTCTGGACGGCAAGACGCTCTCCGCCGTGCTCCTGTATGCGCGCCGGCTCGCTGGCAAAGGCAAGTAATAGGGGTGGCCGTCTCATGGCTCCTCAGGCTGCGGAAATACTCAATCCTGAGGGAGGCGGGAGGTAGCTCCCGTATAAGGCCAACAAAATGAACGCGATGCCGGCGGGGAGGGGTTTCAGCCTATCTATATGCCCCGGAGGGATACTTTCGGGATATTCGCCTGCAATTCGCCCTTTTCCCGCAACCTGTTCATCCACTCCCCTTCCCATCAGAGCCGGAGGCTACAATCCGGCCCTGTCTCACAATGTGCGTTTGTCATCTGTTTTACTGCATCTTTTCACGGGAGTTTTGCGTCATAATGCATAGTAGCGGGCATTCCCCTGATTCATAGCCCGCCGTACATCACAGGATGTAAGGAAGGCAGGACCCTGTGGCCCAGTACAAAGGGAAGGTCAAGTGGTTCAACAACGCCAAGGGTTACGGTTTCATCGGACGTGAAGATGGGCCGGACGTATTCGTCCACTACTCATCGATTCAGTTGGACGGATACAAGACGCTGAAAGAAGGCGATGACGTTGAGTTCGACATCGTCCAGGGCCAGAAGGGCGCCCAGGCGGATGCAGTAATCCGTCTGCGGAACGCCCCCCCGAGCGCCACTCCCAGCGAGACCTGAAGGCGCGGAAGACCGGGCGTAAGAGCAAAACCGTCACGGTGCAAGGATGGGGTGTGTCTACAATATTCCCCTTGTCACATTGTGCGTAACTGCTTGCAATTGTTTACGCTCTATCCATTTCACAACTGAGCGAGTTGTCTTTCGCGGCTTTTCCCAGTTGCTCTTCCCGTGCGGACCCGATTGGATTTAATCTCTTCTGCGCAGAACCGCCGCTATGCTCCTGCGAATCGAGGGATACTCAACCACTTCAAAGCCGGCTGCCTGCGCCGCCTCCAGTTCATGCTGGAATTTCGCTGGCTTGACGTGGCCAGCGGGCTCCGCCAGCAGCAGCAATCCTCCCGGCTTGAGCGCGGCCGCTGCTTCGCCGAAGAAGGCTTCTTCCGACGGCATCTCATGGAGTACGGCAAAAACCAATATAAAATCCACCGCGCCCTTCAAATCGCCGATTCCCATTGAATTCGGCTGCGCTAAACGTGTCTCAATGCGCGCCAGCAATCCGCCCTTGAGAGCTCTGCGTCGCAGATTTTCCAGCATCTTGCTCTGGATGTCCACTGCAACAACCCGTCCTGATGGTCCTGTCATGCGAGCCAGTGAAAGCGTGAAGAAGCCCATCCCGGGCCCGGGTTCCAGGACCGTCATGCCTTGCCGAACAAACGGGGCGAGCAGTTCCTCCGGGTTTTGCCCCCAGCGCCGGATCGGGCTTGCCAGCAAATAGCCAAGCCACCACGGACATACGCGTTGCGCCATTCAGATATCTCCTTCCGTCATTTCCACAAATATTAGGGAATTGTTGCCCATTTTGCGCCTGAAGAGACTAAGATAAGGGCGCCATGAGCTTACTCCATCAGGAATCTCCGAAAGATATGGACGGTGCAGCCCGCGGTGAAGAGTTCACCCGGGGATCCGGCCACGTGGTCTGGTCCATCATCGCCGCGACCCTGCTGGTCGTTATCGCCCTCGCTCTTTATGTGCTGGCCACTCAAAAGCCGCCTGTGGCCAGCGGAGAGATTGTTCAGGTCTGGGCTCATCCCAGCCATGTCGTGACCTCGGGCTTCGACGCCAGCGGTCAGCCCATGGCCAGGCAGAGCTTCGACCAGGTGCTGGTCTTCGCGCGCATCAAGCTGCTCAACCGGAGCAAGAACCCGCTTATCCTGGAGGATGTGCTGGCCAATCTCAGGCAGGCAGACGGCATCCTTTCCGTCTCCGCCGGAAGCACAGGCCAATTCGATGAGGTTTTTCTCGCCTATCCCGAGCTGGCCGCGCGGCGCTCCAACGCGTTTTCGCCCCGCGCCACCCTTGAGCCAGGGCAGAGCGTGGAGGGAACCGCCTTCTGGATCTTCCGCATGTCCAAACAGGAATGGGAGGCGCGTCAGGATTTGAACTTCACCTTCAGGTTCCAGTATCAGGACAACCTGGTGCTCGCCCCCCACACAACGGTTATGGAACAGTAGGAGGAGCCGGCGCGCTCTTGGGCGTCGACAGGTACCCGCTTACCTGATTCTTTGAATTGACCGTGTTCACCACCACTTCAAAGAGCTGCGGATCCTTGCCGCTGTAGAACTGCAAAGGCTCGTTGATTCCCTTGTTGTTCTTGGGCACGGGCTTGTCGTCAGACACCACCGTCAGGCTGTAGGTGTACTTCTTGGGATCGGCTTTGGTCAGCTCCAGGCTCACCGTGCCCACCGGCTTCCTCGCGCCCTTGGTCAACGTGAACTCGTAGTAGTTCCGGTCGCCCTTGTGCTTCAGTACTTCCAGCTCATCGCGATTGCGGGCAATCAGGGTGCTGTGGCCGTCCAGATCCCCCTTCATGGACTGCAATTGGCTGATCGCGGTGGCCAGGTCGCTCTGCGTCTTGGTCAGATCGGTTTTGACCCCACCCACGTCGGTCTTAACCCCGGAGACATCCGAGGAAAGTCCGGTTACCGCCTGCGCGGTCTGCTTCTGGGCGCTCTCCACGGCCTGCTCCCGGCGGAGGATCTCCTGGGCGCGGGCATCCATCTGCTTCTGCGTCAGCCCCAGCGACTGGCCCAACTCCTCGGTTGCTACTTTGAGGCGGGCGTCGGTTTCGCGCAAATCAGACGCCAGCTTCTTGTTTTGTTCCTTGACTGTGTCGAGTTCTTTCTGCTGATTAGCCAGTGTGCCGCTCTGTGCGTAATTCCAGATCAGGCCTCCAACCCCGGCCAGCAGGGCTATGGCGATAGTCGCCAGCAATGCGCCCGAGTAACTCCGGGGTGTATCGTCAAGTGCGCTCATGTGTTTGCCTTTCTTTCGTGGTCCGTCTCGCGGACCGTTCGTCGTGATAGGTCGTCTTCCTGTCTGGTTAGACGCCGCTGAAAAAGGGATTCTCTCCCCAATCCCGTATTTTTGCCGGGATTCCACCCGGAAGGCCGGATGATGAAGCTCTGGTTTCAGCCGCTCAAGGGGTGAATCTACAGAATATAGAAATATTCCCGATTGTGCAGGGAAAGCTGCCCACCTTTGTACAGTTAACGACAGAAAATGGCTTCGCGGCCGTTTTCCCAGCCAGCCACTCACGCCTTTCGTGACAATCATGGAAGCGCTACGATATAAACATCTTTGCAGCACTTTCAAGCGGAGCTGTCTTGAATCTCGGGTAAAATTGCCGCATCCACATAAGTAATCACCATAAGGGAGAAATCCGAAGGCTATGTCGACCGCTGTCGCTGGGAAGGGTTTGGAGGGAGTTGTCGCGGCACACTCCGGGATCTGCTGGATCGACGGAGAAGCCGGCGTGCTCTCCTATCGCGGCATCGACATTCATGAATTGGCCCTGAACTCCACCTTCGAGGAGACCACCAGCCTGCTGTGGACTGGCATCCTGCCCAGCGAGCTTGAGCTGCGCGAGTTCGAGTCGCAACTCACGCTGGCCAGGAGCCTCGACGTGCGCATCATCGACCTGCTGCGTAGCGCTCCCGCCTCAGCCTCCCCCATGGAGGTACTGCGCACGGCGGTCTCGGCGCTTAGCTTCTACGACGCGGATGAAAAGGACAGTTCCCACGACGCCAACGTGCGCAAAAGCTTCAACTTGACCGCGCAGTTCGCCATGATCGTGGCCATCTACGACCGGCTGCGCAAAGGGCTGGAGGTTGTGCCCCCCGACCGCTCGCTGAACCACGCCGCCAACTTCCTTTGGATGCTCAACGGCGTCAAGCCCTCCGAGACAGCCACCCGCACGCTGGACATCGCCCTCATCCTGCACGCCGAACACGAGCTGAACGCCTCCACCTTTGCCGCCCGCGTCATTGCCGCCACCCTCTCCGACGTCCACTCCGCCGTCACCGGCGCCCTCGGCGCGCTCAAGGGACCGCTGCACGGCGGCGCCAACGAAGGCGTCATGCGCATGCTCTACGAGATCGACAGGGAAGGCGCAGACCCGGTCGAATACGTCAAAGGAATGCTCGCCGCCAGGCAGAAGATCTCCGGCTTCGGCCACCGCGTCTACAAAACTGAGGACCCCCGCGCTACCCATCTGCGCAAGATGAGCGAGCAACTGGGCAAGGACGCCGGCCAGCCCAAGTGGTTCGAGATGTCACGCGCCATCGAGCTGTACATCAACGCCGACAAGAAGCTCAACGCCAACGTGGACTTCTATTCTGCCTCCACCTACGCCACGCTGGGCATCGACATCGACCTCTACACGCCCATCTTCGCCATCAGCCGCATCGCAGGATGGGCCGCCCACGTCATCGAGCAGCTCGACGACAACCGCCTCATCCGCCCCCGCGCCGAATACATCGGCCCGCCCTATCCCTCGCCCTATATCCCCATGGACAAGCGCGGATAAGTTCACGAGTCGCGGGGTACCCCAGATTACCCCATCAAGTTCATTCGGCTTCGTTCAGGTCAGGCTCCTTTCCCCGGCGTTACGGCTTAACGCACTACGAATTATCACCGTCTAGCGGAACAGAACCGGGAATCCCTGCGTATAACCTAAGTTCGCGAGGAGGAATCCCATGACTGATCGTCGCTGTTTCATGAAAGGATTGGTCCCAACATGCCTTGGTACTTGCGCGTGCGTGCGAGCCCTTGGCGCACAGACCCAAGGGGCCGCGGGCGGGGCATCCCAGGAAACCGTGGTCCACAAGGCCGGGAACAAGTTCGATTTGCCCGAGACGCTCACGCATCGACAGCACTTCCGGTTAGAGTATGTGGACCATTTCATTCCACTGCTCTTCATCCTCGAGAAAGAAATGGGCCGGGAAAAGGTGAACCAGATATTGGAGACGTTTATTCAGGAGGAGTCCAAGAACCTCGGTGCATTCGTGGTGAAGGCCACAGGGAAGAACGACTTGTCGGTATTCAAGGACGAGTTCGGTCCCAGCAACAAGGAGGCGATGGAACTACTAACCCTCGAAGTGGTTGAGGACACGGACAAGGCTTACTGCATCAAGATTAGCGAATGTATCTGGGCCAAGACATGGCGGGATGCGGGAGCTGCCCACTTCGGTTACAACGCGGTATGCTTGGGGGACATCCTCTTCGCCCGTGCGGTGAATCCCAAGATCGATATGACACTGATGGGTACGCTTATGCAGGGCAAGGATCACTGCATGCTGCGCTACCACTATATCTGAGCCGTTCCGGCAGCGGGGGAGGACCGTCGCCTCACCCCTGCCGCCCCTTCCACAACAGATAAAGCCCCCATGCGGCCAGCGTGCTGCCGTCGCGAATCACCCCGTTGCGCATCATCTCCTCGAACTCACCAACGGAAACCGTTCGCACCGCCAAGTCGTGCTCCTCGCTGTCCGGCTTCTTCGCCGCGTGCGTCAGCCCGGTGGCCAGATACACATGCTGCTTCTGGCAGGCGTAACCGTAGGCAATCCAAAGATCGCCCAGGTGAATCATCTCCGCTGCTTCCAGGCCGGTCTCCTCTTTCAGTTCGCCGCGCGCCAGCTCCTCGGGATTCTCAACCTCCATCTCCCAGCCGCCCTGCGGCAACTCCAGCGCCCTCTCCCCGATGGTGTAACGGTACTGTTCCACCAGCCACACTCGCCCCTTGTCCACCGGCAGGATGATGGCCGCGTCGTGCTTCTCCACCACGCCATAGATGCCCCGCTCGCCATTGGAGCGCAAAATCTCATCCTCTCGCACCCGCATCCATTGGTTGCGATAAACCTCGCGGCTGGCAAGCGTGGTGATGGTGCGACCTGGGTTGGATGGAACCGGGTTCATACGATCTCCTTCGCGTTATTCTTCCCGCAGCCGGTACTGCCGCAGTCGCCCCATTAGCGAGGCCGGTCCGCTCACCGTGAGTCGGACAAGATTGCCTTCGTACTCTCTGCTGTGTACAACCATCCCTGCCTCAATGGCCGCCAGCACCGCGCCCTCCTGCTGCGGAACCCGCAGCTCGGCGTCGATCACCGGATCGGAGTGCAGCGCGCGGTCAATGGCCCTGAGCAGCGCCTCCATCCCTTCGCCGGTGCGCGCCGAGACGGCTACCTCACCTGAGGACTCCGTCCGCTCCAGCAATCCTTCCCGCTCATGCGCGTCCAGCAGGTCGATTTTGTTCAGCACTTCGACGCGCGGCTTATTGAGCGATTCCAGTTCTCCCAGAACCTTCTCGACCTGCAACTTCTGTTCATCGCCGTAACTCGAAGCCGCGTCGCGCACGTGCAACAGCACCTCAGCCTGCGCCACCTCTTCCAGAGTGGCGCGGAAGCTGGTCACCAGCGTGTGCGGCAGGTTGCGGATGAAGCCGACCGTGTCCGACAGCAGCACTCGGCGGCGGCTGGGCAACTCTATTGCTCGAAGTTTTGGGTCCAGTGTGGCAAACATCTTCGGCGACTGCAAGACTTGTGCGCCGGTTAGTTGGTTGAAGAGCGTGCTCTTGCCGGCGTTGGTATAGCCCACCAGCGCCACCGTCGGCACCGGAACCGACTCACGCCGCTGCCGCTGCTGCTTGCGCACGCGGCGCACCGCATCCAAATCGAGCTTCAGCTTGTCGATGCGGCGCTTGATCTGCCGCCGGTCGGTCTCCAGTTTCGTTTCGCCCGGCCCGCGCGTGCCGATGCCGCCGCCCAGCTGCGACATCGCTTTGCCCTTGCCGGTCAGCCGCGGCAACAGGTACTCCAGTTGCGCCAGCTCCACCTGCAACTGTCCCTCGCGGGTGCGCGCGTGGCGGGCAAAGATGTCCAGAATGATTTGTGTCCGGTCCAGAACGCGGCAGGGCAGCGCTGCCTCCAGATTGCGCAACTGGGTCGATGTCAGGTCGTGATCGAAGAGCACTAAGTCGGCATCAATCGATGCGGCAACTCCGGCAATCTCCTCCACCTTGCCCGTGCCGATCAGCGTGGCCGGATCGGGACGCGCGCGCCGCTGCAGGATCTCCGCGGCCACCACGCCGCCGGCGCTTGCCACCAGCTCGCGAAACTCGGCAAGAGACTCTTCCACGTCCAGCTCAGTTTGCGAACGTGACCAGGCCGATCTGGCCGGGGAAAGGCCCGCATCAGGATGTGCAGCTTCATCCAATCCGGAATCCAGCGCAGCCGGCTCCGAGCACACCACGGCTCTCCGCGCGTCTGTTTGGATTGCGTGGTTGCCGCGGGAGCGGAGCATGAGGTCCACTCCCACCAATACTGCCCGCTCCGGCCCTCCATCTTCACGCGCCGAATCGGGTGTGGGGATGGAACTCCGAATGCCTGTCCTGCTTGACTCGACGGCCAAAGGAGACCGCTTCCCGCCTGCTATCGCGGCTCTCCAGCGGCTGGAGTCGCGGTGGAGGCCGGACCTGGTTCGGTGGCTGCTCCAGCCGCGCGGTGATCGCCGTGCAGCGAGCCCCGGTTGCTCACCACCGTTGATATGGCATGCTTGAAGATCAACTGCTCCTGGCTGTTGTTCTCCAGAAGCACGGAGTACTTGTCAAACGACCGGATCTTCCCGGTGAGCTTGACACCGCTGACCAAATAAATCGTGATGGGGGTCTTGTCCTTGCGGACCGTATTCAGGTACGTGTCCTGAATATTTTGTGCCGGCTTAGTGTCCATATGCCGATCTCCTGCTTTCTTTGGGGAGAGTGGATGCTATTGGGTAGCATGTACGTATACAAACCAACGGATACGTCACCGGAAGCTCCGGAGCCGCCAATTCCCACAATAGCTTAACAGTATAGAGGTTTTGCAACCTTTTCAACCCTCCCCTGTGGCAATTTTCTTTTTCCCGGACGCTTTCAGCCCCGTGCCCCATGCTTTCGCTTTGTTTCTGGCGAAATCGGGGTCCCCAACGACAGGTCTTCGTCGTTGGGGTGATTAAAGGGTGGGAAACCTGCCTGTCCGCACGGCTGCTAGCATGGATGTGTGAAAACCGAGCCGAACCAGCCTCAGAATCCCGCCTCAACCGCCCAGCCGGTGCCCATGCTGGACCTCAAACGCCAGTACCAGCCGCTCTACCGGGAACTTATGGAGGCCGTCGGCCAGGTCCTGGCCACGCAGCAATTCATTCTGGGTGAGCCGGTGGCCGCCTTCGAAAAATCCGCCGCCGCGCAACTGAGCGTGGCCCATGCCATCGGCTGCTCCTCAGGCACCGACGCCCTCTGGCTCGCCCTGGCCGCCGCCGGAATCGGCTCCGGTCACGCCGTCGTCACGACCCCTTTCAGCTTCTTCGCCTCGACGAGCGCCATTCTCCGCGCCGGGGCTCAGCCACTGCTCGCCGACATCGATCCTGCCACCTTCAACCTCAGTCCGGCAGCCGTCGAAGCCCTCCTCAACGGCCCGCAAGGTGCGACCGTCAAAGCCATCCTCCCCGTCCATCTCTACGGCCAATGCGCAGATTGGGCCTCCTTCGCCCGCATCGCCAAGGAGCGCAATCTCAAGCTCATCGAAGATGCCGCCCAGGCCTGGGGTGCTGAGTGTAATGGATTGAAAGCAGGCGCTTTAGGCGATGTCGCCGCCTTCAGCTTCTATCCCACCAAGAACCTCAGCGCCGCGGGCGACGCGGGGATGGTCACCACCAACTCCGGCGAGATCGCCGAGCGCGCCCGCATGTTGCGCCAGCACGGCATGAAGCGCCGCTACCACCACGACGAGACCGGCTGGAACGCGCGCATGGACGGCTTTCAGGGCGCCATCCTCTCCGTCAAGCTGCGCTACATCGACGGCTGGAATCAGCTCCGCCGCATTGTGGCCCGCCGCTATCACGCGCTCTTTCACGCCGCGGGATTGGTCGAGGCCGGCCCCTATCCCATTCACGGCATCGTCCTGCCGCAGGAGGTCCGCGGCACGCATCACGTTTGGCATCAGTACATTATCCGCACCACGCGCCGCGACGGGCTGCGCGCTTTTCTGACGGAACGCAAGATCGGTTCGGAGGTCTACTACCCCGTCCCGCTGCATCTACAGGAGGCACTCAAGCCGCTCGGCTACAGCGAGGGCAGCTTCCCCGAGGCAGAACGGGCGGCGCGAGAGGTGTTGGCCCTGCCCATCTTCCCCGAACTGCGCGAGGACGAGCAGCAGACGGTGGTCAGCGCGATTGCCGAGTTTTTGAGCTGAGAAAACAGGGAACAGGGGGCGAAATTCGCGGGTAAAACGCCAAAAAGGGTGTATTTAGATGCTTACCTTTTTTGGCGCGCAATTGGGCAATTTGGGATGCGAAAACCAGTCAAAAGGGCTGCTGGCCACAGCACATTGGACCTGCGGCGGCAGATTATACGGGGAAGAAAGAGCGAACATCGAGTCAAAGTTGGTCAATGTTGGTTAAAGGGACTGGCCGTCCAGGCGGACGCCTTCGGCCACCTGGGGTGGGCGGAACCCACCCCAATGAGCAAAAAAGGTAGGGGACAGGGACGGAAGGAGCTGGGGCCTAGCTCCCTACCCCTTCCGCATAGCTTCCTGAGCGAGAAGTCTATTTGACATAAACCGAGAATCCTTCCCGGCAACATCGGCGTTTATGGGAATTGATTTGAAATTCGGACGGTATACTTTCCCACCTTTCCGCGATAAGATTGCGGAAGAATGTGGCACCCAATTTGGTGGCTTGGATAGGATGAGCCATCCGCCATGATGCTCGCGGATGAGCCGGGCTTGCTCTAGATGATTGTTTTCAATAGGATTGTGGGTGATTCATTCGGCAACCGACAACTGGGTTTGCAGCGAACAGTTTATGCTGATATGGGACTGAGCCATCAGTGCACAAACAAGAAACGGGACCAGTGGATAAACAAGGAAATCGAGGACTTAGGCACGTGGTTCGGCACAAACTGTTCCCGCAATCAGGGGCATACCTTAAAACGCCTGGTCGGTGTTGGAGAGGCAACAGTACGGTGCTCTGATCTATAGAGTTCCGATTGGGGAAAATATGGCCGATGTCGCAAAAGTATTCCTTGGATCGTCTAAAGAAGCCCAACCTTATGCTGAGTCCATACAGACAATATTGTTTTCACTAGGTGCAGAGGTGACCGCCTGGTGGAGCGATAGCGCGTTTCCGGTTGGCAGCACTTTCATCGAGAGTCTCATTGGATTGACCACACTCACCAATGCATCTCTGCTAGTGGCAAGCGAGGACGATGTCACGAATAAGCGAGGCCAGTCGAGCTTCACACCTCGCGACAACGTAATATTCGAGCACGGGATGTTCACTGCTGCGCATGGACGGGGGCGCTCGGCCATTGCGACACTGGGAGACCCGAAACTCCCCACGGATCTGCTGGGTGTCGTTGTAATTCAGTTGCAGCACGCAAAGTCGACGGACGAGTTTAAAGAGCGCAATCGTGACGGCGTTCGGAAATGGTTCGATCGCCTTAAACAGCCCAGCAATGTAAATATGGTGTTGGGCTGCGAACTGCGAGAACAAATCGCATATTTCATGAAAGACATGGACGAGATTTGGGCTGCGTTTGACGTCGGATGGGATCTAATCCACTTGCAGAATTATGCAGCCGAAGCCAGCCTTGCCCTCGCCCTTGATGAATTCTTCCAGAACTACCATCGTTTTTTCGACTTCATACGAAGGGCCGAGGCGTCGCTGACAGAAACAGCCCGCAAGGACATAATTCATAAGGCGAATATTTGCTTGTTGACAGCTTGGGAACATGTTGCCCAGGGAAAAATCAGTCTTGCAGATGAAGATATAAAAGAGCCAGACCTAAGGAGGGCGCTTCGTCCCTTCAAAGGCATCTATGACCAAGCAGCGTTTTACTTCAAGCAAGGCAAGAATTCAAAGCTAGGCGTGAATGAACGCCTCAACCACCTTAAGAAGTCAGTTGCACTCGCGGATGAGTTTCTCAAGAAGGCAGTTCAAGGGCAAGGAGTGTCGTAAATGGGGATTTATAGCTTCGATGGTGTCTGTGTTCCCGGTATCGTTGTGAGTTGCCCACCCAAACCACAGACCCCTGGTGTTTTTTATATTGCCGAGGGCGATTTGGGCCTCGGGCTCTTTGCGAGCCATTATATTAATCCGGGTGATGACATTTTGCACTTTGGAGGACCACTGATTGACTTCAATGCCGCTGTTGCAAAGGGAGAGAAGCAGTGCTATCCATTGCAGGTGGCAGCAAATTTATATATCGATTTAGAGGAACCTGGCTGTTATGCAAATCATTCGTGTGAACCAAATGCTGGTATCCGCAACTTGATTTTGAAAGCACTCGTCGGCATTCAACCTGGTGAGGAGATTAGGTACGACTATTCAACCACAATGGATGAAGACTATTGGGAAATGCCTTGCCTCTGCGGTGCGCCAACCTGCCGTGAAAGAGTAACGGATTTCAAATATCTATGTGATTCCCTACGTGAGAAGTATCTAATGCTTGGTATAGTACAGCCTCATATATCGACTCAATATTCTGGCAGAAGGTTCTTTCGCCGCCGTATCTTCGAGAGCAACCGGGAGAGGAATAGAGCGCGAATTCTGTCGGGGTTATAACCCCGGCCTACCTCCGTATTACGATTCCTCCTCAGGGGCTGAAGCCCAATTATTTTGCACCCTTTACGGCACGACTAAAGTCGTGCCCTGATACAAAGCACGAAACGCAAACGCAGGTCCTTCGACTTCGCTCAGGATGACGAGCAAAAAGAAAAGCCCCGACGGGTTGGCCGGGGGCTTTTAGTTTTGGTGGATTCCCAGGTCCCCAAATGCGAGGGTGTTCAGTTCCATGACATCCTTTACACATTGTCTCTGTACATGCTTTACACTTCCGCGCGAGCGCAAGCGAGCGCGGAGGTGCAAGGGCAATGCCATGGAAAACGATGGACGTACAAGATCAGCGGGTTCAGTTTGTGGTGGAGGCTTCGTCGGGCATGAAGCCGATAAGCGCGTTGTGCGCCGAGTTCGGGATCTCCCGGCCCACCGGCTATCTATGGATGGACCGCTACCGGGAGGGTGGCGTGGCGGCCATTGCCGAACGCAGCCGCCGTCCGAACCGCTCGCCGCATCGCACCGCCAGCCAACTGGAGTTGTTCGTGATCCAGTTGCGCCGCTGTTATCCGGACTGGGGCGCGCGCAAGCTGGCCGTACTGTTGCGCCGCCAGGGCGTCGAGCTGCCCCCCAGCACCATCCACCGCATTCTGTTGCGCCACGATCTGGTGCGCGACGCCGACCGGCACTCGCCGGCCATCAAGCGCTTTGAGCGCGAGCGGCCCAACGAGCTGTGGCAGATGGACTTCAAAGGACCGAAGAATTGGCCGCATCACACCGGGCCGCTGTCAGTCCTCGACGACCACAGCCGCTTTGTGATTGCACTGGACGTTACCGCGACGCCGGACGGCGGGCGGGTGAAAGCGCGCCTGGAACAAGCCTTTGAGGAGTGCGGCTTGCCCGAGGCGATGCTGATGGATCACGGCACGCCATGGTGGAACTGGCAATCGTTTTCCGGGCGCACGCACCTGTCGCTGTGGTTGATGCGCCAGGGCATCCAGCTCTGTTGGAGCGGCATCCGGCACCCGCAAACACAGGGTAAGGTGGAGCGTTTTCACGGCAGCCTGCAGCGGGCGCTGGAGCGGCGCGGGATGCCCGAGCAAGAGCCGCAAGCCTGGCTGGACGCCTATCGACTGGAGCATAACTACATACGCCCGCATGAGGCGCTGGGGATGAAGACCCCAGCGGAGTTATGGCAGCCCAGCCCGCGCCGCTATAATCCCTGCCCGCCAAATTGGGAGTACCCCGAAGGCGCATGGACTCTGAAAGTCGATTGCCAGGGAACGGTGGATATCGCCGGCCGCCGCTGGCGAATCGGCAAAACCCTGGTCGGAGAACGGGTGCATATCCAACCGGTCGAGGAACGGTATCTGGTCTACTACTGCGCCACCCTGGTCCGCGAACTCGACCCTGCGCAGAAGCGTTCGACGATCGTCGAACGCTTCTGCGAGAACTAACAAGAACCCTAAGAGTGTAAAGGATGTCACGGAACACTCTGTAAACTATGTCATGGAACTTGACACCCTCGCATTTGGGGACCTGGGATATCTATAGCTTGTCATTTTTTTTGCGTTCCTCCTGTAGGGAGGTAAGGAGAATAGCCCAGGGTGAAGCGAAGCGCAACCCTGGGAATACGTCATTCAATGAAATAATTTTTCCGGGATGATGCCGGGGTGTCGGCCCCGGCATCATCCCGCCAGCCTCAGCCTCCGCCAGTTAATCGTGCTCACAAACGCCCGCGCCATAACTACCGCCGAATCGCTCATGCCGTAATTGTAATCATGTCGCTCAAATTCACTTGTGAAATAGTAAACAGCGGAGATCGATATCTAAATGGTGGGATTGCACGCTAAGCCCACAAGCTAGCCCAAGTCTGATATCTTATTCGACGAAAGACATAGGGGTGAAGTCTTGACATGGATCAACGCCCATTTGCTCTATGATGCGAATCCCGCCAGTCACAAGGAGATTGCACAGGCGACTGATTACGCGAAAAAGAAGGCTAAAGCGCGATTCTACGCTGACGAAAACTTCCCAGCCCAAGCAACCAACCTAATGAGGGAAGCTGGATTGGACGTTATAACCGCGCAAGAAGCTGGCAACCGTCGACACCCAGACGAGAATCACGCAGCCTATGCACTGCGCGCACGCCGTGTGCTCATAACGTGTGATAGAGATTATCTGGATGAGCGCCGGTTCCCGCTAATCCACTGTCCGGCCATCGTGGTCTTTGATTTCGGTCCCGGAACGATCCAACACTTCAAAAGAGCGTTCCGTTGTCTCCATCTGGTATTGAGAGTTCCACAGTTCAACCTTCGATGGTACCCAACCTTGCAAGCCGGACAGACAATGCGTGCTTGGAGGATGGATTTTCAAATACCGTGTACGGTCAAACCATTCTAGTCTAACCCAGATATGTCTGGGTGCCTTAGGTCTCGATATTGAGACTGGTGGAACCACGAATCTCAATCCGTCCTGCCGAAGACCTCCGCCTGGACGGCCAGTCCCCCACTGCAGGTAGCCTCAACTTCAGCTTCTCGGACCTGGAAAACGCCTATAAATCCAGCATCTCCAGCAGTTCATCAACCGTCAACCTGTGGTGAGCTGCGATGCGCTTGAGGATGCTGGCGAGCGTGCCTGTTTTGATCGGATGATGGTAGGGAATGACTTCGTGATTCTTGCCATCGCGAAGGGTGGTCACGCGGATGTGGGAACCCTTTTGCCGGGTCGGCTCATAACCCAAAACGCTCAACGCCTTGACCAGGCGCGGTCCGTCGATGTCGCGAGGCAGCTTCATCAGGCCAGGACTTCGTCCCGCACAAAATGGAGGCGGATGATCTTCGGCGCCTCCATCGTTTTGTCGAAGTAGCAGGCTACAGCTTCCTTGACCATGGCGCGCAGCTCTTCCAGCGTATCCCCCTGGGTATGTATGCCGTATCCCAGCGCGGAAGCTGTATAGCCGCCGTCCGCCTCGTCCTCGCGCACCTCAAAGATAATCTCGTTCATCGAAGGAAGCCTCTTCCCATTAAGTTAATGCTACACCGTCTGCAAATCCACAACAATCCGCTGTGCCCCATCCATTTCTCATCTTTTCGAGGAAAAGATGAGAAATGGGTGGGAAACCACGAACCTCAATCTGCCCTGCCGAAGGCCCCCGCCTGGACAGCCCGCCCTGAGCTTGTCGAAGGGGCCAGTCTCCTACAATAAAGACGGTAAGCCCCCACGAGGAAAACCATGCCGCTCTCCGGAGAAGCCATTCGCCTGATGAACTACATTGACGACGTCGCCGTAACCCTGCGCCGCATCCTGGCCACCATCCCCATCCTCACCCCCGAGGAGCGCGCCCGCGTCGCCGAGCACCTGCTCAACACCAAGCCCAACGCGCAGGACGTGGCCGAGGCCCTGATCGGCCGCCGGTAGCGCCTGCTTGCCCGCTCGGTGACTTGCGGACTCGCTGACCCGCTAGTCCCTTAGTCCCTAGTCCCTGCTCCCTGACCCCTATTTCCGCTTCCCATTTTGCCCAGTTTTGCGCAAAAAACCATATGTCTATATGTGAACCCTTTTTGGCGCGTTTTGGCCACTATTCCCTATTCCCTATCCTTCAAGCACCTGCTCGTAATATCGCACGTACTGCGGCACCACCAGCGACGAGCAGAATCGCTTCTGCGCCGTCTTGCGCCCCGCCTCGCGCATCGCCTCTATCCGCGCCCGATCCTTCAGCAGGCTAACCGCTCCGGCGGCCATATCTTCCACATTCCCAACGGGATACAGCAACCCCGTAACCCCATCGTCAATCAGTTCCGGCACCCCGCCCACCCGCGTCGCAATCGACGGAACCTTGCACGCCATGGCTTCCAGCGCCGCCAGCCCAAACGCCTCCAGCTCGCTCGGCATCACCATCAGATCGGCCAGCGGCAGCAGCTCGTTCACCCGCTCCTGCTTGCCCATAAAGTGAACCTTTTCATTGATTTGCAGGTCGTGCGCCAGCCACTCCGCCGCCGACCGCTCCGGCCCGTCGCCCACCAGATACAGTTGCGCCGGAAGCTCCCGTGCCACCAGCGCAAACACCTTCACCACGTCCACCACCCGCTTAACCGGCCTGAAATTAGAGAGATGCATCAGGATCGCCTCTCCCGGAGCGGCCAGCTTCCTGCGCGCCTCCGCCCTCGCTTTCTCATCCTTGACGGGCACATACTCGTCGCAGTTCACAAAGTTTGAAACCACCTCGATGGCCCGCGTGATGCCAAAGTGCTTGACCGTTTCCTCCTTTAGATAGTTGGAGATAGAGGTGACCCCGTCGCTCTCCTGAATGGCGTAGCGGGTGATCGGCAGGTAGCTGCGGTCCAGCCCCACCAGCGTGATGTCCGTGCCGTGCAGCGTGGTCACAAAGGGCAACCGTCGCCCTCGCGCGGCCAGCATCTGCCGCGCCAGCAGCGCGCTCACCGAGTGGGGAATGGCGTAGTGCACATGCAGCAGGTCAAGTTCATAAAATTCAGCAACTTCCGCCATTCGCGAAGCCAGCGCCAGGTCGTAGGGTGGGAACTCGAAAAGCGGGTAACTGGAGACCGGAACCTCGTGATACAGGATGCCGTTATCCCGTCCGCTCAACCGGAACGGCTGCGAATACGAGATGAAATGCACCTCGTGGCCTCGCGCCGCAAGCTCGATGCCCAGCTCCGTGGCTACCACGCCCGAGCCGCCATAGGTGGGATAACACGTGATGCCGATGCGCATGGTGACGTCCCGTAAAATTGGTTGAACCGCAACTAGGATCAATCCGGCGCAGTTTGCTCATCGTCCGAACCGGTAGGAAATTTCGTTAATACACTCCTGGAATCAAGCGCCAGGTTGTCTTGCTGTAGGTCGCATATTCGGCCCCAAAGGCTTCCCGCAGGGCTGCTTCCTCAACATGAATTCTATAGAGCATGGCGGCGGTCGTGGGTAGCAACACCACCACGGCAGCCAGCCAATTCCGCTCGTGCAGCGCGATGGCCAGAAAGACCAGCAACAATCCCGAGTAGGAAGGGTGACGGAGATAGCGATACAGCCCGGATTGATAGATCGTCTGCTCGTGACGAATCGCCACGTTGGCGCTGAACGCCCTTCCCAGCGAGAGAATTGCCGTCCAGCGGAGTATCACGCCCGCGACGATCACAATGATCGCGGCGAGCTTCAGCCATTGCACTCCGATCATAATTCTGGCTAGATACATGTGGCCAATAAACTCCGCCGCTGTAATTGCGGGGATGATTGCTGCCCACATCACCAGCATCGAGCCACGGTCGCGCACCTTCCCGCCGCTCTGGCGTGTGCGCGTAACCACAGCGAGAACAATCTCCGAGGCCGTCCAGCCATAAAAAAGAATTGTCCACAACAAATAGAGGTTCAATGTGCCTCCAGGTTCTCGAGTCTTTCAGAGAATTCCGCCTTGATCTTGTGACGCGGCAAGAGTTGCGTTCGATGCGCTTTTGTTACGAAATGTTCGGGCGCCTGGTTCCCCCCGGCGCAAGCAGGGCAAAGCTAATGAACTCGACTCCGTTCCGGGGAGCGATTGTCAGCAGGAGTTTTCGCTCAATCTCCCGTGAAGCACGCAGCCGAGTTCGCATCTGGGCAAGGTCTGTGTCATTGTAGCCGGGATGCGTGACCAGCTCCCACGTGCCGGTGGGCAGATTCTGGAGCAGGGAAATAACTGTTGTTGTATCAAGAGCCCCCGTCGCCAACACGCCGATGGCGCCGTCCGTCGTGACAAAGCCCTCTTCCGCCACAATCCGCCGAAAAGTGGGCTCCAGCAGCCGCAGCAGTCGCATCTGCGCCCGCCTTCGCCACAGCGCGCCCGTTGTTGCACGCTGGCTCCATGCCGGCTCAAAGGGATTGCGCACCGCGCGAATTCCGGCAGCTTTGGCTGCTCGCAGCACCGGCCTCAGCACCGCGGGAAACATATGTGTGTGCTTGTGCGTGTCGATGTGCGAGAGTCGCAAACCGCGTTCTTGCAGCAGCGCAATCTGCGCGGCGGTCTCGGCTTCGATCTCGCGGGTATGGACGCGCCCGGTGAGCAACTGCTTAAGAAATGCGCCCGGCGTCGAATAAAAGCGGCTTATACGCTGATCTACAAGTGTGGGAAGATTCTGCGCGTGGAGCACCGGCGCGCCTTCCACCAAAACTATGTGGCAGCCTACTCCCAGCGTTGGCGTAGCAAGAGCCATCTCGATTGCTTCATCGGTAGCCTCAGCCCTGACCATCAACGAGGCGCTGGTCAGCACTCCAGCCCGGTGCAGCTCAAGGATGGCACGGTTGACTCCGGCGGTCAGCCCAAAGTCGTCGGCATTGAGGATGAGACGGCTCACGGGGTGAGTGTATCGTAACGCGTGCCTAAAAGGTTCACATATACATAGAAGGTTTCTTGCAAAAAATTGGGCAAAACGGGTAGCGAAAATCAACGAGATAGGGGTGCGCCGCTCCAGAAAAGCGCTGCGGTCAGTCCTCAGGGGAGCAACGCCGCCGACCGATCATAAGCGCTGCTATGATGAAAGCAGGCCGCAATGGTCTTTTCACACCGTGCGGGCGGTTAGCTCAGTTGGTTAGAGCGCCTGCCTTACAAGCAGGAAGTCCGGGGTTCGAGTCCCTGACCGCCCACCATAAACTTGTCGCAAGGCCCCCTCCCTCCCCGGGAAGCAAAATGAAAATCAGGGTAAGTCGCGTCGGCGCGGCGCATCATGCTCCTTGCCCGTGTCGCTTGGGTAGTGTCCTAATTTGAAATCTACAGGCTTATCCTCCGATTGTGACACTCAATCCAGTTTTCCCGCTTTCAAGAAGTGGTTGCTCGATAGAGACCAATTCCCCGGTTTTTATGTAATTCTGGGCAGGTCTATCAAAATTATGCTCATTACCGAAGGAGTCTTTGGCTACGATTCTGAAATAGGCATTATGTGGTAGTTCCCCTTGCCATGCTTGTACTTCAAAAGCTATCCAGCCGGTTCTTGGAATGCCTTTACGAAAAGCTTCCCCACTGGGAAGTTTATCAATCTTTTCTTCCAAGGGCTCGTCATGGAACTGGTTTAGGTTATATAAATCTGTGCCATACCGACGGATGTGCCACGATGCTGGTATTTTCGTAATCTTTCCGCCTAAGAAGTCGTTTCCCATCCATAGTCCTAAATTCCAACCGACAATCGTGGTCTCATCGGTTCCCACATTAGTAATAGTGAGTTTGAATAGTACTGAGTAGGGATAGGAAAAAAACGCCTCCATGCCTGTTACCGGCCTAAAAAAGAACATCTCATCAAATTGGCCTCTCAGATCGACAGCTTTTGTGACCGCCAGTTCTGAGGCTGTTTTGTTTGTTGGAATAACAGGTGGTGCCTGAGAAGCGGGGGAACTAGAGCCATTCAGAAAACGAGAAAGAACGAACAGGAGGATGATCGATAGTAGGAGAGCGCAGAATATAAGGACAGCGAGAACGATATAAAACCTTGTCGGCAAAAGCGAAACGCCAATCTGGTTCTGTATGAATCTCGTGATCCAAACCCCAGTCGCAGAGATTACCGCAGTGCCCGCCACAATGACGATGTGCGCCTTAATGTGGGGACGAATTTCTTCCCATTCTTTTCGCATCCAATTCATGCCCGTAATTCTCCCACTATCCACCATTCCAAGTCGAGATATTTGTGATACATTTTCCACATCATGCTGAAACGTCTGGCGTTACTCGCAATTGCCGCATTCGTGGCAGTCGTTCCGCTGACAACCCAACCAAATAAGACTTTCGGCCAGGAACAGCAATCCACAAAACAGGGCCAGCCATCCGTTATCACACCCTCGCCAGAAAAACACGATGGCGGCGGTCAAGATAAGGGAAAGGCCAGTCCCAACGCGCCAAATTGGTACGCATCCTTTGAAAATCCCGATGGGATGCTCGTTATCGTTGGGCTGATTACATGCTGGGTAATCGGCTGGCAGTCTATGGAGACCCGGCGAGCCGCTAAAGGCGCTCAAAGAGCGGCGGATGCCTCGTTCGCTCAAATTGAATTGATGAAGAGCAAGGAACGGGCGCGCCTTGTATTCGCTCCGCAACCGCTTAAAGAGATTGAGATAGATAATGGCCTTGGGGACATGGAGATACAAATAGGCAACTTCGGGTCTACTCATGCTTTCAATGTTCGATACGGGGCGTGGTGTGAAATCACAAAGAGTGAAGAGGAGGAAATGGACGAAGTCCTTCCATCATCTGCGGTCGGTATCATTCGCGCCAATGCTGATCCTGAACGGGTCCGCGTGTGTATTGCCTCTCGTAACTGTAACGAAATTAAAGCGAACGCCAGGGGACTGTTCGTTCATCTGTCGGGAAGGGTTGAATACGAGGACGTGTTTGGAGACAGCCACTTTATTCGATTCCAGTACATTCTTCAGATTTCTAGACTGAAAGACCCGATAATACGGGATGGACTCACGATACTGCCCGTCGTTGATTTGGGTGGCTGGAAGAAGTGTTCCCATCGAGAGTATAACGATGAAAACTAGCAGCGTCCTAAACCAAATTAGGGCACTACCGTCTCTCGCCTCCTTCGGCCGGTTCGAGGTAACTGCTGGTAATATGTGGACGTGATTTCTAGCAGTGATAAGAGGAGTATTCACATGTCTGCACAGTCGCATCCGTCTTCATCCCAGGCTTCGATTCAACCCCTTCGCGTCGGTGTAGTTGGCCTCGGCAGGATGGGGATGATCCACGCACTCCACATTCACGAGCTGGCGCAGGAGTCCAATCTCTGCCGGCTTGTAGCCGTCTCCACCCTCGACAAGCAAGCTGCGGAAAAATTTCATTCCCTGATTGATGCTTCGACCCCTGTCTTTGAGAGCATCGAGGCGCTTGCCAAGTCGGACACCTGCGATGTTGTAGTCATTGCGACCAACACGGATTCTCACCGCGAACATTCGCTGATGATGATTCGCGCCGGAAAACGCGTTTTTCAGGAAAAACCCCTTACCGGAACTCTGGAGGGCGACCGCGAATATGCCGCGCTGCTGGAGCGCGAGCATCCGAACGCTCTTATGCTGGGCTTCCAAAAACGCTTTGACGCTCCGCTGCTTTATGCCAAGCAGCTCATCGATGAGGGCGTCATTGGCCGGATATTCAAGATTTACACAGCGCTTGAAGACTCATGCCCCGCGCCAAACGGGTTCAACAGCCCCGGCATTCTGCCGGATATGGCGGCTCACAATGTCGATGAGATCGTGTGGTTCTCGGGCCGCAAGCCGGTGTCGGGTATGGCGATTGGCTCGCGAATCTACAGCCATCGCCTTACCACCTGCAAGGAAGACTTCGACGACGCCTTGATGCTGCTTGATTTTGGCGATGAACTGATTGGCCAGCTTCAGGTCACGCGCAATCATGTCTCCGGTTATCGCGGCGAGACTGTAATTTATGGCGAGAAAGGTCAGATTCACATTGGCCGCTTCAATCAAAAGCTGCTTGAAGTCATCGTCGAGGCATACGGAACTCGGGATGCAAAGCAGCCGATTGCGCTCAAGACCTTTGAGATGCGCCGTTATGACCAGCCCCTTCCGGAGTTCATAGACCGTTTTGGCGCGGCATACAAGGAAGAACTCAAAACTTTCCTGGAATGTTGCCGCAGCAATAAGCCATTCCCGGTCACCCATCGCGATGGCCTGTGCGCGCAGGAGATTATTTCAGGGGCCATGAAAGGCTCCATCCGCAAAGAAGACATGGTCAGAATCGAATATTCGGCAATCGGATGACGCTCGTCGATAACGAAGGCGGAACGGGAATTGCGCTCGCTGTTCGCGCGCGTTTCTGATTAAGCCCTATCCGGCAGCGACCGCTTTGAAAGCCTCGCGTGCGGCGGCTATCGTTGCGGCGATCTCATCCTTGCCGTGCGCAGTGCTCAAAAAGGCCGCCTCAAATTGCGAAGGCGGCAGCCAGACGCCGTGGTTGAGCATCGCATGGTGGAAGCGGCCGAAGGCGGCCGTATCGCTCCGCGCGGCCTGGGTGTAGTTGGTGACGGGATTCGCAGTAAAAAACCAGGTCCACATGGAGCCTGCGCGGTTGAGCGTGAGCGGAACACCGGCGCGCGCGGCTTCGGCGGCCACACCTTCGGCGACGGCTTTGGTGGTGGCTTCGAGTTGCGGGTAAACCTCGCTGGCGTGCGTTTGTAAATAGCTGATTGTGGCGATACCGGCGGCCATGGCCAGCGGATTGCCGCTGAGGGTTCCGGCTTGATAAACCGGTCCGAGCGGGGCCAGCAGGTCCATGAAGGCGCGCTTGCCGCCGAAGACGCCCACGGGCAGTCCGCCGCCAACGATCTTGCCGAGAGTCACAAGGTCCGCACCCACGCCATAAAGCTGGAGCGCTCCGCCGAGAGCTACGCGGAAGCCGGTCATCACCTCGTCAGCGATGAGCAGCGCTCCTTCGTGGGCAGTGAGAGCGCGCAGACCGGCCAGGTAGCCGGAGGCAGGCGCAATGCAGCCGGCGTTGCCCACCACCGGCTCCAGAATGACGGCGGCGATGGCGCCGCGATGAGCGGCGAAAGCAGCCTCCACCGCGGCGAGATCGTTGTAGGGCAGGGCGAGTGTGAGGCGGGCAATCTCCTCCGGCACGCCGGCTGAGCCGGGAATTCCAAAGGTTGCCACGCCCGACCCGGCCTTCACCAGCAGCCCGTCGGCATGGCCGTGGTAGCAGCCTTCGAATTTGACGATGATCTTGCGGCCGGTGGCAGCGCGGGCCAGGCGGATGGCGCTCATCGTGGCCTCGGTGCCGGAGCTGACAAACCGCAGCTTCTCGATAGCCGGATAACAAGCCGTGATGCGCTCGGCCAGATCGGCCTCCGCAGCCGTGGAAGCGCCGAAGCTGGCCGAGTTGCGCGCGGAGCGTTCAATGGCTTCAACCACCGGCGGAAAAGCGTGTCCCAGAATCATCGGCCCCCAGGAGCCGAAGTAGTCGATGTAACGATTGCCGTCGGCGTCGGTGAGCCATGCGCCCTCGGCGCGCTCCACGAACGGCGGTGCGCCGCCCACCGCGCGAAAGGCCCGCACCGGCGAGTTCACGCCTCCGGGAAAGAAGCGCTCGGCGCGCTGTTGAAGGGCGTGGGAGCGGGAACGGTTGGGGGCAGGCTTCTGGGAACTCATGGTGGGTTCAGTATAGATGGCGAGCGGGTTTGCAACGATTCAAAGACCAGGGTGAGCCGCGTAGAACCGGGTCAGGAACTCATCGGGGCGGAGGATAACCGAGTACTGGAAAGGAGGCAGGCTGAGCAGGTCGCGGTCACCCGTAACGATGTAGCTGGCGCCGCCTTCCAGTGCACACTCCAGGACGCGGTTGTCGGATTCGTCCCGGCAGAGCTTGAGCTTGGTTCCGGTGTGGACGGATTCAGATGAGCTTCGGATGAGTGCGATGATTCCCGTAACGCCGGCGCTGGAGATGTCGAATTTGCGGGTGAGAACCCGGATGAGCTCGGATTCCATTGCGGGCGAGGTGAGGAGCAGAAAGGCACGGTCGAGGGCAAGATCTAGAATTGCCTCCGGCTTGCCACCGAAGAGCAGACCAGAGACGAGGACGTTTGTGTCAACGACGACACGCCATCGTGTGCTGGCGAGGCTCATGCGCGTGTCCTAGTGCGCAACTGCGCCTGGGCTTGCTCTTCTTCGTAGATTTCTCGCCGGACTTCGCGCACGAGGCGAACCACATCCTCTTCGGTATGCACTCCGATCTGGTTGGCGACAGATTCCATCTGGCCACGGACCTTACGGAAAGTCTGCTCGCGCTGATAGCGCCGCAGAGCCTCGCGTATTAACTCGCTCATGGTGCGGTTCTCCTCTTTGGCGAGGGCCTGAGCCTGCTCGTAGAGCGGCGGCGGCATGGTGATGGAGACGACTTTGGTGGTTCGCATAATTCTTAGTATGACTAAGTATTGCTATCATTGCAACTCTTTACCCTCAATCCGGCCCTATGCTGCATCTTTCATCGTGAACAACACGCCCGCAAATGCTGCTAAAATTGATATTCCCGGCCAGCCGCGCCGCACGAGAAATCTATCCTTAGAAAGTCCTCACCGTGTCCGACGAATTCAAGCCCAAATCCGCCACCTCCACCGAACCAGACGTGGACCTCCTCAGGGTCAATCACGTCAAGGAACGCATTGCGTACCTGGCGCAGAAGACCTTTAACCGCAACGTCTTAAGCGAAATTGGCGGCTTCGGCGCGCTCTTCCGGCTGGACCTGCAGCGCTGGAAGAACCCCATCCTGGTGAGTGCGGCCAATGGAGTGGGCGCCAAGCTGAAGGTGGCCTTCGAACTGGGGATGCACCGCACCATAGGCGCGGACCTGGTGAACCACTGCGTCAATGACATCGCCGTCCAGGGCGCATCGCCCTTGTTTTTCATGCACTACCTGGCCGGCAGCAAGCTGGTTCCGGAGGTGGCCGAGAGCGTGGTAACCGGGCTGGCCGATGCCTGCAAGGCCTGTGGTTGCGTCCTGATTGGCGGCGAGACGGCGCAAATGCCGGGCTTTCATGCCGACGGGGAGTATGATCTGGCGGGCTTTATCGTGGGTGCGGTGGACCGGGACAAGATGGTGACGGGCGCTGGGATCAAGGCAGGCGACGTGCTTGTCGGCCTGCTCTCCACCGGCCTCCACACCAATGGCTATTCGCTGGCGCGCAAGCTGCTTTTTGAAGTGGCCGGCTACAAACCTGCGCAATATGTGACGGCCATCAAGGAAAAAGCCGGAGCGGCGCTGATGAAAACCCATCGCAGCTACCTGTCAGTGATTCAAAAACTGGTAATGGCGGGGCTGACGACGGGCATGGCGCACATCACCGCGGGAGGCATTACGGAAAATCTCTCTCGCATCCTGCCCAAGAACACGGGAGCGCAGATTGAGATCGGCTCCTGGCCGGTGATGCCGATTTTTGAGCATCTGCGCGACCTGGGCCAAGTTTCGCAAGAGGAGATGATGCGCACCTTCAACATGGGTCTCGGGCTGATTGTGGCCATTCCGGCGGCCCAATTCACGCGCGCGAAAAACCTGCTGGACCGGGCAGAGGAGAAGTTCTACGTCGTCGGCCGCGTGGTGAAGGGCGAGCGCCGGGTGCAATACACCTAGTAGCTGACTTTTCGTATCTTTCTGTCCTCTTCACCTGCATCCTATCTGCGTTGTCAAGCCGCCAAAGTTGTTCCTGCCTCGTAAACCTTTGTTCCATAAGTACATAAGTAATTGAAGTTCTCACGATTTTTGCCGAATAAATAGACAAGAGTGCCTAGGCTAGTAAATAGCCAGACAAGAGACGGAAGCGCCGGGCCCGGCGAATGTGTACGCCCTCCCCCAGCGGATGGGTTCCGGGGCGCGGGGCCGTCTCTGGTCTGAGACAAGCGGCTCTCCGCCGCGGGCTTGAGCCGCAACCACGGTAGCGCTCGAATTCGGGGAGATGCGAGAAATCGAGACCAGCAGTTGGCAGGAAGGATGCCCGCCGCTGGCCTCGATTTTTGTTGCGTGGAAGCAGGTTGGTCCTCTTCCGTGTTTGCTAATTCCCTCGGTAACCAAGGCGGCCACAGCCGCCTTTTTCTTTGTTAGGAGCTTTGCATGAATCCCATTTCGAATATCTGGAACCACCCGAAAACCTCGGCCGCTGGAGTGTTGATTGCGGTCGTCACCATCGGCAGCGTGCTTTCGCAGCAGGGCATCACGCTGGGCAAGGCCGGCAGCGGCAACGTGATTACACTGGTGTGCGGCCTGGCTACCGCTCTCCTGGGCCTTCTGGCTCGCGATCCTGCCAGCTCCGGAACACCTACTGGCAACCCCACCGCCAAACTGGGCGTATGGGCGCTGAGCGCCCTGTTGTTGCAATTGCCGTTCGTGAGCGGATGCTCGGGAAAAAACGTGGCGCAGGACATCGTAAACTGGACGCCGGCGCTGCAGAGTGCAATAGCGACGGTGAACTCTACAGCCGCTCTGCTGGCTCCCGCGGATGCGCCCATCTTTATTGCGGCGACGGCCGGCTTCGATGCCGCCTCCGATCTGCTCGTGGCCCAGGCCAAGGCGTACCTGGCCAATCCCAATGCAAGCATGCTGGCGCAACTGCAAGCCGCCGTCGTGACCTTTCAGCAGCAGGTGAACGCATCGCTGCTCCAGGCGGCCAGAATTTCCAATCCCAACAGTCAACAGCACGTCCTGAGCGCAATCAATGCCGTGGCAACGGTAGTCAATGCGATTCTGGCGCTGGTTGTCTCCATCTCCAGCAAGGCCCAAGCGGCGCAAATGGCCTCGCAATCGACCATCAAGCTGGCCACCGTGCAGCCTTACTTGGATGAAGGCAAAGCCGCCGTGATGGTGGCTAGCCACTATGACGAGCCAGTCGAATTGGCGCGCACCCAGGTGGCGCAGATGGAACTGAGCGCGGCGCAGGCAGGATTCTAAATAACAGATAGGCAGACGATGATCTCGACGCGGCCAGAAAAAGAAAAAGCTTCTGGCCGCGTTCCGCAGTCGGATATAACCCTCTGGCAGTGTGATACAAGTCACGGAACCGGCGTCCCGCGCTGGATAGCCTTGGTTGGACGGCGCAGGTGCCAAAAGCGCCCACAAAACCAAGGAGTTTCGTTATGGCTTACGTGATTACCGATGCGTGCATCAAGGATTTTGTTTGTGCGGCCGAGTGCGCCACTGCCGCCATCATGCCCGCGTCCGAAGGCGATCCAGCCGCCGCCGGCGTCTCTCAGTTGTTCATCAATCCCGATGAGTGCATCGACTGCGGCAACTGCGCATCGATCTGTGCGCAGAACGCAATCTTTTCCATCGACGACCTCCCGGCGAATAAGGCGCAATTTGCCGCGAAAAACAAAGCCTATTTCAACTAGGGAATCACTGGACAATTGGATGACTTGCAGCCTGCGGACTTGATGTCTGCGTGAGCCCCCGTTTGTCTTTCAGGATAGCGATGTAGAACGGAAAGCGCCGCCGTTCGCCCCGCCTCGCTCATCTGAGAGAATAGTAGAAGTGATTCGAGCGCCACAATCTGGCCTCCGGCGGGCAGCGCCGGCAATTCTAGCGGCCCTGGCGTTGTCAGGTGTGCAAGCACTGCACGCGCAGGGACCAAACCCCTCCTCCGCTGCCAACCCTTTCTTCGGCAGCGTGACCGCGCGGCCGGTCAATGATGAAACTCTCAAGCTCTCGCTGGACGACGCCATCGCGCGCGGCCTCAAAAACAATCTGGGCCTGAAGGAAGCCGAGAACAGCGAAAAATACCTCCAGGGGCAAAAAAACGAAGCGCTGCAGAACTTTCTCCCCACCATCACGCTGACCGGCGATCTAGGCGTTCACCAGCAAAACCTTGCTGCGATGGGCTTCGGTCCCGGCACAATCAAGAAGTTTTTGTTGCTTTTTCCCGGCGGCGTTATGCCTCCAGGGTTCTCTGAGATTACCCGCGACGACCTGACCGAGGGCAAGATTCAATTTGGCCAGATGCTTTTCTCCGGCCCGGTCATTTCGGCCTGGAAGGCGGCTGGCGCGGCGGAACGCGCTGCCCACTTCTCCAAAATGTCGGCGCGTGGCGAAGTGGTCCAGCAGGTGGCCACGGCTTACCTGCACGCTATCGCCGCCGCAAGCGAGGTTGACAACGCCCGGGCGCAGGTGGCGACCGGCGAGGTGCTGGTGCGTCATGCTCACGAGGCTCACGTGGCCGGTGTCGTGGCCAATCTCGATGAGCTGCGGGCGCGAGTCCAGCTACAGGCCGAGCAGCAGGCGCTGATCGCCGCCCAGAACGCCCTGGAAAAAGACCTCATCCTGCTCAAGCGCGAGATCGGCATCGACCCCAGCCAAAAAATTGCGCTCACTGATCCTGCTCCTTACAGCGATCTGGCCTCGCAGACCCCCGAAGAAGTTCTCGCCATCGCCTACAAAAATCGCCAGGACTACCAGGCCCTGCAAAATCAAATGGTCGAGGTCAAGGCTATCCATGCCGCCTATCGCAGCCAGCGGCTGCCCAGCCTCAGCTTTGGCGGCTACTACGGCGTCAGCCAGGTGAGCGGCGCCGGCTCGCATGGCAACTTCGTCGCCCAGGGCAACCTCAGCTTCCCGCTCTTCCGTGAGGCCAAATTGCGCGGCGACACGGAAGCGGCCCAGGCCCAGTTGGATGCCGTCAACGCGCAGCTTGCCGACCTGCGCGGCAAAATTGAGCAGCAAGTCCGCTCGGCTCTGCTCGATGTCGATGCGTCGGCCAAACTGGTCGAAGTCGCCCGCTCCAACGTCGAGCTGGCCACCCGCGCCCTGGCCGACGAAACCGACCGCGTGGACGCCGGCGTGGACGACAACCTGCCTCTGGTCGCCGCGCAAGCCGCTCTGGCCTCCGCGCAGAGCAACCTGGTCGAAAGCCTCTACCGGTACAACCTGTCCAAGCTGGCGTTGGCCCGCGCCGCCGGCATCATTGAATCGCAGTATCGCGCCTATCTGGGGCGATAGTCGCAAGTGAAAAACCGAGTTTTAGAGAGGGAAATATGATTCTGGCGGGAGACGTAGGCGGCACCAAGGTTCACCTGGCGCTGTATGACTTTATCGATGGAAAACCGGCGCCCGCTCGCGAAGAGCGGTATGCGGCCAAAAACTACTCCGGGCTGGAAGAGATTGTAAAAGTCTTTCTCGGCGCCTCCAAGGTTACCGCGGCCTGTTTCGGCGTGCCCGGCCCGGTGCGCGACGGCCGCCTACGCCTCACCAACCTTCCCTGGACGCTGGACAGCCGCGAGCTCTCCGCCAGCCTCGGCATCACCTACGTCTTTCTCATCAACGACCTTGAGGCCAACGGCTACGGCGTCGCCGAGCTCTCCGCCGACCAGATTTACACTCTCAGCGAGGGCGACCCCAGCCAGATCGGCAATCGCGCCCTGATCGCCGCCGGAACCGGCCTGGGCGAGGCCCTTCTCATCTGGAACGGCCGCAGCCACATCCCCTACCCCTCCGAGGGCGGCCACGCCGACTACGCCCCCCGCAATGAAGACGAGATCGACCTGCTGCGCTTTCTCAAGCAGAAGTACAACGGGCGCATCAGCCAGGAGCGCGTGGTCAGCGGCCCCGGCCTGAGCAACGTCTACGAATTTCTGCGCGAGGTGCGCGGCATCGACGAGCCGGCATGGCTGGCCAAGCGCATGGCTGCCGAAGATCCCAACGCCGTCATCACCGAGCTGGCCATGGCCGCCAAAAGCGAGATCTGCGAGCGGGCTCTGGACATGTTCGTCTCCGCCTATGGCGCCGAGGCCGGCAACCTGGCCCTGAATCTGCTTTCCGTGGGCGGCGTCTACATCGGTGGCGGCATCGCCCCGCGCATCCTCGACAAGCTCAAGGACGGCATCTTTATGAAGGCCTTTACCGGCAAAGGCCGCCTCAGCCAGTTGCTGGTCAATATGCCGGTGCGTGTGATTCTCGAGCACCGCGCCGCCATGCTCGGCGCAGCCGCCTACGCCGAAGCCCGCGCCGCTGAAATCAGCGGAATCTCGCCCCGCGCCGCCTCGGTCAAGTTCTAGAGTATTATCACAGTTTCGGTCTATGTTTTTTACTTGACATCTGAGGCGTGACGCGTTCCACTATACATATGATCAAGAGCTTCCGGCACACCGGCATTGAGAAGTTTTTCAACTCCGGAAGCAAAGCTGGCATTCAGCCCGCACATGCGGCCAAGCTGTCCGTCCAGCTATTTCAGTTGAATCGGTCAAAGACTGCGCACGACATGGATGCTTCGGGATGGGAGTTGCACCCTTTGCGCGGCGATCTGAAGAACCATTGGGCTGTGAAGGTGAACGGCAACTGGCGCTTAACCTTCGCCTTCGAGGGCGAGAACGTGATTCTCGTTGACTATCGGGACTACCACTAGGAGAAACGACATGGCGCGCATGCACAATCCACCGCACCCGGGTAAAGTGCTTCGGGAGTTTTTAGGCGACATCGACGTAACGGCTGCCGCCAAGCATTTGCAGGTCTCTCGCGCAACGCTTTCCCGCGTGCTCAACGGCAAGGCAGGCATCTCCGCCGATATGTCGCTGCGTCTTTCCGCCGCGCTGGGAACCCACGCCGAAATCTGGTATGAGTTGCAAACTGACTATGATATGTGGCAAGCATCCCAGAAAAAACAACCCAAGATCGAGCCTTTCAGTCGAGCGGCATAGAACCAGGTCCCAAAATCGGGATCTGGGGCACCCATTTTATTTACTCCCTAGAACTGGGCCACCCGCTAAAACAAAAGAAATTTGGTGTCTTTACCGGCACAAATTCAACCGGCATTTTTACCGCAGATCTTTGCAGATAATTACCTTCCATTGGCGCACAATCAAAGCATGAACAAGGACCAGAGGCGCGGGTCGGTACTGACCACTGTCCACTGTTCACTGACCACTGAGGGGTACCCCACTACCCCCCTCTATTTATTTTCAAAACTTGCAGATAATTATAACCAGCGTATAATCAACAGGTTACAAAAGAGGCCGTCCCACAGTGTGAAACAGCAAACCTTCCGCCGCTTATGCCAGGACGGGCTTGTTCTCTCCAAACCAGTGCCTCTTCAGCCACAGCGAGACCTGCACCAGCAAAATCAGCGCCGGAACTTCGACCAATGGGCCAATGACCGCGGCAAAGGCTGCGCCGGACTTCAATGTGAAGACGGCAACGGCAACCGCGATAGCCAGCTCGAAGTTATTGCTTGCTGCTGTGAAGGAAAGCGTGGCTGTCTGCGAGTAATCGGCTCCCACCATGCGACCCATCCAGAAGCTGACAAAGAACATGACAACAAAGTAGATGAGCAGCGGAATGGCGATGCGCAGCACGTCCAATGGAAGCTGCACGATGAGATTGCCCTTCAAACTGAACATCACCACGATGGTGAAGAGCAGAGCAGTCAGCGTCAGCGGGCTGATGGCGGGCACAAAGCGCGTCTGGTACCACGCGCGGCCTTTGGCGCGCAGCAAGGCGAAGCGGGTCAGCATTCCTGCCAGGAACGGAATGCCGAGATAGATGAAGACGCTTTGGGCGATCTGGCTCATGTGGATGTCGACCACCACACTCTTCAATCCAACTAGCGGCGGCAACACGGCCAGAAAGAACCATGCGTAAACGCTGTAGAAGAGCACCTGAAAGACGCTGTTGAAGGCCACCAAACCCGCCGCATAGTCAGTGTCTCCCTTCGCCAGTTCGTTCCACACAATCACCATGGCGATGCAGCGGGCCAGGCCGATCAGAATCAGCCCGGTGCGGTACTCCGGATAGCCGCGCAGAAAGATCACCGCCAGGGTAAACATCAAAGCCGGGCCGATCACCCAGTTCTGAAGCAGCGAGAGGCCCAGCACCTTGCGATTGCGAAAGACCTCGCCCAGCCGCTCATACTGCACCTTGGCCAGCGGCGGATACATCATCAGAATCAGGCCCACGGCAATGGGAATGTTCGTGGTGCCTGCCTGATAGCGTTGCAGCAGCGCGGGCACATCCGGCACAAAGCGCCCCAGGGCGACGCCTGCCGCCATGGCGAGAAAAATCCAGAGCGTCAGAAAACGGTCGATGAACGATAGTTTTGAAGCGCCGCCTGGCGCTGGGCAGCAGAGTTGCGGGTCTTTTTGCACTTCATCTCTCCTCAGTTGCAGCATCCCAGCGCGCAGCCGCAACCGGCCGGTTTTGCAGCCCCGGGTTTTGCAGCTCTGACAAAGGCGCTGATGAACTTGCCCTCGATCAGCGGAGCGACGGCCTTCACATCCAGGCCCGCACACATCAGCGATGCCTTTGCCTGCTCGGCGGAGTAGACGCGGGTCGCCTTAACGGAGATGCCGGTGAAGCCCGCGGCGGCCAGCTTGGAGATATACTCCTGCTCTTCCAGCGCGCCGGCGATGCAGCCCGCCCACAGCAGCATGGATTTGCGCACCTCGTCGGGAACCTCGCCGCGCACAACAACATCGGAGACGGCGAAGCGCCCGCCCGGCTTCAGCACCCGGAAGGCTTCGCGCAGCACGCGGTCTTTGTCGGCGGAGAGATTGATGACACAGTTGGAGATCACCACGTCGACCGCGTTATCCGGCAAGGGAATGTTTTCCATCTCGCCCTTGAGAAACTCAACATTCTCTACGCCCGCCTGGCGCTGATTTTCGCGGGCCAGGGCCAGCATATCGTCGGTCATGTCCAGGCCGTAAGCCTTGCCGGTTGGCCCCACGCGCCGGGCGGAGAGCAGCACGTCGATGCCGCCGCCGGAGCCGAGGTCTAGCACCGTCTCGCCTGGCTTCAGCTCAATCAGCGCCGTCGGATTGCCGCAGCCCAACGAGGCCAGCACGGCGTTTGCAGGCAGCCCTCTTTTTTCGGACTCGTCGTAGAGATTGGTGGTGATGGGGTCGCAACAACGCAGGGACGGGTCGCAGCCGGGAACCGTGCCGCTCTCGCTCACCTGCCGCGCCGCCGCGCCGTATTTCTTTTGAACCAACGTTTTCGTATCCATGCTCGACGCCTCACATTCGCTTAAGCGAATATATTATCAGCCATCATATTTGTCAACCCATATACAATAAATTTATGCGTTGTTGCTCTAAATCCGTCAGCTTGGCCGGCCTTTTTGCGGCCTTGGCCGACAAAACCCGTTTGCGCCTGTTGAACCTGATGGCCGGAGACGGGCTGATGGCCGGCCGCGAGGTCTGCGTCTGCCACTTTGTGGAAATTCTCGGTCAGAGCCAGCCCAAAATCTCGCGGCATCTGGCCTACCTGCGTCAGGCCGGCATCGTGGCCGCGCGCCGTGAAGGCAAGTGGATGCACTACAGCATCTGCGCGCCAGCTGATGCTGCGGTTAGCTCCATTCTCAGCGCTGCTCTCGACGCGCTGGGCAACGACCGGCAGATGCGCGCTGATTGGAACAAGCTGAGCCGCGCCTGCTTGACGGCGTCATGCACGGGAAAGATACCGATTAAGAAAGGCTGAATCCGCATGATGCGCTTTTTGCTGGGTTGGTTCCGTCGGGTTCTGGTGGTGCTGGCAGCGGCATTTGTATTGCTCTATGCAGGCGATTGGGCCGTTTACAAGCTGCGCGGATCGCCCAGCTCCACAGTCACCGTCAACCGTTACGTTACCATCCCGCTCAAAGGCAACAAGCAGGAGTTCGACTACCAGGGCTCTATCGACGTGTCCTGCTCGGTCTCCTTGTTTCCACAAGCAGGGCAAGCCCCTTGCTGGCAACTGCGCCGCAACCCCAACCAGGGACTGAATATGTAATCTTGAAAATACAATCGTGTGCATTAACAAACATGATTCCGTGACACAGGTCACGTCAGCGAATCTGTTGGTTGTCTAACATCGTTCAATCCTTCAGCAACACGCAGGGAACGATGTATAGCCGCACCCAGAACGAGAACGGGACCTACAACACCCGCTGCCTTTACTGTTTCATGACTATCGCCTCGTCTGTGGAAACGGACAAGGAGCTGGCGAACGTGGAGGCTCGGCACATTTGTCCGGAACGGGCGTTGGCAGCATTGCTGGAGCAGGGAAAGACCATCGAATCCCGGAACCATCCAGGCTAGAACAATCTCTTCAAACAGCACGGACCAGTCAGCTCTTTTGTATACGCGCCTGATCGCGCAGTTGGCGGGCGGTTGCTTCCAGAAAGGTTTCCATGCTGGCGCCGGCGGGCGGCTCGAGTCCGGATTTTGCCTGGATGGCGGCGGCGATGCGCTCGGCCAGAGCATGGCGCGTGGGCAGGCTCATATCAAGTCTGCGCGCAAAAAAACCCTCCAAAACCTCCAGGTCAGTGGAAGAGAGCCGGGCGATGTCGGTGGCCGGAAGCGAATAGTTGTTGTGTGGCTCCGGAGCCGGTGCGCCGGGGACAAAGATCCGCGCGGTGAAGGTTCGCGCCCCGGAGTCGCCCCACAGGGGCGCATCCTGCACCTGGTCCCGCACCACCAAGGTGCCCGCAGCCAGGTCGCCCAGCCGCTGGTGTTGGCGGG
Organism: Occallatibacter sp.; assembly: GCA_050011175.1. Taxonomy (GTDB): domain Bacteria; phylum Acidobacteriota; class Terriglobia; order Terriglobales; family Acidobacteriaceae; genus Telmatobacter. The sequence continues at coordinate 234,264 of JBEKJR010000005.1, forward strand.
TGGCGAAAATTGCGATGACTCCAACCACATAGAAGAGGGGGAGCTGGTCCACGTAGCGGACCAGATTGCGGGCCATGGATTCGAAGAGGCCAATGGCACGGCCAGAGCGCTGGATGACGCGGATCCGAGCTATCCGCTTGCCTGGAGTACGTCCGTTCCAGTAGGCCTCAAAGAGTGTGAAGTAGCCCCAGTGAACCAAAAAAATCAGAATAAAAATGATGGCGACAGCCCATTCCGCAGAAAGTTCCGAGAACGCCGCGATGCCCGGTAGGAAGATGACGAGGAGGACCACCACCACAAAAAAGCCTACAAACCAGATCAGGGAATCGACCAGAAGAGCGATAAATCGGCTGCCGATGCCGGCCAGGGGTAACTGGATGTCCACCAACTCCGGCGTGTCAATGTTAAGCTCATCTGGGTTATGCTGTTCTGGATTCAACCCCATGGCGCAGATCCTCTCCAACCAGTGGATTATCAAGCACCGGCCCCACTGGGACCGGCTGGCAGCTTTGCTGGCCCAATCCGATGCGAGTGGTCTGGGTCAGCTCTCCCGCGCAGAGTTGCAGGAGTTGGCCCTGCTCTACCGGCAGGTGGCGGCAGACCTCTCCGTGCTGCGCCAGGACGCGACGTCGCGCACCTACGCGCAACACGTTAATCAATTGCTGGCTCGCGCCCACCATATCATTTACTCAGGGCGAAAGACCAATTTTCTCACCCTTTTCCGCTTTTTGCGCGACGAGTATCCGATCATTTTTATGAGTCAGATCGGCTATGTGGCGGCTTCGGCGCTGGTTTTCGTGTTTTTTGGGTTGTTGGGCGCGGCGATGACCAGCGCACGGCCGGAGTTCATGCGTCACTTCGTTGGCCCGGAGATGATCGCCACCATGGAGCGCCACGAGATGTGGACCAAATCCGTGGTGAGCGTGGCGCCAATGGAATCCAGTTGGATCATGACCAACAACCTTTCGGTCTGCTTTATGCTTTTTGCCGGCGGCATCGTCTTCGGCCTGATAACCTTCCTTAACATTTCCTTCAACGGGCTGCTGATGGGGGTGATCGGCGCGGCCTGCCACCATTACGAGATGTCGCGGGCCCTATGGAGCTTTGTGGTCCCGCACGGGTCGCTGGAACTGCCGTCGATCATCATCGCTGGCGGGGCCGGCTTCCGGCTGGGCCACGCCATGCTTTTTCCCGGCGCTCTGCGCTGGCGGGAGTCGGTGGCTCGCGGCGGCATCGAAGCCACGCGGCTGGTCAGCGGCATCATTCCCCTGCTGGTGATCGCCGGCTTGCTGGAGGGCTTTTTTTCTCCGTCGCAGGCTCCCGTGTGGTTCAAGTTCACTGTCGGCGGGCTACTGTTTGCGATGCTTAATTTGTGGCTCTTCCGGCCGATCAAGCCGGCTGCGCAAAGAGACTGAGGGAACTCTTCCCGCTCTCAAGAACGAAACCGAGAGCGGCCACATTCGCGCCAACGGGTAAGCCGCTCCTACACCTTCACAAAAATCTTTTTGCGGTAGAGCACCCAGACCAGAACAAAGCAAAGCGCCAGGTTCGCAACCGAGTAAGCGAACGCTGCCCAGCCGGGGTTGGGAATATGCGCGAAGGAGTGTTTGAGGATCCAGTCCTGCAGGTTAGTGGGGTGTCCGTCCGCCGTGAAACGAATGGTGACGAGAACGAGGAAGACCAGTTCGCTGAAGACGTAGGCCACGATAGCGTTAGAACCAAAAACCAGACAGGGCCAGGTCCAGCGCCTGCGCCAGCCGCGCACCTCAACCACCCAAAAGACCAGCGCGAGCACGAAGAGCGACCATCCGGCCGCCACCAGCACATAGGAGCTGGTCCATAGATTCTTATTGAGCGGAAACCAAGTGGACCAGAGGTAGCCAGTGGCGAGACAGCCCAGGGAGCCGGCAGCCAGACCCAGCGCCCTGGTCGCAACCGGTTTTTTCGCGCGCAACCAAAGTCCGGTCAACAGACCCAGCAGCGTTGTGCCCAGAGCAGGCAGGGTGCTGAGGAGTCCCTCGGGATCGCGCAGGTTGTGTGCCGGCGCTTCAAGATAAAGGTGATGGGGCATGAGATGGCGGTCGATCCAGGAAACGAGGTTTTGGCTCTGGTCCATGAAGGGAATATCCCGGCCAGGCATTCCGGCTCCGGGGACCGGAATCCAGCGAAGCAGAACCCAGTAACCAAGGAGCGCCACAACCAGCGCCGCAACTTTGGTCCACACGCGCCTGTCCCACAGGTAAAAGAGGCCCACTATCAGGTAGCAGAGCGCAATGCGCTGCAACACGCCGTAAAAACGGATGTACTCGATCTTCAAAAAGAAAAGGGTGTTGAGCAAAAGGCCCAGGAGAAACAACTTTGCGGCCCGTTCGATAGTGTGCCGGGCCAGTTGACTGCGCGTGGCCCCGTGGGCCAGCCGGGCTTCAAAGGCAAAGACAATCGAGGCTCCCAGCACAAAGACAAAGGAGGGAAAAACGAGGTCGGCAGGCGTCAGCCCGTTCCATTTGGCGTGATTCATGAAGCTCCACGAGTCGGGACCATCGTAGCTGTTCACCATGATCATGAAGGCGATGGTGACGCCGCGCAGCAAGTCAAGCGAGAGCAGCCGCTGGACGGGCACTGGTGCGAGCGATGGGTTGTTCATGGCGTGTTGGATTCTCCGCATGGGCTGATTCGAGAGTATTTTCCATGCTACGCGGTCAGGGCGGGCTTCGCCAATCCCACCTCGTCGATCCCCGTCTGACTCAATTTCTCCGTCGGCGGGCTGCTATAAGCGCTGCCTAACCTTTGGCTCTTCCAAAAGGCAGGGAATAGGGATCAGCTAACAGCCATCAACGGTCAACTAGAAGCTAATGGACAAGTAGAGTCCAATTCAAATTCGACCGTTTATGCGTGGATATGGATAGAGTTTTTGAAGGAGATATGCGTAATTATGCGTGATTTTCACGATTTATATGCGTAATTATGCGTAAGGCTTGCGGATTATATGCGTAGTTATGGGTGTAATGGAGAGCATGGGGGTGAACCCGGATGCTCAACACAGACAAGATACAGATTTCACACGAGATGCTGCTGATGGTGGGGGAGCTTGACGCGTTCAAAGGGGCGTGGATCGGAATGCGCAGCATTGGCCAGAAGCCATTGAGCGCACTGCGACGGGCGGCGGGGATGGAAAGCATAGCCGCGTCGGTGCGGATGGCGGGCGGGCAGCTGACAAACGGGCGAATTGAACGGCTGATGGAGGAGACGGTGGAGATCGATCATCCGGCGGGGGAAGAGTTCGACCCGCTGGGGTATGCCGAAGCGTTGACAAAAATTCTGCACGGGTGGAAGCAGATGCCGGTGAACGAAGAGCGAATTCTGCGTTTGCACTTTGCGCTGATGGGTTTTGGCAGGCGAGCGGGGAAAGAGGCGGGGGAGTACAAGAGCTGGGCGAAGCCGTTGGCGGCGGGCGACGAGGAGGGGCGCAAAGCGGGGATCACTTTGCAGACGGCTCCTGCCGCGAAGACACCGGAGCGGATGGGGGAACTCGTCGCCTGGCTGGATAGGGAGGAGCGGGCCGGGAAGATGCACAAACTACTGCTGACAGGGATGTTTGTGGCGCGGCTGCTGGCGATTCATCCGTTTCTGGAAGGCAACGGGAGATTGAGCCGGCTGCTGACAACGCTGCTGCTGTTGCGGTTTGGATATGGGTATGTGCCGTACAGCTCGCTGGAGGCGGTTTTGGAGGGGAGCGGGGAGGAATACGAACATGCCTTGCGGCGGACGCAGATGACACTGGACGGGGATGCGCCGGATTGGGAGCCGTGGCTGATGTTTTTTCTAGGCGCGCTACGGGAGCAAAAGCGAAGGCTGGCGGAGAAGGTAAAGGAGGAACGAAAGCTGCAGGCCAACCAGACGGAGCTGGCAGCGGCGATTCTGGAGCGGGTGCGGAAGGAGGGGCGGGTGACGATAGGGGAAATGATTGCACTAACGGGAAGGAAGCGCGAGACGCTGCGGTGGCATTTTCAGAATCTGGTGCGGGAACGGCGGCTGGCACAGCACGGGACGTGCAAAGGGACGTGGTATTCGATGGTTTAACAGTGGACAGTGAACAGCGGACAGTGGACAGGGACAGTAAACAGGGAACAGGGAACAGAGAACAGAGAACAGAGAACAGAGAGATTTCCTCCGGGGCTAAAGCCCAAATTCATTCTGCCGGCTTTGTGCGGGGGTTGAAACCCCCGTCTCCCTCCGGATGAGGAAGCCCTGCATCTATGTATAACAGGGCATTGCCGCTGGCATCCCCTCGGCTGATACACTGCCTTGGCAGAGAATTGCAGCAAGATTGTTCACAGATTTCTGGAGGCCCATCGTGGCAAAGTTTCAACCTTTTGTTAAGCCCAACGAAAAACGTCCGGAGTTCACCCTTCGCGCCGTGCTGCTTGGTTCGCTGTTCGGCATCATTTTTGGCGCCGTCACCGTCTATGTCGGCCTGCGGGCCGGGCTGACGGTGGCCGCGTCGATACCCATCGCGGTGCTGTCCATCAGCATTCTGCGGGCCTTTGGCCGCAGCTCGATTCTGGAGAACATCATTGTCCAGACCACGGGCAACGCGGGCCAGTCGATTGCCGCGGGGGTCATTTTCACACTGCCGGCGCTGATCTTTCTGGGATTTGACCTGGAATATTCGCGCATCTTCATGCTGGCGCTGATTGGCGGCTTTCTGGGCGTGCTGTTCATGGTGCCGCTGCGCCGCGAGCTGATTGTGGAGGAGCACGGCAAGCTGGCCTTTCCGGAGGGCACGGCTTGCGCCGATGTTTTAATTGCCGGCGAGAAGGGGGGCTCGTTTGCCAGCCGCGTTTTCCTGGGTCTCGGCCTGGGCGCGATTTACACCTTCTTCCAAAACAAGAACCTCTTCGGGTTGTGGCCCAATGCGCCGGAGTTCAATCCTGACTTTGGGCCGCAGCACGTGATGAAAGGCGCGTCGATTAACGCCGAAGCGACGACGGAGTACCTGGGCGTGGGCTACATCATCGGCCCCAAAGTGGCGGGCATCATCTTTGCCGGCGGAGTTTTTTCGTGGCTGGTGCTGATGCCGCTGATCTACTTCTTCGGCAAGACGCTGCCGGGCAACATCTACCCCGGCACCATGCCCATCGCGCAGATGAGCCCCAGCGACCTTTGGGCGACTTACATCAAGCCGGTGGGCGCGGGCGCGGTGGCAGCCGCGGGGCTGATCACGCTGCTCAAGACGATGCCCACTATCATCGGCGCGCTCAGCGCGGGCTTCAGGAAGATGAGCGGCGGCGTGGCGACCAAGACAAAGACACTGCGTACGGAAAAGGATTTTTCGATGGGAACGGCGATGATCGGCTCGGCACTGCTGGTGGTGCTGATGTTCTTCTTTCTCTACTTCAAGCCGGTTCCCGGAGCGCAGGTGAGCCTGGGGGCCAACCTGGCGGCGGCGTTGCTGGTGGTGTTCTTCGGATTTTTGTTTGTCACTGTCAGCTCGCGGATTGTGGGGCTGATCGGCAGCTCGGCCAATCCCATCAGTGGCATGACCATCGCCACGCTGATGGCCACGTCGGCGATTTTCCTGGTGAAGGGCTGGACGGCGCCGGCCTTCGGCGCGCTAGCGATTACGATTGGCGGGGTGGTTTGCATTGCGTCGGCGGAGGCGGGCGACACATCGCAGGATCTGAAGACCGGATTTCTGGTGGGCTCCACGCCGCGCATGCAGCGATTTGCATTTCTGATCGGCATCGTGGTCTCCACCATCGCCATAGGCGGCACGCTGAAGATGATGAACTCGGGATTCCAGGAATTCCACGCCCTGCCGCACGCCTGGGATCTTTCCGTGGCGCATGAGGGCGTGAACCCTCAGGACGATGTGAGCAGCCTCGACGAGCAGTTCCCGGTGGTCAGCGACAAGTTCGAGTGCCTGGCGGTCAAGGACGGCAAGCAGGTGACCGAGGTCGTTGACGCGGATAAGGGAGGGTGCAAGAAAGTCCAGACCACGACCACCCACCACAAGAGCGAGTACCTGGTTCTGAACGCCATTGGCTCGCCGGAACTGGCGAACGGCAAGTACCTCTACTCGAAGGCCAGCGGACAAATCGAGGTGCAGTGGGTGTCGGGCATCGGCAGCAAGAGCGCCTCCGCGCCGCAGGCGCAACTGATGGCCACGGTGATCAACGGCATCCTGAGCCGCAAATTGCCCTGGGGACTGGTGCTACTGGGCGTATTTTTGGTGATTGCCGTGGAGTTGCTGGGCATCCGCTCGCTTTCGTTCGCGGTGGGCGCGTATCTGCCGATTGCGACTACGCTGCCTATCTTTGTCGGCGGCGTGGTGCGTTGGATGGCGGACGCGGCCGTCAAGAAAGCAGGACGCGACACAGATGCGGAAGGGGACGTTTCGCCGGGTTCGCTGTATGCTTCAGGGCTGATCGCCGCCGGCGGCATCATCGGCCTACTGGGCGTGGGACTCAAGCTCTATGAAGGCCTGCTGAGCAAGGAGAACCCCATCGCCATTCCGCATGGCTACCTCTACCATGACTGGGTTTCGGTGATTGCGTTTGCGGCGCTGGCAGGCTCGCTGTTTTACTTTGCCAGAAAGCCGCTGAGGAAGTGAGCTTCCGCTCTTCCACTTTTTCCAAATGGTTCACAAACAGAATAACCCCAGGTCTTGATGCTGACTTGGGGTTTTTCTTCTCCATGATTGTGATGCATGATGATTAATGCGTGATGTTTCACGTGGTCGCCAATGCCGTTACCGGCGGGGCGCAGGCGTTGCATCGGATTGGTTGAGACCCGGGGCGCCCATTCTCGTAGAAGGATTGTACGAAGTGAGCACCCCGGTATCGCCCCTTACCGCTGCAGGGTGAAGATCACGCTCACCGTGGTCTCCACTTCGACTGGCTGGCCGTCGAGCAGATAGGGGCGGTAGCGCCAGGCACGCACAGCATCCAGCGCGGCCTGCTGCAACATCAACGGTCCGCTGATGACGTGCAGGTTCTCGATGGTTCCGTTTTTGGAGATGATGGCCGCGAGTATCACCGTGCCACTGGTTCCCGTAGCCTTGGCGATGGCGGGATACACGGGCATCCTTTTCTCGATTAGCAGTCCTTCCTCGACATAGGTGGAGACGCGCAGCCGGGTCTGCGCGTCGGGTTGGACGGCGGGAACACTTGCGGGCTTGCGAGACAGATCGTTGTTGGGATCTGTCAAGCTGCTCGGTGAGCTGGTAACGACTGGAGTTTCGGGGATTTCAGGAATGTAGATGCTGGTTGGAACCGTGTTCGGCGCAGTATAGGGATTATATTGCGCCTCAATCGTGCGCTGGGCCGTCTGCACAGGTTGCTGCTGCAGCTGCTGAAGCTTGGGCGGCACAAACGCTTCCATCAGGAAGGAGCTGACCTGCGGCGGCAGCGCCACGGGGAAGAGCAGAGGAATCGCTGCGAACGCCAGCAGGATGGAGGAGTTGAAGGCGAAGGCCGCGATCATCCATTGACGACTGTGAGTGTGAATTCTGCATGCGGATTCGAAGGTTGAGTCTTCAAACATGGCCTGCCTCCCTGAGACTGAATTCAGCCATTCCGGCTGAGAGTTTGGAGGCCATGTTCAGACACGAGCGGACTGACCGCTCGGCGCGCTAAGTTGGCGCGGGGAGCGGGGCTCTAAGCACTCCGCATATCCCAATCGGAACCACTGTACTTAGGTAGACACCGGAGTTAGGCAAACTGTTCCCGGGTTTGAATTGAAAGTTCGTGTTATACCGCCCGCAGAATCATTCGCGGCTATCAATACAGAGTAATTACCGGCATAAGTAGTTATTTTGCAACGATCGACACATAGAACATGGGGCGCTTCCACGTTGTGGATGCGCCCCATGCTAGTGCTAAGACCCTGTGATTTAGTAATTGTGCTTGGACAAGCGCGGGCGTGGACGCCCGCGCTACAGACGGCCAGGAGGCCGGCGCTACATTATTCCGGCGCTACATACTTAACCTTACAAATTCAAGCAGTCACGGTACTAGTTGACGCTGTTCTGAGTTACTCGGGCAGCACCAGCTTGCCTTTGACGTTAAAGGTCTGCGCGAGCACCGGTACACCGGTTTGCGGCTGGCCACCGCCGACCGAGATGGTGTATTCGCCTTCGGCGACGATGGGGACGCCATCCTCGGTGACCATGCTCAAGTCGCGCGGTTGTACCTCAAAGCGCAACCGCTGCGAAGCTCCGGCCTCCAGATGTACACGCTGAAAGCCGCGCAATGCCCGCAGCGGCGCGCCGGGCACCTTTGGAAAGCTGAGATAGAGCTGGGCAACCTCGTCACCCGCGCGAAGGCCGGTGTTAGTGACAGTAACTTCGGCTATGAGTGGGTTGCCCGCAGTTATCCGGCTGTCAGGGATGAATAAGCCGCTGTAAGTGAAGGTAGTGTAACTCAGGCCGTAGCCGAAGGGATAGAGCGGCGCGCCCTCGAAGTAACGATAAGTGCGGCCCTTCATGGAGTAATCCTCGAAGGGCGGCACCTGAGTTACATCCTTATAGAAGGTTACGGGCAGGCGTCCGGCTGGGTTGTTACGGCCTGAGAGTGTTTCGGCCACGGCCGCGCCGCCCTCCTCGCCGGGATACCAGGCTTCGAGGATGGCATTGGCATGAGCCGCGGCCCAGTTGACGCCGAGGGCGCTACCGTTGGTGAGCACCACAACCAGAGGCTTTCCGGCGGAGGCTACAGACTCCAGCAGTTTCTGCTCGGGCTTGGGCAGGTCAATGCTGGTACGGTCGCCGCCCTTGAAACCTTCCTCGTTAACCTGCATCTCCTCACCTTCCAGCTCGCTGGTGATACCCACCACGGCAACGACGACATCGGCATCGCGGGCCGCGGCCACTGCCGCCGAATCGGGCGTGAGATCAACTCTGGACCAGAGCAAGCGCACTGCCGGGGCATTACTCCGGCCCTCGCCGTAGATCAGCAGCAACGGATAAGGCTTGTTTTTCTCCAGATGCACATGGCCGAGCTTGGGCTCCACGCCGCCGTCGTGGTTGGCCCTGGTCACCTCTTTGCCGTCGAGCGAGAGGCGGAAGAAGCCGGTTCCCTGAATGCCCAGGCTGTATTCGCCGGTTTCAAGCGGCGTCAGTGTCGCTTCCCAGCGAACGGCAAGCGGCTTCACTCCGGTAACCTGGCTGGGCAGCGCAGCAGCGGCGAGGTCGATGACCGGCTCAATGCGCGTGGCGAGCGGCGCAGGCCGGGACTTCGGGTCGGAGGTCGCCATGCCCAGCTTCGAGTAACTGGCCCGGACGCCAGGTTTGCCGTCCGTGGTCAGCACCGCGGCAGGCACCAGCGACACATCCTTGCGCAGAAACTGTGTGCCCGGCACATAGTTGATGAGGGCTGCGGGGAACTCGGCTCTCAGGCCTTCGAGTACGGAGACGGTGTGCGAGGGAATGCCGTTGTAGTTGCCCAGCAGCACTTTAATCTGATCGGCCAGCGGGCCGACGACGGCGATCTTGATGCCCGATGCGCGCAGCGGCAGCACACCGTCGTTTTTCAACAGCACCATGGACTCATTGGCCAGTTTGCGGGCCATAGCTCGATGAGCGGCGCTATCCAATAATTTTTCGTCGATTTTGGAGTAAGGGATGATCTCTGGAGGGTCGAACATTCCCAGCTTTATGCGCGCCGTAAAGAGACGCGTGAGGGCTACGTCGATCTCGCTCTCCTTGAGAAAGCCTTGCTTGACCGCGTCAAGATAGGGCTTGTAGTCGTGGTCGTCGCTCACCTTGTCGACGCCGTCTACGCACTCGTTATCCATGCCGCGTTGCAGACTGATGGCCGTGGCTTCTGGTTGTGTGGGTTTGAAGTGGTGACCTTTGAAGATGTCGATCACCGCTCCGCAGTCGGAGACGACGTAGCCCTTGAAGCCCCACTTGCCGCGCAACTGGTTCTGAAGCAGGAACTCGTTGGCGCAGGCGGGCTGGCCGTTGATGCTGTTGTAGGCGCACATCACGGAGCCGGCTTTGGCTTCGACGACCGTGGCGCGAAAGGCGGGCAGATAGGTGTCCAATTCATCGTGCTTACTCACGGTCACATCGGCGGTGTGGCGGGTAGGCTCCGGGCCGCTGTGCACGGCAAAGTGCTTGGGCGTTGAAATCGCAAGGTAATAGCGTGGATCGTCGCCCTGCAAGCCGGTGACATAGGCCACGCCCATACGCGCGGTGAGGAAGGGGTCTTCGCCGTAGGTTTCCTGGCCGCGTCCCCAGCGCGGATCGCGGAAGATGTTAATGTTGGGCGCCCAGAAGTCGAGGCCCTCGAAGATGTCGCTATGGCCGTCGCGCACTGCCTGCGCGTGCTTGATGCGCCCCTCAATGCCGATGGCCTCGGCCATCTGGTGAATGGCAGGCGTGTCGAAGGTGGCGCCCAGGCCGATAGGCTCGGGGAACTCGGTGGCGCCGTCGCGCAGTACGCCGTGGAGCGACTCGCTCCACCAGTCGTAGGCGGGAACGTTGAGCCGCGGAATGGCCCGCGCCTGGTTCACAAGCTGGGTGGCTTTTTCTTCCAGCGTCATCCGATGCACCAGGTCGACTGCGCGCTGTTCGGCGGGCAGGCTGGGGTCAAGGTAAGCAGGCTTGGCGTCCTGCGCCACGGCCAGCCACGCCGTTATGCTCAACGCCAAGGCAACCGCAATCCTTCGTAATTCAGGGGTATTCATGGCAAACCTCGCTCAGTGGACAGTGGACAGTGGACAGTGGTCAGTGATCAGTTGTCAAACATTAGTATCGCGAATCCTCCGGGGTTCGGTCACCTTTTGCAGATGAAATTCCAGTTTGCGCACAACAAAAGTGCCGGCGAACAGGATTATCAGCTGATTTTTGTGAGATGAATTCCGGCCAAATGCATGTAACCTTTTCTGTGCGGGGGCCGTAAGGTTAAGTAGAAGGGGGAAGGGCGGATGCAGAACGGAGCGAGCAACGTCCTGAACCAGTTTCGGCAAGGGGACGCGGAGGCTTTCGAGTCGCTCTTTCGCCAGCATCAGCGCGCGGTCTACGGCTGGATTCTGCGCATTGTCCGCAACCCGGAGACGGCCGAAGAACTGACGGTGGA
>JBEKJR010000006.1:0-191086 GCA_050011175.1 Occallatibacter sp.
CGCGCTGTCGTGCCCGCCACGAAGTGTTCCATCAGGCGCGTTTGCGTGCCCGTACTCAGGCGACTCTTACGCATGCCTACCATCCTAGTGCATAACCAATTTCAACAGTTATCTAGGACAGCCCCTAGATATTTATTGGCGCCGGATTTTCCTTAGCCCTAGCGTTGCCGCGTTGTCCCACAAAGCAAATGGACCCGCCGTAAAGGCAGGTCCATATGTGGAAGCGGCACTATTCTGGTCGGTTTAGCTGTATAAGGAGTTAACGAGCTTTAGCGGAAGCCTCCTGCGCCGCCAGTTGACTGTACTTTACAGATAATTTTCCCGCCTCGGACGCTTTCGATAGATAGTATTCGTATAGATTGCGCGCCGAGTCTACAGGCCTAGGATACTTGGCAGCCAATGCCATGATATTCTGGCTCCTGCGCGCCCACTCCTGCTTTTCTTCCGCTGCCTGCTGTAGATAGTTGTTCTGTAGCTTTTCGTAACAATCGGCAAAAGCCATGTATTGCTCTTGGGTGCGCGCCTCGTGCGCCAACTGCTTCAAATGAGACTGAGGGCAATGCAAAGTCTTGTCACTGGATGCTGCTGTTCCTTGCGCGCTGACTAAGCCCGCCAGCGCGATTGACAGAAGATATGTTGCAAGCAGATTGAGTTTCATGTGTAACTTACCTCCTATGCATTGTTTGATGCACAAGACATAAGGAAAGCATGAATGATACAGGGTAAAGCGCATAAAACCCTGGTCGGCTTGCTGGCCATGCGGCTAGAAGCGGACCATGAACGCCAAGGTGGTTGCGGTCTGGTTGGTGCGCAGATCGGGCCACCACAGGGCATTCAAGTTTCCTGCCGTGCTGCCACAGCTGATTTCCGCCAGAGATAGATTGCCGTAGCCGTAGCCTGAGTCTCCGCCGGTTGCGCATTGATAATTTGCCGGATTGCCGTTGTTGCCGCCGGGAGGCGTGATGCCGCCGCGACCGGTCCAGTAAGGGACGTCGGAGTAACGGTAACTTTCTTCCACGCGGAAGGTGATGTACTGATTTGGCATGTAGTCAAAGGTGATGGTGCCGTCGTGCATCTGGGCGCGGTCGCCCCCATTCATGGTGAAGTAGGGGGTGCCGGTAGTAGCCGTCGCATTATTGATCGGCGGCAGAAGGGTCAGGTAACGGCCAGGATTGCTCATCTGACCGCCGCCCAGCGTCACTGCGTACAAGTCCTTCTTGAACCAGAAGCGCGTATAGGCCATCCAGCCTACAAAACTCTGCTTTGGCTTGCCGTTCTTGTTGTTGTGACAATTTACGCCGCCGGTGTAAGTCGAACTTGATCCCTGTTCTGGCGATGAGCCGTTCGCGTTGTAGTGTCCAACCGGGGGACCGCCGCCGTATTCACAGCCAATGTCGCCGGTGAGGGAAAAGGCGGCTTTGTCCAGGAAATTCTTGGGCTTGTCGTAGTACTTCACCTGCGCACTGTAGTCGGCGTGGACACGCGAGCGGCCAGGGTAACCAGCGTCGTCTTCACCAACACCGTAGTTGTTCCAAACGAAGTCCAGCCATGGTTTGGGACGATAGAGAATCTGGCCGCCCAATCCCGGTTTGCCGTTGTAGCGCGCATAGGACTGCCAACCATTGATGATCCATGGTTCGATCTTCAGCTTCGCCGTGGGATACCACTGGATGCGCAGGCCGTTGAAGAACCACGGCGTGTTCGAGGAGACAAACGAAGGCTGATAGGCCCAGTTATCGGCGTTGTAATAGCTGAACAGGCCGATGTAAGAGACGAAGATGCCCGCGTCCACGTTCAGCCCGTGATTCACGTCCCAGTGATAACCGCCCCAGGCCTCGGAAAAGTACCGATAAGCATTCGCCAGATTCCACTGACCGCGGCTATAGCTGGCGTCATTGCGTGGGGTAGTCGTCGCGAACATACCGAACATGGTCAGGAGGCGTCCGCGCACATTCTGAAGGCGAAAATCCCCGCCTACGCTGACTTGTTCCAATTGCCACTCGTCAGAGCGAAACATCTCCGTCGAACCGCCCATCGAGTCATCTTTGGGGTGGTTGTAGTCCAGAATGTAGTTCGCGTCGAAGCGAATTTCCGGCGTGAAATACTTGGTGGCCAATGGCGTGTCCACAACCCGCCCATTGCTGTTAAGCCAGGTCCAGTCGCCGGGGAAAGGCGCTAATTTGGTCGTGATCTCCGCTGTAATTTCCGCGGGAGCCGGAGCGGCGGGAGCAGCCTGAGCCTGCGCGGTTGGCGCGGCAGTGGCTCCCTTGTTGCCTGTAGCCGCTAGGCGAAGCGCGTTTGCGTCCCGTTCCGCGTCCCTGGCGTCACGAGCTTCGCGCGCCTTCGTTTCGGCTCGCAGTTCCGCCTCCAGTTGTGCGATCCGGGCCTTCATCTGCTCAAGCTCTTTAAGGATCGCATCGTTGGTGTCAGGTGCGGTTGTGACTGTAGGGGTCGCAACCGATGCGGGTGTAGCCGGTGTTTGTGCTCCGGCCATAATGGCGAATGTCAGTACGGCTCCAGCCATCGTTTGCAGCAGGCAATTCATATTCCTATTCATGGACACTGTTCCTCACAGTAATACATCTTGATTCGTGCTATGGCCCTGTACTGTTGGGCTAACACTATTGATGCATACGAACCATAAGGAAGATGTCAGGAATGCGAAAGAAATTCCTCAGGCGCGGATAGGATTCTCGGCATCTGAAACAAGAAGAACCTGTTAAAATCCTCTCAAGTTTCACCGCGCCCAAGGCAGGCCCGGCGAGAGATTTTTGCGCTGCACGGTTGTTGCCTTAGGGGATTGATCGAGGCGCCGGCGATGAATGAGTTCCCGTTTTTCTCGCCGATGGCGTCTTCTCTTTCTTGAATCCTGCTTCAATGAATGTTGGGTAATCGTTTGAACTTGAGTTTCATCCTCGCGAGTTTCGAATCGGCCAGCGCTGTTTGGCTGATGGCCTTTGTTCTGGTCACGCTGCTGATCATCTTTCTCTCCGAGTTCGCCAGGAGCAAAGCCCGCGAAGCTGCGTCCTGGCGCGACCAGGTGCGCAACCTCCACGAGTTCACTCGGCGCACGCTGGAGATGAATCTCAACCTCGAGCCGGGACCGCAGTTGGCCGAGCTGGTGCATGATATCTTCGCGCTGGAGGCTGTGGCCGTTTTCGATGCCGACCTGCACCAGGTTTATCCCGCTGGGCATTGGAACGCGGACCCCCAGGAGCTGGCGCAGAATGTCTACTACTTCGGAACCTCGGACGACGATCCAAAAACCGGGCTTGGGCGCCGTGTGGTCCGGCTGGGAACGGTGCCCATTGGAAGCCTGGTGGTGCGCGGCCAAACCAGCCCACCTACTAACAACGCCATCGCTTCGCTCATTGCCATCGCATTTGATCGCTACCGGGCCTTTGCCAACGAGAGCCGCATCGAATCCGAGCGCCGTACCGAGCAGTTGCGATCTACAGTTCTTGACAGCCTGGCGCACGCCTATAAGACGCCGTTGACGGCCATCCGCGCGGCCTCGACGGGCCTCGGCGAAATGGGCAGCCTGTCAGCGGCACAGGCCGAACTGGTTGCCCTCATTGACGAACAGACAAGCCTGCTGGGAAATCTGACCACGCGCCTGCTGACCACGGCGCGACTGGACGCCGGCGAGGTCACTGTTCATGCCGCACCGGTGGACGTAGCGCCGCTGATTGAAGAGGTTGTGACCAGCCTCGGCGACTGCCTGGCCAGAGTGAAGGTGGCCATCGATATTCCCGACGGGCGGTTGGTTCTCGAGTGCGACCGCCAGATGATGGTCATGCTGCTGACGCAGTACATCGACAACGCCTGCAAGTACTCCATTCTCGGCAGCACCATTACCATTCGCGCCGAAAAAATGCGCGCGGAGATCGTCTTCTCGGTGCGCAGCTTTGGGCCGGTGATTCCCATCAATGACCGGGAGCGGATCTTCGACCGCTACTATCGCTCCACAACCCGCGCCAACCGGACCAGCGGCACGGGAATCGGCCTTTCGGTGGCCAAGCGAGTCGCGCTTATCCATGGGGGCTCTGTCTGGGTCACCAGCGATGAGACAGAAGGAACCACGTTTTTTGCGGCCATCCCGGTCACAGCGCGCAGGAGGGTTTCCTGATGATGCAAACACCTATTCGCATTCTTCTGGTTGACGATGAATCGGCCATCCGCAGGGCGTTGCGGCCGCCGCTGACTGAACTCGGCTTTCAGGTCGTCGATGTCTCGCGCGGCGAAGAGGCACTCCAGATGCTGCGCGCCGGCGGCTTTGATGTGGTTCTGCTCGACGTAAATATGCCCGGCATCGGCGGCATCGAAACCTTGCGCCGCATTCGCGCCTTTGCGCCCCGGCTGCCCGTTCTCATGCTCACCGTGCGCGACGCGGAGGAGGAGAAGGTCGAGGCGCTAGAGCTGGGCGCCGACGACTACGTCACCAAACCATTCAGCATGCGCGAGCTGATTGCCCGCATCCGCACGGCGGTTCGCCGCGTCCGCGCCCCGGCCCGCGCCGAGGACGCGCCCATCAAGATCGGCGAGCTGCGCCTCGATCCGGTCAAGCGCAAAGTCGCCAAGCGCGGCCAGCCGGTGCACCTTACCCGCAAGGAGTTCGACATTCTCCTCTGCCTGATGAGCCGCGCAGGCCGTGTAGTTACTTACTCAAGGCTACTCACCGAGGTGTGGGGCGCCGACTGCCGGGAAGAGGTCGAGTATCTGCGCACCTTCGTCCGCCAGTTACGCAAGAAGATTGAGAATGACCCCGCCAATCCTGTGTATCTGCTGACGGATGCGTACGTGGGATACCGCTTCGCCGATGCGCAGATGTTCATCGAAGAGAGTGCGGAGGACGCGCCGCCGCCTGCCGCGGAGTAAGAAACGTCCTGAACGGTCTATAGCAGGATGTGCGAATCGACGCGGGTGCTCCAGGTCCCTCGCAATTGGGGACCTGGGAAAACTATCACCTCACCCCGCCGGGCGGCCGCAGGCCACGTCTGCCCCACCGCAGGTGGCTACACGTCGTAGTGCAGCAGACTATAGACGTCGTAATCCTTGAAGCGGTTGCGGCCCTTCAGGAAATCCAGCTCCACGGCAAAAGCCAGCCCCACGATCTCTCCTCCCAACAGCTTGGCCAACTTCACCGTGGCCTCCATCGTGCCCCCTGTTGCCAGCAGGTCATCCACCAGTACCACGCGCTGACCGGGTTGAATCGCGTCCTCATGAATCTCCACGGCGTCGGAGCCGTACTCCAGGTCATAGGTCACGCGCCTCGTCTTGGCCGGCAGCTTGCCCGGCTTGCGCACCGGCACAAAGCCGGCGTTGAGCCGGTAAGCCAGCGCCGGCCCGAAGATAAATCCCCGCGCCTCGATGCCCAGCACCAGGTCGACCTTCTTCTCGATATAGTGGCCGGCGAGCGCGTCGATCAGCCTGGCAAAGCCGGTCTTGTCCTTGAGCAGCGTCGTGATGTCATAAAACAGAATCCCCGGCTTGGGAAAATCCGGCACCGTGCGCACCAGCGCCTTCAGGGCTTCCACATTGATGGACTTATTTTGTTCGGGCATGGGTAGACACGCTCCTTACATTGCTGGAATGGGTTCAGTTTCGCTTTTGATTATAGCGGTGGAGGCAGGGAATCAGCTGTCACTGGCTCAAAACCACTGATCACTGACCACTGTTCACTGACCACTGTTTTTTACCACGCTCCATCAATCCGGAACGAGCTCAGCTCCTCAGTCTCGCTCTCGTTCAGATGATGCTCGACAAGGCGGTCCACGCGGGCGCCGCGCGGGCCGCGGCGCAGGCTGGCGCGTAGCTCCGCCAGTTCTTCCGCCGTGCCCGAGGCCACCACCTCCACCTCGCCCTCCTCCGTGTTGCGCACCCAGCCGCGCAGGTCCAGCTTGCCGGCCTCCCGCTGCACATACCAGCGGAAGCCAACCCCCTGCACCCGGCCCTGAATGAGGAAATGAAGAACCATCGGGATGAGTCTTTCATGTGCGCCGCCTGTACGCAACCAGCATGCAAACCGGCTGGATCTCCCGTGCATTCATCTTGGCGGGTGGCGCAGGTCCCATGAGTCACAAATGAGGGTGCCCCGGGTCCCTCGCATTTGGGGACCCGGGAGACCACGAACCCCTTGCGAGCGAAGAGCGAGCGATTGGCCCCACCGCAGGGGTTTGCAGATAATTACCCTCTCTCGGCGCACAATCAAAGGAAGCAGAAAGCAACACCGCTCCCGATCTTTGACAACTGACTTGCAAACCCGCTGATAGCTAAAACAACATCTTTTCGCCTCAGCCTCTTCCGCAACCCACTCATAAACCGTGAGTTGTCTCCGCAGCCGGCGCAAAATGCAACAAAAGTTTACCCCATATTCGCCTTTAGGACCAAAGACCAAAATCCGGTAACCATCATAGGTTCAACAACATAATCAATCAACAAGGGCGAATAAATGACATACATAAGGCGAAACCAAGGCGCGGGAATTCTCGCTGGATGGGCCGGGTGACGCTCGACATGAACTAAGCAATCAGTCCTGAAATCAACAACATAACAAATTCGCATTGGTAAACAAAGGGCGAAACCCAGGCGCGGCAATTCCGGGGGAATACCGGTTATGCCGGAATTGCTCTCAAAATACTCGTTCCGAGGTTTTTCGCCAACTTGCGAATGTGCGCGAAGCGCACGCTAACTCACTGATTATCTGACTCGCTATTTTGATCGCCTCGTGCCATCGGCCTTCAAATTTAGCCTTTGCGAGTAAATAGCGAGCGGCTGCCCCACCGCAGGTGGCGCTACACTGGACTTCACCATGGTCTTTGTCCTCGACAACTACGATTCGTTCACCTACAACCTTGTCCAGTACCTGGGGGAGCTGGGCGCGGAGGTCGAGGTCTATCGCAACGACGAGCTAACCGTCGAACAGGTTGAGGCGCTCAAGCCGGAGCGCATCCTGCTCTCGCCCGGCCCCTGCACGCCCAGCGAGGCCGGAATTCTGGTTCCGTTGGTCCGCCGCATGGCTGGCAAGGCGCCGATTTTGGGCGTCTGCCTGGGCCATCAGGCCATCGGCGAAGCCTTCGGCGGCCAGGTTGTTCGCGCCAGCCACCTGATGCACGGCAAAACCAGCTCAATCACCCACGACGGCAAGGGCATCTTCGCCGGGCTCGCTTCGCCGCTCACCTGCACCCGCTACCATTCGCTGATTGTGGCTGAAGAGTCGCTACCCACCGAACTGATGGTCACTGCCCGCACACCGGAAAACGGCGGCGGATCGGTGATTATGGGCCTGCGCCATCGCAGCCTGCCCATCGAAGGCGTGCAGTTCCACCCGGAGAGCGTTTTAACCGAGGGCGGCCACCAGATGATCCGCAACTTTCTGGAGATGTAAACGCCATGCGAACCGCAGCGAAGGACTTCACGGTTTTGAAAGGGCACGGCTTCAGTCGTGCCGCAAATGCCGCAAAATCAATACTGGCTTTACAGGCTGCGGAAAAACTCATCCTGGGATGCAAGAAGCGTCAGGGCACGACTTTAGTCGTGCCGCAAGCGCAACATAAAAAGGGCCGGGCTTTAGCCCCTGAGGGATGTTTTCCCCTTCGCGCTTTCCCGTCTTTTTCTGTCTGCTCTGCCATTCTTTTTCTGTTGCTCACCGCGCCTCTGCTCCATGCGCAAACCACTCCCACGCCTCAGGCTGCCGCGCCCGAAGTCGGCTCCATCGCCCCCATCGCAATTGTCCCGCTGGACAGCAAGAATCCGGACGCCGCCGCCAAGGTCACCGGCGCCCTGGAGGTCACCCAGGGCAGGGCAGTGATCGTGGCCAGCGGCACCGTAACTTCCGGCAACCAGACCACCGAGATTGTGCTGCCTCATCGCGGCGTGCTGCGCGTCTGCGCCTCGACGACCGTTAAGCTGGCCGCCGACTCAAGCGTCCCGGCGGGCGAAACTCCCGGACTGATGCTGGCCATGGATCATGGCGCTCTCGAGTTGAGTTTCGCCACCAGCGTTGCAGCCGGGCGCAACGCCGACTTCCTGATGACTCCGGATTTCCGCATCCTCATCGGCGGTCCCGGCGCGGCGGAGATCAAGGTCCGCCTCGGCCAACACGGCGACACCTGTGTGGATAATGCCGGAGCGAACGCGCCTTACGTGCTGGTCACCAGCGTCTTTGATGGCGGCAATTACCGCGTGCAGCCCGGCCAGCGCGTGATGTTCGAGCACGGCAGCCTGCGCGAGGTGGTGGACAACGAGAAGGAACCTTGCGGCTGCCCGCCTCCGCTGCATCCCGGTACCAACGAGTTTCCAGTGGCGCAGAGCGCTGGCCTCGCGCCGTTGCCCAAGCCTGAGCCGAATGCGGTCACTCTGATTTCCGCTCCACCGCAAGCGCTCGAGCCTTTGGTTTACAACAGCGCCGACCACGCGGCAAAGCCCGCTGAAGCAACTCCGGCTCCCAGCGCAGCCGCAACCAAGCCAGCGGCAAAGAAAAAGCCCGGCTTTTTTGGCGGCATCGGGAAGTTTTTCAGGCGACTCTTCGGCGCAGAGTAACGAGGATGTAATGAAGATGCTAAATGCAATGCTCGCCCCATTATTAATGACAATAGCTGTGCACAGTACCGCCACACAGACTCCATCCTTGAAACCATGGGCTTCCGCTTCCTATCGCGGACTGATCATGGGAAAAAGTACTCGTGCTGATGTATACAAGGTACTGGGTAAGCCAAAATGGGTTGGAAGAGAGCAAGATACTGGAAGACCAATGATCACGTATGATGTCTCATATCCTGTCATTGGAGAACTCGATGTCGATATAGACAAAGGCATCCTTATCTCGATGGGATTGAGACCCAAAATGCAAATGCATACGAAAGATGTTATTCGTTTATTTGGCCACGATTACATTGTTGTTCACTACTCTTTCGACGATTGTCTAGGAGAAGGAGGCACAGCGCCGATCTACGAAAACCCAAACGGTGACTTCAAACATTTGGAATATCGCAGTCTCGGGTTGGCCGCAGTTTTCACCTATCAGAATGACGAAATAGTCGAAGAAATCGTATATACGTCCGGACCGTTCGGTCCTACTCATTCCCTGTGTGCAGATCGTCGCAAGAAGAAATAAAACCAGTCAAGCCGACTCGACCGCTCGGCTGTTCCCTGTTCCCTATTCCCTGTTCCCTGCTTCTCACATCTCCCGCGCCCGCTCAATGGCCCGCATTACGGCCTTGGCCTTGTTGAGCGACTCCTGGTACTCAAGCTCGGGCACCGAGTCGGCCACGATGCCGCCGCCGGCCTGCACGTAGCCATTGCCGCCAATGGCCAGCATGGAGCGAATAGCGATGCAGGAATCGAGATTGCCGGAAAAATCCGCGTAGAGCACCGCGCCGCCGTAAGTTCCGCGCCGCGCCGGCTCCAGCTCCTCGATGATCTCCATCGCACGCACCTTGGGAGCGCCCGAGAGCGTACCGGCTGGGAAGCAGGCGCGCAGGGCGTCCACTGCCGTGAGTTCGGGCTTGAGCTTGCCCTCGATGGCGCTGACGATGTGCATCACGTGCGAATAGCGCTCGACGAACATCAGACGGTCCACCTTCACCGAGCCGAACTGGCTCACGCGGCCCACGTCGTTGCGGCCCAGGTCCACCAGCATTACGTGCTCGGCGCGCTCCTTCTCGTCGGAGAGCATCTCCTCGGCTAGTGCCTGGTCCTCGGCCTCCGTAGCTCCGCGCGGGCGCGTCCCGGCAATGGGCCGGTACTCCACCTTGCCCTGATGCACCCGCACCAGCATCTCCGGCGACGAGCCCGCCAATTCGAGGGTCTGTGGTGCCGTGGGCGCTTTTCCCTTTTTTGCGAGCTTCTTCGCGTCGTCCGGATGCCCGCCCAGCGCGTCCTCCGGTACAAAGCGCAGAAAGAACATGTAGGGACTGGGGTTCACGGTGCGCAGCGCGCGATAGACCTGGAAGCTGTCAGCCTCTGGCTCCACATCGAAGCGCTGCGAGATGACGGCTTGAAAAATGTCTCCGGCCTTGATGTACTCCTTGGTTTGGTTAACGGCGGAGAGAAAATCTTTTTTCTCCGTGCGGTACCGCACCTTTAACTTGCCTCTGGCTTTGTGTCCAGCCAGCTTGGGCAGCGGCTGGGAGAGCCGCTTTTCCAGCCGGTCGAGCCGGGCTATAGCTTTGTCGTAAGCATTGGCCGGCTTGCCGCGCGTTACGTCGGCCGTCACCACCAGCCAGATCTCCTTGCGCACGTGGTCAAAGGCCAGCACCTCGTCGAAGAAGAGCAGGCAGGCATCGGGAACACCCAGCTCATCCTTGGCCAGCACGGGCAGCCGCTCGGTCTGGCGGACGGCATCATAGGAGAAGAAGCCCACCGCTCCGGCGGTAAACGGCGGCAACCCCTGCAGCCGCGCCGGCGTGTGGCCGGAGAGCGCCCGCCGCAGCACGTCGAAGATGTCGCCCTCGATCTGGACGACTTTCTTACCCTCGGTGATGGTAATCTCGCGCCCTCGCGCAACAATCCGCTTGAAGGGCTGTAGGCCGATGAAGGTGTAGCGGCCCACCTGCTCGCCGTTTTCCACCGACTCCAGCATGAAACACTCCCGCTCCGGCCAGGCGGCGCGCAGAAACGCCGAGACCGGCGTCTCTAGGTCGGCCGTGAGCGTGCGGCAAACTGGAACAAGCGTGTGCTGACGAGCGAGCGCCAGGAACTCCTTACGGCTGGGCCGGACGGTTTGGGAAGAGGCTTTCACAGTTTTAGTGTAATGGGCGGGCGCGCCGAAGGGCTTATGCGTCTATCATTGGTGATGGACGCCTTCCCTGGAGTACCGCCGGAAAGGCAAGGCAATCAGAATTGGAGAAAAGCATGGCAACGGTATCCCTTGAGCAGGAGATCAATCCCTGGGAAGCACAGGCGGCGCGATTTGACTTTGCGGCGCGCAAGCTGAACCTGGAAGAGGGTTTATGGAAGATGCTGCGAACTCCGTCGCGCGAGTTGATCGTGCACTTCCCGGTCACCATGGACAACGGCCACATGGAGATGTTCACCGGCTTCCGTGTGCAGCACTCGATCGCTCGCGGTCCCGGCAAGGGGGGTATCCGCTATTCGCCGGACGTGAGCCTGGACGAGGTGCGTGCGCTGGCCAGTTGGATGACCTGGAAGTGCGCGGTGGTCAACATCCCCTTCGGCGGCGCCAAGGGAGGGGTCATCTGCGACCCCAAAAATATGAGCCGGGGCGAACTGGAGCGCCTAACCCGCCGCTACACTTCGGAAATCATCGACATCATCGGACCGGAAAAGGATGTTCCCGCGCCCGACATGAACACCAACGAGCAGACCATGGCCTGGATCATGGACACCTACTCGATGCACGAGGGGCACACCGTCACCAGCGTGGTAACCGGCAAACCGTTGAACCTGGGCGGTTCGCGCGGCCGGACCGAGGCCACCGGGCGCGGCGTGCAGGTGATCTGCGACGAAAGCGTGCGCTACCTGAAGATGCCCATCGACGGCTGCCGGGTGGTCATCCAGGGCTTCGGCAACGTGGGCGCCAATGCCGCCCGCCTGATGATGGAGCGCGGCTACAAGATCGTTGGCATCGCGGAATTCGACGGCGGCCTCTTGAACCCCAAGGGCATCGACATTCACCAATTGCTGGACTACAAGCGGCGCAATAACACCATCCTGGGCTTCGGCGGAGCCGAGGCCACGCCCAGCGAGGAGTTGCTGGTTTCTGATTGCGAGATTCTCATTCCCGCGGCCCGGGAGAACGTCATCACCAGCCGTAACGCCTGCCAAATCAAGGCGAAGATCGTCGTTGAGGGCGCCAACGGCCCCACCACCGCAGTGGCCGATGACATCTTGGCGGAGAAGCACATCTTCATCATGCCCGACATATTGGCCAACGCCGGCGGCGTGACGGCCAGTTATTTCGAATGGGTGCAGGATCGCCAGGGCTACTTCTGGAAGGAAGCCGACGTAAACGAGCGATTGGAGAGCATCCTGCACGACAGCTTCGACGATGTGGTGCGCTATTCCGAGGCCCACAACGTCAACAACCGCATCGCTGCATACATGCTGGCCATCGACCGGGTTGCGCAGACCATTCGCCAGCGCGGCATCTACGCATAATGGGCTTTTTCAGGACAGCAATAGAAAACGGGCCGCTTCGCGCGGCTCATTTTCGGTGAAAGAAGCAGATTTAGGATTCTGTTCCAGCTACTACGGGTGCATGGCGTTGTGGACTGGGAACTCGGCCTCTAGATAGCGGGCATGGTCGAGGACCGCGGTCACGTATTTATCCCCGGGGGCCAGGCTCTTCGCCATTTCCAGCATCTTTGTCTCGGCTGCATAATTGCCCTGCGATTCGGCGACCAGCGCGTTGCCAACAAGCATCTCGACGGTTTTGACGTCTCGCCCGGCAGTCTTGAAGCTCGCGGACATGGCGGCCGTGGTTATGGACCAATTCCCGATCGTGTCGTTTGTGGGATCGAGCTTCTGCGCGAGCATCACGGAGTTTCGTGCCGTGGTCATGTCGCCCAACATCAACGCGGCAATACCGTGGCAGAGCTGCTGTTCGGCCTGGGATTTGTCGTCCTGCTCCTTTATCCGCCGCCACTTCAGGATGTCCTGCGCCAGCCCCAGGCCATTGCGCACCATAGGGTCATTGGGCCGCTGCAGCTTTGCAATCTGGAACTCTGAAACGGCGTCCATGGCGTCCTTCACGCTATCCGTGGGACGCATCAGGGCGGAAAAGCCGTTGTTATAGTGCGCGTTTTCGAAGGTCGCCGGGTCAATCTGCGCCGGGAAGACCCGCTCCTGGCCGCGCACCACGTGAGGATCGATGACGATCGGCTTGTCCGTATCCAACCCCAGGCAGCGCAGATCGACCGTCGAAGCGCTCTGGTCGCCCCACTTGCATTCCACTCCTGCCGGAGCGGGCGGAAACGCGGCTGTGTCTACTGCGGGCGGCGGCGCAGGTTGGGCCGGTGCGGCTGCTCCGGCGCAAACATCGTTGCTGGTGGCGCCGGTTGGGTTGCCGGGTTGGCCAAAAAGATCGGTGGAAGGCTTGAGCGCAAGTTGGCCATCCGTCGGACAGATTCCCTGCAGGTTTGAGAGCGTGTCAGCCCGCTGCCGGTCGTCGAGCTTGCGCGCCTCCTCTGCTTCCTTGCGGAGCAACTCATCGCCAACCTGTATGTTGTGCCGGGAGAGTGCATCGACCTGCTGAATCACTTGTTGCAGCTGTTGCTGTTGCAGGCGCTGTTGTTCCTCCGCGGCCGCTTGTTGCTCGGCACGGACACGTGATTGGTTGAATGCGTTGCTGATCGCCGAGGATATCGAGTTGGAAATCGAATTGGTAAAGGCGTTGCTCGCGGCGTTCATAGGGCTGGCGCCTGTTGTGGGGGCCCTATAACCGCAAGCGCTCTTGCAGGATTCATCGCCGCAAGGAGCGGGTAAATCGATGCCGCAATAGCAGTGGCACGATACAGTCCCTCCTTGTGCCGCGGCCGTGCCGTTGACCGCGAGAAAAAATACAATGAGGAATGCCAAAACGGCCAACACGGCTCTCCCGGCTCCGCATCGCCTCACGACACGCCTGTTCTCATGTCCTTTCATCTTCTTCCCTCCTGAATGCGACGCGACCATCCTCTTCCATTCTGCTGGCGTTTCGTCCCTACACTTCCCCCGCCACCTACGGCCCCAGTCTTGTTACGAGCTCGAATCCCGACTCATTTTCGCCCACGGAATTGACTCCAGAGCAACTCACCGCTTTCCCTGTACGGGGGTCGTTCATCCAACGAATATCGTAGCCTGTCTCTCTGTACTTGACCTTGATGGAGCGAAAGTCCTCGCCAATGACGCCCGTGGCTGGATTCGTCTGGCTCGGAATGGAGCAGGTCACATCCGTTTCTAAGGATTCCGTCAAGGTCCCTTCCAGCGTCATGCCTTTCTTAATTAGATCCAATGTTAAATAGAGCTTTTCATGTTCAATCCAATAAGGCTCCATTTCGATTCTGATTTTGTTCCCATCAACGCTGACATGAAACGTATGTTCGTGAGCGGTTTTCCACGTGCCGGCCAGCGTCTTTGTCTTCTCCTGGTCCTCCACCATCACCTCCAGTTCGTAAATCTTGGTCTGAACCGTATGCGCGTTCGCGGCCCGCGGCGCAGCCAGCAAATAAAGCTGTAGGTTCTGAATCGCTTCCTTGTACATTCCCGCGCTTTCCTGCACGATGCCCAGATTGAAATAGCCGTCGGCGGACCACGGCGCCGCCAGGACCGCCTTCTCTATCTCCCTGGCCGCCGAGGTGTAGCTTCCGGCCCCGCCCATCTTCACCAGCGCCTCGCCGCGGGCCATATAACGCACGGCATCTTCCGGTATCGGCGGAGGGGCAGGCAGGTCGAGTACCGCCTGAATGATCTTCTGCCGCGTGCTTTGATCTTCATTGCTGTACCGGGTTATGTAACGCAACCGACTGATAGCCGACTGAAACTGGAGTTGTTGCGCCGAGGCCTGCGCGGCGGCAAGTTCCCGCGCCGGATCGGTCCACCAGGGAGCAATCAGAAGGGCGCTATTGAATTCCGCGATGGCCTGGTTGTAGTCATCGAGATTCCTGGCGCTTTCGGCAAGCGCCTTGGCCTTGGTGTAGTGATCACGGGCATCATTGGGAATCTCTGGAGGTGGCTGCATTCTGGATGCCAGCTTGGCGATTCCTGCCCGGGCGCTCTCGCTGGGATGACTTTGATAATCCTGCAAGGCCTGCTGGAACCTCTGGCGGGTTTGCTGCTGGTCAATCTCCTTTTGCAGGCTCTCGGCGGCTCTTGTATCAACGCCGAGGCGCACGGCACTCATGTAGAGCGCCAGATTGCGTTCGGCATTGTCATAGTCGCCGCCCTTGGCGTAAGCCGTGGCGGCATTGAGATACGCATCGGCATACCAGGGAGCCTGGAGCGCAACTCGCTCGAAAGCACCGGCCGCTTCCTTGAAATCCTCCGCTGCCGATGCCGCCTTCAACCGCGCCGTTGCCTTGACAAAGTCAGCCCGCGCAAGTTGGGGCGTCAGCGGCGCAGGCTTCAGGGTCTTGGCCAGATCGATAATTTGGCCGCGCAGCTCGACATTATTGGGATCGCTGTGGAACTCAACCAGCAGGGCCGCAAGCTGCTTGCGCTCCGCGGCATCAGGCGCGGGCGGATGAGGGACGGAAGGCTTGGGTTGCTGTGCCGCCAAAGGGGGGATGATGGTAAAGAATAGAAAAAAGAAGAATCCGGGTAAACCCAATCTTACTTTCATGACTCATTCCTTTCGAATAATGCGCTTTCGGAGGATGATCCTGAGGAAAAACAACTTCATGCTTAATTACAACCCTGACGCCAGAACGCAACTATCTTACCGCTAATCTGAAGAATGTTAACAAAAAAATCGTGTTACGTACGCAATTCGATCTGTCATTGAACATTAGCATAGGCCCTGCCGGTAGCTCGACAGCCTACCGGTCGCTTCACTGACGACTCTCCCGGCTCCTCCGCAGAACCATCCCGCAGTGCAATAATGGAGCTACGCCTCCAGAGATTCGAAAGTGTGGCGTGACCGCATGAACCTCCCCAACTCCATCACGATGAGCCGGGTCATCATGATCCCGCTGCTGCTGTGGATTCTGACGCCGCACTTCCCCTGGCATACGCATGGCGCGCAGGAGATTACAGCCTCGGTCCTCTTCGTGCTGGCCTCCATCACCGACGGTCTGGACGGCTACCTGGCCCGCAAGCGCGGGCAGATCACCACCGTAGGCGTGCTGCTGGACCCCATCGCCGACAAGGTGATGGTGGCCGGCGCACTGATTGCCCTGGTGGCCTACAACCCCGAAGTAGTCAGGGTATGGATCGTGGTGGTTATCATCGGCCGCGAGTTTCTCATCAGCGGCCTGCGATCGATTGCTTCGTCGGAGGGCTTCACCATCCAGGCCAGCGACCTGGGCAAGCTCAAGACCGTTATCCAGATCGTCTGCGTGGTCTCCGCCATTCTGGCCCATGGCTGGAACCAGTGGCAGTTCGGCATGATTACTGTGCCGGTCAAATGGATCGCCATCGCCGCCATCTACTTTACGGTGCTGGTTTCCTCCATCTCCGCCATCGACTACTTTGTGGGTTTCTGGAAGCAGATTGACCACGCCAGCAAGGACCGCCGCAAGTCCTCCGTGCTCAGTCGACGCAACAGCGCGGACAAGCATTGACCAGCATTCGAGCCGGGTATATGATTCGCCGTGTCTCGGATACCGGCCTAACTCCGGCCTCTGAAAGCACGGTATTTTTCCATCGGCTGCTCACCTCCGCCCACCCTCCCCTCAAGGGATGAAGCGCGTAGCGATCTGTCGCATGGGCGGGCGCGCCCATGTGCGACGCCCGGAGAAAGGAAAGGCGATGAGAACGATCAAAGTCCTGCTCCTGCTCACTCTGCTCCTCCCCGCCACCGGCTGCAAGCGGATTACCGCGCTCTTCAACGGTGGCAGAGGCTACTCCGAAAAGCTTATCTGCCATATCGACGCCTCTACGATGGAGGGGAAACCTGTTTTTAGCCCTGACAGTCGGCGAATAGCCTACGTGGCCAAAGTCGGCGAAAAGCGGGCCGTAGTTGTGGATGGCAAAGAAGGGAAACTCTATGATGAGATCGGCTTTACTTATTTTTCTATAATCCTTGACCAGATGGGGACTGCGCAGCGGGGGCTCTCCATCAACCGCCTGCAACAGCGAGGCGAGAGTTTCCACTACGGAAGTGAGGCTCCTTCCGTTTTCAGCCCGGATAGCCAGCGTGTGGCCTATTCGGCCAAAGTCGGTGAAAAGTGGTTTGCCGTGGTTGACGGCAAAGAGGAGGAATCCTACGACTATATCGTAGACGGTCCCATTTTTAGCCCGGATAGTCAGCATGTGGCCTATTCGGCCGAAGTTGGCGAAAAGTGGTTTGTAGTTGTTAATCGCCAAGAATGGTGGCCCTTTCCTGTTACTGGAGAGCCCTACGACTTTTTCTCCGGTCTCCTCTTCAGCCCGGATAGCCAACGGATGGCCCATGCGGTCAGAGTTGGCAAATGGGCCGTTGTCGAGAAATGGGCCGTCGTGGTGGACGGCAAAGAGGAGAAACTCTACGACAGAATCGGCGAGGAGAGCTTGACCTTCAGTCCGGACAGCCGGCGGGTAGCTTATGTGGCTCAAGATGGTTCGAAGTCGCTTGTCGTGGTGGATGGGAAAGAGGAGAACACATACGATGGCATCATCCGCGGAGAGAGTCTCTTCTTCAGCCCGGACAGCCGCAGGATAGCCTATTCGGGCACGGTTGGCTGGAACCCGATTGTCGTAGTGGATGGCAAAATGCAGAAACCCTACGATGCTGTTGGCGATCCCATCTTCAGTCCTGACAGCCGTCAGGTGGCCTATCTGGCCCTAGTTGGTGAGATGCGGGTCGTCGTGGTGAATGGCAAAGAGGGCAAACCTTACAGCGGCGCCAGAGACCCCATCTTCAGCCCGGACAGCCGGCGGGTAGCTTATGTGGCCCAAGATGGTTGGAAGTCGTTTGTCGTGGTGGATGGCAAAGAGGAGAAGTCCTACGATGGCATCGGCAATCCCATCTTCAGCCCCGACAGCCAACGAGTGGCGTATAGAGCGAGGGTTGGAGAGAAGTGGTTTGTCGTGGTGGATCGGAAAGAGGGCAAACACTATGATGGCGTTGGCGACGGAACTCTCGTCTTCAGCCCGGATAGCCACCGGGTAGCCTATGTGGCGGCGATTACGCCGGGGCATTTTCGTATCAGAAATTACTTTGTCCCCGCGAGTGATGAGACAAAATGGACCGCCGTGGTGGATGGCAAAGAGGGTAAACCGTATGACGGCATCCCGGGAAGTATTGTTTTCGATTCCGTTAACCAACTTCATTACCTAGCGCAAAAGAATACCGCGAAAGACGGCAAGAGTTACGACATCTATCTTGTCGGGGAGACACTTTACTGAGTGAGGCGCTTCGGAGAAATCCTAACCAATCGGCGGATTCCCCCGCCGCTGCTTCGATGTGCGACAATGCTCAAAAGACCACTTTTTCTATGAGACCTTCCGGTCACCTATTACTGGGCGCCGTTGGACTGGTGCTGGCCGCACAACTCACGTGGCCGCAAGCGCCGCCACCGTTTACGCCCAAGCTCCCGTCCTCGATCCCGCTGGTGCTGGCCGGCGGCACGGTAGTGGACGTGACGGACTGGGGCGCATCGGCAAAAGACCTGCCGGACGCCATCGTCGTCGTTCGCGACGGCCGCATCACGGATGTGGGTTCGCGCATGGCTGTCTCCATCCCCAAGGGCGCGCAGGTTATCGATTGCACCGGCAAGTATCTTATTCCCGGACTCATCGACGGTTTTGCCGGCATGAACTCGCAGGGACAGGCAAACGCCTTCCTCTATATGGGCGTCACCACCGTGGTCGCCGTCAGCGACTTACGCCGTGGCGTCATCGATTTCTCAGCCTCGCCCAGCCCCCACCTCTACCCAATGGACTCGATCGGCTCAACCGACAACTGGAGCCTGTTGGCCAAGAGGCCGAAGTGGGTTCTCAAGCTCAGAGAGGACAAGCATCGGGCCGAATTGAGCCCCGAAGACACCCTTCGCCAGCTCACCGACACCTCCCTGCTGGGAACGCGCGCTGTCTGGCTGGGCCACAACGTCACCGCCGCCAACGCTCAATGGATTATGGCTCGCGCCCGTCAGATGGGCCTGGCCACCTATGGCGAGTTCGTTGCCACTCCCTACGATGTGGGCGTGGTGGCCGGGGTGGATGTTCTCATTCACATGGGCCGCTACGAGTTGGGTGTTATTCCCGACGAGTTGCAGCGGCCCTTGGTGGAAGACCCAGAAGGCCCGGCCGCAACCACGGCCTACGACTACACCGAGCGCCTGCCCCCCACCGACCCGCACCTGCACGACTATGCCCGCTTCCTGGCCGCTCATCACGCCACGCTCATGCCCACCTTCAGCATCTTCTACGCGCAGTTGCCGGAACATCGCAACCTTTGGAAGGAACCGGCTGCGGTCCTGCTCGATCCGGCTCGCATATACGAGCCCACCAATCGCGAAACGGGTGAGATGGACTATCCGCTCTCAACCTGGACCCATCGGCTGCCCGCCGCAGGGCAACGCTATCTGGAAGAGAGTCAGCGCAAGAAGGCCGACCAGTCCGCCCTGCGGCTGTGGCACATCAACGAGACTCTGTTCTCCGCTTATCCGCACTACCTGGCTGCCTCCGGCGCGCCGGTCCAGAGTTCCTTGCCCGGCATCTCCATGCACACCGAGCTGGAGCTGCTGGTCCGCCTGGGGCTTTCGCCGCGCGAGGCCCTTGCCGCCGCCACCAACAACTACAGTCTCCAATTCGGATGGAACGAACTGGGATTGATCACCCCTGGCCGACGTGCAGATATTTTGGTTGTCGATGCCGACCCCACACTGAACATCTGGAATGCCCGCCGCATCTCCGCTCTCATCATGGACGGCAATGTAATTGATCGCGAAAAACTGCTGAATCTGAATAAGTGAGTGATTCAAGATATTAATTCCGGAGTATAAAGCACAATAAAGACTCGGAATCGGGCTAGCCTTACAGAATGCATAGGATATTGCTTCTCGTCTCTCGTCCCATTATGAACCCATCTTCAATGATTCACACTGATTTATCGAAAGGAATGTGCCGATTCAATCAATATCCCTGCGGATGTAAATCGAGCAGAACTGCCCTGCATCAGTTAACGTAGAGACAGGCAGGAGCGTTGCGCACACTTCCCCAAAGCCATGACTGATTCCCCATCCCGGCTCTTTCCTCCGCACCGGCGGCACAATATGGGCCTCATTCTCATTGCGGCCTTCAAGCTGGGCCAAGCCCTGCTCTTTTTTGCCATGGGCATCGGTGCCTTCCGCCTGTTGCATAAGGACATTGGCGATGTACTGGAAAAGCTGGTCAACCACCTGCGCTTCAATCCCGAGTCGAAGTTCATCAACTTTCTGCTGGTTAAGTCCTCCATCCTCGATTACCGGCTCCTGAAGCGGATCGTTGAAGTCTTCTTCATTTACGCCGCCCTTGATCTGGTTGAGGGGATTGGCTTGTACCTTGAAAAGACCTGGGCCGAGTACCTCACCCTGGCCATCACCGCGTCCTTCCTGCCCTGGGAGGTCATCGAAATCTGCCGCAAGCTCACACTGGTTCGCGTCAGCTTGCTGACCTTGAATGTCCTGGTCTTCTTCTATCTCTTGAAGTTGGTGGTGGCACGCGGCAAGCGTAAATGAGCCAACAGAAAGTCGTCCGATGAGTGAGCGGCAAGGAGAAAATTGTGGATAAAGCGGGAGAAACTATCGGTTTCGCCTTTTGTTCCCTATCATAGGCGATAGCGCCTGTCAACCTCCTGAACCAAAGCAATAACTACAATATCTTGTGATACTTGAGAAAGATCTATCTATTAGTTGAATCGTATCCAGTCTCCAGGTCCACCTCAATTTTTCCCTCTTCATTTTTTTTTGAAGATTGCGCGATTTTCCCTTGGCGTGAGCCGAGATTAGGCATACTATCGTCATGAGTGGCCGAAAGTGGCGCTCAATGAAGATATGTGAACCTTTGTGGACCTCGTCGGCTGCTTCCTTTTTCTTGTGCTGCTAGCCGATTTCCTCCCACTGGTCACAGTGTACAGCGTTTTTTATGCCGCGGCGGTTGAGGAATCAGGCTAGGCAACCGGAGAACGGCGGGTAAGGGCAGGGCAACGGTCGCGGCTGGGATGTGGAATCGGGCGCGAGAGGCAGGCGGGCATGGCGGTATTTCGAGGAAACCATCCGGCAAAAGTGGACCCCAAGGGGCGGCTTAAGCTCCCCTCGAAGTTCGCGGAGTTGTTGGACCTGACCACAAATGCCCAGTTTTACATCACTTCGTCTGACGGCAAAACGGCGGAGGTGTGGCCGCTTGAAGAGTGGGAGAAACAGGAAGCGGCGCTGCTGGCTCGCTCCAGCAACCTGAATGTTGCGGTGAAGAAGTACATGAGCCTGACGAGCTACTACGGCCAGCAGGTGGGGATCGACAGTGAGGGCCGGGTTCTGCTGCCGCAGATACTGCGCCAGAAGGCCAGGATGGACGGCGAGGTTGCGGTGTTGGGAAAGCTGCGCTACCTGGAAGTTCATAACCTCGACGAGCTTGACCAGAGCGTGACGGAGAACCCCATGACAGAGGAAGAGCTATCAGCGGTGGATGCGGTTCTCAAGCAGCAGAGTGAAGGGAAATAACCCCCCAGGGGGAGCGCATGATCCAGTTGACCATCAGCCACACGCCCGTGCTCTTTGACGAAGCTATGCAATTGCTCCGGGTGCGCGCTGGCGGAACTTATGTGGATTGCACGCTGGGTCTGGCGGGGCACGCCTCCGGAATTGCAAGGCTGCTGGGAGCGGATGGGCATCTGATTGGTTTTGACAGGGACCACAATGCGCTGTCGCTGGCCAAGACGAAGTTAGACGAGTTATGCGGGGAGTTAGGCAGCCAGGCGCCGCGAGTTACTTTGATCGGCGAAGCTTTCAGCTCGATTGCAAGTCATTTGCATCCGGCTTCGGTGGATGGACTGATCGCAGACTTTGGCATCAGCAGCATGCAACTGGAGGCTGGAAGAGGTTTTTCATTTCAGGTGGATGAATTCCTGGATATGCGTATGGATTCGCGTTCAGGACGAACCGCCGCACAAGTGGTAAACGAGGCAAGCGAACGTGAGTTAGCTGACCTCATTTACGAATACGGAGAGGAAAGGAGTTCGCGGAGAATCGCCAGAGCAGTTGTGCACGAGCGTCCGATCACTTCAACCGGGCAGTTGGCCCGGATTGTAACTTCGGCCGCTCGTGCAACAACACATGACAAGATTCATCCCGCGACGAGAACCTTTCAAGCTCTTCGTATTTATATAAATCGCGAGTTGGATGAGATTAGTGCTTTGCTGGAGGCCGCGCCCATGTTGCTCAAGCCCTCCGCAAGACTGGTGGTCATCAGCTTTCACTCGTTGGAAGATCGCATTGCAAAAGATAGTTTGCGCGATGGCGCGCGGCATGGGATCTGGAAGATTCTCACCCGGAAGCCGGTCACGGCCGGCGAAGAAGAGTTGAAACGTAATCCGCGCTCGAGAAGCGCAAAGTTAAGGGCGGCGGAGAGAACAGCTTCTAGCTGCTAGCTTCTAGCTTTTAGCTTTTCTTTATGGCTTCAGACATTTGCAGCATTCATGGATGTTTTTTGTTTGGATAAGAAGTTATCAGGCAACTAGGACAGAGCTAGAAGCTAGAGGCTAGAGGCTAGAAGCTAGCAGCTCAAGGAGGCAACCATGGCGGCATGCGCAACTACATATCTCGATGTCGGCAAAAGCGAGAGTGCGCGGACTGTTGAGCGCAACGCGGAGCTGCTGGCCCAGCAAGCTCAGAAAAGAAGATGCATGCGCACCCCGGAGTTCGCCTTTCCCAAGAGCTTTGACAACAGCCGCTTGGTAAAATCGCCAGATCCGGCTCGGCCCCGTCAGATTCGCCTGTTTTCCGCGGCTATTACCATACTCTTCTCGCTGACCATGCTTTATGGGTTGCAACACTTCAGTGTTAGAATGAGCGGCTATCAGATCGAGTCAGAAAAACAGTTGCGCGAGCAGTTGCGCGAAGAGAATCATCAGCTGCGCCTGACCGAGGCGCAACTCACCCAGCCAAGCCGCATCGACAAATTGGCCCGCGAACAGGGCCTAGCCGAGCCGCAACCGGGCCAGGTGATTCAGCCTGCTGTGGCTCTTGACAGTTCCGCTCCAGCTCTTGCGCAAGCCGTTACCCAAAAAACAGCTACCAGCTTCTAGCCTTTAGCTGTTAGCTTTTCTGTGCTAACAACCAGAGGATTGGTTTGTATCGACGGTTTCATAAGCCGGGAGTAGAGGCGAGTTACAAATCAGATGTGAAAAGGAGCTAAAAGCTAGAAGCTAGAAGCTAGAAGCTACAAGGAGCGATAGTCCATGCCGTCCGCCGTTCGACCCAGCTGGAATCACAATCCCGCGCCGCGCATGATGTCTCTCAAGCGAGTGCGTTTTTGGCTTATCTGTCTGTTCTTTCTCTCTTGGGCCATTCTGATTGCCGTTCGCCTCTTCTGGCTTCAGGTGGTGCTCCACGGCGATTTCATGCTGCGCGCCAGGCAGCAGCAGCAGCGCACCTTCGACGTGGCGCCGCGGCGCGGCGTGCTCTATGACCGCAACTTGCGTGAGCTGGCCATGACGGTGCAGGTGGACTCCATCTTTGCCGTACCCACCGAGATTGCGGATAAGCAGGCGACCGCCCATGCTCTGGCCGCAATCGTGCATACCGACTCCGATGACGCGCTGACCTCAGAGGAGCAGATTGCCGCCCGTATGGATGCGGCGCGAAACTTTGCATGGGTAGCCCGCCGCGTCACGGCAGAGACTTCGGCGAGTGTCCAAGATCTTATTAGAACGCAGCATCTCAAAGGCATTTACTTTCAAAAGGAGTTTCAGCGCTTCTACCCGGACAATGAGATTGCCGCGCAAATGCTGGGCTATGTGGGCATGGATGACATAGGTCTGGGGGGCCTGGAGCAAAAGTTTGAGCCGCAGTTGCACGGCGTTCCCGGCCGCATGTACACGGCCCTGGATGCGCGCCGCCATGTGCTCGGTTCCAGTGAGCGCGAACCTCAGCCGGGCCGCAACCTGGTGCTGACCATCGACGAAAATATTCAGTTTATGGCCGAGCGGGCCCTGGATCACTCCATGGAGCGCACTAAGGCTGCTAACGGCACCGTGGTCGTGCAGGACGTGCATACCGGCCAGATTCTGGCGCTGGCCATTCGCCCCACCTTCAATCCCAACCTCTTCCGCCGCGCCACGCCGGATCTCTTGCGCAACCACGCCGTCAGCGACGTTTACGAGCCCGGCTCGGTATTCAAGCTGGTCACCTATTCAGCGGCTCTGGAGCAGCAAGCAGTCACGCCTGATAGCATCATCGACTGCCAGGGAGGCCAGATTACCCTTGCTGGCCGCGTTATTCACGACGACAGGAGTGAGCGCGGCCTGGGCAAAATCACCGTATCCCAGGCGCTGGCCAAATCCAGCGACGTGGCCGCCGTCAAGCTGGCCCTCAAGGTCGGCCAGAACCGTTTCTACCAGTACGTCCGCGACTTCGGTTTTGGGAGCAAAACC
Organism: Occallatibacter sp.; assembly: GCA_050011175.1. Classification (GTDB taxonomy): domain Bacteria; phylum Acidobacteriota; class Terriglobia; order Terriglobales; family Acidobacteriaceae; genus Telmatobacter. The sequence goes on from JBEKJR010000006.1 coordinate 24,209, forward strand.
GGCGCTGAGATGCCCGGCGAAACCCGCGGCCTCCTCCAGTCCGTGAACAAATGGAGCCCCTCGTCCATCGGCTCAATCGCCATCGGCCAGGAGATCGGCGTCACGCCGATTCAGCTTGTCTCCATGGTTTCAACCATCGCCAATGGCGGCGTCTACCTGCCGTCCCACGTGCTGATGCCGGGACAGATCGATGGTGCCGTTAATGGCCAGCCTGCCAAATCATCAAAAGAGTCTGCCTCACCGCAGATGCCGCCGCAGGTGACGCCAATGCCCTTCAAGCCAGGTGGTGAGCTGCCTGATCCGCTGCCTCCCGGAGCGCATCGCGTCCTCTCCACCATGACTGCCGCCCAGATGCGCAAGATGATGGAGAACGTGGTCCTCTACGGTACCGGCAAAAGGGCGCAGCTCAACGGCTACTCCTCCGGCGGCAAAACCGGCACTGCGCAAAAGTTCGATCCAACCACCGGCCGCTACTCGACGACCATGCATATCGCCTCGTTTGCGGGCATTGCGCCGGTCAACAATCCGGTAATCGCCGTGGCCGTGGTCATCGATTCACCCCAGGGAGATTATTATGGTGCCACCGTCTCTGCGCCGGTCTTTGCCGAGGTGGCGCAGCAGGTCCTCGAGTATCTCGCCGCGCCCCACGACATCGACCTGCGCCGGCATCGTGCTTTAACCAAGGCTGATTTGCAGGTGAAGGAAGACGACGCTCATGCGCAGACCGCCGACATCAACACCCTCTTTGCCGCGGCCAACGACTTGCCCAGCGACGACCCCCTGCGGGGGGGCGGCCAAGATGCCCTGCGCCCGGTGGCCGGCCAAACACCGGCGGCAACTCCGCCCACCGCAGGCAGTCAATCGCAAAGCAACTCACAGCCCGCGAGCGCGAACGCAATATCAGTCCCCAACAGTCTTCCTGCATCCGCGCCTCAGCCCGCCGCCAAGCAACCACCGGCCGCATCGCAGGCAAGCACCACCACCGTCATCGTCGCCGACGGAAAAACTCTGCGCGTTCCCGCGCTCATTGGCCTGCCGGTGCGCAAGGTCATCGAGCAGGCTGCCGCCGCCGGACTGGAAGTGCAAATCACCGGCAACGGCACGGTGCGCGAGCAGGCCCCTGCGGCGGGAACAATGGTCGCTCCAGGAACGAAGATTGTTGTTCGCTGCGGGCGGTGAGCATGACGCTCGCGGCACAATCAACACAGTAAGGAAACTACAATTGAAACCGTGATGAACTGGAAGGAACTGATTGCGGAAGTGACGGCGGTTGGCGCGGGCGGAGACTCCAGCCAGCCGGTGACGGGCGTCGAATATGACTCGCGCAAGGTGCGCCCCGGTGCGGTCTTTGTGGCCATGAAAGGCGGCTCGACCGACGGAAATCGCTACGTCGAGAAAGCCATCGCCGCAGGGGCTTTGGGCGTCATCACCGACTCGCCGCAGATGTTCGACCATCTGCTGGTCTTCGCGCCCGGACTGCCCGTGCTGGAGGTCGAACACGGACGCCGCGCGCTGGCACAGGCTTCGGCGGCCTTCTTCGGCCATCCGGAGCACCGTCTCGCGATTACGGGCATTACCGGCACCAATGGCAAGACGACCACGGCGTTTTTAATCGAGGCGCTGCTGAATGCCGCCGCGCGCAAGACCGTGCTCATCGGCACCATCGAATATCACTTGGCTGGAGACGTGCGCCCTTCCGTTCACACCACCCCCGAGTCACGAGACCTGTTTGAACTGATGGCGGAGGGGGTTGCCCACGGCGCCACCGAGCTGGTCACCGAGGTCTCCAGCCATGGCCTCGATCAGGGCCGGGCGATAGGTTTGAATTTTGACGTGGCCGTCTTCACCAATTTCACTCGCGACCATCTCGACTATCACGAGACCATGGAGAAGTACTTTGCCGCCAAGCGGCTGCTCTTTGACGGCACGGTCTATCCGGCTCCACGCGTCGCCGTAATCAACGCGCATGACCCCCACGCTCCCGAACTGGCTGCCGCGGCCGCCAAAGCCGGCGCCGAGGTCCGGATGTACGGAATTGGCCAAGGTGACTGGCGCGCCGCCGCCCATGCGCTCACGCCCTCCGGCGCAGTGCTTGAACTCGAAACCCCGGCAGGGGCGGCCAAAGTTACATCGCGGCTGGCCGGCGAGGTGAACATCTTCAACCTGCTGGCTGCCTTCACCGCGGCCCACGCGCGCGGCGTGCCATTTGCCGATCTGGTCGAGTTTGTTCCCTGCCTCAAGCCCGTTCCCGGCCGCTTTCAATCCGTCGATGCCGGCCAGCCCTTTACCGTAATCGTGGACTATGCCCACACCGATGACGCCCTGCTCAATCTAACAACTCTTGCCCGGCAGATGACGGCGCAAACAGGCGGCCGCGTCATAACCCTCTTCGGCTGCGGCGGCGACCGCGACCGCACCAAGCGGCCGAAGATGGGCCAGGCGGCGGGGAAGGGAAGCGACTTCGTGGTGGCCACCAGCGACAATCCTCGCACCGAGGAGCCGCTGGCGATTCTGGCCGAGATTGAGCCGGGGCTGAAGGCGAGTCACGTCCGTTACACCATCGAGCCGGATCGCACCGCCGCCATTCGCTTGGCGCTCCGGGAGGCCAAGCCTGGCGACGTGGTTCTGATTGCCGGCAAAGGCCATGAACAGGTGCAGATTCTCGGCTTCACCACGATTCCTTTTGATGATGTCAAGATTGCTCTTTCAGCGCTCGGCGAAATGGGCTATGGTGGAAGCGGATGAAGCTCACACTCGCAGAAGCGGCCATTGGCGCGGGCGCGGTGCTGGAGGCGTCGGCCAGCGTGGCGAATGCCGGAGCGCTGGTAACGCGCGGCTACTCGATTGATTCACGCACCGTGGCTGAGGGTGAGCTGTTTTTCGCCGTGCGCGGTGAGCGGCACGACGGTCACGATTTCGTCGCCGCCGCTATTGAACGGGGCGCCTTGGCCGCGGTGGTTTCACGCGCGCGGGTAGCCACCTTGCCTGATGCCGCGCTGGCTGCGCCGCTGCTCATCACCGAAGATCCGCTCGTCGCCCTCCAGGCTCTGGCCGCGCACGTGCGCCGTCAGTGGGGTAAACGCGTGGTGGCTGTCACCGGCTCGGCCGGAAAGACAACTACTAAGGAAGCCATTGCCGCCGCTCTGGGCGCAAAGTTCAATGTCTTCAAGTCTCAAGGCAACCTCAACAATAGTTTTGGCCTGCCTCTGCAACTGTTGCGCCTCGAACCGGAGCATGAGTTCGCGGTGATCGAAATGGGCATGAACCACCCCGGTGAAATCGCCGCCTTGGCGCGGATCGCTGCGCCTGACTGGGGCGTAATCACCAACGTGGGAACGGCACACGTAGAGAACTTTGCTGACGGGCAGGCGGGCATTGCCCGCGCGAAATTTGAGTTAGTGGACGCGCTGCCGGACAATGGCGTTGTCTTTCTCAACTGCGACGACCCCTACGTATCGCAATTTGGCCGCGACTTTCACGGCCGCGTGGTTTACTTTGGCGCCGGTCCCTGCGCCAATCCGCGGCTTCTCGAAACATCGGAGGATCCAGCCGGCCTGCACGCCCGCTATCGCGCCGGGGAGAGCGAGGGCCTGCTCACGCTCAACCTGCTGGGAACGCACAACGCAATGAATGTCCTGGCTGGTTTAGCGGTCGCGCTCGAAGCGGGGGTCGATCTGGAGGCAGCCGCCGTCGCGCTCCAATCGCTCACCGCTGGCGATAAGCGCGGCGAAGTGATCCAGATCGCCGGCGCGACGATTTTGAACGACTGTTACAACTCCAACCCTGAGGCGCTCCGCTCCATGATTCGCACCTTGGCCGCGCGACCCGCCAAGCGCAGGATTCTGGTGGCCGGCGAGATGCTGGAGATGGGCGAACACGGCCCCGCGCTCCACGCCGAAGCTGGACGCGCTGCTGCCGAGGCCGGCCTCGACCTGGTCGTCGGCGTTCAGGGCAACGCCGGGCATCTGGCCGCCGCAGCCTGCGCGGGCGGAGTCGCGGCGTTGTTTTTGCCCGATGCTGATGCCGCAGGCCACTGGCTCAGGCAGAATCTGCGCAAAGGCGATGTGGTGCTGGTAAAAGGCTCCCGCGGCGTACATCTGGAGCGGACATTCGAGGCGCTAACAAACTGAATTGCAGTTGGGGAGGGGAAGTGAAACTTCGCAGATTGAGCGGTTGCATAGTGTTGTTTGCAGTAATAGCTTTAACGGCGCGGCTTGTCGCGCAGAACCCGCCGTCGTGGACCACGCCGTTTCCGCCCCACCACATCGCGGGCAATCTCTACTATGTCGGCAGCGAGGATCTGGCGTCGTACCTGATCGTCACGCCCGAGGGAAACATTCTCATCAACAGCAGCTTTGAAGAGAACGTTCCCCTCATCCGGAAGAGCGTGGAGCAGTTGGGCTTCCGCTTCAGCGATATTAAAATACTGCTCATCAGCCACGCACATAACGACCACTGCGCCGGCAGCGCGCTGGTGAAGAAGCTGACCGGCGCGCAGTATTTCGTGATGGATGCGGATGTGCCGGTGGTGGAGTCGGGCGGCAGGGAGGACTTTCACTACGGCGCGGACAAGACCATGTGGTTTCCGCCGACTAAAGTGGACCGCGTACTGCACGACGGCGATACGGTCAAGCTGGGAGAGGCTGTGCTGACAGCGCATCTCACCGCGGGCCACACAAGAGGAACCACCACTTGGACCTTTGATGAAACCGAAGCTGGCCGTACTCTCCACGTGGTCATCGTCGGTAGCCCGAACGTGAATCTCGGCTACAAGCTGGTAGACAACCAGACCTATCCGCAAATCGCTGCCGACTATCATCATGGTTTTCAGGTGCTCAAGAGCCTGTCTTGCGACATTTTTCTCGGTGCGCACGGCGGCTACTATGGAATGAAAGAGAAATATAAGCGATGGAAGCAAGGGGAAAGCGGCGTCTTCATCGATCCGGCAGGCTACAAGAGTTTTATCGCCGACCGGGAGCAGGCATTCGAGGCGGAGCTGAAGCGGCAAGAGGCGGGAATGCAATAACGCCCACTTCCACAGCCCTCCGGCCCCGGGCCTAGTAAAATCAACCTGAAACCCGCCTCACTTCGGCTCTGGAGGCCCTTTGTTTTACTGGCTGCTCTACGAAAAGCTGTACGGCATACCCGGTGTGGTCATTGATTTCGAGGATCACATCTTCCACATTTTCAACTTCCACATTTTCATAGATGGCCGTTACTTTCATCTGTTCCGCATCTTCCGCTACCTCACCTTCCGCACCGCCTTTGCCTCGCTCACGGCGCTGCTGATCGCGCTGTTCATCGGGCCTTGGGTGATTAAGAAGCTGCGCCAGTTTCAGATCGGCCAGTTCGTCCGCACTGATGGGCCGAAGTCGCACCAGAAGAAGACCGGCACTCCCACCATGGGTGGCGTGCTGATTACGATTGCGATTTTGCTGCCCACCGTGCTCTGGAGCGACCCTGCCAACCCTTTTATCTGGATTGCCGTCTTTTCCACCTTGGCTTTTGGCGCCATCGGCTTTGCCGACGACTACATCAAGGTCGTCAAGAGGAGAAACCTGGGCCTGACGGTGCGCGCCAAGCTGCTATGGCAAGGCCTCGCCGGGGCAGTAGTAGCGGTTTCTCTGGTGATCCTGGATAAATTCAAGCTCTTCTCCACGCAGTTGACCATGCCGTTCATCAAGAGTTGGCGCCCTGACCTGCTCTGGCACGCCTGGCCCAGCACCATCCCACATCTGGGTCTCCTGGCCTTTCTGCCTTTCATCGCTTTTATTATCTTCGTGTTGATAGGCTCTTCCAACGCCGTCAACCTGACCGACGGGCTGGACGGGCTGGCCATTGGCTGCACCATCATCGCCGCCGGCGCCCTGACCGTGCTCACCTACGTCAGCGGCCATGTGGTCTTTGCCGATTACCTCGAACTCCAGCACATGCCCAAAGTAGCCGAGCTGACCATTTTCTGTGGCTCCATGGTGGGCGCCTCTATCGGCTTTCTTTGGTACAACGCCCATCCGGCGGAGATCTTCATGGGTGACGTGGGTTCGCTGGCCCTGGGCGGGGCCATCGGCACGGTCGCCATCATCATCCGCCAGGAGATGCTGCTGCCCTTTATCGGAGGCATCTTCATCATCGAGGCGGTTTCGGTCATCCTTCAGGTGGGCAGTTACAAGTTGCGTAACAAGAAGCGAATCTTCAAGATGGCTCCCTTGCATCACCACTTTGAACAATTGGGCTGGAGTGAATCCAAAACCATCGTTCGCTTCTGGATTGGCGCCCTGGTGTTTGCATTGTTTGCACTCACCACCCTGAAATTGCGTTAAACCAGCTTCGCGCGGCGCAAAATATAAGAAGCCCGAGGACAAGACCCGATGTTGGAACTCAAAGGCAAAAAAGTCCTGGTCGTCGGACTGGGAAAATCCGGTCTGGCGGCAGCGCTATTTATGCGCCGCCGCGGCGCCCAGGTCACGGTCTCCGACGTGCGCTCGGCCGATCAATTGGCCAAGGAAATTCCCTCCTTGATCGAAGCTGGCATCATGGTCGAGACCGGCGGCCACGGCCTGCTCACCTTCCGCCGCCAGGATCTGATCGTCGTCAGTCCCGGGGTGCCGCTGGACACTCCGGAGCTGGCGCAGGTGAGGAGTTTCGGCCTGCCGGTTATCGGCGAGCTGGAACTGGCCGGCCGCTTCATAAAAGGCAAAATCCTGGCCGTCACCGGCTCCAACGGCAAAACCACTGCCACCACGCTGCTGGGAGAAATCCTGGCGGCTGCCGGCCTGCCCACGCTGGTCGGCGGCAACATCGGTGTCCCCGTCGTGTCCCTCATCGACTCCAGCACCGATCAGACCTGGTCGGTCCTCGAAGTCTCCAGCTTCCAACTTGAAACGACTGAGCAGTTCCATCCCTCCATCGCCGTCATTCTCAACATCACTCCCGACCACCTGGACCGTCACGGCAGCTTTGAAAACTATTGCGCGATTAAGGAGCGCATCTTTGCCGCGCAGACCTCCGGCGATTTCCTGGTACTGAACGCCGACAACGCTCCCTGCGTTGCTGCCGCTGCACATGCGTCCTCCAGAGTTTATTGGTTTTCCATCGAGCAGCCGGTCGAGCAGGGAGCCTGGGTGGAGGATGGGCACGTAGTCTATCGCGCGCAAAAGAGCGCAACCAAGGAGAAGGTGTTGCCTTCGAGAGGTATTCCTCTTAAAGGTGCGCACAACGTGGAGAATGTGCTGGCCGCCGTGGTAGCCGCGCGGCTTGCTGGCGTGACGGTTGATGTGATTCGCCGCGCCATCGAGAACTTCCGTGCCGTCGAGCATCGTCTGGAGTACGTCGCCACCCGCAATGGCGTCGAGTATTACAACGACTCCAAAGCCACCAACGTGGACGCCACCTCCAAGGCGGTCGCCGCTTTCAATGGTGGCATTCACCTCATTCTAGGCGGCAAGGACAAGAACTCCGACTACACACAGCTAGCCGATCTGCTGCGCGCGCGGGTGAGCGCCGTCTACACCATAGGCTCGGCGGCGGCCAAGATCGAATCGCATCTGCGCGGTGTGGTCTCCATCCACTCCTGCGAAACTATGGACAAGGCCGTCGCTGCCGCCGCGGCCGCCGCGCGTCCCGGCGAGGTGGTGGTGTTGGCGCCTGCCTGCTCCAGCTACGACCAGTTTGAAAACTTCGAGCAGCGCGGATGCGTCTTCAAGCAACTCGTCAGGGAATTGAAGGATTGAGCCATGGCAAAGCGCGCCGGGGGCGATAAATGGATATTCTTTACCACCGTGCTGCTCGTCGTGGCGGGGCTGGCGATGGTCTTTTCCGCCTCGGCTGTAGTGGCCCAGGAGCGGTATCACTCTCCCTACACCTTCGTCGGCAAGCAGGCTCTCTGGGCTTTGGCTGGTTTGGCGGCCCTGCTGTTCCTCTCACGCCTCGACTACTCGTTCTATAAATCCTCGCGCTTCATCTTTTCCGCGCTCTCCATCTCGACCATCCTGCTGGTGCTGGTCTTTTTCTTCCCCAGTTCGCACAATACCCACCGTTGGATACGCATGGGCGATTTCTCCCTTCAACCATCGGAGATTGCCAAACCCGTGCTGGTCCTCTTCCTGGCATGGTTTCTATCCACCCGGCTTAACAAAATGGGCGACTGGAAGAGCACCCTGCCGGGAGTCATAGTCATTCCGCTGGTTTTTATCGCTCTGGTTGTTCTCGAGCCCGATCTGGGCACCGCGCTGGTTCTGACCGGCGTCACGGCCATGATGCTGTTTCTGGCCGGCCTGGCCTGGAGGTATCTGATCGGCGGAGTCTGTGTCTCATTGCCTTTTCTGCTCTGGGATATTTATGAAGTTTCCTGGCGCGCCCTGCGCCTCCAGGTTTACGAGCGTTTCTTGCTGCATCCAGTCTGCGATCTCAAGGATCTAAAGGAATCAGGCGCAGCCGGCTATCACACCTGCCAGTCGCTGATCGCCGTCGGAACCGGCGGCGTTGCCGGACTTGGCTTCATGGATGGCCAGCAGAAGCTCTTTTTTCTTCCTGAGCCATTCAACGACTTCATCTTTGCCAACATTGCCGAGGAGATGGGCTTCATCGGAGCCATTCTCCTCCTCATTCTCTTTGCCTACTTCGGCTATCGCGGCCTGCGCACCGCCTTTCGTTCCCAGGACCCCTTTGCTCGCCTGGCCGCCTTCGGCATCACCATCTCCATCCTGCTGCAGGCCTTCTTCAACATCAGCGTGGTGCTCGCCCTACTGCCCACCAAGGGGCTTCCCCTGCCGCTGATCTCCTCCGGAGGAACCTCGCTCGTTTTCACCCTGGCCTCCATCGGCATCCTGCTCAACATCAGCAGGAAGGTGGATTGATGGCAGGATTGCGCGTACTCATCGCCGGTGGCGGCACCGGAGGCCACATCCTTCCGGCGCTGGCCGTGGCGCGCGAGCTGGTCGCCCGCCACTCCGCCGAGGTGCTCTTCGTCGGCACGGCGCGTGGCATGGAAAGCCGCCTCGTCCCCGAGGCCGGCTTCAATTTGCGCCTTATTGATGTAGGCCAGTTGAAGAACGTATCCCTGCTCACCCGCCTGCGCACGCTCCTCAACCTGCCCGGCAGCATCATCGCCTGCAAGCGGCTGATCCGCGAATTCAAGCCCAATATCGTTTTTGGCGTGGGCGGATACGCCTCCGGACCGGCGATGGCGGCAGCTTTGCTGCTCAGGATTCCAACCATGGTCTTCGAGCCCAACGCCATGCCGGGGCTGACCAACCGGCTGGTGGGCAGGCGCGTCCAGGCTGCGGCGGTCAACTTTGCATCGGCAGCTCGCTGGTTTCGTAACGCCGAGGTCACCGGGATTCCCGTCCGGCAGGAGTTCTTTACCCTCACAGCTCCCACCGCGCCCCACCTCTTGATCTTCGGCGGCTCGCAGGGGGCGCTCCTCTTCAACACCCATCTGCCCCGCATCATTCCGGCGCTGCTGGCTGCCGTCCCCGGACTCACCGTTCTCCATCAAAGCGGTGAGCGCAACTTAGAGCAGACCCAGGCCGCCTATGCCGCCAGCGGCGCAGACCCTAGCCGTTGGCAGGTCCGGCCATTTCTCTCCGATATGCCCGCCCGTTTTGCCCAGGCTACGCTGGTGATGGCCCGCAGCGGCGCTTCCACGGTGGCTGAGCTGGCTGCCGCCAGCAAGCCTTCCCTGCTGGTTCCCTTTGCCGCCGCAGCCGACGATCACCAGCGCCGTAACGCCGAGGAGATGGTGAAGGCCGGCGCGGCTTTAATGCTCGACGAGCAGGCCCTCGACGTTCCCGGCAAGCTGCTGTCTGCCCTCACCAGACTGCTTCAAAGCGCGGAGGGCCTGGATGCCATGGCCGTTGCAGCCCGCACCCAGGCCCATCCCGCCGCCGCCGAGCGCATCGCCGGCCGCCTTGTTGCCCTTGCGCAATCTACCGCTTGACGATTTTAGCCAGGCGGGGATCATCCCAGAGTGGGGTGAAAACCGGGTCCTTATAGACGCTGGACATCTCGGGATAGTGTCCCTCTTTGGCTCTGCGCAAATACTCCAGGGCGCCGTCCAGGTTGCCGCGTTTCATATACGACTTGGCGATCAAAAACGAAATGCGGGCGCGCTGCTCCGGCGTCGAAACCTGGGCGACAACTCCCTCTGGGCTGGTGCTCAACACATCGGCGTCAAGTTCCAGGGCGCGAGAGTATTCGGTCATGGCGTAATCGATATTGCCCAGCCCCATCCAGGCATTCGCCAGGTTGAGATGGGTGTGCGCATTGGTCTCATCCAGCGCCAGCGCTTGTTTGAGGTAGCTGATGGAAGCCTTGTACCTCCTGTCCAGAAGGTCCAGCACCCCCAGGTTGTTCAGTGCGGCAAAGAACTGAGGGTTGTACTTCAGCGCCCGGATAAAGTACTTGCGCGACAATGCCCTCTCGTTCAACTGAAGCTCGGCAATGCCCATCTTGTTATAAAGATCAGGGCTTTTCGTGTTGATACGAAGGGCTGACTCGTAGTGGGAAACGGCCGACTCGTAATCCTTGTGTAAGCGATCCAGGTCTCCTTTTTCCTCTGCTATCCTGGCCGCTTCCATCTTGTCCTTCTTGGCCGCGGCTGAGGCGGGATTTGTCTTTCCGTACGCGGCTAAGCCAATCAGCAGGCTTATCGCTGCCAGCATCATTACTAGTCTTCTCATGGGTCACCTCTCCTGCTTGGGAGCACTATGTAAGGCGGCGATTGCGCTTGCCGGCTCCGGCGATCTGCTCCCTGCATCCATTCCAGTAAAGAACGCCGGCAGAAAATCTACAACGCTATACCAGCTAACTGCTCGTTTCGCCGGGGTTAAATCTACCCCTGACGGAACCAAACTCTATGCCCTGCCAGAGCTTACAACAGCCTGATATGCGGCGCCTAATGCATCTTGTGCGGGAGGCGGGGGAGGTTACCCGCCGTTACATGCCGATTTCCCCTCTCCCCGCAACCGTTAAATACTGGAAAAACAATTATTACGCGCTAGCATTACAATCAGTCCGGAGACGGAAACGATGGCGGCTGAAGGCCCAGAGCCGGTCAATATTGCAGCACAGCGCTCGGAACTGGATGCGGTGCTTCATTCGGAGTGTTTTACTCGCGCGCCCAGGCTCGCTCATCTGCTGTCGTACTTATGCGAGAAGCTCTTTGCCGGACAGGCCAGTCAGATCAAGGAGTATTCCGTCGGTGTGGAGGTCTTCCATCGCGGGTCTTCCTTCGATCAGGACTCCGACTCGATTGTGCGGGTCGAGGCCAACCGCCTGCGCAAGCGCCTTGCCGAGTACTACGCCGGCGAAGGCGCATCGCATCGGCTCCATATCTCCATCCCTTTGGGACAATATGTTCCGCAGTTCAACTCTGCTGATTCGAGGCAGGCAAAACAGCGGTTTATCCGAGCCGGCCGCTGGACCTGGTGGCTTGTCGCCGCGCTCGCGCTTCTCTCTCTTGGTCTCGGCTCCGCTCTACTGATTCTCCGCAAGATGAATCAAGCCCCGCCGCGGACAGAAGCGAATCAGTCTTTTGCCCTGCCCGAGGAATCGCAGTTTGGCCCGCCCCTGGGCGAGGAGATCCGCATCCTGGCAGGCGCGGGACGCAGCTTTGTCGATCATGCAGGCAAACTGTGGATCGCCGATGCCTGGTTTGATGGCGGCATCGCGGTAAAAAGCTCCGTGCAGCAAATCTGGCGCACACAAGACCCTGATTTCTATCGCACCAGCAGGCAGGGACAGTTTCGCTATGCGATTCCCCTGAAAAAAGGCATCTACGAACTGCGTCTGCACTTTGCTGAAACGGTCTATGGTCCGGAATCTACCGGAACGGGCGGAGAAGGCAGCCGCCTGATGACCGTGCGCGCTAACGGGAGAACGCTGCTGACCCGCTTCGATGTTGTAGCCGATGCCGGAGCCAGTCGCACCGCCGACGTCAAGGTATTCACCGACCTCACGCCGGCGCCCGATGGGATTCTGCATCTCGAGTTTTCCGGCGAGGACGGCAAGCAGGCCATCCTCTCCGCTATTGAAATTCTGCCCGGTTTCCGGGGACGTATCCGGCCCGTACGGCTGCTGGCTCGCCAGACGCCTTATTACTCCAACGACAGCCACTGGTGGAGCCCGGACAATTACTTCCAGGGTGGACAACTGGCGGCTTATACGGCCCCGGTAAGAGGGACAGACGATCCTGAACTCTACGAAACCGAGCGCTGGGGTAACTTCTCCTATGCCATTCCCGTTTCGCCAGGAATTTACTCCGTATCGCTGCATTTTGCCGTGCGCCACGGCGACTGGGACCAGCCCTCATCTCCCTCCGGCGAGAGCCGGGCGCCTGTAGCTCATATCTTCGATGTCTATTGCAATGGAAATGCGCTTTTCAAGAACTTCAACCCCGTCAGGGAGGCGCGCCAGACCGACGTGGTCATTCACAAGTTCACGGACCTCAGGCCGAATGCCCAGGGCAAACTGCTTCTGAGCTTTGTTCCCGTGGAGGGCTATGCAACCGTGACGGGCATAGAAGTCCTTCCCCAATAATCCTCCATATTCGCCGCCAAATCACTCACATAGGTTTCCACTCACGAAAAAAGCTCGCCTGCCGAAGCAGGCGAGCCTTTTTTAGGAAAGTCGCAATAGTTTACCGGTGTCCGCCGCCGCCATGGCCGCCGCCACCACCAGCATGGCCACCGCCGCCGCTGAATCCGCCGGCGTGGCCGCCGCCACCGCTGAATCCGCCGGCATGGCCGCCACCACTGAAACCGCCAGTATGACCGCCACTTGATCCGCCGCGCGTGCCGCCGGTATATCCGCGTGTGCCGCCGGTATATCCACGTGTGCCGCCACTATATCCACGTGTGCCCCCTGCATAGCCGCGTGTGCCGCCGGCATAGCCGCGAGTACCGCCTGCCGTGGCGCCGCGAACTCCATAGCCGCCGCGAGCTCCGTAGCCGCCGCGATATCCACGCCAGCCATGATGACCCCAGCCCCAGCCGTACCACGGCCCTACGCCGATGAACACCCCGCCGTAGAACCAGCCCGGCCCGTAATAACCGTAAGGAGCGCAGGCATAGGGGTAGTAAGCGTAATAGCCCCATTCACACACCGGAGGTCCGTAGACCATGGGTGCGGGAACAAGCGCGGGGCCGACTCCAACATCCTCTTCCACATCCTGGGCCATCGCCGTAACCGCGAACGGCGCCATCAGCAGCATTGCAATCAGAACCAGCCGAAATCTCCGCATAACATCCTCCTTGTGCTGACTTGCACTGCCCGTCCAGCTTCCTTCGGACCGGGGAACCGAGACGATCTCCGTCCTCAGCACTGCCGGCTCATGGGCTCTTCTACCCATCCGGCGTCTATTCTCTCAGACAACTTTCCTGCGTTTAAGTTGCGGTCTACTTCAAGAAATATTCGCCCGGTGGCGCGCAAGTCTTAATTGGCCAGCACCGCCCGGTAGCGAACCTTGCCCTTTTTCACTTTCTCGATGGCCGTATTGGCCTGGGCCATGGGGAAGGATTCGGTCGTAGCCTTGACCCCGTGCCGCGCCGCCACGTCCAGCATCTCCTTGATACGATAGGGACTTCCTATCGGGCTGCCGCTGATGGTGCGCAGGCCGCTGATCAGCGGAAACGCCTGCACGCACACTGGCGACGGCGGAACCCCCACAAAGCACAGCGTCCCTGTAGGCCGCAGTGCCTGCACATAGACTCCCCACTCCTGGTCGGCGTTGGCGGTGCTCAAAATAAAATCCATGGAGCCGGCCGCATCCTTCATGGCCTTTAAGTCGAGATTATTCACAAATTTGTGCGCTCCCAGCGCGCGCGCTTCTTCTTCCTTCTCCACCGAGGTCGAAAACGCCGTTACCTCCGCGCCGAAGGCCCGCGCAAACTGGATGGCCAGGTGTCCCAGCCCTCCAATGCCTACAATGCCCACCCGCGACGAGGGGTTGACGCCATGGGTGCGCAGCGGGTTATAGACCGTAATGCCGCCGCATAGCAGCGGCGCAGCCCGCTCGCTCTCCAGCGCCTCGGGAATCGGAATCACAAAGCGCACATTAGCCCGCACCCGGTCAGCATACCCCCCATGCCGGTGGACGCAGGTTCCCTCGGAGGCAGGGCACAGGTTCTCCATTCCCCGGCTGCACCACTCGCATACTCCGCAGGAGTTTGACTGCCAGCCCAGGCCCACGCGCTGGCCTGCTTCGAGCGACCGTACCTCGGCGCCCACCGCCGTCACCGTGCCTATAATCTCGTGGCCGGGAATGAACGGATACTGGCTGGTTCCCCAGTCATTGGCTATCAGATGGAGGTCGCTGTGGCAGATTCCGCAGTGGGTAATCGCGATCTCCACCTCGTTCAGGCCCAGCTTGCCGGGGTCGTACTTAAAGGCCAATAGTTCGGCGCCAGCCGCATGTGCTGCAAGTCCTTGAATTTCGCTCATGGTCAGTTCTGAATCCTCGATTGTGGGGATAGCTATCAGGACGGCTCGACTGAGGAAGCGCCGCCCGTCATTGGCATGAAACTCTCTCCGTTACTCTAGTTTAAACCGCCGCCCGGTTCTATGAGCAGGTTGAGCAGTTGAAAACCGCTCAACACCCCGCCAACCGGCAGGTGTTGCTCCCATCGCCATCGCCGCCAGTCCAAAAAAGACTTTCTTCAGGGGAGTTCTCGCATTCACACTGCAACCAGCAATTTTCCGCTCTGTTTATGTTCTCCGGTGGATAAGATGCGACTTTACAGCCGATGCAGGAAGTCTGAGAACCTTTCTGGTTTTGGATACTCTCATCCTTTTTTCTCAACCAAGGTGAGCCGTTCGCTCAATGGAGAGACTTGCCGGAAAACTTCGAGCTGATTGGAGGCCCTGAGCGCGGCAAACTCCGAGCGCATCTCGGCGCGAAACGCATCAACAGTCTTCATGAGCGCATCGTGCTGAACCTCGATTTGCTTGCTCATGGCATCCTGCTTGGCCTGAATCGCCTTGAGGTCCGGAGCAACGAGATCCTGAATCACCTGCCGTAATCCTGTAATAATGTCTGCCATAGTTGTATCTTAGGCCCAATCGAATCAAACACGCAAATATTACTGTACAACCGCTTCACCGCCCCCATAGCGCTTCCAGGCCTGCTCGACGTAGCTGTCGGTCATGCCGGCAATGTAATCGGCTACGGTACGGGCCAGGCCCTCGGCGGGAATCTCCGCCTGGTGGTCGGCGGGCAGCAGGCCGGGGTCGGCAAGCAGCGCCGAAAACAATTCCCGGATGATTTCGGCGGCTTTTGCGTGCTCCTCCTCCATGTCCGGGGATTCGTACAGGTTGGCGTAGAGAAATTTCCTGGCGGCCATGCGTGCGGCTTCCATCTCCGGGCTCAAAGCCGCCAGCCGGTTAGGTGCGCGTCGAATCTCGTCTAAGGTTGTCGCGCCCAGCTCGGAGACCTGCCTGCGCGTCTCTTCGATCAAATCCGTAACCAGCGCATTGAGAATACGCTTGAGAGTCTCATAAGTAGCCAGCTTGGGAGGGGCGGCGGAATAATCGCGCCGTACGGCATCGTGGAAGCCTCGGAAGAGAGCCACGCCCTCGCGCACCTGGTCCAGCATGAGAATGCCTGAGTCTAGGCCGTCGTCCAGGTCGGCGGTCAGATAGGCGATCTCATCGGCCAGATCGATGAGCTGAGCTTCAAGGGGAGGGAACTGGTCGAGGAAGTACCCGGCCAGCTCCGGATGCTGGGCGGCGGAGTAATCGTGGGAGTGCTTGACGATGCCCTCGCGCATCCCCAGGGTCAGATTCAGACCGCGAAAGCCGGCATAACGCTCTTCAAACCAGGTGACGATGCGCAAGGCATGCAAATTATGGTCGAAGCCCAGGCCAAATCCATGCAGGCATTGGTCGAGAGCCTTTTCGCCGGCATGGCCGAAAGGGGAATGGCCGATGTCGTGCGCCAGCGCCAGCGCCTCGGTCAGCTCCTCGTTCAGCCCCAGCGCGTGGGCCACAGTGCGGGCAATCTGGGTTACTTCTAAAGTATGTGTCAGGCGGCTGCGAAAATGGTCCGAGGGTGAATCCACAGCCAGGCGGCGAAAAACCTGCGTCTTGCCGGCCAGGCGGCGAAAGGCGCGTGCGTGCAGGATGCGAGCGCTATCGCGGGCAAACGGCGAGCGATAGGGGTGCAACGGCTCTGGGTGAGCGCGAAGGGTCAGTTCGCCGTCTGCACCAACCGCAATCCCCGCGGGCAACGCGTAACTCGGCCTGGTTTCAGGAATCTTCATCACCGTTAAACTCAAGGCTCACTTCTGTTTATACCGCAGCCCGCTGATAGATGTTTTCTATTCCCTAATCCCTATTCCCTATTCCCTGTCTTTCAGCACTCCAGCTTCGCCCGTCTCAGCCTGACCCCATCCAAACGGCCCAGCATGGTAACAGCGATGCGGGCGGGGCCAAAGAGCTTCTGCGCCATGGCCTGCACCTGGACTGCATCCACCTCGTTGATGCGCGCGATGATTTCGTCCACGGTGAAGAACTCGTGGAAGTACATCTCCTGGCGCGCCAGGTTGGACATACGCGCGCCGGAGCTCTCCAGCCCTAGCAGAATGTTGCCCTTGACCTGGTCCTTGGCGCGGGTCAGCTCTTCTTCGCTCAACAACTCCTGTTTCAGCTTGCGAAATTCCTCCAGAATCAGCTCTACCACCTCCAGGCCCTTGCCCACCGAAGTGCCGGCATAAACACATAGGGTGCCTGTGTCGCGATAGGGGCTCACGTCGGAGTAGATGGAGTAAGCCATGCCCCGCTCCTCGCGGATCGTCTGGAAGAGGCGCGAGCTCATGCCGCCGCCCAATACCGTATTCAGAATCAGCGTGGCGTAGCGGTTCTCGTCGGTGATGGGCGGCGCAGGAACGCCCAGGCAAATCTGCACCTGCTCCAGGGATTTTTTATTGCGAAGTATGATGCGCGCGCTGGCCTCGGGCGCCGGCAGCTCGTTGAGCGTCGCTCCGCCGGCCAGCGTGGAGAACTTCCGCGCCACAGTCTCGATAAATTCATCGTGGTCCAGGTTCCCGGCGGCTGAAAAAATCATGTTGCCGCCGTGAAAGCGGTCGCCATGATAGGCGGTAAGGCTCTCGCGGTCCAACCGGGCAACCGTCTTCGAGGTGCCCAGAATCGGCCAGCCCAGCGGATGGTCCTTCCAGAGGGCCTGGGTGAACAGCTCGTGAACCAGCACCTCCGGGTTGTCCGCGTCCAGCTTGATCTCTTCCAGAATCACGCCGCGCTCACGCTCGATGTCGGACACATCGAAAACCGGGTTCAGCACCAGGTCGGTCAGCACGTCCAATGCGATGGGCACGTGCTCGGCCAGCGACTTGACGTTGAAGCAGATGGTCTCCTTGCCGGTAAAGGCGTCCAGATTACCGCCAATGGAGTCCATCTCCCGGGCAATATGCTGCGCGGAACGGGAGCGGGTGCCCTTGAAGAGCATATGCTCCACAAAATGGGAAATGCCGTTCATCTCCGCCGGTTCGCAGCGTGAGCCGGATTTGATCCACACCCCCATGGCCACCGAACGCAGATACTCCATCCGCTCGGTCAGCACAATCAGGCCGTTCGGCAGTACGGTGCGGCGAAGATTTCGCTCGGTGGACATCGTTCTCCAGTCATTCGATTGTAGGCCAATGTGGGCTGGCGCGTACGGAGCTGCAGTTCGTGGACAAATGCGGAGCATAGGGGAAATGCTCTATGCTGACCCCAGCCGTGAGCGAAGATTCCAACCAACCCGTGCATTTGGAAGCCTCTGGCCCGGTATGCGGAGGCCAAGACCCATTGGATAGCCGAAGGCTTTTCGGACTCGACGCCGAGGCGCTTGCCACTCGCATGGTCGCGGTGGGCGAGCCGGCCTGGCGCGGTCGCCAGTTGGCCGAAGCCATGTATCGCCAACGGGTTGCGGAACTGGATGCAATCACGACTCTGCCCAAAGCGCTTCGCGGGCGGCTAACAGCCGAAGGCTGGCAGGTGGGACGGCCACGAATCGTCCAGGTCTTCCAATCAGCCGATGGAACGGAACGCTACCTGGTCGAGTGCCCGGACAGCGAAGGTCTGACCGTAGAGACAGTTTGGATACCGGAGGGCGACGACGGCGAAACCGGCGACGGCAGCGACCCTGACAGCCCAGAAACGCTCCGTGCCCCATCCTTTCCGCGTTCTTTAGCGGAAAGGGTGGGAAACCACGAACCTCAAACGGAGTTTGGCCAGGAGGCCGTCTCAGCTGGCGATTGGCCCCACAGCAGATGGCACGCCACCCTCTGCGTCTCCAGCCAGGTGGGCTGTGCCGTCAACTGCCGGTTCTGCCTCACCGCCAAACTCGGCTTCCAGCGCAACCTCACCGCGGGCGAGATTGCCGGCCAGGTCGTTGCCGTCTTCTCACGTCACGCCGTCGAGGTGGGCCGCGACCGCGTGAACCTGGTCTTCATGGGCATGGGCGAGCCGTTCCTCAACTACGACAACTTCATGGGAGCGGTGCGGCTGCTCGTCCGCGAGGTCGGCCTGAGCCCGCAACGCATGACGGTCTCCACCTCCGGCATTGTCCCCGGCATCGAGCGCTTTGCTGCCGAGCCGCCTGAACTGCGTCCCAAGCTGGCCATCAGCCTGAACGCGCCCAACGATGCAACTCGTTCCGAGATCATGCCCATCAATCGCAAGTGGCCAATTCAATCCATAATCGCCGCGGTGCGCCGGGTCCAACTCCGTCCCCGCGAGCGGGTCACCTTTGAATATGTTCTGCTGGGCGGCGTCACCGACCGGCCCGAAGACGCCGCCGAGGTCGCCCGCCTCATCCGCCGCACAGGATTACCAGCCAAGGTCAACCTGATCGCCTGGAATCCCGGTCCCGGCATCAACTACGCCACGCCGCAACCCGAAGCTGTCGAAGCCTTCCGCCGCGCGCTGATCGACGCGGGCATTCCGGCTTACGTGCGCAAGCCGCGCGGCCGCGACATCTACGCCGCCTGCGGCCAGTTGAAGCGGACAATGGAGGGGTGAAGGCCGCTGTCTATTGTGACTCAGGCAGGCGGTGGATCAGCCAACTTCCCGATTTAGCTTAGGACCTACATACGGGTCTTACCCGTTTGTGTACTACCTCAGCGCGCCGTACTCCGCACGCCCATCGCGCTCAGTTTGGATTTCGCCTGCGCGGCCTCCGGCGTTTGCGGATGGCGCTTGATGAGCGAGCGTAGTTCGGTGATGCCCGCATCCCGCTTGTTGATCTGCATCAGCGCCAGACCCTTGCGCAGTTGTGCGGCCGGGGCCTTCGCGCTGCCGGGGAAGCCTTCCAGCACGGCATTGTAGGCCTTTATCGCGTCTGAATAAGATTTCTGCCGGTAGGAGATCTCGCCCAGGTAAAACTGCGCATCTCCGGCCAGATCGTCCTTCGGATAGTAGTGAAGCACGTCTTGAAATTCGCCGCTGGCCACGTCATACTTGGCCGCGTTGTAGTCGCGCACGCCGGCCTGGAAGGTCTCCTTGAGCGGCGGCGTCTGCGGAGCGCCCGGACCGGTTGCCGCGGGCGCGGGCGGATTCTGGATATTCTGCAACTGCGCCTGCATATCCTGAATCGTCTTATCCAGCTTGGCGATGCGTGACTTCAACTCGTCCACAGAGTCGTTGAGCGACTGCACCTGGCCGGAGGCGGTGTCCAGCTTGCCGTTGGTCGTGTCACTTTGCGCGGCAATCTTCTGCTGCAGAGCGTTCACGATTGTGGTCATCTGGTTGGCGTTATCCGCGGTTTGTTCGGCAAGATGCTGCAGCACGGCAAAGCGCGTGTCCATGGTGGACTGGAGCCGCTGCACCATGTCCATCAGTTGCTGCACATGATCCTGCAGCTCAATGATCTCCTTAGAGGTGGCGCGCGCGGGCGCCGGCAGGGAGACAAGCACCATGGCGGTCATTGCCGCCGCTAGAAAACGATTGCGAAGTGTTCTTGTATGCATGATTCACCTATGAAGCAGTGTTCAGTTGTCAGTTATCAGTTGTCAGTGATCAGTAAACCAATGAACTGACCACTGATCACTGTTCACTGACCACTGTGTATTTACCTTTCCGGCGTGAATCCGCCGCGGCGGTTCTGTTGCCAGCACTCTTCGGTCGACTCGGAGCAGAAGGGCTTCTCTTTGCCATAGCTGACTACGCGGATGCGGCTGGCCGCCACGCCGGCCGTAACCAGGGCATTTTTGGCCGCGTCGGCCCGGTTTTGTCCCAGCGCCAGGTTGTACTCGTTGGAGCCGCGCTCGTCGCAATAGCCGCCGATGACGATCTTCACCTCTGGATGGCTCACCAGATAGGAGGCGTCGCGCGAGAGTGTGGCCTGCGCGTCGCCGCGGATATCGTAGGCGTCGTAGTCGAAGAAGATGTCCTGAACATTGCTTTTGAACTGCTCTTCCGCGCTCATCAGGCTGTTGGGCACCAGTACGGCAGGAGGCCCATTCACGGTTACCCGCGCGGTGGCTTCCGCCGTGCCGCCGTCGCCTTTCGCCACCAGGTGATAGGTGGTCGATGCCGACGGTGTCACGGTCTTCACGCCCGAGCTGGGCACGTCGCCGATGCCATCGATGGAGATCGTGAAGGCATTCGTCGTGCGCCAGCTCAGTTGCACCTGGTCATTGGCTGAGACCAGTGCCGGAGTTGCGGTGAGCTGCGCGGTGGGCGCGGGCACAGACGCCGGAGCCGTCTCCTCGCGGGAAACCGGTTTTGTCTTGGTGCCGCAGCCTGCAACAAGCAAAGCGACAAGCAGCACAGTAGGGGCCACAATGCGATTCAGTCGGTTCAATGGATTACTCCTTCCACGGATTTATTGGCCACAAATTCATTGGCATCGTAAACATGATAGTGCAGACCCCCCGGATGTTTCATCCGGACACTCTCGCCAGCCGGTCTGCACGGCTTCCGGTGCTTACTTCCAGCTCCAGTTGGGCATGAAGTTATTGCCCGCCTGGGTTAATTGATGCTGCTCGGTGCCGTCGGCCAGCATGGTCCATATCTGGCTGCGCCCGTTGATTGCCCGCTCAAAGACGATGTGCCGCGTGTCGGGCGCCCAGCTGGGGTAGTCGTTGCTGCCCGCGTCGTGAGTCAGTTGCAGCCAGCGCTTGCTGGCAATGTCCATTACGTAGATGTCCCGCCCGCCAGGCGCGCCGGGGCCGTACTTGCGGTCCCAGGCAAAGGTCAAAAACTGTCCGCTGGGCGACCATGAGGGCGAGACGGCATAGCCCGAGTCGGTCAACCGTTGCACGTTGGCGCCGTCCGCGTCCATGGTGTAGATCTGCGGCTCTCCTGTGCGTCCGCCCGCCCATGCGATTTGCGCGTTGGTGCGCGGATTCCAGGTAGGTCCCACGTTAGGCCCCCGCAGGGAGGTAACACTGTGCAGGTTGGCCCCGCTTGCATCCGCAACCCAAATCTCGGAATCGCCCGAGCGCGACGACGAGAAGGCGACCCGCGTCCCGTCGCCCGACCAGGATGGAGACTGATTGCTGCCTCCTGCCGTTCCCGCCGGAAAGTTCACCAACCGGTTCAGTTCCAGCGAGTACATCCGGATGGCCCACCCCTCGCGGCCTAAAGATGCGAAGGCGATGCGCGTATTGTCCGGAGAGATGCGCGGCGAAAGCGAAATCGTGCCCAGATGCGTGACCTGATGTTGGTTCTGCCCATCGTAGTCCATTACCCAAATCTCTTTGGTGCCGCTGCGCGAGCTGACGAAGAAAATCTTGGTCTCGGCAATGCCGTTAATGCCGCCGCCCAGCCGCAGGATGATCTCATCGGCAAACCGATGTGCAACCGTCCGCGCCATATCCTGGCTGGCCGCTTCGTTGTACTGCTTGCCTAGCACCTGGGGGTTGACGGTATTGTGCGTGTCGAAGAGCCAGCCGTAAACGGCCAGCCGCCCATTGGTCACCGAGAGCGAGCCGAAGGCCACCATGGCCGCATTCGCGGGCTCCGCTGACCACTGCGCCAGGTCGATCTCCCTGGGCGAACCGGGCATGGCCGGCTGGGCCATGCTCTGGGACGCCTGATCGCTCAAACCGGGCGTAGCCTGCGGAACTCTGCCCTTTGGCGACCGGCCGCTCTTCCTGGGCGGTTCGGGTGGCTTGGTCATGGGGATCATGCTCTTCGAAACCAGATCGAAAATGCCTGCATTGGCCAGGTCATTGTAGAGCGTGGTGTCAAAGGCCGCCTTCAGGGCAGGCGTCTGCGGATCGTCGCCCAACGGCTTGAAGTCCGCCACAGCAAGTCGAATGCGTTCGTTGCCCAGGTTGGAACCAGTGCGAATCCAATCCTGTGCCGCGGAAAAGGTGGGAACCACTCCCGCTAGAAGAGTCAGTGTGGAAAGAAGATACCGGGAAAACATCTTCATGCTGCGCAATCCTTCCTCGGAAGAGAGCCTGTGGTCACAACAAACTTCAATGTGCCTGGCCTGCCGGCGGAGCAAGCAGTTTTTGTCGCTGAAAAGCGCCGATCCGTCAACGCTTTCATTTTACTTCGGCGCGGCTCCTCGTCCTAATACTCGCAAAAGAACGACGTCATCACCGTGCTCTGGGAATATTGCGAGGGCAGCGCTCCAAAGGTATCCACGCGCTGCGCCGCGCGCATGCAAGCTCGATCCAGCGTCTGGCTCCCGCTGTTGATGCTCATTTGCACATTGCTCACGCTGCCGTCGCGGTGTATGGCGAATTGAATATAGGCTCGGGACCCCCTTGGCGTGTGTGGGTCCACCTCCTGCCGGAACGAACTGGCGGTCATCTTGCGATTAATGCCGTCCACATACCAGCCAAAGCGGCTGCCGAAGTCTCCGTCGCTAACAGTCGTCTGGCCGCTGGTATAACCCAATGGTTGCATTGACCTCGCCATCGATGACCCCGTCTGCTCGCCATACCGGGCCAGATTATCCGCTTGTTGCTCATGTTGTTGCGACTTGCGTGTATTCTGCTTTGGCTTGTTTTTGCCGGTAATAGCCAGCGTGCTATTGTCCACCGCATGTTTGGTCTTTGCGGCAGGCTCCGCCGGCGCCTGGCTGGGCGTGTCGGTGGCCAGCACATTATCATTGGGCGGCTGATCGGAGGGCAAGGGAAGGGCGCTGATCAGGTTCACCTGAATAGCCCCACTGCCTGAACTGCCCCACAGGTGGTAATGAAGCAGGCCGGCAAAAAACCCATACGTCAGCAAGAGCACGGCCAGAGCGCCGTGCAGCAACAGCGATCCCGCCGCCGGGGCCATCATCGGCTCCGGAGAGGAGGCTAGCTCCCGCTCCAGTTGCTCACCGCCATCCAGTAGGCTGATCATGGTTTCCTGAAAAACCTTCGTCGAATTCCCGCCTGATATTCCGTGCCCCATCCTTTCGCCTTTTTTCTGGCAAAAGGGTGGGATACCACGAACTTCAATCAATCACTAATTTCCGCCCGCCGCCTTGGTATCCAGCGGCTGCGTCACAACCGAAATGTTGGTAATCCCCGCCTGCTTCACCGCGTCCATCACGGTGGCAAAAGCTCCAAACGGAACCCGCTCGTCGGCCCGCAGATAAATCACCTGATGGGCCGGATCGCTTCCTGGCTGGTGCAGCCTCCCGCCCAGTTCATGAATGTTGACCGGTTGATCGCCTAAAAACACCTGCTGGTCACGGTTAATAGTCACCACCAGACGCTGCTCCGTAATCTCGCGCACCATCCGCGTCTTGGGCACAGCCACTTCAATCCCCGACTGCAACACCGGCGCGGTGATCATGAAGATCACCAGCAGAACCAGCACCACGTCCACCAGCGGCGTGATGTTGATCTCCGCCAGCGAGGTCTGCGTCTGGCCTTTGCTATTTGTATAGGCCACGGTCCACCTCCCGGACAGGTTCCCTGGCCGGTTCACGACCCCCTTCAGCGTTCGCCGTCCGCGCGGAACCCGCGGAACCACGTACCGGTATCTCTTCCAGCGAGTTCAGCAGCTCGCGGCAAAAGTCGTCGATAGCCGCGGCAAAGACCCTGATCCGCGCGGTGAACTGGTTGTACGCTATCACCGCCGGAATGGCCACAAACAGGCCCGCCGCCGTGGTAATCAGCGCCTCGCTGATGCCCGGCGCCACGGCCCGCAGCGTCGCCGCTCCCGCCGTGCCCAGCCCGTGAAAGGCGTCCACTATGCCGATCACCGTGCCAAACAGCCCCACGAACGGGCTCACGGCTCCGATGGTCGCCATCCAGGTCAGCCGCCGCTCCAGGCTGGTTACCGCCTCGCTGGCCGCCGTCTGCGCCGAGCGCTCCAGCGGCGTCAGGTTGCGCGGCGGACCCGAGCCGCCCGTCTGCCGCTTGTAGGTCTCGTACACCTCATCGAAGACCTGCGCCAGCGGGCTTGCCTTGCACTCGGCCGACATCGTCGCCATCTCCTGCAGCCGGGTCGCCGTGCGGAAGGCGTGGATAAACCGCTGACTCTCCCGGGTCGCCTTGCGAAAGGTGGATATCTTGCCCAGAATCACGGTCCACGAATAAATGCTGGCAATCAGCAACAGTAACAGCACGAACAGCGCAACCGGCCCGCTGTTCATGACCATCTCCACCAGCGCGCTTGAGCCCAGCGACAGTGGCGTTCCCTGGGCCGCGCCGCTGTCAGGCGGCAATTGAATGACGAAAGCAGAAATCAAAATCGGCGTTCACCTCACCTTTTACGGTAGCAGACGCCGTTCCCCGCTCCAAGTTATCGATCTGGTGCGCTCGCCCGCTTTCCCCGCCATCCCCAAGCCAGAGGTGCCGTCCTTCGTGCTATGCTGCGCTCGGATTCCCTTGCGGCTTTTTTGCGTGCTCATCTGGCCACGCAGGAGCGTACCGCTATAACATTGTCATCCTGAGCGAAGTTTGGCACGTTTTATGTGCCAAATGGAGTCGAAGGACCTGCGGTTATCTGTTTGAACTGAGTGTCACAAAGGCTGGGTGCCCCACCCTCGCCGCGTTCTTGTTTTTGCGGCTTCGGGGTCCCCAACGACAGGTCTTCGTCGTTGGGGTGATCTAGGGTGGGATGCAGGATGTTGTACAGATTTCCGTGCCCCATCCATTTCGCGTTCTTTGCGGTATCGGGGTCCCCAACGACAGGTCTTCGTCGTTGGGGTGATCTAGGGTGGGATGCAGGATGTTGTACAGATTTCCGTGCCCCATCCTTTCGCCTTTTTTCTGGCGAAAGGGTGGGAAACCACGAACCATGTACCGCCTTTTTTCGGGAGGCTTTCTCTCCATGCTCGTCGAATTGCGCGCTGAAAACTACGCCGTCATCGATCACGCCATCGCCAACTTCGGCCCGGGGCTCAACCTGCTCACCGGCGAAACCGGCGCGGGAAAATCCATCCTGGTCGACGCGCTGGCCCTGCTCATGGGCGGCAAAGCCTCCACCGAGGTCATACGCCACGGTGCTGACAAGGCCGTCCTGGCTTGCGTCTTCGAATCCACGCACAACGCCGAGACCATCCTGGAAGAAAACGGCATCGACTCCGCCGGCAACGACGTCATCCTCCGCCGCGAGATTTCCGCTGCCGGCAAGGGCCGCGTCTTCGTCAACAACCAGCCGGCCACCGTCGCCGTTCTCCGCCAGTTAGCTCCCGAGCTGGCCCTGGTTCACGCCCAGAGCGAGAGTCTCAGCAGCTTCGACCAGGCCCAGCAGCGCATTCTCCTCGACCGCTTTGGCGGTCTCTCCACCGACGCCATCGCCGAAGCCTACGCCCGCTGGAAAGACGCCCAAACCCGGCTCGACGACCTGCTGCAGGGCGAGCAGGACCGCCTGCGCATGGTCGATCTGTGGAGCTATCAGAACAAGGAGATCAAGGACGCCCATCTCCAGCCCGGCGAGGACGAGGCTCTGGAGACCGAAAAGCGCGTCCTGGCCAACGCCGAAAAGCTCTACGCCGCCGCCATGGGAGCCTTCGATGAGCTTTACGAGGGCGGAGCATCCGCCGAGGTTGCCCTGCGCGCCGCCCAGCGCAACGTCGAGGAACTGGCCCGCTACGACGCGCGCTTCACTGAGTCCGCTCAGCAGCTTGCCGCCGCCCGCGCCACCGTCGGCGACGTGGCTACGAGCCTGCGCGACTACGCCGAGGCCATCAACGCCTCCCCCGAGCGCCTTGCCGCGATCGAAGACCGCCTCGCCCTCATCGACCGCCTCAAGCGCAAGTACGGCAAGACCATCGCCGAGGTGGTTGCATTCGGCGAAGAGGTCAGCCGCAAGCTGGCCGAGGTCGAGGACCGCGACGAAATCCTCAAGACTCTGCGCGCAGAGCTGGAAACCGCCTCCGCAGCCTATCGCGTCGCCGCCCAGTCCCTGACCGCCGAGCGCAAAGTCGCCGCCGCCAAACTCGCCAAGCTGGCCGAAGCCCAGATCAACTCGCTGGCCATGAAGGTCAAATTCGAGGTCGCCGTCTCTGCCGCGGAATCAGACAATAAAACAGGGAAGAAAGATGCGGAGGGAGGTCAGGGCTTTAGCCCTGACAATATGTCCGCAAAATCGAGCGGGCCTTTAGGCTCGGAGAAAACCTACAGCGCGTCGGGAAAGCACGAAGCGTCAGGGCACGACTTTAGTCGTGCCGATAGCGATACAAAAACGACGGGGGCTTTAGCCCCTGAGGGAAGCTCCTCAGAGACCGCCCACTGGACCTCCGCTGGCTGGGACCTGGTCGAATACCGCATCGCCACCAATCCCGGCGAACCCCTCAAGCCGCTCGATGAGATCGCCTCCGGCGGCGAAATGTCCCGCGTCATGCTGGCCCTCAAAGTCAGCGTGGAAGAAGGAGCCGCCAAGCCCAAAACCAAGACCCCCACCCCGCGCACCCTGGTTTTTGATGAGATCGACATCGGCATCGGCGGACGTGCCGCTGAAGCCGTCGGCCAAAAGCTCAAGGCCCTCGGCAAGGGCCAGCAGGTTTTGTGCGTCACCCACCTGCCCCAGATCGCCGCCTTCGCCGATCAGCACTTCGTCGTTGAAAAACACGAATCCGGCGGCCGCACCAAGATGCAAATCCGCCTCCTCGACGACCGCGCCCGCACCCACGAAATCGCCCGCATGGTCTCCGGCGCAAAGGTCACCGAAACCAGCCTCCAGCACGCTGCCCAGATGATTGCAAGCAGCCGATAACAGAGGATATAATGCGGCGACTTCGTTGGGGCAGTATCTTTGGTCCTGAAATCGAGACTATTGGTGTCAGTTGTTGAGAAAGAACCTCGTGATATGGTTCATCGGCAACGTGCAAGTCACTGCCGCTTGGAGCACTCGGTCTTGTGGCTAGTCTCTGCAACATCAGTTGTTCAGTCTTGGGGTGCTTTTTTGAGAACGGGGATTCCCTATTAAGGAGAAATCATGAACACAAGTCGGTTGCACTCGTATTTTCCGCGTATACTTCGGTTGGGAAGTGCCGTAGTAACAGTGGCTGCTGCCATTGCTGTATGGCTTCATCATTATTTTCCAGGCGTCTTTACCTGGTTTCCAGTCGAAGTCCAAGTTGCAGTGGCGATTGGTATTTTTGGCCTTCTGGCAGACCGGATATTTGCTGTTCACCAGCGGGTGACTGAACCTCGCTTGTCTTTTTACGAGACACGCAAACTGGCAAACAACGCTTTATTGAAGATTGTGGAAAAATATGGAGCTAAAAAGATTGATTTGTTGCAATTTAGTGGTCAAACTGCTTTGAATTTTATCGAGCAGGTTTCACTAATAGGCAAGCCTATACAGGTCAGGGTTTTTCTAGTCGATGACACTCAAGCTCGAAGATTCACAACCGACAAGGATAATGGAGAGCATCACGTACTCAGAATCAAGAATACGAAGGAAAATTTGAATTTGATAAATTCTCATAATTTTACATACGATATTTTTCGCTATCCGGGAGGTTCAGAGATATCCGCGATCGCTATTGATGACTACTGTGTGTCTTTAGGATGGAATCGATCATATATGGACAAGGGGATATTGGTGATGAAAGGCCAAGATACCCCTGCGGTGAATGCATTGAACGATCACACACTTTTGAATTTCGTCCATGACCAGATTAAAAAAGTCGAAGATGTTGCTGTTCGTGAACCCAAATAATCGCATATTTCGGTCACGAATGGGTCACATCTCAAATCTGGTTTCTAGTTCTCGACTTTGAGACCTGAAATTCGATTTCCCCATTCTCGCGCTCAACCAAAAAGTTCGCTGTGTGACCCAAGCCGGGCCAACCACAAAGTATCTACATCCGGCTTCCGGTAAATCAGTAGCAGGTCGGGCTTGACGTGGCACTCGCGATAGCCTCCCCAATCGCCGCTCAACTCGTGATCGTGATGCCGTGGCGGCAGAGGCTGGTCGTTTGCCAAAGCCGCCAGAATCGGCGCGAGATCGGTATCCAGCGTGGCCCGGTGCTGACCCTTAGCCTCCCGCTTGTAATCGCGTTTGACAGCCGTCGAGCGCTCAATCGTCCGCATGAAGATCGGCCATCAGCGCTTCAACGCTGGCAAAGCGCTTGCCCTTTCCTGCCTCCAACTCCGCCATTGCCTTGCGGGTGGCGGCGTTGGGCGCCTTCACCTCGAAGGGCAACCGTCGCTCATCGGCAACCCGCAGCATCAGCAGGCGAATCGCGTCGGAGATGGACAGGCCCATGGCTCCTAGTGCGCTGGCTGCGCGTTTTTTGGTCTTCGTGTCGATGCGGGCACGGACATAAGTATCGGCGGCAATCATGGCAGTCCTCGTTTGCATCCTTTTAGCTTCTTCGATTGTAGTCACAACAGGACCACATTTCATGCCCGATGAATTGCCAACTGCCACAGGTCCTGCTTATTGGACGGTATTCGATCTCCCGCCGCACAAAAAGCCCTGCCGAATCCGGCTTTCAATCTACGTAAAATGCGTCTATAATTACTCATTATGCGTAAACGTAACACCCTCGACGCGCTCTTCCCGGAGATTCGGGCCGGTGTGCTTTCCGCGACCCTGCTTCAGCCCCAGCGCTGGTGGTTCATGACGGAGTTGGCGCGCCATCTGGAGACAACCCCATCCAGCCTGCAACGCGAACTTGAATCGCTGGTGGCCGTGGGTCTGCTCGAGCGCCGCCAGGATGGCCGTCGCAGCTATTTCAGGGCAAACTCCGCATCGCCGCTCTTCGCTGACCTGCGCGGCCTCATCGAAAAGACCAGCGGACTTGTGCCCTCGCTCACGGCGGCCCTCAAGCCTTTCGGTGGCCGTATCGATCTGGCTTTCCTCTATGGGTCCATTGCCCGAGGTGAAGAGCACTCCGCCAGCGATGTGGACTTAGCAATCGTCGGCACGCTGCGCCAGATCGACCTGCTGCCGGCCTTGCGGAAGCTGGAAGCCCGCTTCCACCGCGAGGTGAATGTTACCCTCTTTTCACCGCAGGAATTTCGTGCCAGATTGACCGGCGGGGACCATTTTCTTCGCTCTGTATTGAAGGGCAAGACCATTTCGCTGAAAGGCGCGCTCCATGAGCTGGAAGAAACTGCTTCAGGACAATAATGTTCACCGGCACGCTACCAGCCGCAAGGAACTGGCAGAAATCCGTCGCCTCGTGGCGCGCGATTTGGCCGATGCGGCGCTCGTCGGACTCTCAGAAGATCGCCGCTTCGCCATCGCTTATAACGCCGCGCTGCAAACGGCAAGGATGGCGATTGCTTGCGCCGGGTATCGTCTCGCCAGTGTCCCCGGACATCATCGGCTGGCCTTCGAGGGCGCCAAACTTGCCCTCGGCAAGCCCGCCGAGCACCTTGCAGATTACTTCGACGCCTGCCGCCGAAAACGAAACGAAATCGACTATACGGGCGTGGTGATTGCCACCAGCACCGAAGCCGAAGAATTGCTCTTGCATGCAAGAGCCTTCCTGACCCTAGTGGAGAACTGGATTGCATCAACTCACCCAGCGCTGAAGGCCTGATTCCTATGCGTGTGGACATAGAATCAACACCACCAACTCATTCCCATAGGAGGCCACACCGCGATGAAAGATCTGCCTTTGTCAAAGGTTTACCAGTTGCTCGAGCCGGGTCCGGTGGCTCTGTTGACCACTGCCCGCAAAGGCCGCGCCAACGTGATGGTGCTCTCCTGGCACATGATGGTGGAGTTCGAACCGCCGCTGATCGCCTGTGTCGTCAGCAACGCCAATCACAGCCATGCCGCATTGCGCGCCACGAAAGAGTGCGTGATCGCCATTCCGGCGCTGGAACTGGCGCCCAAAGTCGCCGAAATCGGCAACTGCTCGGGCCGGAACGTGGACAAATTCAAGAGATTCGGCCTGACGCCGATGCCGGCCAAACGCGTAGCGCCTCCCCTGATCGCCGAATGCTTCGCCAATCTCGAATGCCGGGTGGTCGATACTTGTCTCGTGAACAAGTACAATCTTTTCTTCCTGGAGGTTCTCAAGGCCTGGCATAACCCGATGCAGAAAAACCCCAAGACCATTCACCATTACGGATATGGCGTCTTCGTTGTGGACGGGAAACGGATCCGGATGAAGTCGAGAAAACCGTAGTGATTGTAAACGCCCTTCTGCTGGGTGCCCGCGTCTGGCGCAATTTCTCGCGCCAGATGGGTAAAACCGCGCCTGCAGCCATAATGACGCACATATTCTCCTGGGCTTACGCAGAATGACGCATATATCCAGCCAGAATTACGCATAACTACGCATATTTCCCCCAAAACTCCTATCCATATCAACGCAAAAACCGCCCGGCGCGAATTCGACTCTACTTGTCCAAAAAACCGTCCTCCGCTCGAAAAAAGACGCGATTCGAAGACCGCGTCCTATAATCCATCCAAGGGGAGGACATCTTGAAAACGATTCGACACAACGCCCTCTGCGTCATTTCTCTGGTTCTCTTCGCGCTGGTATCCGTTGCCGGAGCCGGCGCGCAGCAACTCACTCCGAAACTTCAGAACGCCGTTGGACTCTGGCAGACCTATAGCAGTGGCAAACCCGCAGGCAAGGTGGAAACCTACCTGTTGAACGGTCAACTCTTTGGCCGGGTCACCCAGGTGCGCCCCGGCCGCACTCCGCAAGACGTGTGCGACAAGTGTTCCGGCGAGTACAAGAATCACCTCATCCTGGGCATGGTGATCATGCGCAACTTTCATCCCGATGGAGATGACTGGTCGGGCGGAACGGTCGTGGATCCTGAGAATGGAAAGGAATACAAGGGCAAGATCTGGTCCGAGGGAAACGACAAGCTTCATATGCGCGGCTATATCGGCATCTCCCTGCTGGGAAGGACCGAGGTCTGGACCAGGATTCCCTGAGCAGGCAGCCTGAACTTCACTTCTGGCGCGGAGCAACGGCCTGCAAGCCGCTGTTTCCGCGCCAACACGCGCATTGGTATACTGGCAGTGTGACCACAACTCTGTCTGAATCCATCTCGAACGGTAACCGCTTTGAGACTTCCCCCGGTCAAAAGAGGGTGTTGTTGCTCAAGCCGAGAGGCTTCTGCGCCGGTGTCGTGCGCGCCATCGACGTTGTAAAAATTGCGCTGGAAACCTTTGGCGCGCCCATCTACGTACGCCGCGAAATTGTGCATAATCGCTATGTTGTAAACGAGTTGGCGGAAAAAGGCGCAATTTTTGTTCATGAAATCGACGACGTGCCTGACGGACAACGCGTAATTTACTCAGCCCATGGCGTTTCGCCGGCGGTCAGGGAGATCAGCAAGAGTCGCCATTTGAAGGTGATTGACGCCACCTGCCCGCTGGTGACCAAGGTACACATTGAGGCTGTCAAGTTTGCCAAGCAGGGCTATTCGCTGGTGCTCATAGGTCACCGCGACCACGACGAGATCGAAGGCACGCTGGGCGAGGCGCCGGAAGCGACCCACGTGGTTTCAAACGTAGCCGAGGCTGCGGCGCTTGAGGTGCCCGATCCCAATCGCGTGGCCTATCTGACCCAAACCACGCTATCGCTGGACGAGGCGCGGGACATCATCCACGCCCTCAAGGTAAAGTTTCCCAACATCGTTGGCCCTCACTCGCAGGATATCTGCTATGCTACTGAAAACAGGCAGGTTGCGGTCCGCAACGTGGCGCACAATGCCGGCCTGGTGCTGGTGGTTGGCTCTACTAACAGCTCCAACTCCAATCGTCTGGTCGAGGTCTCGCGCAATCTGGGGACTATCGGCTACCTGATCGACAACTCTCAGGCCATCGACCCAGCCTGGCTTGAGGGCGTCAGCACGGTTGCGGTAACGGCTGGCGCTTCGGCTCCCGAGGTGCTGGTCGAGGACGTGGTCAATTACTTGCGACTCAACGGCTACAACAGCGTCGAAGAGGTTGAAGTGATGCCTGAAAACGTGCGCTTTGGCCTGCCGCCGGAGATTGTGCAGGCTATCGGCGGCGCCAGCGGAGCAGAGGCTGTGCCGGTAAGATAGCTACTAGCTTTTAGCTATTAGCTTTTAGCTTGTTTTCGTTGAAATCAGTTTTTTCCAGTGCAACGATCATTTGCATACGAGGCAAACAGTCAAGAGCTAATTGCTAAGAGCTAACAGCGAAAAGCTCATTGGTATGGACTGAGGCGTTTTTATCGCATGAGTATTCATCAAGGGAAGACGCAATTTGCGACGCCCCGGTTTGGGCGGCTCGACGCGGACCTGGAAGATGTCCAGGCGGCCATTGTCCGTGCTCGGGAGTTCCTGTTTTCGCGGCAGCATCCCGAAGGATATTGGAACGGGGAGCTCGAAGCCGATGCGATGCTCGAGGCCGACTACATCTTTCTGCACACGCTGCTGGAGAGCGGCGACCCAGGCCGTCTCCGGCGCGCGTTCACGGAGATGATGCGCTACCAGAACGAGGATGGCAGTTGGAGCATCTATCCCGGCGGTCCCGGTAACATATCGCTTTCGGTCAAGTGCTACTCCTCGGCCAAGCTGTTGGGCGTAGGCGCGGACGATCCGCGGCTGGTCAAATGCCGCCAGTGGATTCTGGAGCATGGCGGTGCGGTCGCGTGCAACACCTTCACCAAAATGTATCTCTGCGCGCTGGGCGAGTACGACTACGACGCGGTACCCGCCATTCCGCCCGAGATTGTCCTGTTTCCCCGCTGGTTCTACTTCAACATCTACGAGATTTCTTCCTGGTCGCGAGGGATTCTGGTTCCGCTGGCCATCATGTACGCCAAAAAGCCGTTCAAGAGAATCCCGTCCGAGCAGGGAATCGACGAGTTATACGTCGGCGGACGCGCCAACTCGATTCTGCGTCTGCGCAGGGACCGCAAGTCTATCTTTTCCTGGCGTAATTTTTTCATTATTCTGGATAGGATCATGCATCTGGCGGAAGCCGTGCACATCCGCCCACTGCGCGCGTTAGCCCTGCGCAAAGCGGAGAAATGGCTGTTGGAGCGGCTGGAGATGACCGACGGGTTGGGCGCCATCTATCCGGCCATGCTGAACGCAATTATCGCCCTACGTTGCCTGGGTTACTCCGAGGACGACCCGCAGGTGATCCGGGCGCGCGATGAATTTGAAAAGCTGGGCATCGAGGAGCCGGCCAGCGAGGCAATGCCCGAACCGACCTTCCGCATGACGCCTTGCATGTCGCCGGTGTGGGATACGGCGCAGGCGGTCTTTGCCCTGGGCGAGGCCGGCGTAGCTCGCAACGAACCGCGTATGCTCAAGGCCGTGGACTGGATGCTCTCCAAGGAGGTTCGCCACAAGGGCGACTGGGCCGTGAAGGTGCGCAACACCGAGCCCGGCGGCTGGTACTTCGAGTTCAACAACGAGTTTTATCCCGATACCGACGACACCGCCCAGGTGCTGCTGGCGCTGACCAAGGTGGACAATCCACGCGAGCGCTATCAGCACGAGGTCGTTCAGCGCGCCATTGCGTGGGAGTTTGCCATGCAGTGCAAAAACGGCGGCTGGGGCAGCTTTGACAAAGACAACACCAAGATGATCTTCCAGTACATTCCCTTTGCGGATCACAACGCCATGCTCGATCCGCCCACGGTGGACATTACCGGGCGCATGTTGGAGATGCTGGCCAGCTATGGCTACACGCGCGGCGACAAGCGCGTGGAAAAGGCCATTAAGTTCATCTTCCGCGAACAGGAGCCGGATGGAAGCTGGTTTGGCCGCTGGGGTGTGAATTACATCTACGGAACTTTTCTGGTGCTGCGCGGGCTGGAAGCCATCGGCATCGATCATCTGGAGCCACAAGTGCAGCAGGCCGCCGAGTGGCTGCGCATGGTGCAGAATACCGACGGCGGCTGGGGCGAGAGCTGCGGCACCTACGACGAGCCCGACACCCGCGGCGTGGGCATCAGCACGCCTTCGCAGACCGCCTGGGCGCTGCTGGGCTTGCTGGCCGCCGGCGACGACCGCTCCGACTCCATTGCCAAGGGCGTGCGTTGGTTGCTCGAGCGGCAGCAGCCCGACGGCAGTTGGGATGAATCGATGGGTGAGGGCCCGACGCGGCAAGCTATCATCACCGGAACAGGCTTCCCCAAGGTCTTCTACCTGGCCTACACGCTGTACCGGCAATACTTTCCACTGCTGGCTCTGACCTGCTATCAGCGGACCATGGAACGCGCCTCCTAAACGGCGCTGGAGGTTCATTCCAAGATGGCTATTCCCCTCTCCCAGATGGGCACGGTTGCCAGCTATGTGCTGAAGAAGAGGTTCACCGG
Organism: Occallatibacter sp.; assembly: GCA_050011175.1. GTDB lineage: Bacteria > Acidobacteriota > Terriglobia > Terriglobales > Acidobacteriaceae > Telmatobacter. Next base: position 58,833 of record JBEKJR010000006.1, read on the forward strand.
CGTCAAGCGCTATCCCCTGGTGCTGATGCTGGAGCCGCTCTTCCGTTGCTCGCTGGCCTGCGCCGGATGCGGCAAGGTGCAGTATCCGCCCCACATCCTAAAGAGGCAGCTTACGCCAGAAGAATGTTTTGCCGCGGTGGAGGAGTGCGGCGCGCCCATGGTTTCAATTCCCGGCGGCGAGCCGCTGTTGCATCCGCAGATCGTCGAGATCGTCAACGGCCTGGTTGCGCGCAAAAAGTACATCTATCTCTGCACTAACGCGCTGGAACTTAAGCAGCGTTTGCCGGAGTTTACGCCATCGAAGTACCTCACCTTCTCGGTGCACCTCGACGGCCAGCGCGAGCATCATGATTTTTCCGTTTGCCGCGAGGGGGTTTACAACATCGCAGTCGAAGGCATCCAGGAGGCCGTCCGGCGCGGCTTCCGCGTCACCACCAACGCCACCTTCTTCGACGGCGCTGACCCCGTGAGCGTCCGCGCCTTCTTCGATGAGGTCATGGGAATGGGCGTCGAGGGCGTGGTGCTCTCCCCCGGCTACAGCTACGACAAAGCGCCCGACCAGAATCGCTTCATGGGGCGCGCCCGCGTGCGCCGCCTCTTCCGCGCCATTCTTTCCAACCGCAAGCCCACCTGGAAGTTCAATATGTCGCCTCTGTTTCTTGAGTTCCTGATGGGCGACCGCAACTACGAATGCACGCCGTGGGGAATGCCCGCTTATAACATCTTCGGCTGGCAGAGGCCCTGCTACCTGCTCCAGGAAGGCTATGCCGAGAGTTACAAGGAGTTACTGGCAACAACCGATTGGGATAACTACGGGGTAGCCAGCGGCAATCCGAAGTGCGCCAACTGCATGGTCAGTTGCGGCTATGAAACCACTGCGGTAATCGACGGCTTCGGTTCACTGAAGGGATTTCTGGCCATGGTGCGCGGCACCTTCAGCAGCTATCGCGATGTACACGCTCTGAAGTTGCTGAATGATTTTGCTTCACAAGTGGCCACGCCGCATGGGCCTGTACCGCTGGTGCAGATCGATCATCCAGAGCACGTTCCCGAGGAGATCAACGCATGACCGCTGAGGTGCAGAAGTACACGCTTGCGCAGGTCGAGGCCTTGGAACTTGCTCCCGGCGCGGACCGCGAAAATCTGGAAGGCTGGGTTCCCACGCTGGCCTCAGACGACGATTTGCGCGGCGCTCTCGATAAGGCGCTCGACTATCGCGGCGACGTGACGCTCACTCTCAAACGCGGTGAGAAGATTGAAGCATTCATCTTCAACTGCCACACCGGTGCAACTTTGGCCGAATCCTGGGTCCAGTACTACACGCCCTCAGCGCCGGAAAAGTGCAAGGTGGGTTACGCCGAGATTGCCCGCATCGAATTCAGCGGCAAAGACCGCGCCGCAGGAAAGCACTGGGAAGATTGGGTCAAGGCCTACAACGCTAAGAAAGCTGCCGGCGAGAAGAACATCGGGCTTGCGCCAGAGGCGTTGGAGTAGGTGATTCACGCATCCAGGTTCGAAATTCCAGATCTGGGCGCTCAATATTCGGCTCACAGCTCAATAGCGAATTTTGCAAGGGAATCTGCAAAATTTGTCAACCGGTGGGCTTTCTTGCCGTCAAAATCGTAGCGCACTTTCTCGTGCTCATATTTGATCGAGGTTGTCTTCTGAATCGTGAGACTGCCTTCAATATAGGCTATGGGAAATGCTGGCGCTTCTTCCTGTAGCTGAGCAAACAGTGCGATATTTTTCCCTCCTTCACACTGTACGGAGTCGTAAAGAACGCCATCGAACGGTTTCTCATGAACGTGGGAGAGATACTCAATCATCACTTGGGTGATGAAATAGTCAGCTTCATACCCAGGTGCAACAGGTTGCGAAATCAGAAATCCCAACTCCTGCAGGAACGAAACCCTCTCTCTCTGATCTTTGAAATCGCGTTGAAAATAACTGTGGCCAATATACGCTGAACTTATACGCGTGAAGTCTAAGACCCGTAATTCTTTCGTAGTCTGCAAGGTGATAACTGCCGTCTCCCCGCCTAAAGCAGGACGCAGCTCCGCTAAGCATGTCTCCTTGTCGGTTGATCCGTAAAGAATGACAATCCCCTCTGCGTTCATTCGTCCTGCTCGAGCCTTGTGAGGTGGCGGTGGGCCAACTTCTCTAGACGGATTTTGAAAGATTGAATCAGGGTTGTCACGACAGATTCGGCAGCGGTAGATTTCAAATTCTTGAGGAATGTTCGTCACGACGCCATGATCGTTATCTGCTAAGTTTTTACAGCACAAACTCTCGACATCGTGAAATAGATCATGAAAGAGCTGTTCTGCGTCGGAGTTGAAGAACCGGCGGGAAGTCTGAAGCTCGCTTTTCACACTTTCCCATCGATTATGCCATCCAAAAGGTATCAGGCGCTTCTCGACGTATTTTGCTCTCCAATCAGAAAACGGGAGGTTATCCATTTTCGAGTCATGATGTTCAGATGAGATCACAGCATCAACAAGCTGGTCGTGGAAATCGAAGCGTTGTCCTCCCAATACTTGCTGGATGACATCTTTGAGGTATTTCGCTTCCGGGTCCAAGTAGTCGTATTCTCCGAAAGTGAAATGCCTAAATCTTCTCATGCCCTGCTCAAAGTACTTCTTGATAACCGCCGCTATCAGTTGCCCCAAGCGATCAACGGTAATCGTGGACGGTCTATCTTTGTTGCAGACGTCGCAATGATTCTCTTGGCCTTCAGACTGGACGATGGCCTTAAGATGCGTGTCCGCGATACATTCCGAACAGAGGACGTTTGCCATGTTCTGTACCCCTGGATCAAACATAGTCTTTTAGGTTGTTCAAGCAGGTTCGCAGTCTAATCCTTGGAAGAACTGTGTTCAACCCAGCAGCTTCGCCTTCCGTCCCTGCTTGGCAAGCGCGGTGACCGCCCTCTTGTCGAACGAGACAAATGTCTCCCCGCCCAGCCACGCGCCTTCGTACGCGATCACGCCGTCGGCAAAATCCCCTCCCGCCTTGAGTATGGACAGCCCAGCATCAACAGCGGCTCTGTTGGTAGCCACATTGGGCGCGTTCAAAAGACTCTCCAGCACCAGAGCGATCTCCGCGCGGTTGATGCCGTAGGACCGGTCAAGCACCCACACAACCTCGCACAGACAGGGAAGTGGAATAGCCACCAGGCTGGCACTGCTCAAAGCCTCTTCGGCCGAGCACGCCTGATCCGGGTCGTCCCGCAGAATGACGCGTAAAAGAACATTCGTATCGACTGTGATCTTCATCGCACACTTTCAGAGCTGGCCAGCCCAAGCCTTCTCGGTGGCCTCCTTGATCTCGTCGATGGTCAATTTCACCTTTGATTTTCCGGCCAACATTCCAAAGATGTTCTCGATCGACCCTTTCTTCGCCTCGGCCTTCATGGTTACTTGTCCCCCAGGGAGCAACTCCATCTCAATCTTCTCCCCTGGTTTGATGCCCAAATGCTTGAGCACATCCTTCCGGAACGTCACTTGCCCGCGTTCGGTAACAGTCAATGTAGCCATGACGATCTCCTCGTTGATCCAGCAATATTCATTATAATGCAAATGTGCATTACACGCGTTGAAAGAAAAATTGCTTCTGCTCCGCGAGTGCGGGTGCGGCAATTGGTCTCCGGCGCAGCGGTTAGAATGAAATTTTGCAGGAGCAGGTGGCCGAAGGCGTCTACGCCTGGACGGCTAGTCCTTGCAGATTATTTCCCCTTACGGCGTATCATCAAAGCCATCACAAATGCTCCCGATCCTTGACAACTGAAAACCGGCCGCTGACGTAGAAAAACACATCTTTTTGCCTCCGACGCTTCCGCAACCCGCTCATAAACAATGAGTTAGCTCCGCAAAAAGAGAAAAATGCAACAAAAGTTTTCCCCAAATCGCCCCACAGAATCACAGTTCAAATCAGATAACCTGCCTTGGATCAACAACATAACAAAGCCTGTCGGGCGATCAAAGAGCGAAACCAGGGAGCGGGAATTGCACCTCGAGTGGTGCAGATCCGGGCCGTCTTCTCCTGAACCACACGCATTGTTCCGCGGACTTTGCATCTCCTTAGTGTGGAGCCCGCGCAGCCGATGCTGAAAGGTAGAATCAGTCAAGGAAGCAGGGCATGAAAATCTATCTTACCGGCGCAACGGGATTTATAGGTCACCATGTGGCTCGGGCTTTGGCCGCTAATGGCGCGAAGCTGCGCATGCTGGTTCGCAAGACCAGCAACCTGGCTAACCTGGAAGGCATCAAGGGCGAGACGCACGTAGGCGATCTTTCTGATCCAGGCTCGCTCAAGCCAGCGCTCGCAGGCTGCGATGCTGTGGTCCATGTGGCTGCCGATTACCGCCTCTGGATTCCCGATCCGGCAGCGATGTACAAAGCCAATGTGGAAGGGACGCGCGAGCTGCTGCGGCTGGCCCGCGAGGCCAAAGTCAAGCGCTTCGTCTACACCTCCAGCGTGGCCACCATGCACTTCTGTACGGACGGCATGGTCATCAACGAGGACACGCCGGTGTCGCTTGCCGATATGGTCGGCCACTACAAGCGCTCGAAATTTCTCGCCGAGCAGGAGGCTATCAAGGCGGCGCTGGGCGGCCAGAAGGTCATCATCCTCAACCCCACCACCCCCATCGGCCCCAACGACGCCAAGCCCACGCCCACCGGCCGCATTTTTGTTGATTTTTTGAACAGCAAATTTCCCGCCTACGTGGACACGGGGCTGAACCTGGTCGATGTCGCCGAGGTCGCCCGCGCGCACGTTTCCGCGCTGACCAAGGGCCAATCCGGCCATCGCTACATCCTGGGCGGAGAAAACCTCACCCTCAAGCAGATTCTCGACAAGATGGCGGCAATTACCGGCATCAAATCGCCCACGGTGAAGATTCCCTTCGTCGTCGCTGCCACATACGCCTTCTTCGATGAGTGGATTACCGGCCGCATCCTTGGACGCGAGCCGCGCGCCACGCTCGAAGAGATTCGCATGGGCCGCAAGAAGATGTACGCCTCTAGCGCCCACGCGCAGCAGGCGCTGGGATTCCGCATGTTGCCTGTCAATCCTGCGATGAAGGCGGCCATCGAGTGGTTCCGGGCGCATGGGTACGCGCCGTGACCCGCATCGCCATCATCGCTGCCATGCCCGGCGAATTGAAACCATTGACTCGCGGCTGGCGGTACGAATGCTTGAACGGCGTTAATCTCTGGCACAAGCGCTTTGACGATGGCGAATGGATAGCCGCCTGCGCCGGCACCGGCGTGGACCAGTCGGCCAAGGCCTTTGCCGAGGTCGAAAAATTCGGCTCCGTCACAACCGCCATTTCCACCGGCTGGGCAGGGGCCTTACGCGACAACCTTGTTCCTGGTCAGGCCTACGACGCCTCCACTGTCATCGACGCCCGCACCGGCGAGCGCTTTATTGCCACTGGTCCTCCCAATGATTGCTGGTTGGTGACCAGCCCTCGTGTCGCTGATTTGCCGGAGAAGAAACGCCTCGCATCCACCTATGAAGCCGCCCTGGTTGATATGGAGGCTGCCGGCATTGCCCGCCTCGCCCGGATGCGCGGCATCCCGTTTTATTGCATCAAGGGAATCAGCGACGGCTACAACGACCAAATGCCTGATTTCAATCGCTTTATCTCGCCAGGTGGCCAATTCAAACTGACCCGGTTTGTGGTTTTTGCCGTTCTCCGTCCCTGGTACTGGTACGCACTCATCCGGATGGGCGAAAATAGCAGGAAGGCTGCCCGCAACATCGCGCAGTCTCTGCTCGATTTACTGGATGACCGAGGGCTCGCAAGCAAGCGCAATGGCAACCCAAACCACCAACACTGAACTCCGGCCTGATCTGCGGAAATCGCCATCGAGAATCCCGACCTCCATGCGGGCCGTGGTTTATTACGGCGTCAATGACCTGCGACTGGAAACTGTGCCCGTCCCGCAGATCGACCCCGGCGAGTTGCTGGTCAAAATCGCCACCTGTGGCATCTGCGGCACGGATCTGAAGAAGATTCACACCGGCTCGCACTCTGCGCCGCGCATCTTCGGCCATGAGATGGCCGGAACCATCGTTGCGGTGGGTGAGGGCGTGACCAAATTCCATGTCGGCGAGCGGGTGATGGTCTTCCATCACGTTCCTTGCGGCAAGTGCTACTACTGCCGCAAGCAGACGCCGGCGCAGTGCGCGGTCTACAAGAAGGTGGGCGCGACAGCCGGCCTGGAGCCATCCGGCGGCGGTTTTGCGGAGTACATCCGCGTGATGGACTGGATTGTCACGATGGGCGGCGTGGTGCGGATTCCTGACGGCGTGCCCTTCGAGCAGGCTGCCTTCATCGAGCCGGTCAACACCGTGCTGAAAGCTGTGAAGCTGCTTAATCTGGCTGCCGATGAGACGGTGCTGGTCATCGGCCAGGGCCCCATCGGAATCATGCTGGCCGCTCTTTCGCGACGCACCGGAGCTCGCGTGCTCACCTCCGATTTATATCCCCAGCGCCACGCCATTGCCGCCAGGTTCGGGCTGCATGAACCCATCCACGCAGGAAAAGAAAACGTGATCGAACGAGTCATGGCTGCAACTGAGGGCCGCGGCGCGGATGCCGTCCTTCTGGCCGTAGGCATCAATAAGCTGATCAAGACCGCCATGGACGCGGTGCGGCACGGCGGCAAGGTTATGCTTTTTGCCCAGACGCAGCACGAAGAAGCCAGTTTCGACCCCGGAGCCGTATGCATGGACGAGAAGACCCTGCTGGGTTCATACTCTGCTTCTACGGTGATTCAGCCCGAAGTTGAAGATCTGGTTCTGGGCAGCTATCGCAAAGGATTTGATCTGACGCAACTCATCTCGCACCGCTTTCCGCTGGAAGAGGCGGTAAAGGCCATTGAGGTCGCTTCTCACCCCCAGGCAGACTCGATGAAGATTATGATTGAACCAGGAGTTGGCGGCGGGGCAGAATAGGAGGAACTCGATGGCGACAACCATGAAGGCGGCAATCCTCCACAGTCGGCAGGATATTCGCATCGAACAGGTGCCGATGCCGAAGGCCGAGCCAGGCGAGCTGATACTCAGCGTGGGCGCGGCACTGACGTGCGGAACGGATCTGAAGGTCTTTCGCCGCGGCTATCATGCGCGCATGATTGTGCCTCCCGCACTCTTCGGCCATGAGATGGCCGGGACAGTCGTCGAGGCTGGCGCGGGAGTTGTGAATTTTGCCGCCGGCGACCGCGTGGTCGCGCTCAACTCCGCTCCCTGCGGCGAGTGTTACTTCTGCGCCCGCGGGCAGGAAAATCTGTGCGATGACCTGCTCTTCAACAACGGCGCCTATGCCGAATTCATCCGCATTCCGGCACGCATCGTGGCCAAGAATACGCTCCATATTCCCGATCACGTGCCGCTGGAGCACGCGGCGCTGACCGAGCCGCTGGCCTGCGCGGTACATGGCTTTGAGGACTCCCACGCGCATCCCGGCGACACCGTGGCCGTAATCGGCGACGGACCGATGGGACTGATGATTCTGCATGTGGCCGCGCTGACCGGCCACGAAACCATCGCCATTGTCCGACGCCACTGGCATGCGGGGGTGGCGCGGCATTTGGGCGCGTCTCATGTGGTACTGACCACTAGTATCCGTAAAGCCATACAGGAAACGCGCGCGCTAACGCCGAGGAATCGAGGCGTGGACATTGCTATCGAAGCCGTCGGCGCGCCCGAGTCGTGGGAAGAAGCGGTTGAGCTGGTGCGCAAAGGCGGAACGGTGAACTTCTTCGGCGGATGCGCGGAGGGCACGCACGTGAACCTGGACACCAACCGCATCCACTACAGCGACATCACGCTACGCGCCACCTTTCATCACACCCCGGCTATCTGCCGCAAGGCGCTCGATCTGATTGCCAGCGGCCGCTTTCAGGCCGGAGCTTTCATCACCGGCCACGCTCACCTCTACGAGCTCAACCGCGTCTTTGAGAAGCTGATGAAGCGCGGCAACGTGATTAAGACCGCCATTGTGCCCTGAGACCAAGCCATGACGACGGAAACTGCGGGATTGAAGAACGAAATGCCGGACAGGGAAGCGCTGCTTCAGGAGCTATTGCTCACCCGCGGCTGGGCCGCGCTGCCCGCCTCCTATCGCATTCCAGCGGTTGCGCCCACGCTCGACGAAGCACGCGCCTGGTGCAAACGTCTGGCCGAGTCGCACTACGAAAACTTCCACGTTGCCTCGTGGTTTCTGCCCCGGGATCTACGTCCCCATTTTTACTCCATCTACGCTTATTGTCGCGTCTCAGACGATCTGGGTGACGAGGTAGGCGACCCCGCGCAGGCACTGGCACTGCTTGATACGTGGGGCCGCGAGCTGGATGCCTGCTACGAGGGCCGCGCGCGTCATCCGGTTTTTGTCACGCTGGCCGAGACCATTCGCGAATGTTACATCCCCAAGGAGCCGTTTGCCGATCTGCTACTCGCCTTTCGCCAGGACCAGGTCGTTACTCGCTACGAGACCATCGAGGATGTATTGGCCTACTGCCGTTACTCGGCCAATCCAGTCGGCCGCCTTGTACTCTACACCTGCGGCGAGGCGAGCGATGAAAACTTCCGCCTCTCCGACTTCACTTGTACCGCGCTGCAGTTGGCCAACTTCTGGCAGGATGTGCGCGAGGACTACATTAGGGGCCGCATCTATATTCCGAAAAATGATATGGAGGTCTTTCGCGTCAGCGAGGAGCAGATTGCCGAAAGCGTCGCCACGCCCGAGTTTCGCGGGCTGATGCGTTGCGAGGTCGATCATGCGCGCTCGCTCTTCGAGCAGGGACTTCCGCTGATCAGCAGAGTCCACCGCGAACTGGCGCTCGACCTGGACCTGTTCAGCCGCGGCGGGTTGGAAATTCTGCGCGCCATCGAGCGGCAGGGCTACGACGTACTCAGCGCCCGGCCTGCAATCTCGAAGAGCAGAAAACTGGCTCTGCTGCTGCGCGCAGTCAGCAGTAAGCTGTTGCCCTTCATGCGCCTTGGCAGCAGGATTTGAGGAAAGGCGTGACTCAGGCAAACGCATCGGACGAACTGACGCTGGACCGTGCCTACGCGGTCTGTCGCGCCATCGCCCGCCGAGAGGCGAAGAACTTCTACTACGCTTTCATCGCGCTGCCCCCCCTGCGCCGTAACGCCATTTGCGCCGTTTACGCCTTCATGCGCAGGGCCGATGATTTGGCCGACGACGAATCCCTCTCCCGCGAGCTGCGCCGTCGTTCTCTGGAAGCATGGCTGGCCGAGTGGCGTTGCGTCTGCTCAGACAGTTCTACGGATGATCCGGTTTTTCTTGCAGTGAGCGATTGCACCACGCGCTTCCAGATTCCGCTTAGCTTGCTCGATGAGTTAGTTGCCGGCGTGACCATGGACCTTGACCGGGCCGCATCCGGAGCACCCGACACCTATGCCACATTCGCCGACCTTTATAGCTACTGTTATTTGGTGGCGTCGGTCGTGGGCCTGGTCTGCATTCGCATCTTCGGTTACTCCGATTCTCGCGCCGAGAAGCTGGCCGAAGAGACCGGCATCGCCTTCCAACTCACCAACATTCTGCGCGACGTGGCCGAGGATGCGGAGCGCAATCGCGTTTATTTGCCGCTCGAAAATTTAGCGGCTCACAATGTTTCGCTGGACTCCCTGCTGCATCGTGCGCCCAGCGCGCCGCCCACGGCCAACGAACGCGCATTGCTCGCCGCCATCGCCCAGCGCGCGGAAGAGTATTACAAGTCAGCGCAGTTATTGTTGCCCATGATCGACCGCGAGAGCCGCCCAGCCCTGTGGGTGCTGGTCGCCATCTACCACGGCCTGCTTAAGCGTATCGAGCGCGCCAACTATGATGTATTTTCATGTCGCGCCAGCGTGCCGTTGCCGCAAAAGCTTGGCATTCTGGTTGTGGGCCTTGCGCGCATGGCCTGGGCGCGGCTGTTTGCTTGATTCAATTCAGAAGGATTGTGTATTGACCGGCTTGCAGCATAATTCGCAGAAGACAATCACGGTGGTGGGCGGTGGCGTGTCCGGCATGAGCGCGGCTTGCGCGCTGGCCGAGGCTGGCTTTCGCGTGCAGTTAGTTGAGCAGCGCGGCTACCTCGGCGGACGTGCCAGCTCCTATCTGCATCCTGGCGTTGGGGAGGTTATCGACAACTGCCAGCACGTGCTCTTCGGCTGTTGCACCAATCTGCTGGGTTTTTATCGCCGCATCGGCGTCGCGAATCGCATTCACTGGACTCGCGAGATGACGATGATCGAGCCGGGAGGACGCAGCTCGCGGCTAGGGCCGTTCGAAGTGGGCCCGCTGCGGTTGCCCGCGCCATTGCATAGCGCGCCCAGTTTTCTGAACGCGAAGGCCTATACCCTCGCCGACAAGCTGGCGCTGGCCCGCGCCATGCGGGCAATGATGAAGCCCGGTGCGATGGACTATTCTCACGAGTCGCTCGGTGATTGGCTGCGCCGTCACAGGCAGACCGAGGGCGCAATCAATCGCTTTTGGCGGTTGGTGATTGCCAGCGCCCTGAACGCGGAGATTGATGCGATTTCCGTGCCTTACGCCGCCAAGGTGATTCGCGAATTGTTCCTGAACTCGGCGCAGGCGGGCAGCTTGGGCATGAGCACGGTCCTACTGAGCGAACTTTACGCGGGCGTGCCGCGGATTCTCGCCGAGCGTAGCGGCAGTGTGCTGCTGAACACGCGCATCGAAGGCGCGGCCTGGGATGAAGAGACTTCGCAGTGGCTGATTTGTACGCGCACCGGCGAGCTGGTTTCTGACTTTGTGGTTTTGGCGTTGCCCTTTGAAGCAACGCAGAAGTTATTGCCGCACCTGCCCGCCGAGGAAGGCGCGGAGAAGTTGGCACGCCAGATTGAGCGCCACCGGCACTGGCCCATCTGCAGCGCGCATTTGTGGTTTGACCGCGAGATTACCGAGCTGGAACACGCAATTCTCTTGGACCGCGAGATTCACTGGATGTTCAACCAGTCGAAGCTGCAAACCGGTCGCGGCGGTCATTACATCGAGTTAGTCGTCAGCGCCACGCGCTCCTTTGCGGCATTGCCGCGCGAGGCTGCGATCCGGCAGGCACTCAGCGAGTTGGCGGAGTTTTTTCCGCGCGTGAAGGAAGCAAAACTGGAGAAGGTCGCGCTGGTGAAGGAAATGCACGCTACCTTCGGCGTTTCTCCGGGGATTGATTCAGCGCGGCCCACAGCCATTTCGCCCTGGCCGAATCTGTTTTTAGCTGGCGACTGGATCGCAACCGGCTGGCCTTCGACCATGGAGAGCGCGGCTCGGTCGGGACATCTGGCGGCCGAGGCGCTCGGCATGAGCGCGGAGAATCCATTGCGTTGCTTCGAGGCGGATTTAAAGCCGCGGGGAATGATGAGATTTTTCCGGTGATTGCCTAACCCTATTTTCAGTGTGCCAGCAGATAAACCCCGATGCAAACCAGCACGGCCGCGGCCCAGCGCCGCCGGTCCACATTCTCCTTGAGAAATATCTTCCCGGCGATGGCGTTGGTAACCAGCGTGAGTGAGGCTGAGGCGGGAGCTACCAGACTAAGGTTCATGTGGTTCAACGCGAAGAGCAGAGCAAAGAAGGCCAGCGTGAGAAAACTCACTCCGGCGAAAAACAAAGGGCAGGAGAGGACAGCGCGGATGGCGCCCTTCAGCCCGCAGCGGGCGCGAATCTCGTCGAGGTTGCCGATGGACTTCATGGCCGCCGCAGTCAGCACTTCGCCGGCGGTCGAGGCGAGAACGATGGCCGCAATCATTGTAGTTGCGGCCCAGAAGCCGGGTTGCGGAGCAGGAGAGGGAATCGTCATCGCGTCTGCTCCTTTACCGTATCCGCTGCATCTGCGAGTGCCGGAGTTGCCTGTTTTTCGGTCAATGACGGTCCCTGCGCAACAAAGCCTACGCCCACGGTAATCAACACAATTCCCGCCCAGCGTTCCAGCGAAATCGTCTCATGCAGAAAAAAGCGCGCGAACAAGGCGACGATCACGTTGCCGGATGCCGTGGCGGGTAGCACAAAGGTCAGATCAGCCCACGACAGAGCGGTCAGATAGCTGGCAAAGAAACCGATGAGCAGCGCGATGCCCAGCGCGATCCAGGGAGTGATGACCGCAGTGATAAGGGTGGTGGGATGAGCCAGCGTGATATCCGGCATGTTGGTCATGCCGCGCGACAGGCAGGTATCGCCCAAAGGAGCGCAAAGAGAAACAAGCCCCAGGATCAGGTATTGTCGCGGCGAAAGTCTTGCGTGTGCCATCGGTGTTACTGTCCTGTCCTGACGATGCATGTGAAGTGCTTTTCGGAGTCTACGCGCTCGCTTCCGCCTGCTTGCTGCGCGCCTCTTTCACCATCTTGTTGCGCTGCGAGCGCAGTTTCAGAAACGCCTTGGCCTCCACATACAGCCGGGGCAGATCGCGATTCACAAACGCCTTCCATACCACGCGAAATGCGGCCTTGGGCCGGAAGTAGTACTCGTCGTAGAAGCGGTGCACCATTTCGAGGACGTAGTCGGTAGGCAGGCCGGGGTACTCGATGTGCGCCATCTGGTGGCCGCCCTCGTCCATCATCGCCGCGGTGTTCACGATGAAGCCATTGGCCTTGGCGTAGTCGTAAAATTCAGTTCCTGGAAAAGCGTGGGCGATAGAGACCTGGATAGTTTCGCAATCCAGCTTCTTGGCGAAGTTGATGGTGTTGCGGATCGACTCCTTGGTCTCTCCCGGCAGGCCGAGGATGAAGTCGGCGTGGATGATCAGGCCCAGGTCGTGGCAGTCCTTGGCGAACTCGCGCGCGCGTTCCACGGTGGCGCCCTTCTTGACGTTTTTGAGAATCTGCGGGTCGCCTGACTCAAAGCCCACGATCAGCAGCCGGCAGCCGGCCTCTTTCATCGCTTGAAGGGTCTTGCGGTCGGTGGTGACGCGCGAAGTGCAGCTCCAGGTCAGGTCCAGCGGCTTCAGTTTTTCGCAGAGTTCAATCGTCCGCGGGCCCTGAATGTTGAAGGTGTCGTCGTCGAAGAAGTACTCCTTCACCTCGGGGAAGTTCTCTTTAGCCCAAGCCAACTCGGCGGCCACATCGTCTGTGGAGCGCTTGCGCCACGCATGGCCGCTCAGTGTCTGTGGCCACAGACAGAAGGTGCACTGCGCCGGGCAGCCTCGCGACGAGTAAAGCGCGATGTGGGGATGCAGCAGGAAGGGCACGTTGTAGCGCATCACGTCCAGGTCGCGCTTGTAGATCTTGGTGGCCCAGGGCATCGCGTCCAGGTCTTCCACCTGTGGCCGGTCGGGGTTATGGACGATCTTGCCATCCTTCTTGTAGCTGATGCCGAGAATCTCGTTGAGCGGCTTGCCCTGGGCAAACTCCACCACGGAGTAATCGAACTCGCGGCGGCAGATGAAGTCAAGAGCCGCGCATTCGTTGAGGGCCTTGTCCGGCGAGGTGGTCACCGGCGGGCCGACAAAGGCAATGCGGATCGACGGGTTGGCCGCCTTAATGGCCTCGGCCAGACGGTGGTCCTCATCCCATCCCATCGTAGATGTGAACAGCACCAGGAATTCGTAGTCCTTGCAAATCTTGATGGTCTCTTCCGCTGTGATGTGATGCGGAGGCGCATCGAGCAGGCGCGAGCCTTCCAGCAATCCGGCCGGGTAGGTCAGCCAGACAGGGAACCAGTAGGACTCAATCTCGCGCGTAGCCGGCCAGCGCGAACTCGCGCCACCGTCAAAATTCTCGAACGAGGGAGGATTCAGCAGGAGTGTCTTTAGGGGTTTTGTCATCTCTTTAATTCTAACATTCCGGCATTTTCTTCGGGTTCCGGCAGGTTGTGCGAGCGATTTTTTCCGCCAGGCTTACTTTGCGTGAAGTTCCCGCAGCCAGTCTTCCATGTGGCCGAGGGCGCGCAACAGGCTCAGCCGCGCTTTGCTCAGGTCAAATCCTGCGTCCAGCGCGTCCTGAAATTTCTGCCGCTCGTCAATGCGAGCCAATTGCTCTGCTTTTGGCGTCAATTGCGGGAGTGCGCCAGGGCCGGAACCCGCGCCGTTGCCCAACTCCAGTTGCGCCAGCACGGCCTGCAACTGCTCACCGGCGATCTGCTGCTTCAGGCTGGCAATCTCCGCCAGCGTGTCCAACTCGCGCAGGCTGCCGGTCAATTCCGCGATCTGTACGTCACTTTGCCGCTGGGCCTGTTCGGCCTCCACGGTAGCTCGCAGCGCGTCGGCAGCCGACTCTTTGCTCTTGGAGTGGTGCACGAGGTCAAAAAGCGGAATCTGAATCGAGAATCCCGAACTCAGGTTGTCAGCCTTCAGAGGGCGCGCGAAATACGAGTTGGCGTTGTTCAGTAGCTTGGTGTCGCGGCTGTATTCCGCATCGAAGCTGATCTGGGGAACATATGTGTGCACCGTGTCTCCCCGTGCCGTCCGCTGTTTTGAAAGTGCAAACATTCGTGCTGATTCGGTGCCCGTTGTGGGGTGCGCTGCCTCGCCCGCCTTCACTGCCGGAATCTCCGGGATGCTGGCGTGATCCGGCGTGATGGAGCCGGTCGGCAGGCCGGTGAGCACCGCCAATTGCTTGGCCAATGTGCCGGCGCGGGTCTCCAGGTGCAGGCGCCGCAGCTTCAGTTGGGCGGCCGTAAGTTGCGCTTGCAACAGCTCGCTCAAAGGATCCACGCCAGCCTCGGCGCGTTGCCCTTCAATGGTCACCAGCTTCTCAGCGAATGCTTCCTGCTGGCGTGCGGCATCCAATTCATGCGTGACGGTATCCAGTTCGATGTAAGCCGTGGATGCATCCAGCGCCACCTGCTCGCGGGTGTCCTTCAGGCGTAAAATTGCGGCCTGGACGCCGGCGTTCGCCGCCGATATGTAATATTTTTGCGGAGCGTTGTAAACCATGGACTGCATGGTAGCGGTCAGAATCGATGGCGGAGTTCCGGTAAAGCCGACCGAAGGCACCGCGGGAAGTCCCGAGCCGAACGTCAAACTGGGCATGAAAACAGACTTGGTCTCACCCAGCGTTGCCTGCGCCTTGCGTACATCGGCTTCAGCCAGCTTGACCGCGCTCGAATTGCGTTGCGCCAGGTCTACAACCGTAACCAGCGATACCTGCGCGGAAACCAATGCCGGTGCAGCCGTCATCGCCATGCCGATGAGCATCCATGTACAGCGCTTGAGCGGATTGTGTTGGTTCCTCACGTGTACTCAACCCTTCAATACTTCAGATCCTGTGCCGGCTTGTACTCATGCGCCAGGGCCAGCGCCGTCGCCCGTTCCCAGATAGCTGCCGCTGTGTCGCCCAGCTGCTGCTTCAATTGGGACAGCCAGGTGTGCGCCGCAAACGCCGGTCCTTCCTCGGTCTTTGCGCTGCCCCCGAGATATTCTTCCAGCATTTTCGCGGCTCGCTCCGGATCGCGCTTCGTGGCGCGCAAGATGGAAGCCCCGTTATAGAGCGCCACGCCCGCGTGTTTATCCCGCTTAACAGCATGCTCTCCGCTGTGTATCGCAGACTCCATATCCACAAAACGCTCGCGGCGTTGATAGAAGCTGGCCAGCGCCATCCACTGAAATGCCGGATGCGGTGACCCGGCAATCGCCTGCTTCAACTCCTGTTCTGCAGTGCCGTAGTCCTTGCGGTGTTCGGCGATATTGCTCCTCAGTTCACGAGCGCGCACCGGATCGATTTTGTCCAGTTGCGCAGCCACCGTCTCTGACTTGTCGATGCCGCCGCCGATTATCGCTGGCGCGGAATAGTAGAACTCTCCCAGAGCGGCCAGCGCTTCGACATTGTTGGGATTCAACCGGGCTGCCTCTTCAAACTCCGCCCGCGTCCGCTTGGCCAACGAAAATGCACTTAGAAACGACGCCCGTCTGGCCTTCTCGCCCAGGGCGCGCCCCAGCCACAGATGATCGTCCGAGTTTTGCCCCTCCAGCTTTACTGCCTGCTCGCAATCTTTCGCGGCGAGATCCCAATGTTCCAGTGTGTATTCCACGCGGCATCTGAGGTTATAAGCTTCAGCCTCCCCGCCCGGTTGAGCCAGCGTGTTCAGCAAAGCCAGCGCCTTGTCCGCCTCGCCCGCCTGCAAGGCCGCGTTAGCCTCGGCAAGCTGATCCCTCTGCTCCGGCACAGGCGCCGTAAGCGCCGCGGCTGACGCTGAGATCAGCCCCGTCAGTATGAGCCCTGCCAATACTTTCACCGCACAACCTTGACCGGAATGCCCTCCTGCAAGGGCTGCCCGTTCTCTGAACCGGTTGCCACCAGGTCCCCCTCCTCAAGGCCGGAGAGAATGGCCACCTGGGTTAGATTGATGGTCCCGGTGGTTACATAGGATCTCTGCAACGCGCCCTTGACCACCCTGTAGACGTAAGTCTTGCCGTTTTCCGAGTGCAACGCCTCGCGAGGAACACTCAGTGTGTTGGGCTCGCTGGAGATGGTCGCCGTTACGGTCACATTGGTGTCCGGCAGCAGCTCGCCATTTAAATCGTCGATCTTCACCAGCACCTCGCCCACGCTGCGCGTGCCCAGGTTCATCACTGTGATCGGCGTAAGCTCGATGTGGCCGTTCCAGATGTGGCCTTGCTTGGCGTCCCACTTGATCTGAATCTTCTGGCCAACCTCAAGGCGACCAATCTCCGGCTCGTCGAAGTAGGCCCTTACCCGCTCGTGGTGCAGGTCGGCTAATTGAAGCAGCAGCCTGCCCTCTTCGACAAACTCCGTGCGCCCCACATCGATGTGATAAACCGTTCCCGCCACGGGAGCGCGCACCACGGTATGCGCCAACACCTGCCGCGCCTCCGTTAGGCTGGCTTCCGCATCGGCCAGCGCGGCTCGCGCCCGCGCCACCTCTGCCGGCGAATAGCGGTTGACGTTGCTTTGCTCTACGGCATGCAGACTGGCTTCCGCCGTCTCTAGCCGCTGCCGCGCTGCGGTCACTTCACTGGATGACGCTGCCCCGGTCTGGTTGAGCTTGGTCAGCGTTTCCAGGCTTCGGCGCGCCCCGTCGCGTTCCAACCGCGCGCGTGTTTCGTCGGCCGCCGTCATCTGGCGTTCCTGCTGCGTTCCGTTGTGGATCGCCGCCTCCAGCCCTGCCTGCGCAGCCTTCACACCGCTCTCAGCCGAGGCCTCGTGGGCGTGCGCCTGCAAGTCGTCCAGCACCATCAGCAGCTTGCCCGCCGGTACCTCGTCGCCCGGCTGCACATACACTTCTTTGACGATGGTCGCAATCGGGCTGTGAAGCTCGTACTTCACCTCCGGCTCAACACGTCCGTTCGTGCTGACAGTGCTCACCAGCTGCGTATGCGTCGCCTCGGCTACGCGCACCTGTAGCCGGTCCCTGACCAGGAACTTCACCGCGAAAAAGACGACGATTATGAGTGCGGCCAAGCCCCACCAAAACCTGGGCCGGGCCGTTTGTTTTCTTTCTTGTGTCATTCAGTCAACCTGTCACAGTATATAGGACTCGGTAACCGCCCCAAGGGCACAAAGAGATTGAATTTCTAGCCAGCCGTTCCTCTGTCTCGTAAAATCGGCTCATGGCTCCAGAACCTCGTCAGCCTAGGCAAGTTCATCTTTGAGGCCTGGGCAGGGTGCGTTTGTGCATGGGGCCGATGCTGTCAGCGCTCCCGCCAGCAATCCGACAAGCAGTACCTCACTGCACAACTTTGATTGGAATGCCCTCTTGCAGAGGCTGTCCGTTGGCAGTTCCCGTTGCCACCAGGTTCCCCTCCTCAAGTCCGGAGAGAATGGCGACCTGGGTCAGATTGATAGTTCCGGTCGTCACGAAGGTTCTCTGCAACCCGCCTTTAACTACCTTGTAGACGTAGGGCTTACCGTCCTCCAGGTGCAGCGCCTCGCGGGGAACAGCCAGGGCGTTTGGCTTGCTGGAGACGGTCGCCGTTACGGTCACATTGGTGTCCAGCAGTAGCTTGCCGTCCGGATCGTCGATTTTTACCAGTACCTCGCCTACGCTGCGCGTGCCGAGATTGATCACCGTGACCGGTATCCGCTCAATGTGTCCGTTCCAGATGTGGCCCTGCTTGGCGTCCCACTTGATCTGAATAGGTTGACCGATGGCCAGCTTGCCGATTTCCGACTCGTCAAAATAGGCGCGCACATGGTTCAGGTCCGGCTCCACGCGGCCATTGGTGGTGATGGTACTCACCAAGGACACATGCACTGCCGGGGCCGCATGTACCTGCAGCCGGTCCCGGGTCAGTGACCGAACCGAGAAAAACACGGAAATCGTTACGAGTATAGCGCCGAGAAGTCCCAGGGAAATCCCGCACATCCACGCACCTACCATGTTAGCGGTTGCGGCGCGGCGCGCGGACATCTGCGCCGTTATTCCGGCGGAACGGGCGCTGGGCAAGCAAAGCACTACTATTGTGCCGATCCACCCGAATGTCAGAATCCAGCGCAGTGGCGCGAACCCTTTCCTGTCGGCGATTTCGACGCTCAAGACGATGGGGATTATGCACAGAGTCAGAAGAGAAAAAATCACAAAGAAAATCACTCTGATCCCCCAGTTCCTTTGAATGGAGAGCCTTGCGCTGAACTATGGCACAAAATGGTCCCGACTATCCCGCGAATTCTTAGATCGTGACGACGCTTAATGCGGCTGGGAACAATGAAGCCCTCGACGCGCAACTGGTTCTAAGGAGAACGGCGAGTCCCTGATACATCCTGAGCCGGATCGATTGCTTTCTTTCTTGTGTCATTCAGTCAACCTGTCACAGTATATAGGACTCGGAAACCGTCCCCAGGGGCACAAAAATATTGAATTTCTGGCTAGCTATTCCTCGGCCTCGTACAATCGGCTCATGGCTCCAGAACCTCGTTACACCGATGATCACGCCAAAGCCGGCCTTGATTTCACCTTTCCGGCCATCGAAACCTGGCAAAACCAGTTTCCCGGCTATGAAATCCTGATCGATGATCCGGAACTCACCTCCGTTTGCCCCAAAACCGGCCTGCCCGACTTTGGCGTGCTGACCATCCGTTACATGCCCCGCCAGCGCTGCCTGGAGTTGAAATCGCTCAAGGAATACCTGTTTTCCTACCGCAATTTAGGCATCTTCCAGGAAAACCTCGTCAACCAGGTGCTGGAGGACGTGGTCAAGGCCTGCGACCCGGTCTGGGCCGTGGTCCGTGGCGAATTCCGCCCCCGCGGCGGCATCGGCACCACCGTTGAGGCGCGCTGGCCCCGGCCAGCCGCCTGATTCAGTTCCTTTATGGGCATCCTCCCGCCCAATGTGGTATTCGTGGTAAAGCTCGCGTGTACGCAAGCCTGACTCCTTTGGCTACTACCTCCCAGTCTGCGCGCCCTCGCATCAGCCCCGCCGTGGCGACGCTGACGCTGCTCATCGCCCTCAACCTGCTCAACTACATCGACCGCTACATCCTCCCCGGCGAAGTCTCGCTGATCAAAAGCGAATTTCACTCCACTGACCAGCAGATGGGCGCCCTCACCACCGCCCTGTTTATCTTCTACATGATCGCCGCACCCTTGTCCGGCTGGCTGGGCGACCGGTTGAACCGCAAGCAGCTCTTTGCCTGTGGAGCGCTTTTCAGTGTTCTGGCCGTTCTGGCCCTCCACCGCTCATGGATGCCCTTTTTCCTCTTGAGTGGGGTGGCGGTCGTCCTGTTGATCGCTTATATCTGGGCCCAGCCCGCGGCTGCGCGGCTTCCTGAACGCTCCTCGCGTAAGGCGCTCATCATCTTTGGCGCCATCCTTTGGAGCCTGGCCACCCTGGTCACCGTCTGGGTCCACGACTACTGGACCTTCTTCATCCGCCAGGCGCTGGTGGGCATAGGCGAGGCCACATTCGGCATCTTTGCTCCCGCCATCCTGGCTGATTTCTACCCCGAGCGGGAGCGCAATCGCATCCTCTCCATCTTTTACGTAGCCATTCCCATCGGCGCGGCCCTGGGCTACCTGGCGGGAGGGCAAATGGGCTCCCTCTGGGGCTGGCGCGCGCCCTTCTTTGTCTGCGCCATTCCCGGCCTGATCATCGCGGTGTTGTATGGCTTTTGGGGCTACGAGCCTGAGCGTGGCGCCAAAGATAGCATGAAGGAGACCATCAACACCACCACCTTTTTAGGGCTCTTCCACAATCCGGCCTTTCTGTCGGCCACCTTCGGACTGGCCACCCTCACCTTCGCCATGGGCGGCATCTCCGCCTGGGTACCCACATTCTTGAGCCGTTCCGCCGGGTTTTCGGTCGCACGCGCCAGCTTCGTCGTGGGCGTAGTCACGGTTATCGACGGCATCCTCGGAACCCTGGTCGGCGGTTGGATTGCCCAGCGTTGGTTGCGCACCGACCACCGGGCGCTCTATCTGCTCTCCTTCTGGAGCGTCGCTCTGGCTTTGCCTTGCGGAATTCTGCTCTTCTTTGGCCCTCCGTCCTGGGCCATCCCATCCCTGTTAGCCGCCGAGTTCTTCCTCTTCCTCAACACCGGCCCGCTCAACGCCGCCCTCGTCAACTCGGTCTCCGCGCCCGTTCGCGCCACGGCCATGGGCGTCAACTTCTTCGTCATCCACTGCTTCGGAGACACCTTTTCTCCGCAGATTATCGGTGCCATCTCTGACCGCTCGAACCTGGGAATTGGCCTGGGCTCGACCCTGATCTTACTGATCGTCTCCTGCGTGATTCTGTGGAAGGGCGCGCGTCACGCCCCAATGATGGAAGATGTGGAGATTTCAGTACTGTAAGGATTGCCGAGGCGATTTTTCCTTGAAACGTTACTTTTGCGGCAGCGTCTCTTTGTCTCGCGTATTCATGAAGGCGCGCCGTCCCCCCTGCGAACGCAGATTAGGGTCGTAGAGCGGAGGCCGGCTCTCTTCGCCGTTAAAACCCCGCGCCAGTTTGGGGTTGGGCTTGAACTTGGGCGGTCCGCCGTAGAACTGCCGCGCATGGCTCAGTACCATCCCCGCCCGCCCATGCATGGGCCGTACAATTCCGCGAACCTGCACGTTCATGTCGCGGTACTTGCGCAGCTCGCCCACCTCCTCGCGATCCTCCCACAGGCTCACGATGGTGAAACGGCACTTCTCATCCGGCGTCTCCGGCGTGCAAACGTCCAGAAACCGCGTCCCATCCGGCAGCTCCACCACGTCGTAGATATGGGCTGAGACGCACACGTCCTTGTTGACGAGCTTGGTGGCTTCATCGGCGGTCACGCACGGCTTCTGCTGGCTGGCAAAGGCCAACGCGGACGAAAGTGCTGACAAAATCACGAGCCATCCAACACGGCGCAATGTCACGGGAAACCTCCAGGGAAACTGCCGCAATCGTAGCGCGAAAGGGGCAGAAAGGGAAGCAATACCTCATTCAATTCCAGCTTTGGTCGATTTATAGTAAGAGGCAGCCATGCTGACAAAGACAGTGAAGCTCAGAAAACGCGGGAACGGTCTTTGGATTACCATCCCAGCGGCAATCGTGAGAGAACACAACTTGAAGCCAGGCGATGAGGCCAAGTTCACGCAAACCGGAGAACACGAATTTGAGTTGAGCCGTCTTTGCAGTCAATGCGGGGCTGCCGAGAAGATAATGACATTCAGCCGTGTTATGCCGCCGGGGACTGCGCTCAATCGCGTTGATGTCAATAAGCAGTAGCAATTCGGCCTCAAATAAACAGATCGCCATACTGTCGACTTAAACAGGTTGAACTGATATGAATAGTGGAACATACTCACGTTGCTATTGGTGCTATGCTATTGGAAACGTTAGACCTTGGGCTTGAATCCGGATAAGCATTCACGTGCAAGATAGGGGGAAAAGATGAAGGTCTTTCTTAGTTGGTCTGGAGACCTCAGCAAGCGGGTAGCAGAGGAGCTGCATGGGTGGCTACCACTTGTTATTCAGGCACTTGAGCCGTGGCTCTCCTGTGAGGACATCGAAAAGGGCTCGCGATGGGGTTCCCATATTTCCAAGGAGTTGGCTGCGTCCAAGGCGGGCATAATCTGCGTCACCCCAGATAACCTTAGTTCCCCTTGGCTTAATTTTGAGGCCGGCGCGATCTCCAATACTGCATGGTCCTCAAAGGTATGCACTTTTTTGGTTGGCATGATGAACACGGACCTGACTGGTCCTCTGAGTCAATTTCAGGGAACTATTTGCGATCGAAAGGACACTAGGAGCTTAGTAGGTACCCTAAACATGGCTTTGGAAAAGGATGCTCTCACAGAGAAAAACCTAGATATGGTGTTTGACGTATTTTGGCCAAAGCTTGAAAAGGCGCTCGAGGAAATTGTTTCTCTTAAGCGCCCGACCAGACCTGTACGTACTGATCGTGATATTGCGGAGGAAACGCTAAGCATAGTACGGGAGCTAATCAAACAGTCACCAGTTAACGCTCTGAATATACCGTATAGTTACATCACCTATCCTGGTCAATCCTCATCTGGACTCATAAGCTCCGCGGAACCCTACAATCCAAATTCACAATTGTATGAGAGTTTTTTGCGGGTCCCTTTTACCATGCAACCTTCATCGAAAATTATATTGACTGAGGCTGAATACGAAGAATTCCTGAAGAGGCAACCGATTCAGGGCAGCGAAGCACTTGGTTTACCGGCTACGGACAGTTCAAAGAAGAAGGCCAAACCGGAAGGTTAGCCTTTCTGAGACATGTTGAACGCCCAACTAGGCTTACCGCACCCCCGCCATCTCCCGCCCTACGCCTGCTGCCCGTAGCGCCTCTCCACGTACTGATCGAGTATCTGCTTGAACTCCGCAACGATGGTGTCGCCGTGCAGGGTCTTCAGCAGCTTGCCGTCCACATAGACCGGGGCCTTGGGCTCCTCAAATGTGCCCGGCAAGCTGATGCCTAGGTTGGCGTGCTTGGATTCTCCGGGGCCGTTGACCACGCAACCCATTACCGCCAGCTTCAGCTCCTCCACGCCGGGATACTTTTTGCGCCACTCCGGCATCGAATTCCGCAGGTGATCCTGAATCTGTTCGGCCAACTCCTGGAAGTAGGTACTCGTCGTTCGCCCGCAGCCGGGGCAACTGGTCACCTGCGGCATGAAGCTGCGAATCCCCAGCGATTGCAGAATCTGTTGCACGGCTAATACTTCCTCAGTCCGGTCGCCGCCCGGCTTGGGCGTCAGGCTCACGCGTATGGTGTCGCCGATGCCGGCCAGCAGCAGCGGAGCCAGGCCGGCTGTCGAGGCAATCAAGCCTTTAGCACCCATCCCTGCCTCTGTCAGCCCCAGGTGCAGCGGATAAGTGCACCGCGCGGCCAGATTCGCGTACACATCGATCAGGTCGCGTACCCCGCTCACCTTGGCGGAGAGGATGATCTGGTCTTTGCTCAGCCCGTAGTGCTCGGCGGCGGCGGCGGATTCCAGCGCGCTCACCACAATGGCCTCCAACATTACCTGGTGGGTCGGCTGCGGCTGCTGAAGTTGGCTGTTCTTGTCCATCAGGCGGGTCAGAAGAGATTGATCCAGCGAGCCCCAGTTCACGCCGATGCGCACCGGCTTCTGATTTTCAACGGCGCACTCGACCATGATGCGGAAGTTGTCGTCGTCCTTGCGGCCAATCGACACGTTTCCGGGGTTGATCCTGTACTTGGCCAGCGCCCGAGCTGCGGCAGGAAATTTCTTGAGCAGCAGGTGCCCGTTGTAGTGGAAGTCGCCGACAATCGGCACCTTCAGGCCGCGTTTGTCCAGACCCTCCACAATCCGCGGAACAGCCGCGGCGGCCTCCTCGTTGTTCACCGTGACGCGCACGATCTCCGAGCCCGCCAGCGCCAGGGCTGCTGCCTGCTCGATGGTGCCCGCTACGTCCGCCGTGTCGGTGTTGGTCATCGATTGCACGACGACCGGAGCTTCCCAGCCCACGCGAACCTGCCCGATCCTGACTGTGCCTGTTTTTCTGCGATTAATCTCCGCCATACCCTCTAGTGTACCCGCTACTCCTGTGCTGGAAAAATCTCAATAAGCTACTAACTCAACTAGCCGAATTACTCTCCGTAGACCACCGAATCCGGAGCGGAGTCCTGGATGTGCCCCATCTTTTCCTGCTTAGTGCGCAGGTAGCTCGCGAAGCTCTCCAGCGGCTCCACCTCGGCGGAGACGCGCTCCCTAACCTGGATGCCGGCGGCCTCCAGGGCCGCCACCTTCTGCGGGTTGTTGGTCATTAATCGGACCGATGTCACGCCCATCAGCTTGAGCACTTCGGCGGGCAGCTCATACTCGCGGCAGTCAGCCGCAAAGCCTAGTTCGACATTGGCTTCCACCGTGTCCATTCCCTGATCCTGCAGCTCGTAGGCCTTGAGTTTAGCCATCAAGCCAATGCCGCGGCCCTCCTGCTCTTCGTAGAGCAGTATTCCCGCGCCTTCCTGTGCGATACGGCGCAGGGCAAGCTCCAGTTGCAGCCGGCAATCGCAGCGTAGCGAGCCAAAAACATCGCCGGTGAGGCACTGCGAGTGGATGCGGACCAGTGGGGGCGCGGCGTGAATGTCGCCCATCACCAGGGCCACCAGGCTCTCGGTCTCCCCTCCCTCACCTTTGCCCGCGCCGTTCGCCGGTCCTTCCTGGGTGGGGCGGACAGCCGCTGGCACACCCTCGAAACCCAGAATCCGGAATGCTCCCCAGCGAGTGGGAAAATCCGCCTCGGCGATCTTTTTTACGCTTTCAAATCCCATAATCCCATTCTACTTTGCAGGGAGAAGGTGGCTGGATCGTCCTTGCGGCCATAGATTCAGGCTGTCGACAGGGAATATTCACGCGCCGCGCCGCGCTTTCTGCCGCGGCAAGGGGCGCTATGGCTTACCATGAACTTGCCGGGGCTTTCATGCGCGACCATCTGGCTACACTGCTCGACGACTATCGCCGTTATAACCGCCAGATCGCCGTGGTTCGCCATCAGGGCAACCGCCGGCGGGCAACCACCTATGGCGAAATTGCGCGGCAGGCAGGACGCTTTGCCGCAGTGCTGGTCCAGCGGGGCATCGGGCGCGACGACCGGGTTCTCCTATGGGGGGAAAACAGCGCGGAGTGGATTGCGGTTTTCCTCGGCTGCATCCTGCGCGGTGTGCTGGCGGTGCCGCTGGACGCCTACGGAAGCGCGGAATTTGCCGCGCGCGTGGCCGCCGATGTGCGACCAAAACTGGCAGTGGGCGATGCGTTGCTGCTGCATCAATTGCCCGCGGAATGGCCCCGTCTCGCCTTTGAAGACTGGCTTGGCGAACTGCCCGCTGAAGAGGCCGGACCGGTTGAAGGGCTCTCACGCCAGACGCCGCTCGAAATACTCTTTACCTCCGGCACCACCGGCGACCCCAAAGGCGTGGTGCTGACCCATGGCAACGTGCTGGCCAGTGTGGAGCCCATCGAGCAGGGAGCGCAGCCCTACATGCGTTGGGAGCGGCTGCTGGTGCATCCGCTGCGCATCTTCGATACGCTGCCCTTGAGCCACATCTTCGGGCAAATGATGGGGCTGTGGGTTCCGCCCATCTTCACCGCTGAGGTGCACTTCGAGAGCCGCCTGGTGGCCTCGCGACTGATCGAAACCATCAAGCGCGAGCGCATCTCGGTGCTGGCTGCTGTGCCGCGCGTCATGGCGCTGCTCAAAACGCATCTGGAAACCACCCATCCCGGCCTTGCTGAGCAGGTAGCCGCATCGCAGGGCATTGGGCCGTGGATGCGCTGGTGGCGCTTCCGCGATGTTCATCGTGAGTTCGGGTGGAAGTTCTGGGCGCTGGTCTCCGGCGGCGGCGCGCTACAAGGGCCGTTGGAGCAGTTCTGGAATGCGTTGGGGTTGGTGGTGATCCAAGGCTACGGAATGACCGAGACTTCGGCGCTGATCACCCTCAACCATCCCTTCCACGTGGCTCGGGGAACGATCGGCAAGCCGCTGCCAGGCCGGGATGTCAAGCTGGGTCCGGACGGCGAGGTGCTGGTGCGGGGCGCCATGATCTCCAGCGGAAGTTGGTCAGGCGGAGCCTTTGAGCCGCGTAAAGACGAATGGCTGGCCACCGGCGACCTGGCTGAAACGCAGCCCAGCGGGGAACTGCGCTTTGTGGGGCGCAAAAGCGAGGTGATCGTAACTGCGGCGGGAGTGAACCTGCATCCCGAGGACCTGGAGGCGGCCATTGAGCAACAGCCGGACGTGACGGCCTGCGCAGTGGTGGCGATGGAAACGGTCTCCGGGACCGAGCCATGCGCGGTCCTTGCCATGCGCGGCAGCGGAGACAAAGCAGCGGTGGCCATCGAGCGCGCCAACCGCAAGCTGGCGGAGTTTCAGCGCATCAGGCGCTGGGTGCTGTGGCCGGAGCCCGACCTGCCGCGCACCTCCACCGGCAAGGTGAAGCGCACGGCGGTGGCGGCGTGGCTGGTAAAAATCCAGGCAGCGGCAGCGGCGCCCAGGGCGGCAGGTGCAATCGCTTTTGGGGCCTCGGAGGATTGGCTGCTGGCGCTCATTGCGGAGATTACCGGCGAGGCGCCGGCAAGCGTCGGAGATGAGCTGCGGCTTACCGAGGATCTACACTTGGACAGCCTGGGCCGGGTGCAACTGGCGGCGGCTCTGGAAGAGCGGCTGGGAATCGAGGCCCAGGGCGGACTGCTGGAACGGGCGGAAACGCTTGGGGAGTTGCGCAGGCTGATCACCGGGGAGGCCGAAGGAACAAGGGCTGCGTACTCTCCCATCCTGAGGGCCGCGGGAGCTAAGAGAATCGTCGCGGAGGGAGCCGTTCGTGAAGGCAGGCCGAAGGCTGAGGGTGACGCCGCTCCGGCCAAATACATCTACCCACGCTGGCCGTGGCTCCGGCCCTTCCAGTGGCTCCGGGTAGCCTTTATTGAGGTGGTCGAGCAGCCGTTCGTGTGGTTGCTGGCCCATCCTCGGGTGGTTGCGCCGGAGATGCCTCCCTCGGATCAGCCACTGCTCATCGTCGCCAATCATGTCACGGCCTACGACGGGGCGCTGGTCCAGTATGCCCTGCCCGGACCGATGCGGCGGCGGATTGCTGTGGCCATGGCCGGAGATATGTTGAATGACTACCTGCACTTCCGCAATCCCGAGCGCGCGCCCGGGACGCGGAGCTTCTATCCGATCGGCCCGCTGATCTACCTGCTGCTCACGGGGCTCTTCAATGTTTTCCCCTTGCCACAGCGGCGGAACTTTCAGCAAAGTTTTGCCCACGCCGGCGCGGCCATGGACCACGGATACAACGTGCTGGTCTTCCCCGAGGGCGGGCGCTCGGCTGATGGAACGCTGGCGCGCTTCCGGGGAGGGATCGGCTTGTTGGCCCGCCAATCGGGAGCCATGGTGCTGCCCGTGGGTCTTCGCGGCCTGGGCGAGCTAAAGGTTGCTGGCCGGGGCTGGTTCCGCTCCGGAAAAATCGAGGTGCATGTGGGTCAGCCGCTGCGCTTTGCTCCGGAAGAGACGGAGACCGAGATTACTGCGCGACTGCACGTCGAGGTGGATCGGCTGCTGGGGAACAGTGAACAGTGAACAGTGAGCAGTGGACAGTGAGCAGATTAAGCATTGTGCTCCAGATCATCCTTCCTTGCACGGCTTGCCAAGTTGCGGTTTCGGGGCAAAAAATCGGGAAAAAAGGGGAAATTCCGGATTTTTCCGGTGATTTTCAGGGGTCAAATCTCACCATGTGGGATAATTTGGGGCTGAAAATTTTCCACAGGCGTTGATTTCAAAGAGCTTACAAATAATCTGCAAGGTTTTTGGGAAAATTTATACCCCCGGGGGTATAGGGGGGGTACCCCTTTCAGTGGACAGTGAACAGTGGTCAGTGGTCAACCACCCCAGCGACGAAGACCTGTCGCTGGGGACCCCGGTCAGTATCGGCCCGCTGCTCCGGTCATTGTTCGGCACTCGCCCGTAGTTCTCCATCTTTGCCCTCTTCTGGCTCCAAATGACATTGTGCTCCAGATGAGGGTAATTATCTGCAATCGTACAGTCTCCGAATAACCGACAATACAGAACTATCCCATTCCTGGACCCTGCGGCGTTTACCGGTACTGATCTCCGCTCGTTTAGCGAAATTGCATGCGTGACTGTGATCCGTGCTGATCGATACGAATCAAAACTAATTAGATAAATACTGGTATTTCCTGGCACGCAAGTCGAATGCTTCTTTCCCGCCTTCAACTGTGATTGTGATTACCTCTCGCACGTTGGGGGTATCAATTGCGCCGTCTGCTTCAACTCGAATGCGAAATCCTGTATCGGCCCCGGAAATATCAGCAGACGACCCTGGGGCTAATGCAATCACTTTGTCTGCATCGCCGTTGACTACGAAGTTTGCATTATGAGTTGTAAAGATCAACTGCCTACCCATCTTTGAACTGTGTAAAAGGTTTGCCACGTCCATAATCACCCGATTATCAAGATCGTCTTCAGGTTGATCGATAATCAATGTTCCTGCCTGCTGCTTGAGTAGAAGGTCGAGCAGGGCTGCCGCTTGTTGTCCTTGGGAAGCTTGTGCAAAAGGGATAAAACGGTTGCCATCTTTGTACTCGAAATCAATGAACCATCTTGGAGATGCGGACAGCAATGCGCCGACTTTGCTCGAATTTAGCCCCTCGAAAATTCTAATTGATTGCTGGGATGTTAAGGTAAACAGGATCAAATTAATCCGCGTTGCGGTATCTGCACTGATCTGGGAAACCGGTCCAGGTGCGCCCTGTACCCGTATCTTTAGTAACTCTAAGGCTAATTGCGCGATTTTTTCCCATTCTGCGATATGGTCACTGTACATTATTTCGGCCGCTCGTTCCGAGCAGCGGGACAAACTGTCTTTTACGTAGCTTTGCTCACATAGAGATTCGAGTACTTCTATGAATTCACGTGGCGTTCGTTCTTTGAGTGTTTTGGCCCTAAGGACCCCTGAAGACATCGCCGAGACCTCTTGTGCGGCGTTCTCAAGCAAAGATCGCAACCTCTCCTGTGCCTTTGTGAGTTTTTCTCTGCTAATCTGCAAATCCGATGGTGCGCTACTCAGGCTATCAAGCAGGGCCTTTTGCTGACGCTGTTTGCTCTCCGCTTCTTGAAGCTCCTTCGCAAGTCTGTTTGAGTCAGATATAAGGTTGGCTAGTTTGGCCTGACCGGAAGAAGCTGCTGAATGTTTTTTGCGGAATTCGGATGATGAAAGACTAAACTGTGTAGCTGTATTTTCTTGCGCAGTTATTAGAGAGGCTATCTCATTCTGGACTGCCTGTAGATGGCCATCTATCTGCACCTGTGCAGCGTCTATACTCGCGTAGAAGTCGTTCACCTCAGAAAATTCTTGGACCTCTTCACGGCGGGACTTGTCAACTGATATTATTGTCGAGCTCAATTTTCTTACTTGCTCAAGATCGGATTCCAGTGCAACTGCCGCCTCAGGTAAAAGTGCTTCTGCGAGATCGTAGATAGGCGCTCTCTCTAATATTATGCGCTGCTCTTCGCTAAGTCCTTCTTCTTCAAGTTGTGTTTTTGTTGTAGCAATTCTTCGGCGTAGATCGGCAACATTTTTTGATGCAGAATCATAGAGAGCTTCTGCTGTCCAGTAATCAACCATTGTTGAAACGCATTTCTGGACAGTCCTCTTAAGCTCTAGTATCTCTTGTTCAATATCGCGCCTACGATCCAAGGACTGGACTGCGGCAATACCTGTGATTTGTTCAGCCGCGTCATCGGTGGTCCGAATCAGCGTCGAGAGTTGTTTTTGAGAAAATGCCCTAGCCCTAAACCGTTGCTGAGCTTCATCTATGGATATGATCTCGTCCGCTGACCCATCAACCTGAACCTGGATTGTGTTCAATATGCCTTTTCTGTGCCAAGTTTCAATCACTCCATTGCGATTCAGTTCGAGAGATACATATCCTTGCTGAAGGGTCGATTCCAATAGCTCTTTTTCTCTTGACCTTTCTTGATCTAAACCAAAATCGATGGCGCTCCGTCCGAGGCCAAAACGAATGTATTCCAATAAGGTCGATTTGCCTGAGCCGCGACCACCAATGAAAGCGTTAAAACCTTCATTGAATGTCAATTTCAGCGAACCTGTTAGGTTTGATGAAACAGTCATTCCCATTATCCGTTGAGCCGCATATATTGGTGGCTCATAGCGAACTCTTGCTTCGTTCGCTAAAAGCGCTTGCCTGATCGCTTCAGTGGTCGGCTCTCCAAGTTTGATCCAGCAGGGGTGTTTCCCTAGCTTCTCGAACGTGTGTGAGCGATTGTCGCCTGTTGGCAAAACGCCGCGGCATCGCATCCCCCATTCCTTGATCTCACCATGGATCTTCTTGAGATCGACTGGATCGTAATCAGAGTAAGCGTGATCGGCATAGAAGCCAACTGCCAATAAACCGGCGAATCTTTCGTGGAAACCATCTCTGAAGATCGTTTTGTGACAACCAGTTCCGCTTCCATTAGGAAGTGCGATGTATTTGCCATTGATGACTGTATTTAAGGAAAGCTCCTTTAGCAATTCATCGATATCTCTGCCACAAAGGGCTGCTTGAATTGCCGCTGGAGTATCAGAAGACGGCTTTTGAATACGTGGCAGCAATCCAAACATCTGGTCCCACAATTTCTCATCCGTATCTCGATCAAATAACACCAAACATTGGGAAGAGTCGTTGCAAGTTACCTCAATCCCTGGGAACAATATGAGATTGTTCTTCAGATTGCGCTGTTCGATTGCTTTTTGTATATATGGAATATATGTGAAATCATGGTGATCTGTGATCGCTACTGCAGAGAGTCCGCGCGCAATACAAGCGTCAATGAAAGTGTTTGCCCATGTATCACGCTTTGCCTCGTTCTCAGGGGTACCTCCTGGAAGTTTCTCGCCATCCCAATTTCGATCATGAGGGCTATGCACCTGGAAGTCGCATTTCATCCAAACAGCACCCGGATGTGAGCCAACGGAAAACGCCATGTTGTACCACCTGTTGCGCCGGAAAGAAGAATACCACATAGTAGCGTTTGGCTTGTTAGAGGAATTAGGGTATTACGATCAATCCTGTGAAGTCGGCTTCCTGACTGCTTTTCGTGTTTTCCAGGCTCTGGTTAGATGACCGGCAAACTGGAGATTGCGCCACTGCCCTGACCCCTGATCCCTGTCTGCTTGTGTGATGAGTCAGAAGTTCATTGAAGAACAACTACAGATCCTTCGACTCACCACCCCCAACCTCCACCCCACGAACGAAGACCTGTTCGTGGGGACCCCGGAAAGGCTGAAGAGTACGCCTGGGGCCCCGTTCGCTCAGGATGACAGCAATTATTGTGCTGCGTATTTCTGAATCAGGACACTAGCTCGGCTGCAGAGGCCGGAAGTGGCACGTGCCGCCGGCCAGCACAGGGGTCCAGATGGAGGGGTCGGCAGGTTGCTCGCTGGAACCGAGGAAGAGCATGCCGTCGGGGGTCAGCAACTTATGGATGCCGGCCAACACGAACTTGCGCGTCTCCTGCGAGAAGTAGAGCATGACGTTGCGCAATAAGATGACGTCGAAGCGATCATCGCTGCGATTGAAGGGCAGCGGCGAGGAGCACAGGTTGGCCACGCGGAAATTGCACATTTTGCGGATCTCGGGCCTGACCTTCCAGTTTTCGCCCTCGTGGTCGAAGTAGTGGACGATGAAGCGGGCGGGCAGTCCGCGGTTCATCTCGATGCGGTGATAACAGCCGGCCTGAGCCTTCTCCACCACTTCGGCGCAGATGTCGGTGCCTTCGATGCGGATATTCCATCCCGTCAGGAAGGGAAAGTGTTCGAGGATAAGCAAGGCCAGGCTGTAAGCTTCCTGGCCGGTGGAGCAGGCCGCGCTCCAGAAGCGAAGGCTGCGCAAGTGCCGGCGGTTTTCGATGAGTTTGGGCAGCAACTCGGTGCGCAGCAACTCGAAGGGACGGCTGTCGCGAAAGAAGCTGGTTTCGTTGATGGTCATGGCCTCGGCGACGGAGCGTTCCAGGAGCGGATTCTTACTGA
Source organism: Occallatibacter sp. (assembly GCA_050011175.1). Taxonomy (GTDB): domain Bacteria; phylum Acidobacteriota; class Terriglobia; order Terriglobales; family Acidobacteriaceae; genus Telmatobacter. Next base: position 90,768 of record JBEKJR010000006.1, read on the forward strand.
TCTTCAGGTGCTGTACAAGCTCCTCCAGGCGGGTCATGCCCTGGTTGCGCAACAACTTGGTCAAGCGGGTCTCGAACAGGTAATCGCGCGACGGGTCGAGCACGTTTTGCGAGAAGCCGAAAACCAACTGGCGAAGGTAGCCGTAATCGACGCTAGTGGAGATTTGCATGGCAGACCTCCACTTCCTGAAGCTCGTGTACCTCGGCGTGGGTCCGGCTGGCGAGCCGGAGGATCTCATTGGCAATGGCGGTCAGCGGCAGAACCTTGTGCGCCAATCCCGCAGCGCTGACGGCGCCCGGCATTCCCCAGACGGCGCTGCTGGCCTCGTCCTGCGCCAGAACGCTGCCGCCCTGCTCGCGGATGAGCCGGGCGCCTGACAGTCCGTCCGATCCCATGCCGGTCAGCACCACGGCCAGCACGCCGGCGCCGTAGACCGCTGCCGCTGAGCGGAACAGCGCATCGACGGCGGGACGGCAGTGGTTTTCAGGCGCGCCCTGGTTCAGGTGCAGCGTGGCCGGCAAGCCGGTGTGCGCGCCGGCCCGCACCTCCATGTGCCAGTTTCCCTTGGCGATGTAGATTGAGCCGGCGCGCACCGGTTCGCCCTCGACGCCCTCGCGCACCTGCAACGGGCAGCAGCTGTTCAGCCGCTCGGCAAGCAGCTTGGTAAACAACTCCGGCATATGCTGCACAACCAGGACCGGGATGGGGAAGCCGGCCGGCAGCTTGGGCAGCAGAATATCGAGCGCAGCAGGTCCTCCGGTGGAGACACCGATGACCAGCGCGGCGGGAATGGACGTGATCGGCGGTGCATTGGGCAGGTGAGCCGACAAGGGAACGCGCGCCGCGCCTGTTACGGCTGCCTGCGGCTGGCTGGTGAGGGCATGAATCCTGGGAATCAAATCCAGACTAAGCGCCCGCAGGGCTTCCTCACGGCTGGCTAGGCCGGCGGGCTTGGCCACATAGTCTGTAGCCCCGCAAGCCAAGGCCTCGATGGTCACCTTGGCTCCATGCTGGGTGAATGAACTGCACACGATGACCGGCATCCTGTGACCCCGCGCGCGCAACTTCCTGAGCATAACCAACCCATCCATCACCGGCATCTCCACATCCAGCAGAATCAGGTCGGGACGAAGGATTTCTATCGCGCTCATTGCCGATTCGCCATCGGCCGCTGTACCCGCCACTTCCAGGCCTGCATCGTGGCTGACCACCGTGCGCAACAGGCTCCGCATGACTGCCGAGTCGTCCACGATCAAAATCCGGGTTCGCCGGCCGGAGGTCATGCTTTACGCCTCCACCAGGCCGAGCATGGCCAGTTTTTCTGTCAGCGCTTCATCGTCAAAGGGCTTCATCAGGTACTCGTCGGCGCCCGCATCCAGGGCGCGAAGGATGTAGTCGTTTTCCGCCTCGGTGGTTACCATCAAGACCTTGAGTCCGGCATATCCCTCGGCGCGCAACTTCTTGAGCATCTCCAGCCCGTCCATGACCGGCATATTCCAGTCCACCAGCGCCAAGTCGAAGGACGGACAGGATGTCAACCGGTCCATGCCGGCCTTTCCATCAGCGGCCTCCTCGCACTCGAATCCCTTTTCTTCGAGCAGGCCGCGCAGATATCCCCTCACAAAGCGAGAATCATCGATAATCAAAGCTCGCATGGTCATCTCCTAAAAACCGCTCTGGCCCTAAGCAGCTCGGGTCGCACTCAGCCGCATGGGGTCCAGTTGCTCGGGATTCAGCATGACAAGCAGGCTGTCCTTGAGCTTGTAAGCGCCGGCAAACAATGCTCTCCACCGCTCGTCCAGAATCGAAGGGTTGGTCTCGTAGTCCGCCGATGAGACCGCCAGCACCTCGTTGACAGAGTCCACCAGCAATCCAAAAATTTCGCCGGAGCTCTCCATCACCAGAAGATCCTGCTTGCCCTCTTTGGGCGGCATGTTCAGCAACTGCCGCAGGCTCACAGTGGTCAGCACATCCCCGCGATAATGCACCAGCCCGCCGACATAAATAGGCGCCAGCGGAACCGGCTGCGGCCTGGCCGCGCCAACAATTTCGAGAATGTGAGTGATGGGCAAGCCAAATGTTTTCGTGCCCAGGAGCAGCGTGCACACCTCCACCTGCGTAGCCGCCTTCTTTTTCTTGCGATGCAATGCAGCCTTTGCTGTGCTCATGCCACCGTCTCCGCTCTCTGGCTCCACTCGGCGGGCATCTGTTGGCCGGCGGGCAGCGGAACCACAGCGCCCAGGTTAACAACGCCGGTAACCCGGCTCTTGAGCAGCGTGACCCCGCTGGTACGCTGATCGGTGCCGGTCTCGAACAAGTCACTTCCAGCGGCCACATCCAGTACATGGGAAACCGCAATGCCCACGTGACGATTGCCCTCACGGCAGACCACCACGATGATCTTCGCCTCGGGATTGCCCTCAGCCGCGGTCAGCACTCCGTCCGAGTCCTCCACCGGCAGCAGTTGGCCCTCGAAGTTGAGCACCGGCCGGTTGCCGACGTATTCGATTCGCTTGAACGGCAATTGCTCGATGCGCAACACGTCCGCCAGCGGCACCGCCGCCTGCCGTCCGGCCGCTTCCACCAGCAGGTACGAGAGTGCGTAGGCGTCCGCATTTTCGCCTTCGTCAGCGCATGTGGGCTCTTCTTCGCGCAGGGTCACTCCAGCCTTCAAGGCGATGGCCCCCGGATCGAGAATCAGCGCCAGGTCGGCGTTGCCTAGTACAGTTGCTCCGGTAAAAAGGCCGATCTCCTTCAGTACTCCGGAGAGCGGTTTGACGACAATCTCCTCCGGATCAGCCAGCCCGTCCACCACCAGGCCGAAGCGGCGGCCGTCGGTGTCCAGAACCGCAATGAAAGCGCCTTTCTGGGTGTCGATTGGATGTTCCACGCCGGGCATCAGCAGACGGTCCAGAAATACCAGTGGCAGCAACTTCCCACGTAACCTGTAGAGCGGCGCGTTCTCAATCCACTCGATAGCCGTTGCTGCCTCTTCGGGCGGAATATGCACCAGCTCCGACAATGCTCCCTGAGGCAGCGCAAAACTTTGCTTGATGCTGCGTACGATCAGGGCTGGAATGATGGCCAGGGTGAGCGGGATACGCATGCGCAGCGTGGTTCCCTGGCCGGCGCGGGAATCGATCTCGACCTTGCCGCCGATCTTCTCCACATTCGTCCTCACCACGTCCATGCCCACACCACGTCCGCTGACGTTGGTGACCGTAGTGGCCGTGGAGAAGCCGGGCAAAAAAACCAGTTGCTGCAGCTCGCGCTCCCCCAGTTGGGCGGCGCGATCGGCCGAGATGAGGCCGCGCTCGACGGCCTTTCGGCGCACCTTTTCAACATCAATGCCTGAGCCGTCGTCGGAAACCTCGATGACGACATGGCTGCCCTCCTGGGTGGCCTTCAGTGTCAGCGTTCCTTCCGGATCCTTGCCGGCGGCCAGGCGCGCATCGGGCGACTCGATGCCGTGATCGAGCGAATTTCTTACCGCGTGAGTGAGCGGATCCTTGATGGCTTCCAACAGGCTCTTGTCCAGTTCCGTCTCCTGGCCCACGACTTGCAGGCGGACGCGACGGCCGAGTGATTGCGACAGGTCGCGCACCATGCGCGGCATCTTGGAAAAAATGTTGGATACCGGCTGCATTCTGGCTTTCATTACGCTCTCGCGCAGTTCGGCGGTGACTATGTCCAGACGGCGGCTGAGTTGGGTCATGTTGGGGTCGGCTGAGGTGGCCTGCAAGACCTGGTTGCGGGTCAGCACCAGTTCGCCCACCAGGTTCATCATCCGGTTCAGCAGCGTCACATCAACGCGCAATGTGCTCTCGGCGGCGCTTCCCTGGGTGCGCGGCCTGCTAGGGTCTCCCTCAACCTCCGCCAGAGTCCTGACAGGCTCTACCGGCTCAAGGTCAACCGGCGCTGGAGCGGCTGGAGGCGGTGTGGCCACGGCCCCGGCGCATGAAGCGGACTCTGGATGTATGTTGGCCATGGCATGGGCCGGATGCATTACCTGCGCCTGCGCCGGAGCCTGCAACTCTTCCAGCCAGCCGATCAATAACCCATCTTCGCCCGCGCCTTCAGTGCCGTCCGCCTCGATGGTCTTGAGAATGGAGCGCAGCCCGTCCAGCAATTGCAAGAGGCCGGTAATCGTCGGGTTGCCGGCGGTCAGCTTGCCCGCGCGCAGCAAACTGAGCAGGTTTTCTCCCGCGTGGGCCAGCTTTTCCAGCCGCTTGAAGCCCAGAAATCCGGTGGTCCCCTTGATGGTGTGAACCGAACGGAAGATCTCCCCAATCAACCCTGCATCCCGAGGCCGTTCCTCCAGGTTGGTCAGACACTGCTCCATGCGGTCCAATCCTTCCTGGCTCTCGATCAGGAATTCCCTTGTCAATTCATCCATGCGCCCGCTCATTCGCCCGGCCAGAGTAACACTCCCGGCACAGTGAGTACCCAAGGCATTTATCGGATAGATGAGGCTCAACTTGAGGAACCGAATAATAGCAATGCGCTATCTGATTTACAGCAACGCGCAAATGCTGTAACCTCATTACTCACCCTTTTGGGGGATTCAACACGCAATGAAAGACCCATCTTCAACAGAAACCACGCTCTTGAACCTGCTCGACAGGGCTCGTCAGGCCGCTCTGCACGCCTATGCCCCATACTCCGGCTTCCGGGTGGGCGCGGCGCTCCGGCTTTCCAACGGCGAAATCGTCACCGGAGCAAACGTGGAAAACGTGAGCTTCGGGCTGACCATCTGCGCCGAGCGTTCCGCTCTGGTGCGGGCCGTTTCCCAGTTTGGACCTGAAATCCGCGTCGAAGCCGTTGCCATCGCCAATTTGAACTCTGTCCCCAGCCCGCCCTGTGGCGCATGTCGCCAGATGCTCTCCGAGTTCATCCTTCCCGATGCGCCGGTGATCTTCCCCTCCACCGGCGGCGACCGTACCATGACCTTTCTCGAGCTGCAACCGCTAGCCTTTGAGATGAAGCTGAAATAAGGCCGTGTCCGGAACAGGAAACGCTGACCTGTACTGTGCCCGTCATCACCCTGGGGTCGGAAATCATCCACTAAGATGGATTCGAGGAGTTGAAGAATGCCGCGTAAAGCACTGATTGCCGCCAATTGGAAGATGTACAAGACGCCCGCTGAAGCCAAGGCGTTTGTCGATGCCTTTTTACCGCTAGTTGCCGAGCACACGCGCGACGAGATTGCCCTGTTTCCCTCGCCCGTACTGTTGCCCACAGTGATTGCAGCCGCCAAAGGCTCGAATGTCTCCGTGGGCGCGCAGAACATCCACTTTGCCGAGGAGGGCGCCTTTACCGGAGAGACCTCGGTAGGCCAGCTAAAGGCCGTGGGCGGAACGCATACGCTGATCGGCCACTCCGAACGGCGGCAATACTTTGCCGAGACCGACGAGATCGTCAACAAAAAGCTGCACACCGCGCTGAAGCACGGCATCGTGCCTGTGGTCTGCATTGGAGAAGTGCTGGCTGAGCGCGAGGCGGGCAAGACCGCCGACGTGCTCAAGACGCAGGTCACCGGAGCGTTGGCGGGCATCACGGCTGAAATGGCTGCACCGATTGTGATTGCTTACGAGCCGGTTTGGGCCATCGGCACAGGCAGAACGGCAACGCCGGAGATGGCCGTGGAGGCACACAAGATTGTTCGCGCTGAAGTGGCTAAACTGCTGGGACCTGCTATCGCGGCCAATATGCGCATCCTCTACGGCGGCAGTGTGAATCCGGGCAATGCCACCGCGCTGATCAGCCAGGAAGAGATTGACGGCGCACTGGTGGGCGGCGCCAGCCTCAAGCCGGATTCGTTTACAGCCATCGTCAAGTACTAAGCGCATTTATTTTTGAAGAAAGATATGGTCCATCCTGCCAGAAAAACATGGCAGGATGGACCATATCTTTTTTTATCTATCCCGCCTCTTGCTTTTTGGTGGTATTCTCCCGGCATGGCAAAATTTTCCATCAACCGGTCTCGATTCATTGCCTGGATTTGTTTTCCTCTGCTGCTGGGATCGGTCGGGACTCGTCCTTCCTGCGCACAATCGGATACAGATTTCTTCCTGAAGCCGCCCACCGGCGTTCTTATTGTTGGCTTAAGGGAGACGGCAACGCATCGGCTCGAGCCTCTACTCCTGCGACCTTCCCATTATCACGGGCTTCACGAATCGATAGACCTTTGGATTCATGTTGATCCACAAGGCAGAGTCATCGAGGTACGCGGCATCGACACGGTACAGTTTAATCCTAAAGAGATAAGTGATGCTGCCCGCCGGATTCAGTATTCGCCTTTCCCGCGGAACGGCGTTCCCGTGGAAGCATGGGTGCAGGAGAGCATTCGCACTCTGACGACGGAAGACAAGTCCGCACCTCTGATCCCGTTTCCAGACGTCAAGGATTTATCCGCCATTCGAATCGAACTCTCCCGTTCAGGATGCTATGGGTGGTGCCCTTCCTATTCCGTCAGCATTGATGGAAATGGCGAAGTGAATTTTATCGGAGGCTCATTCGTTTCTATCCCCGGCGAGCACAAGGCGCATATCTCACCCGCCATGGTCGCAGAACTGCTGGAGCGATTTCGCGCCGCCAATTTTCTCGGTCTGAAGGATAGTTATAGAGGCGGAGTCACAGACAATCCAACCTACTGTTTGACCCTGGCTCTGGGAGGTCGGAAGAAAACTGTTGAAGATTATGTGGGCGGATATGCCGGGATGCCGTCCACGGTTACAGAACTTGAAAGAGCGGTGGACCGGGCAGCGGATACGGAGCGCTGGGTCACTTCCAGCCCGGCAACCCTTGCGGCCATGCGTGAAGCAGGGATTGCACTCGATTCGCCGCAAGCGGCAAAAATACTGCGCGCGGCAATATTTGCCGGAGACGTGGTTACAGTTAAAAACCTGTTGGATGCCGGTACGCCGTTGCAATTACAAGAACCTGAACTCGGATTCAGATTATCCAGCCCCTCGCAAAGGCCGGATACCTCTTTGCTCGAACTGGTTGTACAGTCTGATAACGTGAAGGCGCGGCCCGAGATGCTACGCACTCTGCTGGCCATTTCCGCGATCAATTCCGACAAGACCGGCAAGCAAAGGGCGCTGGGCAAGGCGGCAGAGAACGGATTGGTTGATTTGGCAAAGATGCTGATCGCAGCGGGCGCCGATCCTTCCGCGCGCTTCGATGCGGCGTATGGCAACAAGGACGAGACCTACCTATCCCTCTCCGCCATGTCTGGCATCTGGGCCATGATCGACGATGCGCTATCCAGGCCGCATGACATCCATGCCGTTGACTCCGAAGGGCGCACGGCTCTGGTTGCAGCAGCCTGGAGCACGGCACCGCGTGAGGACATTTTTCCAATTATCGACCGTTTGCTGGACGCTGGGGCTGACCGGTCGGAGATTGATCGAGTGCTCCACGATATCGACTTTTCCAATTGGATACCGGGCCTCAAATTGCGGCGACAACCCAAAAGTCAACAAAACGGAGGGCAATATCAATCTCTTTCGTGGGTGCAGATGAATTGAGGATTTTGCGGCCGTGCTGACTTGAACCAATGCTCGCTGCTCAACGTACAATGACTCATGGCCCAGCGCGACCTGTATATTGACCGCCTGCGAACCTCGATGATCGCGCTGGTTGTCGTATTCCATGCCGCCATCACATACGGCGGCTCGGGCGGCTGGTTTTATCACGAGGTTGAAGCCTCCATCAGCCCATCCAGCCTGCTTCTGACCATGTTTTGCGCCACCAACCAGGCCTACTTCATGGGCTTTTTCTTTTTTCTGGCGGGGTATTTTACGCCCGCCTCGCTGGAGCGTAAGGGCTACGCGCGCTTCATCGGCGACCGCTGTTTACGCCTCGGGTTGCCGTTGCTTGCCTTCGGGCTGATTCTGGGGCCGCTGACCGCGGCGATGGTGAACTTCGCGCAGGGCGACGGATTCTGGTCCTGCATCGTCTGGCTATGGCGACACAAGAAGTTCATCAACGGTCCGCTGTGGTTTACGCAGGCCCTGTTGATCTTCAGCCTTGCATATTGCGCCTGGCGAGCTGTTTTTGGAGCCGCTCTCTCGCAAACCGAGCGCACTCCCCGCCCGGTTCCCGCTTATCGCTGGTGGCTGGTGAGCGCCATCGGAGTTGGCCTGGCCGCTCTCGCAATCCGCCAGTTCGTTCCCACCGGTGAGAACGTCATCAGCCTGCAACTCGGTTACTTTTCCAGCTACATCTTTCTCTTTGTGCTGGGTATTGCCGCATGGCGCAACGATTGGCTGCGGCAGCTCGAATGGAAACAGGCGCGACCCTGGATCTGGACGCTGGCCATGGCATGGCCATGCCTTCCGGTGGGCATCGCGGTGGCCCATGCGCTCAACGGCCCGGGAAAATCCAACTTTTCCGGCGGCCTCTCCTGGCCCGCGATTCTCTATGCATACTGGGAGCCATTCGTGGCCTGGGGCTTGATCGCCCTGTGGCTTTTGGTCTTCCGCGCGCGCATGAATCAGCCCTCGGCGCTTTGGGCATGGCTCAACCGCCGCGCTTACACGGCTTACATCATTCATCCGGCAGTGCTGGTGGGCGTGAGCCTGCTGCTGCGCGGCTGGGTTGCTCCGGCGCTGGTCAAGTGGGGCGTGGTTGGCCCATTGGCCTGCATCGGCTGCTGGCTGGTTGCCGATCCGCTGGTGCGGCTGCCGGGAGTGCGGCGCGTGATCTAGTGGTGCTCCTTAGAAGGGTTCATTATTGCCGCCGCCGCAGAGTTCGACCGCATGGGTAAGCGCTCTGGCAACGTGGTTGGCCGTATCTTCGCTGGAGAAAAAGAGCGGAGTCTCTGTATTTCCCCTGAGTTTCGCTGTCACTGCGAAGTAGGGCGGATCCTGTCGCTTATCAAGCTGAGGATTTCCGTTAGCGGTGTCCTCCATCTTGGCTTCGTAGGTGCTGGTCCTGACCTCAAAACTCAGTACATTGTGAAGGTCGAGCGAAAAATCCTTGTCAATGCCTACTTTCCCGCCATTCGTGGTCACTTTGTGCCAGGTGATGCGGCAGGTGGCGGGATCGGCAATAACGTTGCTAGCCTCAATGCTGATGTAATAAACCGGCCAGTCTTCCCCATTAGAGTTGTCATGCGTACGCAGCGTGTAGTTGATCTTGCCTTGCTCGTTCATTTTGTTCTGAATGAACTGCATGGTGACGGCAAGCGAGGGGCCACTTCCGGCGGGCTGGGGCGGGGGCGCAACGGTTTGCTGCGCAGAGAGAGTTAAGGCGATGCCGCAAAAAAGGCAGGCCGTAAGCAGATTCCTCATGTACACGATGATTTCTCCCTTATGTGGCAATGGCGGAAGCAGGGATTGCTCCCTGCTTCCGCCGTGAAATTGTCAGTGCCGCAAAGGCCGCTCTACTGCGGATTTGGATTGGCGAAGGCCGTTTGCGTCACGCTGGATTCAGCCTGATCGGCTTGTTGCTGCTGTGCATCGAGTTGCGCCTGCACATTCTCAGAATCCGCTGGAGGCTCATCCGCGGGTACGGGCGGCGGCGTGATGGCCGAGAAGGGAGCAGGGGGCAATCCGCCCTTGCCCTGCTGATCGCGCAGCGCCTGTAAGCCGGAGTCCAGTTGGGCACGGAAGTTGTTCTGCATCTCCTGGAGGCTATCCAATGGCAGGGTAACGGTCATTCCGGCCGCACAGTCGCCCTTGTGGGTGCTGACGACGATCAGGTCGGCAGTCGTGGATCCATCGGGCGGCGCGGCCACCAGCTTCAACACGTCTCCGACCGAGAGACCGCACTGCTGCCCGTCCGCGATGGAGGCATTCTGAACCTGGTCCACAACAAACAGATGGTTGGGGACCATGACCTGGGGCAGGCCGTCGAGCATGGGCGCCTGATCTGGCTGCGTAGCAGCGGCATTCTCGAAGGCCAGTTGCTGTTTGACCTCCTCGGCGATCATCTGCTTGATATCCGGAGTGATGGGCGTATCGGCCGGGGCAGAAGTTCCGTCGTCGACCGGTATTGCGTCCGCTCCAGGCGCGTTTGCATCCGCGTCAGTGACGTTTACATCCTGCTGTCCGTCGCCTGTCTGTGCGTCCGCAGGGTAGCCATCCTGCAATGTCTGACCGAGATAATAGTCAGTCAGCCAGTTGGCGCCGCTGGGATATGAATCCGAGGGCGAGAAGAAGCCCGCGCAGAAGTCATACCACGGCGAGCCCTCCCATCCCCACCCATAGGCCGCGGGGGAGTCCCACGGATAGTAGGCCCATCCGTAGAAGGCAGGAGCGTAAGTGTAGCGCGGGACGTAATGATTGAACTCCCTGCCGTGATAGTGGTATCGGGTGTATTCGTGCGTGAAGCGGTGGTCTCCATGCACGTATGTCCGCTGGTTATATTCACGACCGTGGTAGTTGACCGGGTGCTCGAAATATCCGCGGTGCTTTCCGGTCGAGACCAGCTTTCCGCCGGGACGTTCGCTGATGATGGTTCTTTGCCCGTGAGGGCCGCGCGCGATATCCATGTTAGGCGTATGCACGGAGGCCAGATGGCCATTGCCGCGGAAAGTGGCGGATTGCCCATGCCCGCTGTACGAGGCCAGGGTTCCGTTGGGACGCAGATTGTAGTTGCGGCCGTTGGAGGAGGCTACGGTCAGGCTCTGATTCGGATGAACGACAACCTGCCCGGAGGGTATCGGCCGGTGGTTGATGCCACCCAGGCCACCGCGCGCGGTGTTCACCTGGTGCAGCACGGATTGCGACCCCGATGGCGATAGTGTAGAGGGTCCAGTGCCGGGCCTGCCAGAAGGCGAGGCCCCCGGAATGCTGTAAACAGCATGAGTTCCGCCACCAATATGAGAGCCGCTGCCGGCTGCCGTTCCCGGCGAAGGGTTATGTGGCGTGAAGGAGCTACCGCCCGCAGAAGCTGGGCCTCCCGGAGTGTAGGTGTTGACGTGCGAACCGGCCGGGCCTCCCGGAGTGTAGGTGTTGACGTGAGAAGAAGGTGAGGTTCCCGGGGTGTAGCTAGTGCCACCGGACGGGGCATGGGGGGTATAGGTGGTAACCCCGTTATTGCTCCTCACGCCTCCTCCGCCCACAAAGGTGTTGCCGGAGGGATGGGGTGTATTGGAGGCGCCGGGAGTGTAGGTGTGCGGGGTGTAAGTGGTGGCGCCTGGAGAAGGATGAGGGCCCGATGTGTTCCCACCCGACGGCGCACCCGGCGTATAACTGTGTACCGGAGGCGATGAACCCGGATGGTAGGCCGGGGTTGATGGATGGTAGGTCGGAGTCGATGGCGCCGGGTGGTAAGCCGGAGGATGATAGGACGGCGCCGGATGGGAGGCCGGCGGGTGATAAGAGGGAGCCGGGTGATAGGCCGGAGCCGGGTGGTAAGCCGGAGCCGACGGGTGATATGCCGGAGCGGGATGTGAGGGCGCCGGAGCGGGATGGTTATTGTTAAGAGCCGCTGCCATCACGGGAATCGTCAACAAAGCTGAAACCCAGAACAAAGTACTGCTAACACGTATAAAACTCTTCATTTTCCACCTCCGCACAGCTATTTGCAGTGTTTCTGTCAACGAGATCCAACATATCTAACCCGGTCGGAAGTCGAAAGTTACTGTGAATCGAAGATAAACCATGCCGGCATTACATGACCGGCGATAGTTCCCCTACCTCAGCGGATCGGCCGGCAGCGTCCAGCCTTCCTTCTCGCCCTTGTTTTGCTCCTTGAGCCAGTCCATCAGCGGCTGGAAGTATTCCACGATGGCCGAGGCGTCAGCCTTGTCGCTGCCAGTCATCGCTTTCATCGCCTCCGGCCAGGGTTTGGATGCACCCAACTCCAGCATTGCGTTCAGCTTTGCGCCGGCCTCCTTGGAACCGTAGACCGAGCAGCGATTCAGCGGTCCCTTGTAGCCGGTGGCCTGGCACATGGCGCGATAGAACTGGAATTGGTAGACGCGGGCCAGGAAGTAGCGCATATAGGGCACGTTGCCGGGAATATGGTACTTGGCGCCGGGGTCGAAGTCAGCCTCGGTGCGCTCGACCGGCGGGGCAATGCCCTGATATTTTTCGCGCAGAGCCCACCAGGCGCTGTTGTAATGCTCCGGAGTCACCTGGCCGGAGTAAACCTGCCAGCGCCACTTGTCGATGAGCAGGCCGAAGGGCAGGAAGGCAATCTTGTCCAGAGCCGTGCGCAGCAGCAACGGAATATCCGCGCTAGGCGGCGGAATCTGGTCGATAAGGCCCAGCTTCTTGAGGTAATCCGGGGTCACGTTCAGAGCAATGGCGTCGCCGATGGCCTCGTGGAAGCCGTCGTTGGCGCCGTTCTGGAAGAAGAAGGGCTGATGGCGATAGGCCATCTGGTAGTAGTTGTGGCCCAGCTCGTGATGCACGGTGACAAAGTCGTCGGCAGTGGGCTGGAAGCAGGCCTTGATGCGCACATCGCGCTGGCTGTCTATGTCCCAGGCACTGGGATGGCATACTACCTCGCGATCGCGCGGATGAGAGAGCATGGAGCGCTGCCAGAAGGTGTCAGGCAGCGCGTCGAATCCCAGTGACTTGTAGAAGCCCTCACCGAATTGGACCAACTGCTTGGGGTCAGTGTTGCGTGCCTTGAGGATGGCGCCCAGATCGTAGGGCATCGGCCCGGAGGGCGGCGCGACGACGTCGTAGATGTTGCCCCACTCCTGCGCCCACATGTTTCCAAGTAAATGCCCGGGAATCATGCCGTCGGGACGGCGCGCCTGGTCGCCGTATTTCTCGATGAGCTTGTGGCGGACGTAGGTATGCAGCTCCAGATAGAGCGGCTCCACTTGTTTCCAGAGGCGCTCGATGTCGGCGGAAAACTCTTCGGGGGTCATATCGTACTGCGAGCGCCACAGGGCGCCGGTGTCGGCAAATCCCAGCTCGCGCGCTCCCTGGTTGCTCAGCTCGGCCAGGCGCGCATAGTCGCCGCGCATGGGTTTGCCGACGGCATGCCAGCCCGCCCACAGCGCCGCCAACTCCTTTGGATCGTGGCTTTGGGTCATCCTGACGTTGATATCGTCAATGCCCAGGCAATGATCGGGGTTCGAGTCCGGGCAGTACTTCCCGCGGCCATAGGCGGCGTCGAGCTCGGCGGCCTTCCGGGTGGTTTCAGCGCGCAGCGCGGAGTCAGAGGGCGCGGGCAAGCCGATGCTCAGCTTGAGCAGCATCATCTTGCGAGCTGCATCGGGCGGCAACGTGAGGCCGTCGAATTTGCGCGACTCGTAGATGAGAGCGGTTTGCCGGGCGATTGCCCGGTCATTGGCCTCGGCCACCAGGGCAATGGTGTCGTCGGTGATGTAGGTCTCCTCGACCCATGCGGCGCGGGAGGCAGTAACGCTCATCGCGGCCAGTTCCTTTTCCGCGTTGTCAATGAAGGTAAGAGCATCGGCGACGGTGGGCTTGGCGGCGGGTTGGGTTGAGGCGGCGGTTTGCGCCGGGGTGGAGACAGTCAAGAGCAAACTGGCAATCGCCAGCAGGGACGGAAAGATGGTACGGATTGTGAATTTCATGGCACAGAAACTATAGAACATTTGATGGGGTTCTGTAAGTGCCCTAGGGAAGAGCTGGAGGGCGCGCTTGCAATCGCTGTTTTCAATTCTTACCCGTACCGAAGAGTCTTTGCAGCAGGTTGCGGTGCTCGGCGGAGTGGTCGCAGGTCTCCGTGGGCGCGGTGCCGGCCAGGAAGGCCGCATTGAAGCTGTCCGGGCAGGAGGCATCGCTGAGCAGGAGGCTGGCCCTGTCGATGGGAACAATCTCGACACCATCCGGCGGTGTGAACTGATTGGTGTCTGAGTACTGCGGCAACGCGATGGCTTTCTTCATGAATTCAGCCCAGATGGGCGCAGCGGCGTGAGCGCCTTCGATCTGCACGTCGGTATAGTCGTCATTGCCCACCCACACGATGCACAACAGGTTGGAGGTGAAGCCGGCAAACCATGCGTCGTGGCTAGTGCCTGTCTTGCCGGCGGCGGGCGCGAGAAAGCCGCGCGCGCGTACTCCGGCGCCGGTGCCGTGATCGATCACGTTCTCCATCAGGCTGACGGTGAGATAGGCCACGCGCGGGTCCAGAATCTGTTTGGAGTCGTGCGCGTACTCGGTGATGACGTCTCCGGTGGTGGTGCGGACGCTGGCCAGCATCCAGGGCTCCAGGCGCATGCCGCCGTTGGCGAAGACGGTGTAAGCGCCGGCCATGTCGAGCGGCGTTGCATCATAGGAGCCGATGGCCATGGAGGGCGTTCCCTGCACGCCCTTGATGCCGGCGTCGCGGGCCAGTTGGGCCACGCGGTCGAAGCCTACCATCGAGGCCAGGCTGATGGTGGCGTTGTTGAGCGAATGCTGCAGGGCCTCGCGCGCCGTCACCATACCGAAATACTCGTCATCGAAGTTGTGCGGCGTGTACTCGTATTCCGTGCCCTCTCCATAGGTGGTTTGCTCATCTTTCAAAATAGTCAGCGGGGAGAAGAGCTTGGTTTGGCCGGGCAAGATGGTGCCCTCTGCGGCCGTGGCAAAGGCCGTGGCATAGACGAACGGCTTGAAGATGGAGCCGGTGGGCCGCTTGGCCACGGCATGATTCAACTGCGAGTTGCCATAGCTTCGCCCCCCAACCAGCGCCAGCACCTGGCCGGTGTGGGGATTGAGCGCCACCAGGGCTACCTGCGGATAGATGTAACTTTGGCCCAGTTTCCTTTCATGGGCGTGCAGCCTGTCCACCTCTTCGTCCACCACGTGGATGGTGGATTCGACCGCGGCCGTCGCTTCGCGTTGCAGATCGGGATCGAGCGAGGTGTAGATACGCAGGCTTTCGCGGTTGAAGTCGCGATCGCCCAGTTTCTGCACCAAATGATCATGAACCAGGTCCACGAAGTACGGCGCCTCACTGGCGTCTACGCTGCCGGGAACCAGGTGCAGCGGTTCAGCTTTGGCTTTCTCCGCCTCGCCCTTGGTGATGGCGCCAATTTCTACCATGGAATCGAGGACGAGATTGCGGCGCTCGATGGCACGGTCCGCATGACGAAAAGGATTCAACCGGCTGGGGCTCTGGATGATTCCAGCCAGCAAAGCATCCTCGGCCAGGTCGAGCTGCTGCACCTCCTTGCCGAAGAAGGCCTGCGAAGCCTCGCCGAAGCCGTCGATGGAAAAGCTGCCGCGCTGGCCGAGGGGGACCTGGTTGGCGTACATCTCGAAGATCTGCTGCTTGCTGAAGCGGTGTTCAAGCTGGAAAGTGATGACGATCTCGATAATCTTTCTCTTGATGCGCTTTTCCGGTGTGAGCAGCAATCCGCGCGCCAACTGCATGGTTATCGTGGAGCCGCCCTCAACATAGCGATGCCCCGGCGTCAGATCGTTGCGAATCGCACCGATGATTCGAATGTAGTCCACGCCGCTGTGCTCAAAGAAGCGGCGATCTTCAATAGCCAGAACAGAATTAATCAGATTCGGCGGAATCTCGCTGTAGGCAAGCAGGCGGCGCTTGGTGCGGTTTACGTCGTCACTAAGGCCGGTGATGAGCAGCGGCTCCAGCTCATAACTGGAAAGAGCTTGGCCATGATCGTCGGTGATCGAATCCACAACCCCGTTGCTGACGTGAATGGTTGCGCCGTCCGGCGCGTGGTAGGATTGCGGGCCGGGGTGAATGGAGATGGTTTGCACGCCCTCCTTGTAGGTACCCATCTCGGAGGTCTGCGAGGCTCCTTCAGCCGAATAGCCTGCTGCGTGTAGCTCGCCGGCGATCAGCCGCACAGTGAACTTTTGCCCTGGACGCACCTCGCGCGGCGAGGCGTAGATCTTGGCGGTGTTGGCAAAGATCGGTTGCTTCAGGCGGTCATCCACAACATGCTTATAAGTGATGTAGAAATAGCCGAAGATCGAAAAAAATATCAGCGCGCACGCCGCAAACACCGCCAGCCCAACTCGCAACAGCAAGGATAACCAGGGATGCTTGCCATTGGGCATTTGAAACCTGATCTTTACCGCCATCGCCGCTCCTTCAAATGCAGCTTTTAGCTTCTAGCTCTTCCGTGCTGGGAAATACCTTTTTGGCAAGCCATAGCCGTTGATGCAAGCACAAAGAGCTAAAAGCTAGCAGCTAGTAGCTAGAAGCTGCTTTACCTGTTTCACCACGTCTGCCAGCACCACATCCACGCTGGTTGCCGTCGCGCGTGTGACTAACTCGACCTTACCTTCAACGGCTTTTTTGCCCACGTTGATGCGGTAGGGAATGCCCACCAGGTCCGCATCCTTGAATTTGACGCCGGCGCGCTCGTCTCTGTCATCAAGAAGCACGTCGAGACCGGCTGCTTCGAGCTCGGCGGCGAGTTTTTCGCCGGTCTCACGGAGCAGCGCGTCCGTCATGTTGGTGACTGTGACCACCACGGTGAAGGGCGCAATCGAGACTGGCAGCCAGAAGCCATTGGCGTCGTTGGACTGTTCGACCGCCGCGGTCAGAATGCGTTCGATGCCGATGCCGTAGCTGCCCATAATGGGCGTAATTTCCTTGCCGTTCTCGTCCAGCACGCGCGCGCCCATGGACTCGGAGTACTTATATCCCAGCTTGAAGATGTGGCCGACCTCGACCGCCTTGCCGACGACCAGCTTGCCGTTGCAGCCGTCCTTCGGGCAGGCTTCGCTTTCGTTGACGCTGCGAATGTCGGCCATCATGGTCCAGGAGAAATCGCGGCCCGGCACAACGTTGCGCAGGTGGTAGTCCAGCTTGTTGGCGCCGCAGACCATGTTCTTGCGGCCTTCGAGGGATTTGTCCACGACAACCGTCAAGCCGTCGCCGAGCGGCTTCACTTCCGGTTTGAGGCCCACAGGCCCCAGAAACCCCGCCGGGCCGCTAAAGTATTGCTCCAGCTCCTCGGCCTGCATGGTACGCAACTCCGCCGCGGCAAGTGCTCCGAGTAGTTTCGTTTCATTGACCTGGTGGTCGCCGCGCAAAAAGGCAGCAACGCCATGCCAGCTATTCGGTTTGCCCGCCGCGCCGTGTTTCAGCGCCATATACGCCACGCACTTGATGTCGGAGGCTGGAGAAATCTTGAAGAAAGCGGCCACGTCGGCGATGGCTCCGCAGCCAGGCGTAGAGACCAGCTCCGGCTTGCCGTCGCCCGTTGGCTCCAGCTCGACCAGCGGATCAAGCAGCGAAGTTGCCTTCTCGGTGTTGGCCGCGTAGCCGCAGACCGGACAGCTTGCGATCAGGTCTTCGCCGGCGTCAGTGTAAACCATGAACTCCTGCGACTGCGATCCGCCCATGGAGCCGGAATCGGCCTCGACGGCGACGAATTTCAGTCCGCAGCGAGTGAAGATCCTGCGATAGACGGCATCGTGCAGATCAAAGCTCTTGTCCAGTCCGGCCTTGTCGATGTCAAAGGAGTAGGCGTCCTTCATGATGAATTGGCGCACGCGCAGGAGGCCGGATTTGGGGCGAGGTTCATCGCGGAACTTAGTCTGGATCTGATACCAGATCTGCGGCAACTGCTTATAGCTGCGCAGTTCGTTGCGTGCGATGGAGGTCATGATCTCCTCGTGGGTCATGCCCAGGCAAAGCTCCGCGCCCTTGCGATCCTTGAGGCGGAACATGGTGTCGCCCATGGTTGTCCAACGGCCGCTCTGCTCCCACACTTCACGCGGATGGATGGCGGGCAGGTAGAACTCCTGGCCGATGCTGTCCATTTCTTCGCGCACGATGCCGATGATCTTGTTGATGGAGCGCTGGCCGAGAAACAGATAGCTGTAGATGCCCGCGCCGAGCTGACGGATGTAACCGGAGCGGACGAGGAAGCGGTGGCTGGCCACTTCGGCGTCTGCCGGGGCCTCGCGGAGCGTGGGAATGAAAAGTTTCGACCAGCGTTGCATACGGATGAGGGCGCGCTTTCCCGCCGGCAACCCGGCGCAAGGACAATATACGTCAAGGATCATTCTAAATGTTCCCGGAGTTGGAATGTACCTGAATGTATGCTCTTCTCATGCAATTGCATGAGCCACCGCGTTTGCTCGCAAGAGGAGTCAACTCCGGCCGCGGGCTCCAGATATAATGCGGAGATGGACTCTTTCGTCCGCCAGGCGGGTCAACCGGCATGAAAAGATTTCTGCGCTTACTGCGCTATGGGCTGCCCTACTGGCTGCAAATGCTGAGCGGCGTAGTGCTGCTGGCCATGGTAGGACTACTGGAAGCCTTTCGCATCCTCCTTCTTCAGCCCATCTTCGACCAGGTTCTGGACCCCCACGCGCCCGAAGGTCCCATCACGATGGGCGTTGCCAAGAGTCCATGGCACCTTGACCTGCGGCAGGCAATTCCCCATGTTCTGCACATGCACAATGCCTGGACGGTGGTGGCCTTTGCTCTGATCGTTGCCACGCTGACCAAGGGCCTGTGCGACTACACAGGCACGTACATGGTCAATTACGCCGGATTCGGCACCATCATGGATCTGCGTAACCAACTCTATGAAGCCACGTTGCGGCGCTCCTCTAGCTTCTTTCACAAGCACGCTACGGGCACCATCCTCTCTACGCTCATCAACGACGTGGACCGAGTGCAGGTTGCGGTCAGCACGGTCATCAGCGAATTCCTGCAGCAGTTCTTCACCTTTGTCGTCGTTCTTGTCTTAGTCATCAAGCTCGGAGGAGAGCTCAGCTGGGCGCTCCTGTTGTTTGTGCCCGTGGTGGTCACCTCCTCGCGCAAGATTGGCAGCGAAGTCCGAACACGGACCCGCACCGGGCAAGACAAGCTGGCCGAAATTCAGAACATTCTTCATGAAACAGTGACTGGCAACCGCATCGTCAAGGCCTTCAACACCGAAATGTGGGAGATTCTGCGCTTCAAGAAAGCGGCCAGACGCCTCTTCCGCGCCAATCTGCGCAATGTGCGCATCCAGTCCATCAGTTCTCCTTTAATGGACTTCATCGGAGCCATTGCCATCGCCATGTTTCTGTTTATCGGGCGCAATGAGATTCTCCATGGCCACATGACCATGGGCCTGTTCGGCGCGTTTATCTTTTTGCTCTTCAAGCTCTACGACCCGGTGCGCAAATTTGCCTACTTCTACAACAGCTTCCAGGGAGCCATGGGCGCGTCTATGTCGATCTTCGGCTTTTTCGACGCCGAGGATGACGTGAAAGAGCGCCAGCATCCGGCCGTGTTGAAGGGCTTCACTACCTCCATCCGTTTTGAGGACGTGGGCTTCTCCTACTCCACCGAAGAAGGCGAGCATCAGATACTGCACAACGTCGATCTCGAAATAAAAGCAGGCGAAGTGCTGGCGCTGGTTGGCCCCAGCGGAGCGGGCAAGACCACCTTGGCCAACCTGATTCCACGCTTTTTTGACGTAACCAGCGGCCGCATTCTCATCGACGGCCACGACCTTCGCGACCTGACGTTGGCCTCATTGCGCCGACAGGTTGCCCAGGTCACGCAAGAGACCATCCTGTTCAACGACACGGTGCGCAATAACATCGCCTATGGACAACCCGACACGCACATAAAGCTAGTGGAAGAGGCAGCACGCAACGCCCTGGCCCACGACTTCATCCTGCAAATGCCGCAAGGCTACGACACGGTGATCGGTGAAAAGGGCTTCCGGCTCAGTGGTGGCGAGCGCCAGCGGCTGGCTATCGCCCGCGCCCTCTTGAAGAACGCGCCAGTGCTGATTCTCGACGAGGCAACATCTTCGCTGGACGCCGAGAGTGAATCCCTGGTGCAGGCCGCGCTGGCCAACCTGATGCAGAACCGCACCGTGCTGGTGATCGCTCATCGGCTGAGCACCATACGCCGCGCCAACCGCATTGCCGTTCTCGAAGACGGACGCATCACCGCTATCGGATCCCATGACGAGCTGCTGAACGCATCCAGCACCTATCAACGGCTCTATCAACTGCAATTCATGGACGTGCCGGAAAATAACGGAACCGGAAATGGGAAATAGAAAAATGCCGATTTATTCAATGACCGGGTTTGCACGGGCTCAGGTTCGCGTACCTCTTCCCAATGAGGGTCAGCTTAGTTACACGCTCACGGTCAAAAGCGTGAACCATCGCTTTCTCGACGTGCAGATGCGCCTGCCTTCGGGCCTGGATGCGCTGGAGATGGAGTTGCGCAAGGCGATCAAGGATAACCTTATTCGCGGTCACGTCGATCTGACTCTCTCCATTGACCGCAGCAACCAACAAACAGCCGGCTACAACCGGGAGCTGGTGAACAGCTATCTAACAGCCTTTGCCGCGGCGCGCGAGGAGCATGGGCTGGGCGGCCAGCCGGACTTGAACGCTATTCTGCGCTTGCCCGGAGCATTGCAAAGCGACAATCGCTCCAACGGCGACGAGGAGCAGATCGCGTTGACCGATAGCGTGCAGCGCGAGATCGGGCCGCTGCTGGAGCAGTTGAAGACGATGCGGGCGCGCGAGGGCGAAGCTCTGGAAGCGATTCTGCGCGGAACGCTGGACCGTCTGGCCGAGGCTACCGAGGGCGTGGCAGCACTGCGGCCCGAGGTCGAAGAGCGCTACCAGGCCCGGCTCACGGAGCGGTTGCTGGCGGCCACCGGCCCGGAGTTCAATCGTCAGCGTCTGCTGGAGGAGGTTGCCGTACTGGTGGAGCGCAGCGACATCGCCGAGGAACTAACCCGCATGACCACGCACATCGGCCACTTCCGCGAGCTGTTGACAGCGGGCGGCGAGGTGGGCAAGAAACTCGACTTCCTGCTCCAGGAGATGAACCGCGAGGCCAACACCATGCTCTCCAAGACCGGCGGCGCGGGCGGCAAGGGAACCCGCATCACCGAATTGGGACTGGCCATGAAATCGGAGATCGAAAAGGCCCGCGAACAGATACAGAACGTGGAATAACCAGACCCGCAAGGCGTAAACTTCAACAGAAGCGTCCAAAGGACAATCGCACCGTGGCAGGTATTCTCTTCATCATTTCGGCGCCCTCGGGCTCGGGCAAGAGCACGCTGGTGAGCGAAGTGCGCAAACAACTGACGGGAATAGAGTTTTCCGTCTCATGGACCACGCGCCCGCCGCGCGGCTCGGAGCAGCACGGGCGCGAATACAACTTCACCAGCCGCGAGGAGTTTGAGCGGATGCTGGCCGCCGGCCAGTTCCTGGAGCACGCCGAGGTCTTTGGCAACTATTACGGCACGGCGCGCACATCACTCGAAGCGGCCCGGCGCGCAGGTCACGACCTGGTGCTGGACATCGATGTGCAGGGCGCGGCGCAGGTGCGCGCCTCCATGCCCGAATCGGTCAGCATCTTTGTTTTGCCGCCCAATCCCAAGGTGCTGCGCACCCGCCTGCGCAATCGCAGCCGCGCCGAGGGCGTGGTTAACGAGGCAGAGGTCTTCCGCCGGCTGGGCGCGGCCAGCCGGGAGATTGAGAATTATCGCGAATACGGCTATATTCTGGTCAACGACATATTGGACCGAGCGGTGGCACAACTGGAAGCCATTGTGCAGGCCGAACGGTTCTATCGCAACGCTGAGCCGATTGCATATCGGTCGCACCGGGTGCTGGAGGTGGCCGCCGGCTGCTTGCAGATCAACTCGGCAGAGCGGCTGAAGCCCGTGCTCGAGGCCTTTGGGATTCTGCATCCCTCCGGCCAGCGGCAATTGAATTTTGAGGAGGAATCCGATGACGATTGAAACTGGCTTCGACTCGAACTACCGCAAGGTGATGGTGGCCGCCCGCCGCGCCCGCCAGATACAGAGCGGCTCCCGCGCACTGATTCCTACCCAGTCCACCAAGCCCTGCCGCATTGCCCAGGACGAGATCGACGCAGGCAAAATCGCCTACGTCAAAGCCGACGTGCCGGTGGTCAAGCCGGCGATTGATGGCCCAGCCATTCCGATCCTGGCCGGTTAATCTTTCCGCCTCTTGCATCGTTCGCGCGGAGTCAGGCAGCGGATGGTTGACTCCGGCATTTGACCGTGGAGTAAAGACGTTGGCGCAATCGCTCGATCCCGCAACCCGCCAGGCACTGCTGGCCCGTGTCCGCTTCTATCGTGATCTTGGCCTCACCGAGTTTTACTGCCGTCCCGTAAACACAGCGTTGATGGCCAGCCTGGCCGCTGAGGTTGAAGAGCCTCAACCAGAGTCCACACCGCTGAGCTTCCAATTGGAGGAGCCGACCATTCCGCCTCGCAAGTCATTACCTACTGCCCCAGCAATCGCTGACGCTGTTCCTGCGGCCGAGCGCGCCGCCGCCATGCAACTCATTCGCGAAGAGCTTGGCGAGTGCACCCGCTGCGCGTTGCACACAGGCCGCCACAAGCTGGTCTTCGGCGACGGCTCGCCGGCAGCGCGGCTGATGTTTGTGGGCGAGGGACCGGGCGCCGACGAGGACGCGCAGGGGCTGCCGTTCGTGGGCAAAGCGGGGCAGTTGTTGAACAACATGATCGCCGCCATGGGCCTGAAGCGCGAAGAGGTCTATATCGCCAACGTGGTCAAGTGCCGTCCGCCGAACAATCGCGTTCCCGAGCCGGAAGAGGGCGCGACGTGTTCGCCGTTTCTCTTCCGCCAGATCGATGTGGTGCGTCCCGAGGTGCTGGTGGCTCTGGGAGCAACGGCAGCCACATGGCTCTTAGGTACGCGCCAACCGCTGGCCGGGCTGAGAGGACGAGTTCACGCCGTGCGCGGAACCAAGCTCATCGTTACCTACCATCCGGCTTATTTACTGCGCGATCCCCGCCAGAAGAAGGAAGCCTGGGCTGATTTGCAGATCGCCATGAAAGAACTGGGGCTGAAGCCGCCGACAAAAGGCTGAGAAACGCGACCCAATCCATCACATTTTCACAGTCTCACAGTTTCACTGGAAATTGGGAGGGGGGTAGGGGGGTGGCTTCAGGGACTTCCAGATCCCTCACAGTTTCACAGTCTCACAGTTTCACTGGAAATGGGGAGGGGGGTAGGGGGTCTTCGGCAGTGTCTGGCTCGTCGTCCAGGAGATCAATCCCCGGGAAAGAGAACTCGCGCGGGACTTCCTCGTGCGGGGATTCGAGGAAACGCCGGACGAGAGAGGTGACCGTGGTGTTTTCCCTGGCTGCCCACATCCGCGCATGGCGATAGAGCTCGTCGGAGACGGTAACCGTGATGTTTTTCATGGGACTCCAGTCCGGCGGGCGGTTTAGCCTGCACACATGTTCTCTATTTGGGATTGTGCGCCAAGAAGCGGTAATTATCTGCAAGGACTTGCGATGGGGCCAGAACTTCCGTGTCTGTAAAGCGTTATCGTGAGATACTTGTATTGCAGAGGATATAGAGGTTTGATTATGGGCTCCGCTGTTTCCCTTCGCTTGCCGGAAGGCATAAAAACTCGTCTCGATAAACTCGCCAAACGCACCGGACGAAGCAAAACGTATTACATGCTCGAGGCCATCCGCGAAAAGCTGGAAGATCTGGAGGATTTGTACCTGGCCGAAGAGCGGACGCGCGCGCTGAGGGCTGGACGGAGCAGGACCTATACCCAGGAAGAGATGGAAAAGCGCTATGGCGTGGAGAGTTGAGTACAGCAAGGAGGCGGAAAGAGAAATCGCCAAGCTGGACAAGCCAATCGCACAACGGATCATCCGGTTTATGGGAAACCGTGTTGCAAAACTGGAGAATCCGCGCAGTATCGGCCAGGCGCTTGCAGGTTCAACGTTGGGCAATTACTGGAAATACCGGATAGGAGACTACCGCATTATTGCTGATATTCAAGATAGAAAGCTGATTGTTCTGGTTGTGCGTGGGAAACCGGCGCGAAGTATATCGATGAAAGGCTGCGCGTCTAGCGGAACTCCCAGGTCCGAAAATCCGGAGCTGGGACATCCCGCTGAACTACACCTGGGACTATAATCGCGTCCGACGGCATTGAAACTATCCAAATGAACTCTCATACTGTGCCACAGAAGCTTTTGAAGCAATTCGCATATGACGATTTGCGCACAAAATCTCTGCGTCTATATTGCTATCAGAAGGACATTCCACCCTATCCCGTCTTTCCGAAGAGAGCGACCGCATTTGAGGGATATTTTTCTGATCCAGATAACCCTGCAAAAGAAAATGAGATAGAGACGCGGCTCAACAATGAATTCGAGAATCCGGTCCACCGATTTCTCTCGGAGATCGGCAATCCGTCTTTTGCCTTGACGGACCAGCATCGAAGCCAATTTACACGTTATTTAACTTTGCTCTTTTGGCGCTCCGAGGCCCTCAGGAATGCCAGAAAACACTTCCAGCACGTAACTCTTCAAGCAATCCAGCAATTCCGGTCTAACGAAGCTCAACTTCTGACGGTTACTGCGAAATGGAATATCGACCGTTTATTCAGTGGTTGTCCCCAGCACTTCTTGGAGACGAGGCAGGACATCATACGAACGTTAAACCGTCTTGCACAGATTTATCAAACTGAACGAAATCGACAAAAGAGTTATGTTGAATCGATTGAGCGCTGGATGAACGAATTCGATAATGTGATGTATGAGGGACAATGGGAATTTCTTAGAACCTCAGCAGACAATCCGTTCATCATTTCCGATGCTCCTGTTGTAACGTGGGAGAGGAAGGAGGACGGTGAACTATCCTATGGCATAGGTGTCCATGAACC
Organism: Occallatibacter sp.; assembly: GCA_050011175.1. Classification (GTDB taxonomy): domain Bacteria; phylum Acidobacteriota; class Terriglobia; order Terriglobales; family Acidobacteriaceae; genus Telmatobacter. The sequence goes on from JBEKJR010000006.1 coordinate 115,344, forward strand.
GAATGTCGAAGTGCTTTTACCGGTATCTCCTCTAACTTGCCTCCACGTCTTGCCAAATGTCGCCCGTAATCGGCATATTAAACAACCCACGGTCCGTGAAATCAATATTGCGCAGGCAGCTTTCGCCCATAAACATTGCTTCACAAATATCAAAAGTTCACAAATCAATGAAATAGTGCAGCAGAACTTCGGTAAGGCCGAAATCGGCGTCAAAGCCTTCACTGTTTCGCACATAAATTACAGCAACGCAGTCTATGAACACCTTATGAAACCAATAAATGAATCGACACTCTTGTCTTATCGACCATCGAACCGACGAATTTGATTATTCGAACCTCCCCGCTTCACCCCTGATCCCTCCACAGATACACGCCGCCGAGGAGGCCGCTTTCGTTGGAAATGATGCTCGCGTTCAGTATTGGCCCAAGTCTGCGCATTGAAGAATGGAGCGTAGGCTATTCCTTGAACGGTACGTCCACTTCCACATAGCTGCCGGGCTGTGCCGCGTTGACGGCGGCAACGATCTTTTCCGCAACCAGCTTCACCATGGGCCATTGCGGATGCTCAAGCACCACAAGCGCAATTTTGCGCGCCTCTAAATTTTGCTGATAGCGGATATTTTTGTCTGCCGTCACCATGACTTCGAAGCCGGCTTGCTCGGCCACATCGATCAATTCGCCATTCACGAGGTGATCCCAGCCGCGCGCACGAGCTTCCTCCACGGTATGACCTGTAAGGAATCTGGCAAGGCCGCGCGGCGCACTGTTATCGAAAAGGATCAGCATCCCGGTCTCGGTTTACGCGTAGGTAGGTTCTTTATCGAGAGAACGCGCCACAAACGCCATGAGGCTGTCGATCTGCTCACGGGTCACCGGAAACTCTTCGATCACTTCTTCAATACTCATACCGGCTTCGAGATTTTCAAAGAGAATCTTTACCGGCGTACGGGTTCCCCGCAGCACCCACGCGCCGCTGACCTTGCCGGGGATGCTTTCGACGGCGGGGCATTGGGACCAGTCGAGAGATGCAGTTGCCATATTCATACCCTCTTTTCCATCGTAATCCTATCTCAAGCGCAAGTGAAGCACATGCCCGGGGCAATCCTGTTGGTGGGTTGCTGCCCAACTCCCCCCTCACCCCTGATCTTTCCATAAATACACGCCGCCGAGGAGGCCGCTCTCGTTGGGGACGATGGTGACGTTTTTGGGGAGCTTGAAGGTGATCTTTTTGGTGTTGCCGCCGCCGAGGTAGAGGTGGTCCCAGTTGAAGAGCATTTCGGTCTGCTGGATGGCGGCTTCGAGGAACTCGTTCCAACGGGCCTTGCCGTACTTGTCGAGGCCGCGGCGGCCAAGGGAGTCCTCGTAGTTCATGGCCTTCTTGCGCCAGGGATGGAGGCTCAGCTCCAGGCCGGGGACTAGATGACCGTCGGTGAAGAGGGCGCTGCCCAGGCCGGTGCCCAGGGTGAGCACCAGTTCGACGCCCTGGCCCTGGATGGCTCCATAGCCGGCGATGTCGGCGTCGTTGCCCACGCGGACGGGCTTGCTCCAGCGCTCGGCGAGCTTGTCTTGAAGGGGGAAGTTGCCCCAGTCGGGATGGAGGTTGACGGAGAGGATGGTGACGCCGCGCTTGACGATGCCGGGAAAGCCGACCGAGACGCGGTCGAAGTCCGGAAAGGGCGTGCGGAACTCATCGAGGGCGGCCAGCATGGCATCCGGGGTGGGCACGGCGGGGGTGACGATGCGCAGCCGCTGGCTAACCGGCTTGCCGGAGGCGTCGAGCAGCATGGCCTTGAGCCCGGAGCCGCCAATGTCGATGGCCAGCGTGACGGGGTGGGTGGGGTTGGGCGCGAGGAGCGGGACGGCGGGGGGAGACGGGGCTGCGGGCGTGGCGGCGGGAGTGGAGCCTGGGGTTGCCATTTGCAGGAATTGTACGGCCTGCGGACGGGATTGCAACCGTGGAATGGAGGCGATATGCACAGGCGGCCTGCGAGGCTCAGTCCGCAACCCCTAAACTGATGCCATGCCCGCCTATTGCGAAGTCGCGCTGCCGGTGCCGCTGGACCGCTTGTTTACCTACGCGGTGCGCGAGGGGCAATTGCCGCAGAGGGGCGCGCGGGTGATCGTCCCCTTTCGCAAGGAAAAACTGATTGGGGTGGTGACGGGGATGAACGCCACGGCTCCGGCGGAGTTCGAGATCCGGTTCATCGAAGCCGTGCTGGACGAAGAGCCGCTGCTGGGCGAGAGCCTGTTGGCGCTTGGCGAGTGGATGGCGCAGTACTACCTGGCGCCGCTGGGCGAGGTGCTACGGGGGATGTTGCCGCTGATGGCCGAGGTGCGGAGGACGGTATATTACCGTATTACGGATTTGGGGCGGGATGTGCTGGCGGAGAGCGTGGAGGGGGAGACGGCGCACAAGTCCAGCTTGAAGCGGAAGGGGAAGCTATCGGTCGAGGAGCAGGATCTGGAGCGGCGGGTGCTTCAGCGGCTGGCCGGGGGCGAGCCGGTGAAGGTATCGACGCTGCGGACAGCTACGGCGGCCACGCTGCCGGTTCTGGCGGGACTAACGCGCAAGAAATGGATTGCGCGGGAGACGGCGGCGGTGGAGCGCGATGCACGGCGGATGGAGCGATTTGCGGTGCTGATTCCCGAGGCGCGGCTGCCCGCGTTGACCGCCAAGCAGCAGGCGATTCTGGCCGAGCTGGCGGCTTACGACGGGGAGATGCCGCTGGCGGATCTGAGGCGCAAGGATTTGCCTTCGTCGACACTGCAGACACTGGTGCGGCGGGGGCTGGTGCGCATCGATGAGCGGCCGGTGATCTTTCGCCTGGGCGGGGTGCAGAGCCAGCCGGGGCCGGTCCGGCTCAACGAGCCGCAGATGGAGGCGCTGGCGAGCCTGGCGACGGCGCTGGGGGGATTCAAGCCATTTTTGCTGCACGGAGTGACGGGATCGGGCAAGACGGCGGTATATCTGGCGGCAATGCAGCGGGCGCTGGACCGGGGGCTGTCGTCGATCCTGCTGGTTCCGGAGATTGGTCTGACGCCGCAGATGGTTGGCCTGTTGGACGCGGCCTTCGGGCAAAAGGTGGCGCTGCTGCACTCGGCGCTGACGCCCGAGGAACGCAGCGAACAGTGGCGGCGCATCCGGCGGGGCGAGGCGCCGATTGTGGTGGGCACGCGCTCGGCGATCTTTGCGCCCGCGCCGAAGCTGGGATTGATTCTGGTGGACGAGGAGCACGACCAGAGCTACAAGCAGGAGGAGACGCCGCGCTACAACGCACGCGATGTGGCGGTGATGAGGGCCAAGATCGAAGGGGCGGTGGTGGTGATGGGCTCGGCGACGCCATCGCTGGAGAGTTGGCAGAACTCGGCCACGGGCAAGTACCAGCGCATTGAGCTGAACGACCGAGTGATGAACCGCCCGCTGCCAGCGGTGGAAGTGATCGACATGCGGCGCGAGTTTCAGGAGACGGGGCAGGAGCAGCTATTCTCCCGCGCGCTGGTGGCCGAGACTCAGACGGCGCTGGATCGAGGCGAGCAGGCGCTGATTCTGCTCAACCGGCGGGGCTACTCCTTTGTGGTGATCTGCCGAGCGTGCGGGGAGAAGCTGGAGTGCCAGAACTGCGCCATCTCGTTGACCCACCACAAGGCGCCTGCGGAAGATGGAGGGCTTCCACCCCACGGACGTGGACCTGTCCGTGGGGACCCCGGTTTGGCGCGGGAAGGGCAGCGGCTGGAATGCCACTACTGCGGATTCCGGCGGACGGTGCCAGCGCGCTGCCCCAAGTGCGACAGCGAGCACCTCTATTACCTGGGCGCAGGCTCGCAGCAGGGAGAGGAGCGGCTGGGGGAAATCTTTCCTGGCGCAAGGATCGGGCGTATGGACCGCGACACGGTGCGCGGGCGGAACGATCTGGAGAGATTGTTGGCGCGGCTGCACTCCGGCGAGATCAACCTACTGGTGGGCACGCAGATGATCGCCAAGGGCCACGACGTTCACGGCGTAACGCTGGTGGGCGTGGTGGGTTGCGACTACTCGCTGTCGATGCCGGACTTCAGGGCTGCGGAGAGGGTTTTTCAGTTGATGACGCAGGTTTCAGGGCGGGCAGGGCGAGGGGAGTTGCCGGGACGCGTGGTGGTGCAGACCTATTATCCGGACCACTATGCGATTCTGGCCGCGAGCAAGCACGACTACGCCGCTTTTGTGGAGCGGGAACTGAAATACCGGCGCTGGATGCACTATCCGCCGTTTGGCGTGCTGGCCAACGTGCTGGTGCAGTCGCCCAGGCTGGAAGAAGCTGTCGGCTGGTCGGCGGTGCTGGGCAAATGGTTCCAGGCGGCGGCGCCGGAGGGTGTGCGGGTGCTGGGTCCTTGCACCGCGCCCATCGCGCGCATCAAGAATGTCTACCGCTTTCACCTGATTCTGAAGGCCGGTTCGCGCAAGGCGCTGAATGCGGCGCTGCGAGGAATGCTGGCGCACGCTGACACGGCGCAGATTCCGCGCAGAAATCTGATTGTGGACGTGGATGCGCTGCGGCTGATGTAATCAGTCAGCGAGTTGCGGGCGAGATGCGTACAATCCGGTTATCGGGGGTTTCCCGATGATACAGAGGGGTGCACTGTGGGTTGGATTAGAGAACATTTTTGGCTTCTGGTCGCGGTTGCTCTGTGGCCTGTCGGGTTGCTTCTTCCGTACTATTTGGCCAGCAGTGGTCACCATCCTCCCGTTGGAACATACATTGCCATTATGGGCATCCTTGCGGCCGCTGTGACCCTAAGAAAAGACCCTCCTGTCAAGGAAAAAGCTGCTTGGATTCTGCTTATGGCTTTAGTCATGGTGGCGGAGATCAGGAATCTTTATGTAGCCGATGCTGAGCAAGCTGGAAAGTTTGATGCCATTAGCGATAGCCTTAAGGCTACCAAAACCGGTTTGGATAAAACCGTTGAGGGGCTTACTGAGGCGGCCAATAGACTTGATGGCATATCTAGTGGGATAAGCGAAGCGGCAAACAAGAGCCAAACGCAATTCAATGACACAATGTCGGAAATGACGGGTGGAAGTAGCTATCTATTCGTTGACCCCACGGGCAACGTTGGGGGGCCGGTAGGAATAGATATCGGTGACATCAAGAAAGGTATGATGGTTTTGAGCGCTAGCCTATCGTTTCACGGGAAGTATTCTTTACATGACGTGGCTATTGATACATATGGTCCCATAGGCAGCTCATATACGTATTACGGCACTGTTTTGGCCAGACATTCGGTTGAACACGCTATCGAATTAGGATTTTATCCAATCGAGAACAAGGAGTACTGGCAGGTCTGGATAAACACTTCAAACGGTATGTACTATCAGAGCATATTTCTTCTAAAGGTTGACAATAAGTGGGTCTACGCCTGTCGTTTATACAAAGGAAGTCCTAAAGGGAAACTGCTCAAGAGATGGCACCAGGCTGGATTTCCAGACAATGTTAGTGATGTTTGGTGGAGCAAGGAATAACTATGCGGAGTTAGCAAAGACAGCGAAGTTGGTTTTCCACTTCTGCGACAAAAACAGGGACGTCGCAAGGATGGGGCACCCGTCGGCTGGCATCAATAGTTCTCAAAGAGTTCTACGTGGGTTCCAGTCCGCTCCAGGCTGAAGGATTACCAGTGGCGCAGTCTCAACTCAATGCTTGAGCATCTTTTTCGATTTCCCTGGCGGCAGATAGTTCTCGCCGGTGACGACCTTGCGGCCGGTTTTGCTTTCCAGTTCGACTCGGGCACGCTGGGCAATCTTGCCGCCAGTCTTTGCAGACTTCTTGTTGGCGGGCAGGCCCACCGCCGCTTCCGTCTCCGCGATCTGACGGGTGGACAGTTCGGCCAGAGCCGTGAAGATAAGTTCCGCCTCGCTCATGTGGTCGCGAAGATTCTGGCTTTCCAGCCCCTTCAGGTTCTTATGCTCCTTGACCGATACACCGGACCACTCTTCGTGAATGAGATTAGTGAGGATGGCGAATTCCTGTCCTCGCTTGACCTTGTGGGAGGCCCAGTAGTCGGTCAGTTTGTTTCGCGTCTCCTGCCCGGTCATGCGCTGGGTGATCCACTTTTCGCTGCGGCCCAGCTTGCGCCAATTCTCCCTGGTCCGCTCCAACCCCAAGGCTGGATCGGCGATCTCCCGCAGCCGCTCATAGCCCACCTTCGCAAGCCAAAGTTTGATGGGTTCGGCCTTGGGGCTGGGAACGGATTGAACCAGCCGTAGCAGCGTCTCCGCATTGGCGACATCGGTGAGATAATTCTTGCCGTCTGAGGCTGGCAGCTTCAGTTGGTGACAATTTGTCACCAACTGGCTTCCCTCCTCATGCAGCCGCTGTTTGAGCTTGTTCCAGTACTTCCGGGCAACGGTCGAATCCGCTTGCTGTGTGAGGATGCGGACGATGTCGACGACCGAGAAAAACCATGTTTCCGTGGCTTCGTCGTACACACGGCGTATCGGCTGATTCTCGAACAGAGCGGAAGGGGCAGAGATGGCCACAGTCAAAGATTACCCCCAAAGGCCATACGTGGAAAAAGCGTTTTGGCGCTGCTTACCGCTCCTCCGCAGCTTCAAAGGAAAGCGCAAGGGGAGGGACAAGTTGTCCCCCTCCTTTAGAAACCTTCCCTCCCTCGACAAGACATTTGCCGGGAGGGTTGACCGCCTCGCCGCACACGTCTTTACTTGGCTGGCGTGCCGGTCTCCAGCGTGTGCAGTTCCTTGCCGGGCTTGAAGCGCACCGCCTTGCCGGGGGTGATGCTGACCTCGGTTCCGGTGCGGGGATTACGGCCGATGCCGGTCTTACGGGCGCGTACGCTGAACACGCCAAAGCCGCGCAGTTCAATGCGCTCGCCGGCGGTCAAAGCCTGTTTCAGGCCCTCGAAGACTGTATCCACGGCAGCCTCCGCCTTGGTGCGGGGCAGGCCCGTACGCTCAATCACATGATGGACGATGTCCTGCTTAATCAAAGGGGTACCTCGCTTGCGCAACTGAATAGACTGTACTACGAACCACCGCAGTGATGCTACAGGATTCAGGGCGATTGTGGAATACCAGGATGCAAACCATTCGCGAGAGCCGTCTTTTTCGCTGGAAAACTCCGCTGAAGAGCGTCTGGCCGGCTTTTTATTGCCGCTGGAGGACAAATTGCGCCTTTGTTCATTGAAAGTTGCAGAACATTTCCGTAGGATGGTTTTGAATCTAACCTAGCTGCAAAGAACTCAAAAAGTTGCAGGCCAGAGCTTGGACAGGAGGGGCATGTCGATTCAGAGTGACCGTTGGATCCGGGAACAGGCATTGAAGCACCGGATGATCGAGCCCTTCAGCGAGAAGCAGGTGTCCAGCGGCATCATCTCCTACGGGCTTTCATCGTACGGCTATGACTTGCGTGTCAGCAACGAATTCAAGATCTTCACCAATGTGAACAGCGCCATCATCGACCCCAAGGCCTTTGACGAGAGGTCCTTCGTAGACGTCAAGGCCGATTCGGTGATTGTGCCGCCCAATTCGTTTGCATTGGCGCGGTCTGTGGAATATTTTCGTATCCCCAGGGATGTGCTGGCGATCTGCGTCGGCAAGTCGACCTATGCGCGTTGCGGAATCATTGTGAACGTGACGCCATTTGAGCCGGAGTGGGAGGGGTTCGTGACGCTGGAAATCTCCAACACCACGCCGCTGCCGGCCAAGATCTACGCCAGCGAAGGACTTTGCCAGATTTTGTTTTTCCGCTCCGATGAGCCTTGCCAGGTCAGCTATGCCGACCGCAAGGGTAAATATCAGAAACAACAGGGGATAGTGCTTCCCAGGCTGTAGAGGATTGCCGCTTCTTCGGCAAGGACAAGTGATTTGGGACCCGCCCCGAAGGCTTTTCACATCAGAGGCAGTCCATGGAGCAGCACAAAGCGGTCCTTTTTGAGGGTAAAAACCGCTTTGCAACCGTGTCTCAGGAAAAATCAGTGTTGAAAAGGTTGACGGTTTGCACTCTATCTTGTTGAAATTCCTAGAGATAAAAAATATTTCATTTTCGAGCTATATTGACCATACATATTAAACGGTTTTCCACAGACTTATTAACAGAAACAACGCAGATCTGGGGAATAGGAGTTCCCAGGCTGCATGCTTCCCATGAAACCTGGGAACTCCTCTTTTTTTACCAGATGTGATGCAGCTTCAGACTCTGCATAATACAAATTCAGCCCTTTTTCCCACCTACATCCCTGCACAGCGAAACAAGGCCGGCGCTCCGGCCTTGTTTCGCGTCTGCACAGGAAAGCCGGGATGCACGTTCCGGCTGGCATGTTGTAGCCTGTGTGGAGATACGTTGGTGGGGAAGGCCGGTATCATGCCAGGATATTCCTGGTTGGGGAGGCCGGAGAGTCGTGGCGCCCCAGATTAGTGACGACTCAACATGGACGACTCGACAACCCGCGCCGTAAAGAGCAGCGGAATGGAAAGGATCAGGATATGAAAAAGGCACTTTCGTTGATCTGTCTCAGCTTCATACTTACATCGGCTGCCCTTGCAGCTTCCACGCGGGAGAACCTGCAGGACCGCATCGACGCGGCCAAGGCGGTAATGGACGAGATCATGAAGGCCCAGGACAGGAGCATTCCATTGGATGTCCTTCATCACGCCACCTGCGTTGCCGTAGTGCCCGGATTGAAGAAGGGAGCCCTTATCTGGGGCGGGCAGTATGGCCAGGGTGTGGTCACCTGCCGCACGGGACACGGCTGGAGCGCGCCGGTGTTTATTCGCATGGCGGGCGGCTCGTGGGGATTGCAGATCGGCGGCCAGTCTACGGACCTGGTGCTGGTGGCGATGAATGATCGCGGCATGCAGGATCTGCTGAAGAGCAAGTTCAAGATCGGCGGAGACGCCTCCGCGGCGGCCGGCCCGGTAGGCCGCGCCGGACAAGCCTCCACCGACTGGAAGATGGGCGCCGAGCTGCTCAGCTACTCGCGCAACAAGGGAATTTTTGCGGGCATCGACCTGGACGGCACCAGCGTGAGCCAGAACAAGGAAGATACCGAGCTTTACTACGGCAAGGAGTACCGCTTCGAGTACATTCTCAAGGGCAGAGTTGCGGTACCCCCGGATGCTGTGGAATTTGTCACGACTGTCGCGCATTATTTTGTAGCAGCGAAGAACCGATAATTACAACAAACAAAGAGGGGCAGCCCGGCATGGGGCTGCCCTTTTTGTTTTGCGCGGTGGAAACGGCGCTGGGGGACTAAACTTTACCTTTATGCGAGAGAAGCTCGAGTTCTGGCTGGTTCTGGCGGTGGCGCGCCCCCTGGGGTGGCTGCCGCGCGGGCTAGCGCGTTGCGTGGCCAGCATGCTGGCGTGGAGCGTATATAGGTTGCACGGCCGCCTGCGCCGCGTGGGCCAGCGCAACCTGGAGCTGGCTTTTCCGGAGCTCTCAGCACAGGAGCGCAAGGCGATTCTGTGCGGCGTCTACCGCTCCCTGGGGCGGCAGTTGGTCGAGTTCTGCCGCATGACCCGGTACACCCGCGAAAACATCCATGGCTGGATTCGCACCGAGGGGCTGGACCACTACCTGGCGGCGAAGGCACGCGGCAAGGGCGTGCTGATCGTCACCGGCCATATGGGCGCATGGGAGCTGTCGAGCTTTTATCACTCGCTGATGGGCTATCCCATGAGCATGATCGCGCGGTCTCTCGATAACCGCCTTCTGGACGCATTTGTCAACGGCATCCGCTGCCTGCACGGCAATCGCGTGTTGCCCAAGGATGATTTTGCGCGCGGTTTGCTGACGGCCATGCGCCAGGGCGAGACGGTGGGCATCCTGATGGACACGAATATGACTCCGCCGCAAGGGGTCTTCGTGAATTTTTTCGGCAAGCAGGCCTGCACTGCATCGGGGGTGGCGCGCGTAGCGCTGAAGACCGGGGCGGCGGTTTTGCCGGGGTTCATGGTGTGGGAGGAGGCGGAGCGGCGATATGTGCTGCACTTTGGTCCGCAACTGACCTTTGAGCGGAGCGCCGACGAGGAAGCTGATATTGTGACTGCCACGCAGTTGTGCACCAGCGTCCTCGAGACGTGGATTCGGCGCTATCCTGACCAGTGGCTGTGGATTCATCGCCGCTGGAAGACGCGGCCGGCGGGCGAGGCGGGGCTGTACTGAGGAGAGACGCATGAAGCTGGGCGATCTGATCGTAGCATTGGGCGGCAAGCTGGTTGCGGGGGACCCGCAGAGGCCGGTCAACGGCGTGAACTCCGTGGAGCTGGCCGGGGAGGCGGAGCTGGTTTTTGCCGAAGATGCGGCGTCGGCGGCTAAGGCGCTGGCAAGCAAGGCCGGCGTGGTTGTGCTGAAGGCTGGGTGTGCCGCAGATTATCCGCAAGGCAAGTGCGTCGTGGAGGCCGAGCAACCGAAGTTGTGGTTTGCGTTGGCAGCCAAGCTGCTCGCGCCCACGCTGCCGGCAAGCGGCGTGCATCCCACGGCTGTTGTCGGCGCACATGTGGAGCTGGGCGAGGGAGTGAGCATCGGTCCCTGCGCAGTGGTGGGCGAGAACGCGCGCATCGGCGCGGGAACGCGCATCGAGGCTGGAGCGGTGATTGGCGAGGGCGTGAACATTGGCGATGACTGCCGCATCTATCCACGCGCCGTACTCTATCCAGGAACAACACTGCGCAACCGCGTCATTGTTCATGCCGGAGTAGTGCTGGGCGCGGACGGTTTTGGCTATGTGCGAGACGAGAAGACGGGCGCTTACACGCAATTTCCGCAACAGGGGACGCTGCTCATCGAAGACGACGTGGAGATCGGGGCCAACACCACCATTGACCGCGGGGCGTTGAAGCAGACGAGAATCGGCCGGGGAACGAAGTTCGACAACCTGGTTCACGTTGGGCACAACTGCGAGATCGGGGAGGACGTGATTCTGGTGGCGGGGGTGGGCATCAGCGGTTCCTGCACGGTGGGCAACGGCGCGGTGATTGCCGGACAGGTGGGCATTGGCGACCACGCGCACATTGGGCCCGGCGTGATTCTGGGCGGACAGGCCGGCGTGCTGAGCGGCAAGACCATCACCAACGAGGGCATGGGCGTGAAGCCGGGAACCGTGCTTTGGGGAACGCCGGCGCGACCGCTCAGCCAGGTTCTGCGGGAAATCGCCGTGCTGGCGCGGCTGGCGAAGAAAAAAGGGACTAGGGACTAGGGACTGAGCTACTAGCTGCTAGCCTCTAGCTTCCAGCTTATTTTGCCAGAGAAACGAAAGCATGGAATCTTGTCAGGGGCCGGGGCGCGCAAACGGCAAACCGTCTCACTAGGGCTTTTCGGTCAGGAATGGCTCTGGCTTGAGCGAGCCATCGCGCTGTTTGACCAGCATCTGCACCTTGCCCTCAGCGGCGTCGAGCTCGGCCTTGCAGGCGGCGGAGAGTTTCACGCCCTCCTCGAAGAGCTTGAGCGATTCTTCCAGGGCCAGGTCGCCCTTTTCCAGTTGATCGACGATGGATTCCAGCTTCTTGAGCGAGTCTTCAAACGAAGGCATGGCGATTACTCCGAAACAGGTTTGGGCAGCACCGAGGCGATGACCTCGGCGGCGGCGACGTAGCGGCCAAAGGGAGCGCTGACCTGCACACCCTGGACGAGGGGAAGCACGGCGGCCAGCATCTCCTGGGCGATGCGGATGCCCTCGCGGCGGGCGGCGTCGGGCGAGCCGGTCCGGGCCATGCGCTGCATGATTTCATCGGGCATGGAGACGCGCAGGTCGTTCTTCATGAACTCGGCGTTGCGCAGGCTGGTGAGGGGCCAAATGCCGGCGATAACGGGAATGCGATGGCCCTCGATGCGCTTGAGGAAGCTTTCGAGCAGCCGCAAGTCGAAGACCGGCTGGGTGATGGCGTACTCTCCGCCGGCCTCGACCTTGTAGAAAAAGCGGCGCAGTTCCTGCTCGATATCGGGCATGCCGGGGTTGGCGGCCACGCCGATGGTGAAGTTAGTGCTGGCGCCGATGGCGTTGGCGCCAATGTCCAAGCCGTGATTCAGGCGGTACACGATGTTGACCAGGCCGATGGAGTCCACATCAAAAACAGCAGTGGCGTCGGGATAGTTGCCCAGCTTGGGCGGGTCGCCGGTCAGGCAGAGAATGTTATGCAGACCGAGGGACGAGGCGCCCAGAAGGTCGGATTGGATGGAAAGAAGATTACGGTCGCGGCAGGTGTAATGGAGAATCGTCTCAATGCCGGTGTGCTGCTGAATCTGGAGGCACAGGCTCTGGGCGCTCATGCGGGCCGAGGCTCGCGGCGAGTCCGGGACGTTGATGGCGTGGACACCCAATTGCGCGAGCTTGCGCGCGCCTTCGATCTCATTGGCGCAGGAGATGCCGCGTGGGGGGACGATCTCGACCAGGGTGACAAAGCTGCCGCCGGCAATCAGAGAGCCGATGCGGGAGCGTTCGCTCAGCGGAGCGGGCGGGGTTTCAGTGCTCAGGGCCGGAGCCGCGCCGGTGACCTGGACGCGGGCCTGCGCATCGATGGCGCGCATGGCCGAGCGCATGGCGCGAATGTGGTTGGGCGTGGTGCCGCAGCAGCCGCCTACGATCTGCACTCCGGCAGCGATGGCCTTGCGGGCAAATTCGGCCATGTACTCGGGGGAGCAGAGATAGATGTTGCGCCCCTCGACAGCACGGGGCAGGCCGGCGTTGGGCATGGCTGCCAGGGGCAGCGCGGTAGCGGCGCGCATGGCCTCGATGGCGGTGAGAACCGTTACGGGGCCGGTAGAGCAGTTGACGCCGATGGCTCCGGCGCCCCACTGGGTAAGGAGCGCCGCAGCCTGAGCGGGCGAGGAGCCGTCCAGGCAGTTGCTCTCTTCGTCCACGGTCACCATTACCAGCACGGGCAGGTTCGGGGCGACCTGGAGCGCGGCCGCCAGCGCCTCGCGAGCCTCGTTCAGGGCGGGCATGGTCTCGATGATGATGAGGTCGGTTCCGGCCTCAGCCAGGGCGGCAATCTGCTCGGCAAAGGCCTCGCGGGCTTCGTCCAGGCCGGTCTTTCCCAGCGGCTCCAGGCGCACCCCCAGCGGGCCCACGGAGCCTGCAACCAAAGCCTCTCCAGCCTGCTTTTCCCTGAGGTGAGCGACGGCCTGGCGGGCCAGCTTAACGCCAGCCGCGTTGATTTGCGCCACATTGCCAGCCAAACCGTGGCGGGCCAGCCGGAAACGATTGGCGCCAAAGGTGTTGGTCTCAATGATCTCAGCGCCGGCCTGCAAGTACTCTTCATGAATCGACAGGATCAGGCCGGGGTCGGAGAGGTTCAGCTCGTCGTAGCAGCGGTTGATGAAGACGCCGCGGGCGTAGAGAACGGTGCCCATTGCTCCATCGGCTAGGACGGGGCGGCTGGCGAAGATGTCGGCAAATTGCGTCATTCTTGTGCCATGTTAAGCTACGCAGGTCTGCCGCGCCAAAGCAATTTCGATGCAGCGGCTTACCGGAACCTCCCCCCGTGCGTCTCAACGAGGGAAGCAGGGGTATTCAATCTGCCATCAGGCAGGGTTGCTTTGTTATACTTCGGTAGTCATCAGTTGGGGCTGCGCCGGTACAGGGCCGGAGTTTTACCTCCGCCTGCCGGACCTGCAACCGCCGTCATATTGTTCACGCCGCGGCCCTGGCCGCGGGCATCATGCGCACACACAGCGCCATCCGTCGAGGTAAGGGATTTTGAACAAGAGAAGTCTTTGGACGAGCACCGCCGCGGCCCTTCTGGTTGCAGCCGCGCTGGCAGGTTGTGGCACTACTACCTATTTTGCGGGCCGGCCGCTGCCTCCCAGCGGGCTGGCCAATCGCGTTCTAATCGCGATTCAAAATCCCAGCGCCTACGCCGGTGGCGCCTTGCAGATTGTGGATGCCTATTACGACATCCGTTTCAAATACAACAGCACCAATCTGAATTCGGCTTTTAGTGTTGGGGGATTTGCGGGAAATCTACCCGTTACCATCCAGAACATGCCCGAGGAGCTGACGGGAGCGGTCTATAGCTCCGGCGACGGGGGCTTCAACATGATCAACTATAATCAGGAGAATTTGACTGGCGGCGTGAGCAACCTCAACGGCAAATCTTCCAGCATCTTCATCACGCGCAACCAGTCCTACGTCTTCGCCGCCAGCCAGTCATCGCACGCGCTGACCGTGGTGGATAGGTCGTCGACCAGCTCCGGGTCTTATGCGTTGAGCCTTCCCGGCGTTTACCGGGTGAGCGTAAACCCAGGCGGCTCCGTGGCGCTGGCCTTTGTACAGAACTCGAATTACGTCTACTATCCGCGCAAGCTGACCGGAGCGCAGAGCCTAGCCTACGCCGGAGGGCCCAGTACCTGGCCCACGGGCGCGGTGGATTGCGAGCCGCAGAACGCACCAGGCTGGTGCCTGTTTCAGGCGCTCAGCCCGGACGATAACCAGCCGCTGGTTTTTGACCGGCCAGTGAAGGCGGTTTTTTCCGCCGATGGCGGTACAGCGTACGTGCTGAACTGCGGGCCGGAGTGCGGCGGCACCGCATCCTCGGTTTCTCCGCTGCCGGCAGGCCCATTGATCTACCTCGTTGGCCAGCAATCCGGAACACTTCCCACTCACAGCGCTTTGGCCAGCAGCACCATTCCCATACCAGGCGGCGCCAGCAATGCGCTGGTCAACAGCTCCACTCTGTACGTGGTGGGCCAGAAGCTGATGCACGACGGCTTTTTTGGCGGCTACCTGACAGTGGTTAATCTGCTGACCAACACGGTGGCGCCCTCCACGAGTTCAACCCCCAACCCGGTTTCCATCAGCGACGGCACGCCGGGCGCCATGAGCCGCATGTTGCTGGCGGACGACAACACGTTGTGGATCGGCATGACGCAGTGCACCAACGGCGAGCGCGCCAACAACAGCTTGCCCTATGGCTGCCTCACCATGTTCAACACCTCCACCAACAAGGTAACCATGCTGGAGCCCTATATCGGCGACGCCACCGGCATTGCCGCCGTGACCGGCCTGCACAAGATCTACACGGCAGAGGGCGGGCAAGTTTATATCTATTCGACCGTGGACGGCAGGGCGATCGACAACCAATACGTGACCGTGACCGGCACAGCCTATGACGTGGCCTACATGGACGGGCTCACCGACGCCAATAATACGGTCTACTAACCTCAGTGGTCAGTTGTCAGTGATCAGTATGGCTAATGATATGCAGGCGCCCCAGGTTTCAATTTTGATGCCTGGGGCAAGTTGTTTTCCAATGATCGGGAGTAATGGCCCATGATCCCCGATTCCGCGCCAAATCTTCCAATAGCCGATGTGCTGGCCATTGCCGCCCATCGCGACGACGTGGAGCAGACCTGCGGCGGAACCCTGCTGCGCATGGCGTCGCGCGGACTTCGCACCGCCATTCTGGACCTGACGCAGGGCGAGGCCGGAACTCGCGGCAGCGCGGAAGAGCGCGCGCACGAAGCAGCCGAAGCCGCTCGCTTGCTGGGCGTGGGTTGGCGGCAGGCGCTCGACCTGCCCGACGGCGCGGTTGAAAACAACCTGGAAAATCGCATCAAAATTGTGCGCGTGCTGCGGCTCGTCCGTCCCCGTGTGGTCATTCTGCCCTATTGGCAAGCACGGCATCCGGACCACTCCACCACCGCTACACTGGGCTACGAGGCGTGCTTCCTCTCCGGTCTGTATAAAGCACCTGCGGTGCGGCCAGGGGCGCCTTCGGCGCGAGCGAACGACGAGCCAGTGGATATGGGGCCGCCGCATCGCCCCTTCAAGATCGTTTATGCCAGCCTCTACGCCGACGTTCGCCCCAGCTTTGTCGTGGATATTACGCCCTTCATTGAGCAACGCCACGCTGCGTTGATGGCCTACCGCTCGCAATACGCCAACCAGGCGGCAGGCGGCGGACTCTTTGTGCCGGAAGAGGAGATTCGCGAACGCACCTTTGCCGAAGCGCGCCACTACGGGTTGCTGGCCGGTGTGCGCTACGGCGAGCCTTTTGTGCAGAAGGAAGTGGGGCTAGTGGACGATCTGACGCTGCTACCGGTGCAGACGATCTGACCACCTGCGGTGGGGCTGGCCCTTACGACGTTCCTGTTTACGGGCTGTGAGCAGGTGGCCGCAGGCGGCTAGCGGCTGAAGAGCATGCGCCCACCCACGGCGATCAGCGTCAGCGCAAAGATGCGCCGCAGCCAGAGGTCTGGGATGTGTTGCGCAACCGTAGCCCCAAAATAACCGCCGATGAGAAACCCGACACCCAGCAGAAACGCTACCTTCAAATCCGCGTTGCCATTGCGGTAGTACTCAAGGAAGGCAAAAATTCCCACCGGCGCCAGCAGCGCGCCCAGCGAGGTGCCCTGTGCCTTGTGCTGGCTCATGCCTGCGATCCAGACCAGCGCGGGGACAAATAAAATGCCGCCGCCAATTCCTACCACGCCGGAGAACACGCCCACCAACAGCCCCACCAGCAGCATTATCCAGTTCACAAAAGCCTCCCTTGGAGCGCAGAGTACAGGCTAGGCCCGCTCATTCAGCGTAAACCATCGAGGGTCAGGCGGTTGGGAGGATATTCCACAATGAGCGTCGGGGTATGACATATTCATTACATGTGCTACAATTC
This sequence comes from Occallatibacter sp., assembly GCA_050011175.1. Classification (GTDB taxonomy): domain Bacteria; phylum Acidobacteriota; class Terriglobia; order Terriglobales; family Acidobacteriaceae; genus Telmatobacter. The sequence continues at coordinate 131,946 of JBEKJR010000006.1, forward strand.
TCCCGCAAAGCCAAAATCACTTTAGATTGAGGTGAAAATCAATGGAAAGCCTGTTGGCTGGAATCGTTTCGAGTGTCGCGGGAGTGATTATCCTGGTCATAACCGTGTTGATTACCTATGCTGCCGTTCGCGGAGCTCGCAATAAATATGTACCATCTTCAAACAAAGTGCTGGAGAGCTTTTCGATTAAAACTGCTGCTCCCGGAGAAACGGTCATCCGCATTACCGGGCGCCACAAGGGGATCATCTCCTGGGTCCTGACCAACCTTGGTATGGAGAGCCGGTTTGAGCTGACCGTAACGGATAAGGAATGGGTCCTTCGGGAGGGCAGCCTTGCCGGGATGTTGGTGGTCTGTTCGCCACTTAAAAGAATCAGGGCAACTATTTGCGGATACCAGCGGTCCCTCCTGGCGCTCTTCTTCGCCGTTTACTTCGCCCTGATTGCAGCGTGGGATCTCATCTGTGCAATCCTTGTCCTGGTCACAGTGGTTGGCACAAATACTGAGGCAGGCCGTGAAACTGTCGCAACGCATGCGTCGATTCTTTTCTTCGGCGCGTTCGGTTCGCTAGTTCTCTGCGGGATCGCGGGCATTATCTACAACCTATCGAAACGGATTTCTTTTGGCATCGACGTGGGAAAAATATACGGAATCATCTTCAAACGCAGCTTTATCGAGAACGAGGCTATTGATCTTAACGCGGCTGAGCAGGCAACTGCCCTGTTGAATCGGCTTATCGCGGCAACCGTCTATGATCTACCTCTTGCGCAAATACCTTCACCCTCTACTCCCGCTTCTAAGGAACCGGGGTCAGGAGTAATCAGAAACTGGATAATCGCTGCCACATATGTGGGACTTTTTGTTATCGCTGCTGTTCTGATCTGGTATGGTAATGGCGTAACGGTGCAGTTTTCAACTATGCCAGTTGGAACGAATGTATGGCTGGACAATCAGTACCTAGGCGCAACCAATAATAAAGCCCCAGTGTTAGTGCTTCCTCACGTGACACGGGAACTCCATACTCTGACGGCCCAAAGTCAAGGCTATCAACCTTTCAAGCAAATGGTTTATGTGGGCGGGCTTGAGTCATCCCAAAATGTTGTGGTGACGATGACCCTTCCAAGCTATCCGGTTACTATCACAACGACTCCGGGCAATTCCCATGTTGCTGTGGATGGCAAGGACGCAGGGATTTCTAATGATGCAGGTATGTTGGCAATCCCCAAAGTTGATCGGGGGAATCATCAACTCACCGTGTCTCACGACGGATTCCGCACCGTCACCGAAAATGTTGGAGTTTTTGGCCCCCATAGTTTCAGTATCGGCCTAGTGACCGAGGCGGTGGCGGCTCATCAGGATGCAGAATCGCGGCAACGCGAGATTACTGCGCACCTTGACCGCGGGCGCATGCTCTTCCGGCAAGGGCAATATGTGGAGGCTTTGGCTGAGTGCGATGCTGTTCTCAAGCTCGACCCCTCCAATGCAGCAGCCCAGGCACTCAAGAAGCAGATTGAACAGACGCGCAAAATTCTTGGACAATGAGAGGAGATTCCATGCGAACTAGATTGCATCTTAGGACAATTGCATTTGGTCTTCTTGTATGTCTTGCCGTACTAGTTCCCGCCAGTGCCCAGAAGACGAAGCTCTCCCGCGTTCAAGTGCAGCAATTGATCCAAAACCATGCGCCGGACGACCTGATTGCCTCTCAACTACGGTCCAGGGGGATTAGTTTTCCAATTGACCGTAAAACTTTGGATGAGTTTGCGGCCAAGGGAGCTGGGCCGAAAACTCTGTCTGTGCTCAGCAATCAGATTCGCGAGGGGAATGTGGAGGTCCATACAGAGCCGGGGAGCACAGTAATCCTCGATGGCAAGGAAGCCGGGACTGCCGGTTTCTTTGGCGCCAGAGCCCGCATCCTTCGAATAGAAAATGTGGCCGAAGGCAAACATGAACTGACAGCGAGGAAAACAGGCTATCAGGATGCCCAAGTCAGCTTTACTCTGGCCAACAAGGAAGACAAGCAACTCTCACTTCCGTTGGAGTGGTTGGGCGGTTATCTTTCCGTCTCCGCGCAGCCGTCAGATGCTGCAATCAAGGTGACCGGCCCAAGTACTTTCGATGTCAGAACCATGGATGACAAATGTCAACCTGGCAACTATACAGTCACCACCTCGTTGGAGGGCTATGTGTCCCAGACGCGTACCTTTCAGGTCGGCGCGGGAGAGCATCATACCGAAAAGTTTCAACTGGCTGCAGATCCTGCTGTAGTCACCAGCCTTCTCTCTGACGCCAAGGCCAAGCTCTATGCGGGAAATTTCACCGGGGCAGTCGAGTCCGCCCGCAAACTCATCAAGCTGACCCCTGGAGAGGCGAAGGCAGAGGAGATTCTTGCCGAAGCATCATTTCAAACAGGAGACTTACAGGTATTCCTGGATGCCGGAATTAAGGCCATCCACGCTGGGGGCACGGTTACTGTTCCCTTAATGCACGTGCATTCCTTTCCCCACCGCATGATCCATCGCACCACCATCACCATATCTAGTTCTGGAATCAGCGTGGAAGCGGTCCCGCAGGTCAATGGGTGCAAATTTCCACCCTCGATCGTCTTTAGCCAGTTAAGTCAAGTCGAATTAAGGGGCCAGAGCAGTGCCATCCAGCTTCACATCGCATATCTTTCAAAAACCCCGGATAAAATCAAATTAATCGGATCGCTCCACGATTTGGATTTTGTGGTGGATGGAACCGCAGTCAGCTCCCAACCCGGTGGGCCTCTAATCCAATCTCCCGAGAACGCCGAGCAAGCTTTGAGAAGCGTCGCGGGGCTCATCAAGCAGGCATCTGGCAAGTAAGAGCCTGAGCGGAATTAACGCACTTACCGCTGGCTGGAGAGCAATCTCCGGCCGGCTCTATTACAGAATTTCGATTCCATTTAGGCGATGCGCACGTTTGCAGTCCCGCATTCTGCCCAAATTTACACAACGTTTGCAATCTCTTTGCCTGAGTCCATTAATCTGTTAATAACTCCGTGCGGCCTCCGCATCCGAAGTACAACGGCCGCCGGGCGAGGGCAGACCGGTTGAGCCAGACCATTTTTGTACTGGAAGACGACACCGACATAGCGCGACTGGTGCAGCATCACCTGGAGGCAGCCGGGTTTGCGGCGCGCCTGTTCAGCACCCCCACCTACCTGATTCCCGATGCCGAGCGCAAGGCGCCCGCGCTGTTTCTACTGGACATCATGGTGCCCGGCGGCGACGGCCTGGAAGTCTGCCGGCGATTGCGCAGCCACCCCGGGCTTTCCACCGTGCCCATCATTTTTCTGACCGCGCGCGCCGGCGAAAACGACCGCGTGCTGGGTCTTGAAATGGGAGCGGACGACTACATCACCAAACCCTTTGCGACGCGCGAGCTGGTGGCACGCGTGAGGGCCGTGTTACGCCGCTTTGAGCGGCCCGATACGGTCTCCATCATCCGCTTTGAAGATGTAGTCATCGACGCTAACGCCATGCAGTTGACGGTGCGTGGCGAAGTGTTGCCCACCACGGCCACCGAGTTTCGCCTGCTGGAATACCTGGCGCGACATCCCGGCCGCGTCTTCAGCCGCGACCATTTGCTGGACGCTGTCTGGGGCGATGCTCGCTTTGTCACGCCCCGATCCGTTGACGTCTATGTGAGCCGCATCCGGGAGAAGATCGAAGTCGATCCGGAGGATCCGCGCTACCTGAAGACGGTGCGCGGCGCCGGCTACCGCTTCGAGCTTCCCAAGAGCGAGTAGGACGACGTGACCACAAGAGTTTTTACCAAGCTGTTCGGCCTGTTTGTCCTGCTGCTGGTCTTGCAAACCGTGGTGATGGAGCTTGTCTTCAGCCGCATGCTGAAGAACACGGCGGGAGAGAGATTCCGTCTGCCCGGCCACGAGGCTCTTTGGCCGGGGTTGATCGCGCTGGCCGTGGCGCTTCCCTTGGCGGCCTGGGTTGCCAGCCGCATCTCCGCGCGACTACAACAGGTGGTGACTTTTGCGCGACGCATCGCCGAAGGCGACCTGAGCGCGCGCCTTGGCCACACCGGCAAGGATGAGTTTTCCAGCATGGAGGCCGCGCTGGACCAAACCGCCGAACGGCTGGACAATAGCTTTGCAGAGATTGAAAGCCGCCGCCAGGAACTGGCCGGTCTGCTCGATTCCATGCAGGAGGCCGTGGTCACCATCACTCCCGAGGGGCTGGTCCGCTGGTCCAACGCCGTCATGGAGCGCATTGCCGGCGCAGAAATTCAGGTTGGACGGCCTCTGGTTGATTCGTTGCGCGACCCTGAACTGCTGGCCTGTGTGAAAGCGGCGCTGGAGCTTCGCGAAGAGCGATCCGGGAGGGCCAGCACTCTGGCGCCGGGCCGCATCTTCGAAATCCATGCCGTTCCCATGTCTTCCGGCGGAGCGCTGGCCGTGCTTCACGACATTACCCGCATCGATGCCGCGGAAAAATCCCGCCGGGAGTTCGTGGCCAACGTCAGCCACGAGCTGCGCACGCCGCTCACCTCCATCCAGGGTTACGTGGAGACGCTGATCGAGGAGCCCCATGTCCGCAAGGAAACCAACCGCGAGTTTCTTGGCATTATCCTGAAGAACGCTACCCGCATGAGCCGCCTTACGGAGGATCTGATTGCCCTGGCCAGCGTGGAGAGCCCGGACTACAAGCTGGCGCTTCAACCCACGCGGGCCAGCGCGCTGGTTCAGGATGCCGTCAAATCGCTGGGCGGCATGGTGGTAGATTCCGGCGTGGTGCTGGAATCATCCGGAGCGCCGGATGTGCTTGTTTTGGCCGATGCAGATCCCATGACACAAGTCTTCGGTAACCTGGTAGAAAACGCCCTCCGGTACGGTCAGGCCGGCAAGCGAATCCGGGTCGGCGCGCGTCTTTTGGAATCCGAAGTGGAGTTCAGCGTACAGGACTTCGGTCCCGGCATCGCCGCCGAGCATCTCAGCCGCATCTTCGAGCGTTTTTATCGCGTTGACAAGGCGCGCTCACGCGAGTCGGGCGGCACCGGCCTGGGCCTGGCGATTGTCAAGCACATCATACTGGCCCACGGCGGACGCATCTGGGCTGAAAGTGAACTCGGGCAGGGCGCAACATTTCATTTTACGCTGCCGCTGGCGCAGTCTCAAGCTCCCGGAGCGTGACAGACGCACGATCCTAAGGCTTTGAAAGCATGGCAATCGAGGAGTTCGACGGCCGGGAGGAGTGGTGAGCTCGCTGGGACTTGAACCCAGGACCCACGCCTTAAAAGGGCGTTGCTCTACCAACTGAGCTACGAGCTCTCACAAGGCCGCTACATTCAAAATATCACAGAGACAGGTTTGCTGCCTGATTGGATACATCATGTTTCGCGCATGGATCAGTTCAACTCCTGCGCAACGGCTATTGCGTGCGCATCGGCACCACCTGCACGGTGACATCGCGAATTTCGGCGAGGAAACGGTTAAGCACCGAGCCATGCAGCAGAATGTCCCAGCGCGAGCGGGCCGACTGGCCAAAGACCACGTGAGAGATGCCCTCCTCCTGTGCAAAGCGGATCAAGGCGTCAGCGACGTTACGGTCGCTGAGCATGACCACCTGCGCGCCCAGATCGCGTGCCATGCGCTGGTACTCTTCAAGGCGGTGGAAGGCCTCGGGGTCGCCGTGGCCTTTATCGTCCTCGGGACGGGTGACGTAGACGACGTACCAGTTGCTGGCCAGACGTCCGGCGATGCGGGCGCCAATGCGCAAGAGCCGCTCGGTGCCGGGCCGGGTGCTGAGGCAGACCATTACTTTTTCCGGTGTGGACGCCTGTTCCAATCCCTGCGTGCGGCGGTACTGAGCTTCCTGGTTGCCCACCTGCTCGGCGGTGGTGCGCAGAGCCAGCTCGCGGAGCATATTCAGGTTGCCCTTGCGGAAGAAGTTGGCCAGCGACTGCTCCACCTTTTCAGGCGCGTAAATCTTTCCCTGTCGCAGGCGGTTACGCAGCTCGTCTACGGTCACGTCTACGTTCACCACTTCGTTGGCGCGCTTGAGGAAGCTGTCGGGGACGGTTTCGCGAATGACGGTGTTGGCAGAGCGGTTGACAGTGTCGTTGAGCGTTTCCAGGTGCTGGATGTTGACCGCGGTCATGACGTTGATGCCGGCGTCGAGCAACTCCAGCACATCCTCGTAGCGTTTGCGGTTCTTGCTGCCGGGAACATTGGTGTGGGCCAGCTCGTCCACGATAACAGTCTGCGGATGGCGGGCAAGAATGGCGTCCACGTCCATCTCTTTCAAGGTGACGCCGCGGTAGGGAATCTCGCGCTGGGGAATGATCTCAAGGTCGCGGATACGGGCGGCGGTCTCATCGCGCCCGTGAGTTTCCACCAGCCCGATAACCACATCCATGCCCTGCTGATGCTTCATCCGATAGGCGTCGTTGAGCATGTCGTAGGTCTTGCCCACTCCCGGCGCTGCCCCGATGTAGACGCGAAGCCTGGCGGGTTCCGGTTGGCGCTCCAGTTTGATCTCTGCCATCAGCCCTCCTCCACCGGATAACGGACTTCGTTTACGGCAGCCACGGGCAGAGTGAAGCGGAAGGTAGTTCCGTGTCCCAGGCGGCTCTCGACGGCAATCTGCCCGCCCATTTGCTCCACCATGCGGCGGACCAGCGCGAGGCCGAGGCCGGAGCTCTTCTCGGAGAATGCGCTGAAGCGGTCGAAGATGGTTCCCAGCCGGTCAGATTCAATGCCGCGTCCGGTATCGCGCACCGTGAACTGCACAGAGTCCTGGATCTCTTCGGCAGCCAGCAGAATCTCTCCCTCCGGAGGCGTGTAGCGCAAGGCATTCGACAGCAGGTTGTCAAGGATGGAGCGCACCGCGTGCCGGTCAGCCTGCACAAAGGAGAGATCTTCATAGGCCTTAACCTCGATGCGTATGCGCTTCTGAGCCGCGTCGTCGCAGAAGCGGTCGCGGGCTTCGTTCAGGATCTGCAAGGGGCGCAGGCGTTCCAGCGTGAACTGGCGGCGGCCTGCATCCAGTTCGGCTACCTCGATCAGGTCGCTCATCAGATCGTCCAGCTTCTCGCTCTCGTTGCCGGCCGCGGCCACCAGTTCCGCCTGCAAGGGGAGCAACTCTCCGGCAAATCCCTGGCCCAGAGCGTAGAGTCCACGGCGCAACTGGAGCAGCGGGTCGCGCAGCTTGCGGCTGGCCACGCTGATGAACTGCGTTTTGAAGCGGTCGGTATCCTGCAAGCTGGTTACGTCTTCCAAAGTGGTCACGGTGCCCAACAACCGCTTTTCAGAGTCGCGCATGGGCGTGGTGCGCAAACGATAGCTGCGCTCCTGAGTGCCGATGCGCAAGGGCAGCAGGGAGGCATCGCCCTCGTCGGCTACGGCCTTCTGCATGGAAACGGCATCGCGGATGGCGTTTAAGATTTTGTCGCCGCCGGGCGCTTTAGCCAGCGCCATCCGATCAGCGGCGGCTTCGCCCAACAGATCGGCGGCAGCCTGATTCACTTTGAGCAGTTGCCCCTTGCCGTCGGTTACGATGATGGGTTCGAAAATGGATTGCAGCACGGCGTCGGAGAGTTGAAACTCCATCCGACGGCGCCCGGCCTCGGATTCGCCCAGTTCGCGCAGCCGGACGGCGATGCGGTTCAACTCAGCGGCGATCACGCCGAAGCTGTCGTGGCTGTTCCATCTAACACGATGCTTCGAGTTGCCCTCGGCGATCCGGCGGGCGTCGCGGGCCAGCATGCGGATGGGGCGCAGCACAAAGTAGACGGCCGCTACAGCGACCATCGCCGCGGCCGCCACAAACAGGAGCGCGAACTGGAGCTGTCCCGCCGCCGCCAGGGCGCTGTGCGTGGCCACGATCAGCCCGGCAATGAGGCCGACCAGGAGCACGCAGCCGAGAATCAGTCGCTGAGTAACGTTGAGCATGAACCGGTCTCCAACCGGAATAGGGAACAGTGGACAGTGGTCAGTTAAAGCCTCGGCTAGCGAACCTCTCAAAACTTACATGCAACAATACATCAATTGTACCGACAGTATCCTGATCCAATCCCTTTTCATCCCCAGAGGGAAGATAGGGCAAGCAGGAGACTGAACACAGTCCACGGACCACTGTTCACTGTCCACTGTTTACGGTATTTGGCAGGCTGCCAGCACGTTATTGTGCCATTGGCAAGCCAACCCCTTCGGCTGAGGATAGGCAACCAGCACCCAGTTAACGCCAAATTCCGCCTTCAGGCGCTGAAAGTCGGCAAGCTGGAAGCTGCTCCAGCCCTTCTCCGCCGCATTCTGCCGCTCCCACAGATCGCCCAACTCCGGAACCTGCGTCACCACCGATCCATCTTTGATGGTATCGGCCAGCAGGCTGCGCTCGGCCAGCGCGCGAAAGCTGAAATAGTTCTCGCCCGGCGCGGCCAGGTACAGGGGGTCGAGGGCAAAATAGGCGTCTTGCGGCGTGTTCTGGCGAATCCACGAGAAAGCCTGCACCCATGGGTTTGCCGAGGCTCGTCCGGGCAGCTCCAGGTGTTCGCTGCCGCTGAACTGCAAGCGCTGCGAGATGAACATTCCCGCATTGATGGCTACAAGAAACACCGCCCAGCGCCAAAGGCTTTCCTTGAGCAGGTATTTGCCCAGCAGGCAACCGCCAACCAGCATCAGGAAGAAATAGATCAGGTGGAGAAAACGCATCGGCTGGAGGGGAGTAAGCCGGATCAGGGCAGGGAAACCCAGCACCACCATGCCCACCGCCATCTGAAAGACCCCGAAGAGAAATACGGCCAGCGCAAAGCGCGCCAATAGCGTCTGGCCACGCTTTCTGGCGATGCGCCATAGCAGCCAGAAGAGAACCAGAGGCGCCAGCGCGCCTAACCACTCATACCATTCCCAGCGAAACAGAAACAGATAGTTGCGCATCTCCAGCGAGTGACGCCAGGCGGGCGTGGGCGGCTCGAATACCCAGCCCAGGGGAACAAGCGCGGCGGCCCAGGAACTGTTTGCGGCAAATCGCCAGCGCCGCAGCCATCGATGCCCGGGTTCCAGCAGGACCACAACCAGAAAAAAGCAAAAGGAGAGGCCGAACGCGGTCATCAGAGGATGCAGCGCAAACGCCAGCAATAAGAAGGGAATTGCCTGCCAGCTTTTGCCCGCCAGAATCCGCGAAACGGCCAGCAGAATCAGGCCCGTAGCGATAGCGCGCGGATGTAGATGCTGATCCACCAGGTAAAGCGCGGTTCCGGCCGCCGGCAGGGTGAACATGGCGGTTACCAGGGCGACTCCGGCCCATTGCGCCCGCTCCTCGGGAAAGAGCCTGCGCGCAATCGCCCAGCAGCCGAAGACAATCAGCGCGATCGATGCAAACTGCCAGAGAAGCTCTGTGGCGGCCACAGGAATTCCGGTCCAGCGGACAAACCCGGCGACCAAGTTGTCGAAGAAGCTGGCTTGCATTTGATAGCGGAAAAAGGCGGAGTCGTGCGGGTAAAGCGCTGGATTCAGCTTGAATTTCACCGCGGTCAGGTAAACACCGTCGTCTTCAAATCCGGGATGGTAGCCCATCACGGCCAGGCCGAGCGTCGTGAACACCAGGGTCAGCAAAAAATTGACCGGAAAGTAGCGCCTCAAACGGATAAACCCCTATACTCAATCTCGTTATGCCGTCAACAGAGATAGCTTCATCGTACACGGCGGCGGACAGCGCGGCAACGCGGCCGCAGCCCCAGGCGCGCGCCAATCAGAAGCTGGCGCTGACCATTCCCACCCTGCGCGAGGCGGATAATATTGGCGGCCTGCTGGGCCATGTGCGTTCGGTGCTCGACCCTATGGGAATGGCCTACGAAATTCTGGTGGTCGATGACGACAGCCGCGACGGCACCGAGGAGATTGTCGCCGCCATCGCTAAAAAGGACCCGCGAGTGCGCCTGCTGGTCCGCAAGGGAGAGCGCGGTTTGTCCGGAGCCGTTCTTTACGGCTGGCGGCAAACGGAGGCGGCGATTCTGGGCGTGATGGACGCCGACGGGCAACACCCCCCGGAGCTGCTGCCCGCATTGATTGCAGCCATCTCTGCCGGCAACGACCTAGCGATTGGCAGCCGCTACATCGCGGGCGGGCAGTTGGGTAAGTGGAATCCTGTGCGGAAGTTTCTCTCCGCCACGGCCATCTGGGCCACCTGGCCCATTCAACGAGCCGGCATCCGCGCTCATGACCCGATGACCGGATTCTTCCTGATTCGCCGGGAATGTATTGATAGAATTGCCTTCCAGCCCTCCGGTTTCAAATTATTGCTGGAAATTCTGGTGCGCGGCCGCCTGCGCTCGGTTGCGGAGGTTCCGCTGGCCTTCGGCAGCCGCAATCGCGGGACGAGCAAGGCCAACTTCAAGGTTGGGTGGGATTATGCCAAGCTGCTGGCCCGGCTCTATTGGGAGAGATACGGATTTTGGCATCGAGGTTGAATCGGGCGGTGTTACAGCGCAGGCAGCAGCAACCGCAGCAACAGGAATCCGCCCACGCCGGCAAAGAAGACCAGCGCCATGCGAATTCCAGGCTCGCGGTTGACCTCTGGCACCAGGTCGGTGGCCGCCACGTAAAGCGCCACGCCGGCTGAGAGGGGCAGTCCGTACAGCACCAGGCTGGGAGACACTCCAATTACCAGCACGCCGGCCAATGTGGCTGCCGCCAATACCACGGCAGAATAAAAAGCTGCGGCCCGGCTGCGTCCGCTGGCCAGCATCACCGAGGCCATGGTGAAGCCTTCCGGCGCCTTGTGCAGAAAAATGGCAAGAAAGATCAACCAGCCCAGCCAGTTGGAGATCACAAACCCCGAGCCGATGGCCACCCCGTCAAAGAGAGCGTGAACGCTCAATCCCACCAGCACCGAGTAGCCGGTGCGATGCGAGACAAACTCACTGGTGTGTATCTCCTCACCCTTCTTCGGCCTGTTTAGAAATGCAAGAAATAGCTCCTTGCCCTTTTTCGGCCTGTTTAGAAATGCGAGAAATAGGAAAATCCATCCGATAATTCCGAGACTCGACGGATTGAAAATGTCGAGCGCTCTCGCCCGTTCATAACTATTACCGGCGTTCAACACAATTGTCATCCAGTGAAACATAGCTATCGCCGGCACCACCAGAAGTCCCAGAAAAAGCGCAAGTCTCAAGCTGGCCCGCACCGAGTAGCCGGTGCGATGCGAGACAAACTCGCTGATGTGCGTTTCTTCACCGTAGTGGAAGTGGGCGTTGATGGTGTGCTCCAGCAGGTGCACTACGCAATAGCCGCACATGATGAGGACCGGCGCCAGGGTTTGGCTCTGCTTCAGACTTTCAGGAATCATCTCCAGCACGGCCGTGGCCATCAGAAAGCCCGCACCCAGGGCGACAAAATAGCGCAGGTAGCGCTCCACGCCCGTGGCGCGCACCAATACGAATCCGCCGGCCACGTCGGCCAACGCGGCGATTGTGCCGAGAATGAGGGAGATCTTCAGCATTGGCCCTTACCCGCTGTGCCGGATGTGCACCACGTCACCATCCTGCACCACGTACTCCTTGCCTTCCACGCGCAGCGTTCCTTTAGTCCGAGCCACGGCTTCGGAGCCGGCGGCCAGCAGGTTATCCCAGCGGATGGTTTCGGCGCGAATAAAGTGGTGTTCGAGGTCCGTGTGAATGGCCCCGGCGGCCTGCGGCGCCTTTGTACCCACCGGAATCGTCCAGGCGCGACATTCGTCCTCGCCGGTGGTAAAAAAGCTGATCAGTCCCAGCAGCTCATAGCTCTTGCGAATGAGCCGCACCAGCCCGCTCTCATGCAGCCCGTAGCTCGCCAAAAACTCAGCAGCCTCCTCGTCGTCCATCTCCGCCAGCTCGGCCTCCACCTTGCCGCAGATGGCCGTCGCGCCTGCATTGGGCCGGTGCGCAACATCGCCGAGCTTGAAGCGGCTCACCGCGGCCTCCAAGTCGTTGCCTAGAGTGGTGCTTTCGCCGATATTGACGGCGTAGAGAATCGGCTTTTGCGAGAGGAACATGAAGCCCCTGATGAGCTTCTTCTCTTCGGGCGTCATCTCCAGCTCGCGCAGCGGCAACTCCTTTTCCAGGGCCGCTTTGGAGCGCAGCAGCAGGGCGTGTTCCCGCTCCAGCTCGCCGGTGCGCTGCTTCTTCAGGTCCTTCTCCACCCGCTCCAGCCGCTTTTCCACCTGGGCCAGGTCGCTGATCATCAGGTCGAACTCGACGTTGCGGATGTCGCGCAGGGGGTCGATGGGGCCGACGTGGGGAATCGACTCATCCTCAAAGGCGCGCAGCACGTGAATCAGCGCATCCACCTGGCGCAAGCTGGCCAGGAACGCGGTCTCTTTAAGCGCCTCTTGCCCGATGGCCGCAACGTCTACGAACTCCACCGAGGCGTAGGTAGTCTTCTTCGGCGAGTAGAGCGCAGAGAGCTTGTCCAGCCGTTCATCGGGCACGCGCGCCACGCCGATGTGAGCCTCTCTCGAGTGGCCGTGCTCCTCGAGCCTGGCCTTGGTAAGTATCTTGAACAGCGATGTCTTGCCCACCTGCGGCAGGCCGATGATGCCAGTCTTCATGCGCGTCCCACAGGCTCCCGGCAGGAGAAACGCGCGCCAGGAGCCACTTCGATAATACAGGAGCAGGGAACGGAGATTAGGGAGCAAGGGACAGCCATCCAAAGTGCCTTCGTAAGGCTGGGATGGGAATCCTACAATCGATTACCAGTGATTGAAAATGTAGAGATTGGGCATAAACCGAATATGCCTTCCAGACGAAATGGGCGTTTTTCGGGACAAATCTCATTGCATGCAAATTCGGTTATGCCTGCTGTCTGGGCGTTGAAAAGCCGCAAGCCGAACGTAGCCGAGATCGATTTCCCTGATTAGGCACGTGCTAGGGAATACTATCGCTTTTACGCCTTAACGGGCGCGATCTGCAACCAACCTGACGCTGCCCAGGAGTCCGGACTCTACAGGTTGTTGTGCTTCTCCAAAGAAGCCCGCTCCGCCGCCTGCTCTCGGTGGCGCCACATCAACCTGGGAAAGCACGCGTTTATCCGGTGGCAGCAGGCGATCGCCGATCTGGCGGTTCGTCCACTCGTTTGTCACCTTGATTCTGATGCGATTGACTCCTGGCCTCAACGCGGCAGTAACTTCGACCCGGTAAGGTGGCGCCCATACCAGTCCCATGGGCTTGCCATTGATCTCGATTTCAGCGATATCGCGCACCTTGCCCAGATCGAGATAGATGTGTTGGCCAGGGCGGAACCAGGACGGGGCAGCCTGCACAATTTTGGTGTAGGTTGCCGTGCCTGAGAAGTACTTCACACCAGGATCGGAACTCGATGTCCAGGAGGTTAGAACCGGCAGTTGAATGCTGGGCGGCGCGCCCCAGTGGGCAGGAAAGGAAAGAGTCCAGGGGCCTGTGAGAGTCGTGAGCGTGGTCTCGATTGTGGAAACCGCCGTGTGCACGATGCTTGGTGCTGCGTTGCGGAAGACGACGAAGACGGATTCCCGCTCAGCGAGGTCGAGGGGGACGATGGTAAAACCGGATGCTGTGGTGTAGGCTGCTGGTTCAATGCCTGGCTGGCGGTTGCCGCTGCGGTCTTCAATGTTGGCAACGGTAGAGTAGCCGGCTGTGGCAGTCGGCACCGCGGATATTTCTCCGCTCATGAGCCGCCATATCTGAACATTCTTTCCGGTGACGCGGAAACGCGTGTCGATGTGTTGTGCGGCGTCGGCCTGGTTGGCAACGAAGTAGATGTCCGCGTCAGCGGTACGACGGTGGATCCAGGCCGGCGGGACGCTGAGTCCGCTGCTGGAGACGAAGTCCGGCGGATCTGCGAGGCGGCTGAGAACTTCATCGAGGGTGAGACCGGAGTAGACCATTCCTTTGCCATATGCGTGCTGGGTGTTCGTAACGCCGTCCGTGTCGCCCCAGAGATCTGTTGCGGCAGCTTGGACTTCATTGTCGGCGTCGGGGTAGCGCAGAAGGCTCGGCGAGCTTGTCGGCCGCGGCCCGAGGATGGTGGCGCCGGCGGCTACAAGGTCGTGCAGCTTATGCGTCACTTCGGGGGTCATCTGGGTAGTTGGGGGCAAAACCAAAACGCGATAGCTCATGCCATCAGGAAGGTCGCTGCTGCCATCGATGTGGATACGGCCGTCGGGAGCGATGCTGGTGTGGTGGAGGAGTATATCGGTGTTGAGGTAGTCGTAATCGTAGCCGGCGGGCGGCGCGGGGACCAGACCGGCTCCCCAAAATGGCATCGTGGATGGCGCGCCCTCAGGGAGGAGATAAGCGAGGTCGGCGACTGGGGCGCCCTGCTGCAGCATGTAGGAGACGCGGGCAATATAGGTCATAAACGGCGCGGCCTGCTCTGCCCAGGTGATGTTGCGGTTGATGTGGGTGCCAACCATTGTGTTGCCGGGTTTGGTGTCGAGCGGTTGCTGGGCAGAGGTGTGGAAGACGAGGCGGTTGACGCCCTGTGCGAACCAGTAATCGGCTATCTTCTTCAGGGTGTAAGGTGACTCGTATCCCCCGCCGGTGAAGGATTCCGTGGCTACGATGGGCTTACCGTAGACGTGGGCAGCGGAGGCAGCGCCGCGAACGTCGACGTAATACATCGACTCGGGATGAAGAGCATGCACCCAAAACTCTGCCATCGGAATGTCAATATGGCTCTTGTTCAGCAGGGTATCTTCGGGGATTTCAAGAGCGACGCCGGAGGCTTCGGAGTAGGCGCGCATGCCGATCTTGTGCAATTCGCTGTCCATGGTCCCGTAAAAGTTATCAGCGAACATATCCGCGAGAGTGCGGCGGAAGTCCCACAAGAAGCGATCGCTGATATCGGCGCTATCGACCACATGGCCGGCGAGAACGGGCAGATACGGCGTGGGATCGTAGCCGCGGCGGCGATGGAACTCGGCGATCATGTCGTCGGTCCAGTTCTGCATGCCGGCCTCCCAACTATCCATGGTCATGTACTGAAGGGTTGAGCCGGCGAGATCGCCGAGATGATTCTGGATAGGGTCCATGTAGTTGTGGAAGTACTGCTGCACATACTTCGCGCTGAGCTTGTCGACCTCGTAACCGCTGCCGGTGGGCACAGCGGGGCGGTTCTTGGCGCCGGTGAGCGCATAGCCCATGCGCAGGATTGCCCACTTGCCGGGGGGAACGTCCCAGTGCAATACGCCATTGTTGTCGAGTTTGCCGGTGAGATCAACGCTGCTGTCACTGGAGATTTCGGCATCCGGGGGCGAATCGGGAGTCGGGGCGGAATCGTAAGTATCCATGAGGCTGCCAAATGCCCCCTTATCTTCCCAACGGTTGACGCGCGCATCGGAGTAGAAGATGGCCTCGGTCAAGGTGTATTGCGGCGCGGGAATGGCGGCGCCGCCATGGATGACCGCGGCGGGCAAAAGGCCGGCGCCGTCCAACTCGATACGGAAAAACTTTGCCGTCACGGCGGGGAATGCAAAGGTTCTGATTGCCGCTCCGTGGTAGCCCTGCGGTCCGGGAGTCACTGCGATAGTGCGAAAGTTGACGCCATCGTCGCTTGCCAGGATGCGGCCGACGGGAATTCGACTGCGGCAGCCGAGGCTGAGAGCGCGGGCCGTGAATGGCTTGTCAAATTCATATTGGAGCCAAGCGGGACTGCCGTTCTTCGGGGCGACGATGTTCACGAAAGTATTCAGGCTGTCGTCGAGCAACGCGCCAGCGTCTACCGGCCCGGCATTCGAGGTCGCCTTCGGATGCAGCGAGGCCATCGTCACCACGACTGCCGGCATGCGATAGGCTATGACGGCGCTGTCACGATAGAATTTCGGCGCATCGGCTTGCGTGTTGGTGGAGAGATCGCGCACCGGGCCTTCATTGGCCGGCGGCAGCGGCAACTTGTCACTGAATGTCAAAGGGCCTTCTACAGAAGTTTCGCTCCACACCAGCCGTTTCATCGCCTGCTGCGGCTCCACCCATGGCCCGCCTGCCTCGCTCCAGCCGGCTGAACTGAAGATGGACATCTCCAGGCCAAGCCGCTTTGCCTCTTCGGCCGAGTGGCGCACCGCGTGGTGCCACTCCGGCGTGCCGAAGTTGATCTTCTTGTCGACAACCTGGCCCCTGCCCGCCGCAACGTCCGCCAGTTGGAAGCCGACAATACCAACGCGTTTCATCCACTCGAGGTCTTTGGTAATCCCGTCCTCAGTGACGTTGCCGCTGGTCCAGTGCCACCAGGTGCGCGGTTTGGCGGAATCCGGCGGATTGACGAAGCCCTGCATAAGAGCGTCCGTTACAGTTTGTGCCGGAACTTGTGCCGGAACCATGCCCGGCGCGGCCAACAATGCTACTGCAACCATCGACATGAGCGCTGCTCTTCGTTTATGCATCGTCTTCTCTCCCGTTATTTGACCGTCATATTCCGCGAGATGGCCTCCACAACAAGCTCGCTAGCTACTGCTCCGGATGCAGATGCATTTTGAGGAACTGAATATATATGTCCCAATCGCCTGGCGCCATCCCGTGGCCGCCATCGTGCATGTAGTAGCCGAGATCGTGCAAAATGGGCTGATTTGCCGCGGGCCAAACATCGGTGTCGAGACCTTCCTTGCCCAGCAACTTGTAAACGGAGCCAGTCGCTACTGCCGCCAGGAATTCTCCCTTCGGATCGGACCACTTATCCGTGCTGCCTGTCTGAAGGAGTAGCGGCCGCGGAGCGATGAGCGCTATTAGCAGATTTGCATCCATGGGTGCGGTGTTGGGGAATCCGGAATACTTCGCGTAATTTGCGGCGAATTGATATGGAAAGCGGGAGGTCGCGGTGAGGTGCGCGATGGTCTCGCCATAATCGCGACGGCTCAGTGCCGCGCCGCCCTCGCCAGAGCAACTGGCAATGACGGCGGCGAATCGCTGGTCGTGCGCGCCGGCCCACATCACCGTCTTGCCCAGCCGCGAGATCCCGTGGATCGCCACGCGTTTTGCGTCGATACTCGTGTCGGTCTCAAAGTAGTCTTCCACGCGGCTCATGCCCCACGCCCATGCGGCAATCGAGCCCCACTCGTCTGCCGCGCGTTCGGTCTGCCCCGGCTTGAGATACCGTGCGCGGATGCCGTTGGCGAAACCAGCCGCATAATCGGGATCTACGTCACCGTAGTAGAAGGTTGCTACGCCGAATCCGGCATCGAGAAAAGGCTCAATATTCATCCGGCCAAAACCACGCCCCTTGGGCGCTGGAATCCTTTTGTTGGTCTTTGGATCCCATATCTCGCCCGGCGTAATACCCGGATCGTCAGTCGCATTCTGCACTGCGCCGAAGTTGATGCTGAAAAACATCGGCACCGGCTTCTTGGCGGCTGCCGGCAAATAGATGAGAAGATTGATCCTTGGCCAGGTCTTATCTTCAGAGAACCAGATCGTGACCTGCTTGCGGATTGCTTTTCCGTTGAGCGCGGGCGTTCCCTTATCTGTGACCTCGAACCTTTCGCCCTGCGGACGGCCGGGATCGCGGCCGTATTGCTGAGTCGTAAAAATCTCCTCGATCTCAGGGCGGCGTTTGGCGTACCAGGTCTTCGCATTGCGAACATGTTTGCCATTATTGAGCTTCAGCGGATCAGGCAACGTATAGGCGCCCACCTTTGCCTCATCGTAGTTGACGGGAATGCTGGCTACGACGTCCGGTGCGGGCCTTGGAGTGGGCGGAACCGGCGTCTGTGCCGGGGCTGAGAGTAGGTAAAACGCAAACAGGCAGAGGAAAAATTCTTTGTTCAGCTTCATCGATGAACTCCAGAGTGAGATCGCGACAGCAGGTCTTTCAATAATGAAATCAACAGCAACCGGAAAGACACTAGAGTGCCCGTTGTGCCCTTGTCAAGCTATGCCTCGGCTCACGATTGTCTACTGGAGTCCTCGCTGTGTAATCAGGCGGTTTGGCGACAAGTGAGCACTGTTATCTATGAATTATGGACAAATGACGGCTCATGGTCCCGGCAAGGGCTCTGCTGCGCATGTTCTGATCTATAGGATAAAAACGCATGCAATAAAAGATCGCGAGGGGGGCAACTGGAGGTATATTGGTCCTTAGCCGGGAGGAAGATGGTAATCCTGGTTTATTTTTCGTGAAATGAAGAGCTTCTCTCTCTGAATCATGAGGTGGAATCATGCCACTCAAGGTGAAAGTGAACAACGTGGAGGCCACGGTGGACGTGCCGCCGGATACGCCCCTCTTGTGGGTGCTGCGCGACATATTAAACCTCAAGGGCGCCAAGTTTGGGTGCGGAACGGGGATTTGTGGCGCATGCACGGTACTGGTGGGCGGCCATGCGGTGCGCTCCTGCATGACGCATGTGGGATCCGTAGCGGGCGAGCCGATCACCACCATCGAGGGACTTTCGCCGGATGGTTCTCATCCCGTTCAGGTGGCATGGGCGGAACAGGACGTGCCGCAGTGCGGATACTGCCAGGCCGGCCAGATCATGTCCGCCGTTGCTTTGTTGGAACGCACGCCGCATCCCACCGACGCGGATATTGACGCGGCCATGAACGGCAACCTCTGCCGCTGCGGAACCTATACGCGTATCCGTCAAGCCATTCACGAAGCAGCAGAAGCGGGCTCTGTAGCCCGTCCCAAGTGATGGAGGTCCCTGTCATGCGCTTGAATCGGAGATCTTTCTTGCAGTTGACGGCCCTTGCAGGCGGCGGCCTCGCTCTGAATCTTTATCGCTTACCCCGCGCCGCGGCTCAGAGCATCGGCTCACCGGTCGAGCTTACGCCCCAGGCCTTCATCCACATTGCGCCGGATGGCGTGGTAACCATCATGGCGCGCGCCTCAGAATCCGGCCAGGGAATGCGCAACATGCTGCCCATGCTGATTGCCGAGGAGCTGGATGTGGATTGGAAGGATGTCCGCGTGCAGCAGGCAGAGTTGAACGAGAAGATATACGGCCCGCAGTTTTCAGGAGGCTCCGCGAATACCCCGATGGGTTGGGAGCCAATGCGCCGCGTGGGCGCGGCCGGGCGCCAGTTGCTCGTTACAGCCGCCGCACAAACGTGGGGCGTGCCTGAGGCCGAGTGCGCCACGCAATCCGGCCGGGTGCTTCACGCCGCTTCGGGGCATTCCTTGAGCTACGGCGAGCTTGCCAGCAAAGCCGCCGCGCTGCCCGCGCCCGCGTTAAACAGCGTGAAGCTCAAAGCCCCTGGGGAGTACCGCATCATTGGCCATTCCGAGGCTGGCGTAGACACACACGCAATCGTCACAGGGAAGCCGCTTTTCGGCATCGACGTACAGCTCCCGGGGATGCTGTACGCATCGATTGAGAAGGCGCCCGTGTTTGCCGGCAAGGTAAAGTCTGCCAACATCGACCAAGTCAGGGCGCTGCCAGGCGTACGTCACGTCCTGGTGATTGACGGCGGCATCACGCCCGCGGCCTACACGCCGTGGGAGCCCGGCATGGAACCTGGCATCGCGATCGTGGCTGACACTTGGTGGCAGGCGCAACAGGCTCGCAAACAGCTCAAGGTCGTTTGGGATCTGGGACCAGCAGCCGCGCAAAGCACGGAAGCCTTCAAGAAGCGGGCTGAGGAACTTCTCAAGGCCCCGCCTGCAAGTACGCTGCGCAAGTATGGCGATCTGGACGCCGCGCTCAAGTCATCGGCCAAGGTCGTCGAGGCCACTTATGAATACCCGTTCATTGCGCACGTCACGCTAGAGCCGCAGGGCGCCACTGCGCATTGGAAAGACGGCAAGCTGGAGATGTGGTCCACCAGTACTTTGCCGGTCGATGGCCGCGGATTGGTAGCCAAGACGCTTGGCATCCAGGAGAGTGACATCATCACTCACATGGTGCGCTCGGGAGGCAGCTTTGGCAGGAGACTGCAGAACGACTACCTGGTGGAGGCTGCCTGGATCGCCAAGCGCGTTGACGCGCCGGTCAAGCTGCTCTGGTCGCGCGAAGATGACATTGCCCACGACCCCTTTCGGCCGGGCGGAACGGTTGGGTTGAAAGCCGGCCTCGATGCGCAGGGCAAGCTCACAGCCTGGCGGCATCACTTGGTGACCTTTGGCGATGAAAAACACTCCACCTCCGGCGGCGGCATCGGACAGGACGCGTATCCGGCCGGCTTTCCGCCGGCGTACGCTCTTTACACCTCCGCGCAACCGCTCATGCTCCGCACCGGAGCCCTCCGCGCCCCGGGCGACAACGCTTACTGCTGGGTGGCGCAGTCCTTCCTTGACGAGCTGGCTCATGCCGCTGGTTGCGATCCACTTGAGTTCCAGCTTGAACTGCTCAGCAACAAGCAAGCGCCATGGTCCGCGGGAGAGCACGACCCCGTGGGTGACCACGAGCCAACAGGACAGTCGGTTCTCATCCCGGAGCGGTACAAAGGCGTGCTTGAGTTGGTGGCGGAAAAGTCAGGCTGGGCTCATCGCAGCAAGACACCTGGGCATGGAATGGGCATCGCTGCCTGGTTCTGCCATTTGGGCTACTTCGCCCAGGTTGCCGATGTCAGCGTCGATGCCCAGAACAGAGTGACGGTGCATAAGGTCTGGGCTGCGGGAGATATTGGCAGCCAAATCATCAACCCTGGGGCGGCCGAGAACCTCGTCTTCGGCGGCATCGTCGAAGGGATGAGCCACATGGGGCAGGAGATCACGCTGGTTGATGGCAAGATCCAGCAGTCCAACTTCCATAACCACCCGCTGATGCGAATCAGGCAAGCGCCGAAGATTGAGGTGTATTGGCGCAAGACCGACTACGCGCCGACGGGCCTGGGTGAGCCGGCGCTGCCACCGACCTTGCCGGCGGTGTGCAACGCTATCTTTGCCACCACTGGCAAGAGGATTCGGACCCTGCCGCTCCAGCAGAACGGATTCAGTTGGGCTTGAACACCCCTTGGCGATGAATCTCTGGCGGCAATCTCCTGCGCACTCACAAGCACCTCAAAGGCACGTGCAAGTGATCACGCCTTGCACGTGGTTGTAACGTGCACACACCGGCAAATTGAAAGAGGGAGTCAACTGGCTGTAAGTTGTTGAAAATATGGTGGGCCTGCAGGGATTTGAACCCCGAACCAAGGGATTATGAGTCCCCTGCTCTAACCGTTGAGCTACAGGCCCTTCAATGACTTACGGCAACAGTCCCCGCCAGTGTAGCGGATACTGTAGCGGGTGGCAGTCGTTTTGGCTTGATTACGGCGAAGTCGCCGGACAGTTGGAGCCGTTCAAAAGCCCGCTCCACTGCCTCCGGGGTTGGATGGATATACCGCTGCGAAACCACGATGCTGCTGTGACCGGCAATCCGCATGATAGTGAAGGCGTCCACTCCCGATTCCCCAAGCCTAGTTAGCATTGTATGACGTAGAGAGTGCATCACAAAATCAGTTGAGAAGAGCGGGCGACGCTTTCCGTCAATCTTGGGTGCGCTGGCGTCCTGGTGCAAGTGATTGATCGAAGTTCCCTGATAAGGTTTGCCTTCCCGGTTGGCAAAGACATACCCGCTTGCCTTAGACTCCAACCGCTCCCGGAGCATAGCAGCCGCCCGGTCTGTGAGTGGGATTACCCGGCGAGCATTCTTGCTCTTGCCTTCCCGGACCCTCAGAAAGCCGAATCGAGCGCCATTAACCGGCGCAAGCGTAATGTCCGCCCATTCCAGATGCAGTGCCTCACCGATACGCAGCCCGGTTTCCAGCATCAAAACGGCAATATCATTCAACGGTTGCGGGCAAGCCGCAAGATAGATTTCCTCTTGCTTCCAGGAGAGAACGAAATCCCGGACCCGCTCACCAGTGAGCAGCCGGATACGCGGGACACGCTGAATCTCTCTCCACTCATGGGCAAGCCTTAGCATCCGACGAAGGGTAGCAAGCTCACGATTGACCGTTGCAGGGCCTACAGAGGCGCGGCGGGCCACTACATAGCCTTCTATGACCCCTTCGTCTATCCGGTCAATCCTTGCCCCTGCAATGGGCGGGTATTCGAGCAGCCGTGACAGCTTGGCCGCGTAGAACTGGACCGTCTGAGGCTTGTTCTCATGGCGGGCTTCCACATGGGCGATAAACCGCTTTGCCACGTCCGCAAACATCGGCGCGGCCTTCCGCTCTTCGATTCCCACTTCGCCCTTTGCCAGCGCGGTACGGTGTGCCGCTTCGATCTGGCGGGCCGTGCGGGGATTCCCCTGTTTCGTGCTGCGTTGGACGTGCTCCCCATTAAAGAGGAAGTGATACCAGTAGACGTTGCCACGCTTGAAGATGCTCATTATCCTCTCCCTCTGCGATTT
Source organism: Occallatibacter sp. (assembly GCA_050011175.1). Classification (GTDB taxonomy): domain Bacteria; phylum Acidobacteriota; class Terriglobia; order Terriglobales; family Acidobacteriaceae; genus Telmatobacter. The sequence continues at coordinate 154,198 of JBEKJR010000006.1, forward strand.
TTTCTCTTTCCTTTTTTAGCTGCCCGCTCCCGGCTCCGCCGTACCGCTACTAGGTGAGCGCAATCGGAGCTGCAATAGATTTTTTGCCGCGCTTCCACTCGGAACGGCGCGCTTTTGCAGTCGTGCCGGGCGCAGACTCGGTACTCTGCTCCCTGCAAAGCGTCAACTTGAATCGTTGCGATAATCGCCGTAAGCGAATCCGGCAAAACCACCATCGCCGCTGGAACATCTCTCTGCCAATCGAAGAAAATTCGCAAAGGTCCGGTAAGTTTTGCGACTTTCTCCGGCGAGTATTGCCCGGTGAGCGATCTCCACTCTCTCGCCGGGCGCAGGAGTGCCTCTCTCAATAGTTGCTGCCACTCGGCAAAATCGCTTTGGGCGATGTAGGCAGAGCCGGACCATCCCCTGCCCACATAGAAAAAGAAAGCCTGCCAGTCTTCAGTCCTCCAGCCAAGAAAAGCATCCCTCAACTCCCACGGATCAAAGAGTTCATACCTGTCTTTCACTTCCACGACTCGCGGGGTTGAGCCGGGGTTTTCAAGGAACTCGCGTTTAGTAACGGGAATGCGGTCCCGTTGCCAAACAACAGGGATAAGGCCAATCGGCGTTGTGATTTTCCGTGAGATAGTCTGTGACATAAAGTGTGCCTTGTGCATGTCTCTGCATTCCTATAGTGTCACAAGTATGGGCTTGTATGCAAGTGTTTTTTCTGAGATTTCAAAAGAAGGGAAGAGAGGGGCTTTTATGAGCGAGGATAAACTTTTTTCGGTGAAAGACGCGGCGGCATTTTTGGGCGGTTTGTCGCCGTACACCGTTGCCGCGTGGCTGTCGCAGGGTCGGTTGCGCCGGACCAAGGTAGGCAGCCGAACCATGATCCGCGAATCGGAATTGCAGCGGGTGATCGAAGACGGGGGCAAGTCACCAGCGGCGGGGTGGCAAGGTATGGAGAGCCGCTAATGGCTTGGCAGAACTCTTCGCCCCCTTCCGGGAAGAGCGAAGGGAAGCGCCAGGGCACGGTGGAGATTGGTCCATTTACTAAAATCCCCTGCAAGTTCTTCGGCAGTGGTACAGCGGCAAGCCTTCGCCCCTCGGCTGCTCTTCTATTCCTTGCCCTTTGCGAACACGCAAACCGAATCAGCGGCAACACATTCAAGGCTTCGGACCGGGCGCTTGCCTCCGAAACTGGGCTTGGAACCCGAACAATCTGTAATGCCAGAAATAGGCTTATCGAGAGAGGGCTGATTTCATGCTCAAGGCAAGAGGGTCAGAGCTACGTCTACACGCTTCCGGTCTTTTCATTCCCTTGGATACGGCTTGAGGAAAGGCCCAGACAGAAAAAGAAACCACGGGCGATTCATGCAACGCGAGCAAAGCAACCATAGCAAAGTTTGCTGGACCACCTTTGCAGGTTTTTGCTGGACTCCATTGCAAAGTTTGCTAGTTGCCCACGCAAACTTTGCTGATCCGTCTAAGTGCTTCCAACGAGGATGGAATAAAAAGGATTTGGTCTTTGGGGTATGCAAAGCAGTGATCCCCCTTGCCCCCGCGAGACCGCAGTCGAAGCACGCGCACGAGCGTTGCTTAATACAGGTTTGGACGGGTTTTGCAGGACGAATCGGCTTTCCTGTGCGGCTGGTGCTAAAATCCCTGCGTAGTCCCTTATCCCTTTTTCCTGCAATCTATTGCGAAGGCGAGCCGGATGATGGCCGCCGCAAGGGGATTTCTTAGGGATTTGCCAAGGCCATCGGCCAAAGTTTGGGAGTCAATTCAATGGCGAACGGAAAACGCGGCACAGTGAAGGCCAAGAAAGCTGAGGCCAAAGAGTACCGGCACAGTGAGGCGGAAAGCCTCATGCGGCCTGAGATTGGGACGCAGACGCGATTCAAGAAGAAGCTGCCCCCGGCAAAGTTCCGCTATGACGATTCGCTCGCCCCGGTGATGGAGTGGGACGGGCAGAATGCGGCGCGGGACAAGGGCGAATGGTTGCTGGGGCTGATTGAAGAGGCTGCCAGCCAGCCGGGAACTGTGAATGAGGCCACGGGGTCACCAGCACCCCACCAGTTTGTACCGGCGCGGGAGTTGAAAGACAGCCAGGGTGAGGTGGTGGCCACGGTCACCGGCTTGCGGGATGCTGTGGCGCAACTCAAGGCGATTGGCAAGCCCTTTCTCAACTGGTCCGGCAAGGCGGAGCGCACCAGCTTCGATGTGCCGTCGCTGCCCCTCTTCATCCATGAGCGGCTCTCCACCAAAGCCATCCTGGACACGCTCAAGGGTCACAAGCGCGATAAGCAGCTTGATATGTTCGATCTCTTTGGCGATCCTGAGCACTCCGGCACGGAGCAGATTTTGCGGGCCTACGAGTATCAGGACAAGTGGGTCAATCGCATGATGCTGGGAGACTCGCTGGTGGTGATGAACTCGCTGCTCAAGTATGAGCAGATGGGCGGGCAGGTGCAGATGATTTACATGGACCCGCCCTATGGAGTGAAGTTTGGCTCCAACTTTCAACCGTTTGTGCGCAAGCGGGATGTGAAGAACGGCGACGACGCGGACATGACTCGTGAGCCGGAGATGGTGCAAGCCTACCGCGATACGTGGGAGTTAGGATTACATTCGTACCTTACCTATCTTCGGGACCGTCTACTTGTTGCGCGTGAGTTGCTGACAGCAAGCGGGAGCATCTTCGTACAGATAAGTGATGAAAATTTGCATCATGTACGGGAATTGAAGGATGAAGTCTTTGGCGGGGAAAATTTCATCGTTACCATTCTGTTCAAGAAGAAGGGCGGGCAAAAAGGGGAAACTCTCGATCCGATCAATGACTACATCCTTTGGTTTGCCAAAGACGAGAAGAGAGCAAGAGAAGTAATCGGCAAACTCTTTGTTTCGATCCCCCCCGAAGAACTGACAGATGTTTTCAAGCACGTCGAACTCGCGGATGGCCGTGAGCTTTCCCTCTCCGAGCTTTCAAAGGAAACCTCAGTGGATTATAAGAACTATCCAGACAGGCTGGCGGGTGATTTTGTGGGCGCAAAACTATTCAAATCGGAAAACCTAACAAGCGGGGGATTTCGAAGAACGCAGAGCGTGATTTACAAATTTCGTGGACAGCCATACGACCCAGGTATATCGAAGGGAAACTGCTGGAAGCACAGCGCAATGACCGACGATGGTTCTCCGTCTGGCCTTGACCGCCTTGCAGAAGCTAATAGGCTATTCGTAGGTGAAAAGCAACTTGGATTCAAGCGATATGCGTCAGACTTCGGCTTCTTTGAGGTAACAAATTGGTGGGATAAATTCGGCGGCGCAGGCAACCCGCTTTATGTTGTTCAAACAAATGCCGAGGTTGTAAAACGCTGTATGCTGCTGACCACGCGCCCCGGCGATCTGGTTCTTGACCCAACTTGCGGTTCCGGCACTACTGCATACGTCGCAGAGCAATGGGGGCGTCGCTGGATTACTTGCGACACCAGCCGCGTACCGCTTGCGCTCGCAAGGCAGCGATTGCTCACGGCAACTTTTCCGTGGTACGAGTTGACAGACAATGCACGCGGTCCCGCAGCGGGCTTTGTCTACAAGCGCAAGCAAAACAAAAAGGGCGAAGAAGTTGGCGGCATCGTTCCGCACATAACATCGAGCACAATTGCGAATGTTGAACCGCCTGAAGAACAGGTTATGGTGGACCGCCCGGAGATAGATACCAGCATCACCCGCGTTACCGGCCCGTTTTGCGTGGAGGCCACCATCCCGACGCCGATGGAGTGGGATGAAGAGGAATCGGCGACGGATGGGATTGACGCCGCGAATACCGGCAGCTTCCCGGAGCGCATGATGGAAGTCTTGCGCCGCTCTCCGGTGTTGCGGCTGGGCGGCAATCGCACGGTGACACTCAAGAACGTGCGCAGACCGGCAAAGAGTTTGAGCCTGAGCGCGGAGGCGCTGGTGGATGCGACAGCAGAGGGACAGACGGCGACGCTGGACGATGCGATGCAGGAAGCGAAGGAAAAATCCGGGCTGGCCTTGCCGCTCTCTGCGCGCCCGGTGGCCTTTGTCTTTGGCCCGGAGAATGGCGCGGTGAGTATCCGGCTGGTGGAGCAGGCGGCGCGGGAGGCTTATCAAAAGAGCTACACGCATTTGTATGTCATTGGCTTTGCCATCCAGCCGAATGCGCGGGAAGCGATTGAAGTCAGCGAGCAGGTGAGCGGCATTCCAGCAACCTATGTGCAAGCGACGCCGGATTTGATGATGGGCGATCTGCTCAAGAATATGCGCTCCAGCCAGATATTCAGCGTCTGCGGGTTGCCGGAGATTGAAGTGAGGAATGCCAAAGGCGAAGACGGCAAGCCGGATGGCCGCAAGCAGGTGGAGTTGCTGGGGCTGGACGTGTTTGACCCGGTGACGATGGAGGTGAGCCATAGCGCGGGGGACGATGTCCCGGCATGGTTCCTGGACTCGGATTACAACGGGATGTGCTTCCGAGTTTCGCAAGCCTTCTTTCCGCGTACAAATGAGTGGGACAAGCTGAAGCGGGCGCTGAAAGGTGAGTTTGACGATGCGGTGTGGGCGCATCTGGCCGGAACTGTGAGCGCGCCTTTTGTACCGGGCGAACGTAAGCAGATTGCCGTCAAGGTGATTGACGACCGTGGGAATGAATTGCTGGTGGTGAAGGCGCTATGAGCTTTGAAGTAGGAGAGCCGATTCAAAATTCGCCCTTTGAAGAGCCAAAGCGGTATTGGTACATCCGCGAAGGCGAACACCCGCAACTGATTGAAGGCAGCCGACGGGCAGCCGTGGTGTTTCCGCCACGGGACCAAAAACGTGCATGGGATGTGGATGAGCGGATTTTGCGGCCATCGAAGGAATACGCGAACGGGTTTGAGATGGTGATGGTGAACCTGATTCGTGAGCGTGTAGCCGAGTGGAAGAAGCAGGGCTATCCGGGGCTGACGCGCACCACGTTGGAATTGATTGAATGGTGGACACGCGAGGGCCGGAAGCAGAATCTCTTTTTCGCACAGCTAGAGGCCGCGTTGACGGTGATCTTTCTGAAAGAGGGACGGCAGGACTTCTTGCAGGGCATAACGATTCCACGGGATGAGCCGAGCGAAGAGATAAAGCAGAGCGACAAATACACCGGCTTTGAACGCTATTCCTGCAAAATGGCAACCGGAACAGGCAAGACAACGGTGATGGGAATGCTTGCCGCCTGGAGCATTCTAAATAAAGTCAACAGCCGGGGAGACAGCCGTTTCAGTGACACGGTTTTGGTGATTTGCCCCAATGTGACTATCAAGAACCGCCTGGAGGAGTTGAAGCCGGAGCGTGGTGAAGCGAGCATCTACCGGACCCGCGATCTGGTGCCGGAACGATTGATGCCCACACTGGCGCAAGGCCGGGTGATCCCCTATAACTGGCACATCTTTGAACCGCGTGGAATTGAAACCGGCGGCACGACGGCTAAAGTGAACAAGGCCGGTACGCTCAAGAAAGTTAGAACGACGGTACTGATTGGCCGGAAGGTTACGACCACATACAGTAGGCGATACATGACGGATGCCTCACTGAAAGCAGGAATGGCAGCGGGTACGATTCAGGTGGTGGAGGGTTCCGAGGTCTATGAAGCTGGGCATTTGAAGTCTGTACAAATAGAAGAAGCCAAGTATATCGAGAGTGAAACGGCGCTGGTGAATCGCGTCCTGGGGAAAGAGGTTGGAGGCAAGCGGAATATCCTGGTCTTCAACGATGAAGCGCACCATGCTTATCGGATTCGGCAGGAAGAGCCGGATGAAGATGAAGAAGATTTGTTTGGTGAGCAGGACGTGGCAGATGATGAGATTAAGGAAGCAACAGAATGGATTACCGGCCTTGATAAGATTCACAAGCTGCGCGGAATCAATTTCTGCGTTGATCTATCCGCGACGCCATATTTTCTGGCCCGTGTGGGACGCGAGACGAACAAGCCGTTTCCGTGGGTTGTAAGTGACTTTGGCCTGATTGATGCGATTGAGTCCGGGCTGGTGAAGGTTCCCCAGCTTGCCGTGCGCGATACGACCGGCGCGGAAGTTGCAAAATACTTCAATATCTGGCGCTGGCTGGTGGAAGAGAAGCTGACAGCGGCTGAAAAGGGCGGAAGCCATGGGAGCGTTAAGCCGGAAGCTGTGCTGAGGTATGCCCACACGCCGATTGCGATGCTGGGCGGGATGTGGGATGCACTGAGCGCGGAATGGAAGGAAAAGCAAGAGGATACACGGCCACCAGTTTTTATTCTGGTATGCAAGAACACAGCTATTGCTAAGGTGATCTACGACTGGCTGGCCGACGATAAAAGGCCCAAAGGTATCCCATCGTCCAATGTGGCCGGGTTCCGCAATGAAGGAAACACGATCAATACAATTCGCGTGGATTCAAAGGTTGTCCACGATCCCGATTCTGATTCTGGTTCGGCAAAGAGTGATGAAAGCCGATGGATGCGTTTCTCGCTGGACACCGTCGGCAAGACTGACTGGACTTACGACACACAGGGACGGCCTGTATACCCGGAAGGCTTTGCGGACCTTGCCGCAAAGCTGCAAAGGCCGCTGCATCCGCCTGGGCGCGATGTGCGCTGCATCGTGAGCGTGGGAATGCTCACTGAGGGATGGGATTGCAACACCGTGACACACATTATCGGGCTGCGTCCGTTTATGTCACAACTGCTGTGCGAGCAGGTGGTGGGCAGAGGGCTGAGACGGAAAAACTACGATGTCAACGCAGACGGCAGATTCAATGAAGAGATTGCAAAGGTCCTGGGTGTTCCGTTTGAAGTGATTCCATTCAAGGCGAATGCGACGGGGCCAACAGAGCCATTGCCGAAACGCCACCACGTCCATGCGATACCGGAAAAGAGTGAGTTTGAAATTACTTTCCCAAGAGTGGAAGGCTATACAACGGCGATCCATCGGCGCATCACAATGGACTGGGCGAACGTAGCGAGTTTGACACTAAAGCCCGGAGAAATTCCGCCAGAGGTGAAGATGAAGGGCCTGAGCGTCAACAATCAAGGCCGTTTGACTCTATCGGGTCCGGGAGGCGAGAACGATGCAACGCTGGTGGAATGGCGAAAGCACCAGCGGATTCAAAAGCTGGTGTTTGAATTGTCGGCGGCGCTGTCAAGAGACTATTTGCAGAACAAGACTTGCGAGGTTCCGGGCCATGTTCTTTTCAAGCAACTGGTTCCGATTGTCGAGCGGTATATCCGCGAAAAGGTGAATGTAGTGTCTCCAGCGGATTTGAAGGATTTGTTTTTGGCTCCCTATTACGGTTGGCTTGTGGAGATGCTTGAATCGGGTCTGCGTCCCGATGTGGAGGCTGGTGAGTCACCAGAGGTGCCAATCATCGAACGGAACAGAGACGCGGGTTCCACCAGCGATGTTTCGTTTTGGACTAGCAGGGACGTGCGGCAAGTGTCCAAGAGCCATCTGAATTACGTGGTGGCCGATACGCAAAACTGGGAGCAGACGGCATCCTACTACATTGACACGCATAAGGCCGTGGACGCCTTTGTCAAGAATGCACAGCTTGGGTTTGCTATCCCCTACTTCAACAATGGGCAGAATCACGAGTACATCCCGGACTTCATCATTCGGCTCAAGAATGCGCGGGCGACGCATCTGATTCTGGAAACCAAAGGATACGATCCGCTGGAGCAGGTGAAGGCGAACGCGGCGAATCGCTGGGTGAATGCCGTCAATGCGAGCGGGCAGTTTGGGCATTGGGCCTATGTGATCTGCCGGAAGCCTACAGATGTTGGGACGGCAATCGACAGCGCATTCGCCGGTTTACATCTGTGAACGGTTTCCGGGGCAGGCGTCCGGGATTATCCGACAAATTCGCGCACGTGCGCGTGAGCGTGGACTATGGCGGGTTGGGATGGATTGAGCGAATGGAAGAGAAGCAGCAAAGTCGCTGAAGCTCTTTTTGTGGTTTTAGCCTTAGTAATAGACATATGTGCCTGCACCTGCGCCGCGCCGTAAACATCCGCATTATTGGCTTGAAACGTGCAATTCTTATGTGGCGCGATTTGCAGACGAATTCTGTAAGACAAGGCAAGTTTGCAACGCAAACGGGGAATCAGAGTCGAAAGATGCGATCTCTGATGGGACGGCACGCCAGGAAATTCTGTAGGACCTGATGCACGTTGCTCGGGGAGCACCCCACGTAGCGCGCTATCTGTGACTCGGACAACTCTGGGTATTTCAGTTTGGCGCGGCGGATTAGCATGGCGCGAAAACCGGGCGGCGGATGACTGGCCGGATCAATCAGCGGCAGCGGCAATGGCTTGGCCTTGCGTGGCATGAACCCACTATAGCAGCCGCCGAATGAAAACGCCTTTTTAGCGAAAATTGCCGGAGCCGGATGTAATAGCTTGGACCCACCCGCCCTCTCTTGGGGGGCCTGGGGTGGCCCAGGAAAGAATGCTTTGCGGCACTGTAGCGACTGTAGCGGATAATGTAGCGGGTACGGGTCTAAATGGGCTTATACCGGCTTAGATGCGGATTCTGTAAGCCACTGAAAAACTAAGGGCATACAAGCGCATTGAATTTCAGCTAATATGCCCTGATTAAGATTATGAGTCCCCTGCTCTAACCGTTGAGCTACAGGCCCGTTCATTTCTCAGTGTGACACAGACGATGGGCAATCGTCACTTCACGCGAAGATGCAAAAGTTCGCAGACGGGGTTTTCCCGGAAGGAACCAGCGCATGAAAATTGTGATGTCAATAGTGAAATTGGGCATGTATTCATGAAATCGTCCAGGAATAATCAAAATTTCTCTTATTGAAAAAAAGTAAATTTATCGTGCAGATAATTTGGCTCCTCAGGTAGGACTCGAACCTACAACCCTTCGGTTAACAGCCGAATGCTCTGCCATTGAGCTACTGAGGAGTGGCGGGAAACGCGTTTTTCTAATACCACGTTAGCAGAGAGCGGGCGGCGCGTCAAAAGATTTCACAAAGGGAAGAATTTCTGTCTTCCGTTTTAGCCCTGCTGGCGGGTGTGCGGGACCACCGAAGGGGTTTTCGGCCGCCAGGGGAGCGTTCCGGGGACCGGGGCAGACGATACCATAGAAGAACCGAGAGCCTGCCTTAAGCAGAGCGAAGGAGGAGAACGGATGTCTCGGATTTCACGGCTGGACCGCAGCCTGGTAACCCCTGAAATGGCGGTGCTTTACGACAAAGCCTTTGCCCAGCGCGGCATGAAACTTCAACTGCCTGCGGGCGACTTCCGCGCCTATCTGTTTGACTGCGACGGCACCATAGCCGACTCCATGCCTCTGCACTACAACGCCTGGAAGGCGGTTCTGGCGGAATGGAACTGCGTGTATGAGGAGGATCTGTTCTATTCCTGGGGCGGCAAACCGGTGCGGAATATTGTCGCCGACCTGAACAAGATTCACGGGCTGCGGATGCCCGTCGAGGAGATCGCCACGCGCAAGGAAGGCCTCTATCTGGCGCAAATTCCGCAGCTTAAGGCGATTCCTGAGGTGCTGGAGCACATTGAGGCGGAGCATGGCCGGATTCCCTTCGCCGTGGTTTCGGGCAGCACGCGCGAGTCGGTGGTTGGCTCGCTCAACGTGTTGGGTTTGCTGGACAAGTTCGACACCATCGTCTCTGCGGATGACTACAAGCACGGCAAGCCGGCCCCGGATTGCTATCTGCTTGCTGCCGCAAGGCTGGGCGTGGCGCCGGCCGATTGCCTGGTCTTTGAAGACACGGAGATGGGCGTTGAGTCGGCAACTGCGGCGGGAATGGCATTTGTCAAAGTTCCCACGTCGCTGGAACGTAGCAGAGGAAACGGAAATCAGTAGAGAAGGACGGCGATGCGATAGGCGGTGAAGGAGCCCTCATCACTTTGCGGCGAACAACTGCCCACGGACGCCTGATGATACTTTCCCGTGGCCAGTTCGTTCACCAGATCCTGAGGCAGCTGGGTCAGTTGCGCGTCCTGCCAGAGCAACATGAAGCGGGGCCTTGGTCCTGAAGTGGGGTGAGGCAGGCCATTGTCAGCGCAGGCGGTGCGGGCCAGGGTGGCATCGGGCAAGATGATGACACCGCGCAGCAGGCCGGCAACCTGGGCTTCAATCTGGGCTTGCGACAGTAGGGGCACGACACGCTCGTAATCGGCTACGGCATAAAGGCCATTGCGGCCGGCCACCACGGCCACGCCGACGCGATCTACCTGTGGATTCAACAAGTTAGTGCGGTGGCCGGGCGAGTGCATCCAGGCATCATGAATCGCAGCGGGGGTGGGGGCAACCGCCACATTCTCCTCGATCAGGCTGAAGTGGGCTCCGACCTGCGCGGCGCGCGTGGAGACCTCTGGCTCGCCCGCAAACTGGTGGGAGAGCTGCCCCACGGCGGCCATGCGCAGGCAATGCTGTCGGGCGGCCGTAGCCAATGCCGCATCCCACTTGAGCGGCCCGGCGCCGGCCTGGGCGCGAGCCTGATTGGCCAGCTGTACGATCTGCCATGCCTCCGGCTGAATGGCATTTGAGCTTGCCGTTGGCGACGGATGGGACCAGGGCGCCTGCGCAAGAGCTACAGGCGCAACCAGCGCCAAAGTCAGAACCAAACACCGCCGTAAAATGTCCATAACTCATTTAACCCCAATGGGCTGCAGGTGTCGCGGTATTCTTGCTCTGGCGAAGGATTTTATCGCGGCAGGCGATGGACGGAGGCTCCATGAAGATTGGCGTGGTCAGCGATACGCATGGACTCATTCGCCCGGAGGTGGCGCGGGCGCTGGCCGGGGTGGAGCGCATTCTGCACCTGGGCGATGTGGGTAAACCATCTGTTCTCAAGGAGCTGGCGAAGATCGCGCCGGTGACGGCGGTACGCGGCAACGTGGATCGCGAAGGGGCGATGCGGGAGCTGCCGGAGACCGAGGTGGTGCTGATCGCCGATTGCTACGTCTATATGTTGCACGATTTGAAGACGTTACACCTGGACCCGGCGGCGGGGAAGTTTGCCGCCGTGCTGAGCGGACACACGCACGTGCCCAACTTCTACCGGCGCAAGGGGGTGCTGTACTTCAATCCTGGCTCGTGCGGGCCAAGGAGGTTTCGGCTGCCGGTGACAGTGGGGTTGCTGCCGGTGGCGGCGGACGGAGAGTTCAAGGCACAGATTGTTGACCTGCAGTGCGACTAAATAGGGTTCAGGCGCGCCAAAAAAGGTTCACTTATAAGGAGAGGTTTTTAGGCGCAAATTTGGGTTATTTGGGGAGCGGAAACAGGGGTCAGAGATCAGGAATCACTCCTCGACGAGTCGTGGGGGCGGCCAGGGTTTGTCAGAGTTCGCGGGTTTCCAGGTCTCCGAAGCGAGAGCTGGGGCACCCATTTCCGTGCAGGATTTGCATCCTAAGAAATGAGCCACCCACCTCTTTCGTCTGGACGATCCGCGCAACTAGCCAGCCCAACGATCCAAAATTACATGTGTCGCGGGCCTACGAAAATCACCATAGGGACCTTCTCTCCGGCTGGAACTACCCCAACATTCGGGGGTGCTGACACGATCTGTGCATCGATGCCGCACGCCTTGAAGGCATCCTGTAGCCTTCGCGCGAAGATTTCCGGCGACGTTGCATCTCTGTAAATCGCAACGCCCGCAACGGCGGTCTTATTGAACCCAGAGAAATCCTTTGCCATTTTGAGCTTCGTCTGAGCAACGCTTGCCCTGATCTCGTTTGCGTAGTCTTCAGCCTCAGAGTTCATCATCATCGGCAACACGTTCACCGGATAGCCATCTAAGTCCGGCTGAGAGTTGACCGCCTGAATAAATGCTTTAGACTGTGCCTCACTAAAGTGTCGTGGTGCGAATTGCACCTTGATCTGATTCCGCGCCTCATCTGCCGCTGCCGATCGAATCATCTCCGATTGCGCAGGCATCATCAACTCTTTGTGGATTGCTTCAGACATCTTTGTCGCGCTGTAGTTGCGGACTTGGTCTGCGACGATACCTTCTACGTTCTCTTGCGTTAGCTTCTCCTGTACCTCCTTTGTGACTTCCGTTCGCATCTGGTTCTCTGCTGTGACGATTGCAGCATCGCGCAAGTTAGCATACCCGATGTAGCCAAAAACACCCGCCACCGCCACAACTGCAATCCCGATATAGGCAAATGACTGAAGAGTACGCTTGTGGATTCGCTCAATGCTATCAATTTCTTCTCTTGCAATCTGCCGAGCGAACGTGAGGGCGTCTTTTACGCCGTTGTCCCCGCCTTCAATCAAACTGTATTCGGTCATCCTAATCCCCCTTCCGCTTTGGCTTTCGTCCAGAATACTCTGCAATCGCTCTCAGATGCCCGTGGGCACGTCTCTGCAAATTGCTTGTTTGTACCTACAGCGGGACAGCGGTTGCGGTATTCCATGTTGCCTGGACATCCGCTTGTACGGCTGCAATGAGACTCAGGCTGCGAATCTCGGACATGAGGAAAGCCTTGCTTCCCGCATCCTTAATGGACGCACCTAGATGCCAGCAACTCGCGCCATCAATCACGATGAAACGGTCGTGATAGCTCTTTGTTGTACGGACTTCGACTTTATTTTTGTGTTGCGCCGCAAACGCCTTTCCTTCTAGCTGGAAGTCATTCTTCATCTGCATGGTCAAGATGTGAATCTCGATTGTTGGCAGTAGGTTTTTCAGTAAAGGCCAAAGGGTATGATCGACATAGGTGTCAACAATCGTTATGCTCTGCGTGGCGGCTGAGCATACCTTCCGAATCTCGACGTAGGCGTCATGAGTCGAACCAGCGGGCAAAAAGACCTGGGTTGGGTCCGGCATCTGCCAGCGAAGTTGTTGCACGGCGCTATTAACAGCGGCAATCATACCACGTAGTTGGTCATCCGCCTGTTCCTGCAATTCCTGCTCGGTGTCATACGGGCTGTAGGACCCGCACTGCGCTAATGAGAAGGCGTCAACCGCCGGATTCGCACTCCCGAGAGCGGCTTGCAAGGCTGCCTCTGTAGTATTTATCCACTGTTGCCGACTCGGAGAATGGCGGTGTTCTTTGAAAAACTGCTCCGCGTCAATAACGAGTTTCTCCAGAATCGGAATGGCCTTTTCCGGCTGGAACGTGGGCGCAAGAACGGGTGCAGTCTTCTGTCTAGCCATGATGGAACCTCTATTTGCCTCGATTGTATTGCTTTGCTGATACCGAGACGCGGCTTACTCGACGACGACAGTATACCGCCAGTTGTCACTGCTGCGATCTTTTCCTGCATTCGTTCCAGAGCCAAAGATCCGGATATGTCCAGCAATCAGTTTTAGCTCCGTCAATATGGATCCCTGCAAACGCCCTTCAATCCGGGGATGCGTTGATTTCGGATTGACGGCAATTCAGAAGTTTCTGAGTTTTTTTCTATGGCGCGAGAGACGGGGATAAGACAGGGAATAGGGAACAGGGAACAGGGATTTGAACGCGGCTCACGCCGCGTGGATTGATTTGTAATAAACGGGTGGATGTTGTCCCAGGGTTGAAACCCTGGGCTATTATCCTTTCCTCCCTACGGGAGAAGCGGCGGGGAATCATTGAAGTGTATCGATTTCCACGCAAGATCATTCCAGCGAGCAACAATCGCTCGCTGGGGACCCCGATGCCGCAAAAACAAAGACACGGCAAGGATGGGGCGCCCAGATGTTTTGTTTAGGCAGGATTTGAACGCGGCTCACGCCGCGTGGATTGATTTTCAAAAAACGGGTGGATGGGTTTAAGCGGGGGTTGAAACCCCCGCCTCTCTCCGGATCGACGCACCCTTAGGAGCTAAAGCGCAACATTTGTTTTATTGCGCATTCGGCACGGCTGAAGCCGTGCCCTGATACAAAGCTCCTTTCCACCCTAGCCGCAAAAACAAAGACGCGGCGAGGGTGGGGCACCCAGATTTGTGGAATTGTAATTCCCGGGTCCCCAAATGCGAGGGACCCGGGGCACCCGTGAGTCGGCGGGTTATCAAGTTAGTGGATTAGCGGATGAATGGGATCAGTTGCCCGCGGGTGGAGGCGTTTCCTCGATGGGCTCGACGCGGATTTTGGCGATGCGTCGGTTGTCCATTTCGACGACGGTGAGGCGGCGGCCTTCGTAGGTGATGGATTCGCCGATTTTGGGGATGTGGCCGAGGCGCATGAGAACAAAGCCGGCCAGGGTTTCCACGCCGCCCTTGCGGGGCAGATCCCATTGCATCTCGGTTTCGAGGTCGCGGAGGTTGAGGCCTCCGTCCATGAGCAACGCTCCGTCGGCGGTGGGGAGGACGGGGAGGGCGGGCGCGTCGAACTCGTCTTCCAGTTCGCCGGTAAGCTGCTCGATGGCGTCCTCCATGGTGACCAGGCCGACCGTGGAGCCGTACTCGTCGACGACGATGGCGATGGGGCGGCGGCGCTGCTGGAGGTCGCGGAGGAGGTCGAGGACGGATTTGGTTTCCGGGACGACGAGGATGTCGCGCATGACGTCGCGGAGGGTGAGATTGGCGTTGGGAGTTTGAATCGTGTTAAGGTTCTTCGATTCCCCGGTCCCCAAATGCGAGGGACCGGGGCCACCCGCCAAATGCGAGGGACCGGGGCCACCCGAAATCTTTTTGGCTGGGGCACCCGAAAATTTTTGGGCATCCACTGAGCGGGAGAACATGAGGCGGGCGAGGTCTTTGGAGTAGACGGCGCCGATGATGTGCTCGGGGCCGCGAGTTTCGTCGTAGACGGGGACGCGGGAGCGCTTGTGCTCGATGACCTGGGCAGTGGCCGCTTCGACGGCGAGGTTGGAGGGAAGGGAAAAGATCTTCTGGCGCGGGGTCATGATCTCGCGGGTGGGCACCTCCTCCAATTCGAGGGCGCGGTGGATGAGGGCCTCCTGGAATGGGGGCAGAACGCCGAGTCGGCGGGCGGCGGCGGCGATGAGCTGGAGCTCCTCGGGTGAGTGGACCTGGGCGCGTTCGGTGAGGGGAATATGGAGGCCGCGGAGGATGATGGCGGCTGAACTTTTGAGGAGGCGTACGGCGGGGCGGGACAGGGCCATGAAGATGAGCATGGGCCGGGCGACAGCGAGGGCCAGAGCCTCGGCGCGGCGCAGAGCGAGGGACTTGGGCACCAGTTCGCCCACCACCACATGGAAGTAAGTGATGAGGGCAAAGCCGAGGGTGACGGCGGCAATGGCAGTTATGTGGGCATAGAGGAGGGCGTGGGCCGGGGCGATGGGCAGAGCGCTGAACCAACCCATGAGGGTGGAGGCGGCCAGGGGCTCGCCGATCCAGCCCAGGGCCAGGGAACAGAGGGTGACGCCGAGCTGGATGGCGGCGAGAAAGTCGTCCAACTCGCGCTGCAGGCGGCGGACGGCGCGGGCGCCGGGAACGGCGTCGGCGAGCATCTGTTCGACGCGGGTGCCGCGGATGGAAACCAGGGCGAACTCGGCGGCCACAAAGAAGGCATTGGCCAGAATGAGCAGGCCGACGGCGACGTATTGGAGCAGAGAGAGAGCGGACATCTCCGATGTGAGGATAGCATCAAGCAGGGAATAGGGAACAGGGAATAGGGAACAGGGACTAGGGACGAGGGATTAGGGACTAGGGACTAGGGAATAGGCTCCTGCATCAAATATTGGAACCGAGGAGCCGTGCGGTGCGTAGGAAAGAAGAGCGATGGACGGGGGCTGGTCTGCCTGGCATGGTTGACAAGGGGCGGCAGGCTGCCGTCTAAAAGGCGGGATAAGCTCGGGAAAATTCCGAAAAAATTATTTTGAAAGGCACTTGACAGCTCACCTGCTTTATGTGCTACAGTGGGTAACACTATGGCAAGTAACACTACCAAGAGTCACGATCCGGTGGAGCTGGGCGAATTGGAGCGCAGCATCCTGACCATTGTCTGGGGCAAGGGCACAGTGACCGCGGAGCAGGTGCGCGAAGAGCTGGGCCGGCCGCTGAAAGACTCCACCATACGCACCGTTCTCAGGCGCCTGGAAGAGAAGGGCTACCTGGCGCATTCCGTTGAAAGCCGCACCTTTGTCTATCGCCCGGCGGAGACACGACAGCGAGTAGCAGGGCGCGCCGTCAAACGCATCGTGGACTGGTTCTGCGAGGGCTCGGTGGAGGCGTTGCTGGTGGGCATGGTGGACTCCAAGGTTCTGGACCGCGCCGAGCTGCAACGCCTGGCGAAGCGTATTGCCGAGGCGCGAAAGAGCGCCGCTACTCCGAAAAGCGCAGGAAAGAAGGAGGGGAATCGATGATGCACGTGATTCCTATATTGATTGAAGCCGCAGTGCGGGCGCTGGTGGTGGCGCTTGCGGTATGGGCCGGACTTCGCATCTTGCGCGTGGGCAATGTGCTGGCACAGAAAGCCGCCTGGGGTTTGGTGCTGGCCGCCGCTCTGCTGATGCCGCTGCTGATGCACTGGCAGTGGCTGCCGGTCAACACTACGGTCAAGCTGCCGGCAGCCGCGTGGCATGAGGACGATTCTCCGCTTGCCGGGGCGCCGGTTTTGAACTCCGGCCCGATTTTGAAATCCGAATTCGATCCGGCGCGGAATGCAGCGCCTGAGGCAACCTCCAGTCCAAGCCAACTTGCTCCTGACTCTCAACCGACTGCACCGGCAACGAAAGCAAGCTTCATCCGAGTCGCCACACTTGGCTGGTTTCTCTATCTGGCAGTCTGTGCCGCATTGCTGATGCGCCTGTTGCTGGGCCTTGGCTCGGCGGCCAGGTTGTGGTTGCGGGCGGAGCCGGTCTCGATTACGCCGCAGCTCGTTCAGGCCGCGGGGCTGCGTCTTCGGTCGAGCCCGCGGGTTGCCTCTCCGGTTGCCGTCGGTTCGGGCGTAGTCCTTCCCGCTGATTATGCGGAGTGGGACGCGGAGAAGCTGCGCATTGTGTTGGCGCATGAGCGCTCTCACATACGCCAGGGTGATTTTTATCTGCAAATGCTCGCCGAACTCTATGCGGCTCTGTTCTGGGTCAGCCCGCTGGGGTGGTGGCTGAAACGCAAACTCTGTGATCTGGGCGAGGCAATCAGCGACCGCGCAGGCCTTGAAGTGGCTGCCAGCCGCTCGTCGTATGCCCAGATTCTGCTGGAATTCGCGGCCTTGCCGCGCCTAACCCTCATTCAAGGAGTTTCCATGGCTCACAGCAGTAATCTTTCTCATCGCATCGAACGGTTGCTGAACGAATCCAGCTTCCGTCAGGCTTTTGCCAACTGCCGCCGGCGCGCGCTGCTGGCAGTACTTCTGGTTCCCGTGGCGCTGTTTGCGGCCACGTCATTGATCCGGGTGGAAGCGGCGGCGTCATCTCAGCCTGCTGCACTTCAGCCCGCAGTGCTTACACAGTCTCCGGCTCTGGAGCCTGCAATCGTTAAGCCCGCTCCGGAGAAGACGATCCTAATCGCCAAAGCTCCAGTTCATCCTGCTTTGGCGGCGGCTGCGCTTCCTGGGCTGGGCGCGGAGGCAACATTTGATCGCACGCTCACCGTGAGCGGGCAGGTGCAATTATCGGTTTCGACCGGGTCGGGGAACATTCACCTGACGCGCGGCGCGGGCAACCAGGTACACGTCTTCGGCAAGGTGAAGGCCGGGTGGGGCGCGAGCGAGGAGCGGGTGAAGGAGATTGCGGCCAATCCGCCCATCGAGCAGACGGGCAACATTGTGCGCATCGGCGGGCATCACGAGAACCTGCATAACATCAGCATCGACTACGAGATTCAAGCGCCGGAAAACGCAATTCTCGATGCCGGCACGGGCTCGGGCGACATCACTGTGGAGGGCGTGGGCGAGACCGCGAAGCTGAGCACGGGTTCGGGCAACATTCATGCCACCGGGTTGCACGGAAGCTTTTCGGCCTCGACCGGCTCAGGCGACGTCTACGCCGAGCAGACGGGCGCGGGCGACGTGAAGGCATCGACCGGTTCGGGCAACATGGAGTTGAGGAATCTGCACGGCGGGTTGCACGCCGGAACTGGTTCGGGAAATATCAAGGTGGGCGGAGCACCGACCACGGACTGGAAGCTGGGGACCGGCTCGGGCGATGTCGAGCTGTGGCCGGGCAGCGCCGGGATCACACTCGACGCATCGACGGGCTCGGGCGGCATCCATTGCGACCACGAGATTGCGATGCAGGGTGAGTTGAACCGGCACCACGTGACCGGCAAACTGAACGGCGGAGGTCCCACAGTGCGCATCGTGACCGGCTCGGGAGATATTCGCATTCATTGAGCACAGTTATCAGTTATCAGTTGTCAGTTATCAGTTGTCAGTTGATTATGCCGGGGAGCCGCGGAA
Source organism: Occallatibacter sp. (assembly GCA_050011175.1). Taxonomy (GTDB): domain Bacteria; phylum Acidobacteriota; class Terriglobia; order Terriglobales; family Acidobacteriaceae; genus Telmatobacter. The sequence continues at coordinate 172,474 of JBEKJR010000006.1, forward strand.
CTGGCTCATTGACATGTTCCTCTGGCGAGGCCCTGAACGCATAACGTTCAGGCCTCGCCGCTTTTTTTGCCCTGGATGCTTCTAGAAGCCATCTCATAAATCCCATACAGTCCGTGCAAAGCGTCCCTCAGGGGCTAAAGCCCCTAGTTTTCTTGGGCATTTTGCGGCACGGCTGAAGCCGTGCCCTGACACAAAGCGGCATCCAACAAAAGGAAGCTTCCGACACAAAGCGCATTCTGAAAGACGCTCTATGGAATGAAATAGTAGGGGTCGGGATATTTTATGAAGAACTCGGCCTGTGGTTCTCCTTTGTCATCGCTCCACTGATCGCCGACGTTGAGCACCATGCGATAGCCCTGCGCGGCAATTACGGCGCGTGCGCTGGATTTGAAGACCTGCATCGGCTCTGAGGCCTGCGCGGGTGAGCGCGTATACAACTGCTGCCAGTTCTGATAACCCTGTTCGCGGAGGTTGCGCTCGGTGGCGTCGCGCTCGGCGTCGGATCTGCCGGTGATGAAGAAAACACTGACGTTGAGGCGCTGGGCTTCCTGAAAAAGCCGCAGGGTGCCGGGGATGACGGGAGCTTTGGCGGATTTGATCCAGGCATCGAAGACCGCACTGTCATAGGCGAAGCCGGCTTTGGACATCTCCTCATAGTTGGAGAGGGCGGTTTCGTCGATGTCCAGCACCAGCGCCAGTTTTTCCTGGGGACGGCGATGGGCGGCGCGAGCGCGCAGAACAGCGATGGCGCGGTTTGCCTGATGGTCCAGGTCTTTGGCGTAGCAGCCGCACGCGCAGGTACATTCGTGGTACTGCCGGAGCTGCTTTTTGAGGGCGTCGAAGTTGGTGATGCGCTCGGCGGGGGCGTAGACGCTCACGCGGCTGGCAGGTTGCGCGGCGGGCTTATGGACGACCTGCTTCTGGGCGACCAGGCAACCAGGGGCAAGAAGGATGGCAAAGACCACCGCAAGAATGGATAAATGCTTTTTCACGGAGAAGCTCCTTATTGAAGGGCACGATTGCCGCGCGCCGGACTCAATTACTATCATCGCATCCGAAGCCGGGGGTGATGAAGGGCGATTGGTCACCTTTACACTATATTCATGCTGCATATTCTTCGCTCCATTCCGGTGGCACGGTTGAAACTGCTGGTCTTCGATCTGGACGGCACGCTGATCGACTCCGCGCAGGACTTGTGCAACAGCGTGAACGCAACCCTGAGCCGGTTTGGGCGCGAGCCGCTGGCGGATGAAACGATCGCCGGATTTATCGGCAACGGGGCGATGGTGCTGGTGCGCAGGTCGTTTGCGGCGGCGGGCGGGATGGCCGACGAAGAATTGCTGGCCCAGGCGTACAGATATTTTCTGGATTACTATCGCGAGCACAAGCTGGATTACACCTACGCGTACGAAGGCGTTCTGGAGGCGCTGGCAGCGCTGAAGGAGTTGCATGACCAGGCGGGCGGGCCGGAGAGAGCATTGGCGGTGCTGACCAACAAGCCGGTGCGGCCGGCGCGGGACATTTGCGCGGCGCTGGGGCTGGCGCCTTATTTTCTGAACATCTATGGCGGCAACAGCTTCGCGACCAAGAAGCCCGATCCGGAGGGGTTGCTGGCGCTGATGAGCGAGGCCGGCGCGCAGCCCGATGAGACGGTAGTGATCGGGGACAGCCAGGTGGATGTGGAGACGGCGCGGAATGCGGGAGCGTGGTGCATTGGCTGTACCTTTGGACTTGCGCCGGAGAGCTTGTCGGCAAACCCGCCGGATGTGATGGTGGATTCGCCGGCGGATTGGCCGGCGGCGCTGAGTCCCGAGAGGAGAAAGTAGGCGGCAATGCAGCCTTGCACCTTGCTAGAGCGTGTTTGAAAAATGGTACAGAAGATTTTGGCTATAATGCTTCAGGGGCTAGAACATTTTCACAGTTTCTGTAGGGTGGGTTTAGTGGTTTCCCACCCATTTCACAAAGAACGTGAAATGGATGGGGCACGGAGCATCCTTACACTATCAGTAAAAATGCTCTAAAGCCCGACATTTTTCAGCACATTACGGCACGACTAAAGCCCCACCCCAGCGCACAAAAATCGTGCGCCGGGGACCCCGATGAAGTCGTGCCCTGACACTTCGTGCTGCATCATTTGCCATTTTTTGCAACCTGTGTAGTCGTGCCCTGACACAAAGCTGACTTAAGCAGAGATTTTCAAGTGTATGAGGAACGAATCGATGGCTGTGGAGCTCAGCATCGTGATGCCTTGCCTGAACGAGGCGGAGACTCTGGCAAGCTGCATCCGGAAGGCGCAGAGTTATCTTCGCCGGTCGGGAATAAGCGGAGAAATCGTAGTCGGCGATAACGGCTCGACCGACGGCTCGCAGGAGATTGCAGCCAAGCTCGGCGCGCGCGTGGTGCACATTCCGATTCGCGGCTACGGGGCTGCGTTGTACGGGGCGGTTACCGCGGCGCACGGGCGCTTTTGCATCATGGGCGACTCCGACGACAGCTACGACTTTGAGAACCTGGATGATTTTGTCAGGAAATTGCGCGAAGGATATGACGTGGTGATGGGAAACCGCTTCCAGGGGGGCATCCGGCCGGGGGCGATGCCGTGGAAGAACCGTTATATCGGCAACCCAATACTGTCCACCATCGGAAAAATTCTTTTTCGCGCGGGCGTGGGAGATTTTCATTGCGGCCTGCGCGGCTTTACGAAGAGCGCCTTTCAACAGATGGATTTGAGAACCACGGGGATGGAATTCGCCTCGGAGATGGTGATCAAGGCCAAGCTGATGGGGCTGAAGATGACCGAGGTTCCCACCGTCCTCAGCCCGGATGGACGTTCGCGCCCCCCGCACCTGCTGCCCTACCGCGATGGCTGGCGGCATCTGCGCTTCATGCTGTTGTTCAGCCCCAACTGGCTCTTTTTGTATCCGGGGATTGGGATGGCGCTGCTGGGCCTGGCGGCGGGCGGCCTGCTGCTTGGCCAGCCGATTCATGTCAGCAGCGTGCGGCTGGGGCTGGATACCCTGGTCTATTGCAGCACCTGCGTGGTGGCGGGGTTCCAGGCGATTCTTTTCTCGCTGCTGGCGCGTGTTTATGCCATCCGGGAGGGCTTATACCCGGAGACGGCCAGGGACCACATATTCATCCGGCGCGTTGCCACTGAGCACGGACTGGTCACCGGTGCGGGAATCCTGCTGGCCGGGTTGGCCGCAGCCCTGTATGCCGTGTGGGATTGGAAGCTGCACGCCTTCGGCGATCTGGATATCGAGCGCATCGCACGCATTGTCATCCCCTCGTCGGTGGCCATCTCGCTGGGTATCGAAATCATGCTCTTCAGCCTGCTGCTGAGCACCTTTGGCCTGAACGTGCGTCCCTACACGGCGATGGTCAAGGAGATTGAGCGGAGCGGCGAAGAGACGATGCCGTAGAAACCTGCTGCTGAGTCAGGCATCGTAAGCTGAAGCTATGGTCACGATTGCCGCACCTACGCCGCGATTACTTCGCCCACTAAGAATTGTGCTGCCCGGCGGCAGCGGGCAGGTGGGCCAGGCGCTGGCGCGCCACTTTACGGAGCGCGGCCACCGGGTGACGGTGCTGACTCGCGGCCCGTACACAGCGCAATGGCAGACGGTTCACTGGGACGGGGAGGAGATTGGCCCGTGGACTGAATTTCTGGAAGGCGCCGACGTTTGCATCAACCTGGCGGGACGCAGCGTGAACTGCCGCTACGATGCGGCCAACCGCGAGGCGATCTACGCGTCGCGCATACGCAGCACGCGGCTGCTGGGCAGGGTGATGGCCGGGCTCAGCAAGCCGCCGCGGGTATGGCTGAACGCCTCGGCGGCAACGATTTACAGGCGAGCGCTGGGCGATGATGGGATCGATTTGCCGGTGGATGAAACATGCGAGCTGGATGCGGATGAGCCGTTGGCGCAAATGTCAGAGGAGCGATGGTCCGAGCGCAGGGGATTTTCCGCACGCGTGGCCCGGGACTGGGAGGCGGAGTTCTTCGCGGCGGTGACGCCGCGCACGCGCAAGGTGGCCCTGCGCAGCGCAGTCGTTATTAGCCCCACGGCGGGCAGCGCCTTTGGCGTGCTGTCGAACCTAGTGCGGATGGGTTTGGGAGGCAAGCAGGGCAACGGACGCCAGTTCGTCTGCTGGATTCACGAGGCCGATTATGCTCGAGCGGTGGAATTTTTGATTGAGCGCGAGGAACTGGAGGGGCCGGTCAACATCGTTGCACCCAATCCGCTGACTAATCGCGAGTTCATGGCGGTGTTGCGCTGGGCCTGGGAAGTGCCCAATGGGTTGCCCGCGCCGTCGCTGGCCATCATGCTGGGTGCAATACTGATGCGGACTGAATCGGAGTTGGTGTTGCAGAGCTGCCGAGCCGTTCCGGGAAGGTTGCTGAAGGCAGGATTTGCGTTTGAGTTTCCGGAGTGGGCGGAGGCGGCGGAAGATTTGGTGAGGCAGTGGAAGAGCAGGGAGTAGGGAACAGGGAACAGGGAACAGGGAACAGCTATGCCCGGCCCCTGTTAGCTGTCTGCTGTCTGCTGTCAGCTGCGAATTGCTACTTCACCGGCGTGATGTCGGTGACCGGCAGGTCCCAGTGGCCAGCGAGAATCTCGAAGCGGCGTTGCTCTTCCTTCTGGTAGAGCGTCTGGTCGGGCCAGAGTTGCTTCTTGAAGGCCTCTTCATCGGGGTTGGCGGTGGTGGCTACGGTGGAGTTTTTGTAGCGGATGGTGACGCGATAGTCCCAGCGGCCGTCCTCAGTGGTGTGGTAGGCGGGCGACTCGATCTTGATCGACAGAATGCGGCCCGTGGACTGGACCTTCTGCAGCAGCGGGTAGTGGTTCTTGAGGAAGAGCGCGAGGAACTCGGCCTGATGGCCCCACTGGCACTTGTAGTAGTACTCGATGGTGTAGGGCTGATCGGCGCTGACCTGCGGGGGCGCGCCCTGGGCGACAAGCGGCGTGGCGAGCGGTGCGGCAAAGACGACGGCGAGAACGGCGAGAAGAATGCGGCGCATGGGACCTCCCTGATTGAGCCTGACTGAGAGCATTGTAACGCGGAGGGACTAGCCCCTTCGACTTCGCTCAGGGCAAGCTATCCAGGCAAAGGCCTTCGGCGGACCCAGGGCGGCTGTGGGGTCGAGAAGTCGCACACCTGCCGTGGCCCGGGGATCAGCGTGGCGTTGCCCGCTTGCACCTTTCCAGAATTTTTACAAGTTACTGCGGCCTCTTGTAGAATGCTTGCGTGAAGGAGAATGATAGACATGAAAGGTAGCCCGAAGGTCATCGAGAAACTGAATCAGGCGCTCCGCGAGGAGCTTACCGCCATCAACCAGTATTTTGTTCACGCGGAAATGTACGAAAGCTGGGGATACGAGCGGCTTTCAAAGCAGATCAAGAAGCATTCCATCGACGAGATGAAGCACGCCGAGGCGCTGATCGAACGCGTTCTCTTTCTGGACGGCTCGCCCAGGATGGAGCCGCTGGCCCTGTCAATTGGCGCCAACGTCAAGGAGATGATCGAGTCCGACCTGAAGGCCGAGATTGCAGCCATCGCGATGTACAATGAGTCGGCGCGGATTGCAGCGGACGAGAAAGACATGGGCACACGCGAGCTGTTTATCAAGCTGCTCAAGGACGAGGAAGGGCACGGAGACTGGCTGGAAACCCAGTTGCACCAGATCGCGGATATCGGCTTAGAGCGCTATCTGTCCAGGCAGACCAGCAAGGGCGAGTAGGACTGGCCCCTTCGACTTCGTTGGTTTCCCAGGTCTCAAAGGCGAGACCTGGGGCACCCGTCGCTTCATCTGTTATGGAATGCGGGGGGCGAGTTTCGCGGCCAAGGCAGCAGCCTGGGTCGCATCGGGCAGGTTGGCGTAGCCTGCCAGGAAGCGCCCTTTGCGAAAGACGCAGATTCCGTCGAGATAAGGCGCTTTGGCCTGGAAGGCCTCGTCGGTAATTTGTGCAGGCGCAGAGCCGTCAAAGTGCGCACGAAGTTTTTTAAAGACCTCGGCGGCGGATTCGGGCGAAGACTCCAGCACGATGAAGGCCTGGCCCTGTTTGTACTTGGCCACGTAGCCGCGTTTGAGCAGCTTTAGCCCCAGCACGCTTTCGGGGATGAGCCGGATGGAGTCGAGGTTCTCTTGGAGGAACCACTGCAAGGCCTCCGGAGCGGTCACGCGGCCCTCGAGGCGTTGCTCGATCCCGGCGGCGAAGGCCTGCATCACCGCGGTGTGATCGGCCTCCGGGTTGTCGGCAACTTCGGTGATTTCGACGTAATATTTGCCTTTGGCGAAGGTGGCGCTCTGCGACTGGATCTGGCCGCCCATGCCGATGGGGGCGATGGGCAGTTTGGGATCGCGATTGGCGGTGAAGAGGCCATAGGCCGCGTCGGCATCGTTCATCTCGGAGACATCGATGGTCAGCGTGTCGGCTCCCGACTTGCAGTCGATGGTGGACATGCGCGCGAAGCCGTAGCTCAAGTAGCCGTCCGCCGCGCCATCCTTGTAGTCGTAGAGGTTTTCGGCGGTGAACTGGCGCACCACTCCCGACGCCTCCCAGCCGGGCGCAAAATGGCAGTCGAGGGCAACCTGCGCGCGCGCCACTCCCGCCGCCAGCAGGATGGACAGCAGCAAAGCGGCGGTCTTCACGCAAACAACTCCTGAGCGCGCGCCATGCGCTGAAAAACCTGGACGCCGTGAGGACACTTTACTGAACATTCAAAGCAATCGCCGCAGCGGATGGCTTTGTGCTCCGCGCTCAACTCCATAAACCTCTCGCGGCCCAGCGCGAACTGGCCGTAGCCGTCGGCATAGGTGAGGTAGCGCAAGACATCGGCAACCGGCAGACCCTTCTGGCAGGCGCCGTCGCACTGGCCGCACATGCGGCAATAGAGCGGCCGGATGGCATCCAGATGCGCGGAGAGAATTTTTTCTTCGCCGGCGGAGAGTGGGGACGCCATGGCCTTGAGATTCTCGTCCAACTGGTCCATGTCCGTGATGCTGGGAATGGTGGTGGCGATGTTGGGCTTCTTGATGACCCACTTGAGCGCCGCCAGCATGGCGCCTTCCTGGGTGAGCTTCTTGTAAACCGGGTCGCCGTGTTTCTGCCTGCGCGGTCCTCCGGCCATCACCTTCATGGCCACCACGCCCAGGCCGGCCTTGGCGGCTGTCTCAATGGCCTGATCCATGCTCGCGTCCATGGTGAAGTTGTAGCCTGTCAGAACCACGTCGAAGACGCCCTTCTTTGCCATCCAGGGCAGCAGTTGCTGCTGGCCGTTGTGCGTGCTAATGCCGGTGAAGCGGACCTTGCCCTGCTTTTTGGCGAGCTGCTGCACTTCGATCTGATCGTCGGGGACCTCGTCGGGGCTGTTGCGGCCGTGGAGATACCAGATATCGATGTAATCGGTGTTCAGCTCGCGCAGGCTGGTCTCGAGATGCTTCTGCATCTCTTCCTTGTTGGGGGCGTGCGACTTGGTTGAGATGATCACGTCTTTGCGGCGAGCGCCCAGGGCGGCGGCCACCATGCGCTCGTTGTTGCCATGCTGATAGCCGCGCGCGGTGTCGAAGTAGTTGATGCCGAGATCGGCGGCGCGCGTGATCACGCTGGGGTCCGAGGTAATCATGCATCCCATTCCCACGGTGGTGACCTTGAGGCCGGTGCGGCCCAGGGTCCGGTAGTCGAGCTTGGCGGGGGTGGCGGCTTTTGCGGACTGCGGGTCAAGAGCCATGGCGGAAGTTGCGCCCAGGACAGGAAGCGCCAGGCCCGCGGAGAGGCTGGTGGAGAGAAAATCGCGGCGGGACGTATTGGAGTTCATAAAAACACCTCGGCAGGTGAAGTGAAAACATCAACTGAGAGTGAGTATGGGGGCTGGCGAGCAGGCTGGTAGGTGATGCGCGTCACATAGGGAAATACCCCGCCTTCGCCGCAACTTACGCAGCGAAGGCAGGGTATTTAAATAGGGAAGGTTTCGCTACGCTCGGCGCGATGCCAGGCGTCGATGAAGTTACGCGATGCTTCATCTTCCATCGCGCCGCCGACTGTGATTTTCACATCGCTCATTCGGTTCCTCGTGAGGCTGATCGTATCCCAGGTCTCAAAATCGAGACTTAGGGCACCCGGCCACCCGCCGATTGTCACTAGAACCCTGTTGGCTTCCAGATTGCGCCACCGTTTGTAGTTTTGAAGACACCGCCGCCTTGCGTACCAGCGTAGAGAGTGCCCGGATTGGAAGGATCAATAGCTAACGCCTTAATGTAGAGGTTTGTCAGGCCATTATTCATGGCTGTCCAGCGTGCCCCTCCATCGGAACTCTTGAGAACGCCTTCTCCGAAAGTTGCGGCATAAAGAGTTCCAGAAGTTGAAGGATCGATCGCCAAGGCACCAACCTCGATGGGCGTGAGATTGCCTTTGACCACTACCCATCCCAACCCCTTGTCGGTGCTTCTTAAAACTCCCACTCCTTCGGTATCTTCGTTTGTGGCCAACGAAGGGAGTAGCCCTGTTCCCGCGTAAAGCCTGGCAGGATTCGATGAATCGATCGCCAAAGATTGGATGCCTACCCTATCAATGATTGAATAAATGTGCGTCCAGTTATCACCCCCGTCGATGCTCTTGAAAATACCCATCCTACCCGCATTGATGTAAAGCGTTCGTGGCATGGACGGATCAATGACTATTCCTTCAACCGTAAAGTCACTGAAGGTTTTAACAACCACCAAGCCAGTATCTCCGTTGATACTCTTAAGGAGGGTGTTGAGGATCCCAATATACAACACGCCGGACTTGGAGGGATCAAAGGCCAATGAGGTAACACACTGTCGTTTAATAAAATGGCTCCATGTTATACCTCCATTATTGCTCTTGAAAATGCCGCCATTAAAAGTCCCAGCGTATACAGTGTCTGGGTTAGCGGGATCTATTGCCAAGGACGTAAGTAAGTTCGCTGTTAGGCCAGCGTTCGCAGCTTCCCAGGTTTTCCCATCATCTGTGCTTTTGACAATACCGCGGCCAAGAGTTGCACCGTAAATGATCTTTCCTTCGACCGGATCAATGGCCAAGGACGTAACGCCTACGTCCGTAAAGCCCTCGACGCTCTCCCAAGTTTTCCCTCCATCTGTGCTTTTAAAAACTCCGCTTCCGGCACCAAAGCCAAAATTATCTGAGGTTCCAACGTAGACGGTCGAAGAAGTTCGCGGGCTGATCGCCAACGCGCTGACAGTCACCTTCGTAATGCCGAGATTTACCGGTATCCAGTTCTCCCCTCCGTTAATGCTTTTTAAAACGCCACCCTTCTCTGTTCCGATATAAAGCGTTCGCGGGTTTGATGGGTCGATCGTCAATGCGCTCACGCCAACCGCCCACTGAGTCTCGTTCTTCCATGAGCTTGGTATGCCTGCGTTGATCGCCGTCCAGCTGGCTCCCTGATTAGTGCTTTTGAAAACGCCGTGCTCAGTGCCCGCATACATCGTCGAAGGAGCTGTGGGATCAATCACCAGAGAATGAATGTCTCCACTAGGCCCACCAATTTCAGTCCAACTAGCTCCTCCATTTGTACTTTTACAGCCACCCCCTTGCAAAGCCGACCTATATAGTGTCGCCGATCTTGAAGGATCAATGGCTAAGGTGTGAACAGATGGGTACGGGCACCCTTGGTTGATTTCCGTCCAATTGGCGCCTCCATCGACAGTTTTAAAAACCCCCGAATTCCAGATGGATACATAGATCGTAGACCCATTCGTCGGATCAACTATCAAATCGTTTATGGTTGGAATTGTCGGAAGGCCACTGTTAATAGCGGTCCAACTGGCTCCGCGATTGGTGCTTTTGAAGACACCTCCTGAGTCGGTTCCAGCGTATAGCGTGGTAGGTGTGGACGGATCAATTCTCAGAACACGAATCATGCCCCCAACGGGGCCACCACCCTGCGCCTGACCATTCTGCGCGGCGGTACATATCATCGTTGCGGCTGCCAGAAGAACGAATATCAAGCGTCCCATACACTACTAACCGGAATTTCCATTTTGCTTGCCCAGCCACCGGAGAATATACCCCCGAGTGCCGGGCGCGCAATCTTTTTGCATTCGTTCCAACCTCTAAGACCTTGTTGTCTTCGCAGGGAAAGCAATGAGAAACGCCTTATTTTGAGAAGTTTCGATCTCCTTGGAAGACTTGCAAGCCCTCATTCACCCCATTTGCGGCGACCCGCAAGCCGTCTATTCCAGCTTTGACCTCCATCGCGTCCTTAGTCCACCTGTTGGTATACATTTTCAGTCGATCCGTAGGCCCACATTTTGACCGGAACCCGCTCGGAAACCTTGTCCATGTCTTCGCTCATTGTTCGCCATTCGGTTATAATGCTTGCCATGGACTTTCAATTGGTGACCAGCTATACGCCGCGCGGGGATCAGCCGAGGGCGATTGACGAGCTGATGAGGGGCCTGGCGGCGGGAGAGAAGCACCAGGTGCTGCTGGGGGTGACCGGGTCGGGCAAGACCTTCACCATGGCCAAGATCATTGAGGCGTCGAACCGGCCAGCGCTGATTCTGGCGCACAATAAAACTCTCGCAGCCCAGCTTTATCACGAGTTCAAGCAGTTCTTTCCTAACAATGCTGTCGAATATTTTGTGAGTTACTACGACTATTACCAGCCGGAGGCTTATATTCCGGCGGGGGATTTGTATATCGAGAAGGAAGCAACGGTCAACGAGGAGTTGGACAAGCTGCGGCTCTCGGCGACGCGGAGTTTATTTGAGCGGAGGGACGCGATCATTGTCAGTTCGGTGAGCTGCATCTATGGGCTGGGTTCGCCGGAGGCTTACTATGGGATGCTGCTGTTGCTGGAGAAAGGGCAGCGGATCAGCCGCAAGGATATTACGCGGCGGCTGGTGGAGATTTTGTACGAGCGCAATGATACGGATTTCCGGCGCGGGACGTTCCGGGTGCGCGGCGACGTGATCGAGGTTTATCCGACGTATGACGAGACGGCTTACCGGATTGAGCTGTTCGGCGACGAGATTGAGTCGCTGGCGCAGATCGATCCGCTGTTTGGCACGGTGAAGCAGAAGTACGCGCGGCTGCCGATCTATCCCAAGAGCCACTATGTGATGCAGCCGGAGACGAAGGCGCAGGCGATTGATTCGATTGTGGCGGAGCTGAATGCGTGGGCGCCGCAACTGGAGGCCGAGGGGCGGATGGTGGAGGCGCAGAGGATTCACCAGCGGACGCGCTACGACCTGGAGATGATCAAGTCGATGGGCTACTGCCACGGGATTGAGAACTATTCGCGGCACTTTAGCGGGCGGCTGCCGGGCGAGGCTCCGCCGACGCTGCTGGATTATTTTCCGCGAGATTTTCTCTTATTTGTGGACGAGAGCCACGCGACGATTCCGCAGGTGCATGGGATGTGGCATGGGGACCGGAGCCGGAAGCAGAATTTGGTGGACTACGGCTTCCGGCTGCCGTCGGCGCTGGACAACCGGCCGCTGACGTTTGAGGAGTTTGAGAACCGCGTGCAGCAGGCGATTTATGTTTCGGCGACGCCGGGACCGTATGAGCTGACGCACTCGGCGGGCGTGGTGGTGGAGCAGGTGATTCGGCCGACGGGGCTGGTGGATCCGGAGGTGGAGATCAGGCCGGTGAAGGGACAGATCGACGATCTGCTGGGGGAGATTCGCGATAGGGCCGGGCGCGGTGAACGCGTGCTGGTGACGACGCTGACCAAACGCATGGCCGAGGACCTGGCGGGCTACTACACCGAGGTGGACGTGCGCTGCCGCTATATGCACTCGGAGATTGAGACGCTGGAGCGGGTGAAGCTGCTGGCGGGGTTGCGCAAGGGTGAATTCGACGTGCTGATCGGGATTAATTTGTTACGCGAAGGGCTGGATTTGCCGGAGGTTTCGCTGGTGGCGATTCTGGACGCGGACAAGGAGGGTTTTTTGCGCTCGGCGGGTTCGCTGATTCAGACCATGGGGCGGGCTTCGCGGCACATCGAGGGGCGTGCGATTCTCTACGCGGACCGGGTGACGGATTCTATGCGGCGGGCGATTGACGAGACGGACCGGCGGCGGAGGATTCAGCGGGCCTTCAACGAGGAGAACGGGATTACGCCGCAGTCGATTATCAGCCCGGTGGAGATGGGGCTGGCCGCGATTCTGAAGGCGGAGTACGGGGATGTGGCCGAGGAAGAGACGGCGGGGATGCCGGAGGGGTTTGCCACCCAGGCGGAATTGGATGGGCACATTGCGAAACTGGAAACGGAGATGCGGGAGGCGGCGCGGAAGTTCGAGTTCGAGCGGGCGGCGCGGCTGAGGGACAGCATCAAAGAATTGAGGGAGAAGGAGTTTCTGTTTGGGTGAGGAAGTGCAATAAAAGACAGTAGATAGTGATATCTCAAGATGTAGATATCCCACTTTAACCGATTCGCAAAGAGCGCGAATCGGTGAAAATGGGGCACCCGGTGAAGGTGGTCAACCGGGATGGTTGATACACTGTCCACGATGTGAGCCAGATCACACTAAAACCGTCTATCATGGATTGAGAATGACTAAGGCGGAAGGCCGCTGAGGCTACCGGCCTGGGGCGAGAATCAGTCTGGAATAGATGGCGGAGTTTTAATGGCATTATTCGGAAGTTTTGCACTTTTAGTGGCGTTGGCGCTGGCAGCCTACAACCTGTTGGCGGGGGCGTTGGCGCTGCGGTTGCTGGCCACGGGGCAACAGGCGTGCATCTCGCCGGAGCGGCTGGCGGATACGGCGCGGCGGGCGGGAATGGCGGGGTTTGCGGCCATTACGGCGGCGGCCGTGGCGCTGGTGTGGTCGGTCTTTGCCAATGATTTTTCCATCACGTACATTCTGGAGCACTCCAACCGCGCGCTGCCCGGATGGTACAAGTTTTCCGCGCTGTGGAGCGGTCAGGAAGGCTCGCTGGTGCTGTGGGCGTGGCTGCTGGGGGCTTACGGGTTTGTGCTGCGACTGACGCATAAAACCGATGTGAAGCTGTACGCCTACGCGGGGGCGATTCTGGCCGGGATTCAGGTCTTCTTTCTGGTGGTGCTGAACTTTGCCGCGCCGCCGTTTGCGCTGCTGCGGGGACAGATTCCCGAGGACGGCTACGGGCTGAATCCGCTGTTGCAGTATCCGGAGATGGTGATTCACCCGCCGCTGCTCTACCTGGGTTACGTGGGCTTCTCGGTGCCGTTCGCGTTCGCTTTGGGCGCGCTGATGATGCGCTATCCGGGCGAGAAGTGGATCAGGATTACGCGCGTCTGGACGATGGTGACCTGGCTGTTTTTGACGGCCGGGGTCTTCCTGGGGATGCACTGGGCGTACGCCGTGCTGGGTTGGGGCGGCTACTGGAGCTGGGACCCGGTGGAGAATGCCAGCCTGATGCCGTGGCTGACGGGAACCGCTTTTCTGCACTCGGTGATGATGCAGGAAAAGAAAGGCATGATGAAGAGCTTGAACGTGTGGCTGATTTTTTTCACGTTCCTACTGACGCTGCTGGGCACGATGCTGACGCGCGGCGGGCTGGTCAGCTCGGTACACGCCTTTGCGAAGTCGTCGATTGGCGACTGGTTCATGATCTTCATGGTGATGGTGCTGGCGGCGTGCGTATTCACGTATATTTTGCAGGGCGACCACCTGAAGAGCGAGCTGCGTCTGGAATCGCTGGTCAGCCGCGAGTCCAGCTTTATGTTTGCCAACCTTGTTTTGTTCGCCGGCTGCGTTGTGATTGTCTTGGGAACGCTCACCCCCATTTTGAGCGAATACTTCGCGGGCGCGAAGGTGACGTTGGGCCCAGACTGGTACAACCGCGTGGCCGTGCCTATCGGGCTGTTTCTGCTGTTGTTGATGGGCGTGGGGCCGCTGCTGCCGTGGAGGAGCACGTCGTTCAAAAACATTCGGCGCAACTTTGTGCTGCCGGTGATCGCGCTGTGGGTTGTGGTGATCGGCTGCCTGATTGCGGGTGTGCGGCCGTGGCACGACGGCACGCTGGATCAGGGTAGCTTCTATGCGCTGGTGGCGTTTGGGCTTTCGGCGGGCGTGTTGACGGCCATCTGCTCGGAATTTCTGCGCGGGATGATGGTGATTGCCCGGCAGAGCGGGCGGAACATCTTTTGGGCGACGTATCAGCTGATCCGGCGCAACACGCGGCGTTATGGCGGCTATATGGTTCACATCGGCGTGGTGATTGTGGTGATTGGGCTGGCCGGTTCGGCCTTCAACCGGACGCAGGAGTCTGCGGATGGGGGCATGGCGCTGCACGACAAGCTGGACATCGGACCTTATACGCTGGAATATGCCGGCCCCACGCAGGATACGAACCCTAACTATGATTCCGAGTATGCAATACTAAACGTCTCCAAAGGGGATCAGCCAGCGAAGATGCTTGAGTTCGATGGCTTCATGTTCCATGTTTTTCCGATCTTCCATATTGTTCCGCTACAGATGACGCCAGGAAAGCGCGTATATATGGCCAGCCAGCAACCGCAGACCATGGTGGCAATTCACTCGGTGGTCGCATGGGATTTGTATGTGGTGTATGATCGCCAAAATCCGGAAACCGGGCAGCCGATTATCAAGGCGTTCCTGAATCCGCTGGTGAGCTGGATCTGGGCCGGGGTGCTGCTGATGGTGTTGGGCACGCTGGTGGCGCTGACGCCGCGACAGTGGACAGTGAACAGTGGACAGTGAACAGTGAACAGTGAACAGTGAACAGTGAACAGTGAACAGAGAACAGTGGACAGTGAACAGTGGACAGTGAACAGAGAACAGTGGACAGTGAACAGTGAACAGAGAACAGAGAACAGAGAACAGTGGACAGTGCCGGTGACGGAGGGTTTGAGCGATGACGGAAACACAAGGTCTTGTGGCCGGTGTACTGCTGCTGATTGGGCTGCTGGTGTATACCTTCTGGCCGGATGAGGTTTCTGCCAGCCAGCAGGAGAAGACGCGCCTCGAGTACCTGCAGGAGCGCAAGGAGCAACTCAACGAAAACCTGCGCGATTTGAACTTCGAGTTCCGTGCCGGGAAGTATCCTGAAGAGGAGTTCCGGGCGCAGCGGGCGCAGCTTGAAAACGAGACGGCGCGGTTGATGGCGGAGATTGAGATTTTGCAGCGGGCGTGAGGAATCCCACCCTAGCCGCAAAAACAAGAACGCGGCGAGGGTGGGGCACCCACATATTTGGAGTTGAGCAATCCCAGGTCCCCAAATGCGAGGGACCTGGGACACCCGGCGTCTCATGAACCTGGCGATGGGTTTGTGGAATCCCACCCTTGCGACAGAAAAAACTCGCAAGGATGGGGCACGGCAGATTTGAGACAATTCACAGCGTTTTACAAGAGGATTCTTTTGAAAATGAAAATGTCGAAGATAGTATTTCGCAGTATTGCTCTGAGCTTGCTGCTCGCGGGCGCATGGGCGCAGGCCGCCCCAATCACCGGCACGGTGACCAACAAGACCACAGGCAAGCCCGCCGCGGGCGATGCCGTGGTGCTGGTGGACGTGCAGGCCAGCATGAGCGAGGTGGCCAGGACCACAACCGACTCCGGCGGGCACTACAAGTTGACGAAGCCGGGCCAGAGCAGTTACCTGGTGCGGGCAACCCACCAGGGGGCGACTTATTTTATCGGCGCGCCGGAGGGCGGCGCGGCAGGCGACATCTCCGTCTATGACGTGGCTGCCAAGGTGGATGGAGTCATCATCGATGAAGATGTGGTGGGCATTGTGGAGACGGTGAATGGGCAACTGCGGGTGGTGGAGCGGTACGTGGTTCACAACTCCAGCATGCCTCCGCGCACGCAGTGGAGCCCGCGCAGCTTTGAGATTGTACTGCCGGAGGAGGCGGCGGTGGATGGCGCATCGGCACAGCGGCCCGGCGGACTGCCCACCTCGCTCAAGCTGGACCCCGCCGGCGCGAAGGGGCACTACTCCTTCAACTTTCCCATTCAGCCCGACGACGGCGAGAAGGGCACTCACTTCCAGATCGAATATATGCTGCCCTACAGCAGCGGCAAGTTTGTCTTTCATCACCAGGTGATGATGCCGGCCAGAACCGTGTGGGTGATGTTGCCCAGGAGCATGAGCTTTGCCGCGGGCGCAGGATCAGAGTTCATCTCCGCGCCACAGGAAGGCATTCCAACATACGTGGCCAAGAACTCGACGCCGGGCAAGGCGCTGGAGTTCACCGTCTCCGGCACGGGATCGATTCCGCGCGATGAGCAGCAGGCACAAGGCCAACAGGCCGGCTCCGGCCAGGAGGCAGGCGCATCAGGCTCGCAGCCTGGCGGCGGCATGGCCAATCCCATCAACACGCCTGATCCGCTGTCGAAGTACAAGGGGTGGATTCTGAGCGTGCTGGCGATATTGCTGGCGGCCGGGGCGGCGTTTATGCTGCGCAGTCCGGCGACGGGCGGGACCAGAAGCGCGATGCTGCTGGATGCGCTCAAGGAAGAGATCTTCGCGCTGGAAAGCGACAAGATTGGCGGCAAGATTTCAGCGGCGGAGTACGCGGATCTGAAGGCGGCGCTGGATACGGTGTTGAAGCGGGCGTTGAAAAGGCAGGGAACAGGGAATAGGGAATAGGGACTAGAGACTAGAGAATTCAGTTACAGCACGGAAATGTCCACATCCTCATGAACGGGGCGTGACACGCAGCAAAGGTCAACGCGGTATATTGTTGGCAAGGAGATAATTGCATGAAAGACCTCGGTAAGAAATTTGCTTTTTTTCTGTTGGCGGCACTGGTGATTCCAATCGCCATCGCCCAGGACGCGACGACGAAGCCAGCCGCACCGAAGCCCGCGCTTAGTTCCTCACAAACCCTGCTTTCTTTCTGGAACTATGTGGGCCGGAAACTGACCGCGATGGCCGAAGACTTTCCCGAAGACAAATACGATTTCAAGCCCAATCCCGCTCAGCGAAGCTTTGCCGAACAGCTTATCCACGCCGCCCATGGCATCAATATTGTCGTTGAGATGGGCAAGGGCGTAAAGCCGCACCTCGACGAGCCGAAGCGATCCGAATTCAAGGACAAGGCCGCGGTGGTGGAGTACGTACGCAAGGCCTTTGCGGATGGCGCGGCGCTGATTGCCAGCAAAGGCGACAGCGGAATGAACGATCTGGTCGTCGATCCCTGGAGCAACCGGCAATTCCGCTTCAACGAGCAGGCCTGGTTCTACCTCGAACACTCCGGGGAGCATTACGGGCAGCTTGTGGTTTACTACCGGGTGGCGGGGCTTGTGCCGCCGGAGTCGCGCCCCAAGAAGTGACCGGGACGGTCCGCGCTGCGCTGAACATGCCGGTTGAGGATCGAGGTTTCCCAACCTTAGAGCATTTTCACAGTTTCTGTAGGGTGGGTTTAGTGGTTTCCCACCCATTTCACAAAGAACGCGAAATGGATGGGGCACGGAGCATCCTTACACTATCAGTACAAATGCTCTAGATCACTCCAACGACGAAGACCTGCCGCGACCTCCCCAAGAAGCAAATACCGCTTCTTGGGGGCCCTGGTCGCTGGGCGCCCCCGAAGCCGCAAAAACAAAAACGCGGCGATGGCGGGGCGCACGGTCGATCACTGACTACATGCTTCAAGTGAGAAAATAGAGGTTGGGAGCGAATTTCATGAACATCTTCAAGACCACCCTTCTTCTTACCTTGCTTACGCTGATTCTGGTTCTGGCCGGGATGTATTTTGGCGGCGAGGACGGCGCGCTGCTGGCCTTTGGCATTGCGGCGGTGATGAACTTTATCAGTTATTTTTACTCCGACAAGATTGCACTGCGCATGTACAACGCGCAGCCGGTGACGCGGGAGGAGTTGCCGCGGGTGTATGCGGTGGTGGAACGGCTGGCGGCGCGGGATGGGGTTCCGATGCCCAGGGTTTACGTGATTCCCACCGACTCTCCCAACGCCTTTGCCACGGGGCGCAATCCCAACCACGCCTCGGTGGCTGTAACGCACGGCATTCTAGGGTTGCTCAACGACGAAGAGCTGGAAGGCGTGCTGGCGCACGAGCTAAGCCATGTGCGCAACCGCGATATCCTTACCAGTTCGATAGCGGCGACGCTGGCCGGGGCGATCACTATATTGGCCCGCATGGCCTTCTGGTTCGGCGGCGGGCGGCGGCGCGGCGGCGGGCTGATTGGCATGTTGGTCATGCTGCTGCTGGCTCCACTGGCGGCCACGCTGATTCAGTTGTGGGTCTCGCGCACGCGCGAGTACGAGGCCGACGCCAGCGGCGCGCACCTGACCGGCAATCCCTATGCTTTGGCCAGGGCGCTGGAAAAGATCTCCGCCGTCAGCCGCCAGGTTCCTCTGCTGGCCTCGCCCAACAACGCGCACCTGTTCATCATTGCGCCGCTGCTCAGCGGCGAGACTTTTGCCAGCCTGTTTTCAACCCACCCTCCGGTACAGAAGCGCATTGAGCGGCTGATAGGCAGGACGTCGGTGTTGGGGGACGGCAGGTAGGGAACAGGGACTAGCCCGCATTTCTCACAAGCGGTGATTCGCAATCTTTTTTGAGAGCCGGGCGAGCCTTTTCCGGTGTTTTTGGGTGTTGGGTTTGGCCGGGCAGCGCATTTTTGTCCGGCCATTGGCTGTTTGGA
>JBEKJR010000007.1:0-186327 GCA_050011175.1 Occallatibacter sp.
TCCAAACAGCCAATGGCCGGACAAAAATGCGCTGCCCGGCCAAACCCAACACCCAAAAACACCGGAAAAGGCTCGCCCGGCTCTCAAAAAAGATTGCGAATCACCGCTTGTGAGAAATGCGGGCTAGACTCCATTACCTCGGCTTGAGCGCGGCTTCGCTGCGGGCAGGCACCCCGTAACATTGCAGGTTCCCCCTGGCATCAAAGTAGATAATAGCGGCGGACTGGAGCTATATT
The DNA here is from genome assembly GCA_050011175.1 of Occallatibacter sp. GTDB lineage: Bacteria > Acidobacteriota > Terriglobia > Terriglobales > Acidobacteriaceae > Telmatobacter. The sequence goes on from JBEKJR010000007.1 coordinate 237, forward strand.
GGAATTGGCGATTCTCACGCTCGCTCAGCGTGAAGACTCAACGCAGTAACACAACACGTTCCTTCGCTTGGGAAGATGAAGCGCCCGATGAGCATCTCTTGCGGCGTGGCGAGAAGGTTGTGCCCTCACGGACGAGCGCGCTGCCCGATATTCAGCTGGAGATGGAAGAGCCTGACGGCGATGAGTTGCCCCTCAAGAGAAAGCCTCGCTCTGGTGGGCCGGTCAGGCCGAAGTGGCGCAAGACAAGGGCGGCAGGACGCATCTTTCTGACGCTGGCCGCATTGGGCGGAGCGGCCGCCTGCACAATTCTACTGATCACATTCCTGAGCAGCGACGCACGCTACCGCATCACCGGCACAGACAATATAGCGGCGACGGGGTTGACCGAGGTCAGCCGCGCGGAGTTGCTGCCGGTCTTTGGCGAAGATATCGGGCGCAATATCTTCTTCGTGCCGCTGGCCGAGCGGCGGCAGCAACTGGAAGAGATTCCCTGGGTAGAAAAAGCCACGGTGATGCGCCTGCTGCCGGACCAGATACAGGTCTCTATCGTGGAGCGCGAGCCGGTGGCCTTCGTGCGCCAGGGAGCGCAGATCTGCCTGGTGGACGCGAGCGGAGTTCTGCTCACCATGCCGGCGGCCATGATGGCCCAGCACCACTACTCGTTCCCGGTGGTGACAGGCATCAACGCCCAGGACCCGCCTGCTCAGCGCAAGGCGCGCATGGCGGTCTATCAGCGCCTGCTGGGCGAACTGGACGCGAACGGCCAGCATCTATCCGAACAGATATCGGAGATAGACCTGAGTGATCCCACGGACGCCCGCGTACTGATGCCCGAACAGGACGCCGATATTCTGGCGCACTTCGGCCAGGACCATTTTCTGGAGCGCTACCAGCGCTACAAGGCAGGCATCAACGACTGGCGTCATCAGCATCCCGATCTAGTGTCCGTGGACCTGCGCTATGAAACAATCGCGGTGCTGTCGATGCCTCCGGGGACCAATGTGGCGCAAGCCGCGGATGGCGAGCAGGTCGCGGAAAGCACCGGAGCGAATAAGGCCTCGTCAGGCCAAGTTGCAGATAAAGGACATGCTGCAGGCAAGTCTCACCTCAAACATCCTTCCGGGACCAAGGCTCCCAAGACGGCAAAGCCGGCCGGAAAAGACGCCGCCAAGGTGAAGGCCACCGCAGCAAGGGACACGAGCGCGAAAGCCAGGAATGTTCCCACGGTAGTCAAGGCGAAAAATAAGAAGCGCGCGGCGGGTACACGCGCCGTGCTGAACGTGAGCAAGCGGAAGATCGCCCCAACCAGCCCTCCGGCCTCATCTGCCGTTCAGGGTCAGTGAGCAGTTATGAGCCAGAATCGTGATGACCTGATCGTAGTGCTGGACATCGGCAGCGCGTGGACTCGCGTGCTGGCAGCGGAGTTGCATGAGGACGCGCTACGCTATTGCGGCCACGGGATCGTGGAGTCGGCAGGCATGCGCAAGGGGTTGATCGCCGATCTTTCTCCGGCGGCCAAAGCGGTGAAGGCCGCCAGCGAGCAAGCGGAGCGAACGGCAGGCATCTACATTGACCAATGCGTGGTGGGCGTGGGCGGGCCGCACATTCGCGGGCTCAATACCAACGGCGGAATCGAGTTGGGCGGCCGCATGCGACAGATCGACGCCGAGGATGTGCAAAGCGCGGTCAAACAGGCGCGCGCCATCGAACGGCCACCGGATCGCAGAATTCTTCACCTGCTGCGCCGCCAGTTCATTCTCGATGACCAGCCGGGCATCTTCGACCCGGAGGGCATGGTGGGCAAGAAGCTGGAAGTGGAGTTGCACATCGCCACCTGCTCCGGCAGCGCGCTGCAAAGCACGGTAACCTGCGCTAACCGGGCCGGGCTGGAGGTGATTGACGCGGTGCTGGAGTCAATTGCCGCCGCCGAATCCACCCTTTCTGCCGACGAGCGGGATTTGGGCATTTGCCTGCTTGACATCGGCTGCCACTCTACCGAGCTGATCGTATTTTTTGAGGGCGCGGTGGTGCATACGGACTCGATTCGAATTGGAGGACAGCACTTTACCAACGACCTGGCAGCGGGCCTGGAGATGCCCGATGTGGCCCGGGTGGAGGAGCTTAAGCGTCTTTACGGTCACGCCGTGGTGACGGATGTGCCGATGGATGCGGAGATTGAGGTTGCCAACCCTCAGCCGCAGATGGTGAGCCTGCGCAGGATGGCGGAGTATCTTCAGCCGCGCGCCGACGAACTGCTTCAACTGGTTAAACAGAGCCTGCGCGAGGGCGGGGTGCTGGAGGCTCTGGGCGCCGGCTGCGTGCTCACCGGCGGCGGGGCCATGCTGCGCGGAATGCTGGACATTACCGAGAGCCAATTACGAGTTCCGGCGCGCATCGGACTCCCTGTCCGCCTTTCGCACATGCCCGGCGAACTGGTTCACCCCAGCCTTTCCGCGGCCATCGGCATGATTTTGTATGTCCAGCGCATGAGGAAAAACGCCGTAGAGCCGAACACCACTTTTCGCTCCCGTTGGCGGGGCATGTTTACAGGCAGCTTTTGAGGTTTTCTTAACAGGCATCAAGGAGGAGACCGAGCACTATGGAACAGTTGAGGAAAGAAGTTTTGGAGATGCGCATTCAGTACCACGAGGAGAGCGTGCGCGGAGCCCGCATCATCGTCATCGGCGTGGGCGGGGGCGGGGGGAACGCGGTCAATCGCATGATCCAGTCGCGCATAACGGGCGTGGAGTTTATCGCCGCCAACACCGACGTGCAGGCGCTCAAGACCTCGCAGGCTCCGGTCAAGCTGCAACTGGGCGTGCGGCTTACCTCCGGACTGGGCGCCGGGTCCAACCCCGACCTGGGCAGGCGCGCCGCTCTGGAAGACTCGGAGAAGATTATCGAAGCCCTGGAAGGCGCGGACATGGTCTTCATCACCGCCGGGTTGGGCGGCGGCACCGGCACCGGGGCAGCGCCGGTGATTGCCTCGCTGGCCAGCGAGATGGGCATTCTCACCGTGGCGGTGGTCACTCGGCCGTTTGCATTTGAAGGCAAGCGCCGCCAACAACTGGCGGAACGCGGTCTCAAGGAGCTGGTGGAGTGCGTGGATACGCTGATCGTGATTCCCAACGAGAAGCTGTTGGAGGTGGCCAGGGACGCCGGCTTCTTCGAGAGCTTCCATATCGCCGACGACGTGTTGCGCCAGGGAATACAGGGCATCAGCGACATCATCACCATCCCCGGCATCATCAACCGCGACTTTGCCGACGTGAAAAACACCATGGCCGGCATGGGCCACGCGGTGATGGGCACGGCAGTGCGCTCGGGCGCCAATCGCGCCGTGGAAGCTGCCCAGGCGGCGATGGCTTCGCCCTTTCTGGAAGCCGGCGCCATGGACGGGGCGCGCGGCATCCTTATTAATATCACCGGCTCCAGCTCGCTCAAGCTCTCCGAGGTCAACGAGGCCTCGCTTCTGATTCAGTCCGCCGCCCATGAGGAGGCCAACATCATCTTCGGCGCGGTGCAGGACGAGAAGATGGGCGAAGAGGTCAAGATTACGGTTATCGCCACCGGCTTTCGCGATCAGATGCCGGAACGGCGCGCGCGCATGCTGACCGTGGAAGAGGCGCCAGTGGTTTCGATTCCCCTGTCCCCTGCCCCAGTGGCGCAAATCTCCCTGGTTCCACGCAACGGCGAGAACCATGAGCCCACGGCCGGGCCGGTGCTGGCGCCAGCGCCTGCGCCCGCTCCCAAGCCGCCGCGCTTCCTCTCGCAAGAGGAAGAAGAGGAGGAAGAGACGGTCGTGCTGGACAAATTGGATAAACTGGACAATTTGAACAAGGCGGACGACTCGAGCACGTCAGACAAGTGGGACGCAGAAGGCTTTTTCACTGACCCGGCACCTAGCGCGGAATCCGCAGTTGATGCAGAGCCTGCCATGGAGCCGGTTTCGGCGAGCTGGCCTGAGGAGACGGGACCGGCAGCCGCGCCTGCGCCCCCGAGGTTTGCCGAATTGGCGGAGGAGCCGGCATACACCCCTCCGCCCAGAGACTACGCTTCGGAGTTCAGCAGCGGGGTGCGCAACCGGCCCTCGCTGGACGAGCGCCGTGGCCAGCCAGACGCGATGCTCTTCCCCCAGACTGACGAGGAGATGCAGCCGGATTTGGAAAAACCAACCTTCTTGCGCAACTTACAGTTGTAGGGAGGGTTCACTATGAAAGAAACCTTGGCTGGCGTATAGTGCAATATAGCTCACATAGGCCAGGGTTCCTATAGCTCAGGCAGGCCATTTCGCCCGGCTTAGAATTGTCTTAGTCCGCAAGAGAGGGTGTAAGTCGTGTGCGGAGTGACAGATAAGAGTGATGTACCCATTAGAACCGTTCGTTCCAATGTAAGGCGCTGGCTTTTTCGTTGGAAGAGTGACCTCTTGCAAGGAGTGGACGGGCCGGTCTAATGGGGAGAGCCGTTCCGGGGATAGCAGGATGGAATGGCAGGTAATACGCCTCCGCTTAGGAGACGAACGGTTCGACACTCCGTTAGGAGAGAGGATCCCGGCTGGATGAATTTTACCCGCGTTTGGGCTTGTGCATTGGTTCTGATGGGTTTTGGCTTGGGAGCCGGGGTGGCGGAGGCGCTGGACGCTCCGCGCCAGGTGCACCACTCCAAAACAACCGACTCCCATCTGACAGAGCCCCATCGCGCCGCCGGTCATCACGCCACGACACATACCACGCCCCATGCGGCGACACATACGGCAGGATCGTCAGCCCGCAAATCCACCACCGCGCATACAGGAACGACTCACTCCACTACGGCTCATGCGGGGACGACTCACAGCAGCGCTCCCCACACAGCGCACAAAGCAGTGCCTGCCGGAAACACGGCTCACCGGACCGCAAGAGGCAACGCGAGAGCTGGCGCACGCAGCGCAGCCCTTGCCTCCCGCCGCCGCCATCGCTATTATGAGCACTTTACCGCCAGCTCCTTTGCCAAGGGCGACATCTTTGCCGCGGATGTGACAGCGGGCGAGGACCCTGTGGTTCGCCAAGCCGCTATCGATGCGATGGGCGATATGAACGGCACGGCGGTGGTCATCAATCCCTCCAACGGGCGAATACTGGCCATGGTCAACCAGAAGCTGGCTCTCTCGCCGGGCGCCGAGCCTTGCTCCACGATCAAGCTCACGGTGGCGTTGGCCGCGCTTTCCGAGGGAGTGGTCACGCGCGACACGCCGATTCGTCTGGGCAATTACCACATGAACATGACGCAGGCGCTGGCCAAGAGCAACAACCAGTACTTTGAGCAACTGGGTCGCGAACTGGGCTTTGAGCGCGTGCATTACTACGCCAACCAGTTTGGCCTGGGCGAGTTGGCCGGCTACAACATTGAAGGCGAACAACTGGGCGTTTATCCCGACGAGGAACTGCCCGCCTCGCAGGGTGGCGTGGGCCGCATGTGCAGCTACGGACAGGGAGTGTCACTTACACCTCTGCAACTGGGCGCCTTTGTAGCCGCACTGGCCAACGGCGGAACCCTCTTCTACCTGCAGCATCCGACCACACGGGAAGAGGCCGCCAGCTTTGCACCCAGGGTCAAGCGCACGCTGGAGATCGCCCGCTTCGTTCCCGATTTGCAGGACGGCATGGCCGGCGCGGTGGAGTACGGCACAGCCCACCGGCTGAAGGCCAACTTCCACGAGCTTCCGGTGTTTGGCAAGACGGGAACCTGCTCGGCCAAGGGTACCCGCTTCGGCTGGTTCGCGTCGTGGGCCGACTCGCCGCAAGGCAGCCTGGTAACGGTCTTCTTCCTGGAAGGCGGACGGCCCACCTTTGGCCCGCGCGCCGCCGAGATGACGGGCGCGTTCTACCAGAATCTCTGGGATAACAACTGGTTTACTGCCCAGGTGAAGCCGAACACGGCCTCGGACTGGCCCGGCGCCTCGCAGCAAGATCAGGCGCAGCCGTAGAGCAGCGTTCGCTGTTGAGCTAAATGAGAAGCCGCTTTCGGGCGGCTTTTCTTTGCCTCAGTCGCAGATGACCTTGCGCTGGTTCTGTTCTATAATTCACAGCAATCATGAAAGTTGTCGTTGTTGCCGCTTTTAGCGCTCTGGCACTCTGTGCCGCAGCCCAGGAAGGTATTCCTGCGCCTGACTCCAAGGCAATCTACGAGCACACCCAGGCCGCCTGCGTGCTCATTTTGTCCGGTGATAGCGCGGGGCACGTCACCTCCATCGCCACAGGAGTCGTGATTTCGAGGGATGGGGTGATTCTTGCTCCGCTTCATGCCGTCAAAGGCGCAGCCGCAGTGCAGATCCGGCTGGCCAACGGAGAAGTTTTCGACCAGGTAATGCTTCTTGGTTCTGACGAACGCCGCGATGTGGCCGCGCTGAAGATTTCCGCTGGAGCGCTTCCGGCGCTTATACCCGAAAGCACCGCAGGTGTTGCGCCCGGCGATCCCATTTATGCAGTCACCAACTCAAGCGGACTTACCTGGGTAACTACCGAGGGCATTCTCTTCGCCATCAGTCCGGCGGATGAAATTCCCGGAGCCGGCTCAGGATTCAATGTGATGCGGTTTACAGCGGCGATTGCTCCGAGCGCCAGCGGCGGTGCGCTGGTTGATCACAACAGTGCATTGATTGGCATCATTACCGGACCTAAGGGGGCTGCCTCTCCATTCGCAGTGCCTGTTGGCAGCGTTCTTGGACTGCCGGAAGCCGGCCCGCGCATTGCGCTTGGTTCGGGGGCCTCGCTGCAACTGATCGCACCGCCAGCCGAAACAGTTCCACAGCCTGGCGCCACTGCCGCCGCCAACACCGACCCCAAACAGATCATCAAGAATGCAAAAACTGTCTATGTTCACTCGAAGACTATGTTTATAACCGTCGAAGCCATGGACCTCGCGCTGACGCAGCAAAAGGAATGGCCGGATCTGGGGCTGACCATTGTTCAGGACCCCAGCGCGGCTGACTTGCTGATTGAAGTCAGCCGGGTCAAATTCACCAATGTCCACAGTTTCGTCCTCTCGGACAAGAAGACATCCATTGTCCTTAACTCAGGCAATGAGATCGCAGTCAACGGAGCGATTGCTTCCCGCAGTTTGGCAAAGGATATTGTCACGATTCTTTCCGCCGCGCGGGTGACTGCGCCAGCCAACAAGCCGGCCAACCCGGCGTTGCCGGGGCCGTATAGCGTGCCGCGGAAGTAGGAGATTTTATGGTCACAGGCGATCAGAGTGACGTTTCAATTCGAGTCTTTCCCTTTCTGATGTCAGATTTGGAAAACTTTGAACAGATGATTCAACACCGTTTTGTTTACTGAAACGGAATGCCTTGCGAAAAATATCATTAAGTGTTGTTGGACTGGTACATATGGACCAGGACGCACTTGGGGGAGACTTCCCTGGATTGGTGGATCAGGAGGTCTAGCTACGTGTTGTATCAGTAGTACAAGAATATAAATCGTCTCGCCGGGATTGCAGTAGCTTCCATTCTTCTTGCGGGTAATCAACGCCGGCAATCGTTTCTCCAACGCGTTCCTTTCCGATTCCACGGCGGCCACATCCGCCGTGAACGTATCCGGCGCCCCGGTCTCTCTCATCAGTTGATTGAAGGCCTGGGCAATCTCCGCCTCGGAGATCAGCTTGCGCTTTCCCTGCCTTGCTTTCATTTCAGCGCGCGCCAGCCGGTCGATGACGGATGCCTCATACTCTGGACCCGCGGCGGTGCCTATTAGCCGATGAATCAGGTCCTCGCTATACTTGTGAATCCCCTCCGGATCACTGGCCCCGGCTTCCATGTTGAGGATATCCATCTCATTCTGAGGCGGAGGCTGCGTTGGAGGCTGCGGCGGATGCTGCGAAGCAGCCTGCGCAGGACAGAAAGTCAAGCTCAAGACGAGGGCAACAGCTAGAAATTTCAGCGCGTCCATCTTGCGCCTCCAAATTACAGCAGCATAGTCCCATGAACCAGGGTGTATGTCAAGTAAAATACGATATATTTCGCAGGTATGATTCATGTCACAAACGCAGATTCAGATGGAACTCACGACAATTGTGTAGTGGGTTGATCCCCACATAAGCGTTGCGACGTGTGACCGTTCAGCTGTGTTGAAGGGCTCGAAGCATCGGGTTACAGTGAATCCGCCGCGTTGATATACTAACGATTGGCAAAGCTGGTTTCGATGGCCCCTGGGTCAGAGGGCTTTTTGCCTGGCTGCCCGGCCTTTTTCAGGGGAAGGAAAACCATGGGAACACTGCTGGAATCCATTCACTCGCCGGCCGACGTGAAGCGCCTTAGTTTTGCGCAGATGGACGAGCTGGCCGAGGAGATTCGCGAATTCCTGATACAGACGCTCTCCAAGACGGGCGGCCACCTGGGCCCGAATCTCGGAGTGGTGGAACTGACCCTGGCCCTGCACACGGTTTTCAATACTCCCACGGACAAACTACTGTTCGACGTGAGCCACCAGGTCTACGTTCACAAGATGCTGACCGGGCGGCTGGAACGCATGGGAACGATTCGCCAGCCGGGCGGGCTGAACGGCTTTATGCTGCGCACCGAGAGCGAGCACGACTGCTACGGCGCTGGCCACGCCGGCACGGCTCTTTCAGCGGCGCTGGGCATGGCTGTTGCGCGCGACCTGGCCGGCGGCACAGAGCACGTGATCGCGGTGGCCGGCGACGCGGCCTTCACCAATGGGATTTCCTTTGAAGCGCTGAACAACATCGCCGAGCAAACCAAGCGGCTGATCGTGGTGCTGAACGACAACGAGTGGTCCATTGACCGCAATGTGGGCGCGATTGCCCGCTACTTCAACAAGATCGTCACCACCGAGCAATACACGAGCCTGCACGAACGGGCCAAGCGCATCCTGGAAAAGGTGGGCGGCAAGACGGCGGTGGAGGTGGCACGGCGCGCGGAAGAGGCCGCCAAGAGCATGCTGTGGCCCTCCATCCTTTTTGAGGAGTTCGACCTGCAATACTATGGCCCCCTCGACGGGCACAACATTCCGCTGCTGGTGGAGACCTTCAACTTTCTCAAGACTCAGAACCGCCCGGTGCTGCTGCACGTCCTGACGCAAAAGGGCCGCGGCTACCCGCCGGCGTTGAACGGGCAGAAGAAGTTTCACGGCCTGGGTCCCTACGACCCGGATACCGGCGAGACCAAGCCCGCCGGCCAGCAAAGCTACGCCGAGGTCTTTGCGACGACGCTGGTGCAACTGGCCAACAAAGATGAGCGCATCGTAGCCATCACCGCAGCGATGCCCAGCGGGACGGGGCTGGATTTATTCCGGCCGCATCATCCCAAACGCTACTTCGATGTGGGCATTGCTGAGGAGCACGCGGTGGTCTTCGCCGCCGGCATGGCCGCTCGCGGCTATCGGCCGGTCGTTGCCATCTACTCCACTTTTTTGCAGCGCGCTTTCGACTGCATTGTGCACGACGTGGCATTGCAAAAACTGCCGGTGCTCTTCTGCATGGACCGCGGAGGCCTTTCCGGCGACGACGGACCGACGCATCACGGCTTGTTCGACATCGCCTACTTGAGGGGCGTGCCGGAGATTGTGTTAATGGCTCCCAAGGACGAGGACGAGCTGGCCGACATGATGAAGACCGCTCTGCAGCTACCGGGGCCGAGCGCGATCCGCTACCCACGCGGTCTTGGTCCGGACGCGGCTCGCAAACCCGAGCCGCAGGCGATTCCCGTCGGCAAGGCAGAGGTGCTCAAGGACGGCAACGACGTGGCTATTCTCGGGCTTGGGCCGATGATTACGATGGCGCAGGAGCTGGCCGCGCGGCTGGAGTGTGCCGGCTATTCCGCCGCGGTGATCAACCCGCGCTTCATCAAACCGCTGGACCGAGAGATGCTGGCCAGCTACGCCGGGCGCGTGGCCGCCTTTGTCACCTTTGAGGACCACGTTAAGATGGGCGGGTTCGGCTCGGCGGTGCTGGAAACGCTGGACGAGCTGGGTAGCGCGGTCCCGGTGGTTCGCATCGGCTGGCCCGACCGCTTCATCGAGCATGGCAAGGTGGAAGAGCTACGCGCGAAGCACGGGCTCACGGTGGACGCGGCGCAGGCCCAGGTGCTGCCGCTGCTAAGCAGCCGCAAGCGGACGACAGTGGCAGCCGGCTAGAAAACAGCGCGGTTCGACTTTGAAAATGGGCGCGCTCTAACTTTTTGCGGCTTTGCTGAAAATGCGGGAATCCGTGTCGCCATTTTGACCTCACAGAACCGGCAAGTATGGCCGGGATATAATCCGCAGTGATCATGGGAATCGTACAAATTCGCCCAGAGAAAGGAATGACGATGAGAACGATCAAGGCTTTGCTGCTGTTTGCCCTGCTATTGCCCGCTACCGGTTGCAAGTGGATGAGCGCTGTATTCCACGGAGGCAGAGCCGGCTCGGAAACACTGATCTGTCACATTGATTCCTCCTCCACCATCAGCCAACCTGTCTCCAGCCCGGATAGCCGGCACGTGGCCTACGTGGCGAAGGCCGGCGCCAAGCGGCTTGTCATGGTGGACGGCAAGGAGGAGAAGACTTACGACTTTATCGATGCGTCGAGCCTCACTTTCAGCCCGGACAGCCATCGGGTAGCCTATGTGGCGTCGGCAGGAGGGAAACAGCATGTGGTGGCAGGCGGCAATGAGGGAAAAGCCTACGATGAGGCCAACGGTCTCCTCTTCAGCGAAGACAGCCGGCGGCTGGCGTATATGGCCAGAGTTGGCGAGAAGTGGCTGGTGGTGGTGGATGGCAAAGAGGAAAAGCCCTACGACATCATTTCAGGGCCAAGCCTGGTTTTCAGCCCAGACAGCAGCCGCGTGGGATATCTGGCCAGGGCCGGCGAGCAATGGGTAGCGATGGTGGATGGGACTGCGAGCAAACCGTACGACATCGCGCAAGAACTCATCTTCAGCCCGGACAGCCGGCATGTGGCCTATGTGGTCAATATCAACGGGAAGGAAGTTCTGCTGGTCGACGGCAAGAAGCAAGCGTCCTACGACTACATCAGCAGCCAAATCATCGGCGACATGAAGGTTCTCTATAGCCCGGATGGCAAGAGCATGGCCTATGGAGCCAAAGTCAAGGAGATGTGGACCGTGGTAGTCAACGGGAAGCACGGGAAATTTTACGATGCCATTGGCGGGCTCATCTTCAGCCCGGACAGCGCGCAGGTGGCCTATGCCGCCAAGACTGACGTGACGTGGGCGGCGGTAGCGAATGGCAAGGAAGGCAAATCCTACGATGGGATCAGACGACTTGCCTTCAGCCCGGATAGCAGGCGGCTGGCTTATTTGGCTGATTCCGGCGAGAAGATGGTTTTCGTAGTGGACGGAGTTGAGGGAAAACCTTATGCATCCATTGTCGAAGCGGATGCAATCAAGCTGTTGCACAGTTGTAAAGATGAGGTTTACTGGGATGCATATTACATAGAGAAACCGTTCCTATTCAGCCCGGACGGCCAGCGCGCGGCCTACGTGGCCAAAGTTGGCGAGAAACGGTTCAATGCGGGCGAGAAATGGTCAGCCGTGGTGGACGGCAAAGAGGAACAACCTTACGACGGCATTGGCGGACTCGCCTTTAGCCCGGACAGCCGGCACGTGGCCTATGTGGCTGGAGCAGGGACTAAGCAGTTTGTTGTGGGGGATGGCAAAGAGGGCAAGCAATACGATGGCCTGGTGAAAGGGACGAAATGTGAGTTCGATTCTTCCAGCGATACTTCCAGCAAACTTCATTACCTGGCCAAGAAGAATACTTCCAGCGACGGCAAGAGTTATGACATTGTTCTCGTCGAGGAGACGATACAGTGAGCGAGCGCGGCTGATCGGTTCTCACCCGACGAAATGATACAGTGGAGTTTTACACATTATGTTTGCTACTTCCCAGCACGCGCACTTCATCGGCATCGGCGGCATCGGCATGAGCGGCATCGCGGAGATATTGCTCAACCTGGGCATGAAGGTCTCGGGCTCCGATCTGCGCCGCTCCGCTGTGACCGACCGGCTGGCGCAGATGGGCGCGACGATCTACGAGGGGCATGATGCCGTGAACGTGGCCGGGGCGACGGTGGTGGTGACCAGCTCGGCGGTGAGCGCGACGAATCCCGAGGTGCTGGAGGCGCGGGCACGCAAGACGCCGGTGATTCAGCGGGCCGAGATGCTGGCCGAATTAATGAGATTGAAGTACGGCATTGCCATCGCCGGAATGCACGGCAAGACGACGACGACTTCGATGGTGGCCGCGGTGCTTGCCGCCGGCGGACTGGACCCCACAGTGGTGGTTGGCGGGCGGGTGGATGCGCTAGGCTCGAACGCCAAGCTGGGCAAGTCGCAATACATGGTGGTCGAGGCCGATGAGAGCGACCGCTCCTTCCTCAAGCTGTCGCCGATTTTGGCGGTGGTGACGAATCTGGACCGCGAGCACATGGACTGCTACCGCGACATGGCCGACGTGGAGCAGGCCTTTCTGACATTCATTAACAAGTTGCCGTTTTACGGAGCGGTGACGGCGTGCGTGGACAATCCGCTGCTGGCTGGGATTCTGCCTCGCGCGCAGCGGCGTGTGTTTACTTACGGGGTGGCGGCGGAGGCCGACTACCGGCTGGAGTATCTCGATGCGGTGATGGGAACGTTCGCGCGCTTTCAGGTGATGACCGCGCTGGGGCCGCTGGGACCTTTTGAATTGCACGTGCCGGGACGGCACAATGTGCTGAACGCGACGGCGGCGGTGGCCATCGCTCACCAGCTGGGGATAGAGCCGGAGCAGATTGCCGAGGGGCTGAGCCACTTTCGCGGCGTGGACCGGAGATTTCAGTTGCGCGGCGCGGCGCGCGGCGTGACTGTGGTGGACGACTACGGGCACCATCCCACGGAGATTCGCGCCACGCTGGCCGCAGCCCGCGAATGCGGACACCGGCGCATCTTCGTCGTCTTCCAGCCCCATCGGTATACGCGGACCAGGGACCTGCTAGACGAGTTCAGCAGCGCATTCGCCGACGCTGACACGGTGATCGTGCTGCCCATCTACGCCGCAAGCGAGGAGCCAATCCCCGGCGTGACGGCGGAGGGGCTGGCCAGCAGGATTCAGGGGCCTACCGTACATTATGCACCGGAGTTTGCCGCTGCGGTTGCCGAAGTGGCCACCCAGGTTCGCGAAGGCGATTTGATTCTGACCCTCGGCGCAGGCAGCGTGAGCCAACTGGGGCCGCAGATATTGGCGGCGCTGGAAGGGGCTTGAGGGGATCAAATGCAGCCAGGATGGCTCAGATAACCATCGTTATACCTGGTCCAGGCTTGCATATTTTCTGATATCTAAAACCAACGCCGCCTGCGCCGCGAGATTACCCACATTACGACCACGGCCAGCAACGCGCCGATCAGTAGCCAGGCAAAGTCGCGGCCGCTGAAATCTTGTAAAAATCGAGAATCATGCCAGCGCACCAGCGCCAGCGCATTACTCATTGCGATCCCCATCTCTTCCCTCCACACATTGGTCCCATTGCCCGCATTGCGCACCTGGACAGCGATCTCCGGTCCGTCACCAAGTTACCCCCAGTGAGTCTACCTTGCCGCAAAGCGCTCTATCTGAAAAATCCAAGCAGATACAACACCAGCAAAATCACCAGCACTGTGCCAAGGCCTATGCCTGTTCCTCCGCGTGCACCCCACCGGCCGTAGCCGTAGTATCCTCCGCCTCCGGCGAATACGAGCACCAGAAGAATAATGAGTATCAAGAGCATCTGAGAACTCCTTCAATTCGGGTTGTAACTCACGGGTTATGCCGCCGATGTGATGACGACGCGTATCAGCCCCGGACAAGTTCATCGAAGACGGGCGGCTTGCCAGTGGTCCGGCTGAAGTTTCAATCACCAATTGCGCATGCTCTGGCAGCGAGGGTCTTCCATCACCATCGCCGCGCTACTGAGCATGCTGTTGCAGCGAGGGTCTTCCATCTCCAATGCCGCGCCACTGCGCAGGCCCTTGCAGCGAGGGTCTTCCATCGCAATCTCCGCGCCGATGAACAGGCTCTTGCAGCGGGGGTCTTCCATCTCCATCGCCACGAAATTGCACCGAGGGTCTTCCATCTCCATCACCTAGTCTTTGGGCAGGCTCTTGCACCCGATCCGGACTGAATCAGGTTGACGCGGTCTGCGGGATGCGGTCTGCTCAATATTGCGCACTTCGGGCTGCATCTCTTTTAGACACGCAACCCCTGAACCCACCGTTGTACGATGGGCACATGAACTTTTTGTGTTGCAGGAGGGCCAAAACGTGGCGGGAAGGTGGAGAGTTTTTCTTTGTGCGGTGGTGCTGGCGGGGATGGGATGGCAGGGAGCGCGGGCGCAGTTGGCGTTTCCGGAGCCGTCGGCGCAGGAGAAGCCCAATCCGCTGACGAATCCGACGATGAATGCAGGCAAGATGCTGCTCTACGACCTGGAGGCGCGCTTTGCCAAGGACGTGCTGGAGCGGGGTGGGGCGGCTTTTGCCGATTGGTTTGCCGCGGACGGCGTGGCGCTGGGCAACGCGGCAATGCCGTTGATTGGCAAAGTGGCGATTCAGAAATCGGCCAACTGGGATCCCAAGGTCTATCAACTGACGTGGACGCCGACCGACGCGATGATGGGGCCCTCGGGCGACATGGGCTACACCTGGGGCCACTTCGAGGGACACAGCAAGGACGCCGCAGGAACTGACGCGACGGTGAAGGGGCGATACATCACCGTTTGGAAGAAGCAGGCGGACGGGCAGTGGAAGGTGGCGCTGGATGCGGGAGCGAATGAGCCGCCCGAGGCCGGAGATTGCTGCAAGCTGCCGGTGGGGGAGAAATAAAAGACAGGGAATAGGGAATAGGGAATAGGGCTGTTGAGATTCGTGGTTTCCCAGGTGCCCAAAAGCGAGGCACCTGGGGCACCCAGCTCTCCGCTCGTTTGAGTATTGTTTCGCCATACCCCCACCCGTATTTTGGATGCAAATTCGTTATTTTCTTGAGGTTACAGGCAGGGTTGCGCTGTAAAATCGTCAAAACAAAGGAGTTCCCTGCAAAATCGTCCAGGATAAGGAGTTACGGTCCGTTTCGGCCTCGTCCGGCTGAATCGAGGCGCGAAGAGGGCGTACCGGGACGATTGGAGGGAAGACTTCTGAGGATCATTGTGCATGAAGTGGGGAAATAATCTGCATTAAAACAGTGGTCAGTGGACAGTGATCAGTGATCAGGGGAGTCGTACGGAAGGATTCGCGCATGGTGTTTGTGGTATCCCGGGTCCCCAAATGCGAGGGACACGGGGCACCCGGTACTCTCAGCTGGGTTTGGAAATCTCACCAGGACCTGGGCCACCCGCCAGTTCAACATCCCCGGTCCCCAAAAACGAGGGACCAGGGGCACCCTCAACTTGATAAAATTCGGCATGAGACAAGGACCACCCGCCCGGGCTTCCTTACTATATTCTAAATTATCAATACTATGCGCAACTTCGTATTCGCGACTCTGTTTTTCGCCATCGTGTTGATATTCTGCGCGCACGCCGCCAACGCCGCCGATGCATCTGCTAAGTTGCAAGAGGCACGGCACTTCCTTACCGGCGACCACAAAGATACTGGCGCGGCGAAGAAGCTGCTGCTCGACGTCGTACAGGATCCCGGCCAAGTGCAGGACCCTGATTCCTTGTGCATGGCCTACATATATCTGGGTTACATTGAGGATCGCGATAAGAACCGCGAAGCTGCAACCGGCTGGTACGCGAAGGCCGCTGCAATCGGCGGCACGTCCCCGTTTGTTGCGGAACTGGCCGCATCAGGCATCAAACAGCCGCTTGTGTGGATCCGCCATCTCGACTCCGACGCCGCACACGAGGAGCAGAAAGCCGCCGGATTGCACAAGACACCCGCACAACCCAATCGCGGCGGCAAGGCGTATATTGCCAAAGATCCGCCGGAGCTGGCGCTCGCAACCAACCTCTCAGCCATGGAACGGCGCGAAAATTTCGAGGCCATTTGGAGCATCATTGATGCCTCGTACGCCGACTTCGAGCTGAAGTCCATCGACTGGCAACAGGTGGGGCGGCGCTATACGGCTCGGCTCGATTCAATCACCACAGATGACGATTTCTATCTCACGATGTTTCAGCTTGTGAATGAGCTGAAAGACACCCACTCCTGGC
This sequence comes from Occallatibacter sp., assembly GCA_050011175.1. Taxonomy (GTDB): domain Bacteria; phylum Acidobacteriota; class Terriglobia; order Terriglobales; family Acidobacteriaceae; genus Telmatobacter. The sequence continues at coordinate 16,395 of JBEKJR010000007.1, forward strand.
TCAATAACTATCATCCTGCCGCTCTGTTCACGGTGCGTGACATGCCGATTGATATCTTCGAGAATCGTCCGTTCATCGTCGCGGGCGACAAGGCTGGCTGGGAAGTGCTGGCCATCGATGGCATGACAATTCCCGACAGGATCGATTCCCTTCGGCCCTTCATAAGTGCCCGCTCATCGGAACGTGCGTTCCGTCGTGAAGCGGTTCGATCACTGCTGGCAGGTAAGGAGTTGGAACCAGTAAGCGTCACGCTGCGCTCACCGCAGGGACAAACCGAAACCCTTACACTCAAACGCGGAGGCCGGTCCATTACCGCACCATCACCGCAAGTCTCGGTCATGCTGACGAAACAGCAGTTCGTCGATTTTGGGCGTTATCCTTCGGGGCTCGGATACATTCACATTCGCTCCTTCAACGGGCGCAAAGAGATAACCAAGGAATTCGATAGCGCTCTGGATTCTTTGCGTGACACCAGCGGTCTAATCCTCGACATCCGCGATAACCCAGGAGGTTTTAATCACGACGACATCGTCGGACGCTTCCTGCACAAACGCGCATTTGTCGGCTATAACTACACCAAAAATGGGGTACAACACAATCAGCTCAACAGAACAAAGAGTTACATTGAGCCCAGAAAGTGGGAATACAAACGGCATGTCGCATTGCTTATAAGTGACATGACCGGAAGTGCGGCCGACCTGTTCACGCTTGGCATGCGTAAGGCGCCGAGGGTGACAACTATCGGCACGACTACACATGGCAATCTTAGTGGTTCAGCTATTTACGCTGTTCTTCCTTGTGGACTCGTCGTGCGAATATCGAACGGCTATTTTAGCGACACGAAAGACCGTTCTATCGAGGTCAACGGCAATGTTCCCGACATCACCGTCGAGACTAGCATTCAGGACTACCTCCACGGTCATGATCCTATTCTGGAGCGTGCCTGCGAGGTATTGCTATTGAGTGAACGTGGAGGGTGCCTTAAACCCGGGGAACATGCTAGTACATTCCAGACCAAGCCGGAGATTGCGCTCGGCCAGATCCGTTCGCTTTAATACGCCTTTAGATCAAGGATGGCTTTGAGGATGGTGTCGGGCTGGGGGAGGATGGCGTCTTCGAGGATGGGCTGGTAGGCGACGTAGGTGTCGAGAGCGCCGATGCGGCGGACGGGGGCGTCGAGGGCGTCGAAGAGTTCGTCTGCAATGCGTGCGGCGATCTCCGCGCCGTAGCCCCAACTTAGCATGTCCTCATGAGCGACGATGACGTGGTTGGTCTTGCGGACGGAGGCGGCGATGGCTTCCCAGTCATACGGATTAAGAGTCCGCAGGTCGAGGATTTCCGTGTCGATGTTGTGCTCACGCTTGGCGCGCACGGCGGCTTGGAGCGAGCGCGGGACGAGAGCGCCGTAGGTGATGAGCGTGAGGTCAGCGCCGGGGCGGACGATGCGGGCCTTGCCGAAGGGGATGGCGAAATCCGGGCCGGGATAGGGGGCGCGGTCGTGGGTCTCGCGGTAGAGGCGCTTGTGCTCGAGAAAAAGAACGGGGTCGTCGCAGCGGATGGCGGTGCGCAGCAGGCCGCTGGCATCCAAAGCGTTGGACGGCATGACGACGCGCAGGCCGGGGATGTGGGTGAAGATGCTCTCGCCGGATTGGGAGTGGTAGATGGAGCCGCCGGTGAGATAGCCGCCGATGGGGACGCGAATGACGATGGGGCAGGCCCATTGGCCGTTGGAGCGCCAGCGCAGCACGGAGAGCTCGTTGCGAATCTGGTGCATGGCCGGCCAAATGTAATCAAAGAATTGAATTTCTACGACCGGCTTCATGCCGCGCAGGGCGTAGCCGATGGCGCGGCCGACGATGTTGGCCTCGGCGAGCGGGGAGTTGAAGACGCGCTCGGAGCCGAACTCGGTTTGTAGGCCGGCGGTGAGCTTGAAGACGCCTCCTTTCCCTTTCACCTCGGCGAGCGCGGCTTCGCGGCTGGCGTCGGCCACGTCCTGACCGAAGACGACAATGCGAGGGTCGCGGCGCATCTCGTCGTGCAGGCAGGCGTTGATGAGGTCGGCCATGGTGCGAGGTTCGGCGCTGGGCGCCTGGCCGGATTTGCCTCCGCTGACGGTTCCGGGTGAGGCGGCGTGCTCGGTTGCAAAGGCGGAGTTGGTGGGGTCGAGATCGTCGCTGTAGACGTGGCGGGTGATCTCAGAGACCAGGGGCAGCGGGGCGGCGAGGGCGCGGTCGGCGGCATCGGAGACTTCGCGCTCGACGGAGTGCTCCAGCGCGGTGAGTTCGGCTTCAGTGTGGATGCTCTCGCGGAGCAGGCGGGAGCGCATTTTGACAAGGGGATCGCGGAGTTGGTCGGCCTCGCGCTCGGCCTGGGGGCGATAGAGACGGTCGTCGTCGGAGAGCGAATGGGAGTAGGCCCTCATGCAGTGGCCATGGACAAATGCAGGCCCCAAGCCGGCGCGGCAGTGAGCCACGGCGGACTGATAAGCGAGAAAGCTGGCTTCGGGATCAGTGCCGTCCACCTCGATAAAGAAGAAGTTGGGAAAGTTGGCCACCAGGCGGGAGATGTTTCCGCCGGGCATGCTCACCTCGACCGGTGTGCTGATGGCGTAGCCGTTGTCTTCCACGGAGAAGATGACGGGGAGCTTCTTGTTAGAGGCAGTGTTCATGGCCTCCCAGAACTCGCCCTGGGAGGTGGAACCTTCGCCGAGGGAGGTGTAGACCACTTCGTCGCCATGAAACTTGATGTCGCGGAAGGCGCGGTAATCGCTCACAGTTTTAGCTGCGGCCTCAGGATGGAGGCTGAAGTAGCGGCCAGCCTCAGCGCAGCCGACTGCGTGAAGCAACTGCGTGGTAGTGGAGGAGGAGAGGCTGACGATGTTGAGCGCAGTGCTGCTCCAGTGGGTGGGCATCTGGCGGCCGCCACTGGAGGGATCGGTGGCCGCGCCGACGGCTTGCAGCATCATGTCGGCAGGGGTGAATCCCAGCGCCAGGCAGAGCGCGCGATCGCGGTAGTAGGGGAAGAACCAGTCATAGCCGGGGCGCATGGCCAGGGCCGCGCCCACACCCAGCGCCTCGTGGCCCGCGCCGGAAATCTGGAAGTAGATTTTCTGCTGGCGCTTGAGCAGGATTTCGCGGTCGTCCACGCGGCGGGAGAGCAGCATCAGCCGGTAGATTTCAACCAACATCCGAGGGCTCAGGCTGGCGGCGGCTGCCGACAGGGGCTCACGAACGCTGGAAGCTGCAAGAACCATTCCGTTCACTCCTAAACTGCGTGGGTTGTCTGAATTGCGGGGAAATTGAATCGACAACCATGATTGTAGCAACCCTAACCCTGCCAGCAGATTAGATTAGAGAAAGGAGTTTTGGGATGCACACATTTGTTTTGTTGGTGGCAGCAAGAACGGGCTGGTTTGCGGAGGAGCGGTTCCTGGGCAAAGTGCTGGACGGGTGGATTGTCGATACCCAGGAGTTTATCCGCCTCAAGCTGCCGCACCTGCTGATGGTGGTGTTGATTGGCTTTGTGCTTAGCCGCCTGCTGCGCGTGGTGACGGCCCGGATGATTCACGTCGCCGAGCAGCACGCGCCGGGGCCGGCCCGCGTAGCCCAGGTGAAGACCCTGGCCGGGGTGATTCGCACCACCGGGCTGGCCATTATCGGCGTGGTTGTCAGCCTGCAGTTTCTGGCCGCCGTGGGAGTCAATCTTACTCCGCTGCTGGCTTCGGCTGGAATTGCCGGAGTGGCCATCGGCCTGGCGGCGCAGAATATCGTGCGCGACATGCTCAACGGCATGATGATTTTGATTGAGGACCAGTTCAACGTGGGAGATACGGTGCGGCTGGCCGGGGTGACCGGGACGGTGGAGGCGATGACGCTACGCAAGACATCGGTGCGCGACGCCGACGGAACGCTCTACATCATTCCCAACTCGCAGATCAGCACCGTGGCCAACCTGAGCGTGGGCTACTCGGTAGCCACGGTCAACGTCAGCGTGGATTTCAGCGCCAACCCCGACAAGGTGGTGGAGTTGCTGCGGGGAATTGCCATGGAGATTCGCGGCAGCGATGAGTTCCGCGAGGTTTTTGTGGCCGACCCGCAGATTTTGGGCGTGGATGCGATCAAAGGATCGGAGCTGATCTTCCCGGTGATTTTCAAGACGCTGGCCACGAAACAGTACGCGCCGATGCGGGAGTTCCGGCGGCGGGTACGGCTGGCGCTGGAGGAGCAAGGATTGCTGCCGGGCGACCCCCTGCGGGTCTACAAGGCACAGGAAGGGAATCCGGACAGGGGCGAATAAGGGACGTAAAATCAGGTAAATGCAACGGTTCGTTAAAAAACTTGCTATGGCTATAATTTATGGCTATAATAGTTGATATGGACGTCAGTACCGCTGAAGCCAAAAATCGTTTCACCGAGTTGATCCGGATGGTGGAGGAGGGCGAGCAGGTGGTGATCACCCGCCATGGCCGTCCCGTCGCCCAGCTTGCGCCGCCTCCCGCGGAGCGCCGCAAGGCGCGTTTGGGCGGCATGAAGGGCCGCATCCGCCTGCTGCCCGGCTGGGATGATCCCATCACCGAAGAAGAACTTATCGGTGAGAACAATTGAGCGATGAAATTTCAACTCACGGGTACTTGCTTGACACGCACACGGCGATCTGGGCGCTCGACACTCCGGAAAAACTTACAGCTTCGGCGCGTAATGCAGTTCTGGCTGGGCCGAATGTGCTGAGCGTGGTCTCTTATTGGGAGGTCATGCTGAAGAGCACGAAGGGCACACTGGATGTGGGCGATCCGCGCATGTGGTGGTCTGAAGCGCTCGAACAACTGGCAGCCACACCCCTGGTTTTGCGTCCCCAACATATAGCTGAGCTATACGCGCTACCGCCGATTCATAAGGACCCTTTCGACAGGATGCTGATTGCGCAAGCTGCCGTGGAAGGGCTGGCGCTGGTGAGTTCCGACAGCGAGATAATGCGGTACGCTTCGAAGGGCTTGCGGGTGGTGGGGGGAGGGTGAGCAGCCTACAGGTTATTCGCGGCTAGTGTCGTTCCCTTCCCTTTCAAAGCAGAGCTTCACGCAGGGCATCCGTACTGGTGATCGGGGGCAGGCAGGTGTGGCCACGGCAGACGATGGCCCAGGCCTGGGCGCCATCCGGCTTCGGGGCATGAAGCAGGGTTTCGGCCAGAGCTGGAGGAATGCCACCGGGAACCAGCCGCTCGGGAGCGATGCGCAGTACCGTCTTGTTGACGGCGAAGCGGGACAAGGCAGTTGCCTCCATTTTTTCGGCATCAGCGCCGGGGCCGATCACCACCACCTGTACAGGATCGAGGAGCAGGCGCTCCAAAGCCAGACCATAGGAGCCGGCATAGAGGCCTAAGTGCTCCACGACGCCGGCGAAGGAGGCCAACGTCTGCTCGGCGATCTGGCGATACTCTGCGCGGCCGGAGAGAATTTCAAGGCGCAGCAGGGCGGAGGCGGCGGTGGGATTGCCGGCGGGGGTGGGTGAGTCTTGCAACGGCTTGCGTCGGGCGGCCAGAGCGCCCAGCGGCGGCGCATTGGCGGGCGGCGCGGCAGTGTCGTAGAACGCTCCGCCAACAGGGTCGTGGAAGAGTGCGATTAGGCTGTCGGCCAGCTTGACGGCGGCGTGGTAGTAGCTCATCTCTCCGCTGACCAACCAGGCGTCGATGCAGGCGTGGATGGTGAAGGCGTAATCGTCGAGCGTGCTGTGAATCTTGTCTGGTTGTTTGGCTCCCTCGCGCGCTGTGAATGTAGCTGATTGAGCTTCGCGGTCTCCCACCCTTTCGCCAGAAATAAGGCGAAAGGATGGGGCACGGTGCTTCATTGCGGCATCCTGCTCATTCTTTTCCGGCAGCAATTCGCTGCTGTGACTTAAATCACCCTGAATCTCTCCATAGACGATGACGTGGCGCAGAGTCTGGCCGCCGTCCCAGGCTTCGCGGAGCAGACGATTCAGAGAGAGCAAGGCAAAGTCGCGTAGCGTATTCATGCCAAGCACGCGCGCCGTTTCCAGGCAGGCGCTCACAGCCATGGCGTTCCAGCCGGTGTAGAGCGTGCGGTCGATAAAGGGCGTGGAACGCCGCGCACGGGCTGCGAGCAGGGTGCGGCGGGCTGAGTCCAGCAGCAAACGTAATTCGTCCACACTCATGCCGGGGCTAAGGCCGGATTCGAGGGCCATTTCGTCGATGGTCTGGGTGAGGTGCAGTACATTGCGGGCCGGGTCGTGGCGCATATCGCCCAGTTCGCCGATGTCCCAGTAGCGCAGGGCAAGGTCAACGTCGTCCAGAGAAAACTTCGCCGCCAGCAGGGTCAGGCGCGCCTCGGCCAGCGTCCAGGTAAAGTAGTCGCCGTCGTCGTCGAGGTTGATGTCGGCGTCCTGCGAGGCATAAAAGCCGCCCCGTTCGCTGTCGCTCATGGTGGACAGCAGCCAGGAAGCGATTTCTTCGGCGATGCGGCGAAAATCCTCTCGGCCCAGGCACTGATAGCCGTGCAGGTAGTTGCGCAACAGCTCGGTGTTGTCGTAGAGCATCTTTTCGAAGTGGGGGACACGCCAGCGCTCGTCCACGCTATAGCGATGAAAGCCGCCAGCCAACTGGTCGTAGACGCCGCCACGAGCCATGTGCTCCAGCGTGGTGGCGAAGGCCTGCACCTCAGGGGCTAAAGCCCCAGATTTATTTTGATGCATTTGCGGCACGACTGAAGTCGTGCCCTGACGCTTCTTGCGGCCCCGTTGGCATTTTTCCGCAAGCTTTAAAGTCGTGCCCTGATACAAAACGGAGCTGTCATCGAGTTTTGCCGCAGCCTGTAAAGTCGTGCCCTGATACAAAACGGAGCTGTCATCGAGTTTTGCCGCAGCCTGTAAAGTCGTGCCCTGATACAAAACGGAGCTGTCATCGAGTTTTGCCGCAGCCTGTAAAGTCGTGCCCTGACACAAGTCGGAGCTGGCATCGAGTTTTGCCGCAGTTTGTTTAGAGGACTGCTCTTGATTGCGGTGTATTCCCACGTGCAGCAGCAGGTCCATAGCGCCGGGGTGAGGAAACTTTGGCTGCCCCCCGAAGCCGCCGTTGCGCGGGTCAAACTGATGGAGGATCGAAGCGGCGATTTTGTCTACCAGCTCCTGCGAGAGTTGGCCGGCTCCCCCGGAAAAGGATTCATTGTGTTCAATGGCGGCCATGGCGCCTGCGGCTGTTTCCAGCGCCTCATCGCGGTGCTCGCGCCAGACCTGGGCCAGAGTGGTGAGCACGCGGCCAAAACCGGGCCGGCCGTAGCGGTCGTCGGGGGGAATGTAGGCGCCGCCAAAGTAGGGCCGCCCGTCGGGAGTGAGAAAGGCGGTGAGCGGCCAGCCTCCCTGACCGGTGATGGCCGCAACGGCGGCCTGGTAGCGCGCGTCCACGTCGGGCCGCTCATCGCGATCGACTTTGACGGCCACATAATGCTCGTTGATGAGAGCGGCAATTTGCGGGTTCTCGTAGGACTCGCGGTCCATGACATGGCACCAGTGGCACCAGACGGCGCCAATGTCGAGCAGGATGGGTTTGTCTTCAGCCTGGGCGCGGCGAAAGGCCGCCTCACCCCAGGGATGCCAGCGAACCGGCTGATGACGCGCGGAGCGCAGGTAGGAGGAGGCTGCGTGCTCAAGCAGGTTAGCGTGGCCAGAATCGGGGGGCGTGGGGAAGACGTCCTTATCCATGGGCTGAGAATACACGGGTTGCGCACAGGGCGCGACTGTGGCGGAGGCCGGCACCAACAGAAGGGGATGGGCCTTGGCCCATCCCCTTCATTCAACAGTACTTGCCGGCGGGATTAGAAGTGGTAGGCCACGCCGATTACCGGCATATAAATGTTGTACCACTTATTGGTGGTAAAGTTCGGTTGCGACCCGTTTCCCCCCATGCCGAAGGTGGGCACCTTGGTGATGAGGCCGCGATATTCGACGCGGATGTCAAAGCTGGGGCTGATCTCGCGAGCGATACCGGCGCCGTAGATGCCAACCATCTGAGTCTGCTGCTTGACATCCAGCGAGGTAGTGCCGGAGTTGCGGATGGGCAGGAAGATGAGTCCGCCCGGTCCGGCCTCGACAAAGGGGTTGTACTTGCGGAAATTGAAGCTGCGGACGTAGGCGGCCGACAACTCCTGGGTGCGGGTCAGCACCTGATAGTGGTTGGTGTTGCCGATCAGATAATTGATCTTGTTCTGGTAGGTGATGCCGTAGTTGGCCTCGACGGCACTGTTAGGCGTCAGCATGAAACGGTAGCTGAGCAACGCGCCCAAAGCGTAATTGGAGTGAACCTGAACGTCGGTTGTCGATGCAATGAACGGCTCAACAAGCGCCGTTCCGCTAAAGCTGATGTCCTGGCGGCTTTCCTGAGCGCGGCCTGCTGCCACGCAAACGGCCAGCATGAATGCAAATAAGGCGATCTTCTTCATACGGTCCTGATCCTCACGACTGCGCAACCGTCCGGCTGGCAACGAGCTTTCAATTCCGGCGCCTAGGTTCGCGCCGGGCCTCACTATCAGCATTGTAACTGGCCGGGGCGGTTCGTGGCACAAGCCATGGCCCCGGAACCACCTGAGGCTATAGACGCAGGGAGCGGCAAAGGGGCGTTGAGGACCGGCCAAAACGCATGAAAAGCAGGTTCTTGTCGCAGAAAACGCGCCAAATTCCGCTCAGAATGAAAATTTTGAAATATTCAGCTGGCTCGCTCTACATGGTAGTGGAAGGGCGGACCCTGCTCCTTGGCCAGCGCCCGGACGGTGCGCAAAAAAGCCCTGGCGGCATAGGAGAGCGCGGCCTGGCGCCGGCAAACCAGTCGCAGCACGCGCTTGACCTCCAGTTCATCCACCGGCACCTGCACCAGGTCTCCAGCCTCCAGTTCCCTGGCCACGGTCAGGTGGGGCACCAGCGCAACGCCGTTGCCCATGGCCACGAAGCGCTTGATGGCCTCGATGGTGGGCAGTTCAATACCCATGTTAAGGGGCGTTCTGTACTTCTGAAAGGCCTCGATCACCCGGCGCCGCAGGGGCGAAGCCACGTTATGGGCCACAAACAGCTCTTCGCCCAGGTCGGTGATGGAAACGCGCCGGGCTGCAGCCAAGGGATGGCTGGGGCTGACGATGAAGTCCAGGCTGTCGGCATACACCGCGATAGAGCGGAAGTGCGCGGGGTCGGGGCGGAAGGAGATCATCCCCAGCTCGAAGGCGCGCTGGTTCAACTCCTCGGGAATGTGCGAGGCCAACATGCGGTGCACGGTTACGGTGATGTGGGGAAACTCCCGCCGAAAACGGTGGATGGCCTGCAGCAGGTAGATGCAGGTGTACTCGTTGGCCGCCAGTTGCAGCCGGCCGCGCTCCAGGCTCTTCAGTTCGCCGAGGGCGCTTGCCGCCTCGCGGCGCAGGGCGAGCAAACGCAGCGCATAGTCGCGCAACAGCACTCCTGACGCGGTCAGCGAGCCATCCCGCGCAGCGCGGTCGAAGAGCGTCTCGCCCACCGCCGCCTCCAGCTTGCGGATGACCTGGCTGACCGCCGGCTGGGTGCGATGCAGCCGCACGGCGGCGCGGGAGAAGCTGCGCTCTTCGGCTACGGCAAGAAAGGTTTCCAGTTGGTGGAGTTCCATAACAGTGGTCAGTGAACAGTGGACAGTGATCAGTGAACAGCTCGCGGGCATTTACTGACCACTGTCCACTGTTCACTGTAGTATAAGCAATACTAATCGATTCTACAACTATTATAACTTTGATTTATATTACTGAACGTATAATACTGAAAACGCAGACATAACACTGCCCTTGGAGGCTGGTTCATGGCGAACAACCGCATTGTCTTCTTTGACACCACGCTACGCGACGGCGAACAGTCGCCTGGCTGCAGCATGACGACGCAGGAAAAGCTGACCATGGCCCATGCCCTGGAGGATTTGGGCGTGGACATCATCGAGGCTGGCTTCGCCATGGCATCTGAGGGCGATTTTGCGGCTATCGCCACAATTACCCAGGCCATTCGCAAGCCGCGCATTGCCTCACTGGCCCGCGCCTCGACCGAAGACATCGAGATGGCTTCCCGCGCCTTGAAGTTCGCCGACCGTGCCCGCATCCACGTCTTTCTGGCGTCGAGCGACCTGCACCTGGAGTACAAGTTGCAGATAAGCCGTCAACAGGCCCTGGATCAAACGGGCGAATCGGTGCGGCTGGCGCGTTCGCTTTGCGACGACGTTGAGTTCTCGCCTGAGGACGCCACCCGCTCGGAGCGCAGCTTTCTGGTGGAGATGGTGCGTATTGCCATCGAGGCCGGCGCGACCACGATCAATATGCCGGACACCGTGGGCTATTCGACCCCCGAAGAGTATGGGCAGATGTTCCGCGAGGTGCGCGAACGCATTCCGGCCATCGACGAGAAGGGCATTATTCTCTCCACGCACTGCCACAACGACCTGGGACTGGCAGTGGCCAACTCACTGGCCGCCATCTCGGCAGGCGTGCGCCAGGTGGAGTGCACCATCAACGGGATCGGCGAGAGGGCCGGCAATGCGGCGCTGGAAGAGATTGCCGCCGCGCTCTATGTTCGCGGCGACCACTTCGGCGTCACCTCCGGCATCAATCTGAACCAGCTCTACCCCACCAGCCAGATTCTGGGCCAGATCATCACCTTCCGCCCTTCGCCCAACAAGGCCATCGTGGGCGACAACGCCTTTGCGCACGAGTCCGGCATTCACCAGCACGGCATGTTGGCCAACCCGTTGTGCTACGAGATCATGACTCCGGCGCTGGTAGGCGTGGCCAAGACGCATCTGGTGCTGGGCAAGCACTCCGGCCGTGCGGCTCTGCGGAACCGGTACGAGCAGCTAGGTTTTACCCTCACCCGCGATGAGTTGCAGCACACTTACTACCGTTTTGTGGCGCTGGCCGACCGCAAGAAGAACATCTACGACTACGATCTGGTGGGCCTGCTGCCCGATCAGATTCGGGAAAAGCGCCGTGAGCCGGTCGCCGAACTGGATTGAGCGGAACGCAGACAGGATAACCATCTACCTTTCAAGAACAAGGAGAGCAAGAAATGAAGTTGAAAGTTCTGGTTACACCCGGAGACGGCATTGGCTCCGAAGTCATCAACGAAGCGGTTGGAGTGTTGCAGGATGTAATGGCCGCCGGCGGCCACACCCTGGAGCTGGATACCAAGCGCATCGGCGGCGTGGCTATCGTAGCCGACGGCACTCCCTTGCCGAAGGAGACGCTGGACGCCGCGCTCAAGTCCGACGCGGTTTTTCTGGGCGCGGTGGGTGGAAACGAGTTCAACGAGATGCCACCGGACAAGCGTCCTGAGGCGGGACTGTTGCAGTTGCGCGCCGCGCTGGGCGGCTTCGCCAATTTGCGGCCTACCTTCGCCTTCAAGGAGACCTGTGTTAACAGTCCGCTGCGGCCGGAGATCATCGACGGGACTGACATCATGTTTGTCCGCGAGCTGCTGGGCGGCCTCTACTACGGCCAGCCGCGCGGCTGGGACCGTGAAAAGGGCATCGGCTTTAACACCATGTACTACACGCGCGATGAAGTGGCTCGCGTGGCCCGCGTCGCGTTTCAGTTGGCGCAGAAGCGGCGCAAGAAGCTGACCAGCGTGGACAAGGCCAACGTGCTGGAGGTATCGCAGTTGTGGCGCGCCACGGTGATCGAAGTGGCCGCGGAGTTCCCCGATGTGACGCTGGAGCATCAATACGTCGATGCCATGTCCATGCACCTGATGAATCGCCCCCGCGACTTCGACGTGGTGGTCACGGAAAATACCTTCGGCGACATTCTGAGCGACGAATCGGGGGTTATTACCGGCTCGCTGGGTATGCTGCCTTCGGCCACCATCGGCGGCAAGGTGAATTTGTATGAGCCGATTCACGGCTCCGCGCCCAACAGCGCCGGCAAGAACCGCGCCAATCCCATGGCTACGATCCTGACCGCGGCAATGCTGCTGCGGCATACGGCCAACCTCGAAAAGGAGGCGGCAATCATCGAGAAGGCGGTGCGCAAGGTTCTGGAGCGGGGCTTCCGCACGCGCGACCTGGTGCGCCATGGCGAGGAAGGATTCACGGTACTGACCACCACGGAGATGGGAGCGAAGATACGGGAGACAGTAAAACAGCTTCTAGCTTCTAGCTCCTAGCTGTTAGCTGTTTGTCGCCACGGAAGTTGAAATGGCAAACAGAAACGGAGAAACTGATTTGATGATTGGGGAGTTCATATCTGCATTGCAGAGAAACAAGCTAGCGGCTAGTAGCTAGAAGCTGGCAGCTAAAGGGGCACGATGAGCACGAAAGCGAAAACATTGTTCGAAAAGGTCTGGGAGCAGCATGTGGTGGCCGAGCCGAAGGGCGAGCCGACGCTGCTCTACATCGACCTTCAGTTGCTGCACGAGGTGACCTCGCCGCAGGCCTTTGAGGGATTGCGGCTGGCGGGGCGCAAGGTGAGGCGGCCGGACCGCTGCGTTGCGACGGTGGACCATAATGTGCCCACCATACTCTCCGACCGCTTCAACATCGTCGACCAGATTGCGGCCAGGCAGATTGCCGCGCTACGCGCCAACTGCGCGGAGTTCGGCATCGAGCTTTACGACGTGGATTCGCCGAATCAGGGCATCGTGCACGTAATTGGGCCGGAGTTAGGATTGACCAAGCCGGGCATGACGATTGTCTGCGGCGATTCGCACACCTCGACGCACGGGGCCTTCGGGGCGCTGGCCTTCGGCATCGGCACCAGCGAAGTGGAACATGTGCTGGCGACGCAGACGCTGCCACAGTCAAAACCAAAGACCTTTCGCATCGCAGTTGAGGGCGAGTTGCCGAGGGGCGTGACGGCCAAGGACATTATTCTCGCCATCATCGGGCAGATTGGGACAGACGGCGCGACCGGCTGCGTGGTGGAGTACGCGGGCTCGGCGATTTGCGCGCTCTCGATGGAAGGCCGCATGACGGTGTGCAACATGAGCATCGAGGCCGGGGCGCGCGCGGGCATGATCGCTCCCGACGAAAAGACATTCACTTATCTCAAGGGCAGACGCTTTTCGCCGAAGGGCGCGGAGTGGGAGAAGGCCGTGGCGGAGTGGAGCAAGCTGCCGAGCGATCCCGGAGCAAAGTTTGATCGTGAGCTGGTTATCGATGCAGCAAAACTGGTTCCGTACGTCAGTTGGGGCACGAGTCCGGGGATGGTGGCGCCGATTACTGCTGCCGTGCCTGACCCGGCTGCCGTGACCAACGAGCAGGAGCGCAAGGGGATGGAACGCGCCCTTGAATACATGGGGCTGAAGGCGGGAACGCCGCTGAAAGACGTGGCTGTTGACCGCGTCTTCATCGGCTCCTGCACCAACGGGCGGCTGGAAGATCTACGCGCCGCTGCACGCATTGCAGCGGGCTACAAGGTGAGCACGAAGGTAAGCGCGATGGTGGTTCCCGGCTCGCAGGCAGTGAAGGCGCAGGCGGAGAAAGAAGGGTTGGACCGCGTCTTCCGCGAGGCGGGATTTGAGTGGCGCGAGCCGGGCTGCTCGATGTGCCTGGGCATGAATCCCGATATTCTTTCGCCGGGCGAGCGTTGCGCATCGACCAGCAACCGCAACTTTGAAGGCCGCCAGGGACGCGGCGGACGCACGCATCTGGTGTCGCCGGAGATGGCCGCCGCAGCCGCCATTGCCGGGCACTTTGTCGATATTCGCAAGTGGGAGGTGAGAGGCTGATGAAACCTTGTCGCACGTTAACCGCACTGGCAGCGCCTCTGGACCGCGCAAATGTTGATACGGACCAGATTATTCCCAAGCAGTTCCTCAAGCGGATCGAGCGCACCGGCTACGGCGAGTTTTTGTTCTTCGACTGGCGTCGCACGGCGGCGGGCGAGCCTGATCCGAATTTTGTGTTGAATGATCCGCGCTACAAGGGCGCGCAGATTTTGATTGCGGGCAAGAACTTTGCCTGCGGATCGAGCCGCGAGCACGCTGCCTGGGCGCTGGAAAACTACGGCTTTCGCGTGGTGATCGCGCCGACGTTCGCCGACATTTTCTTCTCGAACGCGGGAAAGAACGGGATTGTCCTGGTGAAGCTGAGCGAAGAGCAAGTGACCGAGCTGATGAAAAACGCGAAGACGATTCCGAATTATCAACTCACTGTTTCGCTGGAAGAGCAGACGGTGACAGACAGCAAGGGATTCAAGGCGAGCTTCGAGATCGATCCCTTCCGCAAGTTCTGTTTGATTGAAGGGCTGGACGACATCGGCCTGACACTGCGCCATGAAGCGGCGCTGGATGCATTTGAAGCAAAGCACGACCAATCCAATTGGCTGAAAGCGAGAGCACAATGACCATTGAAGGCAAGCGACAGAGTATTCCGATGACCGAGGGGCCGAGCCGGGCGGCGGCGCGATCTTATCTGCGCGGAGTTGGTTACAGCAAAGACGATCTGCACAAGCCGATTATTGGGATTGCAAATACCTGGACCGAGATCGGCACCTGCAACGTGCACCTGCGCGAGTTGGCCGAGGCGCTGAAGGAAGGCATTCGCGAGGCGGGCGGCACGCCGATGGAGTTTAACACCATCACGATTTCCGACGGCATCACCATGGGCACGCAGGGGATGAAGGCCTCGCTGGTAAGCCGCGAGGTGATTGCCGACTCGATTGAGCTGTTGGCCCGCGGCAACCTTTTTGACGGGTTGGTGGGCATCGGCGGCTGCGACAAAAATATGCCGGGCATCATTATGGCGCTGTGCCGGCTGGACATTCCGGGGATGATGCTCTACGGCGGGTCGATTGCGCCGGGCAAGCTGAACGGCAGGGACATTACCATTCAGGATGTTTTTGAAGGCATCGGCTCACATGCCGCCGGACGCATCGACGACGCGGGCCTGGAGGCTTTGGAAGCCAACGCCTGTCCCGGAGCGGGCGCATGCGGCGGGCAATTTACCGCGAATACCATGGCGATGTCGGCGGAGATTCTGGGCATTGCGCCGATCAAGCTTTCGGGCGTTCCGGCTACGGCGACGGACAAGCACGCAGCGACACGCGAGGCTGGACGCATGCTGATGGATGCCGTGCGCGCCAATCGCCGGCCCTCGCAGATCATTACGCGTAAATCGCTGGAGAATGCCATCGCCAGCGTGGCTGCCAGCGGCGGTTCGACGAATGCAGTTCTGCACCTGCTGGCCATTGCGCGGGAGATGAACATTCCGCTGACCATTGACGATTTCGACGCCATCAGCAAGCGCACGCCGTACATCTGTAGCTTGACTCCAGCGGGAAAATTTGTTGCTTCGGATTACCAGGCGGCGGGCGGATCACGGCTGCTCGCCAAACGGTTGATCGACGCAGGACACGCCGATGGCTCGGCGCTGACCATCAGCGGCCGGACGCTGGCGGAAGAGGCCGCGTTGGCCAAAGAGACGCCGGGGCAGCAGGTGATCGGAACGTTTGAAAAACCCATCAAGCCCAATGGCGGCCTGGTGATTCTCAAGGGCAATCTGGCGCCGGAAGGCTGCGTGATGAAGGTGGCCGCCGCCGACCGCATGGAGCATCGCGGACCGGCGCGCGTCTTTGACCGCGAGGAGGACGCGTTTGCCGCTGTGCAAGCTGGCCAGATCAAACCCGGCGATGTGGTGGTGATTCGTTATGAAGGCCCCAAGGGCGGGCCGGGAATGCGCGAGATGTTGCAAGTGACCGCGGCCATCAGCTCGAATGCTGAGCTGAGCGCAACGGTGGCGCTGATGACCGATGGGCGCTTCAGCGGAGCGACAAGAGGCTTCACCGCGGGGCATGTGGCGCCTGAAGCGTTTAATGGCGGACCTATCGCCGCAGTGCGCGAAGGCGACATCATTCACTTCGACATTCCCAACCGCAAGCTGACGCTGGAAGTCAGCGAGGAGGAGATCGCAAAGCGGCTGAAGGGCTTTAAGCCGCCCGCACTGCGCTGGCCAAGGGGCGTCTTCAAGAAATATGTGGATCGGGTGACGAGTGCATCCGAGGGAGCAACGACGTAAGACAGTGAACAGTGGACAGTGGACAGTGAACAGTTCAATAGGAGGCCGTAAATGGGAAAAACCGCCAAGACGCAAGCATCGAATAACCCGCCCACGCGGCTGACCGGCGCGGAGATTGTGTGGGCCACGCTGGAGGGCGAGGGCGTGACGCAGGTCTTCGGCTATCCCGGCGGGGCGATTTTGCCTGTCTACGACGCGCTGCGCAAGTTTCCCATCCATCACACGCTGGTGCGCCACGAGCAGGGCGCAGCGCACATGGCGGATGGCTACTCGAGGGCCTCGGGCAAGGTGGGCGTGGCGATTGCCACCAGTGGGCCGGGCGCGACAAATTTGGTCACGGGCATCGCCACTGCTATGCTGGATTCGATTCCCATTGTCTGCATCACCGGCAATGTCTCCAGCAAGGTGTTGGGCACGGACGCGTTTCAGGAAGTGGACATTACCGGCATCACATTGCCGGTGACAAAACATAATTTTGTCATCAGCCGCGCCGAGGATATTGCCCCGGCGATTCGCTACGCCTTCCAGATTGCGCAGACCGGACGCCCTGGCCCGGTGCTGGTGGATATTACCAAGGACGCGCAGCAAGGCACGTCGCTGTTTGACTTTGCCGCAGCCAAGCCGCGTCCCCATCGGCCGCATCCCATGCTGAAAGTGGAGGAGCATGAACTGGCGCAGGCCGCCGAGCTGATTCGCAACGCCAAACGGCCTGTGATTCTGGCCGGCCACGGCATTATCGAATCCTGCGCCGAGGAGCAGGTGTACACACTGGCCGAGCGCGCGCAGATCCCCGTGGCGCTGACGCTGCTGGGCCTGGGCAGCTTCCCTGCCTCGCATAAGCTCAACCTGGGCATGATGGGCATGCACGGCGAGTCTTGGGTCAATCACGCCATCCAGGAGGCCGACCTGCTGATTGCCTGCGGCATGAGGTTCGATGATCGCGTGACTGGAACACTATCGACGTATGCCCCCAAGGCCAAGAAGATTCACATTGAGATTGATCCGGCCGAAGTGAACAAGAACATTGGAGTTGATGTCGCTCTGATGGGCGATTTGCGCGAGGTGCTGGAGCAGCTGTTACCGCATATCAGCGGACGCGACGGCTCGGCATGGATCAAGACCATCGAAGCCAGCAAGGGCGAGGTGGCGGTGCGCGACATCAAGAACCTGCCCGACAGCGGCCACCTTTACGCGGCGCACGTCATCAACGACATTTGGCGCATCACCGAAGGCAAGGCCATCCTGGTGACCGACGTGGGCCAGCACCAGATGTGGGCGGCGCAATACTACCACCACGAACACCCGCGCGCGCTGATTACTTCGGGCGGCTTGGGGACCATGGGATACGCGCTGCCCGCGGCTATCGGGGCAAAGTTCGCCTGCCCGGATAAGGAAGTATGGGTGATCGCCGGCGACGGCGGCTTCCAGATGACCGCGGCGGAACTGGCGACCATCGTTCAGGAAGGAATCAAGATCAACATCGCTATCATCAACAACGGCTACCTGGGGATGGTGCGGCAGTGGCAGGAGTTTTTCTACGAGCGCAACTACGAAGCCACGCCGCTGGTCAGCCCGGATTTTGTGAAGCTGGCCGATGCGCACGGCATCGCCGGCCTCACCGTTCGCACCCGCGCCGAAGTTGCCAAAGCCGTCGAGCAGGCTCGCTCCGCGCCGGGAACATTTCTGCTCAACTTCAAGGTGGAGAAGGAAGACTCGGTTTATCCGATGATTCCCGCCGGTTCTGCACTGCACGAGATGATTCGAAGACCGAAAAACAGCTTCTAGCTGCTAGCTACTAGCTCCTAGCTTGTTCGATGCGACTGCAATTGTGTTAATGGCACGAACAAGTCAGGAGTCACGAAGCTAATAGCTAGAGGCTAGAAGCTAGAGGCTGATTTATGCTGCACACATTTGTCGCATACGTGGAAGACCTGCCGGGCGTGCTGACGCGCGTGGCCTCGCTCTTCCGCCGCCTTAACATCAACATCAACTCGCTCACCGTGGGGCGCAGCGAGCGCGCGGGTCTGTCGCGGTTGACGCTGGTCTGCGAGGCCTCTGCCGAGGCCGGCCACCGCATCCGCGCCAGCCTGTTCAAACTGGAGAATGTGGTCGATGTGGACGATATCGCGCAGGCTCCGAACGTCACGCGGGAACTGGCGCTCATCAAGATAGCTACTACGCCCAAGAACCGATCCCAAATCTTCGATCTGGTGGAGGTCTTTCGCGCACACATCGTGGACCTGGCGCCGGAGTCGTTGATGATCGAGCTGACCGGCGTGGAAAGCAAGATCGAAGGGCTGATCGAGGTGCTGCGCGAAGAGGATGGCCAGATTCTGGAAATCTGCCGCAGCGGCAAGATGACCATGCGCCGCGGCCATCACATCAGCAGCGTGGTCAAGGCCATGGGCGTTGTTCCGAATGAGGCTGAGAATAAGCCCGCGGAAGACGGCGCGGACGTAGAGCTGGAATAGGCGCGGCGCGCAGGCCGCACAACGAAACGATTGAATTGAACTCTAACCCACTGACAAAGGAAAAATCATGGCGAAGACTTACTACGACAACAATGCCGACCTCTCCCTGATTCAGGCCAAGAAGGTGGCCATCATCGGCTACGGCTCACAGGGTCATGCTCACGCTCTCAACCTCAAGGACTCCGGCGTATGGGTCAAAGTAGGCCTGGCGCCCGGCTCCAAGTCCATCGTCAAGGCGCAAAAGTCCGGCCTGGAGGTGGACACCGTTGCCGCGGCCACTAAATGGGGCGACGTGGTGATGATTCTGGTCCCCGATCAAACCCAGGCGAAGTTGTATGCCGAAGAGATTGGGCCGAACCTGAGCGCGGGCAAGCTGCTGATGTTCGCGCACGGCTTCAACATCCACTACAATACTATTGTGCCAGCCAAGGGCATCGACGTAGGCATGGCCGCGCCCAAGGCTCCGGGCCATCGGGTGCGCGAGGTTTTCATGGAGGGCGGCGGCGTACCGGGGCTGATTGCCGTTCACCAGGACGCGACCGGCAAGGCTCACGCGCTCTGCCTGAGCTATCTGAAGGGCATCGGCTGCACGCGGGCCGGGGTGCTGGAGACGACCTTTAAGGAGGAGACCGAGACTGATCTCTTCGGCGAGCAAGCGGTGTTGTGCGGCGGCATCAGCGCGCTCATCAAGGCGGGTTTTGAGACGCTGGTGGAGGCGGGCTACCAGCCGGAGAGCGCCTACTTCGAGGTGCTGCACGAGCTCAAGCTGATTGTGGACCTGATCTATCGCGGAGGACTGGCGTATATGCGCTACTCGGTCTCCGACACCGCTGAGTACGGCGATTACGTTTCCGGACCGCGCGTGATCGGCTCGGAAAGCAGGAAGGCTATGAAGCAGCTTCTGGCTGAGATTCAGGACGGCAGCTTTGCAAAAAGATTTCTGGCCGACCAGAACTCCGGCCGCAAGGAGTTTCTGGCCTTCCGCGAAGCCGAAGTCAAGCACCCGATCGAGATCATCGGCAAAAAGCTGCGCGCCTCCATGCCGTTCCTTGACCCGGTAACAGTGGAGGAAGTGGCGAAGAGCCGGTAGATTTCATCTTATTCAAGAATAACGCCGGATAGTCATGTGGCTGTTCGGCGTTTCTTGCGCAAACCAGATGTTTCTAGTGCCGCTTTCCAGGAGTATTATGCCCGCCTTGATGCAACACCATTGACGTGAGCGTTCCGCTTGCATCCGATATAAATTCGACCTCCGCATTCAGCAGAGCTGCGAAAAACCACGGGTGTCCATCTTTGATGCCAACATACATCAGCGGAAATGCTGGCTGTCCTGTTCCCTGCATTGTCAGCACATCTCCTGAAACCGCAAAGGTAATTGAAAACGCCGGCGTAAGATCGAAGACGCCCACAAACTTGGCCAACTCTTCCTTTGTGATTGGCGCAGCCTTATGCAGTGTCACGGGCTTGCCCAGCACTACATCGAGCAACAGAGAAGACATCTTGTCCGGCGCCATACCACTTACGTTACTAAGCACGATCACGGCTATCTTTCGCGCCGGTACGTAGATGAGATAGGTATTGAACCCCTCTATGCTGCCGCCGTGACGCACGACCTTGAGTCCGTCCTGTTCTGACACCATCACGCCAAGCCCATAGTCTCCTTTGCCCGGAGTCGTCATCGCTTTCAGCGAATCAGACGAAAGTACATTGCCGCCAAACAGACCATGCTCCCACTTGAGCAGGTCACCTGTGGTCGAGTAGATCGAACCCGCCGCCCATGGCACCGTCATTGACTGCGATCGTGCCAGCACCAGACCTTCTTTCCCCGGCATATAACCCTGCGCGCGTTTGGGCAGAATCAACTCATCGGTGTCTAGTCCGGAATCCTTCATGCCCAGCGGATCGAATATGCGCTCGCGCAGAAGGTCGCCGTACTGCTTGCCGCTCACCTTTTCGATTACCGCGCCCAGCACCTCATAATTGGAGTCACTATAGACAAACTCGCTTCCCGGCTCGAAATCCAGCGGCTTGTAGCGTAACAGAGCCAGTTCCTCTTCCGTTGTATGCGGACTCATTCGCCACACAGCAAACTCTTTCATGCCCGTAAAGCTCGGAATCCCAGAAGTGTGGCCCAGCAGATTGGCCAGTGTGATCTTCTCCCAAGCTTTCGGAGCATCTGGCAGATATTTACTCACCGGATCGTCGAGCTTCAGCTTGCCGTCCTGCTGCAGCAACAACACCAATGTCGCTGTGAACTGTTTGGTCAGCGACCCCAGGCGAAACTTTACATCCGGCGCATTGGCATTGCCCCACTCAAGGTCTGCCATTCCATAACCCTTGTCCAGCAGTACACGGTCACCATCCACTACCAGCACGGTGCCCATATAGGCATTCCCTGTTGTGAATGTGCTGGCAACCTGATCGAGCCGAGTCTTCACCACCGCCTCATCCGTGCCCTGGGCCACACTCATCGCACATCCCAGCGTGCACAAACACAACCACGCCACACATGCAATCCATCGCTTCATGCAGATTCCTCCGGTTTTCTTAAAATGTCGATATTACCTTGAGGCTCCTGTTCTGTCTATGTCCGTACCTTCACGCATCGCACTCAGATAAGCATCACATCTGTATGTAATCCGTTTCGTTTCTTGGCGGATGCCGCGCTAACAGCCTAACTCATGGATTGATTAATCGTGCTCGAAATGTGTTGCATGAAACGATGCGACCCGGTATAATGTTACATGGAACAAGGGTCGAGCATGGAAACTACTGTTACAGAACGGGTTAGAAAGCATCGCGAGGGGCTGCGGGCGGCTGGATTGAAGCCGGTGCAGATCTGGGTTCCCGATACGCGGCAGGAGAGCTTTCGCAAGAGGTGCGAGCGGGAGTGCCTGTCGCTGGTTGATGACCCGCACGAGGCAGAGACGCTGGCCTGGATCGCTGAAGTTGCCGACACGGATGGATGGGTATGAAACGCGGTGACATTGTTCCCGTAGTGCTAGCCGGAGCATATGGCAAGCCACGGCCAGCTCTGGTGATTCAGTCAGACCTCTTCTCTAAGCATCCTTCCGTGACGATTCTGCCCGTTACTTCAGAGATACGCCCTATCGAAACCTTCCGCATAGCCGTGCAGCCAAGCGAGAAGAACGGCCTGCGCTCGCCTTCGCAGATTATGGTGGACAAGGCGCATACAATTCCGCGCGACAAGGCAGGCACGCCCTTTGGCACATTGGAAGATCACACCATGAAGGAAGTGGATCGCTCACTCGCCGTCTTTCTCGGAGTCGCATGAAATCCAACAGTTGATTGCTGTCTACCTTTTGTATGGTGAAAGGCTCGTTTTATGCGTGCTGGAGTTTGCCTTGATTTCTCATCCGGCGGCGCGCAAATCCTGCCAGGCTTACCAAGCCGGATCCGAGCAACAGCAGCGAGGCGGGTTCGGGCGTGACCGACGAGCCACCTTCCATCTCCACCGCGGTCACGCCGACCATCTGCATGCCGCCGTAGGCGCCGTCCCAGGTCATGGTTCCGCCTCCCGAGGACCAGGTGTCGTGGACGTAGATCAGATCATCATCCGAATTGTAGCCATAGCCCAGCATCGTATGACCGGACAACTCGATCAGCACGGGAATTCCGGCGTTGATGCTCGCTTCGTAATCCGCGAAGGTGTAGCCGTAGGGAGCGGAAGCGGAGTAAACAAGCTGGTCGTAAAAATTGGTTGCCGCGTCTGAGTATCCGGCGGCGTTGACATACGCCCAGAGTCCGTAAACGATGCCGGTATCTATGCCGTAATTCATCGAATCCTGCGCGGTGAACGGCGTCCCGTTGTCATAGAAGTAGCCTAAGGAACCGCCCGACGCATTGGTTCCCATATCGGCGGCCATTGTGGCAATGGCACTGGAAACCACCGTGCTTGAGGTGGTAAAGGTGTTCAGCACCGGAGTTCCGCCGGCGATCAGATTCGTATACGACTGGCCATCGAATCCGTTCAAATCATAGTAGGCCATGAGCATGGTGGCGGAGGTCGGCGAACAGCCCAGCGTCCACTTGTAATCGGGAACATTCGAGAGCAGGACGGTAGTGGCATTCGCCGCCGTGCAGAGAAAGAGGAAGGCCGCGATGAGAAGGTTTTTCATTGACCGAAAATGAAACAAATCGTCTTCCTTCCATAATAATGCGAGTCAATTCCAAATTACGCTCTAGACCTATGCTACATCAAACGGGGAGGCATGGATTGCTCAGAACCGCTGCCGTCGAGGCCGGAAAACGTGATTCCTTGTAGTGTGTAGCACAAAACGCGGATTTCGTTACATTCCGCTCCATAGTACCTGTGCGCGCCGCATAAACTTTCGTTACCATCTACGTTCGCAAGTATGGTGAAGCTCTTTGCGGCGCCGGGATGAGGCATCCCATGAAGATCGTGGGCAAAAACTTAGCGATGTGGTCTGGTATTGATGCCGCGTGGGACTCATCAAGCCGCGGCAAGCCGAGTTCTCTACGGGCAATGGTGCTGCTGCAGCAGGAAACTAGCTAAAACAGGAAGCGCGAGAGTCACGAGCGCAGTAACAATGCATATCCAACGCAAGCGTGAAGAACCCTTGCTGACGAACAATCCAACCAGAAGGATAAGGAGACCGGCCGGCAGGTCCAGCAGCCACGATTCCATCACCACCAGTCCGGAAACAAGCACTTCATCCCCGCATGGTCCGGGGAAGGCAGCTCCATAAGCAGAAAAGATTCCCCATGCGACTGCCACAAATCCCAGGACGAGCGCGACAATCTGGACTACAATCGAAACGCTTGAAGCACTAGTACGCGACCCCGGAGTCAAATCCGGGTTACGGCTGGTTTCGCTGTTCATACTTCGCGCCTCGGTCCTGCCAATCAGACAGCTGGTAATTATGCCAGTCTATCTTGAATTGGCTCTCAACTGGAATTTCCCTGGTCCCGAGAATGGCAAACCCGCGCTGGTGATTCAGTCAGACCTCTTCTCGAAGCATCCTTGCGTGACGATTCTGCCCATTACCACTGAGATTCGCCCTCTCGAAACCTTCCGCGTTGCCGTGGAGCCGAGCGAAAAAAGCGGCCTGCGCGCACCTTCGCAGATTATGGTAGACAAGGCACACACCTTTCCACGCGACAAGGCCGGCGCTCCCTTCGGCGCGTTGGAAGCGCGTACACTGGCTGCCGAGAATTGGGCATTGGCCGTCTTTCTGGAGCTTGGCTGAGGATTATGCTCCTCCACCGAAGCGGCAAATACAAAAAAGCGGCGAGGATGGGGAACCTAATATATACGAATTACAGGGCAAAAACAGGCAAAAAAACGCCTCCAAAGGATGGATTCACTTCGGAGGCGCTTGTATGTAACAAGTTAAAGACGGGTACCAGTAGCCGGTACTGGAGGTCGGTAGCACGCGACTACTGGTGATCCCTGCACAAACGAAGCTAGCTGCGGCTTCCCCTTTCCACGGCTACTCCGTGTCGCCCGGCTCAAAGAGGGAATTCTTACACTCCCTCCGAACCATGTTGACAACTGGAGTGTCTCCCATGCCAAGAGGTCGTTCTGTGACAGCCATCACACACGTGTGTATCAACTATAAATATCTGTAGGTAGGCTGTTCTGTTTTGAACAAACTGAAAAATATTGTTTATGGACAATATTTAACACAGATCCTAGCAGGATGCGCACCCTACTTTGAAAGTTCTTTTTTCTCAACAGCTAAGGATGTGAGATTGACAAAGCGCTCTGCTGCTTAGAAAATCGGAGACTTAGTTTTTCAGAGGAAATCTTCCCCGGTAAGCTCTCCTGAGCAATAAACGGGCGAAATCCGCTGATGGCCGAGCCTGGGCGCGCGATTCGGATGCGGTGGGCAAGAGAGGAGCTTGTTGCTGGACGTTGAAGGACTTTGAAGCACGTTGCAGGAGCGAAAGATGACGCTGGTGGACTGGGCTATCGTGGTGGTGATGTTTTTGGCCGTGCTGGGAGGGCTGACCCAGGGCTTCTTCCGCTCTGTTTTCTCGCTGGGCGGCCTGCTTCTGGGCCTAGCACTGGCGGCCTGGAACTATGGCCGCATCGCGGCGCTGGTGATGCCCATGGTACACATCGAGGCGGTGGCCAATGTTATCGGGTTTCTGCTGATTGCGCTGATGGTGATGGGGTTAGCCGTGGTTGCCGGGAAAATACTATCCAAGGTCTTCCACCACATGGGGTTGGGTTGCCTGGACAGGCTGGCAGGGGCGGCCTTCGGCTTTTTTCAGGGAGCGCTGCTGGTGACGGTGATCATTCTGGCGGCCCTGGCCTTTTTCCCCAAGGCCCACTGGCTGAACGATTCCAAACTGCCCAGGTACTTTTTCGGGGTCTGCCATTTGAGCACGCATCTGGACCCGGCAGACCTGGCCAACCGCGTGCGGCATGGGCTCAAGTCGCTGGAAGAAGAGACGCCGGTGTGGCTGCACCCCGGCAACGGCGAATTGTGATATTTTTCAGGGCGCAACCCCGCCGAGTATGGCAATCTATTAGAGCAAGCTGAGGTGAACGTGAAACGCATTCTGGACGGCCTTGTAACGCAAATGCATTCCAGCGGCATCCGCTATGAGGAGGCCGTGCGCGAGTTCAAGAAGCATTATCTGCGCGAAGTGCTGGTGGCGCACCGGGGAAACCAGTGCAAGGCGGCCAAAGAATTGGGCATGCATCGCAACACGCTGAGCCGGACGATGGCAGAACTGGATCTGAGCCTGGCCGAAGTTCGCGCCTGCCTCAAGCGTCCGCCGCGCAGCGAACGTCCTGTCTATAGCGCAACACGCCAGGTCATTGGCCGGGGCTGATGGCGCTTCTCAAGGACATGCAGACTTCCCCACAGGCCCCCGTAACAACCACACACAAACCAGATACTTTATTCACGCGATGGTCGCGCTATTGTGCGCCCGTGCTGCTGCTTGCGGTGTTTCCCGGCGGCGTTCAGGCCCAGGCGGCTAGGCCGCCTGCACAGAGCCAGGCAACGACGGCAATCCCCGCACAGAGTGCAACTCCTGAGACAGCTTCCGCAACAGCTCCGGCCGCTGACGCGCAGCCAGCCAGGCCGGTGCGCAACTCCGACCGGCGGAGGGCGGCTAAACTCTATCTTTCGTCCAGCAAGCTCTTCGTTGACGAGCATTTTGAAGAGGCCATGCACGGCTTTGAGCAGGCGGCTGCACTTGACCCGGGCACTGCCAACTACCGGCTGGCGGCGAGCGTGGCGCGCAGCCACGCGGTAACGGCTCTGATTCAGTCCGCGGCCAAGGACCGGCTGCGCGGCGATGCGGCGGGGGCGCGCGCCATCCTGGCCCATGCGCTGGAACTGGAGCCAAAAAACATTCAGGTGACCCAACACCTCTATGAACTGGGAGACGATGCTCTACTGGGGCAGTCCAGGCCTGCCTATGAGCAAGGCGCGGGCACGATCGGCGAATCGGTCAAACTCTCGCCCACGTCCGGGGTGCACAGCTTTCACTTGCGCGCCGACGGGCGCCAGCTTATTCCGCAGGTCTTCAAGGCTTATGGAATTGATGCCACGTTGGACAGCACCGTCCTGCCCACGCAGACCCGGCTGGACCTGGATGACGTCGATTTCGAAACGGCAGTGCGAGTGGTTGACCTGGTGACGGGGTCGTTTTACATTCCGCTGGACGCGCACCATGTGCTGGCAGCCCGCGACAACAGGGAGAACCGCCAGCAGTATACGCCCCTGGAATACGAAACGGTCTACCTGCCGGGGTTGAGCGCGGCAGAGTTGACCGACGTGGTCAACCTGGCCAAGAACGTCTTTAATGCGCAGCAGGCGACGGCGGAGCCCGCCTCCGGGACAATCACCATCCACGCTTCCCAAAGCGCGATGAATGCATTCAACGCCACCATGCGCGAGCTGCTCGACGGGCGGAGCCAGGTATTGCTGGAGGTGCGCATGATACAGCTTGCACACACCAGCGCGCATAACACCGGAGTCACGCCGATGCAGTCGGTGGCGGCCTACAATGTCTACGCTGAAGAGCAATCCATTCTGAGCGCCAACAAGACCCTGGTGCAGGAAATTATCTCCTCTGGTTTGGCCGCTCCCGGCGACACGCTGACGATCCTGGGCATTCTGCTGGCATCCGGGCAGGTGTCGAGTTCCATGTTTTCCAACGGAATTGCCCTGTTTGGCGGCGGGCTAACTCTATCCGCGCTGGCTCCAGGCAAGACTACACTCAACCTGAACCTGAACTCCTCAGACTCGCGCGAGCTGGACCAGTTGCAGTTGCGCCTGGGCGACGGGGAGGATGCAACCATCAAGTCAGGCACGAAATATCCCATCCAGACCTCCTCGTACTCCAGCCTGGGGACAAGCAGCTCCATGATCGCCGGGCTGACCACCGCGGGCACCTCCAGCAGCTTGTCCTCGCTGCTGGCTTCCTACACCGGCAGCGTGCCGAATATACCGATGGTGGAGTACCAGGATCTGGGCCTGACCCTGAAGGCGACCCCCAAGGTGCTGCGCAACGACGAGGTGGCGCTCAAAATCGATATGAAGATTGACGCGCTGGCAGGAACCTCCGTCAATGGCAATCCGGTGCTCAACAATCGCGCCTGGTCGGGGGTGGTGACGCTGAAGAAGGGTGAGTCTGTGGAGGTGGTAAGCGAGCTGGACAAATCAGAGAGCCGCGCCGTCAGCGGCCTGCCCGGAATCAGCGAGATTCCCGGCATGAACGACCTGACCGACAAAGACACCCAGAAGAACTACGCGACACTGCTGATTATCATGACGCCCCATGTGATTCGCGGCACGCAGGCGGCCGGCCACTCGCCGATGATGCGCGTAGAGCGCGTGCCGGGACCATAACGGCAAGGGCAGACCGGCTGATAATCCCTGTCTGCCCTTGTTGGATGCCTGTTCGCCGCTATTCTTCCGGCTGGCTGATATGCCCGCCTTACTGAGCCGCCACACCGTCCATCTTTGCCTGGAAGAGAATGATCTGCTTGAGGGTGTCATAGGGCGCGTTTGCGGGAACCGGGCGGCCGTTGACCAGCAGCGTGGGAGTCTGATTGATCTTCAGGTCCTGGGCCAGCTTCACCATAGCGTCAACAGCGGCAAGGGCCGCCGGGGTTTTGGCGCAGGCGGCAATCGCCGCCGGGTCCAGGCCGGCCTTGGTCACGGCGCTGTTCAGTGTCAGAGTGGTTCCGTCGGCGCTGGTCAACCCCTCCTGGCCGTCATAGACGGCCGCGGCGTAGGTGAAGAAGGCGTTGCTGCCTCCCTGCTTGTTTACGCAATATCCATAGGCGGCCGCAGGGGCACCCGCGGCATGCATGGGCAGCGGAAAGTTCTGGAAGACAATGCGGGCCTTGGGAAAATCCACCACCAGCTTGTCCATGTTGGGTTGCGCATCCTTGCAGTGGGGGCACTGGAAGTCGGCAAACTCGACAATCTCCAGGTCCTTGGACGGAGAGCCCCGGTAGGGACCGTCGACGCGCTGCTGCGCGATGGCGCGCGCTTCCGCATAGGGATTCGCACCAAAGGGCATGATGTCGTCGCCGGCAAAGATGTGCTTGTTGTCTGGCAGGACGAAAAACTGGGCGGGTATGAGCTTCTGCTTGCCGGTCTTGTCGCCCACCAGCAGGACGACCCTGCTGATGCCATCCACTTCAGTCTTCTGGATGGCCCAAATCTCCCAGACACGGGTCTCATCGTAGCCCCAACTGGCCTGCAAAAAGGCGTTAACCGTATCTTTGTCAGGCGCAGTGGCAGTGAAGTTGGCGGGATCGGGTTTAGGAAAGACGGGCGCGGCGGCGGCAGGGGCCGGACCGGAGGGGGCCTGCTGCGCAGGCGCGGCAGGCACATCCTGCTGGGCAGCGGCCTGAATGACGGGCATAAATAAAGCGACCAGCGCCAAAGCACCGGCAAAACGAATCGACAGACGGATCAAGCGATTTCTCCTTCAATTGTGGAAAAGCTGAACTGCGGGAAGGTTCCCTCGTTCTAGGTTACACCTCAGCTTTGACCTTACACCTGAACTTTGACGGCGATGGGAAATCTGCGGCCCATGCCGAACGACTTGGAGGTCACCTTCAGGACGGGGGCGGCCTGCTGGCGTTTGTACTCACTGCGCTCCACCAGGCGCACGACCTGTTGGACGAGTTCCAGGGGGAATCCGTTTGCTTTAGCAATTTGTTCGGGGGTCTCATAGCGCTCGACATAGGCTTCCAGAATGGGGTCGAGAACCTCATAGGGCGGCAGAGAGTCGGTGTCCTTTTGATCGGGACGAAGCTCGGCCGATGGCGGTTTTTCGAGAATTGCCGCGGGAATCACCTCGCCTGAGCAGTTGAGCCAGCGGCAGACCTGGTAGACGCGGGTCTTGACCAGGTCACCGATCACCGCCAGGGCGCCGACCATGTCGCCATAGAGGGTGCAGTAACCCACGGCCATCTCCGACTTGTTGCCGGTGGTGAGCACCAGCGCGGAGAACTTGTTGGAGAGGGCCATGAGCAGGACGCCGCGAATCCGGGACTGGATGTTTTCCTCGGTGATGTCGGGATTGGTTCCCGTGAAAAGCGGCTCCAAGGCCTGGGTGAACTCCGCAAAGAGGCCGCTGATGCCGATGACCTCGTAGCGAATGCCCAGGTTGGCGGCCAGGCGGCGGCTGTCGTCTATGGAGCCGGCCGAGGAGTAGGGGCTGGGCATGCCAACGCCGATGACATTTTCCGCGCCCAGTGCATCGGCGGCGATGGCCGCCACCAGAGAAGAATCGATGCCGCCGCTGAGGCCTACCAGGACTTTCTTGAAGCCGCATTTGCGCACGTAATCGCGAGTGCCCAAAACCAGGGCGCGATAGGCGGCCTCGGTGTCGTTCTCTTCGGGAGCGGGCAGAGCCGGCATATTGAAGGGATCGACCAGAACCAGGTCTTCTTCAAAGGAGGCGGCCTGGGCGATCAGCTCACCGCGCGCGTTCAGAGCGAGCGAGGTACCGTCGAAGATCAGGCTGTCGTTGCCGCCCACCTGGTTGCACAGCAGCACCGGGATTCCATTGCGGCGGGCAATCGCCGAGAGCATCTGACGGCGAAGAGCGCGCTTGCCATGCCAGAAGGGCGACGAGGAGAGGTTGATATGCACGGCGGGATGTTGGCGCATCAACTCTTCGACTGGATCGACGGTGTACAGGCGTTGTTGCCAGAAATTCTTGTCGTTCCAGGCATCCTCGCAGATGGTGATGGCCAGCCGCACATCGTCCAGCTCGACCACCTGCTGGGAGCGCGACGGGGCGAAGTAACGCTGTTCGTCGAAGACATCGTAGAACGGCAGGAGTTGCTTGTGCTGCTCAAGCAGCAGACGCCCGCCATCGAGCAGAACGGCGGCGTTGACGGCCGGCCTTTCACCCCAGCAAATGCCGGTTTGGGGGGACACTGGCTTGGCTCTCTCACGCTCTGCCGGCAGGGCCACGCCCGCCAGCACGGCGGTAGGCAAGTCGCGGGTGGCCGCGGCCAGTTCATCGACGGCCGTGCGGCAGCGAGCCAGGAAACTCGGCTTTTCCAGGAAGTCGGCAGGCGGGTAACCGCAGAGAACCAGCTCAGAGAAGACGGTGAGCCGCGCGCCCAAGGCGGCCGCGCGGCGGCTGGCTGCGACAATCTTTTCAAGATTACCGGTGAAATCCCCGACAGTTGGATTGATCTGAGCCAGCGCGATCTTCACACTCCCAGTTTAATCCAGTGCGGAGATTGGCAGGAACTTCGAATCTCAGAGCTTATAACGAGGGCAGCGCAGGGTCAAAGCCGAAAGCCCATGTCCTGTCCCACGAGGAAGTCGACATGCGGAGGCTTTACTCCCAGCATGCGCAGCAGGGTCGCCACCTGGCCGCGATGATAGCTCTGGTGATTCAGTACATGCGCAATCATCCGCCAAAGCGGATAGGTCCACTCCTCGCCTTGAAAGTTCATGTATGTCAGAGGGCGCGCCAGCGCCTCCTCATCCAAATTAGCCAGATATTCGCGCATCTCGCGCTCGACAGCATTCCACCGCTCCACCACGGCCTCCAGCGCAGAAAAATCGCCGGCGGAAATCAGCGACTTTGGGGATCTGCCTCTCCAGCGCTCCAGCCAAAGCCACTCAACTGCAAGCATGTGCGCAAGGGTATCGCGCAGCGATGGAAAACTGCCTCCAACGGGTCGAAGAAATTGTTCAGCGGTCAGAGACGCGCACGCATGGAGTTGGCGGTCGCGCGCCCAATAGTTGTGGTTCACTCCGTCGCGAATGATCGACATTTGTTCCATAGAATCCCCATTGCGGCATTGCCCTGAAAAAGCTCGCCGTCCGCACTTTCCCGGAGCCCTCTTCATCAGCATCGCCCATGAGGCCAAGGCCGGCAAGAAAAAACTGTTGGCGCATGGTTACGGTGTGAGAAGCATTTCATGCCGCAGGCAACGTGTAGGCATCCAGAGCACGAAATTGCTGAATATCCGGGTCGGACGAAGCCTGAAATGCCTGGAGGGAGCCGAAATACCGCGCCCGGCCCTGATGAAGGAAGAGGATCAGGTCAGCCAGCCGCTCGGCAAAGCGCGTGTCGTGTGTGACCACAATGCTGGTGAAGCGAAGCTGGCGTTTTAGCCGTTGGATGAGGTTGCCGAGAAGGCGCGCGATGATGGGGTCAACCATGGTGGTCGGCTCGTCGTAGAGCACCACCTCCGGCTTGGCGGCGAGGGCGCGGGCGATGGCCACGGCGCGCCGCCGCCCCGTGGAAAGGCTGGCCGGCAGTGAATCGAGCGCGTCTTCGGCGCCCACCAGGCTGATGAGCCGGTCTACCGACTGCAGTACTTCGTCCTCGTCCAGGCCGCCGCGTTCGCGCAGCGGAAAGGCTACGTTTTCGCGCACGCTCATGGAATCGAAGAGGGCTCCATTCTGGAAGACCATGGTGATGCGCTTGCGGATGGCTTGCATTCCCTCTTCGCTCAGAGTGGTGATCCCCTGGCCATCGACGCGGATGGAACCTGAATCCGGGGTGAGGAAGCCCATCAACATGCGCAGAGCCACCGACTTGCCCACGCCGCTGCGGCCAAGAATACAGAGCGTCTGGCCGCGGTCCACATAAAAGCTGATGTCCTCCAGAACGCTGCGGCCATCAAACGAGATGTCTACATGGCTGAAGGAGATGAAGTGTTCCGGCGGCGGGGAGAGAGCCGTAACGCGCCCTTCCTGCTCACCTGCGCCAGCTTGAACCGGCGCTCCGGAGATCTCCGCATTGGCTGGGGAATAGAACATGGCCGTAGATTCTGCTTAAGTAACATGGTGTCGCAGATTGCATGCTTCAACGGCAGGTTTCTTTCATGAAAGTCACGACCGGCTCAGTCCCCGGCACGAAGTTCCTCAAATGGGACTTCTCATTGGGGCGTGGATGCGGTCGTAGGGAAGGCCGGAGCCATTCTCTTATTCCGAAGGCAAGGTATAGGCATCCAAGGCCTTAAATTGCTGAATATGTGGATCTGTAGAATCCAGGAAGCCCTGGAGGGAGCCGAAGTACAGAGCCCGGCCCTGATGAAGGAAGAGGACCATGTCGGCCAGCCGCTCGGCAAAGCGCACGTCGTGGGTTACCACAATGCTGGTCTTGCCAAGATGACGCTTGAGAATCTCGATCAGGTCGCCAAGGCGGCGGGCGATGATGGGGTCGACCATGGTGGTTGGTTCGTCATAAAGGACCAGCTCGGGCTCCGCGGCCAGGGCGCGGGCAATGGCTACAGCGCGCCGCCGTCCCGTGGAGAGGCTGGCTGGCAGGGCATCAGCCACATCATCGGCGCCCACCACGCCGATCAACTGGGCAACCTTTTCCTGTATCTGTTCCTCCTTGAGACCGCCGCGTTCACGCAGCGGGAAGGCCACGTTTTCGCGCACGCTCAGGGAATCGAAGATAGCGCCGTTCTGGAAGACCATGGTGATGCGCTTGCGGATGGCCCTCATGCCCTCCTCGCTCAGGGTGGTAATCTCCTGGCCATCGACGCGGATGGAACCTGAATCCGGGGTGAGAAAGCCCATCAACATGCGCAGGGCCACTGACTTGCCCACGCCGCTGCGGCCCAAAATGCAGAGAATCTGGCCGCGATCCACATAAAAGCTGATGTCCTCCAGAACCAGCCGGTCATCAAAGGAGATGCTCACATGGCTGAAGGAGATGAAGTGCTCTGCCGCCGGAAAGCGAGCCGTGGCGCGCTCTTCCAGCTCATCGGCTCCGGTCTGAGCCAGCGCCTGGTAAATCTCCGCATTGGAAGTAGAATCGGACATAGCCTAGAATCAGCTTACGCGACTGGAGTGGTTATGAAATACGATATGTGTTGGGCGTTCTTTTCGGGTTGTATATCCTGGCCCTTACCGGATTTTTTGTGTTTCAAAGAAGCTTTTTGTATTTTCCCAGTCATGACCATGTTTCGGTGAGCAACGCACACGCCAACAGAGCTTTCAAGAACATCTCCGTCAGGACGGAAGACGGGCTGGATTTAACAGCCTGGTATGCGCCTGCCACGAGCAAATCCTTCACCATTGTCTTCTTTCACGGCAATGGGGATTGTTTGTATACCGCGTCACCTGTTGCCGACCCGTACATTGCCGAGGGGTATGGGTTTCTGCTGGCGGAGTATCGCGGTTACAGTGGATTGCCCGGCAGTCCGACGGAAGCCGGCCTTTATGCCGACGCACGGGCGTATCTTAAAGGTCTAATGGCGCAGGGAGTCAAAAGCGAAAATATTATCCTGTTTGGGCATTCACTGGGAACCGGCGTGGCTGTGCAGATGGCCGAGGAATTCCATGTCGGCGGGGTGATGCTGCTGGCTCCCTATCTATCCATCGCAGAGATGGCGCAAGAGAGATTTCCGTATTTCCCCGCGAAATATATAGCCCTGGACCGCTACGAGAACGACAAGAAGATGAAGAATCTTCACGCGCCGATTCTGATTGTTAACGGGGCAAGGGACGATCTCATTCCTCCCTCCGAGGGGAGACAGCTTTATGACCTGGCCAATGAGCCCCGGCAATTCTATTCACTTCCTGGCCGCGGCCATAACGATTGCTTTGATGATTTTGCAGTTATTGGGCTGGAGTGGGTCAAGCGGCTCCCGGCAGCGAATTAGGAAGTTGGCGTCTTCCGAATCAACTGATCCAACAAGACTCCAAATGAGATGGCGACCCAATACGCAAGAATGTCCCAGAAGGAAAAGACGCGGCCCAGCAGCACGATGCCGGGGATCGTGAGGCGTAAGGCATCCATCGCAGGCGAG
Organism: Occallatibacter sp.; assembly: GCA_050011175.1. Classification (GTDB taxonomy): domain Bacteria; phylum Acidobacteriota; class Terriglobia; order Terriglobales; family Acidobacteriaceae; genus Telmatobacter. The sequence continues at coordinate 50,142 of JBEKJR010000007.1, forward strand.
TGGTAGAGCTTGAAGAACTCAACGGTTGTTGCGAGGACTCCTGTGAGCAAGGCAACGGTAAGAGTTCGCCAGGAGTGCAACAGAGTCGAGACGATCCAGTAAATCATCAAGGCCCACAGCATTGAGCCGCCGTATTTAACAACCAAAGGCGGCAGGCCGAGCGGGACGAATCGAATCGTCAGACCCACAATCGCAGTAACGAACATAAGAGCCAGCGATAGTACGAGGAAACGAGAAGGCATAGGATCGCGGGTCTTCGACATCGGAATCTTTCATCAAGGCAGGATGCCCCAGGTCTCGATTTTAAGACCTGGGATTTCATTCATTTTGGGGTGGTCAGACGTGGGCTATCGTTTATGCGGGCATAAATACTTCTTAGAAGTAATTCTGCCTATCGAACGTTTGCGGAGGCCAATTCATCGCCTGGATCGGGTGCGCGGTCGGGGGCGTTGTGCAGAATCTCCAGGAAATCCACTTGCTCCGCGCCTTGCGATCTCCGCTTGAAAAATGCTTCGGCGGTTTCCACCGAGCTTATCTTCTGCGCGACCGCGAGGGAGACCCACTGGTTCAGCGTAACGCCATCTTCTTCGGCCAGCTTTCGAGCTGCATTTCCCAAGGATGGAGGCAGCTTGATCGGTATCGTTGCCTTATTCATTTCAGCACCTCCGCTACAAAACTCGCGGGACTCACAACACGCAGGTGAAACCGTGAAGCGGCAGGAAGAAAATCCCTGAGATTGTGCGTGACGATCACGTCCGCGCGCCCGTTGATCGCCGCATCGAGCACCATCTCGTCGTTCACATCCTGCATCTGCGGTCTCCAGCGGTAGTAGACCATGACTGGTTCTATGATAGCAGCAATTCCTATCAAGAATGAGGCTATGCGTTCAGGCGACATGCCATGTGCGGCGCGCTGTTCGTCGCGTCCCAGAACCTCCTCATATTCCAGGAAAAGGGCCGGCGTAACCAACATCTGAAACGAGCGTGCATAGGCCAACTGGAGCAGCCGGTTGCTGGCGCCATGCCGGCTGCGCATCGCCGAGACAATCACGGATGTGTCGAGGACGGCTCTCATCTCGTTAAGCGTGTTTTGCATTTCGACCATACGATATAGCCTCCAGTAACGCATGATCGCTTGCGCCTACCCCTACTTCAACGTGAACAATCGCCCGGCGATTTCCCACGTCTTAGCTGTGCGCTTTCATCGCGGCCCTAATAGTCTCCACTACCGAGCGTTTTCTGCGGCGCTTTGAGTAGGACTCGACACCTTCGACGCTGATTGCATCGCCTTCGCATACAAGTTGTTTGGCAATCTGCTTTGCCGTCATTCCTTGCCGCTTCAACCGAGCTATCTGTACCGCTTTCTCCACTGAATACTTGCGTCCAGGCGTCGGCCTCGCAATCTCCATTAACAACTCTGGCCACTCACCATCAAGATTATAGGCCCGGATTAGTTCTGAATAGAAATACTTAGCCCCTGCATTCCATTCCCCCTCGTAGCCACGTCGAATTTCTGCGAGTTTACGAAATTTCCTCACGTCTTCGGCAGTTTCCAATTCCCGCGCAGTCATGGGCTTAGGCTTGTAAGTCGGATCAGCATATGCTTGGAGTAACTCAAGATTAGAGTAAATAGGTTCCTTGCTATTGTGCATCGTTCCCTCAGCGATTCCCTGTGATGGATTAGCCGCCAATCGGATAGGGTTTCCGGCTTTCGCCCGGCCAAGGCTAGGCGGCACTACGAGGCTAACACCCTACCAGTACGCGTGAAAATGAATGCCTCATTGAGGGTGCTGAGATTCTGTAATGCCCGCCTTGCAAGTATGCGGGTACTTGCTGCAATCGTGTATGTCCTTTTGTTCTGCTTTCAAGGCGTCCAATAGCTGTCCTTCCGTCTTTCTACCTGTTGCTTTGTCGCGCAGGTACACCATCGACCATTCCAGCAGGATGAACTGATTCACTGGGTCTGAGTAGAAATCGTCAAGGTCTTTGGTTGTTATCTTTTCAAAACCTACGAATTCAATGGCTTGTTGCAGACAATGGTCGCCGCGAAAGCATTGCGAAAAAAATCCTCTTGGTTGCTAAAAGGCGACTCCTTGAGAACCTTGCAGAGAGTCTCGATTCGCGAAAGGCTCTCCTTCATCGCCGCTTGATAGCTGTCCAGGAATGCCGCCTTATCATTTTCATTCAAGAAGCTCCACCATCCGCCAACGTTCCCAAAGACTCGCGCAAAGGAACGCTCGTTGTAGGGCCACGTCTTGGGGTTCTTAGCATCCTTAGCTGGTGACTGAGATTGGGTTAGGGCGGGACTAATAAGGAGGGCCGCTAGGATGCACAAGCATTTGACAATTCGCAGACTCCCATTGCGGGCCGAATTCACGGGCATATCGGTCTCCTCTGGTCACATACAGTATTGATTTCAACAGCCTAATCCGAAACTGCTTGCTGTGCAAGACATTTGGAAGACGGTCACCCCAAGCCTCGATTTTTGAGACCTGGGGCGGCGGGTTATTTGCCGGCTTCCTCCAGAAAGCGCACCACCGATTCAATGCCCAGCTCGAAGTTTTTGAGGTGGAATTTTTCGTTGGGGGCGTGGATGCAGTCGTCGGGCAGGCCGAAGCCCATCATGACGCCGGGGACGCCGAGATGGCGGTCAAAATCGCCGACGATGGGGATGGAGCCTCCGGAGCGGATGAAGACCGTGTCTTTGCCCCAGACTTCGTGCAGGGCGCGGGTGGCGGCCTGGATGAAAGGGTTGTCGACGCGGACCAGGCAGGGGTCTCCGGCGCTGATCAGGCGGACCTCGACCTCGACGCCGGCGGGAGCGATCTTCTCGACATAGGATTTGTAGAGGTCGAAGGCCTTGGCGGGAGTCATGCCGGGAACCAGGCGCATGGAGACCTTGGCAACGGCCTTGGCGGGGATCACGGTTTTTGCGCCCGCTCCGATGAAGCCGCCGGGGATGCCGTGCACGTCGAGGGTGGGGCGCGCCCAGGTGCGCTCCAGTACGCTGTAGCCGGGCTCGCCCACCAGGGAGCGCGAGCCAACTTCGGTTTTGCGGTAGTGCTCCTCGTCGAAGGGCAGGCTGCGCCAGGCTTTTAGCTCCTCGGGGCTGGGAGGAATGATGCCATCGTAGAAGCCGGGGATGAGAATGTGGCCGTTCTCGTCCTTGAGCCTGGCAATCATCTGCGCGATGGCCACGAAGGGATTGGGGGCCGCGCCGCCGTACATGCCGGAGTGCAGATCGTTTTTTGCGCCGCGGACTTCGAGCTCGGTGTAGATCATGCCGCGCAAGCCGACGCACAGGGTGGGCAGGCCGGGGGCGAAGAGTTCCGTATCGGAGATCAGGGCAAAGTCCGCCTTCAGTTCGGGGGGCTTGGAGGCAACAAAGGCGGCAATTCCCTCCCCTCCAACCTCTTCGTCACCCTCGAAGATGATGCGCACGTTGATGGGCAGCTTGCCTTTGTTGGCGGCCATAAGGGATTCGAGGCCCTTGATCTGCGCCCAGACCTGGCCCTTGTCGTCACAGGTGCCGCGGCCGTAGAGGTTGCCATCGCGCTCCGCAGGCTCGAAGGGCGGCGAGAGCCACTCATCCAGAGGATCGACGGGCTGCACATCGTAGTGGCCGTAAAAGAGGCCAATAGGCTTGCCGGCGGCGTGCAGCCAGTCGGCGTAAACCAGCGGATGGCCGGTGGTTTCAATCAGCCGGGCGTGCTCGAAGCCGATGCGGGTCAGTTCGCGCAGGATGAATTCGGCGGCGCGGCGGCAGTCGCCCTTGTTCTCGGGCAGCGTGGAAATCGAAGGAATGCGCAGCAAATCCTTCAGTTCTTTCAAAAAACGGGGATGGTTCTGGCGGGCGTAGGCTACGGCGGGCGAAGACATGGATGTGCTCCCTCTCGAAAATTAATCCGACAGAGGAGAGTATAGGCTGTCAGGGTGGGAACACGGAATCGAGTACTTAATAGCCAGGCTGAAAGGTCAGCCGAAGAGTTCGCTATGAGAACCAAGCCGAGCCAGGCGTAAAAGATCGTTCTCAGTTTTCCTGTAGATCATCAGCAGGTCTGGCTTGACGTGGCATTCGCGATAGCCCGCCCAATCGCCACTCAATTCATGGTCGCGGAGGCGTGGCTCCAAGGACTGATCGCCTGCCAAAGCCATAAAAACCGGAACAAGGACGGTGTCGAGTGTAATCCTGTGAAGCCCCTTGGCCTCTCGCTTCATATCGCGTTTGAATGCCGTTGAACGCTCAATCGTCCTCATTTAAATCCGCCATCAACGCGTCCACGCTGCGAAAGCGTTTGCCCTTTCCGGATTCAAGTTCCGCAATTGCCTTGCGGGTCGTTGCATTGGGAACCTTGACCTCGAAGGGCAAGCGGCTCTCATCGGCCACGCGCAGCATCAACAGCCGGATGGCGTCGGAAATGGACAGGCCCATTGCTTCGAGTGCGTCGGCGGCTCGTTCTTTGGTCTTCGTATCGATGCGGGCACGGACGTAGGTGTCAGCGGTTGCCATGGCGGTTCTCCCTAAGAGCTATTGTAGTCACAATGCGACCACAAGGCAAACCTGTAAGTTTGGAACTCACTTGGTTTACCGCTCGCCCCAGCTGAGCTTGCTGCGCAGCGCCTCGAAGAAGCCGCCTTCGCTCATGCGTACCAGGTTGACGGCGTGCGCCGACTTTCGGCAGCGAACCTCGTCGCCGATGAGCAGCTCGACACCCTTCTGGCCGTCCACGGTGAGCAGCGCCGGGTTTATGACGCCTTCGACACGGACAGTAAGCGCGGCGTCACCGCGAAGCACGATGGGACGGAGCGTAAGCAGGTGCGGACAGATGGGCGTGACCACCATGGCATCCACGTCGGGGGTCAGAATCGGGCCGTTGGCGGCCAGCGTGTAGGCCGTGGAGCCGGTAGGGGTGGAAACGATGACCCCGTCGGCGCGGAAGCGGGCTACGCTCTTGCCATCCAGCTCAACGGCGAAGTCCCCCATGCGGGCAATGTCGCCCTTGGAAAGGACGACCTCGTTCAGCGCTTCAAAACTGGAGTGGGGGCCGGAGCGCAGCGCGCCGCCTCGCCACACTTCGGCGTGCAGCATGGCGCGCGGATCAATATCGTGGCAACCGCTGTGCCAGCTCTCCAACGCCGGATAGAGGTCGGCCAAGCGAACCTCGGTCAAAAAGCCGAGCGAACCCAGGTTCACGCCCAGGATGGGGGTGCCGGTGGAGGCGAAGATCCGCGCCACGGACAAGAGCGTTCCATCGCCGCCCAGCACGATCACCAGCCCCGGCGCCTGCTCGGGCATACGTGCGCGGTCCATGGCAGGAGCAGCCGTGGTGTACTGTCCGCCTTCCAGGTCCAGCAGCGGCTCATGGCCGTGCTGGCGCAGCCATGCGATCAGCTCCGGCAGCAGCCGGGCCAGCACTGTTTTCTCCGGTTTGCAGACAATGGCGACGCGAACCATGCGGCTTTAGTGTAACGGAACCCCTGCAGCAGGGCCAATCTCTACCTGCGGCGGGGCCAATTCCCCCTGCGCTGGGGCCAAACCCCTGCGGTGGGAATGCAACGGAGCCGGTGGCGCAAATCCTACAGCAGGCCGCGCATAAAAGTTGTGCCTGTATCGGGTGTTTGCGTGTATATTGGCATGAAGCTGAGAATCAACTACGAATCGTCGGCTGCGCGGGCAGAGGAGCGCTATCGATCAGGCGTCCATGCCGTCATGTTGCGTGATCAATCAGGGATGGAGGATAAAGATGGATTGGTATTTGATGGTTTGGAGGAAGTACGCCGAGTTCAGCGGGCGTTCGCGACGCAAAGAGTATTGGATGTTTGTGCTCTTCAATCTCCTGGCCGTTCTCGTGCTGGCTGCACTAGGAGGCGTAGGACTGGCAATATCGGAGGATTACGGGGGCGTCCTGTTCATTCCGCTGGGCCTCTATATTCTGGCCGTTATCGTTCCCGGTTTGGCCGTCCAGGTGCGCCGGCTTCACGACATCGGCATGAGCGGCTGGTTCCTGCTGCTGTTTTTTGTGCTTGGTTTTATCCCCATCATTGGATTCCTGGCCAGTGTGGCTCAGATCGTTCTCATGTGTCTGGACAGCAATCCGGGAGATAACCAATATGGTCCCAATCCCAAGTTATCGGAGCTGGCCGGGGACGCCGGTTTTACCACGATAGGGCTTAGCGGACAGCCACCATCTTCATCGGGCACGAGCAACACTGGGTTTTGCAGCGCTTGCGGCGCTAAGCTGATGGATGCCTCTTCCGCTTGCAGTCAATGTGGCGCGCGCATATAGGAGACCGGGGGGCTAGCGGTAGTCTGTATTTTTTGCGCGACTCAGTCAGGCATGCCGGTGTATATTGGCTACGCACCCGAAATGGGGTGCAAGTTCCCTATTGTGCGGCGAGCCGGCGTGAGGGATGCAGCGCTCGGCGCGTGACTTGACCAATAACCAAAAATGGAGGATGAAGATGAATTGGTATTTGATGGTATTGAAAAAGTACGCCCAGTTCAGCGGGCGATCGCGCCGCAAAGAGCTCTGGATGTTCACGCTCTTTAACTGCATATTCAGTTGGGCGCTGTATATCCTGGGTATTGTGTTCAAGGAGAACATGCTTGGCACAATTTTTCTGGGCCTGTACTTTATCTACGTGCTGGCCGTCCTCGTTCCAGGCCTGGCCGTCGGCGTGCGCCGGCTCCACGACACCAACAGGAGTGGCTGGTGGTGGTTCATTATTCTGGTTCCCTTCGTCGGTCCTATCATCCTGCTGGTTTTCTGGGTTCTGGACAGCCAGCCGGGAACGAACCAATACGGCCCCTGTCCCAAGTGACCCTGGCCATTACTGCGCTTAACTAACAGAATTGCGTTGTTTCATCCGCAACTCCGCCCCTGGGCGGAGTTGCGGTTTTAGGTATTAGCTCGCCGCGCGTAGAGCAGAAATTCCCGGTTGCCCTCCGCGCCGGTGATGGGCGAGGGAATCGTCTCCACCACCTGCCAGCCCAGCGAGCGGATGTAGTCAGCCACCCTGTCGACGGCCATCTGGTGCGCTTCGGGATCGCGGACGATGCCGCCCTTACCCACATGCCCACGACCGGCCTCAAACTGGGGCTTGACCAGGACGACCGCTTCGGTGAGTGCTGGCGCGGCGGCAAAGACCGGCTCCAGCAGCAGCGTGGCGGAGATGAAGGATACATCCATCACCAGCAGCGTGAGGTCGAGGTTTCCCTGCCCAGTTTTTACGGTTCCCGGCTCCAGAAAGCGCGCATTGGTCCGCTCCAGCAGGCGGACATGCGGGTCGTTGCGCAGCTTCATGGCGATTTGGCCGAAGCCGGTATCCACGGCGGTGACCTGGGCGGCGCCTGCTTGCAGGAGGCAGTCGGTAAAACCGCCCGTGGAGGCGCCCACGTCCAGGCAGGCGCGGCCCTGGACGTTGATCCGCCAGTGAGCCAGCGCCGCGGCCAGCTTGAAGCCGCCGCGGCTCACGTAAGGCTGGTCATCGCCAAGCAAACGGATGGGAGCATCGGCAGGAACAATAGCGCCGGCTTTCACCACCTTCTGCTCGCCGACCAGAACCCTGCCGGCCAGGATGAGCGCGCGCGCTCGCTCCCGGCTGGGAACCAGGCCCCGCTCGACCAGAAGAAGGTCCACACGCATTTTTGTGCCGCCGGCCATTCTCTTTATCGTTTCACACGGCAACAACACATAGCTTCGAAGGCGCCAGCGCAGATGCAAAAACAGCCAAAGGAGCCTTCCCTTGCGGGAAAAACCTCTTTGGCTGTCTGGATGCCATTGGTTGAAGCAAACGCGCTATGGCTGCTTCTGGCAGTTGGCTAACGTGTAGCTCGGGCCGTAGGTTGACACCATGACGCCCGGCGGCAGGTTGCAGGGCTGGCCGTAACCGGGAATCCGGCTCACGATGTTGTTGTTTCCCTTGCTGGCGTCCTGCGTGGTCACGCGCACATCCACGATGTCGCCTTCCAACAGAATCGTCGTGTCCACGATGTCCTGATCGGTGCGGAGGATGGTCAGATAGTTGCTGTTCGGCGAGCCCACATAGACCTTGCCGTAGGTCGAATTCTGGGTATTCACCACGGTGCGCGGGTAACCGGTAACGGGCAGCGTTTTTTCCACCGTGTTACTGCTCAGGTTGGCGATGGTCACCGACTTGTCGGTCTGGTTGGCCGTATAAGCGCGGCTGCCATCGAGCAAAACGGTCACGCTGGCAGGGTTGTTGCCCACCGGAATCGTGTATGTGGTGCCGAAGGTCGAGCTGTCATTGCCGTACTCGTCCTCGCTCACGTCAATCACGCTGATCGTGTTGCCTGCATAGTCGGCCACTACCAGCAGGTTCTTGGCAGCGTTGTACTCGGCATAGACCGGGCCGGCGGTTACGGGCATGCCGCCGCAAGTCGGGTCGGCTGTGTGGTTGCAATTTGGGGGGATGATGCCGGTGGCGGTTACCGCAGTGGTGGAAAGCGGCAGGGTAGGATGGCAGGTCACCGGCTGTCCCGCCTGGTTGAGGAACGGTACGCAGGTGTTCAGCGTGCCATACTGCACGTTGATCACCGAGATCGTGTCGCTACCCCGGTTCATCACGAAGAGCCGCGTGGCATCGCTGCTTGCAACAGCATAGACCGGGCACTTGCCAACCTGAATCGGCGTATCAGTCGTATAGCTGGCGACCTCGATTGGGGTCACCACGCCGAGGGGCTGGGTTGTGGGCGAGTTATTGCACTCCAAACCGGTGGGAGTGGTAATGTTCTGGCTCACGGCAAAGTAGCGCCTTCCGTTAATAGCGGGCCCCGTCACCATCACCGGCGTGGGCGCCAGGGGAATGGAAAGCAGGAGGGCTGCGGGCCCCCCGGTGAAAACGTCAGCAAGGTTCCCATAGAGATCCGTAGCCCACAGTCCCGCCGATGGCGAGAACAGGTTCAAGGGCTTTGCCGTGCTGGGCAGCGTGGAGAATGATACGTTCTTGGTCTGCATGGTGCTGGAAACAGGGATGTTGCTCAGGGTGCCGTCGCTGTCGATGGCATAGCCGTTGTATCCGGTTTCATCCAGGGAGAATGCCGTCGGGCCGGGACCGATGGATGCCTGGGCCAGCAACGAATCGCCGGCATAGTCGATGACTGTAATGATGCCGGGCGTGGTCGGCGAAGGGGCTGTAACCACCACCGCAAACGACTGCGGCTGCGCAGCGGGGCCACTGGGGTTGACGGGAGTAACCACGGGACGGTAGTTGTTACCGCAGCCGGCAATCAGGACAGCAACCGTAAAGACCGCTCCTGCCTCAACCAACCGCACACGCGCCTGACTAAAATTCATGCGTAAAAGCCTCATTCAGTTCTTTCCTGCTTACACCGTGATTGTAAATCAGGAGACCGGGGGTTGGACGCGGCAAAAGCGCGAAAGGGTATCGAAACCGCCCAGACAGACGATTTCACGGGCGCCGCCTGTAACGCCCTCCGCGGGATACGATAAAGCGTGGCGCGCATGAAACTGATTTGGCAATCCAAACTGGTGCTGCTTATGGTGCTGCCCTTTGCGGGCGCCAGCGTGGTGCTGCAAGCCCACTGGTGGGCAGTGAACTCCCAACCCGTGACAGTCTGGACGCTTGGCCTGAGCCTGCTGCTGGGGCTGGCGGTCCTGAAACTCGGTGCAACCACGCCCGGCGGCGCCTTTGCCGGCATGGCAATCACCGCCAGCCTGATGTTTTCCACAGCGACCTACACTCCCGGCGAACTGCTTGCTTATGCCCCATGGCACACTGCCTTGTTGCCGGTGCTGGCGGTCTTTGTGCTTACAACCACCGCCACGCGGCTGGGCCGGGAACAAAAGCTGCGGCTGGGCACGGCGGAGCTGCGACGAGGGCGAACCGCGGCACAGGTGGCGGCCAATCTGGGCATGGCCGCGCTGGCCTCAGAAGGAGTGGTGCAGTCATGGCTGGAAGGCAGCCGCTGGTTCTCGCAGGCGGCCCCGGCGCTGCTGTTTGCTGTGGGGCTGGCGGCTCTGGCTGAAGCCGCGGCGGATACCGTCTCCTCGGAGATAGGACAAGTGCTGGGCGGGCGGCCGCGGATGATCACCACCCTGCGCAGGGTCGAAGCGGGAACGGACGGCGGAGTTAGCCTGGTTGGAACGCTGGCCGGAGCAGCCGCAGCGGTGATTGTGGCGGCAGTTGGAGCCTGGGCGCTGGGCGGCAGCTCTGCGATGTTCTGGATCAGTTGCGCGGGCGGGGTCTTCGGCATCTTTTTCGACAGCCTGCTGGGAGCAACACTGGAAAGGCGCGGCTGGCTGAACAATGACGGAGTCAATTTCCTGTCTACGATCAGCGCGGCTGCCTTTGCGCTGGGAGTGCTGGCGATTCTGTCTCATTAAGTTTACTCATGCTACGATGAATACTAGAACGGAGGACAAACCATGCAACTGACCGTCCCTCCAGACCTTGAATCGCTCATCAACAAACGCCTTTCCAGCGGCGGCTATGCAAACGCCGAAGATGTGTTGCGCCGCGCCCTTGAATCCCAGGACGCCGAGGAAAGCTGGACTGATGAGGAACGCAGAGCGTTATCGGCCCATATCGAAGAAGGCTATTTACAGGCCGAACGCGGCGAACTGGTCGACGACGCGCAGGCCCGTCGTGAAATTCAGGCGATGAAAGACGAATGGCGCTTGGCCAGGCAATGAGCGATTATGTTTTCACCCCTATCGCCAGAGCGGATGTATTCGACATTTGGTCTTACATCGCCGAGTCCAATGAAGGTGCTGCCAACCGCGTAGAACAAGCGATCTACGATGCTTGCGCGTTTGTTGCTAAAACTCCCATGCGTGGCCATTCCCGGCCCGACCTCACAACCCGTTCTCTTCGTTTCTGGACACTTACCAGATATCCAAACTATGCCGTTGTGTACCGGCCCGAGACAGCGCCGCTTGAGATCGTTGCCATTATTCATGGAAAAAGAAATATTCCGCGCCTTCTGAAACAGCGCCAGTGACGTCACGCCGTGTTTCAAAATATCGTGATATGCTCGTTCCCCACACATTTCGCATAGTGCGCGAATAAAGTGTGGATTAGAATAGCCGGTTGTCGGCTTCAGGAAGAGTAAGCGCGTTACACCCGTCGAGATCGAAGACATACTTCAGAAACCGGTCCCTCTTCTCCCTGGGCAGCTTTGTCACTGCATCAAAGAACTCAGAATGCCTGGCACGGCAGACTTTTTGCATTTGTATCGCATAGTCGCTGTGTGGATCCTGGACTGAGATGATGGAATAAGCTACATATTCCGGAATTTTAGCGGGCACCATCAGTACGGCCCTGGTCAGGTCACGCGGCAGGCGTTCTTCCAGCTGCGCCAGCCACTTCATCTCGTGATAAGACTCTGTCTCGCAATGATGTTCGCCAAGGGACATCAACATTTGTTGCTGTTCATCGTCTATGGGGATGAGATTCAACAGCAGCACGGCTGCATCCTGCCGCTGAGGAGCCAGTTCGATCAGCTTCGCCGCGTAGACAAGCTGGGCGCGGTAACTCTCCCCTGCCTTTTCCTTCGATGCGGCCAACTCTGCTGTCGAGATGGCGCGCGCCATCTTCGCAATGGCATTGATCTCGCCGCAGTCCGGCTTCTTGGCTGGCAATATCCTGCAGGACGTTAACAGGAATGTCAGGGCAACCATAAAAGATGCGATTTCATGCGTCTTCATCCTGACTCTCCGGGTTTTGTCCACACTCGACTAACTTACACCGATTCTATCGCCTCAACCCATGCTCCGCATCAATGCAGATGCAAGCGCCAGGCGGTATAGCTGAGTATCTCGTGGGCGATGCGCTCCATCTTCCGCCAGTTAATACCTCTTCGGCCCTCGACGGCTACGTGGGGCCGCGGCGAGGTGAGCACATCCAGACCCTCAGCGGCGCAGATTTCATGAATGCGAAACATATGTGTCCCGTCGCTGACGATCACCAGCCGGTGCAATCCGTTGGCGCGAGCAATCACGCTGACCCGTACGGCTGACTCCTCGGTGTTGTGGCTCACGGTTTCGGCGATGATGGCTTGCCGGGGAACACCCATGCCCATCAGGTACTCGCGGCCCACCGCTCCTTCGTTGTACTGGTCGCCGCCGTTTCCACCCAGCGTGATGATGAGCTTGGCGATGCCGTGATGGAAGAGCGAGAGGCCGTGGTCCAGGCGGGCGCGATAGACCGGGGAGGGCCGGCCGTCATACTCCGCCGCGCCGAAGACAACAATGGCGTCCACGGGAATTGCACCGGAAACCTGGGTAGCCGCCGGTGCAACTTGGGCAACCTGATCCATGACTGCATAACGCTCAATTTGCACGTAGACCCAGCGGCACCAGCCCAGAGCCGCCACGGCCAGCGCAAGCACCAGCACCATCGCGGCACGCAATATCCATTTACGGCGTTTTGGCTTGGTCGGGCTCTTCATGGGTGAACCTACGGTTCAGTGGTCAGTGGTCAGTGGTCAGTGATCAGTTTATACGCGGTCAACGTTGCTTGCTCGATGAATTGAGGTTTGTGCCATTTTTACTGACCACTGATCACTGTTCACTGACCACTGTTATCGTTGCAACACCGTCACAATCTCGTGCGTGGGGATGGCGCCCTCGCGCAGAATCTCCCAGCGTCCCTCGCCCAGCGTTAGATCGACGATGGTGGTAGGCTGCGCCTGGCCGGTGGAACCGCCATCGACGATGAGCGGAATTTGGTCGCCGAGCTGGTCGCGAACGCACTCTGCGTTGCTGCACTCGGAGGCCCCCCGCAGGTTAGCTGAAGTGGCGGCGATGGGCAGTCCGAAGCGCTCCACCACTGCGCGGGGAATGGCGGCGTTGGGTACGCGCAGAGCCATGTTGCCGGTATTCGCCGTCGAGCGCAACGGCAATTTGCCGCCAGCTTTCACGATGATGGTGAGAGGACCGGGCCAGAAGCGTTCCCCCAGCTTGTCCAGCAAAGGGTCGGTGTCGCGGGCCAGCTCATAGGCCTGGGCCAATGAGGCAATCAGCAGCGACAGGGGGTGGTTCTTCTTGCGGGTCTTGATCTGATAAACCTGTTCGACCGCATGGAGATTCACCGGGTCCACAGCCAGGCCGTAAAAGGTGTCGGTCGGCAGGGCAATCACATCCCCCTTACGCAGACAGGAAACGATGTAGTCGATCCGGTCCGGCTGGGGTTCATCGGGATGGACGCGCAACATCTCCGCGGACAAGGAGGTATACCTCAGTTTCCGAGTATTGCGTTGCCATAAAAACGGAAGCTATTGCGACGCCGGCCATGGCTCCGGCCAGGCTGCACTTCCGCCCGGTCACATCCGCGCAAACGAGCTAGAATCACGCTAGAGAAAGAACAGTTTGCACCGGTATGCCTATACGCATTGTACAGAGTAAGCAGAATTCGCGCCTGAAGGATTTGCGCCGCGCGCTGGCCCACCCGGGGCGCGACGCTAGCAGCCTGAAAGGCCGTGAAAGCTGCAGTTTGGCCGGTATCGAGGGGCCGAAACTGCTGGAGGAAGCTCTGCGCGCCGGCCTGCGCGTACCGACTGTTTTTGTGGCGCAGGGCGCGGAGCATCTGCTGGAGGGGCTGGCGCTGCCGGGGGAGACCGAGGTTCTGCTCGTGCCCAAGGAGCTGCTGGAATCGGCCCTGGCCACCGAGACACCGCAGCCGGTTGCCGCGCTGGTTGAGCCGCCTGCCTGGAACTGGGCCGACGTGCTGGGCGGCTCGGAAAAGACCGCTCCGCTGATGGCGAATGCCAAATCGCTGATTGTTGTTTTGGCTGGATTGCAGGATCCCGGCAACCTGGGCACGATATTGCGCTCGGCGGAGGCCTTCGGCGCCAGCGGCGTCCTGAGCCTGCCCGGAACCGTGAGCGAGTGGAACCCAAAGGCGGTGCGCGCCTCGGCGGGCAGCGTCTTCCGGCTTCCGCTGCTGGCGGTGAGCGAGAAAGATTGCTTTGCGCGGCTGCGGAGGGCGGGCGTGAAGATTTGGACGACAGCCGCACATGGGGCGGAAGCGGCGGATCGCATCGATCTGGCCGGGCCGGTGGCGTTACTGATTGGCAATGAAGGCAACGGCGTGCCGGTAGAGCTGGCTGCGCAGGCCGATGGGGCTGTGACGATTCTCTGCCCCGGCCCGGTAGAGAGCCTGAACGCGGCGGTCGCGGCGAGTGTGCTGCTTTATGAGGCCAGCTGGCAGCGGACTGGGAGCAAGCTAAAACAATTTTATCGATGAAGTATTGCCACAACTTGGTATCACTTCTGTCACAGAAGAGAGGTAAAATTGAAATTTGCGCGTCAGTTTAGTCTCGTGAGCTTAATTATCGTTATAAGCGCTCTCTGCACATTCTGTGTATGGAAGGGTCTTGGAAATTGGTTTCAATCCAGTAATTTCGGACGGTCGGTTATCAGGCTTGCAGATGGAACAAAGATTTATGCTGTTCGGCAGACTTGGGGACACCGGCGACAAATTTTTCTCACACTTGATCCGGATGGTTGTAAGACAGCTAATCCAAATACGGATTACATCCTTATGAATGAGGCTGATACGGTTATTGTTTACAGAGTCACGAGTAATGGACTAATACTTTTTAGTGATCTGAAACCATTTGAAATCCAACAGCCAGTGCGTTCCTGGGCAAAAAGCAGACCAACAGTTGTAACTGCATATGATCCTGAAATTGAGGATTTAGTTCAACACCCGCAGCAAAACAATGTAGTCGTAATGGATGTTTTTGAAGATGAGGTTTGCATAATCAATCTTTTCAGAATCGAAAACAGCTTGTACCACAATCCACAGTAGTGACTTTGTTATGGGTTTCCATACACTCGAAACTTAACTGTTTTGATACCTAAGGAGCGCGCGATGAGTCTCTTTGATGGCGAGCAGGAAGGCCCCCAAGGCACGCTGCGCTCTGCGCCGTTAGCCGAGCGGATGCGTCCGCACTCCCTCGACGAGTTGCTCGGACAGGAGCACCTGGTCGGCCCCGGCAAGCCTCTGCGCGTGCAGATCGAGCGCGACGACCCCGGATCCATGATCTTCTGGGGTCCGCCGGGAGTGGGCAAGACCACCCTGGCCAAGATCATCGCCGAGACCACCAAGGCCACCTTCATTGAGTTCTCCGCCGTGATGAGCGGCATCAAGGAGATCAAGCAGGTGATGGTCGCCGCCGCGCAGGCCGCCCGGATGCACTCCCGGACGATTCTCTTCATCGATGAGATTCACCGCTTCAACAAGGCGCAGCAGGACGCCTTTCTGCCCTACGTGGAGCGGGGCGCCATCCGGCTGATCGGCGCGACGACGGAGAATCCTTCCTTTGAAATTATTTCGGCACTGCTCTCCCGCTGCCGCGTCTACGTGCTGGAGCCGCTGAGTGAGGAGCAGATCGTCGCATTGTTGCGGAGGGCTCTGGCAGATAAAGAACGCGGCCTGGGAGCGATGGAGCTGACTGCCGATAACGATGCGCTCGAACTGATTGCCGGCTACTCCAGCGGCGACTGCCGCAACGCCTACAACACGCTGGAGGTGGCGGCGCAACTGGCGTTGGAGCCAGGTCGTAAAGTGGGCAAGCGCATCGACAAGAAACTCGCCGGCGAGGCAGTCCAGCAGCGCGTGTTGATGTACGACAAATCCGGCGAGGAGCACTACAACCTGATCTCGGCGCTGCACAAGAGCGTGCGCAACTCCGACCCCGACGCCGCGCTCTACTGGCTAGCGCGCATGTTCGCCGGCGGCGAGGACCCGCTCTATCTAGCCCGCCGCATCGTGCGCATGGCCATCGAGGACATCGGCCTGGCCGCTCCCGAGGCGCTTAACCTGACTCTCTCCGCCAAGGAGGCAGTTGATTTTTTAGGCTCGCCGGAGGGTGACCTGGCGCTGGCCGAGGCTGTCGTCTATCTTTGCCTCGCGCCCAAGTCGAACTCCGTCTACACCGCCTACGGCGCAGTGCAACAGGAGGTCGAAGAGACCCGCCAGGAGCCGGTCCCGCTGCACCTGCGCAATGCGCCGACAAAACTCATGAAGGAGCTGGACTACGGCAAAGGCTACCGCTACGCGCATAACGAAGAGGGCAAGGTCGCCGACATGGATTGCCTGCCTGAATCGCTCAAGGGCCGCAGCTACTACCACCCAACGCAGGAGGGGCGGGAAAAAATGCTGGCGCAGCGCATGGAAGAGATTCGGCGGATTCGGGCGAGAAAGCGCGGCAATGCGTGAACTTCTCACCAAACCCTTTTAATTGTGATGCATATCTGGTCGATTTGCACCATAATACATTCTTGCACTTTATTGGTATTTGGTGCATAATGGCTCTATGCGCACCAGTATTACACTTGATGAAGATGTTTACGAGATTGCCACGCTCTATGCCAAGGGCCGCGGAGTCACCCTGGGCGCCGCCATCTGCGAGATAGTGCGCAGGGCCACCTCTGCACCGAGTTCAGTATCCCCTTCGCCACGACTGATGAGAGCGCCCAATGGCCTTCTGATTGCCCGCCCCAACGGCAGAGTCATCACCAATGAGATGGTGAAAGCGGCGCTGGAAGAGGACGATTAAGTGAGCAAGCCGAAACATCTGCTCGACGTGAATGCCCTGGTCGCTCTCACGGAGCCGGAACACGTACACCATAAGACAGTAATGAAGTGGTTCAATACTCCCGGACTCGATTGGGGTCTGTGCGCCTTCTCTGAAGCGGGCTTTCTTCGGATTTCAGCGAATCCAGCGATAGGGAAACTAACGGTTGAGGATGGAAACGAAATGCTGGCGGATCTGGCCAGACATCCCGGCTACCGGTATTGGCCCATTACGGCTAACTGGATTGCACTTGTAGCGCCCTTCCGGGAGCGGGTCTTTGGCCACCAGCAAATCAATGATGCCTATCTGCTGGGCCTCGCGGTGAAGGAAAAAGGCATCCTGGTCACGCTGGACAAGGCAATCAAGTTTCTAGCTGGCGCGAAGTACAGCAAGAACGTGCTGGTGCTGGAATAATTTTCCGGCAAGAGTAGTAAACCACGAAACCCATTCAGTGCGCCTGCTTCGGCAGCTTGGCCAAAGCATCGGTCACAATCCCCGGCGTCAGCACCTCCGGCAGAAGCCGCGGGCTCGTCTCTCCCGTAGCGTAGAGCGCGTAAGCCGGAACGCCGCTGCGGCCCAAGGCGGTCAAGGCTTGCGTGATGGCCTCGTCGTGGCGGGTCCAGTCGGCGCGCAGCAGGGCGACGTTGGCTGACTGGAAGGCCTGTTGCACCTCCGGCCGGCTCAGAGCCACGCGCTCGTTCACCTGGCAGCTCAGGCACCAGGCCGCGGTGAAGTCCACAAAGACCGGACGGCCCTGGGCCCGGTAGCGGTTGACAGCTTCGGCAGACCAGGGCTGCCATCCGCTGGCGGCTGAATTTTGATCGGCATTGCCGGGCTGGGCTGTTTTTCCTGTGGATTCGCCGACCAGCCTTTGTCCGAAGACGGCCAGAGCGATGACTCCCAGCAGAATCAATGCTGCAACCAACGTTGACCAGCGCCGAGCCGGCCAGCGGCCCAGGAACCATCCGGCAATGGCCAGCAGCAGAAAGCTGGCCAGCAGCGCGGCCAGCACGCCAGCTCCGTAAGCGGCGACCAGCACCCAGGCCAGCCAGATGACCGTGGCGAAGATGGGCACGGAGACGGCCTGGCGCAGCACCTCCATCCACGCGCCGGGCTTGGGGAGCAGGCGCGTCCAGGCTGGTTGGAGGGTGAGGGCAACGTAAGGCGCTGCCAGGCCTAGAGCCAGCGCGGTGAAGACGGCAAAGGTGACCAAAGCGGATTGGGAAAGCGCGTAGCCGATGGCCGCTCCCATGAAGGGCGCGGTGCAGGGAGTGGCCACGACGACGGCCAGCACTCCGGTGAAAAAGCTGCCCGTGTAGCCCTGCCTGGCAGCGAGAGAACCGCCCGCAGAGGTCAGCGTGAGGCCAATTTCGAATTGCCCGGCCAGCGAGAGGCCGAGGAAGAAGAGCAGACTGGCCATCAGCGACAAAAACACCGGCGACTGGAATTGGAATCCCCAGCCCAGCGTGGCTCCGGCAGCGCGCAAGCCGAGCAGCACACCCACCAGCGCCCAGAAAGAGACAAGAATGCCCCCGGCATAGACGAGCCCATGCGCGCGCAGCTTGCCGCGTTCCTCGTTGCCGGAGTTGACCAGCGTGAGGCCTTTCAGAAACAGCACCGGAAAGACGCAGGGCATGAGGTTCAGCAGCAGCCCGCCGAGAAAAGCGAGGCCGGAGGTGCGCGCCAGCGCCCCAAGAGCGAACGTTGGCGCCGCAGCCGGCAAAGTCTCCATCCCCGCCGTCACGAAGGACTCGGCCCGTGTCGCCACAATCTCGTATGCACGCCCGCCGGAGAGCTCCAGAACTCCCTTCAACTGAGCGGGATTTGCGGAAAGGTTCGCGTCTTTCTTGAGGTCAAGAATCAGGCCCGTCGCGGCAGAAGTGAGCTTTTGCGGCGCGGGATTGTCGAGAATGTCCTGATCTTCCGGAAAAAATGTAGCCTCGGTTTCCTTCAGACCGGTTTCGACGGAGAGGCGGAAACCTTCCTTAGTGGGCTGAAATGTAGCGGTGTCACCATTAGGCAGTGAATCGGGCCAATCCTTGAATGCTTTCCAAAGCTCGTAGTCTGAGGAAGCGTGCGTTCCAGCGATTGGGCGATCAACAACTTCCCTGCGCAACTCAAGTTCGGCTTTGCCGGGGATGCAACGCTCGCGGCAAACCAGCCAGTCTACGTGAGCGTGAAGAACAACTGTTTCAAGCGGCGCGGTCTTGGCTACATCAATATCGATGGGGAACAGAACCTCGCCCTCATAACCGAAGTCCATTAAAGGCCCAAGAGGCAGCCGCTTAGGAGCAGGAAAATGCATCGATCCAGCAGTGATGCCCTTGGGCAGCGTCCACTGAATGTGCGGCGGTTCGCCGGCATCGCCGGGATTTTTCCAATAAATGTGCCAGCCCGGCTCCAACTTGAAATAGAGAGCCGCCCTGTTGGAATAAGGGCGATCAAGGTCGGCGAAAATAGTAGTGATCTGCACATGCACATGGTCCGCATCAGCGGAACTAGACGCCGCGCGGGCGGGCAGGCTGGCGGCAAGCAGCAACGGCAGAACGAAGATCATTCGGAAACTACGCATGGCGGAGGAGCTCTGACACCTCAACAGTTGCACTCAGTCTATCTGACAATGGTTGCGAATGAATGGGGCATGGGTTTTCTATTCCCTAATCCCTATTCCCTTTTCCCTGCTTTTATACTTCCAGGTCGTCCTCCGGCTCGGCGGCTACGGCGGTGCCGCGGCGCTTGGCCAGCAGGTAGCCGCGCAGAAACGGCTCCAGGTAGCCGTCCAGAACCTTGTCCACATCGCCTACCTCGACCTTGGTGCGATGGTCCTTGGCCATGCGGTAGGGCTGCAACACATACGACCGAATCTGCGAGCCAAAGTTGATGTCGAGTTTGGAGTCTTCCAGCTTCTTGCTCACCGCGCGCTTCTTGTCCAGCTCGTACTCGTAGAGACGCGAGCGCATCATCTTCATGGCCTTTTCGCGGTTCTTGTGCTGGGAGCGCTCATTCTGGCATTGCACCACGATGCCGGTGGGAATGTGGGTCATGCGCACGGCGGAGTCGGTGGTGTTCACGTGCTGGCCGCCCTTGCCGCCGGAACGGTAGGTATCGATGCGCAGGTCCTCCAGCTTCAGGTCCACCTGGATGGTCTCGTCGATCTCCGGCGAAACGTAAACGCTGGCGAAGGAGGTGTGGCGGCGCTTGGCCTGGTCGAAGGGCGAGATGCGCACCAGCCGATGCACGCCGCTCTCGCCGGCCAGTTGGCCAAAGGCGTACTCGCCGAGGATGGTGAAGGTGGCCGACTTGATGCCCGCCTCTTCGCCGTCCTGGTAGTCGTTCATCTCGGTTTTGAAGCCCTGCTGCTCGGCCCAGCGCAGGTACATGCGTAGCAGCATCTCTGCCCAGTCCTGGCTCTCGGTGCCGCCCGCGCCGGGATGCACGGTGACAATGGCGTTGAGCGCGTCGGCCTCGCCGTTGAGCATCGTCCGAGCCTCCAGTTCCTCGGCAAATGTTCCCAGAGCCTTGATCTCGCGCTCCAGATCGGTGAGCACGTCTTCGCCCTCGCGGGCCAGCTCGAAGTAGGTCTCGATCTCGCCGGTTCGGCGGAGCAGAGCTTCGTCGTCGGCAACGAGCAACTCCAGGCGCTTACGGTCGCGCATCAAAGGCTTAGTTGCGTTGGGATTGGACCAGAGGGCCGGATCGGCCAGCTTGGTTTCTATTTCGACGAGTTCCCTGCGGATGCGGGCAGGGTCAAAGATACTCCCGCAGGTCGCGGACTTGGTCGCGCACGGGAGCGTAAGCGAATTCGAGATCATTCAACGACATGGCTTGGCTCTTAAGACCTGACTTGATAGTGGACTGTGAGGCTGCGATCTTTTGACTTACTTTAGAATATCACTGTGCTGGTTGCGGCAGGTTCTGAGGCCATCAACGTGCAACGGGATTCAAATATATTGCTTTACATATAATGCGTCTCGTTATACACTAATTCTGGATGATTCAAAGCTTCAAAGACGCCTGGACAAAGGATTTCTATGAGTCGGGTACCGGCAGGCACTGGGCAAGTATCCGAGCAACAGCCCAGCGCAAACTCGACCAGATTGATGCGGCAAGCTCTCTCGAAGAGCTGCGTACTCCTCCGGGAAATCGACTGGAGGCTTTGCAGGGCGACAGGAGCGGCCAACACAGCATACGGATCAACGATCAATACCGCATCTGCTTTGTCTGGAAGGACGATGGAGCGCACGATGTGGAGATCGCCGATTACCACTGACCGGAGGATGGAAATGACGATTCAAAGACCCGCTACGGGATGGAAGTTGCAGAGAGTTACGACGCATCCGGGCGAGATGCTGCGCGAGGAGTTTCTTCTCCCTCTCGGCATTACGCAGAACGCGCTGGCAATGAAAATTCGCGTCCCCGCCACGCGCATTGGCGACATCATTCACGGCCGGCGAGCGGTCACGCCAGACACGGCGCTACGCCTGGCGCAGTTCTTCGGCAACAGCCCGGAGTTCTGGCTCAACCTCCAGCAGATGCACGATCTCTCAAAGGCCCGGCTCGAACTGAGCAAGAAGATTGAGCGGGATGTTGAGGCTTACGCCGGGGCGTGAATGGATTGGATTGAGGGAGAAATCCCAGGTCCAAAAGACGGGACCTGGGGCATCCGTACGGAAGCATAAGCGAATTCGATATCGTTCAATGACATGGCTTGGCTCTTCAGACCTGACTTTGGGTTGAAGTGTGAAGCTGCGTCTTCTTGACTACTCTCTAGAATATCACTGTACTGGTTGTGGCGGGTTCGATGGCTTTTGTCGCACCATGTGAATTCAAAACGGTCCCTATAGCATTTTGGAATCTGGGGTGCACCTCCGTCTTGGTATGATCGAACCGAACTATCCTGCCTTTCGGAGGCGCACAATTCAAATCGTGGCAAGAAAAAGATCGATGACCTTTTACAGTACAACTGCATGCCTGAAATGAAGTTGAGTTAATCCGCACAGCAGTGGGCTTGAATGTTCAGCAATCCTATTTGAGTTTCTTCTCCACCTTAGTCAGATTCAGCTTTATCTGCCGCATGAGAGCATCTTCTTTGGTACTCGACAGTGCTCTGACGAAGAACTGCTTGGCTTCTGCAAAGTGCTTGGCGCGGAACAAAACGACGCCCGAGAGATTGAGCAGTTGTGCATCGCCACCAGGCATCAGGATTGCTTTCGCAAGTGTCGATGCGCCCGCCTCGCCGGCCGACAAGACCTCTATCTGAAGGATGCCTTTCTCCATGATTGCGTCAGCCGTCAGTTCGTCCTCCGGTAACCGGTCTGTAAGGCCGATGCGATTTCGTGCGCTCGACTGGTACCCAGAGAGCACAGCGTTAGCGTGTATCCAACCGATGATGTAGATGATTGGAACGAGTATTCCAAATGCAGGTGCAATATTTATTGAGATGAACAGACATACCATCATTGGCACGACATAAAACCAACCTTGTTTGCCCCTGCCTAACAAATCGAACACCAAGGCTAGTAGCCATCCGAAGATAAAAATGCCAATAAAGCATATGATATTCAATCCCTTCCGACTGACTCCTGTTCCTTTGAGAACGTAATGTTTAAGTTCATAATCGTTACCGAACATACTGGACCCTCCTTTCCCGGCATTTCCCATATGACGCACTCCCGCGATCATCGACGAATGCTCACATCCCAATCTACCACCAATCCTCGGTGCCCTGGTTCGGCCTTTCGAGCCTGTGACGTATCATTATGCTCGCGCACACATGCGTTACTACGCCACCTTAATCTCATCGAGCAGATCGGGATGGCGGTCCAGCACTTTGAGCAGCTTGACCAGTGCCAGAGGCGGCTTGGTCTTGCCGTTCTCGTAGCGGGAGAATGCATTGACGCCGCCGCCAAAGATTTCGGTTGCCTTGCACGCTCAAGCGTAAAAGCTCAGGTTGGGCATCGGATAGTGCTTGCGGTTGCGGGTCCAGGTGTATTCAAAGAGCTATGAAGCGACTTCATTCCTGGTCCTAAAAGCGGAACCCTGCGACAAGCTTAGTACAGGCCCTCCACCCCACGGACGAAGACCTGTCCGTGGGGACCCCGGCTCTGGGGCACCCAGTTTTATGGCTGGCCAGATGTGGGCCTCCCGCCCAATGGCACATGAAGGCTTAGGAATTGCCTGATCCTCGCGCGGATCTCGTGAAGGTGCGTGAACAGGCTTACGTGTTCGCCTCCTTCAATGGTGAACAACTCCGCATTCGGCACTCTGGAGGCCAACGACCTACTCTGAGCGAAGGGTACAATCTGATCGGCGGCGCCATGAACCACGAGTGAGGGTACTCGGATCTTCTCCAGCGGATAGTCGAAGGGCAAGCGAGATTGCAGGATGTCGTTTTCAGTTCCAGGCATTCTCAGCGCCATCCGGTCCATGGTGCTCAGTAGCAATGCGAGCATCAGCGGCCCAGCCTCAGAATCGAGGAGAGTGCGCTCCCGCAGCGCAGGATCCGCAATGGAGCGACGCGCGGTTTCGGCAGGATTCGCGGCTGCTTTTTTTCGCATTGCTGCGACCAGCCACGGAAACTTCGCTATCCATTTCATGAGATGGAACCGGAGAGGCAGGCGCACGTTGATCGTTGCGCTGCACGCAGAGATCATAATCAGGGCGCGGCAGCGGTTCGGATGGCGGAGGACGAACTGGAGTGCGCACTGGCCTCCGCCGGAAATTGCGATCACTGCCGCTTGCGGGACATCGAGAACGTCAAGCAACGCAGCGCAGAGATCGGCCTGATGCTCAGGCGCCTTTCCGGATGCCAGCGGTGTGCCGAGATAACCAGGGCGCGATACGGCGATGAATCGAAAGCCGGAATTGCCCAAAGCAGAGCGGCCAAGCAGCAGACTTTGATCGCAGCCGCCCATGGCGCCATGGAGCAGGAGAATCGCCGGCCCTTCGCCAGAGACTGCACACTCGACACGGCCCAGGCGCGTTTCGATCATCGCAGGGTGTGGCTCCGCCCATTTTTCCTGCATCGTCATTATGACGCCCTCCTTGTCGCGGAGCTAATCGCAGAAGACCATGCCGCTGTGCGGCGACCGGCCAAGTGCCGGATCAAGGCGAGCGCTTCTTCTGAGTGGCGGGTGAACCACATCTCAATCTACTACCAATCCTAGGTGTCCATGAACCAAATTTGTTATGCGGATGGAGTAGCAACCCAATTACGCAACAATTTTCTTCCTGCCCACACCACAATCGCCAAACTCAGCAGGACACACAGCCATCCGAAGACGTCGCCATGTGTGGTGTAGAAGGTGACATCGCTGCGGAAGCCGAACTGCGCGGGCAGCGCGTCGGTCTGGTGGCGGGGAATCGACTGGCGGACGCGGCCGTAGGGGTCGATGACCGCTGTAATGCCGTTGTTGGTGTCGCGCAGTATCCAGCGGCGGTTTTCGATGGCCCTCATGCGCGCCATGTTCAGATGCTGCCAGGGGGCGCTGGTGTCGCCGTACCAGCCGTCGTCGCTGATGTTGACCAGCGCCTCTGCGCCCAGTTGAGCGAACTGGCGCACCTCGTCGGCAAAGACCGACTCATAGCAGATGAAGACGCCGTAACGGTGGGCCCCATTATTCGCAGTTGGCAGCCGGAAGACCTTGGGCTCGTCGCCGCGAGAGAAGGCCGAAACCCGGCCAGTGAGCTTGTGAGCAAAGGTGAGGAGATTCTGGAAGGGAATGTACTCGCCGAAGGGGACGAGGTGGATTTTGTCGTAGCGGCCGACGCGCGCGCCATCTGCGCCCTCGATGCGGGCCGAGTTGTAGTAATGCACGCCGCCCTCAAACGAGACGTCCACGCCCAGGTTGCCCACGATGAGAGGAGCCTGCATTTGGCGGGCGATCGACGTCATCGCCTGCTCAAAGCGCGCGTTCTGTTCGACGAAGGGCGCGGGCGACTCCGGCCATGCGACCAGATCAGGGTGTGTGGGATACGACGGGCAGACGATCTCGCCGATGGGTGCGCCGGTCTGCGGAATTCCGGCGATGTAGCTTTTGCACTGCTCTCCGGCCAGCCGCTGGAACTCGGCGATATGCTGCTCCCATTCACCGCGGCCCAACCACAGGTTATCGGACGCCACATCGAGATTAGGCTGGATGAGGACGGCAGTGGCTGTGGGAGCGGGCTGGGGAGGCGGGATCGAAACCCCGGCCACACCCGCCATCATCAGCAGCACTCCAATCGCGCGCAAAATCGTCCGGTCTCTGTGCCCGATATGCGGGCGAGACTCCAGCGTCAGCCCGCCTGTCAGGAGCGCATTGACGAAAACCAGCACAAAGCTGATGCCGTAAACGCCGGTCCAGGGGGCAAGCTGATTGACGAGTGTGTTATCCACCTGCGAGTAGCCGAGTTGATCCCAGGGCACGGAAGTGATGCGCGCGGCGGCCAGCTCCAGAGCGGCCCAGAGAAACGGCGCAAAGACCAGAGCCAGCCGCGTGCTGCCCGTGGCCCGGCGCACCAGCACGAGGCCCCAGCCGAAGAGGCCGCAGTAGGTTCCCAGCACCAGGCTGTATCCCACCAGCAACAATGTCGGGGCCATCGGCGGCATGTCGCCGTAGTGAAGCATAGTGTCGCGCACCCAGTAGCAGTTGCCCATGTACCACAGCACGCCGCTGAGATAGCCGAGCAGAAATCCGCGGCGCAGGGGGCTAGGCCCTTCCGTGCAGGTTGGCGAAAGAATCGCCCATAGCAATGGGACCAGCCCAAACCATGCAAAGACCGTCCGCCAGAGGGGCAACGGCCCAGCCAGCGGAAAAGGCAACTCCAGCAGGCCTGCGGAGAGAACCGCCGCGGCCCACAACTTCCATGCGCCATGCTTCCAAAATGTACTCTGCATACAGGGCAGAGTTTATCGCATCGGGCGCAGGGCGAGGTAATTGAAGCTCAGGCGCAGGAGCGGCGCAACCAATATGTATGGCCGATATAAATCTTCGGATGTTCCTGGGCAAAATTCACGCGCGGGCGGGGCAACTCTGATAGGTAAGTTTACGCTGTGTAATAATATAGTTGACAGAATAGATTTCGCTTTTCACCTGTGGCTTTGCAATATCCTTCACGAGCCGTGTGATTTAAGAGAATCGGTGACAAAAGAGGAATTGCCAATGAAATGTCCTGAATGCGGTTCTACACATCTGCGGCGGTCACACTATTATTCTGACGATAGCCTGTTAAGCATTCTCTTTCTATCTCCCATTCGGTGCGAACATTGCCAGAATCGCTTCTTTGGAAGAATTTTTTGGCAATTTGGACATTGGATAAGCGAGGAAAAACTGGCTTACCAACGTCACAAGATGGAGTTGGTACGTACTAAGGCCAAAGTCCCCTGCTGGGAGCCCAAGGCATTTGGCACTCCACCAGTCTTTTGTTCCAGTTGCCCATACCTTCGTACTGATTGCCGATTCTTTCCCGTCTAGGAGTGCGTCTGACCAGTGGACAAAGGGATCGCCCAAGGCCCCCTAGGCCGTGCAATATGCAGCAGCGTGCGCCAACGCTCGCCAAAGCTCGGCGCTTCAGGGCAATCGAAATATACCTGGCGGTTAAGCGCCATGAGCAACCGCACAGCCTCCAACTGCCCATTCGTTGCGGAAAACGTGAGGCCCGTATTGACGAACTCGTCGGTAAGGTATTCGATGGCATGGGCGAGGATTTCCAGCGCGCGCCCGGCCTGTGGCGAGATGCTGCGGCGGCTGGCGCGTACACTCGCAATGGGGACCGCCGGCGCAGGGACAGGGATCGAGAAACCGGTATTCGTAATTGCTGCCATGCTTCTATCCTCACTCTCTTCTTCGGCGCAGTGGGGTAGCTTTTCAGATGACAAACGTACCGTTTCCCGTAAGCGAACATTTGGGGTATC
This sequence comes from Occallatibacter sp., assembly GCA_050011175.1. Lineage (GTDB taxonomy): Bacteria > Acidobacteriota > Terriglobia > Terriglobales > Acidobacteriaceae > Telmatobacter. Next base: position 76,603 of record JBEKJR010000007.1, read on the forward strand.
ACGCACCTATTTTGGGATTGATGCGATATAGGTCACGTCGATACTCCATGTTGCTCACGCTAAGCCCCGGTGCTGAAGAATGTTGTCTGAAATTGAACACTCGAAACTGAGAAGTAACGGGTCCCTCAAAGCCGATGTCCTGACCGCTACTATCCCAGGATTTGCTACGGAAGGCCCGGCTGGAAGGATTCAATGCAAGCGTCTCACAAAACCACGAAATTATCTGCAAAGTGCTGATGGAAGCGTGTTGAAGGGTTGACGGCCGCGCCTTTGTTGTGGTTGGCGGTAACTCTGCGACGTGATTGCGGCCTCTGGCCCGCCTTGACGGAACGAGGCTGAAAACCTAATCTCAAACCAGTATTCCGGTGCCGCGAAGCAGTTTTTTCTTCGCTGAGCCGGGTGCAATTTTCCGGACTGGGCGGCCATGATCCCCTACCACTGGCAATATCTCCCGCTGTTCCTGCAAATCCTTGCAGCGTTTGGACTTGGGCTGATTATGGTGGTGGCCTCCTGGTTTGTCGGGCGGCATCGCAACACGCCTGTCAAGCTGGCCCCCTACGAATGCGGGATTGTGGCCACGGGCGATGCCCGGCAGCGCTTCAGCGTGCGCTTCTATATGGTGGCCATGCTCTTCATCCTCTTCGACGTGGAAGCGGTTTTCATGATGCCCTGGGCGGTCATCTACCGCAAACTGCCCGGCATCACCGGCTCGCGCCTTTTCGGCTTCTGGGAGATGCTGGTCTACCTGGGCTTTGTGGCCGTAGGGCTCTTCTACATTGTGCGCAAGGGCATCCTGAACTGGAGCCAGGACAAGGCGGACCTCTGAGATGGCCGAAATAAAGACACTCATCGGCAAGGCGGCCGTGCTCGAGGGGCTCCGCGAACATCCTGCGGTTAAGGCCATCCTCGCCTGGGACTCCGCTGCCCTCCTGGACGCAAAGTTTGACCGGGGCGAGCTGACGCTGACCATCGCTGCCAACAAGATTCGCTCTGCGGCAGCCACGGTGCAGGCAGCCGGTTACAACTTCTTCGAGGACGTGACCGCGGTGGACTGGTTTCCTTCCTCGCCGCGCTTCCAGTTGAGCTACCACATCGTTTCGCATACCTATAAGGAGCGCATCCGGCTGCGTGTGCTGGTGGAGGGCGACGAGCCTGTGATTGAATCCATCACCTCCGTCTGGCCCGCGGCCAACTTTTACGAGCGCGAGGTCTTCGATCTATTTGGCATTCACTTCGAAGGCCACCCCAATCTGCGCCGCATCATGATGCCCGACGAGTGGCAAGGCCATCCGTTGCGCAAGGACTATCCGGTGGAGGGGTACCGATGATGAGCCCCGGCAAACCCATCCTCGAAGTCCCAGTAGCGGAAGGCGCGCACGATCAGCACATGATCCTGAACATGGGGCCGCAGCATCCCGCCATGCACGGCGTTCTGCGCCTGGTGGTGGAGATCGACGGCGAGATCGTTGTCCGCCTCTATCCGGAGATCGGCTACCTGCACACCGGCATCGAGAAGACCTGCGAGGCCAAGTTTTACCAGCAGGTGGTTCCGCTCACCGACCGGCTCGACTACCTGAGCCCCATGGCCAACAACCTCTGCTACTGCCTGGCCGTCGAGCGGCTGCTTTCACTCGAGATCCCCGCCAAGGCCCAATGGCTGCGCGTGCTGCTGGCCGAGCTGACCCGCCTGAACTCGCACCTCATCTGGCTGGGCACGCACGCCATGGACATTGGCGCGCTGACCGTCTTTCTCTATTGCTTCCGCGAGCGCGAGGAGATTCTGCGCATCTTCGAGGGTTTGTCCGGCCAGAGGATGATGACCAGCTACATCCGCATCGGCGGCCTGGCGATGGAGCCGCCGCTGGATTTCTTCGACCGGGTGCAGGGATTTATCAAGAGTTTTCCGGAAAAGATCGACGAATACTCGAACCTGCTCACCGGCAATCCGATCTTCCGCAATCGCCTGAAGGGCGTGGGGATTCTCTCCGCCGCAGACGCCATCGCGCTGGGCGTGACCGGGCCGAATATGCGCGGCTCGGGCGTGGACTTTGATCTGCGCCGCGATATGCCCTACTCCGGCTATGAGAAGTTCCGGTTCAAGGTGCCCATCGCCACCGAGGGCGACTGCTGGGCGCGCTACCTGATCCGGCTCATCGAAATGCGAGAGAGCGTGAAGATGATTCAGCAGGCGCTGGACGGAATGCCGGAAGGGCCGATCAAGGCCGACGCGCCCAAGATCGTACTGTCCGACCGCGAGAAGATGAAGACGCAGATGGAGGCGCTCATCCATCACTTCAAGATTGTGACGGAGGGTTTCGCGGTGCCGGCAGGCGAGGTCTACCAGGGCATTGAATCGCCGCGCGGGCAGATGGGCTACTACATCGTCTCCGACGGCACGGCCAAGCCTTATCGCGTTCACTTCCGCAACCCGTCGTTTGCCACGTTGCAGGCGATTGAGACTATGTGCAGGGGACGGATGCTGGCCGACGTGATCGCCGTAGTCGGTTCCATCGACATCGTGCTGGGGGAGATTGATCGATGACGGCTCTGCCGTTTTACCTTTTGAGGCTGGTTTGGAGTGAATGTTGGGCATGGGAGCTCTGTAATGAACAATGAATCGATGAGCCTCTTCTCTCCCAAACTCGCCGCGCGTCTGGATGCGCTGGTGGCGAAGTACCCGCTGCGCCGCTCGGCGCTTGTTCCCATGCTGCTCTACGCGCAGGACGAAGTCGGTTACCTCTCCGATGCAGTTATCAGTGAAGTGGCCGCGCGCATCGGCATCACCGAGTTGGAAGTCCGCAACGTGGCCAGCTACTACTCCATGCTGCGCTTCAAGCCGGCGGGCAAGTACAACGTGCAGGTTTGCACCAACATCAGTTGCATGTTGCGCGGCGGCTACGAAATATACGAGCGCTTTCAGAAAGAGTTGGGCATCGGAAACAAAGAAGTCACGCCGGATGGGCTTTTTTCTCTCGAAGAGGTTGAGTGCATCGGGGCCTGCTCTTGGGCGCCGGCCATCCAGGTCAACTACGACTTTCACAACGGGCTGACGACGGAGCAGGTTCCCGCTATTCTGGCCGATTATCGCGGCAAGGCATATGCCAAGGCCACTCTGCCCGCGCTGGTCTCCCATCCCGACGAAGTGAAGATTGTCTCCCGGCGCTTTGGCCAGGGCGCGGCAAAGATCGACAAGTACATCGAACTCGGCGGCTACGAGTCCGCGAAGAAGTGCCTCAAGCATGGGCCGGACTGGATCATCGAGGAGATGAAGGCCAGTAACCTGCGTGGACGCGGAGGCGCGGGCTTCCCGGCGGGCATGAAGTGGTCGTTTGTTCCCAAGCAATCCGACAAGCCTAAATATATTCTGGTCAACGGCGACGAGAGCGAGCCGGGAACCTGCAAGGATCATCTGATCTTTTTGCATGATCCCCACGCGATCATCGAAGGCACGATCATCGCCGGTCTGGCCATCGGCGCCAAGCTGGGCTTCATCTATCTGCGCGGTGAATTTCGTTATCTTCTGGAAATCATGGAAATGGCCGTCGCCGAAGCCTACGCCAAGGGCTTTTTGGGCAAGAATATCTTCGGCAGCGGGACCGAGTTCGAGATCATCACGCAGACCGGCGCGGGCGCGTATGAGGTGGGCGAGGAATCGGCGCTGATGGAGTCGCTGGAAGGCAAGCGGGGCGTGCCGCGCATCAAGCCGCCCTTCCCTGCCGTCGTCGGACTCTATGGCGGGCCTACGATCATCAACAACGCCGAGACCATTGCGACTGTGCCGCACGTGATCGAGATGGGCGGTGCGGCCTTTGCGACCGTGGGCACACCACGCAACGGCGGGGCAAGACTGTTTTCAATCAGCGGCCACGTGGAGCGCCCGGGCGTATACGAGCTACCCATGGGCTATAACCTCAAGAAGATGATTTACGAGGTCGCGGGCGGAGTGAGGGGCGGACGCGGATTGAAGGCGGTGATTCCCGGCGGATCTTCGACGCCGGTTTTATTGCCCAATGAGATCGACATCGGCATGGACTTCGACCAGGTGGGCAAGGCCGGCTCCATGCTCGGATCGGCGGGCGTGGTGGTCATCGACGACCAGACCTGCATCGTCGAGTTTGCGCTCAGGACGATGAGCTTCTACCAGCACGAGAGCTGTGGCTGGTGCACTCCCTGCCGCGAAGGCACCGACTGGCTCAAGAAATCGCTGACCCGCTTCCATGCCGGATTCGGCGCGGCTAAGGACATCGACAACATGCAATATCTTGCGGAAAACATATTGGGCCGGACATTTTGTCCACTGGGCGACGCTGCGGCCATGCCCATGCTGGGATTCGTGAAGAAGTTTCGCAAGGAGTTCGAGGAACATTTGAACGGGAAACCCTGCCCGTTCGCAAAGCACGTGGATTTGGCCGTGGTGTAGGGGCGCTGGAGACGAATGGCAGACGTAACCTTCATTGTCGATGGAAAGAAGCTAACGGCTCCCGCGGGGACGCTGCTCATCGACGCGTGCCGCAAGGCGGGCATCGAGATTCCGGCCTTCTGCTACTATCCCGGCCTCTCCTTGCAGGCCGCCTGCCGCATGTGCGTGGTGCGCCAGGAGAAGGTTCCCAAGTTGCAAACCGCCTGCACCACCACCGTCGCCGAGGGCCAGGTTTTTGTCACCGACTCCGAGGAAATCGCGCAGGCGCGCAAGGCAACCATCGAGCTGCTGCTCGGCAACCATCCGCTCGACTGCCCGGTCTGCGACAAGGGCGGCGAGTGTGAGCTGCAAGATATGACCTTCAAGTACGGCGCGGGCGAGAGCCTCTACGAGGAGGCCAAGCACCATCGCGATGAGCAGCAGTGGTCGCCCGCAGTCTACTACGACCGTCCGCGCTGTATTCTTTGCTACCGCTGCATCCGCGTCTGCGGAGAGGGCATGGACGTGTGGGCGCTGGGCGTGCAGAATCGCGGCGTCAACTCGGTGATTGCGCCCAATGGTGGCGATCATCTCGACTGCGAACAGTGCGGCATGTGCATCGACATCTGTCCGGTGGGCGCGCTGACTTCGGGCAGCTACCGCTACAAGACCCGGCCGTGGGAAATGAACCACGTGGCGACAGTCTGCACGCATTGCGCAGACGGATGCAAGGTGACGCTGGGCGTGCGCCAGGCCAAGGACGGCTCCGAAATTCTCCGCGCCAGCAACCGCGACAAGAGCGGCATCAACGGCGATTTTCTCTGCGCTAAGGGCCGCTTCGGCTTTGATTTCGTCGAGAGCCCGACGCGCCTGACCAAACCGCTGGTGCGCAACGCTCAAGGCCAACTGGAGCCAGCCACATGGGAACATGCGCTGCGTCTGGCCGCGCGCAAGCTGAAGGAAGTCCGCAACAGCAACGGAGGCGCGGCTATCGGCGTCATCGGCTCCAACCGCACCACTAACGAAGAAAATTACCTCTTGCAGAAGTTTGCGCGGACCGTTCTCCACACCAACAACATCGACCACGAGCGCACCGCCGACTATGTGGCCTTTGCGCGAGCCCTCGCCGGACACAACAGCAAAACCGCCAGCCTGCGCGAGACGGCCACCGCGACCGCGATTCTGCTCATCGGCGGCAATCCCACTGAAGAGCATCCGCTGCTGGCCTGGAATCTGCGCGCCAATGTACGGCTCAACCATGCGCGACTTTACATCGCCAATACGAAGACCATCAAGCTGGAGCGCATGGCCAGGTCAGCATTGCTGTTGCCGGAGAACGGCTATGTGGCCCTGGTTGAGTATCTGGAAAAGAGTAACTCCGCCTTCAGCAAGGCTGTGCTGGCCGAGGAGTCGCTGCTGGTGATCTTTGGTCCCGAGTACAGCGGCGCGCAGGTTGCGGAGTTGGTTGCCTGGGGCCTCAAGCGAGGAAATGTACGCTTTGCTTATCTGGGCGGTTACGCCAACTCACGCGGTGCAGCAGACATGGGGCTGCTTCCCGATCTGCTTCCGGGCTACGTGCCGGTCACGGCGTCCGGCGCATTTGCAGAGTATCCGAACCTGCCCACGACGCCCGGCAAGACTATGGCGGAAATTTTTCATGCTGCCGGCAAAGGCGAGCTGGGCACATTGCTCGTGGTCGGCGCTGACCCGGTCGCAAAGCTCGGAGTGAAACCGGAAGCTCTAAAGAAAACCTTCGTAATCATCGCGGATATCTTCCTCACCGAGACGGCTGCTCTCGCCGATGTAGTGTTGCCCGCCGCCAGCCTCTACGAAAAATCCGGCACGGTGACCAACACCTTCGGCGACGTGCAATTGGTGCGCAAAGCCGCTGACCGCGCCGGAGTGAAGCCAGAGTTTGAGATTCTTGTCCGCCTCTCCGGCGCCATGGGTGTGGACGTAAAAAAACTTGTTCCCTTTGGCACGGGCAGCGTCACGGCTGATCTGGGCCAGTCGCGCGGCGCGCAGTCCGGCGAGGCAGACCGCCATGCAGTGTGGCTGGCGGCCAACAATCTGGAGCCGAAGCTGAGTCCTTTCGATCCGCTGGCGGTGCTGGATGAAATTGTGCGCCTTGTTCCCGGCTATGCTGTGGACCGCATGAACCTTATGAGTGGCAACGATGTGTCGACCGAGCCGGGTTTGTCGCCGGTCGCAGCACTCGCCGGACGTGGTGAGTTCACTCCCGCTCACGATGGCTTGTTTACCTCCGGAACGCTCTCGCAGCACAGCACGGCGCTCCAGGAACTCGCGCGGCATCAGGCGGCACAGTTGGTAAAGATTCGGACGAAGTAAGTTTTTGCAACAAAGAAGAGGCTGAAGACCAGTGACGATTTTGCAATTCATTCTGTGGAGCGTGCTCAAGGTAGCCGTGGTAACGGTGATGATGCTGCTGGGCATCGCTTACACCGTGCTGCTGGAGCGCAAGCTCGTTGGCCGCATCCAGAACCGCTGGGGACCCACACGCGTGGGGCCCTTCGGCCTCTTGCAGCCGCTGGTGGACGGCGCGAAATCCTTTCTTAAAGAGGACATCATCCCCGCCGGCGTCTACCGCCCGCTCTATCTGCTCGCACCCATTATCGCGCTGGGCTGCGCACTCATTTCTATCGCGGTTGTCCCCTTCGGCGAGCCGGTTTCCGTTTTCGGCAGCCCGCCGCTTTTTCAAATTTCAGACGTCAACGTCGGCCTGCTGGTGATCCTGGGCGTAACCTCCATCGGCGTCTACGGCATCGCGCTGGCCGGCTGGTCGTCGAATAATAAATATTCGCTGCTAGGCGCGTTGCGATCCTCGGCGCAGTTGGTCAGCTACGAACTGGCACTGGGACTCTCGCTGGTCGGCGTAGTCTTGCGCGCCGGAACTCTGAATCTGCGCTTGATTGTGGAGCAGCAGGGGACCAACGGCTTTTTTTCCTGGAACATCTTTGGCGGAATGCAGTTTGTAGCCTTCTTCATTTACCTGATGGCTGCTTTTGCGGAGACCAACCGCTCTCCCTTTGACCTGCCCGAGGCGGAGAGCGAGCTGACCGGCGGCTATCACACCGAGTACAGCTCCATGAAGTTTGCCATGTTTTTCATGGCCGAATATGGCAACATGATTAACGTGGGCTGCGTGGCTACGTTGCTGTTCCTGGGCGGCTGGACGAATCCCTTCGGCAATTATTTCGGCAGCCCGCACAACATTCTGGTCCAGGCGCTGATGCCCATCTTCTGGTTTGTGCTCAAGGTTTTTTCTTTCCTCTGTTTGTATGTGTGGGTGCGGGGAACGTTGCCGCGCTTCCGTTATGACCAGTTGATGAACTTCGGATGGCGCTGGCTGATGCCGCTGGCCATTCTGAACATTGTGGCGACAAGCCTGTGGTTGGCTTATCGCTGATTTATTAATCGGGAGAAATTCCCGGAGCGTGCGATGCACCTGATTCTGTTTCTCATCTTTGCCGGCCTCTGCCTGGCGGGAGCGATCAACCTCCTCCTTCAGACTCACCCCATCAACAGCGCTCTCTCGTTGATTGTGGTGATGACCTCGCTGGCCGTGCTGTATCTGCTGCTGGGCGCGGAGTTCCTGGCCGCCGCGCAGGTCATCGTCTACGCCGGCGCCATCATGGTGCTCTTCACCTTCGTCGTCATGCTGCTCAATGCCGGGCGCGAAGAGCGCACGCTGGGCAGCCGCGCGGCATGGACCATCGGCTTTCCCGCGGTTGTCGCCATTCTTGCCGTCATCGCCACCGTAATTCTGCACGCGCAGGGATTGGGCGTGGCCCGGCTGAGCGAGGGCATTACCTCCACGGAAGATTTGAGCTCGGTCCTCTTCACCAAGCTGCTGCTGCCCTTTGAAGTCACCTCGGTGCTGATTCTCATCGCCATTTTGGGCGCTGTTGCGCTGGCCCGCCACGGTAGCGGAGAGCAAGCGGAAAGGACGGGCGAAGAATGAGTCCTCTCATCACGCAGGAAGTCCCGCTCTCGTGGTATCTGCTCTTGAGCGCCGTCTTGTTTTCGCTGGGCGTGGTCGGATTTCTCATCAAGCGCAACCTGATTACAGTCTTCATGTCCATTGAGCTGATGCTCAACGGCGTGAATCTTTCCTTTGTCACCTTCGCCCACCAATGGCACGCGGTGAAGGGGCAGATCTTCGTCTTCTTCGTGATGATGGTGGCCGCGGCGGAAGCTGCCGTTGGCCTGGCCATCATCATCGCCATCTTCCGCGCCCGCGCAACCCTGGCCGTCGACCGCATCGACCGGATGAAACTATGAACGCAGACCTCCATCTCTGGTTGATTCCGCTCTTGCCTTTCGCCGGATTTCTTATCAATGGAATCCTGGGCCGCGGTTTGCCTAAGTGGTTGATTACTACGATTGCGCTGCTGGCTCCGCTGGCGTCGTTCTGCGTGGTGCTCAACGCGTCACTGGGCGTCTTCGGATTTGTCCCCGCCTCCAATTCCCTTCCCTACGTCGAAACCTGCCCGCTTCCCTGGATCAACGCAGACCTGCTGCATATCGACTTCAGCTTCGTCCTCGACCAGCTTTCGCTGGTCATGCTGCTGGTCGTCACCGGCGTCGGCTTCCTGATTCATGTCTACTCCGTCGGCTACATGGGCGGCGACAAGGGATACGCACGCTACTTCTCGTATCTGAACCTCTTTCTCTTCTTCATGACGGTATTAGTGCTGGCCGGCAATGCTCTGGTGATGTTTGTCGGTTGGGAGGGCGTCGGCCTGGCCTCGTACCTGCTCATCGGTTTCTCGTTCCAGAAGAAATCCGCCGCCGACGCGGGCAAGAAGGCTTTCATCGTCAACCGCATCGGCGACTTCGGCTTTCTCATCGGCATGTTTCTGCTGGTCGCCAACTTCGGCACGCTCACCTTTAGCGAGATCGGCGCGCGCCTCAACGCGCATCTTGAGTGGCAGGGCGGTGTGCTCACCATCATCGCCCTCTGCCTGATGCTGGGCGCGGCGGGCAAGAGCGCGCAACTTCCGCTCTACATCTGGCTGCCTGACGCCATGGAAGGCCCCACGCCGGTCTCCGCGCTGATTCACGCGGCCACCATGGTCACCGCCGGCGTCTACATGGTCGCCCGCACGCACGTCTTGTTTGACCACTCGCCCGTTGCGCTCGGCGTGGTGGCCACGGTGGGCGCGGCTACGGCCATCTTCGCCGCGACCATCGCTCTCGTGCAAAACGACATCAAGCGTGTGCTGGCTTACTCCACCATCTCGCAACTCGGCTACATGTTCCTGGCCTGCGGCGTGGCGGCGTATTCGGCGGCCATCTTCCACCTCATGACGCACGCTTTTTTCAAGGCGCTGCTCTTCCTCGCAGCGGGCTCGGTGATTCATGCCATCGGCGGCGAGCAAGACCTGCGCAGGATGGGCGGCCTCCGCAAGAAGCTGCCGGTCACCTTCGCCGTCACCACCGTGGGCGTTTTGGCCATCGCCGGAATCTTTCCCTTCGCCGGATTCTTTTCCAAGGACGCCATCCTCTACGCCGCCTTTTTGCAGGAACCGAATGGAAAAATTCTCTGGTTTGTCGGCCTTTTGACGGCGCTCTTGACGGCTTTTTATATGTTCCGGCTGTGGTACATGACCTTCATGGGCGAATCGCGCGGCACGGAAGTCCATGCGCATGAGTGCCCCTGGTCGATGCGAGGCACGCTGTTGATTCTCGCCGCTCTCTCCGTCTGCGGCGGCTGGATCGGCATGGTGCGCTTCGGCAGCTTCCTTGCGCCAGTTGTGGGCGCGCGTGGCACTGAGGCGGGCAGTTTGATTCCCTCTTCCCTGTTCCCTGTTCCCTGGGAAGTCATCCTCAGCATCGTGGCCGTTCTTGTCGCCCTGGAAGGCTGGCTGATCGCCGACAAATACTATCGGCGCAATCAGGCGCGTCCGGCGCAACTCGCCGCAGCTCTGCCTGCCGGTTACAAGCTGCTGGCCAACAAGTATTATGTCGACGAGTTCTACGGCGCTGTGGTGGTCAAGCCGCTGCTCGCTATTTCGAAATTCTTCCTGGAGTGGGTGGTGGACATCGGCATCCTGGGTGGCGCGGCCTGGCTGCTCGGCGGCATCGCCACTTTTACGGGAGCGATCCTGCAACGCTGGCAATCGGGCAATCTACGCTCCTATGCGGCGTGGCTGGCCGCGGGCGCGGCGGCGGTGCTGCTCTTCCTGCTGGTTCCGTGGGCAACGGTGCTGGCTAATCTTCCGGCATTTCATCTTGGCATGGCGGGGCATTGAGAATGAACCAGATAGACCAATCGATTCTCACGTTGATTCTCCTGCTTCCGCTGGCCGGAGCGGTGCTGGTGGCGCTCACGCCCGACCGCTTCAAGCTGCCCAACTGGATCGCTCTGCTCACCACGCTCGCCACCTTCGGCCTTACGCTGCACCTGCCCGCGCACTTCGACAAAACGCAATCCGGTTTCCAGTTTGAGATCAACCGTTTGTGGATTGAGAGGCCGGCGATCTTCTACCACGTGGGCGTGGACGGACTGAGCCTGTGGCTGGTGGTGCTTGTCGGCTTGCTCGCTCCCATCGGTGTCGTGGCCAGTTGGAACGCCATCCGCGAGCGGCGCAAGCTTTTCTTCACGCTCTTCCTGATTCAGCAGACGGCCATGTTCGGCGTCTTCCTCTCGCTGGATCTGATGATCTATTACGGCTTCTGGGAGCTCTCGCTGGCGCCCATGGCCATTCTCATCGCCATGTACGGCCGCAAGAACGGGCCCAAAGCCGCGCTGAAGTTTTTCCTCTTCACCTTCATCCCCTCCGCGCCGCTGCTGGTCGCGATTCTCTGGCTCTACACGCAGACCGGCAGCTTTGACTTCACCACTTTGCAAATTCTGATCGCCCACGGAAACTTTCCCGCCGGAGCGTTGTTCTGGGCAGCTCTGGCGTTTCTCTTCGCCTTTGCCGTCAAGGTTCCAGTCTTCCCGCTGCACGGCTGGGTTGCGGACACCTTCAGCGAAGCGCCCGTCGCTCTCGCCATGGTCGTCGCCGGCAAGCTCGGCCTCTACTCCATGCTGCGCTTCCACATCGGCCTCTTTCCCGAACAGGCGCGGGCCATGGCTCCGGTGCTCGTTGGTCTGGCGGTCGTCGGCATTCTCTACGGCGCCTGTCTCGCTCTCGTCCAGCGCGACTTCTGGCGGCTGATGGCCTTTGCCGCGCTCAGCCATCTGAGCCTCATCACCCTGGGCATCTACGGTCTCACGCTCACCGGCTGGGAGGGCGCGGTCTACCAGATTCTTTCGCACGGCGTGGTAGACGGCGCGCTCTTTCTGCTGCTGGGCGTGCTCTACGACCGCTACGCCACCAGCCAGATCAATGCCTACGGCGGCCTGGCCGCGAAGCTTCCCCGCACTGCGACCTTCTTCGTCATTGCCTCTCTGGCGATGATCGGCCTGCCTATGCTCAACGGCTTCATCGGCGAGTTCCTGATTCTCCTCGGCACATTTGTCCGCGTCAGCAAAGGCTGGGCCATCGCCGCCTCATTGGGCGTGATTCTGGGCGCGGCTTACATGCTGTGGCTGATCCAGCGTCTCTTCTTTGGGCCGGAGAGCGCGCTGGCCGCATCGAAGCCGCCTGAAGATCTACGTCTGGGTCAACTGGCCGTGCTCTGGCCGCTGGCCGCGCTCATGCTGGTCATGGGAGTGGCGCCGATGCTCTGGCTGCCAACCATCGCAACAGGCGCGCATCCTCCGCCAATACAAGTGCAGTCCATTTCATCCCAAGGGGAGGGCCAGCGGTGAATCCTGTTTCCGACATCTTCCGCATCCTTCCCGAGTGCCTCCTCACGTTGACCGGCGTACTCGTCATGCTCGTCGATGCGACACTGCCTCCCGGCTGGGCGCGCCGTCCGCTGGGATGGGTCGCCGCCTTCGGAACCACCCTCGCGCTGTGGTCTAGCCTCTTCCAGCTTTCTCTGCCGGAAGGAACCGGCTTCTACGGCACGGTAGAGACCAGCGCTTTCACGGTCTTCTTCCACGTGCTCATCTGCGGCATCGTTCTGGTCGCGCTGCTGCTCTCGCTCGACACACTGCCCGAAAACAGCCATCACCAGGGCGAGTTCTACGCGCTCATCGTCTTCGGCGCGGTGGGCATGTGTTTGCTCACCGGCGCGGTCGAGCTGCTGCTGGTCTTTATCGCGCTGGAAATCTCCTCCATCTCCACTTACATTCTGGCCGGCTACCGCAAGCACACCGCCCGCGGACCGGAAGCGGCCATCAAATATTTTCTGCTCGGCTCCTTTGCCACCGCGTTTCTGCTCTACGGCATCGCGATGATCTTCGGCGCCACCGGCACCACGCAGATTTACGAGATCGCGCGCCTCGTGCCCGCCGCGCAGAATCACGCATTCATCCTGGCAGGCATGGGGCTGATGCTGGTGGGCATCCTCTTCAAGGTCTCCGCCGCGCCCTTCCACGTCTGGACGCCGGATGTTTACGAAGGCTCGCCCACGCCTGTCGTCGCACTGATGTCCACCGCGCCCAAGGCCGCGGCCTTCGCGCTGCTCTTGCGTGTGGTCTACGAGATGTTGCCCAATCTGCGCCCCATCTGGCAGCCGCTGCTGTGGGTGGTGGCCGTGCTTTCCATGACCGTGGGCAACCTCACCGCGTTGCGCCAGCAGAACGTGAAACGCATGCTGGCCTACTCCGCCATCGCCCATGCCGGCTACCTGCTGGCGGCCTTCGCGGGACTCGGCACAAGCGGCATCGCCGCCGCCAGCTTCTACACCGCGGCCTACGCGGCCATGAACGTGGGCATCTTTGCCGTTGTTACGCTGGTCAGCGGATACGACGAGAAACTGCCGCTCATAGGCGATTATCGCGGGCTCATCTACCGCTCGCCTCTGCTCGGCAGCCTGCTGATCTTCTTCCTGGTTTCGCTGGTCGGCATTCCCTTCACCGGCGGATTCTTCGGCAAGTTCTATTCCTTTGCCGCCGCGGTGGGCGGCGGAGCCATCTGGCTGGCCGTCATCGGCCTGCTGAACTCCGGCCTGGCCGCCGCGTATTATCTGCGCCTGGCCTTGGTTGCTGCTCAACGTCCAGAACTCGATGGCGAAGCAAGGTCCGCCCCACCGCAGGTGGCGCAGGTGGGCGTGGCCGTTGGCGCGGCTCTGCTGCTGGCGGTTGCGGCCACCCTGGTGCTGGGAATTGTGCCCAACAATGTGTTGCAAGCCGCCGAATCCAGCGCGCATACACTGCAAGCGCCTCCGCCTGAAATCAGCGCGCCGGTGAACCCCGCCGGGCCGCAATCGCAGCCCTGATTTAGATCGGATTGAGCACTGAACCCGCAGGAAGCGGCACTCTTCTTGTGACCATGGGCTGATTTTGCTCAAGCAGGCTCATGTAGCAGCGCACGGTCAGTCCCAGAACGCGGCCATTCACATAGTTCTCCAGCACCCATGCGCGCGCTGCTTCGCCCATGCGGCAGCGGCGTTCCGGGTTGCGCAGCAGTTGCAGCACGGCCTCGCGGATGGCCGCCGGGTAGCCGGGAGGAATCAGCAGCCCGGTCACCTCCGGCACCACGGCGTCGCGCGAGCCGGTGCATAAGGTGGTCACCACGGGTATCCCGCTGGCCGCGGCCTCCAGAACGACATTCGGAAATCCTTCCCGCCAGGTAGGCAGGACCAACACGTCCATAACGCGGTAATAGGGCGCCGTGTCGGCCACGAAGCCTGTCATGTGAATGCGCGGGTGCTGTTTGATGCGGGAGCGCAGAGCATGGCCGAGCGCGTCATCGGAGGCGTCAAACCAGCCCACCAGAAGCAGATGCGCCTGCGGCCTGGCAGCCAGAATCGCGTCGAATGCTTCGACCAACTCCGGCAGCCCCTTGTCGCGGGTCAGGCGGCCCACGAAGCCAACCACAGGCGCATCTGGGGGAAGACCGAGCCGGGCGCGCAGGGTGCCCGGACCCGGCGAGAAGCGTTCCACATCGACGCCGTTGCTGCTGCCGCTTCCCAGCAGGCGCAGCTTGCTCTCAGGCGCCACACGCAAAGCCAGCGCCTGGTTGCGCAGGCTTTCGCTGTTGCACAACACGGCATGTGAACAGGCCGAGGCCAGACGCTCGGCGGCCAGCAGAATGCGGCGTTTGAGGCCGGTCGAGGTCTCCAGCCTGAGCCCGCGCAGAAGATAGACCCGCGACGGTACCCCGCAGAGCATGGCGGCCACGGATCCCAGCAGTCCGGCCTTGGGAGTGCTGAATTCCGTCATCTCCGGCTTGAGCCGGTAGATCAGCCGGCACAATCGCAACAGTGACAACAGGTCAGAGACCGGCGCCATATCCCGGCGCATGGGAATCGCAACTGCCTCAACCCCCTCCCGAGCCGCCGTGCGGTTGAGCAACGCGCCGGGGCTTGAAACCAGCGTTACGCGAAATCCCGCCTCGCGCAGAGTGCGCAAACGTCCGTTAAGAACCAGGCAGGTCTGCGGGCTCGTGATGCCAACGACGATATGAGGGCTTAGCGAGGTGCGGGATGGCTCCGCCAGACGAACGTATGCAGGCAAAGAGCGGTTGCCCACTCTAAATGGTGTGGGCAAAAAAATAGAATCTGCAGTTTCCCCGGTGCGTGTGAGCACGAGTCACTCCCAAAAGGGCCTTCGCGATCCGAAATAACCGGAAACGCGTTAGGAAGGGTGCTCGACAAAATCAGGAGTTCATGCGAGCCGAATGCTCTGCCGGGCGATCCGCTGCGCCGGCGCGTTCACTCCTGTCTTCCGCCTGAGCCGCTCCCCTCGTGACAACGCAGAAGAGACCGTAAAAGAGGTGGTCCCCTGCTGGAGAAAAACAGATTCAGTACTCTGAGGAAACATTAGTGGGCTTTAATTTGTCAAGAGGAAAATTTCTTTAGGAAAAATGCGTATTTATTCAGATAACAGTGGACGTTTGCTCTATACTCACTGAGATTTCGAGGATAACCCCATGCCCGCGAATATGCGCCCCAGGGTTCTGTTGCTGATTCCGCATCTTGGCGGCGGAGGAGCGGAGCGCGTAACGGCGCTTCTGGCGCGAAACCTGCCGGCAGAAAAGTACGAACTGCATCTGGGACTGATTACCCAGGCGGAGACTGGCGGGGAGTCGCTGCCCGTCTCGGTCCACGTCCACGCTCTGGGCGTCCGCAGGGTGCGCGCCGGGGCCTTCCCTTTGCTCCGGCTGATTCGCCGGTTGAAACCGGAGCTGATTGTGTCGGGGATGTTTCACCTGAACTTTCTCGTGTTGTTGCTGCGCCCCTTCTTTCCGCGCGGAACGCGCATCCTGGTGCGACAAAACGGAACCATCTCCGCCTCCCTGGCCTTCGACCGGCTCCCTGGTTACACACGCCTGCTCTACCGGCTGCTCTACCGCCGCGCCGACTGGGTCATCTGCCAGACGCAGTCCATGGCCGTGGACCTGGCCCGGGAACTGGGAGTTCCGGAGAACCGCTTTGCGGTGCTGCCCAACCTGGTGGATGTGGAGGAAATTCGCACTTCCATCGGCCTGAATCCGTCCCCGCAAATCGACCCCGGCCCTCATCTGCTGGCCGTGGGAAGGCTCTCCCGCGAAAAAGGCTTCGATCTGCTGCTGCGTACTTTGGCCTCAGTCCGGAAAGAGTTTCATGAGGCCAGCCTTCTGATTGCCGGCGCCGGCCCGGAAGAGGCAGCATTGAAGGCTCAATGCCGCGCTCTGGGGCTCGACGATGCGGTTTGCTTTGCAGGCTATATTGACCGGCCCTGGACGCTTTTCCCTGCGGCAACGCTCTTTGTGCTGCCGTCCCGGCACGAAGGCCTGCCCAATGCCCTGCTGGAGGCGGCTGCCGCTGGACTCCCTATCGTGGCCTCGCCGGCCTCCGGGGGCGTCGTGGAGCTGCTGCGCAATCAGCCGGGAGCGTGGCTGGCCTCCACCATCTCCGAAAACTCGCTCGCCGCTGCCCTCGTCGCCGCACTTCATTCCCTGCGGCCGGGCGAGCGCTTCGCCCACCCCTTTGTCGAAGCCTTCCGCGTCGACCGCGCGATCCAAGCCTATGAAACCCTGATCGACCAAGCCCTTGAGAGGAGCAAGAAAGCCTAACCTTTGCTGCTACTGCGGGTTCGACTTCACGCCCGTTCTTGAGACCCTTCAGGCAGCAGCTTCCGAGTCCAATACCAGAGAAATACAAAGGTGCTCACAGTCCACAGTGATGTGGCCAACGCAATTCCCGCCACGCCATACCAGCGCATGAGAACCAGATTCAAAATTACATCAAGCGCCAGGTTCAGAGCGCCGCAATAGAAAATCAGGTCGGAGCGGCGCAGGGCAACCAGAAAACGATAAAAAACGCGGCTGGAGACAAAAAATGGAATCTGAATCGCGTACATGGCCAGCACCGGGGTCACCAGCGCCGTGTCCTGCGGCCCGAAGACTCCATGCTGGAAGGCCGTGCGAATCAGCCAGTGCGAGCCGGCAATCAGGGCCAGCGCGATGGGCGTCGAAACCAGCACCGTGAGCCGCACCCAGGTGCGCAGCGTCTGCCGGCATCCGGCCCAGTCCCGATGGGCGATCATGCGCGAGAAATGCGGCGTCACCGCCGATGAAACCGCCCCCGCCAGCAGCGTAATCACTACGCTCACAAAGCGGTTGGCGTAGGCCAGCGCGGAGACGCTCCCGGCCGGCAACATCGCCGCCATCGACTGATCCACCAGTAATCCGCCGGAGGCCGCCACGCCGCTCAACAACACCGGCCCATACTGCTGCGCCACCTCCCGCGTCGCCTCGGTCGCTCCGTGCCACCACAGGCGGAAGCGGTAGCCGCGCGCATCCATCATCCACGCCACCGCTCCCGCGTGAACCAGCGCGCCCGCCAGCGTCGAGTAGACCATCGCCCAGATTCCGTAGCGGCCGCTCAGCAGCAGCGCTCCCAAAATGATGATGACCGGGGTCGCCACCGGCGCCAGCGCGGGCCATGCAAAGCGGTCGAAAGTGTTCAGGACGGCAGTGCAGTTGGTGGCGATGCCGGTAATCAACACCACCGGCAGCAGCGCATAGAAGAGCCGGATGGAGAGCGCCATCTTCTCCGCCGGAAAGTGCGAGGCAATCAGCGGAAAGAAGCCGCGCGCGGTCAGAGCCATCACCACAATTGCCGCAGACAGCAGCAGGCAAACCCACAGCATCGAGCTGGACAGAAGCTGCTGCGCCCTCTCGTAGCCCTCGCGCTCCCGCACTCGCACCAGCGTCGGCACCAGCGCCTGGTTCATCGATTCCGAAATCAAATTGATGAGCAGGTTGGGAATCAGAAAAGCCGCCAGGAAAGCGTCCATCGCATCCGTGCGGCCATAGACCCCGGCAACGGTGAACTCCTTGAAGGTGGCGACAATCTTGACCAGAATCCCCGCCGCCGTCACCGACGCCGCCGCGCGGAAGATGCGCCCATTGACGCTGCCGCCCTGGAAGTGCCGCGCGAGTTGGGGGAGGAATAACATGCAGGCGGAATCAACTCGCCAGTCTACAACATTGGCTTGGGAAAATCCCAAATCCAACTTGTCTACTTCCGTTGTCTTGCTCACTGGCAAGCGGACCTAGCAAGAGGTCCACTTGCCAGCAGACCCCAGTCTGCCAACCTCCATAGAAGAACCGGAGCAACAACCTGCAGAACTGTAATAAATAATAAGATCTTACTCATTCGGGTCTTACCTCCAAACGAAAAGGGCTTGTGGTATAAGGCGGCGAGCAAACGCTCTCTTTCGGCTTTATCATCTGGCAAATCAGCGGCTCGAATGTACTCTAACAATGAGGGCGATACAACAGTGGAAAGGAATGTCGACACTAACCCACCCACATCAGAATCAGCATACCGAGATTCGATCCATACAGCAGTTGCGAGTATCGGTATAGTTAAACGATGTATCTGGCGTGACATCAAGATCATCGCCACAGGAAAGACCAGGCCGAACCAAATCACACCAGCAAGCCTCTGAGTGATTGCGTACCCAATGAAGGTCGCATCACCAACTATCAGTATCGTGTGTATTTGGACAAGTAACGAAAGTTGTACCCTATAGGTTTCGATGCTCTGCTGGAGTTGCAGTCGCGTAATCTCCGACGCTTCCATGGTTCAACACCCTCCATGATTTTCTTTACGAGAACCTTGCTTTTCAGCATTGGTTCATTCGAATTGTATCCCCGAGTAGGCCGGCTGGGTGCGGTACCCCTGGTTTCGATTCTTTTATCTGGGAGTTTCGCTTATTAGGCAGTTCTCAAGCAGCCAGTGGCCTGATCTTCCGCCGCTTCTTCTGTGATTCAATCCACAAATCGTACTGAAGCTGAGCCTTCGAGAAAAAGTCAGGAGAAAGCGCCAGAGCCTCGCCGAGTCGAATGCTGAGGTCCATGGTCACGGCGGTGCGTCCATTAAGGATGCGCGAGATGGTAGCGCGCGCTACGCCGATATGCTCGGCAATTTCGGTTGCGGTCGTTGAGCCGAGGAACTCCTTCAGCAGTTCCCCTGGGCTGGCCGGATTGTGCATCATCGTCATGGTCATTGCCGGGCAACTTAGGTCTCGATTCGGAGACCTGGGATTTCCGCTATTCAATCTGCCCTGAGCTAGCCCAATGGGCGTAATCCCTTAAGCAGAGATCAACTGGCCGAATATGTCGGGCAGATTGACGTAAAGCGGCGTTCCCTTGACTTCCAGGCGCGCAGCTTCAACCCATTCCGCTCCAGAGCACATGCGTCCGCTGCGTGTCGTGGGATCGATGATCCAAACCGTTTCCACGCCCATCGCGCGGTAGTCCTGGGCGCGCTCCTGGGTGTCGGAGTAGCTGTCGTCAGGAGATAGAATCTCGATGATCAACAAGGGCGGATCAACGATCACATCCGGCTGGGCGCCAAGCGTGAGCAGCGCAACATCGGGAATACGGACACGAGTCGGCGACACCTGGACACGCTGCTCAGTAACAACCTGCGCGCCCCACGCCTTCTCGTGTTGATTAAACCAGGCAGCCAACAATGCCTGAACTCTTGCGTGCTCATATTTGCCCACGTTGCGCTCCCTGATCTCTCCATCCACATATTCACGGTCTGGCCTATAGACGATACCGAGGTATTCATCGAGCGGGATTTGCAAAATCGTTGCCATACATCAACGGTAGCACAATTTTCATTCAGGCCGTGCGCGGGGTGCTTCCGTCTCTATTCTGAGAACTGGAAGTTCCGCGGCCGTAAAGCACTCCTCCAGCCCCTCCGGCTCTTCCTCCCCCAGCCTTCCGGCCAGCGCAATCATCGCCAGCAGCAGCCAGGTAGTGCGGTTCTCCTCCACGGTAGCCACCAGCGCGGTAATACCCCAGACCACCAGCGCCAGGGTCATCGCCCAGCGGAGTTGTCCTTTCGTTTGCGTAATCGACCAGATGGCGACGGTCACAATGGCCATGGCCAAAAACAGCGCGACCAGTCCGCCGCCGACAGCGATGGAAAGCGCCGTGTTGTGCGCCGTGTCGAGGGGCGCCAGTCCCGCCGCGCTGACAAACGAGCCCGCCCCCGTGCCCAAGACCGGCGCCTTCACAAAGGCATGCCAGCCGGCCGTCCAAATGTTCCACCGCAGGTTCAGTCCGCCGCCCTGTAGCTGCTCGCTGATGGTGGCCAGCCGCTCATAGCTTCCGCTGGGAATCATCCACCACAGCAACGCGGCAATCGGCGGCAAAGCCAGCGCTCCGGCCAGAATTCTTTTCGGATGGCCGTGTGCCAGCAAAACTCCGCTGCCCATGAGCGCCACCACCGCCGCCAAAAACCCTCCGCGTGATGCGGTAAGCAACACGGCAACCAGCCCCAACGGCAGGTAACCGGCCGCCAGCAACCGCCACAGCCAGCGCGGTTCGCTGTTCACCAGCAACGCCGCCAGCGGAAAACCCAGGTTGATAAAGCGGGCCACATCGTTGGGGTCCTGCCCGGCAGCGGCAAAGCGAATCTGCTCGGCGGCCATGGCATCCGCGGAAACAAAGCTGGCCAGGGTCAGCAGGGCCAGCACCCACGCTCCGGCCACATAGGCTCGCAACAGCGCGCGCAGATCGGCGGCGCTCTCGGCAAACTCCCACACCAGCCAGACGATCATCATCTCCTGGAAGTAGCCGCGCATCCTGGCCCGTGTTACCAGCGGCTCGATGGTCCAGAAGTAGGTGCAACAGAACCAGAGATAGAGCGCCAGCACCAGCCACTGCATCGAGCCGGGAGTGCGTATGCGGCCAGCCTGTAGAACCGCCGGAATCGCCACCAGCAGCAACAGCAAGCCAACCACGCGGGCAATGTTGCCCAGCGGTTCGCCCAGCTCCAGGGAGTACTCCCAGGGAATCGCGAAGGCGAACAGCAGCAACAAAAACCAGGCGATGCGGCGCATGACACGAAACCTCTCAGGGCAGGTTTGCGGCAATGCCAAGCTCTATGGCTATGTCGCGGAGCCGCATATCCTTCGTCCACAACTGGGTGGAAGGATGAATGAAGATGGAAGCAATCAGGTGCGCATCAATCAGACCAATCCCCCGGTTGTAGAGGGAGCGCATCTCAATCATCTGCCGCACTTCACCGATTTGCGCCACCCCCACCTGTGGCAATCGGTCCAGCCATGCGAGCGTCTTCGCGCGCTCTCGCAGCGATCCAAGGGCCAGCTCCGCAATGATGAACGGATGAATGACAACATTTAACTTGTCAAGCTGCCTGCGCAGCTCCTTATTATCTTTGCGAAAATGGTCAATCCAAACCGTTGTGTCCGCGAGAATCATACTTATTCCATCCGCCGGCGTGGAATATCTTTGAGTTCCGGCATCGTGCCGCCCAGCGCAGCCAACCTGCGGGAGCTTTCCCGCTCAATCAGGGATTTCAGAGCATCCCGAATGAGTGCAGTTTTCTCCTTGATCCCCGTGAACTCCTGAGCTGTGCGTACCAGTTCATCGTCGAGCGCGAGTGTCGTTCTCATAAAACCTCCATACATCTATTCTAGCATCATTTGATGTCATATTTATATGCATCGCGCCCGTAATTCACTCAAGAGCATCAGTACCTCTGCGAATACACCAGGCCGGAGTAAATGGTGACGCCAATCGCCGATTGAATGGCCGATTCCATGGTCCGGTTCCACAGGTTTTTGGCTGTCGAGTCGGGCACGTAGAGAATGTCGCGGTCGCGAACCGGCTGGTCCGGCTCCTGGCCGTGCAACATGCGCTTCAGATTGAGGCTGGTGAGGGTGCGCCCGCCCTTCTGCTCGCGGATGAGGATGGCCTTGGACATGGCGGCATTCTGCGTCGGTCCCCAGGCCAGAGAGATCGCCTGCACCACGGTCAGCCCCTGGGCCGGATCGACGGGAAACCCGCCGGGGCGCTGCACATCGCCCACCACATACACCAAGCCCGCGCGGCTCACCTGCACCGTGTCGCCGGGGGCCAGTTCCGGATTGTGGTCGGCGGCGGTGTCGGTCCCGCTGGGATCCAGCACCACCGGATGCGGCGTCTTGGCGTCGTCGCGGTGGAAAATATTCACCAGCCGCCCCGCGCTCGGCGACAGGCCGGAGGCCGCCGAGATCAGGTCCAACAGCCGGTGGTGCAGCGTGTAGGGATAGACCCCGGGACGCACCACCTCGCCCAGCACGCTCACGTCCTGTCCGGCGTAGGAGGTCACCAGCACGGAGACCAGCGGATGCAGCAGCATCCCCTGGGCGATCAGCGCCGTTTCAATGGCGCGCGCGGCTGCCTGCTCGTCCAGCCCGCCAATCTTTACCTCATGCACCATGGGCAGCGTCACCGTGCCCGAGGGGGAAACGCGCACCGCGGAATGAAACTCCGGGGTGTGAACTTCGCTCACATCGAGAAAATCGCCGGGAGCGATGGGCGCGGGCATGGGAGTGGCTGACTGTGTGCCGGCCATCGGCGGCACACCTGCCTGGCCCGGGTTGTTCCAGGTTGCCGGCGCCTCCTTGGGATTGGGCTGAATCCGGGTATCCGGCGTAGCCGGCAGCCGCACCACGCCCGTGGGCAGACCGGAGGTGCTGGGCGTGGGCGCCTGCGCATGAATCACCGCTCCGGCCAGGATAACCGCCAGCAGCGCCACAACCGCGCGGCCGGCGGAGGAATGAGAGGAGGGATGAATCGACTCCATCAGGAACGCGCCTCCAATCGCCAGCCAAAGGCCGGCAAAGAGTGTGATAAACATATAAAGCGGCAGATCCGGCGCCACCGGCTTGTCCGGCTGGCGGGCATAATCCACCACCGAGATATTGGAATTACCGACGCCGGCGGCCAGACCCGCTTCCTCCACCTTCGCCAGCACCTGCACATATATCTCATGGCTGGCGTTGGCCTCTTCGCGCATGGCCGCGTACTGGATGGCCGCTTCATTGGCCTTCATGCCTTCCGCGGTCAGTTCCTGGAGATTTTTGCGCACCAGTTGCTCGCGGTCGGCTGCCGTCTGCCATGCGCTGCGGAAGCGCTCCACCAGCTTGGCGTCCTCCGCCTGTTTCTGCTGGTCCAGATTCTGCAACAGGCCGCGAATCTCCACCACGCGGGGAAAGTTGGGGCCGTGCTCGATGCTGAGCTGGGCCTGTTCCTGTTCCAGTTCGCTGTGGCGAGAGTGAATCTGCTGCAACAGGGCGGTGGCAAAGTTGCCGCTCTCTGCTTGCAGGCGCGGGTCGGAGGCGATCACCAACTCTGGATCGCCTTGTTGCGCCGCGCGGTACTGGGCCTCGCGCAAAATACGATCCGTTGACGCGGTCACCAACTGCCGCCCCAACTCATCGATCTCCAGCACCGCCGAGGTGTGCTGCGTCTCTCCCAGTCTGCCGTTAGCCAGCGTCTCGGGCGTGGTCAGCAGGCCGTGCTCCCGCTGGAAGGCGGCCAGCCGCTGCTGATCCTGATCCACCTTGGCCTTCGACTCCTTGAGTTGGTTCTCCAGCCACGTAGCGGCTTGAGCGGTGGCCTGCACCCGCGCATCGCTTTCCTGCTCGCCATAGGCGCGAATCAGGGCGTTCACCACGCTGGCCGACAAGGCCGCGTCTCTCGATCGAAAGCGAATCTCAATCAGCAGCGTGCGCGGCAACGTCTGCACGCGCAGCCGCCGCTGAAACCGCTCCAGCAGCCACTCCTGGGCATCGGCAGCCGGCGCATCGGGCTTGAAATCCGGAAACTTGCTGGCAAATCTGCCCTTGAACCCCGGCGCCTGGTAGAGCTTGAGGCCGGTAATCACCTTCCAGGCCAGTTGGTCGCTGCGGAAGACGTTGGCCAGTGTCTCCTGCTGCACCGGCGCGGAGAGAATGGAGGCCGAGCCAAACGCCTCCTGCGCCTCCAGGCTGAGCGCCGAAAGGGGCGAGGTGCGCAACGCCACCCGCGCGCTGGCCTCGTATTGATTGGGGGCAATCAGGCAATACAGCAGGCAGGCCAGCAACATTCCCCCCACCGTCCACCCAATCAGGCGCCGGCGGCGTACCAGCACCTCCCAAAGCTCGCGCAGGCTTCGTGTGGGTGCCCCAGGTCCCTCGCCTTTGGGGACCTGGGAGTGAGCCTTGCCGGGCCGCGCATGGGACTCGAAGGGGGAATCAGACGAAAAATCAGTTGCTTCCGGCACAGACAGGGATCCTCCCTCCCAACATTCGTTTGGCGGAGGCAGACCTGGGATTCAAAACAGCAAAATACTACAAAGTGAATCACCGACAGTGTGCTTGATGGAAATCAATTCGTCAATAGATTCCAGCATCGGAGAAATGCCGACAAATTTTAGTCCATAGAAGGCTACGGGCTTTACAGACTGTGGATAAACTCTTTCCGGAGGGAGGCGGGGGTTTTAACCCCCGCAAACAGCTAACCGAATCAACGTGGGCTTTAGCCCCGGAAGGACGCTTTTCGGGTTTGTCGCCTGATATTCTCCATATTCTTTGGCCTGTTAAGCACCCCCGCCTCCCCGGTACCACTCCACAGTGCGGTGCAGGCCTTCGCGGAAATCGACGCTGGGCGCGTAACCCAGCAGTTCGCCTGCCAGGCGAATATCGGCCAGCGAGTCGCGGATGTCGCCGGCGCGCGGCGCGGCGTAGGCCGGTTGACCGTTATAGCCGGTCAGAAACCGTAGAATCGCGAAGGTATCGTTCAGCGTGATGCGGCTGCCGGTGGCCGTGTTCATCACTCGGCCAGAGACCTTTTCCGCGGGGGCGGCAGCAGCCAGCAGGTTGGCCTCCACCACGTTGTCAATGTAGGTAAAGTCGCGGCTCTGTTCGCCGTCGCCGAAGATGACGGGCTGCTCCCCGGCCAGCATCCGGCGGCAAAAGATGGCCAGCACGCCGGAGTATTGCGAGCTCGGGTCCTGATACGGTCCAAAGACGTTGAAGTAGCGCAGCGTCACCGTTTCCAACCCATAGACCCGTGTGAAGGCTCTCATGTAGAACTCGCCGGCCAGCTTGGCCGCGGCGTAGGGGGAGATGGGGTTGGGCAGCATCTCTTCGTGCTTGGGCAGGGTCGCTGAATCCCCATAAACGGAGGACGATCCTGCGTAAACCACCCGCCGTACACGGGCGTCGCGGGCAGCTACTAACAAATTCAAGGTAGCGTCCAGGCAGTTCCGGTTCGTTGCCGCAGGATCGGCTACCGAGCGCGGCACCGAGGCCAGCGCCGCTTCGTGGAAGACGATCTCCACCCCGGCGCAGGCCCTCGCGCAGGTTGCCGGATCAGTCAGGTCGCCTTCAATGAACTCCATCGCTTCCAGTCCCGCCAGGTTGGTGCGTTTGCCGGTGATGAGGTTGTCGATGCAGCGTACGCTCTCGCCGCGGGCCAGCAATGCCGCGGCAATCGAGCGTCCAATGAAGCCTGCCGCTCCGGTCACGAGATAGCTCGGCACGAAAATCCCCCTAAAACAGCCTGTTTGCTGCGGATATCCTCTCCGCGGCCCATCTTGGGGAGAATACTACTTTCGGGACAAGCCGATGATGTGCAACCTGTCACACAAGGCATATTCAGTATTTGGCTCTACAATCAAGTTATGACCTCTCCAACCGAGGGCCGGCTGGCCCGCCTCATACAACAAATTGACTCCCGGGAAGCCCGCATCGGCATCGTCGGGATGGGATATGTGGGCCTGCCTCTCGCGCTGCTCTTCAGCGGCCAGCGATTCCGGGTAACAGGCTTCGATATTGTGCAGAGCAGGGTGGACAAGCTCAACGCCGGTGACTCCTACATCCTGCGCATCCTCCCCAGCGAAATTCAGCAGGCGCAAAAGGCCGGCTTCCGTGCCACCACGGATTATTACGAGGCCGCCAAAATGGACGCGGTCATCATTTGCGTGCCCACCCCTCTGAATGAGCACCACGAGCCCGATCTGAAATACGTGACGGGAACAGTCGAATCGCTCGCTCCCTGGCTGCATGAGGGTCAGCTCATTGTGCTGGAAAGCACCACCTATCCCGGCACCACCGAGGAAGTTGTCGTGCCCCTGCTGGAGGCCGGTAGCCCCGGCGGCCTGAAGGTTTCGCGTTCGCTCGGCGAGCCCGGCCTGCATGTGGCCTTTTCGCCCGAGCGCGAGGACCCCGGCAATACAGACGTGGCGCGCCACGACATTCCCAAGGTCGTCGGCGGCTGCGGCCCGGCGGCCACCCAGCTGGCTTCGGCAATGTACAGCGCCATCTTCCGCCGCGTGGTGCAGGTCAGCAGCCCCGCGGTAGCCGAGATGACCAAGCTTCTCGAAAACATCTACCGCTGCGTCAACATCGCGCTGGTCAACGAGCTTAAGCTGCTCTGCATGAGAATGGGCATTGACATCCACGAGGTCATCGACGCGGCCAAGACCAAGCCCTTCGGCTTCCAGGCTTTTTATCCCGGTCCGGGCCTCGGTGGCCACTGCATCCCCATCGATCCCTTCTATCTCTCCTGGAAGGCCCGGCAGTTCGACTTTCGCACACGCTTCATCGATGTGGCCGGCGAAATCAACACCAATATGCCCTACTTTGTGATCGAGCAGATCGCCGCCGCCCTCAACGAGCGAAGCAAATCCATCAAAGGTTCTAAGATTCTGGTGCTGGGCGTGGCCTATAAGCGCGACATCGACGACCTGCGCGAGTCGCCCTCGCTGACCATTATCGAGCTGCTGCGCGAGAAAGGCGCCGGCGTCGCCTACAACGACCCCTTCTTTCCCACCGTGGGCCAGGGCCGCCACTACGCCCTCAACATGACCAACACCCCGCTCGACAACCTCGCCCAATATGACGCCGTGGTCATCGTCACCGACCACTCCGCTTACGACTACCGGGCCATCGTCGAGCAGTCACAGTTGGTGGTAGACACCCGCAACGCCACCAAGGGCATCGATTCACCCAAGATTGTTCGTTGCTGAGTTCCTGCGGTGGGGCTGCCGCCTTCGGCCCGGAGAAGTGCAGCACTTGCCTGTCGTCGCCGCCGCGTTCATAATGACCAAAGGGCAGCATCCGATGAGCGCAGAAGCAATCCAACCCGATTATGTGACCCTCTACAGGCGAGCCTTCGCTGAGTATGGAACGCATGCCCTTTGGAACCTGCGCGCCTTCGAGACGCCATCATATGACGACGCGCTGGTCGTGGCGCGGGCTTTGCGCATAGAGGGAGACCTGGTTGCGCGCCGTTTGGCGGAAGAGATTGAGCAAGCCTGCCATGCCGCTGTCTAATTTACAAATCGACATTCTCCTGCTGCTGGCTTCGCACCGAAGCCCGGAGAGCTTTGTTGGAGGCTCGACGCCGTTGAACCGGAATACTCTGCGCTATTCCGGCGACATCGACATCTTTCATGACCGCGAGGATCGCGTCACATCCGCTGCTCTCGACGACACCCGCGTCCTGGAAGAAGCAGGTTACAGCGTCACATGGCTGCGCCAGCTTCCCTCGATCCACACCGCCCAAATTGCCTCAGGAAATGAATCGACACGTTTGGAATGGGTGGCCGACAGCGATTACCGTTTCTTCCCTGCCGAGAAAGATGAAGTCTTCGGTTACGTTCTGCATCCCGTCGACCTGGCCATGAACAAGGCCATGGCTGCTGCCGGGCGGCGCGAAGTGCGTGACATCGTTGACTTGGTAACCACACATGAAACCATCCTTCCACTCGGCGCCATCGTGTGGGCCGCGGTGGATAAATCGCCGGGATTTACGCCCGAGGGTCTCATCGCGGAGATTCGCCGCAATGCCCGATATTCAGCTGCCGATTGGAAGGCTTTGGTAACCGCCGAGCCTATCGACCCAGTAGATGTCCTCGCCCGCCTGCGAGCCGCACTTGAGCAGGCCGAAGCCTTTGTCGCCCGCATGCCCACCGACAAAGCGGGCCTGCTCTTCCTGGAAAATGGCCGCGTGGTCCAGCCCGACCCGGAGCATCTTGACCGCTACGAAACTCACGCGGGGCAAAGGCGCGGCCACTGGCCCTCCAGCGCGGAGATTTCTTCCGCCATGCTGGAACGGTACAACCAAGAGCCAGGCCGATAGTACCCTCCGCTCCCCCACGACATCCCCCCACCCCATCTTGTATCTTTGGGAAGTTCGCTTATGCTCCTTCTATCCGCAACCCTGGCTGAACCTCTTTCTTTCTCTCTCGCGGAGAAACTCCTCCTTGTCTTGCTGATCGCCGCCTCCGCCATCGCCTTCTGGCTCCGTTTCCGCGTCGTACTCGGCAAAATCCTCCACTCCAGGCCCGACCCCGGTTTCCGCCTCTCGCCCATCGGCCGCCGTATCTGGGATTTCGTCTGGGAGGTAGTCTTCCAGGCCAAGGTTATCCGCCAGCGCCCGCTCCCCGGACTGGCCCACGCCCTGGTCTTCTGGGGCTTCTGCGCCTTCGTCCTGGTCACGCTGAACCACTTCGCCGTCGGGTTGGGCCTCGGCTTCCTCTCGCCCTCAGGCTTTTTTGGCCGCTGCTACTTTGATTTCGCCGCCGTCTTTGCCTTGGCCTGCGCCGTGGGCATCTTCGGCCTCTTCATCCGCCGCTTTTTTGTCCGCCCCAAGTGGCTCGGCGAAAAACTCTCTTACCAATCCGGCTTCATCGCCTTTCTCATCTTCCTGCTGATGGTCACCTACCTGGCCTCCTTCTTTGTCGCCGACACCGACCCCACCACTCGCATTCTCTGGTGGGTGCACTCGCTGGCCATTCTGATTTTTCTCGCCATCATCCCCCACACCAAGCACCTGCATCTGGTCCTCAGCCCAGCCACCGTCTTTCTCTCCCGCGGTAGCTTCAGCCAAATTTCTCCCCTCGCGGGTGACGAAGACTTCGGCCTCATCGCCGGAACGGACCTCACACGCCTCGTCAGCCTGCAAGCCTTCTCCTGCGTGGAGTGCGGCCGCTGCACTGAGCACTGCCCCGCCGCCGCGACCGGCAAGCTGCTCAATCCAAAGGAGATCATCCTCGGCCTGCGCGGCTATTTGAACGACCTCGGCCCGGCTTCCCAAGATCCCCTGCTCGGCAAGTACAACCCCCAAGAAGCGCCCTTCCAATGCACCACCTGTGGCGCATGTGAGTTCCAGTGCCCGGTGGGCATCGAGCACCTGCCCATCCTCATCGGCCTGCGCCGCGGCGCGGTCAACACCGGCGCATGGCAGGACGACTACGGCTCCAAACTCTTCCTCGCACTCGAGCGCGGAGCCAATGCCCACGGCCTGCCCGCCAGCGAGCGCGACAAGTTCATCGAGAAGGCCGCCCTGCCTATCTTCGACGGGACTCAGGAATACTGTCTCTGGCTGGGCTGCATGGGCGGCTACGACCCCAAGGGCCGCGAGATCATCGCCGACTTTGCCCGCGTCATGAACTACCTCGGCGCGAGCTTCGGCGTTCTGCGCAAGGAAAAGTGCTGCGGCGATCCGGTCCGCCGCCTGGGCAACGACCTCGTCTTCCAGCAACTGGCCGAATCCAACCTCGAAGCCTTCGAGCAAAGCAAGGTCAGGAAGGTCGTCTCCATCTGCCCCCACTGCGTCCGCACCATTCAGGAAGATTGGAAGGAGTTCGGCGCGCCGCCCGCCATCGAGCACCACAGTGAGTTTCTCGCTCGCTTTGCTGACAAGCTGCCGACCGGCAAAATGCTCCGTGCCCCATCCATTCGCCTTACCGGGGTCCCCGGCGACAGGTCTTCGTCGCTGGGGTGGTCGTGCGAATGGGTGGGAGACCAGAACACTCAACCGGCCCCAACCCTTGAACGCGAAGAAAAAATCGTCTTTCACGACCCCTGCTACCTGGGCCGCTATCGCAACGTCTACAAGCAGCCGCGCGCGATCATATCTCGCGCAGGCCAGCTGGTCGAAGCCCCGCACAATCACGAGCGCAGCTTTTGCTGTGGCGCAGGCGGCGGGCTGGTCTTCCTCGGCGAAGAGACCGGCGAACGCATTGGCCAGGTACGCGCCGCCGAGCTGGTCGCCACCGGAGCCACGACCATCGCCACCGCCTGCCCCTTCTGCAACAGCATCTTCCGCGACGCGCTGGCGGAAAAAAGCGACAACGCTCCGCAACTCCTCGACATCGCGCAGTTGACGGCGCGGGGACTGCCGGCGAGCGGGAAGAGTTAAAGTTATATGTCTCCCAGCTTTCAGAATCGAAATCTGGGTTACCCGAATATCATTGAAGGATAGTGCATGAAAATCATCGTCGCCATCAAGCAAGTCCCCGAGCGCGATGCGCAAATCCGCATCAACGCCGCCGGAAAATGGATTGAAGAATCCGGCCTGCAGTACGCGCTCAACGAGTCCGACGCCTACGCCCTCGAAGAGGCGCTCCGCCTCAAGGAGAAGCACGGCGGCGAAGTGGTCGTCCTCACCGCTGGTCCCGAGCGCGTCGGCGCCACCATCCGCGAGGCTCTGGCCAAGGGCGCGGATCGCGGCCTCCACATCGATTGCGCTGACCTCACCCAGCGCGACGCCCTCGGCGTCGCCCGCCTCCTCGCCGCTGCCGTCAAGCCGGAAAACCCCGACCTCATCCTCACCGGCCTCCAGTCCGACGACCTCGGCCAGGGACAAACCGGCGTCATCCTCGCCGAATTACTCGGCCTGCCCCACTCCTCGCTCATCCTGCACGTGGACAAAACCGAGACCGGCTTCACCGTCAAGCGTGAGCTTGAAGAAGGTTGGTTCCAGTTGATCGAGCTGCCCGCGCCCGCCGTGCTCACCATCCAATCCGGCGGCAACAAGCTGCGTTACGCCACCCTGATGGGCATCAAGCGCGCCAAGACCAAAGAAGTGCGCGCCGTGCCCGCCTCCGAACTGGCCGCGGACTCGTCGCCCGTTGCGGTTCTCGAGCGCGTCTCCTTGCCGCAGAAACAAAAATCCACCCAGATGCTCTCCGGCTCACCCAAAGAAGCCGCGGCGGCGCTGGTAGAAAAACTCAAGTTTGAAGCGAGGGTGCTATGAGCGGCATTTGGGTAGTCATCGAAGATCGGGATGGTCGCGTCAGCCGCGGCAGTTGGGAAGCCGTTACCGCCGGGCAGAAGCTGGCCGCGCTCTCGGGCCAATCCACGAATGCCGCCGTCCTTGGCGCGCAGACCGAATCCCTAGCCGCCGAAGTTGCCGCCAAAGCGCTGGCCAAAATCGTCCGCATCGAGCATCCGCTGCTGGCTGCCTACACGGCAGACGGCTTCACCCTTGCCCTGCAACAACTCATCGCCGCCGAAAAGCCAGACTACGTCATCTTCCCCCACACCTACCAGGTGCGCGATTACGCTCCCAAGCTCGCCGCGCGCTTCGGCCAAGTGCTCATCGGCGACGTGACCGCCATCGCCGACGGCCCCCTTTTCACCCGCCAGCTCATGCAAGGCCGCCTCAACGGCTCTTATCGCCACTCCGGCAACGGCCCCTGCTTTGTCTCCGTGCAGGCTGGAGCCTTTCGCGCCGCCGAGGCCCAGCCCGGCGCGGCCGCCGTCTCCCTCTTCTCGCCCACCATCGAACCTGCCCAGATTCGCACCCGCCCCAGCGAGCGTTTCCGCGATGCGGCGCAGACCGTGGACCTCGGCTCGGCGCAACTCATCGTCGGCGTGGGCCGCGGCATCAAGGACGCCGCCAACCTCCCCCTCGTCCAGGAGCTGGCCACGGCCCTCGGCGCGGAGCTGGGCGCATCCCGCCCCATCTGCGACAACGGATGGCTGCCCATGGAGCGGCAGATCGGCAGCTCCGGCCAGACCATCGCGCCCCGTCTCTACCTCGCCCTGGGCATCTCCGGAGCCATCCAGCACCTGGTCGGCATCAAAGGCTCGCAGTGCGTGGTGGCCGTCAACAAGGACCCCGGCGCGCCCATCTTCGAAGCCGCCGACTATGGCATTGCCGGCGACCTGATGGAAGTTGTCCCCGCGCTCACCGAGGCGGTCAAGGCGGCCCGTCAATAACCCGGCCGATTGAGCCTCCCGTGCGCGGCCTCGATTTTTGATCGCCGCTAGCCCGGAGTTCCATAAATCTTTCGTAAAATTCCGGGAGCTTGTCTGGATTTGTCCACAGGCTCTTCTGAGCGCAATCCGCGCCCCTCCAACGTCCGCAAATTCCCGCTTATCTGGTTGCAGACAAGGCACTTCCCTCCGCCTGCCTGCTTGCCGCTTCCCTCACTGGCGCCGCAAATAGTGGTCCCTGCTTGTGCCGGCCGTCACAAATCATCGTGATTTTCGCACTTGTACACGGTTCCGCATCCTAACGCGCCCAAAGCCCTTCCGGCTCGCAAAAAGTTCCTGCCCAGCTCTCCCGGCTCCCTGCGCTAATCCCTTCTAACCCATTGAATCGAATAATTGTTCTCTTACCTTTCGCCTTGTCCCCGGCCTGCCTTGCGCCCGCCCTCCCAGCCTGTATTGAAAAAAATCTACAGTTGAAAAAAATGCCCCAAAAAGTTCCTTGACGATAGCCGTTTCAGGTGTATATTATCGTCTCGTTTTCAATCCCGTTTCGGGACCCTATCGTAAGCCTGCGCCACTACTTGCGCCTGTACCGGGGAACCTCCGCAAGCCACTACGCCCGAACCGCAATCCAGGTCTTTACTCATCTTGAAGGAGGCATATGTCACGCCAAGTTTCAATTCTTCGCACACACTTTCCCATCAGCCGGATTGCCCTTTTCGGCCTGATTGGTCTTCTCATCCTCTGCACTCCAGCCGCGCTTTTGGCCTCGAGTCCTCCCCCAACCAGCTACCAGGGCGCGCCCATGAGTCTTCCCATCGGACTCAGCACGAATTACTTGCTACAAGATGTAGCCGTCGACTCGGCGGGAACCGTTTACGTTCTCGACTCGGCCGGCAACCAGGTTTTAGTGGAAAACCAGGATTATCTGGGCCTGGCGGCGCCTGGTGTGTTGGCCTCCGGACCTCCGGGGTATCCCGGAAACGCACCAAGCCTCATCGGCTGTGGCGCGATCGGAGGGTTCAACAATCCGCAGGGCATCGCAGTCACCGGAGACGGCACCCTGTATGTCGCGGACACCGGCAACCACCGTGTGGTGAAATACAACATGACCACCGGCGCCTGCTCGGTGGTGATGAGCGCAACCGCGACCATAACAGCCTACTTCAACGGCACTGCGTCTACGTACACGCTGGTCTCTCCGGTGGGCATTGCCGTCAATGAATATGGCGACATCTTCATCTCCGATAAGTTCGCGGGTCCCGGAAATTTTATGAACGGCTACCAGTATAACGTCTGGTACTCCGGCCTCAACAACTTCGTGGGTATGATTGTCTGGATTCCCGCGAAGACGATCACGGTGGGTGGACATACGTATACCGCGGGGACACCCTACGACCTCATGGACTCAAACACGCCTGTCTCGGGCAACACCTATTATTGCCCAGCGCTTCTGACCTATTGCGGTTATGCGGACGGCTTTGCGGGGGTTGGCGATGAACCCTATTATCCTGGGCTTACCATAAACTACAACCTTGTTGTGGATAACGGAGTCGCGAATCCTACCCACATCGCCTGGGACAACTACGACGATATCCTGTTTATCGCCGACACCGGCAATAGCAGGATTCTGGCCATTGGCGAGCAGTGGCTTCAGTCTGGACAGCCACAGACCCCAACGGGGAACAATAACCCCATTGGTTCCCTGCCGTCGCAGGTAGGCTCTGCTGGCGCTCCCTGGGAGATTGAGACCACCGGCGCGTGGCACTGGCCGACGCAATTGCCTATTGCGTACGATAATGAAATAACCTGGAACCCGACCCCGGGAAACACAGAGCAACCGAAGGGCATAGCCGTGGACGGCCTCGGAAACCTGTATTGGACCGACGTCAATTACGGCGCCGTCTATGAGCTTCCACATCCTGCCAGTGGCAACTGGAACTCGACCAACTACCAGTTAAACACCTGGAACCAGAGCTACACCGGCAGTCTCGTGAATCCCAATAGCATTTATGCGGATCAATGGGGAACGGTCTATACCGTGGATACTGGAACCGGGCCTGGCCCCACCACCGGACATGACCGCGTCATCACCAACATCCCCCAGGTGAACGGGAGCGGGTCGACCAGTTTCGGCGCCGTCAACTTCCATAACCTGCCTCTGAACCTCAACAAGACAGAGTGGCAGCAGTTGGCCTTCGTGGTCGCCAGCGGCGTCACCGCGAGTTCCGCAACAGCCTTCACCACAGGCACCGAGTTCCTGGATTTCAACGTGAGCGACAACAGCTCGCCCACCTGCACTTCTGGGTTCGTGGGCAACGGCAGCAGCTACTGCTATGTGTGGATCTCCTTTAAGCCCACCGCGCCCGGTTTGCGCCGAGGCTCAGTGACGCTGTATAGCGGCACAGGGGCGAACGCCGTGGAAATCGCCAATATTCCGGTCTTCGGTGTCGGCACCGCGCCTGAGGCTGAATTCTATCCCACCGGTTATGGCGCAGCCATCTCCACGGGAAGCGTGCCTACGCTTGAGCCGATGCAGATCGCGTTGGATGGTAACAACAATTTGTTTGTTGCCAACTACGGCGGCGACAACGTGTTGGAGGTTCCGCCGGCGGGCGGCACCGCGCAACAAATCGCCGCTCCCAGCGGTGGTACTGCTACCTATCCCGAACAAGCTGCCGGCGTGGCCCTGGATGGAGCGGGTAATGTTTACATCTCCGATCACCAGGGCAGCGTGATCTGGGTGGCCTTCCCGTTATCCACATATTGGGGTTTCACTCCTCTGATCATCGACGGCCTAAGCACTCCGCTGAACGAGCCCATGGAGATCAACTTCGATGCGGCCGGCAACCTCTACATCGCCGACTGGGGCAATAACCGGGTTGTGGAAGTCTCCGGCATCTTCATCAACGGAACTAACGGTTTCGAAGGCCGCGGCTCGGTCATCATGACCAACGGTTCCTACCTCGGTCAGGGCTACAACTTCTGGAGCACCACCACCAACCCCAACGGCTTGCGCAGCGTCACCGGCGTTGCGGTTGATCCGTTGCAGAACGTCTACATCGCCGACTCTGTGGGCGGCAACATCGTTACCGCTCCGCAGAGCATGAACCAGATCGCTCCCGGATACCTGGTCGCCGGCAGGCTGAACTGGCCCTATTCTTCCAATGGCTTCACGGGAGTTGCGGGCGTCTTCAAGTCACCGCAGGGCGTCACCTCCGACGGCATGGGCAACATCTACGTAGCCGACGCGGGCAATAGCCGCATCGTGGCGGGCAACTTCCAGACCGAGTTCGGCAACCGCTGGAGCGGCTTTGGCGTTGTAGTGGCGAGCAACGTTGCCACTCCCGGACCGCTGGGCAACAACCTCTTTGGCGTTGCCGTCGATCCGTGGGGCAATGTGATCGTCCCCGACTACGCCAACAACCGCATCGTGGAGTACTATCCCACCACGCCGCCCACCGAGAACTTCGCCTCGACGTATGTCTCGCTAACCAGCTCTGACAGCCCGAAGACGGTGAAATTGTGGAACATCGGAGACGAGTTACTGAGATTCCTGGCCCCGGCAACCGGCCTGAATCCCAGCATCTCCACACTTACACCAGGCACTACTGCCTCCTTCACCTATGGATCTGGCAGCTCTTGCACGCAGATCAACAGCACTGGCTCATTCACGCTGGCGGGCGGCAATGGCTGCACCATCATTGACAGCTTCGTCCCGGCGTATGTGGGCAGCATTACCGGAAGCATTGTTGCAACCGATAACAACCTGTATCCCGCTGGCTGGAATAGCACCACCACCGTGAATACCACGCAGACCATCCCGCTGACAGGTACCGGCCAGTTTGACTTCACCCTTGGCGTTCCCAACCCGGCGTCCGCGATTATGAATCCCGGTGGAACGGCCATCTTCAACTTCACTATCACCCCGGTGGGCCAGTCTACCTTCCTGGCGCCGGTTACCTTCACCATCACTGGCGCGCCGACGACAAACGGAGCATCGGTCACCTTCACGCCGTCGAACATCGCGATCGGCGCCCAAGCCACCAACGTGGTGATGACAGTGGTAGCTCCCTCCATCCTCACCACCGAAAACCGTCAGCCCGAGAACCTGGGACGCAAGCTGGCGCCCATCTCCTTCGCACTGCTGCTGCTGCCGCTGTTGGGCGTCCGCCGCATGAGAAAGACCTGGCAGCGTTACCTCATGCTTCTCATCATGCTGGCCGGCGGATTTGCCGCAACCACTGCGATGAGCGGCTGCTCCACCACGCCGTCGGGCTACTTCGGTCAGGGTACGTACTATGACTACAACATTTACGTCACAGGAACCGGGCTGGGGGTTAGCCACACCACAACCGCCATTAACATCACCGTCAACTAACCAGGACTTGAGGAAAGGAGCAAAACTATGCGCAACAAACTGATGTTGATTGCCCTCCTCGGTCTTGCCATTTTGCCGTGCGCCGGACAACAGTCCGGCGCCGCCAAAAAACCCGGACACTCGGTCCTTGACAAGTTCGACTTCGGCCTAACCTACACTGACAAGTATGCGAAGATCGTCAACACGAGCGGAACATACTTCAACATGCCCGGTGGCTCTGTGGATATTGCTTACACCTTACCCAAATTCAATCACTGGGCGATCGCCGCTGATATCAGTGGTGAGTCCGCCACCAAGCCCGTTACCTTGGGATACGAACTCGACCAGATCAGCTATGTAATTGGTCCCCGCTACAAAATCTGGGAGCAAAAATGTCCGTGTGAATGCCGCAAGGCAAACATTTATCTCCAGGCGATGGGCGGCGGCATGCATGCGTTTGACAGCCTCTTCCAGACGTCAACCTATGCCCACACCAGCGCCAACAGCTGGGCGTTCCAGGGCGGTGGTGGAGTCAACCTTCCGTTGACAAAGCATCTAGGCTGGAGGGTGGGAGAGGTCGATTACATCATGACCAAGCTGCCAAACATCACTGACAACTTCCAGGCTGACGTTCGTTTCTCCACCGGTATTACCTTCCATTTCGGCTCAACTCCGCCGCCCTTGCCGGTAACCCTGGCATGTTCGGCCACCCCACATGTCGTCTACCCGGGCGACCCGGTCACCGTGACCGCGACGGCCGGACAACTGAACCCGAAGCTGGATGCGGTTTATACCTGGTCCGGTACCGGCGTTGCCGGTAACGGTCCGGTGGCTAACGTAGCCACCGGATCGCTGGGCCCCGGTGTTTACACCGTGAATTGCGGTGTCAAGGAGGTCGTGTCCGCCAAGGAACAGATCAAGCCGTGGCAGATGGCAGTATCCACCGCAAGCTTCACCGTGAAGCAGTTCGACCCGCCCACGGTGGCCTGCACCGCCAACCCGGGCGTCCTGAAGCCGGGCGAAACCAGCACGATTACCGCGTCTGGCGTAAGCCCGCAGAATCGTCCTCTCACCTACAACTATTCGTCAGCCTCCGGCTCGGTAAGCGGAGATGGCTCGACCGCCATCTTCTCTTCCAGCGGAGTGGCAGCCGGCACGGTGGCGATCAACTGCAACGTCTCTGACGATAAGGGCCAAACGGCAACTGCAAGCACAAGCGTCACGGTGCAGGCGCCTGTGATGGCCGCGCCTCCTCCCGAGATCGCGGAGCTCGAAGCGAAGCTTGCCCTCCACAGCATCTATTTCCAGACGGCCAGGCCGTCGGAGAAGGATCCCAGTGGTGGCTTCATGGCGAGTCAGCAGGATGTTCTCTCCACCCTCGCCATCGACTTCCTGAGGTATCTCACCTACAAACCGGCAGCTCATCTGATCCTCGGTGGTCATGCTGACGTACGGGGATCGGTTGAGTACAACAAGGCTCTCACGGAGCGAAGGGTCAATCGCGCCAAGAGCTTCTTGATCGATCGTGGCGTCCCGGCCGGCGACATCGAGGTTCAGTCGTTCGGCAAGCAAGACCAGCTCAGCAGCGATCAAGTGAAGCATTTGATCGAGCATAATCCGGAGCTGACCCCAGCCGAGCAAAAGAAATTGCTTGCCCAACTGTCGGTTATCGTTCTGGCCAATAACCGGCGCGTCGACATTACCCTCAGCACGACAGGGCAACAATCCACGCGCATCTATCCGTTTAACGCTAGAGATGCCCTGGCACTGATCAACACAAAGGGCGTCGCGAAGGAACCAGTGGAAAAGAAGGCGCCGGCTAGCAAGATAGCGCCCAGGAAGTAAAAGCCCCAGTATCTGCGTAAAACAGTTGAGGCTGACCGGTTCGCCGATCAGCCTCTTTCTTTCATGGGCATGTCTCGGGCTCGGAGCGGCTCTCCTGTCGGACGAAGTGGCCACGGACTCGTCGATGGCTTCTGAAGCCTCCGCGCCAGCGTTTTAGCTTTGCCCTTTCAGCGCCTCGGTGATGGCGGGGACGACCTCCAGCCGGGTGCCCCAGTTCCGGATTTTCGGATCTGGGAATCTACGAACCCATCCTCGCATCGAATGTTTCCGTGCCCCATCCTTTCGCCTTTTTACTGGCGAAAGGGTGGGAGACCATGATTTCTGTTGTACCCGCTTTGTGTCAGGGCACGATTGGT
Source organism: Occallatibacter sp. (assembly GCA_050011175.1). GTDB lineage: Bacteria > Acidobacteriota > Terriglobia > Terriglobales > Acidobacteriaceae > Telmatobacter. Next base: position 114,873 of record JBEKJR010000007.1, read on the forward strand.
AGGTCAGGGTTTTAACCCTGACTGCCGAAAATGCAACTAATTAGATGTTGGGCTTTAGCCCCTGCGTAAATATTGGCGAACACACCAACTCATTCGGCGCTATACTGGTCCGTAGCCGAAATACGAACGGTTATTCCGGCTGGAAATGGGGAACAACAATATGGACCTGAACTTAATCGCATTTCTGGTCTTGCTGGCGCTCGCGGCGGCCATCCCGACGATCCTCTTTCTTCTGCTGCGCGACAGTCTCTACGATTTGCTGCGCCGCACCATCAAGTTGCAGGCCGGCGTCGCCTTCTATCTGCGCTCCTTTCTGCTCATTCTGTATCTTGCGGCTCTCTCCGGCGCCATTGGAATCTCCTTTGAGTTGAAGCCGGAAGCTCGCTTCATGGAATACGTTTGGAAGGAAGCCGCGGGCCTCTCTTCCTCCATTCAGTATTTGCTCATCTTTGTTTCCGTCTACCTGGTTCTGATTACCATTCTGGTTGCCACACTGAAGGTCAAAGTTGACAAATGAGCAATATCTGATCGTGTCCTATTTCGTCTGCGCTGCCTTGTCTCTCGCGGCGGGCGTCCTGGTCTATCTCTATCTTCGGCGGCCCTTCGCGGTCGTGGCCGGTTCTGCGCACGGTAAGCGTCTTCCCGCGATTCTGAAACGCCTCTTTCCCTGCGGATTGCTCTTCCCCGCCCTGCTGGGATTTGTTTCTGTCTCCTATCAGAGTTGCGGCCATACAACCTATGAGTCGATTGTTGAAAGCCGGAGCTATCTCGTCGCCAAGAATCACGAACAAATCTCTGCCATCCTGTTCTACATCGTCATCGCCGTCCTGTTCTGGAATCTCATCGCCCTCCTCATCCTGCGCTCCGCGCAAAAAGGCAGATCAGAACACTAATTTCGTGAGAGATTCGTACTACGCGAGGTATATTGCATGCTTCCCGACTTTCCAAAATCAAGAAAGGAATTGTCTGAACAATTGCGTCTCAGACTCCTTCTACGAGTCCAAGAAAAAAGCATCTTCGGGCGAATCCGTCGTCAAATCCAACAAAATGAGGGGAAGCATTTTAGTTTTGAGCAGATTCTAGATGTGGGCAAACGGATCGTGAATGAGGGATACGAGGAAATGCGGATTCCCATTCAATTTAAATTAGAAGAAATACCTAAGCTTGTGGGCGATGCTCTTTTCGAGAAGCTTGATGGGCTGGCAGATGATATTGCGGCGCAGACAAGCCAATTCGGTTTCCGCAAGATGGAGGAGGCTTGCAGGCAAGCTGGCACAGCGTTTGATGCCGGGGGGCAGCCGTTTACAAAAGAAATGTTTCTGCAAGCAGAGGAGGCACGAGAATGGGGATTTGATCCACAAACACATAAGCCGGAAGGAATATACGTTGCGCATCCGGATACTGCAAAGCGGATGCACGATCTTTGGAAGTCATGGGAACAAGATCGTGACTTCATGAAAAAGGTTGAGGAACTCAGATCCAGGAAATACGAGGCGTGGCGTGATAGAGAGAGTTGTCGAAAACTGGTTAATTAACGCAAATGAGCGCCAATACCAGATCCCGTTTTGTCAGGTCCTTGCGGCGGAAGGCGAGACAGTCAAGTATATTTCTCCACATGGAGTGATGGAACAGGGTAAAGATGTAATCACGGAGGGGACTGACGGCAGTATACGCGCATATCAGTTGAAAAACGGGAAGATAACGCTCAAGAAATGGCGGGAATTCAAGGGTGAAATCGATGAACTTGTAGAATTACCAATTTCACATCCTTCGGTGCATTCGAAGAAACCACACCAGCCATTTCTGGTTACAAATGGTATCGTCGCTGACACCGTAATAACAAGGATTGACTCGGCAAATAAGATTTGGAAAAAGCACAATCCAAAGGCGCTCCGTCTGATCCAAGGCAACGAATTGATCTCACGATTTGTGAAGGCCCATGGATCATTCATGCCTCGACATCCGAAGCAATTCGGCAAGTTCCTGGAATTGATTGCTGGGGCGGGGAGGGATCCATTCGACAAGGAAAAGTTCTCGTCATTTCTTGAGTCAATTCTAACTATCGAAGGAAAGGGGATTGTGTCCGGACGTGAGGCGGCTCGTTTAATCTCCAGTGCGGTTCTTCTTACTAGCATTATCGTACAGGGATGCGAACGCGAAGATAATCATTGGGCAGTATTTGAGGCCTGGACAGTCACTGCGTCATATATACTTGCAATCGCTTCAAAGAATGCAATAACAGAAAAATGGTGGAGTGTTTCTTTCGACTTATGCGAAACCGCAGCCACGCGCGCATTAGAGGGACTCTGTACAGAATGTGCAGAAAACAAGACGCACTTCACACAAGGTGATCCGTTCACTGATGGTACTTTTACACCGATGAGAGTAATTGTTATAGCAGGCACGCTCAGTGCCTTGAGTTTGTATCATCGATTAAGACGGGAGCAATGGAAAGGTGAATCATTCCTGCAGGACTTTCTTGTACGATATCTGCCCAATAATGGAATATGGGGAGAATCGGCAGCGCCATACATCACGATGGCTGCCTTGGAACTAGAGCAGCACGGAATCCATACCAGCAGTGAGCGACTTATCGGTCAATTTCTCAACATGATCCTAAAAATCAATGAGGTTAAAGGACGAGGACTTCCGAATACGTACTACGAGCCTGAGAGCGCATACAGGTTGCTCTCTGGAATGGACAGATACAATTCGGAGATATTCTACGGCAGTTCATATGTGGCGGAGTCGCTTGTTGAGTTTCTAGCAAGACGCTTACTCAGGAGGATGATCGCTTATTTCTGGGAGTCTATCACTCACATTGACTTCGTCTGGTTTCGGCCAGAGATGGACTGGGAGTGGTTTCGCTGGAGAGCCGAGTCTGGGTCACTGGAGAGCAGAATGCCTAATATGCCGCAAAGCTGGACGGCACTTCTTGACGCAGCAGAAAACGGCAAACCTGATGTCCCGGAGCTTCTGAGGGCACGCCCTTGGTTCGCGCCACTGTTCTGTATTGTGTTTCCGCACCGGTTTGGAGTCGGATTGCTCCGTCTGATTGAGTGTTCGATTCGCGAGATTCGTTGATTGCCGACTGACCCATACCCGCGCCTGCGACCTGGAAAACCACGAACCCCAATGTGCCTTGCCGAAGGGGGCTTCTGCCTGGACGGCAAGTCTTTGCAGATAATTACTTTCATTACGCGCACAATATAGAAAAGCGTCTGAAACCCAGACGCCAAGGAAACCCCGTATGACCGAAGCTACCCAAACCGCCCCCGCCCCGAGCGCGGCGGAAGAACCCTCCATCAATACCGAAAACCCCGCTGTCGTGCGCTGTGTAAGCGCTTGGGCAGCCGCTTATAAGGAAGCAAAAGCACAGAATAAAGACAACTACGATGCCTCCAAGGAGGCTACTCAGGCCTATCGCAACGCCATGCCCTCGCTCTCCGGATTCGAGAACACCCGCGATTTCATCGCCTGTGTCGCCCGAGGCATTCTGCTCGGCGTAATCGATGGGAAGATCGGCGCCAAGCTCCTCTACGCCGCTCAGGTCGCGCTATCCGCAGTCCCCCGCCAGCCCGCGCCGCGGAAGACCACAGCCGCCACATGATACCCCCCACCCCCCTAAAAAATAAATATATTTATTCCTTGCAGATTAATTCAGCGTTGGGTTTCGACAGATCTTCGTTTTTGGTTGATCGGAGGGAGAAAATCACGAATTCCGTGGCGCGCAAGCGCCGTCTGCCTGGACGGCTATTCCCTTCACGCCGCGAATCGTCTTCTTGCGCACCGTGAGCCGTTCCACCAAATCCGTGCGCACCTCGTAGCCGCGGCCCGGCGAGTCTGGAATGGCAATCTCGCCCGTCCGCGAAACCGTCACCTCCGGCTCGATGATGTCCTCGGCCCAGTAGCGCGCCGAAGCCGATACGTCGCCCGGCAGCTTGAAGTTTTCCAGCGTGGAGAGCGCGATGTTATGCGATCGTCCCACGCCCGACTCCAGCATTCCGCCGCACCACACCGGAATGTTCCGCGCTCGCGCCGTGTTGTGCACGGCGATGGCCTCGCTGAATCCGCCCACGCGCCCCAGCTTGATGTTGAGAATGCGGCACGACTCCATCTCCATGGCCGCCAGTGCATCGCGCCGGTTGCGAATCGATTCGTCCAGGCAGATGGGCGTGCGCAGACGCTTTTGCAATTGCGCGTGGAAGTAGAAGTCGTCGTGCCACAACGGCTGCTCGATCATCAACAGGTCGTAGATGTCAAAGCTCTCCAGGTGGTCCGCATCCCGCAGCCTGTACGCCGAGTTGGCGTCGCAACTGAGCGTGATGCCCGGCCAGCGTCCGCGCACGTGCTCAAAGACCTCCACGTCCCAACCCGGCTTGCACTTCAGCTTGATGCGCTGATAGCCGGCCGCCAGTTCCCGTTCGATGATCTCCAGCAACTGCGGAATCGACGATTGAATTCCCAGCGAAACGCCGCAGGGAATCTTCGCGCGCGTTCCGCCGATGAGTCTAGAGAGCGAGACTCGTTCGCGCTGTGCCTCCAGATCCCAGATGGCGTTTTCCAGCGCGGCTTTGGCCATGCGGTTTCCGCGCACCTGTCGAAAGATGTATGGACACTCACCGCCGTTCGCGGGCGACTCAGCCGCCAGCATCGGCCCCAACTCATCGGCAATCACCTGCCAGGCGCTGTCGGTCGACTCTTCGGAGAAGAAGGGCCGCTCGCCTGCCGTGCACTCGCCCCAGCCGGTCAAGCCCTCGGACTGAATCTCCGCCAGCAGGATTCTCCGCTCGCGGGTGACGCTAAAGCTGGTTTCAAAGGGACGCACCAGCGGCAGGTGCAATTCGCGCAGGATGATGGCGTCAACTTTCATGATGATTACTTTCCCTGGAATTCGGAGTTCACATCGGTATGAAGAAGAGAACCCAATTCGAAGACGCCGTTTCCTTCCGCGTCGCGGGTGAAACCAACGACGGCCAATCCATGGGAAAACGCCTCCTGGAACTTTTTGCGGTTCTCCGACTGGACAGCCATAGCACGCTCCCGCTCAGCCTCCGAGGCTCTCCACTTCGAGATGGCCGCCGGAACCAGAATCCGCGCCTCGATCGCGTGCGCTTCTGCCCGCTTGCCATCCAGAGCCGCCTCGACTCTGGGCGAATCAAGCTCCCACTCGGCCACCAGGCGGTCCGTCGGCAGCCCGCCCTGCAGCCTGGAGGAGGAACCACCATAAAAATTTACCTCATACCGGCGGGCAATGGCTCCCAGCTTGTGGAGGTTGAGGTATGCGTTTTTGATCTCCAGCGGATCGAAGGTCCATTCCATATGGCGTATGCCGCGCTTGAGCGCATCCCTGCGTTGCTCCAGCTTGAGCTTCGCGCCCAGACCGCGGTTCTGATACTTTTCGCGCACCGCCAGCATGTGCGAGTGCAGATAGGCTCGCGGCCCGCGCTCGGAATTTATCATTCCCGGCAACGACAAAGCGAAACCCACCAGCGACTCCGGCCCGCCGCCGGCAATCTCCGTATCGAAGGCGCCGATAACTTGTCCGCCGATCTTTTGTATAAGCAAAAATGCCTTGCGCGGAAGCACGTCGCTCGGGTCGTAGCCCCAGGTCTCTATCTGCAACCGGACGCAGGCTTCCAATTCGTCAAAGCCGGAGCAGGAGCGAATGGCAATCATGGTTGCTCCTCCGCATCGGTCTCCGCCAGCGTCCGCTTCGCCTTGACCCACAACGCTTCCAGCTCCTCCAGGGAAAGCTCTTCCAGCGGCCGCTCCGAGGCCCGTTCCATGGCGCGAAACCGTTCGCGGAAGCGCAGATTGCAGCCGCGCAAAGCCATCTCCGCATCCACGCCCAAATGCCGTCCCAGGTTGACCACGGTAAACAGCAGGTCGCCCAGCTCCGCCTCAACTTTGGACTTGCGCGCCGGATCGCCGGAAGCGGCCTCGGCCTCCAGTTCCGCCGTCTCCTCCGCCAGCTTGGGCAGCAGATCGCGCCAGTTCGGCCAGTCGAAGCCAGACTTTCGCGCCTTGGCGCCTAACTTGGCAGCCTCGGCTAAGGCCGGCATCGCCCGCTGGACTGAGTCCAATCTCGACTCTGGGAGTTTTTGCGCCGAAGGCGCGTCCGCTGCATGCAATGCTTTTTGCGCCGAAGGCGCGCCCGCTGCATGCAATGTCCGCTCCGCTGCCTTGATCTCTTCCCAGTTATGCAGCACCGCTGCCGAGGATCCTTCCACATCGGCATCAACTTCAGCTTTGTTGCCTGCCTCCCGCGAAGCCTCTTCGCCAAAAACGTGAGGATGGCGGCGAATCAACTTTCGGTTCAGGTGATCGAGTACATCCTGGATGGTGAAGTGGCCTTCGTTGGCCGCCATCTCGGCATAAAACAAGACTTGCAGGAGCAGGTCGCCCAGCTCCTCAGCCAGGTGCTGCCAGTCGCGCCGCTCGATGGCGTCGAAGACCTCGTAGGTCTCCTCCAGTGTGTATTTGCGAATGGAGTCGAAGGATTGCTCGCGGTCCCATGGACAGCCGCCGGGAGCCCGCAGCCGCGCCATGATGGCCACCGACTGCTGAAACAAAGCCGCCGCACGCTCCGGATCGGTTGCCTTTGCCGGGTCCGATGCAGGCCGCGGCGCGGAAGTCTGCTTCGACGTACTTTCAGGCGGAAGGTTCATGCACATCCAGTCTACCGTGCGTCAAGGCGGTGAAGGTGTGGTTCTCTTGCTCTCTGCGGTAAAGAAGCCCTCGACATTGCAGATTAATTCGCTCCAAGGCCGTATACTCAACTCGTCTATGATTCGCATTCTGGGAACCATCTTTGCGGGCCTTCTCGGGTTGGCCTTCGGCAGCTTTCTGAACGTCTGCCTGAGCCGCTGGCCCGCGGGCGAGAGCATTGTCCGGCCGCGCTCGCATTGCCGCCATTGCAATCGCACGCTCGCCTGGTGGGAGAACGTCCCGCTGGTCAGTTGGCTCGCGCTACGCGGCCGCTGCCGCACCTGCCACGCCTGGATCGGCTGGCGTTATCCGCTGGTGGAGTTGGCGGTGGGAGGGTTGTGGGCTGTTGTTGCGTGGAAAGCGTTCTATCCTGCCGTCAGCTACATGGATATTCTTCCACTCGATCCACCGATGGTATTTGTTGATGCAATCTTCAAAATGCTCTTGTGTTGGCTACTTGTGGCTTTAGCATTCTTGGATGCAGAACACCTTTGGCTTCCCGATTGGCTCACCCTTCCCGGAATTGCTCTGGGATTTCTTTCCATAAATCTCCAAGCTTATCTATATGAAAGAACATTCAAGATCGGCATCGGAGTCATTGGAAATGCCTTTGTGACGCTTCTCTGCATCGTCGCCGCCACCGCCCTAATCCTGCTCATCCACTGGCTCTACTGGCTGATTCGCCGCCGTGAAGGCATCGGACTGGGAGACGCCAAGCTGATGGCTTTGCTAGCCGCGTGGCTCGGTCTGCAAGGCGCTCTGCTGGCTTTTTTTCTGGGTGTTGTTCTCGGAGCTTTGGTCGCGGTTGTTATGCTGCTGATCCCGTCCGCACGGCGGGACTCCGAAAGCTGGGCGCTCTGCAAGCTGCCGTTGGGCACATTTCTCTGCATCGGCGGCATTATCAGCAGTCTGTGGGGAGATTCCGTCCTCGCTGCGTATTATCGCTGGGCCGGATTCTGATTGTCAGTCCGAGAAACGCGCAAGCCGGAGCAGCACGCTCCGGCCTGTCGCGCTACCTGTCAGTGCATGAGTAGCAAGGATCGATGGAGGCCTGAATCAACGGCGTATCGGCCAGCCGCGCGCCCTTCACCATCCAGCGAATCGCCGGCATCACGGCAAAGGTCGGCGTGCGCACATGGACGCGGGCTGGATTCCGCGAACCTTCTTTCCAGGAGACCGAGTACATGACCTCTCCGCGCGGCGCCTCGACGCGTGCCGTGGACGTTCCAGTAATGAAGTTGAATTTGTCGTCGCCGGTGTGAAACTCGCCGGGCGGTAGCTTGGCCAATGCTTGACGCAGAATCTTGCAGCTCTCCATAATTTCGAGGGCGCGGACCAGTAAACGGGCGCGCACATCGCCGTCGGGCACAACCGGCACGTCGAACTCCATCTCCGGATAGGCCGCGTAAGGCGCGTCTTTCCGCAGGTCCTGAGGCAATCCCGAAGCTCGCGCCACCGGTCCCACAACGGCGCAGGAAATAGCTTGTTCTTTGGTCAGAACGCCGATGCCTGCGCAGCGCGAGCGCGCAGTTCTGCTGGTGGTGAAGATGGGAATGACGGTGCGCACCATCTCGCCTTCCAGCTTCTCGACCATCTTGAGAATCGATTGCGGGTCGGTGATGTCGCGATTTACGCCGCCGATGCGGTTCATCGAATAGTTGACGCGGTTGCCGCTGATGGCCGCGAGGATGTCCATCACCTTCTCGCGAATCTCGAAGCAGGTCATGAACATGGTTTTGAATCCCATGAGCTTGGCCGCGATGCCGGCCCAGAGCACGTGCGAGTGCAGCCGCTCCAACTCCGCCATGATGACGCGAATGTATTGCGCGCGCGGCGGCGGCGTCTGGCCGGTAAGCCCTTCCATCGCCCGGCAAAAGGTGAGTGTGTGGATGAACGAGCAGATGCCGCAGACCCGCTCCATCAGCGCGATGGCTTGAATGTGGTTGCGCGTCTCGGCCAGGTGCTCGATGCCGCGAAAGTTGAAACCGATATGCAGCTTGGCGTCAAGAACGGTCTCGCCTTCGCAGATCATGTCTAGCTTGTAAGGTTCTTCCAGAGCCGGGTGATACGGGCCCATAGGGATTTTGTAGCTCATATTTTCTCCTTACTCACGGCCACGGCGTCACTCGCGGCCACGGCGTCGCGCAGGTTCACGCCCGGCGTCTCTCCCTGGCGCAGAAGCAGCGGCTCATATTCGCGGCCCGTGAAGTCGATGTCATACTCCTCGTGAATCTCGCGCTCAATCCAGTCCGCGGCTTCAGTGAGATCAAAGATGCTGTCGATAGATTTGCCGGCAAGCTGAAAGGAAAAGCCCAGCAACCGGCCGTTGAGATCCCAGTGGTACTCCAGGCGAAAGCCCTCGTCCTTGGGAAGCTGATAGGCGGTGATGGTGATAAAGCGCGCGTGAATTTCGTTCATCGCCCTGGCGAGCTCGCGCACCTTCGTCGCATCCAGCGCGAGCCAATGTGCGCCGCCCTGTTCAATAAAGGATACGGAGATGCCGAGTTTTCTCTGAATCGTCTCAAGCGAAATCATTGCGCGCCTCCATTGACAGGGCTGGCCGCTTGTTCTATTTGTTCCGCGGCGACAGCCGCCGCCGGAACCACGGCCGGCTTGACGGTCTGCTTGCGGGCAACGGTGTAGGATTTTTTTAACTCTCCGGGAACTAGGTAAATCGGAGGACACTCCGAGTCCTGGCTGAGCGCATGTTCCTTGCATCCCTCAACGCAGCGACCGCAGAAGGTGCAATGGCCGGGATCGTAGCTCCAATAGAATTCTCCCTTGCCGGCCTTGAACTCAATAGCGCGCGCCGTGCAGCGCATTCTGCAGATCGCGCAGCCCGAGCAAAGCGTGGGGTCGAAGCGCACCAGGCCACGATAATGCTCGCTCACTTGGGGACGCTCGGGAAAGAGCAGCGTCCGCGAGCCGCCCCACAGGTTCTTCCACAGCATGGTCAAAATGTTCATGCTTTATACCTCATGAAAAGCGCGGAGGCAACGGCCAGCACCGCGAAGATAATGGTGCATTGCCAGTAAAAACGCACCGTTGTGTCGATCTGCAAGCGCGCCGTGGCCGCCGCAACCACCGAAAGCAGCAGCACCAAACCGAAGGAGAGCGCGACAAAGACCAGGGCGGCAACCCACCAGAGCGTGAAGGCTGGAGCGATCAGCGTGGCTACCAAACCGGTGGCCGCAACCCATTCCAGACCATGCGAAAGCTCCCACATGGCCAGTTCGGGTCCCGCGTACTCGACCATCGGGCCGGAGTAGATCTCCTGCTCCGCGTTGGGCAGCGAGAAGGGATTGAGATGGAGCTTTGCGGGCAGACAAACCAGAATCGCCACAATGCCCAGCCAGCGCAGCGGCGAAGCGGGAAGTTGCGCCAGCGCCGAGAGGCTGAAGGTGTGCTGCGAAGCGGCGATGGAGATGATGGCCAGCAAAAAGACCACGTTGTAGCTGACACTGAGCACGGCCTCGCGCGCCGAGCCGATTTCGCCGAAGATGGAGCGCGAACTGAAGCCCGCGGCGATGATGCACATGGAGGGCAGTTCCAGCAGCGCCAACAATAAAATCAGGTCGCCCTGGAAGCCGCCCGATGCGGGCAGCACGGGCAATAATCCTACCGCGCCCGCCGCCGCAGAGACGGCAATCAGCGGCCAGGCCTTCATCAGCAGGCCGCCTACGCCCGCGCGCTGCGGCGTGTCTTTGCCCAGCAGCTTGATGAAGTCGAAGAACGGCTGCATGAAAGGAGGGCCGATGCGGCCCTGCATCCGCGCCACCGCCTTGCGTTCTACCCACATAAAGAACCACGCGGCAGGCACGGCAAAGAGCAGGCCGGGAAAGATGAGCAGACGCGCTAAAGCAGTGGTCAGACTGTTCCAAATCTCCGGTGTCATCATGCCTGTACCTCCGTAGAACTGCATGCGCAACTTTGGCAATCTTCTCCGGATGTGCCCACGATCTCCGGCTCGACGGCCGCAACAGGCGGCTTGGAGCCTCGCACGGCCAGAATCCCCGCGGCCTTGGCCACGCCCAGCACAATGGCGTCGGGACGCGGCGGGCAGCCGGGAACAAAAACATCGACGGGAATATGTTTGTGAAGCGGCCCTGCAAGAGTGCGGCTGTCGATGAAAACGTTGGTCGTCGCCGGGCAGGAGCCGATGGCCACCACAGCCTTGGGCCCGTAAACCTGCCCGTAGACCGTCTTGATGGCCCCGACTGCGTTGTGCGTGACCGGGCCGGTGACGCAGAGAATGTCGGCGTGGCGCGGCGAGCCTTCCAGGCGCACGCCTAACTGCTCGGCGTCGTAGCGCGGCGAGAGGGCAGCCACAATCTCAATGTCGCAGCCGTTGCAACTGCCCGAGTTCATGTGAAAGAGCCATGGGCTGTGGCTGCGGCAATAACACATCAATTTACTCCAGAGCTTCATGGTCTCCCTCCAAGCAGCATTTGCATTGCGACCGGCCAAATTCCGCCAGCCAGGACCAGCACCACAAGCGCAACGATCACGGCCTGCAACAGGAACGGTTCTCTAGTTGGATGCGGCGGCGATGGGTGCGGATGCTCAATGCCCGGCGGTCCCCACCAAACGCGGGTCAGCGCCAATGTGTATGCAATCAGGGCAAAGATCGACGAGAGGATGAAGACCGCCGCCAGCGGCCAGCCGATCTGCACGGCGGTCTCGTAGAGTCTCCACCGTCCGATGTAACCGAGCGTCGGCGGCACGCCCAGCATGGCCAACATCCCGAAAAGGAATCCAAAGGCAGCGACCGGGTAGCGGTTGATGAGGCCCGTGTGCTCGCCCTCCAGCGCGCCGTCGGCCTCGGGGCCGCTGAGGCAAGCGAAGAGCAACGCTTTAGCCAGTGCATGGGTAACCGCTGCAAAGACGACGCCCTTGGTTCCGAGGGCGTTCATGGAAACGATTCCCAGAAAAAGGAAGCCGACATCCTCGACTGTAGAAAGGACCAGCAGACGTTTGAGGCTGCGCTGCGTGAGCATCAGCAGTGCGGCAAGGAACGAGGTGACAGCGGCCGCGCCGAGCAGGAATCCCTGGGGAGTCAGCAAGCTCGGAGAAGCCTGGGCTGCAACGTAGAGTTCGCCGAAGGCGGCCATATCGACGACCGCGATAATCAGGCCGAGAACCACAGCGGGCAATTCGTCGGCCAGACTCAGCAGCCAGAAGAAGAGCGGAATAGCGGCCAGCTTGACGCAAACGCTGGTCAGCAATAATGCGCGCGCCCAGTCCGGCTGTCCGCGCTCCAGCAACAGGTCGCTCGAAACCAGCGATGCAGCGGAGACGAGGACAACTGCCAGGTAAGTCAACTTTGCGGCTCGTGTGCGCGCGCTTTGCCAGACCAACGCCACGGTCAACAGCGCGCCCAGCTCCAGAAGCCCAAGTCGCAGCCAAGGATCGGGAACGATCAATCCCGCAACGGCGGCCGTGCCTGCCAGAATCATCAACGGTGCGAGGCGGAGCCATTTCGCGTGGGCTAGAGCGGCCAGAATCAATGCAACCCCAGCCACGGCGCAAGCCAACACCAGCAGCGACGGCATCGGAGGCGATGGAAGAGTCTGAACGCCGGCAATCGTTGGAGCAAACCAGCGCACGCCGGCCAGCACACCCGCCGCCAGCACAACAACAAGGGCCAGCGCATACCGCTCCATCCACGAGACGACAACGCCCAACCAGCGCGAGACAGCCTGCAAGCCGCTCCAGACATCCAGATAGGCGGCGTCCACATTGGACCAACGGAAGAACTCACGCCAGTTTTGCAGGAAGATCGAGGAGAAGTCGCCGGCCGTGAGCCTTCCCTGTTCTGACAACGGCTCGCCGCCGGTGAAGATTCCGCCGCCAGCCAGCGCCGCGCCATCAACCTTGGGCTGACGCGACACGTAAGCAATCGCGTAGATCAGCCCACCCAGAATCAGCGAAACCACTGCCAGCACCAGGCCGCCCATGGTTGAGAAACTGCCTGCGCTAGTCGCCAGACTGCCAGTGCTTGCAGAAAGCCCAAACCAGGTTACTTGCACTGGGTCAAGTTTCAGCACGCCCAAAATCGGATTGAGCAGGTAGTTGACCGCCAACTGAGGCGCAACGCCCAGAATGACGCTGCCCGCGGCCAGGAATCCCATGCCCCAGATCATGGTCGGCGGGGACTCGTGCGCGTCCTTGGTCGCCTTGGTCAGCGGACCGAGGAAGACGGCGCTGGTGGCCTTGGCACCGAAAAAGACCGTGCCCAGACTGGCTGCCCAGGCGACCATCGCGGGAACCGCCCATCCGGCCTGCAAGGCTGCCGCGTAGAGCATCCACTTGCTGGCGAAGCCGCTCATCAGCGGAATGCCCATCATGCTGCCCACGCCGATCAGCCACGACAGTGTTGTCTTCGGCATCTTCTGCGCCAGGCCGCCGAGCTGGTTCATGTCGCGTGTGCCCGATGCGTGCTGCACCGAACCGGCGGTCAAAAACAGCCCAGCCTTGAAGAATCCGTGATTGAGGCAATGCAACAAGCCGGCAACAATGGCCAGCGGCGTGCCGATGCCGATGCCCATCATCATGTAACCGATCTGGCTCACGGTGGAGAAGGCCAGCATTCGCTTCAGATCGTTCTGCACCATGGCGTACATGACGCCGACGGCCATGGTGACGGTGCCGACCCACATGACGGCTTCATTCCCCCAGGCGTGCCCCCAGGCCTGCGGCCATGCTCCAAAGCTGTGCATGCGGGCGGCCAGGTAGACGCCGGCCTTCACGTAGCAAGCCGCGTGCAGCAGGGCGCTTACCGGAGTGGGCGCGGCCATAGCCTCGGGAATCCACGTGTGCAGCGGGAACTGCACGGATTTTGCCACCAAAGCCACCAGCATCAACACAAAGATGCCGCCGGTAAATGCCTGAGCCACCTTGGGATCGGTCCACAAGGCGCTGCCGGTGCGGTGGTAGACCACCAGAATGGCGGCCAGCAGGCCGTAGCCTGCGATGTGGGTCATCAGCAGGACCTTGCGCGCGCCGGCGACGGCTTCGCGGTTGGTGTACCAGAAGCCCACCAGGCTGAAAGAGCACAAACCCACCAGCTCCCAGCAGAGGTAGAAAACAAAGAGGTTGGCGCTGTAGACCAGGCCGACAAAGCCGCCGATGAAGATCAGCATCGTGGCGTAGAAGCGAGTGGCAGCCTTGTCGTGAGCCATGTAGCCGATGGAGTAGAGCAGCACGAAGGCGCCCAAGCCTGTCCCCATCAATGCAAAAAGGACGCTGAGGGCGTCCACATGGAATACAAGGTTCAGCAGTCCATCCCAGTGGAGCGCGGTCAGATCGACAGCCTGCCCGGCCTTGACCGATTCCACCAGCCCGGCCACGGAAGCGACGGCCGGCAGACAGGTGAGAAAGGCCAGAATCCCCTTGAACCGGGCGTTCAATAGCGGCGCAACGAGGATCTGCAGCGCGGCGCCCAAAAGAAGGGAGCACGGCGCAATCAGAATAAGGGTCTCTGCGTTCATGGTAGAAATGCTAGTTTGTAGGAAGGTCAGGGGCTGTGACCGGACTCACGGACAGAGTTTGTGTATCGCAATGCGGGACGCCGTTGTTACCAAAGCCTTCCCAAACTGTGACCAAAGCTATCTTTCTGACGTGGTTGCGTTTGGTAGGAGCATAGCCGACACTATATGTCTATGTCTTTGCCGGGTCGGCTCTTTGCCAGCATCTCGCTCTGCGTCTTTTTCCATTTCCCGTTCTTTTCCCACGGGCAAGACTTAAAACAGTCGAGTGTCTTGAGCTACTTCAACTTCAAAGGCCGGTCCACGCCTTCGCACGAGTTGTTAACCCTGCTGGAGCGCCAGGCCCGGTGGGACGATGCGGGGGCAGGCGACCTGAATCTGACCGGATCGCGCTTCAATCCCGCGGGATTGCACTTGCGCTTCGTGAAGATCGACGAGCAGGTGAAGCCGGGAGGCCATGGTACGGCGCGCTACCGCGTGTTTGCCGAAGGCGCTCCTGAAAACAAGGTCTATTCTATTGGCATCTGGCCAATAGCCAATACTCTGGCGTACGATCCACGGGATCTCTACGTGAATGGACAAGGCTTGTTGATGCTTCACAAGCCGACGCCCGAGCAGGAGTTTAGCTTCAAAGCGGAAGCCGATGAGTTCGACGTTACGGCTGTGACCGATAGTGCGGTGCCGACGCGCTATCTTCTCTCCTCAAGAGACAGGCAACTTTTGATTTACGGCACACTGGTTCCCAACCCAGTGGTGGCGGAAGAACAGACGTGCCGACTGGAAGCGAGAATCGCCCAGCCTGATGCGACGGCAGTCCTGATCATTGTTGACCGCTTTCCCGCAAAAGCCAGGATTCCGCTGGTGCTGGAGTCGGAAGGTTCGTCCGTCACCATGATGATGTCTTCGAATGCTGAAGGCCATGCGGTGGTGGCTGTTTTTCCGTATGTAGCCGGTATAGCGCAGGGGATGCTGAAGGCGAGCGCGGAAGGTCCCGGTTGCCTCCCTTACGTAGTTCTGCCGTGGGGCGCGGAGCCTCTTGTAATTACGGCGACTCCGCAGCTTGAACCTCCTAAGGCCGAGGAACCGGGCGCCACGGATTCCAAGCAAGGACACACGAAAAAATCTCTCCTTCAAAAGTTGCATAAATCAGGGCAATAAGGGGATAAACGCGCCAAAATAACTACGCGTAAATGCAGAGGGTTTTTTGCGCAAAATTGGGTTATTTGGGAAGCGAATCAGGGGTCAGAGATCAGGGGTCAGGGCTTGGCGAGTCAGCATGTCAGCTGTACTCCCGCCGGTTGCGTAGGATGTTTTTTTCGATTTAGGGAAACTCTGTCCCAGGGAGGCCGTTGTTATGCCGGGGTTAAAACCTCGGCCTACCGCTCCTTTCCTACTAATATCGTTGCATTCTGAGCCCAGAAGCGAGATGCGGGGCATCGTATTATCTGTGGCAGAAACGGGCTAACCAAATAGGTAGTATTATTCCTCTTAGTCCGAGGTGACCCGATGAGCAAACTGCAACTCCGCATTTACGACGGCACTCGCCAGCTATTCTCCGCTCCGGCAAAATTTCTGGTTACCATAACCGACGGTAATAGAAATCAGCACATCCGGGACTACTACACGGACAACGACATTACGTTTGACCTTCCCTTTTTCGATAATTTTGGCGACAACTATATCGTGCTGGTTTGGGCAGAGGGCTACCAGCAGGCAGGTTTTGCCCCTGTTGTCCTGTCGGACCAGTACACAACGACGCTCGACATCATGCTCATTTCCACGGACCCACGATTCAGCTTCGTAAATGCGCGATGGAGTGCCGCAAGCGTACGCTACCCGTTCTTGGGCAGCGACGTCGCAAACGCAGCGGGTGAGGCCCGATACGACACCCTCCTCGACCAATCCGAGAAATCTCTTGCCTGCCTGCTCAACCTATGCGAGGCCATGAGCCAGATATTTCTCTCGCAAGGTACACCGCTCAACTACATAAAACGACTCCGTTGGGACGCACCCTACGCCCCAGCACAGGATCGGTTCTTTGCCTGGTGCGATTGCCGTCTCATCGATCAAATTAAGAATGCTGCCAGATGTGGGAAGTTCGCGGTCGAGAACAACCCAGGGCTCTTCCATCCCGGTGCTACCTCCAGTTGGAAACAGATCCAGTTCGGCCAAGCCAACGTCCAGTTGACCTTCCATGAGGGCTGTAGGATGAATATCGACGGTGTCGACTGCGTCATGGTGGAACCGGACATCGACTATTACAAGGACCTTGGTGCTCACGCGATTTTCGAAGTTATTTCAAACGCCCTTACACACTCCCTCACTGACCCCGCTCAGGTTTATGTACTTCGCTGGATTGCTGGCCGAACGGCCGGAATACCAGAGTTTGCACCCATGTATACGATCACGTCATAATAATGGCAGGTTAGGAAGATAGGCGTGACAACCAATACTTGATGGCGGCCCATAATCACTACGGGCAAGCGCTAAGAAGGAAATTGACCAGTCGTTGCATAGTTGTGCTTGCCTTTCCATTCGGCATATGGGCCCTGGAAGTCTTCGATGCCTTCTTCCTTGAAGACTCCGCTGCGGGGCGGGATTACTTAAGAAAAACAAATTACTGCGCTGAGAGAGAAGCTGGCCGATAACCTTGTGGAGAGGTTTGTCGGGAGAAGATTACATGCCAGCGAATCTCATCGGTGAGGCACATGGATACAACGCGAAATGATTCCGAGCAAGGAGCATCGGCCGCGGAGAGCGGAACGATGGAGCGGCGCGCACACCCGCGCGCGGAGGGTTGGGGGACGGCCTGGATCGGCATCTTCCCAGAGGGGACCACGGCCATGGGTTACCTGCTCGATCTGGGGTTGGGAGGATGCCGCATCGAGGCCGATGAGGCCATTCCTGCCGGGGACGATACCAGTGTCGAGGTACTTCTGCATCTGAAGGGCTACACGCTGCGGCTGGCGGGCGAAATACGCCATCTGGAGGATGGCAAGACCCGGGCCGGCATCGAATTTACCGATGTATGCCCGCGCAAGGCAGAGCAAATACAGAGACTTCTGGATCAACTCATCGCGGAGTTGGGGTAGGCGCCTGCGGGGGCGCGCTGCTTCCGCGCGACTCTTTTGGCCCTGGAGCGTCTATAGGGATGAGACGGTTCCCGGACTGGTTATCGGCGGATGGTTTTCGGCTCGGGACGCCCAAGGGCGCAGGAACCGCCAGCCAGACGGGTTTGCCCGCCACTGGCTATACTGAAGGTTGTGGATGGAAGACATAAAACGAGCTGAACACACGGGGCAAAACAGAACAAACTGGACAAAACAGGACAAATTGGGCAAAACAGAACAAGCCAGCCTTGAGGCTGGTCATCCGATGAGGTCAATGAAAGCCATGAAATCGCTTTTTGAACGGCTGCGCACGCGCCGTCTTGCATTTGTGTTTATCTTGCTTGCCACGCTGTCGGCGGCCATATTGGCCGGCTCCTATGCCGCTCACGGAGTCCGCGGACAAGAAAAGCAGAATGACAGCTCCGACGCCACGCCGCTGAAGGTGAACAATTCCAGCGTTCCCGAAAACGAATTTGTGAAGATTGCCAAGAGGGTAGCTCCGGCGGTAGTGAACATCAATACCCAGACGCTGCCCAAGCAGTCCTCCAACAAGAACCGGCACAATTTTCGCGGCCGCATCCAGCCGCTGCCCCGGCAACCCGGCGACGAGGATCAGGACCAGGACCAGGATCAGCAGCAAGGACAGAGTCCATGGGGAGATATATTCCGTTTCTTCGGCGGGCAGATTCCCGGTATGCCCGACATAGAGGGGGGGGACGACGGGCGGGTGCACGAATCGCTGGGTTCGGGTTTCATCGTCGATCCCAAGGGCTACATCATCACCAACTACCACGTGGTGGAGAAGGCCGACAAGATTTACGTCAAGCTGTCGACCGATCCCGACAATCAGGATGAGGGCCGTCCGGCGCGGGTAATCGGCATGGACAAGGCTACCGACCTGGCGGTGATCAAGATCGAGACCAGCACGCCGCTGCCGATTGTGAAAATGGGCAACTCCGACACGGCGCAGGTGGGCGACTGGGTAGAGGCTATCGGCAGCCCCTTTGCACTGTCGCAGACCGTTACCGCGGGCATTATCTCGGCCAAGAACCGGACCATCCAGCCGGGCGCCAGCGGCCAGTTCCAGCACTTCATCCAGACGGACGCGGCCATCAATCCGGGCAACTCCGGCGGACCGCTGCTGAACATGAACGGCGAGGTGATCGGGGTGAACACGGTCATCTACACGCAATCGGCCGGGTATCAGGGCATCAGTTTCGCCATGCCATCCAACACGGTGGTGGATATCTACAACGACCTGATCGGCGCGAGCCACAAGGTGACGCGCGGCTCCATCGGCATCATCTTCAATCAAGGGCTATCGAGCTCCGTCAATCGCATGTATGGCTTCAAAAACGGCGTGGTGGTGCGGAAGGTCCAGCCGGGCGGCCCGGCGGACAAGGCCGGGCTCAAGCCGCGTGACATCATCACCACCATCGACGGACGCCCGATCAAGGACGGCGACGACCTGGTGAACGAGATCGCCAGCCGCAGGCCGGGCTCAAGCATCCGGCTGGGCTACCTGAGGGACGACAAGCAGGCTGACGTCACGGTAGCTATCGGTGATCGCGACAAGGTCTTCGCGGAGTTGGGCGAGCAGCAGGTGGAAGTTAACCCGGACGAAAAAGGCGACGCGGGCGAGACCAAGCTGGGCATTGTGGTGCGCGAGGCCTCTTCGAGCATCGTCGACAGGCTGCACGCTCACGGCGTGATGATTCAGTCGGTTCGCTCCGGCTCGTTTGCCGACCTGCAAGGACTGGAGCCGGGACTGGTTATTATCCGCATCAACAGACAACCCACGGGCACCAAGGAGCAGTTCAATGCCGTGGTGAGCAAACTCAAGATGGGCGACGACGTGGTCTTTGAAATCATGGACCCGCACCATCCTGATGATGGCATCAACCTGGTGGGCGGAACGCTGGAGTAGCGTTTGAAGGGGCGCCAGAGGCGGAGTTCTGTTTCCGGCGCCCTATCCCGCAAGCCTTTCTATTCCTGGTACTCAATCGAGTTTCCGCTTGCTGTAATCCATGAGAATTCGCTAAACTTTCGATAGAAGGATTGATCGAAATTGTCGTCTTTGAGGTGATCCTGCGTGCTGACTTTTCGAACAAGCCTGGCACTTGTACTGTTCACATCCCTGGCCGTGCTGCCGGTATACGGAGCCACCGTTCAGCCTGCTTCCGGCAGCAAACCCGCGGCGCACACCGCGCAGAAGCACACTGCTCAGACACATGCCGCGCAGACGCACACTACTCAGACGCACACTACTCAGACGCATGCCGCGCAGACGCACACTGCTCAGGCGCATACTGCTCAGGCGCGCGGAGCCCACAAGGGAAGATCGAGATCGCGACGCCCGCGCGGCCAACAGGTGATGGAGCCGGGACGGATTACAGAGATTCAGCAGGCTCTTATCCGCGAGCATTATCTTTCCGGCGAGGCTAACGGCAATTGGGACGAGAGAACCAAGGCGGCCATGCAAAAGTATCAGGCCGCCCAGGGCTGGCAGACGAAACTGACGCCAGACGCGAGGGCACTGAAGAAGCTCGGACTTGGCCCCGATTACTCCAACGCGATCAACACCAAGAACTCCACCTTTGCGGAGCCGCCTCCGGCCAGCACCATTCCTCCGGCGATAGCGGCAGGGTTTGCGGCGGCCGCGGGCGTGAAGTAGTATCTCCCTGTTTCTCGGAGATATTCTGACATGAGAATTCCGGGCATTAGATTCGGCGTGACTAGACTCGGCGTGGCAATTTCGATGGTTTTTCTCTCGTTTGCCCTGCTGGCTGGCATGCCTACGATCGGCCAGACCTCTGCACAGAAGCCCGGCAAGTTTCCTCTTTGGAACTTTGACGAAGTGAATCACTCTTGCCACGCAAAGGGCCGCTTACAAGACAAGGAATACTGCGAATCGAAGATGATGGATCAGATCATAGCGCAGGGGAAGAGCGCAATCCCAATCCTTATCTCCCAACTCACCGGCACCCGCAAATCGAAAGAGCCGATCGAAGATTATTGGTACATGACGACGGACGGGGACATAGCCTACTTCATCCTGGGTGATCTCTTCACCGATTCCGATTGGCACACCTTCACGATGCCGGGGTTGGAGGCGCTCAATCACGACTGTGGCGAAGATGTAGCCGCTGAGCCTTGTTGGCGCGGTTTCCTCAAGAAGCACGGGAGAAAGTTTATTCAGGACCAATGGCTTGCTGCATGGAACGCAAACAAGGATCGAGTCTACTGGGATGAGCAGGCACGCTGCTTTCGGGTCTCTGCGAAGAAAGAAAAATAACTTTTGACAACTAGATTGACTTTAATCGCGAAAAAGTTCAGAACCGGAACTCCGGCATTCCTTTCAGCAGGAACTCGTAGCGCGGGCGGAGGATGTCCGGGCCAGAGGTGATAGTCGAGTCCAGGTGGATGAGCGAGTCGGCGCTGTTGTACTTCGGCCACGGGGGCAGGCCGGGCCCGTTGGGGTCGCCGGTGCGGGCGAAGTTGGTCCAGTAGCTCATCATCTGCTCGCTGAACGTGCGATCCTCGGCACGCCAGACGGCGCCGGGACGGGTGTCGAGCGTACCAAAGACGTATTCGATGTCGTCAGAGTGGAATGCGAAGGAGACAGGGTGGTATTTGCTGACCGGCGCGGCCAGTTCGAAGTGATAGCGGTAGACCGGCAAGTCGCCGATCATTCGATGCGCCTCAATCCACTTCCATGTGCCGAAGGCGATGAAGCCGTCGCTGCCATAGTCGATGGCCGAGCGCGCCGCTTGTTCATCAGAGTTGCCGGGATAGAGCTTTAGGAACTCCGCCGATCGCTCTTTGAAGTGCTTGACCGCATAGGCCTTCCACTTTTCTACAGTCATTCCCTTGGCCAGGGAAGTATTCTCGTCACGATTCCACCCGGCGAGCAGAGGCACGTGAGCCTGATTTCCGGCGGCGTAAGTCACTTCCACTGGTTCGGTGAGAAGGCGGCCATCTACATAAGGTGGATAGCCGTTGATCAGCTTGTCTTTGGTGGCTGCGAGAATCTTTTCGGCGGGCAGGGCGCGCAGTTCCGCCAGGGTGTGAACACTGAGCGAGGCCACCCACTCGCCATCTTTCTTCTCCTCGGCTTCAAGAGAGCCGGTGAGCGGCGTGCCGGCGAAGGCCGCGCCGCTTTCACCGATGGCTTTGTGAAAGAGTCCGCGCGCCAGAGGCGATGCCATCAGAGTGCTTACCGCAAAGGAGCCGGCGCTCTCGCCGAAGATGGTTACATTGTCCGGATTGCCGCCGAAGTTGCGGATGTTGGCCTTGACCCACTGGAGCGCGGCCACCATGTCCAGCAGGCCGTAGTTGCCTGCCGCGCCGTTGGCCTCTTTGGCCAGATCAGCAGTGGCCAGAAAACCGAAGACGCCCAGGCGGTAATTGATGGTGACCAGCACGACGCCCTTGAGGGGAAGAAAATCGCCGTTGTGGCGCGGCTCCGAGCTGGCGCCGGCCGCATTGCCGCCGCCATGAATCCAGAACAGGACCGGCAGCTTGCTGTTGGCATTGCTGTTCGCGGGCGCGTAGACGTTGAGGAATAGGCAGTCCTCGCTCGAGCCGCTATCGAGAAAGATCAGGTCGTCGAAGACGTGATTCTGGGCGCAATGCGCGCCGAAGCGTGTGGCGTCGCGCTCGCCTTTCCACTTGACCGGCGGCTGAGGCGGGCGCCAGCGCAGATCGCCGACCGGAGCAGCCGCATAGGGCAAGCCGAGAAATGCCCGGACCTTGCCGTCGTTGATGATCTTGCCGCGGACCATGCCTTGCTCAGTCTGCACCGTCAGGGGGCAGGCATGGGTCATTGTGGATACTCCCAGCGCCAGAGACGCGATGGCCAGCATGGACGCTGCTTTCATTCCCGTTCGCATTAGAAAGCCTCCAAAGAGACTAGGTTAAACCAGCTGCGGGGGCAAATGAGGAATTTCAGCGGAATCGAACTGCTTTTCCACACCCTGCTTCGATACGATGACATTAAGCTGCCAGGTCCGATCGATTTGCGAGGACTGTCCCTGCAGCTTCACTGGAGGAAGACGTTGCGTCGCCGTCTCGGGAAGCTCCGCACATTGACGATTTCGCTCATGGCAAAGGGGAATCAACGCGTTCTCCTGGCCGCTGCGCTGGTGGCGTTCTCCTTGCTCGGTCTGGCTGCTCCGTTTGGCCTCTGGCCATTGTCTGCTGTTCCGGCTGATTTTCGGATGCCACTCCTTGGATTTTTTGCGAATCTTTGTCTCGTCGCAGTCACTTGGAGCTACGTCCTTATTACCCGACGTCAGCTCATTGAACTACAGTCAGCGCGAGAGCCAAATGCGGCCCTCAATATTCGAATTCCACAACCCGAGAGCGAGGATATTAACTATGGGCGAGGTAACAACCAATACCGGAAGGGGCCACCAATATTTCTCGACGTTTGGAATGTTGGTGGCCCCACAATTATGGTCACACGAATTACCGTAGCAGCAGAGGGATCCACGCGCGAAGGGCTGTTGACACCTCAAGCTCTCATTGAATCTGGCAAAGTAGCACCTATTAACGTAGCCTATGATATTATCCGGCTTATCAATAAGTCGAGGCCGTACCTCGACCTACCTGACGATTACACGCATGCACGAGCTCACTTTACGGTGGAGTTTTTCTCAAAAGGCGGTACGCGTAGCGTTCAGACCCAAGGCGACGTGTGGTTCTTTGTGTCGGAAGAATACGTCAATATTACGACCGACGATCCGTTCTCACAACAGCTCGCGTTGGAAAAGATGATTGAGGAACGCGGAGGGACGGCGGATCGTAAAGGCTCCTGAGAGATCAAGAATGCGTTGCACTTCTCTTAGACTGCCCTGCCGACCCTGAAGGGACCCTACTTGGTTAGACCATGCGCCTTATGAAGATTCTCATCGATTAGTAGTTTCACAGCGCGACACGCCGTCCTACGCGCGTGGCGTACTCGAAAATGGCGGGGAAATCGGCCGGTTCCAACTCCGGATAATCGGCGAGAATCTGCTCCTCGTTCATTCCGGCAGCCAGCCAACCCAGCACATCCCAAACCGTAATGCGCAAACCCCGGACGCACGGCTGGCCTGACCGCTTCCCAGGCTCGATTGTGATGCGGCTCTCTACCATGGCAGTCTCCATACAAATCATAACGCTATCGGTGGCGATCAGGCCATCACCGATGTGCGCAGGCCGGCTATTTGCTCACGGAAAGACGAGCCGGGTTCAACCGAATAGCAGCATGGCTGCCGCTTTCACTTGCCGATGACATCAATCGCCACGGTGATCGTCTTGGGCGGCATGCAGGCGTTGTTATCGCAGGCTTGGTAGCGTAGCTTGGCCTCGATCAGGTGATTGCCGGGCGGGGCCACGATGCGCGCCTTAAGGATGAACTCGCCAGAGTAGACGCTGAGCTTGGTATTGGGGTCGAGGGGGAGCGCAAAGTCCGTGCCGGGCGGGTAAACAATCCTAACGAGATGCACATCAGAGCCTGCCGGAATGGAGAAGGTGGCGGGGATGAGTTCGCGTTCGGAGGGCGTATGTGAATTGATGTGCAATCCGGGCGCGACACGGAAGTGGAGGGCGATGGTGGTTGGCTTACCAGCGGGAACAGTGATCTGCTCGGGATAGAGAAAGATGACGGCGGGCCTGGCAGCAGAGCGCGGGGCGGAATCGAAGAGCGGTCCCTGGCCTTGGGCGAGTGCAGAAGCCAACGTGAGAGCTGCGGCAATGGCAATGCGCAATTCTGATTTACAGGCAATCATGATTCTTTCCTTATGGTAGCTGAATAACTCAGTTTTTGATCCTGTCCATCCTCATGCATTGTGGTTTCCCACCCTTTCCGCAGAAAAAAGCGGAAAGGATGGGGCACGGAATTGTATTGTCTTCGACCCGGATCAAAACTCCGCTACTTTACAATCCCCAGCGCCTTGCGAATATTCCTTTCAAGCTCATCCCTGGTTGTCATTCCGAGTTGCGCGGCCACCACGATGCCATTGCGATCCAGGAAAAAGGTAGCGGGGAGCGCTTCGAAGTCGCCGTAAGAATCGGCAACGGAATCGCCGTCGATCAGCACCGGGTAGGGCATGTGCATCCGCTGGACAAAGTGCGCGATCTCCTGCTTATCCTCGCTCAGCTTTCGGGGGTTTTTGCGGTCGATGTCATCGGCGGAGATGGCCAGCACCTCGAATCCTTGCGCCGCGTATTGGTTGCGCAGATCGATGAGCCAGGGGGTCTCGATTTTGCAGGGAGCGCACCAGGTGGCCCAAAAGTTGATGGCCAGCGCACGGCCCTTGAATTCGGCCAGCGTGTGCTGATTGCCGCTGAGATCTTCGAGGGTGAAGGGAGGCGCGGGCTTGCCCTGGAGCGGAGAAAGGTATTGCGGCGCGCCGCCGGAGTCGAGAACCAGTCCGCCCTGCGCCGCCGAGGCCCGCAGCTGTTCAGCGGCCTGCCTGCGATACTCCCAGTTGGCCCAGCCGGCCAAGGCAAAGGCAGCCAGGATAAAGAGAACGGCTGTAATGACGAGGGTGTTGCGCTTCACAAGGATTGGCCTCTCATCCTTATTGTACAAAGGTGCGGGATACACTGCCGAAGCATCGAATTAAGAGAGTTAGCTTCCGCATCGCGGAAGTAGCAAGTTAGCGAGTTAGCGGTTCCTCATAGGTAGGCCAAAACTGATACCATCAATAACCGATGAGCGAAGAAGGGAAACAACCCCGTTCCGGGAACCGTGAAGCCGGCCGCACACCCACGCCGGCGGCTTTGGTGCGCACCGAGGCGGTGGCCCTGGAGGCCCTGGCCAAGCGGCTGGAAGGGCCGATGGCCGGAGCCTTCGACCGGGCCGTGGAGCTGATTGTGCGCTGCGGCGAGGAGCGCGGGCGGGTGGTGGTTACGGGGATGGGCAAGAGCGGGATTATCGCGCAGAAGATTGCCGCGACGCTCAGCTCCACCGGCTCCCCTGCCCTGTTTCTGCACCCAGCTGAGGCTGTGCACGGCGACCTGGGCGTTCTGATGCCGGGCGACGTGGTGGTGGCATTATCGGCCTCGGGCGAGACGGAGGAGATTCTGCGGCTGCTGGCCACGCTGAAACGCAAAGGCGACGCGCTGGTGAGCTTCTGCTGCAATTTGAATTCGACGCTGGCCAGGGCGAGCGATGTGGCGCTGGATTGCGGCGTGGAACGCGAGGCGTGCGGGCTGAACCTGGCGCCGACGGCCTCGACAACGACGATGCTGGCGCTGGGCGATGCGCTGGCTGTTGCGGTGAGCCTGCGCAAGGGCTTCCGGGCGGAGGATTTTGCGGAGTTGCACCCCGGCGGCAAGCTGGGCAAACGGCTGGCCAAGGTTCGCGAGCTGATGCACGCAGGCGATCAAGTGCCGGTGGTCGCGCCATCGACGGCGATGACCGATGTGATCTACGAGATGTCGTCCAAGAAGCTGGGGATTACGACGGTGCAAGAGCAGGGACGGCTGCGGGGCGTGATCAGCGACGGCGATCTGCGGAGATTGCTGGAACGCGAGGGCGGCGCTGCGCTGAGTAAAACGGCGGGCGAGGCGATGAACGACCATCCGCGGACGATTGCGGCGGAAGAATTGGCGGCCACGGCGCTGGCGATTCTGGAGGAGCGGAAGATTACTTCGCTGGTGGTGGTGGATGCGGCAGGAACCGTGGAAGGCGTGCTGCACCTGCACGATCTTTGGGGCGTGGAACTGATTTAAGGAACAAGACGATTTTCATGACGAACGAGCCCAAATTCGAGCAGATTCGCGAAGAGTTGGAGGCCAGGCAGAGGTCAATTCTGTGGCCGGACTATTTGCGAGCTACCAGAAACGTTTTTGAGTCCCTGTGGAAGGGCGACCCCAAAGCAAAACCTGTTCAAAGAGTGGGGCTCGTTCTATTTGCGTTGCATTCCTGGGTAGTGGGCGTCTTCTTTGTCGCATTAGCGTGGTCGAGCGGCACATGGTTTGGTCGAATTATTGGAGTGCCGTCAGGATTGATCTCCGTTCTACTTTCCATTCGTGTCTTTCTCAATGCCTTTCTCCGGCAGAATATTCCGCACGAAGTTGAGCAGGATGGCATGGATTCTCTTGCATAACGACACTTCATGCGCGCTTACTTTTTCTGAGCACTTTCCTCGCGAAACTTTGCCAGCACCTGCAGATAGGCGCGGGCGGTTTCAGTAATTGTCTCGGGAGTTCCGGCGTCGATGGCGGCCAGGTTGACCAGGTCGCTGCCTACACCCAGGGCGCGCGCTCCGGCGTGGAGAAACGACTCCGCGGTTGCGAGGGTGACGCCGCCGGTGGGGATGAGCTTGAGATGCGGAAAGGGCGCGAGAAGCGCCTTCAGATAACTGGCTCCGCCCACGGCCGAGCAGGGAAAGATTTTGACGTAGTCCGCGCCAGCGCGGGAGGCGGTGATGGCCTCGGTGGGCGTGAGCGCGCCGGGGATGGAGAGCTTTTTCCTGGCCTTGGTGACGGCTACGACCTCGGGATGCAAGCTGGGGCTGACGATAAACTCCGCTCCGGCATCGATGGTGGCCTCGGCCTCAACGGCGGTGGTAACTGTGCCGGCGCCGAGCAGGAGAGTGGCTCCGTACTCTTTTTTGAGTTCTTTGAGAACGTCTATTGCGCCGGGGACGGTCATGGTGACTTCAATGACGGTGACTCCGCCGGTGAGCATGGCTTTGACGACGGCGTGGGCCTGGGCGGCGTTGCGGGCGCGCAGGACGGGAATCAGGCCAACACGTTCGATGATTTGCGCTGTGGTTTCGGACATTTTTTCCTCACATCCGGGGCTAAAGCCCGCGTTGATTCTGTTGACTCAATACGGGGGTTGAAACCCCCGCCTCCCTCCGTTCAGTCCATACCCTTCAAAAAATACAACCTGCAAGTTGCTATCGGGCGATTCTTGCGGAGCCGCCTTTTACGATGCGTTCAACCTCGGCTAGCGTAGCCATGCTGGTGTCGCCGGGGGTGGTCATGGCAAGCGCGCCGTGGGCCACGCCGCAGCGGACGGCCCATTCTATTGGTTTATTGGTGAGCAGGCCGTAGATGAGGCCGGAGGCAAAGCTATCGCCGCCGCCGACGCGGTCGCAGATTTCGATGTCGCGCTGCGGGACGTGGACGATCTGGTCCTGGTAGATGGCAATTGCGCCCCATCCGTTGCGGCTGGCGCTGTGGGCGGTGCGCAGGGTGCTGGCGATGAGTTTGAGGTTGGGATAAGCCGCAGCCACCTCGCGGAGCATCTCTTCGTAACCGGCGATGGGCAGCTCGGTGAAGTCCTCGCTGACACCTTTAATCTTGACGCCTAGCATGGCGGAGAAATCCTCTTCGTTGCCCAGCAGCAGATCGACCTTGCGGACCAACTCGCGGTTCACCTCCTGGGCACGGGCCTTGCCGCCGATGGATTTCCAGAGTGACTCGCGATAGTTGAGGTCGTAGGAGACGGGGGTCGCGTGTCGGCTAGCCGCATCCATGGCTTCGACGGCGACCTCGGCGGTGGAGGCGGAGAGGGCGGCGAAGATGCCACCGGTGTGCAACCAGCGTGAGCCGGCGCTGTCGCCGAAAATGGCGTTCCAATCGAAGTCGCCGGGCTTAACCTGGCTGATGGACGTGTGGCCGCGGTCGGAGCAGCCGACAGCCGCGCGTACGCCGAAGCCGCGCTCGGTGAAGTTGAGGCCGTTGCGGACCTGGCGGCCGACACCATCGTAGGGAATCCACTTGATGAGGGAGGTATCGACGCCGCCCTCGAGGATGAAGTCTTCGACCAGGCGGCCAACGGGGTTGTCGGCCAGAGCGGTGGTGATGGCGGTGCGCAGGCCAAAGCAGCGGCGCAGACCGCGGGAGACGTTGTATTCGCCGCCGCCCTCCCAGACCTGGAAGTGGCGCGTGGTGTGGATGCGGCTCTCGCCGGGATCGAGGCGGAGCATGACCTCGCCCAGGCTGAGGCAATCCCAGCGGCGAGGAGCGTCGGAAATGAGAAGTTTTTCCATAGGATTCAGGGGCTTTCAATAACACTTTAACGCATCGTGGCCGGGGGAGTCAGCGGGGGCTGGTCTGTTGTGTGTCTGGGAGGTGCGCAGGCTGAGAGGTTAGGATACTGCCATGCGAATATTTACCTTTCGAGCCTTCTGGTGCTGGTTGATGGTTTTTAGCATGGGAACCACGGCGTTGCTTTCTGCACAAACGACACAGCCGTCGGCAAGCCAAACGGAAAAGCCTACCGCCACGCCCGTAGCCGCACCTGCCGCCGTTACGCCTGCCACGGCGCAGAAGCAAGCGGCAAAGCCGGGCGACGCGAATCTTCCCGCGCCCGCTCCCACTCGCGCCCAGATGCTGCGCGGAGCGTATGGGCCTTATCGCGCCAATAACAAGCTGATTTATTACCACCTGGACATTCGCGTCGATCCGGAGAAGCAACTGATCAGCGGCAAGAACACCATCCGCTTCCGGATGCTGAGGGATGGCACGCGCATCCAGCTTGATTTGCTCGAAACGCTGAAGGTTGAGAAGATTTTGTACGGCACGACGCCACTCAAGTATGAGCGCGACGCGGGCGCGGTCTTTATCGATTTTCCGCAGACGTTGCGCGCCGGACGAGTCTACTCCATCGATTTTTATTACTCCGGGCATCCGGAGGAGACAGGACGCTTTGGCGGCATCACCTTCAAGAAGGACCCAGCGGGGCGTGTGTGGATCAATACAGCCTGCGAGGGGACCGGCGCGAGCATGTGGTGGCCCAATAAAGATCAGTGGCGCGATGAGGTGGAGAGCATGGACATCAGCGTCGCGATTCCGAACGGCCTGGTGGACGTGTCGAATGGCAAGTTCATGGCGAAGACCGACCTGGGCGACGGCTACACGCGCTGGGATTGGAAGGTGCATTATCCGATCAATAACTATGATGTCTCGCTGAATATCGGGAGTTATGTGCACTTTGCCGACCAGTTGGGCGAACTGCCACTGGATTTTTACGTGCTGCCGGAAGATTTGGAGAAGGCGAAGGTGCAATTTGCGCAGGCCAAGGGAATGCTGGAAGCGTACCAGCATTACTTCGGGCCTTACCCTTTCATAAAGGACGGATACAAGCTGATCGAAGCGCCCTACGCGGGAATGGAACACCAGAGCGCGGTGACTTATGGGAACCTTTTTAAGAATGGCTACCTGGGCCGCGACTGGACGGGCGTGGGAATCAGCCTGCGCTTCGATTTCATCATCATTCACGAGAGCGGGCATGAGTGGTTCGGCAATAGCATCACGGCCGCTGACCCGGCAGATATGTGGATTCATGAGGGCTGGACGACGTACCTGGAAGGCCTCTACGTGGAGTACCGATGGGGCAAGGACGACGCCATCAAATATCTGAACGGCGACAAGACCAGGGTGAAGAATCAGCGGCCGATTCTGACCGAGCGTGGCGTGAATGCCGAGCCGGATCAGGATCAGTACTTCAAGGGCGCGCTGATGCTGAATACACTGCGCAGCGTGGTGAACGACGATGCGAAGTGGTGGGCGCTACTGCACGGGTTTTATCAGCACTTCAAATATCAGAACATTCTGACGGAAGATGTTGTGAGTTACTTCAACCAGCAGACGGGGATGAACCTGACGCCGATTTTCGATCAATATCTGCGGCACGCGCAGATTCCTCGGCTTGAGCTGCTATTCGGCGAGGAGCCGGGGATGGTGCTATATAAGTGGCGAGCCGACGAGGAGAAGTTCGCGATGCCAGTGCGGGTGGGCAAGCCGGGAGAGTGGCAGATTATCCATCCAACGACCAAGTGGCAGTGGATGAAGACGCCGCTTACGAAGGATGAGTTTCAGGTGGCAACGGAGTTGTATTATGTGGATGTGAACAAACAGTAGGAGGGATTCAGGCCTATTGAGGTTCTCGGTATCCCACCCTAGCCACAAAAACAAGAACGCGGCGAGGATCGGGCACCCACGATCACTTCTGTTGCATTTCCCACTCCTGCAGCTTCTTTTCGATTTTGGTTCGGGCATCCCGTATCAACTCTTGAGTCCGTTCCTGCTGTTCTCTAATTCGCTTAACTTGCGCCTTGAGTCCGGCCAGTATCTCGGCTCTTACCTCTGCCCATTCCGGCTTGCTCTCCGTATAGTTGATCAAGGGCTTGTCAACCGGAACCATTTGGCGATCCGCAAGTACGGAATACTCCCTCCATTCACACCGCTCGACCAGCACCGGTACCATAACCATCTGCCCCAGCCTTGTGCGATTCGCGATCCGAGGCATCTCCACTGTCTCTATAAATTCGGAGTTCAAAAAAGCCTGGCTCACTAAGAGAAGAGCGATCTGTGCCCGGTCAATCTCCTCTTCGATCTTCCTTTTGAACACGTCACCTGGAATCAATCCAGTATCATGCCAGAAGATGACATTCAACTTTCTGAGGGACTCCTGCAGAAAGGGGATCAGGTTGTGCGGATACTCTGGGTTCAGCCAATCTTTGTCCTCGCGCGCGTAGCTGACAAAGATACGTACAGGTTCATTACCGGTGTCAGTATTCGAACTTGAGTCCATCGTGAGTAAAAACTCCTAGCTACCTGAATTCTGTGTAGCCCACTCACCCCGCGCTCTTGACGCGCACCACGGTGATTTTGGCGAAGCCCTCTTCGAAGACCGGCGGTTTGAGGCGTTCGGCCATCTTGCGCATCACGTCTTCGCTGACCGAGCGGTCGCGCTGGCGATTGCGATCCAGGCAGACCTCCAGAGGCACGTCGAAGAAGACGCCCTGCACCTCGTAGCCGAAACTCTGCGACATCTTGATCCACTGGCGGCGCTCGTGGATGGAGAGGTTAGTGGCGTCCACGTAGTTCCATGGCATGCGGGCGATGAGCCGGGCGCGCAGGAGGGAGCGCAGGGTGGAAAAGACCAGCCCCTGGTAGCGCTGCTCCTCGACATCGTCGAAGAGGATGTTGCGCAGCAGGTCGCTGGAGAGCGGGGTGACGCCGCGGCGGCGGAACCAGGTGGTTTTTCCGGAGCCGGGCAGGCCGATGGCCAGCACCACATAGCCCTTGGGAGCCTGCGGCGAGCGTCCGGCCGCCTCCGGCTCGGGCGGGGCCAGAGAGGGCATCTCCGGCTGGGTTTCCAGCTCGAAGCGCCCGGAACCGGCCGGCTCATTCCACTCCTGACGGGCAGGTTGCTGCTGTTTTTGAGGCCGATCCGGCCTGGATTGGCGCGGCTCGGACTGCAGCTGCACAGGGGTCCGTTGCGAGCGCTGCTGCGGGGCTGCCGCAGGGGCCTCATCCGGATAGTGCGGCACCAATGGCCGCAACTGATTCGAGGGAACTTCCTGGCCAATCTTACCTGTGGATTCGGAGGTATTGGGCTTATGTCGGGAACGTTTTCTCATACTGTCATCAACACGTACTGATACGGGGATACCATACTTGCCGAGGGCGCTGCAAATATATGTGCACTCCGTCACATACGATCCTATAACGGGAAGGGCATACTATCGGAGCGAGGATTCTGCGCAAAACAGGAAGAATCGCCTTTTGATTTCGTCTCCGTAGACCTGCAATGTTACCATCATGAGTTTGGTAGAAACGCGTGCCGGGCGGATAAAAGCCGCCCATCCAGGGCAAGCTCGAACCAGATAAAACCACAGCATCACGGACAACGAAGGAGAAGACAGACATGGCAGTAAAGGTTGGAATCAACGGCTTCGGCCGCATTGGCCGCAACGTATTACGCGCATCACTTGGCAACCCGGAGATTGATTATGTGGCGGTCAACGACTTGACCAGCCCGGCGACGCTGGCCCACCTGCTCAAGTACGACTCGATTCTGGGCAACCTGAAGAACGAGATCACGGCGGGCGAGGATTTTATTTCCGTCGACGGCAAGAAGATCAAGGTCTTTGCCGAAAAGGATCCGGCCAAGCTGCCCTGGGCTGAAGTGGGCGCGCAGATTGTGCTCGAATCCACGGGGCGCTTTACGGAGGCCGCGGACGCCGGCAAGCACCTGGGAACGACGGTGAAGAAGGTGATCATCTCCGCCCCCGCCAAGAACGAGGACATGACCATCGTGCTGGGCGTCAATCAGAACAAGTACGACCCGGCCAAGCACCACATTCTCTCCAACGCCAGCTGCACCACCAATTGCCTGGCGCCGGTGGTCAAGGTCGTCATGGAAACCTGCGGCATTGTCAGCGGCATCATGACCACCATCCACAGTTACACCAACGACCAGGTCATTCTGGACTTCCCGCACAAGGACCTGCGCCGGGCCCGGGCCGCCGCGCTGAGCATGATTCCCACCTCGACGGGCGCCGCCAAGGCTCTCAAGCTGGTGATTCCGGAGACTGCCGGCAAGCTGGATGGATTCGCGATTCGCGTTCCCACGCCTAACGTCTCGCTCGTCGATCTGACCTTTATCGCCGAGAAGCCCATCACCGCCGAAGCATTGAATGCCGCCTTCACGACCGCGGCTGCGGGCGAATTGAAGGGCATTCTGGGCGTTGACTCCAACCTGCTAGTCAGCTCCGACTACAAGGGGAACCCGCTCTCGTCCATCGTCGATCTTCCGTTGACCAAGGTCGTCGGCCAGAGCGTGAAGGTACTGAGCTGGTACGACAATGAGTGGGGCTACTCCTGCCGCGTCGTCGACCTGTTCAGCTTCCTGGCCAAGAAGGGTTTGTAAGAACAGGCGAACAGCTTACAGCAGACAGCTAACAGTGATCGGCATTGAGCGATGAACTGTTAGCTGTTTGTTGTAAACTGACAATGTTTCTTCCGGAGTGATTTCCATGCCCAAGCTCACGATTCGCGACATCGATCTGACCAATAAGAGGTTGTTTATCCGCGTCGATTTCAACGTGCCGCTGACCGAAGACGGCTCGACCATCACGGACGACACACGCATCGTGGCTACGCTGCCCACCATCGAATTCGCTCTGCGTCGCAAGGCCAAGGTGATTCTGGCCTCGCACCTGGGCCGTCCCAAGGGCAAGCCGGATATGAAGTACTCGCTGCGCCCGGTGGTGGACCGGCTGCGCGCCCTGCTGGGCAAGGCGCTGGGTGAGGCCGTCAACGTGGCCTTCGCGCCGGATTGTATCGGCGAAGTGGCTACCACGATGGCCCGGCAGCTTGAGTCCGGCCAGGTGTTGCTGCTGGAGAATCTGCGCTTCCACGCCGAGGAAGAGTCTAACGATCCGGCCTTTTCCAGGGAGCTGGCCTCGCTGGCCGATGTCTACGTTAACGACGCCTTTGGCTCGGCGCATCGCGCACACGCGTCGACGGAAGGGATTACGCACTTTCTCAAGCCCGCGGTTGCCGGCCTGCTGATGGAAAAAGAGATTACTTACCTGGGCAAGGCGCTGGAATCGCCGGAGAAGCCGTTTGTGGCCATCATCGGCGGCTCAAAGATTTCCGGCAAGATAGACGTGATAGATAACCTGCTCGACAAGGTGGACACGTTGGTGATTGTGGGCGGCATGGCTTACACCTTTGAGCGCGCGCTGGGCGTGACGACCGGCAAATCACTGGTGGAGGAAGACAAGATCGATATGGCCAAGAAGGCTCTCGACAAGGCCAAGGCCAAGGGCGTCAAGCTGCTGCTGCCGGTGGATAACATTCTGGCCGACAAGTTTGCGGCGGACGCCAACACCAAAGTGTGGGATTGCTCGAAGAATTTTCCCGCCGAGTGGATGGGCCTGGACATCGGCCCCAAATCGATTGCGGCGATTGAGGAAGTGGTCTCGACGGCACGGACGATTGTGTGGAATGGCCCGGCGGGCGTCTTCGAGTTTCCTCGCTTTGCCGTGGGCACCAACGCCATAGCCCGGGCTGTCGCGGCCAACCGCGCGGCCACGTCAATCATCGGCGGCGGTGATTCAGTCTCGGCCATCAACCAGGCCGGCGTAGCCGACCAGATCACGCATATCTCCACCGGCGGCGGTGCTTCGCTGGAGTTCCTCGAAGGCAAGAAGCTGCCCGGCGTCGAGGCGCTGACGGACAAGTAAGCACCTGCGGTGTGGCAGAGGCTCGCTATCCACTCGCAAAGGCTTTGTCCTTTCCCAGGCACCAAAGGCGGGACCTGGGGACCCGGCGAAGAGTTTTTCCTTTATAATAGGGAAAAGATAGCGAGCGCCAGACCATCTTTGAACAAATCATTCCACGTGGGTTTTTCCAACATCTTTCTGTAGTGCACGGGCATGATAAGTCCAACTGGGACCGGCGTGATACCATCCTTCATCACAGGCTTAAAACGCAAGTGCTCTACCATAGCGACAGTGTCCAAATCCAAACCCGAATCCAAGCCCTTGATGATATGCACATTCTGCGGTACACCGTTTGTATCGATCACCAGTGAAACTAGAGAACGGCCGGAGATACGGCTCTGCGGCATATAGCGTGCGATCACTTCATCGGCGTTGATAGGTTCCAAGTCGGGACATTTCGTTTTATGATGTGCAATGCTAGCCTGAATCTTTTCCGGCGTTTCCGGGATGAATGTGGCAAAAGCAACTGGTTCTTTTTCGACATAGTCGAATGTTGCCTCGACCGTTCCTTCAACGGCAACCGGAGCGCTGCCATCGCGGAGAGCCGGTTTGAAACGCCAGCTTTTCACAGCTTCCATCACATTGTTATCGAGTTCCGGCTCAAGGCTGCGGGCTACATGAATATCTCGCGGAATACCGTTCGCATCGATCGTGACACCCAGAAGACAGAGACCGCGTTTTGGTAGCTTCCTAGAAATAGGGATTTCCGGATCGAGGAGTACGGTTGGGATGGGAGCACTGATGTGCCCTCCCACCTGTTCGGCTATGGCAGTCTCTGTATGTGCAGCCGAAACAAATTCTTGCGCCGCCGGAGTCGCGACAACCGCCAGGGCGATCAACGGATACGTACGGAGTGTGAAACTATAAAAAGATCCATCGATCGGATGCTTATCGCGCTGCGCGCAGGTGTGCAAGCCGACGGTCAATTCGACGGCAACTGCTGCTGGCGAGCCATCGATGATGCCGGGCTTAAAGCGCTGAGATTCAATGAGTTCCGTCGCAAAACCAATCAGACGCCGATCGCTGGCCTGCAGCGTTTTCAATGCTTGCGGAATACCTGTGGCATCGATCATGGCGGCAAATTTGACAACGCCATCGAGCTCATCGCAGTGTTTCGGCGTAGAGACTGTCAGAATGGGCGGCAGTAGAACGGGTGCTGTAAACCCTGAACCGGCTGGGAGAATGGCTTGCGCATCTTGCTGGCCGACGGCAGGGAGCCACGCGAACAGAAAGAGGGGAATTAGTATGCATTCGTAACGCATGAAATATCTCCGAAGAACTCGGACCAAATATAGCACATAGAAACGCAAGCCAGCGGCCTAGACTCTCGCATCCATTACCTTGAAATGCCCCTTGCCTGCCAGCTCCAACAACTCTCCATCTGCTGTAACTAGAGTTGCGCGTAGGTGGCGAGCTGTGGCGACGAGGATGCGGTCGGCAGGGTCGGGATGCATCTCGAAGGGAAGGCGGGTGCTGGCCACGGCGATCTCCGGCTCCAGCGGCGCCAGTTTGATGCCCGGTTTCGACAGCGCGGCATTGATCCATGTCATCACGTCATCACCGAGAGTCAACCGCTTCTTGCTCACCAGTAGACCGATCTCCCAGGGAGTGATAGCGCTCACGGCGATCCGGTTCTCCCATCCTGCCCTGTTCAGCGCCTTGGCGGTCAGCACTCCTAGCCGGGGAGCCTCCTCGACCATCCAGATAAGCGTGTGCGTATCAACAAGAAGAAGGCGCGATCCATCTCTCTCCGAAGCTGTCATTTCATCGCATCCCATTCAACATCGATCGGAGAGATGATGTCACCCATCCACAGCACACTACCCTTCATCGACCCGACGATATTCTCCTGTGCCGGAATCGGTGTCACCTGCACCACCGGCTTGCCATGCTTGGTAATTACCAGCGTCTGGCGCTCGGCGGCCACTTGATCCAGCAGTTTCAAGCACTTGGCCTTAAACTCCCCGGCAGCAATGGTGGACTGCATCGCAATTCCTCCTATGGTCACTGACTATAGTCATATTCTAGCATAACTCTGTGATTTCCTGCCTCTGAACTCTGTTCCCCTACAATCATGGTGGGTCCGATTTATGGAAGCGCGAGTGTAATATTTGCTCGTGCACGTGGCTTGAGCAGGCGGCGAATAAAGGAGTTGAATGGTTCTGAAGAAAGTGCACAATGAATCCGCATTGCGTCGCTATGGGATGCGCTTATTATTTGCAGCTTGCTGTGCAGGGTTGTCCGGATCGAGTTACTGCCAGTCAGCAGAACCAGTGAACAATGCGCACAGTGACGGAAGAGCCGTCATCGCTTTTGGCGGAGATGTGATGGTTCCGGCAAGTGTCGGCCAAGCGGGGACTGCGGATTTTTTATCCGGCCTGGCAGACACCTTTTCAAAGGCCGATGCGGCGTTTGTAAATCTGGAGGGTCCCATCGGAGGAGATCCCGAGGAAGCCAAGACATGCAAATCAGACTATTGTTATGTCTTTCAGCAATCACCGTGGATTGCAGAAGCATTGGCTCAAATCGGCGTTCGAGTTGTTTCGGTAGCCAATAACCATGTACAGGACAGGGGAAATAGCGGCATGGCATCCACCGATGCGGCGCTGGTCAAGGCGGGAATCCAAGCGGCAGGCAGGCTCAACGGCAACATCGCCGTGCTCGAGATTGGAGGCATGCGTATTGCTTTTCTCGGCTTTGCCAGCTTCAGCGGGGTTCCCGATTTGCGCGATCAGGATTCCGCGCTGGCACAGATCCGAGAGGCCAAAGCACACTATGACGCAGTGGTGGTGTCGATGCATGCTGGATGCGAGGGCGAGATAGCCAGCGTGATTCCAGACGGGGACGAACGCTGCTTTGGCGAGAACAGAGGCAATACAAAGGGATTTGCGCGGGCAGCGGCGGCGGCGGGCGCAACGATCGTCGTGGGACATGGCCCGCATGTGCCTCGGGCGTGGGAGATCTGGAATGGCGTTCCAATTTTTTATTCGCTGGGCAACCTCGCCACGGGAGCGGGAATCCATGTCGGAGGCAAAGCTGCGTTGGCCCCGGTGTTGATGGCTACGTTTGAACGGAAACAGGATGGATCGGTCCAGGTAACAGCATTTGATATTGTTTCCTTCAAGCAGGAACCTGGAACGGGACCCAAGCTGGACCCCGAGGGCGCGGCAAAAAAAGATATGGTTGCTCTCAGCAGCAAACTAAATAAGTAGCTCTTCCAGTCATCGCCAGAACAACCGCAATAAAGATCGAGCCCTGCAACCATTTGGTGCGTTTACACTAGTGGGGTGGAAGAAGTTCAGCCCAAGACGGATTCACGGCCTGCCGGATTCGCGCTGCGCTTTGTGGCGGCGGCGCTGATTGTGCGCGGCGGCGAGATTCTGATCGGTCAACGCCGCCCCAATCAGCCGATGGCGCTCAAGTGGGAGTTTCCCGGCGGCAAGATCGAGCCTGGCGAGAGCCCGCAGCAGGCGCTGGTCCGCGAGCTGCGCGAAGAGTTGGGCATCACGGCCACCATCGGCCCGCTGGTCACGCGCATCCGCCACAACTACCGCCACGGCGGCGCGGTGGATTTGCAGTTTTTTGCGGTGCGCGAGTTTTCCGGGGAGATCGTGAACCAAATCTACCATGAGTTTCGCTGGGTGCGGCTTGAAGAGCTCGCCGGCTACGAGTTCCTGGCCGCCGACCGGGGACTGATTCGCGACCTGGCCTCAGGGAAGCTGCTGTAGACACCTGCGGGGACTTGCTGTCCAGGCAGTCGCCTTCGGCCACCTGCAACCGAGCAGTCACCTACGAAGTAGATGATTGCAGCTTGCGGCGATTTGCCCATCTCCGGATGCGCGTTCTTGCCCAACGATAATGGCTGCTGGTCTGGGCAGCAATCCACCGCGCCAGTGGCCAGACGTGCAGCCAGGGATAGAGTTGTTTGCGGAAGAGCTTTTCCTCGGGAATGGAGCGCGCCAGCGCAAGCATCCGGGCGTACGTCGATTCGAACTCGGCGAGTATGACCTCGTACCGTTCGTTTTTCCATTTGCGGTAGATGCGGTCATTCAGGGCGGGCGTCTGAGTCCACATCAGATCCTCGGCGGGAGTGCGCGGGTTGCCGCCTCGTAAGCCCTCCTCGTACCATCCGAGAAACATCTTCTTCCATTCAACCAGGTGAGCCATCACATCCTTGGCAGACCATTCGTGACAGACACCGGGCAGCTCCCGCTCCTCAGCTCTGAGCCCTGCTATACATTTTTTCAATAAGCGGTACTCGGTCTCGATGGCATCGAGAAGTTCCTGCTTG
Organism: Occallatibacter sp.; assembly: GCA_050011175.1. Lineage (GTDB taxonomy): Bacteria > Acidobacteriota > Terriglobia > Terriglobales > Acidobacteriaceae > Telmatobacter. The sequence continues at coordinate 153,499 of JBEKJR010000007.1, forward strand.
GTTATGGCGATGGGCATATGGAGACTCCCTTCTCAGCTTTATCGTATTAGTGGCCCGGAATCAAGCCCCAGAGCATGATCAGGGTCATGGCGATGACGATGATGCTGGTACTCCAGGCAATGACGTTCCAGAGGCGGGAGTTTTTATACTCACCCATCAAATCCTGGCGGTTGATGAGCAACAGCATGAGGATGATGACAACCGGGAGCAGTACGCCGTTCAGCACCTGGGAGAGGATGGCCACGTTGATCAGTTGCGCGTCGGGAAGCAGGAGAACGGTGACCGCGCCGCCGATAATCAGCAACGAAAAGAGCCAGTAGAAGAACGGCGCCTCTCTGAAAGTTTTATCCACGCCGGATTCTACGCCCAGGCCTTCGCAGACGGTGTAAGCGGTGGAGATGGGCAGAATCGATGCCGCGAAGACCGAGGCGTTGAAGAGACCGAAGGCGAAGAGGATGAAGGCGTAGTCGCCGGCCAGGGGGCGCATGGCTTCGGCAGCGTCGCTGGCCACCTGGATGGCGCCCATGCCGTGAACGTAGAGCGTGGCCGCGCAGGCCACGATGATGAACCAGGCGACGATGTCGGTGAAGAAGCTGCCAACGATGACGTCGAGCCGCGAGGCAGCGTAGTCCTTGACGCGAATGCCTTTTTCCACGATTGACGATTGCAGATAGAACTGCATCCACGGAGCGATGGTGGTGCCGACGACGCCGATGGCCATATACATATAGGCCTTATCGCTCCAGACCGATTTGGCGGGCAACTGGACGGTGGCCAGAATCGCATCGTGCCAACTGGGCTGGGATAGCACAGCGGCAAAGATGTAGGTGATATAAACCGCCGAGGCGATGAGAAAGATTTTTTCCGTGCTTTTGTAAGTGCCCTTAACCACCATGTACCAGACCAGGGCCGCGCAAGTGGGCACAGAGACGAACCTGGAGACATGAAAGAGGCGCATGGAGCCGGCGATGCCGATGAACTCGGTAACTACGTTGGTGTAGTTGACCACCACCAGCAGGACCATCAGCACCACGGTAAGGCGCAGGCCGAACTCCTCGCGGATGAGGTCGCTGAGGCCCTTGCCGGTGACCACGCCCATGCGGGCGCACATCTCCTGCACCACGATGAGGGCGATGGTGATGGGAATGATGGTCCAGAGGAGGGTGTAGCCGTATTGCGCGCCGGCCTGGGAGTAGGTAAGGATGCCGCCGGAGTCGTTATCGACGTTGGCGGTAATGAATCCGGGGCCGAGGACGGCCAAAAACAGCAGTATCCGGGTTCGCCAACGCTTCAACATTCCGGCTGGTTCCTATTGTGGAGTCATTTTGGGTACCCTTCTGACCATAACAGGCCAGGGGCGGGGTGCGGGTAACCGGGGACCGGTAAATGTGAGACCAGGCACAAAAAAGGTTGACGGAATATGGTTATCTTGGTACATTAGTACACGTGTACCAGGAGGAACAAATGCCGCAAGAACAGCAAAATCGTGAACCGGTTATCGTGGAGCGCGTCCAGACCGGCGTTCGCATGGAAAAGCACCTGTTGAAGGTGCTCAAGGCCGTTGCCGAGTTGAAGGAGATGACGCTTGGCGACCTGCTGGAGGGAATCGTCCTGCACGCCTTCGAGGGCAAGCCGGTTCCCTTCTCCCCGCAAACGCTGAAGGAGATCGAGCAGTTCAAGGCTATCTACGGGATGACATTGAAAGCGACCGACAGCCACAACCTGAAGGAGCGGAAGACCTCTGCGGCAGGACATACGCCTTCGGCCAGGAAATCTTAGATGTTCTTTGCCGCAAAGACGAAATGCCGCAAGCTAGCCCCCGCTAGCGCGGTTTTAGCGAGTTAGCAAGTTAGTCAATCAGGCGGTGGCGTAAACCGGTTCCTCGTCGGTGACTGCCTCGCCGGTGAGGCTGAGCAGCGACTCGATCACGTCGGCGGCGCCATAGGATGTGTGGCTAGGCGCGAGGAACTGCGCGACGGTATTCAAATCGTCGCCCACGGTGACCAGAGGAGGCTCCACGGAACCGTCCTTGCGCGTTTGGGCATAGCCGATGTTGGCCATCAAAGCGTTGCACAGGCATTTGCGTCCCACCGTCTCCTCGACCTTGCCGCCCTTGGCCACGTAGTTGGCTACCGGCTCGGCGGAGCATCGGTAGCCGATGTTGCCCTCAGGCGTGGTGTAGGACTCGCGCAGCAAGCCTATGTCGCATACCCTGGTCCGCGCCGCGGCCACCTCGGGATCGGAATAGGAGCCTTGCAACAGCGCCACCTTGAATGGGAATCCTGTGGGCGAGGCGAGTGGATCGGTGAAGACCTCGCCGGTGCCGGTGGCTACCTGGGAGAGAAGCGACTGTTTGAGATCGGGACGCAGCCCGGACTCTCGCGCGAAGGCAAAAGCGGTGCCCACCTGCACGCCGGCGGCGCCCTGCTCCAGCGCAAAGCGCACGCTCTTGGCGTTGCCGTACCCGCCGGCCAACCAGAAGGGCACGCCCAGCGCGCGCAACCCCGCAATGTCTACCTGGTCGCGTTCGCCATAGACCGGCTCACCGGCGGCGTTGAGCAGCAGTTTGCCGCGCGGTGGCGCATTGTGTCCGCCCGCCGTGGGGCCTTCGATAACCAACCCGTCGACGCGGCCGCTGGCCCGGCGCAACATGGTGGCAGCCAGGGTGTTGGAGCTGACGATGGCCAAAAAGCGCGGCCGTTCGAGAACAGGAAGCGGACTCTCGACGTAATCGGCGGGATTGAATCGCATGGCTGTGTCGGCATCCTGGAGCGCGCCGGTAACCGCCAGACGGTACTCGGCCGGACGCAGACTCACCAGCGCGTCCAGGACTCCGGGAATGTGCAGCGGAATGCCCGCGCCCATCAGCACGTATCCCACGCCGGCCAGCATTGCACCGAAGATGGAGGGGAGGTGCGGCATCTGCACCTTCTCAAGAAAGTTGATACCCACGGAATTCTTGTGGCCTTCGCGAGCCAGATAGACCTCGACAAAGTTGCTCACGATGCACAACTCGACCACCTTGCGCAGTTCCCGGCGCTGGTGCATGGGCATGAGCGGATAAGGCGCTCCCGCGGCCCTGCCACCGGGAACGTAGTACTCATCCCAGACGCGCTTGGCCATCTCGGGAAAGGGAAAGGCATCCAGCCCGCGGCGCATGTGGCCGCCAAGATCGCCATCGGCAAGTCGGCGGACAAAGAGCGAATCGAGCGCGGTGCCGGAGACCACGCCAAGTTGACCGAGTTTGGAGACAGCATTTGCCAGGCGCCAGTTCGAAACGCCTACACCCATACCACCCTGAATGATTTTGGGGAACTGTATCATCCTTAAATTGTTTCACAAATGAGGCTGAATCCCTAGTTTTCTCTGGAATGATGAACAAAAAACGAACTGCGAGTGAGCAATACTGCACACAAAATGCTGAATCGGGAGAAATCCAGGCTGTGCTGGAAAGATGGGGTGAAAAGGGACGGGCTCGACAGACAACCATCCGGCCGGCAGGCCGTGAGCGAATGCCGCCCATTGCTAATGCGGAAACGTCCCACTAGGATTCACTATCGTATGCTTCCTCGACGCGAGGGAACCCGGCAAAACAGAAAAAGATCAGCAAATTCCAGGTTATATAAATGACGAGAGCAAATCGCGTTTGATCGGAAAGAGGAGCCTCTGCCTCACCCACATATCTGGCCGATAAAAGGATCATGGTTTTCAGCACGTTCGCCCCAGAAATGAACATCATTCCCCAGCGGATAATCGAAACCCAGAATTTGTCCAAATTCCACAATTTCCATGTGCAGAAAAGATAAATCCCTCCAAAAATCAGGAAAATAAACGGAAGACCCTGGGCATAGGCCCCTGCCGATCCAGCCCCTGACGCCAGAGCGGGCTGAACCGCCCGTGGAAGCAGACTGAAGGTAAGATCCGGACGGGCGCTGAGAAAAGTCGCCACACGCGATTCCGGGTCGTCCCATGGAACCAGTGCAAGGAATAAGTTAGCCCCACCCAGAATCAAAAGGTATCCGCAGATCAGGCGGACGAAGAGCGGCTGTCGGTTTTTCGCCTTTGACGTCGGAATAAGATCCGGAGGCATCTCAAATGGCGTCGGTGTAATACCATGCATCCGCCGCGGCCTGGCATCTTTCTGTAGTTCCGGCATGCTTCCTCCTATTTCCATCTTCCTGTCCCACGCGATGACGCTATAGGCTGGCAGACCCCGCGTGGGCGGGATTCACGTGCAGAAATATCTTTGTTGAGATTCAGAGGAAGTGTAGCACAGAATCTCTGCGGCGGGCTTTATATGTTTTCGCGCAGGAAGCTGATGACGTGGTCGGCCTGGACGACGCCCACCATGCAGCCCTGCTTGTCGACCACGGCCAGGGCGTGGAGGTTGTATTTGTCGAAGAGCTCGGCCAGCTCATTCTGGTGCAGGTTGATGGGGCAGGAGAGGACGCGAGCTTCGGTCAACGTGGAAAGGCGCGTCTCCGGCTGGGCCATGACAAGCCGAGCGAGAGGGATGGCTCCGCGCAGCAGGCGGTGCTCGTCGAGCAGATAGACTTCGGTGACGCTCTCCGGGTCACCGTCAAATGCGCGCAGGGCCTCGACGGCATGGGCCACGGTTGCATCTTTGCCCAGGGCGATAAAGTCAGTGGTCATGCAGCCGGCGGCGGATTTCTCGTCGAACTCGAGCAGCTCCGCGACTTCCTGCCGCTCCTCCGGCTCCATCTCTTCGAGAATGGCGTCGGACTGCTCTTCAGGCAGCTCGGCCAGCAGGTCGGCGGCGGCGCCAGGATCCATCTCTTCGACGATGTCGGCAATCTTCTCCTCGTCGAGCTTTTCGAGGAGCGATTTTTGCAGCTTTGGCTCGACCTCTTCGAGAGTCTCAGCGGCCACATCTTCGTCGAGCGAGGTGAAGATGACCTCGCGCTCCGCGGGCGCCAGGTCTTCGAGAATATCTGCCAGGTCGGAGGGATGCATCTCAGACAGCCGCTCGTATTCAATGCGCAATTTGACGCGGCGGGCCGGATCGACCTCGATGACATCGACAAACTCCCAGGGAATGCCGCGGGGGGCGAACTTCCGCGACAACATTTCCAGCGAGGCGCGCGGCAATAATCCTTTGAAGACGCGGCGGAATGCGCCCCTCAATCCCACCTCGACCTCTGCCACGCGCAGCAGGTGAGCCGCGCCCTGGCCCATCCACTCCAGGTCGACATCGTTGGCGCGGACCACCTTGCGGCCATGAATGTCGATAATCTGGCGGTCGACCAGATCCTGCTTCAGATAGAGGTAGTTGCCCTGATCCTGCAGCGGCGCCATGGCGCCGCTGGAGCGCAGCTTGAGCGTGCCGGCGGGCGTCTCCATCACATCCTGCGAGGGCACAATGCACAACCCGTCGCGGGTCTTGAGCACCAAGCCGGCCACCTTGCCGGCATCCTCGCCGGTGGCCACGGCGATGTCCTTGAGCCGCCCGCGCAGGTGGCCGTGAGAATCGGTCACCGGCGTGCCGAGCAGCGCCGTCAGGCTGATACGGGCTGTGGTGCGGGAGCTCATGAGGAGAGTGTATCGCTTTGGGGGCAGTTTACGCCGCAGGGCGCCTATTGACCTGTGATTTCATGATTCACAAGACATAGATGGAGAGTCAAGCAGGCGAGCCCCCTGTTTACGAATAGAGAGAAGTGAATCTTTTCGGTAAGCGGCACACAAGTTCGGGATTTATGCCCTTTTTATAACACTGTACAATTCGCAGTTCCAGGAACCTGGAAGGCCACCAGGTTACGGCCCTTTTCTTTGGCCTCATACATTGCCGCGTCGGCGCTGCGCATCATTGCTTCCCAACTGCCCTGTGCCGAATCGAGCTGGGCCACGCCCGCGCTGACGGTAAAGTGAATAGGCCCTGTCTCGAAGGGAATTTCCAGCGTTTCAATAACCTGTCTCACGCGCTCCGCAATGAGAATGCCGGCGGACACAGGCGTGTCTGGCAGCAGGATGGCAAACTCCTCGCCCCCCGTCCGCGCAAACAAGTCCTGGCCGCGCAGCATGGTTTTCACCTGGCCCGCCAATGCCTGCAACGCGCGGTCGCCCGCGGCGTGCCCCCGCGCGTCATTCAGGCGCTTGAAATGATCGATGTCAATGATGATCGTGCAGAGCGCGTTGCCATGCCGTATGCTTCGCGCTGTTTCACGCAGGGCTGCTTCTTCCAGCGCTCTGCGATTCATCGCGCCGGTAAGGGGATCGGTGCGCGCCTGTTCGGCTAATTCTCTCTGCAACTCGGTCACCAAAAACCACAGATAACACATCAGCATGAAGGTGGCCAGAAAGGCCATGGCGGCCAGCGAATACAGCCATCGCGGGTCGGCATGGGCATTGACCGTCTCCCACGGCCGCGCATAGATCATGTTGGTTAGAGCGGCCCGGTAGGCCGCCACGCACATATCCGCGCCTAGAATGACTGCGGATACACGCGACACTGCGGCAAACGGCCCATTCCTCCCATGCTTCAACAGTATCCACGCGGACGCGCCGCACACCGCAACAAAGGAAATATTGGTAAGATTGCCGCCGTATGGGATTCTCAGGAAAAACATGACAGTATAGATCACCAGCACCATCCCGACGGCAATCCAGGGCCAGCGGCTCCGCAGCGGCTTGCGCACGACAAACCAGCGCAGACCCATCAATTGCAATATGAAGGAGATAACGTAAAGCTGGTTGGCGATCATACTGCTGAGTACTATGGGCACTTTCCCTTCCAAGCCCTGCAGTATCAGCTTGATCAAGCCGACTATCATCCCGCCGGCAAACCAAGCAATTCCCGTCACACGGCGGTTGTACCACGCAAGCAGACTGAGGCAGACCGTAAACACGGTTACCGTGGCAATGTTCGCGAAGAAATATGTTCCGTAATCCATAGGCCAAACACAGATGTACTCCAGCTTTCCGGATGGTCTGAAGAAAGCTGAACAATGCGTGGAGTATCGCAATAGCGATTTACACGTGTTCGCTACAATATATCATCTGCTGTTTCCGCATATATCTTTATCCATCGTTACCTTGGAAAGGACACAGACGTAATTTGCACGGCGATTATTGGAAGACCAAAAACCACGAAATGCCCTATTTCAAGCCACTTTGGCGAACAGGCTATGCGGTTTTCCTGTTTGCCACAGGCGGGATTGGCTGTCACAATGACAAAATCAGACGAACACTGACCTTAACCCGTACACAACGATGAAAATCTGCCCACAATGCGATACCGGTTACCCCGACAACGCCGTGACCTGCCCCACCCATGGCGGGTTGTTGAGCGAGATTATCGATCTGCGGCCGGGAATGCTGATCCGCAAAACCTACCGGATTGAGCGTCTGCTGGGCAAAGGCGGGATGGGCTCGGTTTACCTGGCGCGGCACGAGCTGATGGATGCGCCGCGGGCGCTCAAATTCCTGTCGCACGAGCTGAACAACGACGAGGCCTTCACCCGCCGCTTCTTGCGCGAGGGGCGGATGTTGCGCCAGGTGCGGCACAAGAACGTGGTGGACTGCGGTGACCTGGAACGGGCCGAGGACGAGCGTTTGTTTTTTGCCATGGAGTTTGTGGACGGGCGGGATTTGCGCGGCCTGATGCGCCAGGCTCACGGGCGGCTGGATGTAGCCGAGGCACTGGCGATTGCGCATGGCATTGCCGAGGGGCTGGGAGCGGCACACGCGCTGGGAATGGTGCACCGGGACATCAAGCCGGAGAACGTGCTGATGGCGCGGGACAAGTCCGGCTGGGTTCCAAAAATCGCCGACTTCGGGATTGTGGCCACGGTGGAGAGCAGCACCGTTTACAAGACTACGCGCGGCAGCCTGCTGACGCCTCCCTACGCCGCGCCGGAGCAGTGGCGGGGCACGCGCTCGAGCGAACTGGACGGGCGGACAGATCTGTATGCGCTGGGCGGAGTGCTGTTTGAGATGCTTACCGGGCAGACGGTCTTTGAGGCGGAGAACTATGAAGGCTGGCTCTTTGCGCACATGCAAACGCCGCCGCGGCCGCCCAGCAGTCTGCGCCAGGAGCTGGCCGGATGGAAGGGACTGGATGCGCTGGTGTTGCGCCTGTTGGCCAAGGACCGCGAAGACCGGCCCAGGGACGTAGCCGAGCTGCTGGGAATACTGGACGCGGTGCGGCCTGTGGCCCCCGAGAGGCAGCCGACGGTGCCCGAGATACGGAAGGCAACCCAGGTGGAGGAAGACAGCTTCCGTGCAGATCGAAACCAGGTCGGGACCGAAATGCTGGTCGGGGTTCTGGACAACACCTATGCGGACTCCCCATTTCGTCACGATTGGTGGCAATACGACGATGACCCGGACGATGCCTGCCTGACTCTTCGCCAAGAGGCTGGATCGCGCGTGCCACGCTACTTCCTCTTGCGAGGCAGCGGCACTCGCAAGGCTGTCAGATATCCCTCGATGGACAAGAATGTCCGGTATCCGTCACAAGTTCAACTGATGGCTGGTCTGCGATTACCCGGACCCTTCTGCGGAATCACTTTCCGCGCCAGCAGCGAGTTTGTTTGGTACGTTTGGATTTACTCTCATGAGGGTCGCGGGCACTTCGTGGCCTGTTGGCCCAATCAGACGCAACGGGAACTCCTCTGCGGGAATGAATGGACCATACCTGTTGATCCAGCCCTCCTGGACGGGAGCTGGCATACGCTGATTGTCGATCTGCGCAAAGAGGTCGCAATGGGCTTTCAAGAGAAGTATGCCTTTCTCTCGTCTTTCTGGTTCCGCGGCAACGTCGATATCGCCAACATCTTCGTTTCCAGCGACCTGAATCTCTTGAAGCGGTCGGTGATCGACCCGGTCGAAGCGTTGAGTCTGCCGACGCCTTCAGCCAGAGACCAGAAGCCACACAAAAACCTCGGCCTGAACCCCGGCCAGATTACGCGGCTGAGCCCAGAGCCGGAGACGGAGCCGGAAACGGAAAAGCCGCGGCGAGGCCCAAAATGGATTCCCGAGATAATCATCGTGGCGGTCGTACTGATGGTGTTTTTCTTTTCCTGGCAGGAGTCCAGGAACCGGGATTCCAGTTTGTCTTCCGGGTCGCCCGCGCAGACATCTTCCGGCACAGAATCTTATCAGCACCCGTATATCAAACCGGCAGAGCAGCCGCAACAGGACGCCATTTACCAGCAGGCCAAGGCATTGAGTGACCAGGGACACTACAAGAAAGCTGTTCCACTTCTCGACCGGGCCTGCAAAGCTGGAGATGCGCAGGCGTGCAGCGATCTCGGCCACCTGTACCAGTGGGGGCCCCATTTTACTGAGGCCGACAGCGTGACCGAGGATTATTCCCGCGCCCTGAAGCTCCTTACCAAGGCCTGCGATGCGGGCAACGCCGACGGTTGCACCAACCTCGGCTCTTTGTACGATCTGGGCAGCGGCGTACCCCAGAATTTCACTCGCGCAGCAGCTCTCTATAGCAAAGGCTGCGACGGCGGCAACGCTGTAGCCTGCAACAACCTGGGGGTTCAGTTGATGCATGGCGCCGGAGTGCCGGAGGACAAAGAGAAGGCGCGGCAGATTCTTCAGAAGGGCTGTTCGCTGGGTGAACAATCAGCCTGCGATTGGCTCAAGCAACTGTAGTTGCGCGCCGCAACGCAGCAATCTTTCAGGGCCGGATCAATACAAGAAGGCGTGTTATGCAACTCTTACAATGACGCCCGTGACATCGTCTTGCTGAGGATGGTCACCGGCAAAGCTCCGAGCGGCCTGATATATGCCATTCACGAGGTCGTATGCTGAATCCTGCTGATGGGCGCGCACGTATTCGATAACTCCTTCGGTGCCGAATTCTTCATCCTCCGACGTTGCCATCTCAGTTGTTCCGTCCGTCAATAAAATCACGAGATGCTGCGAGGCTAGGGGTATTGTCGAAGTGACAAAGTTAGAATCAGGCAGAAGGCCCAGCGGCGGGCCAGTGCTTTCCAGCACATGATCGATCTCGCCGGAGCCATTCATCAGAAAACCTGAAACGTGCCCTGCGCTGGCATACGACAAGCAGCCATTGTTTCCATCCAGACAAACCAGCAACATGGTGACGAACCGGGCGTCCTCCAGGTCGGCAATCAGCATCTGGTTGACGCGGCTGAGTATCTTCGCCACATCTGCTTCGACCTGGGCGAATGAGCGCACATAAGCGCGGGTCAGCGCCATCACCAGAGCAGAATCCAGACCGTGTCCGCTGACATCGCCAATACCGATGCAAACACGTCCATCGGGCATGGAGATCGCGTCCAGGTAGTCGCCGCAAGCTTCTTTGGCGGGGTAGGTGGCGCTGGCGATATCAAAGCCGGTAGCACACATAGTTGCGCAGTTGTAGAACCGCTGCTGTACATTACGCGCCATCTGCAGTTGGAGTTCCCCCTCCTGCTGTTTGCGGAGCGCCGTAATGTCCTTGCACACAGAAACAAAATGGGAGATGACGCCTTCGCTATCCTTAATCGGACTGATGGTCTGCTCCGCCCAGTACAGTTCCCCAGACTTCTTGCGGTCTACAAGCGTGCCGCGGAAATCCTCACCTTGCAGAATCTGACCCCATAGCCGGTTATAGAACTCCTTGTCATGCAGGTTGGATTTCAAGATGCTAGGCGTTTTGCCGACAACTTCCTGACGTTCGTAACCCGTAATGACTTCAAACGCCGGATTCACATACTGAATCGTGCCGTGGTGATCGGTGATCACGATGCTATCGGCCGTCTGTTCCACTGCCCGGGAAAGCAAGCTGATGGTTTCCTGTGAGTTGCGCCATTCCGATTCAGCGCGCTTCTGGTCTGACATATCGCTGACCATGGCAAGCGCGCCTTCAAAGCTCCCGTCATCACCAATAATCGGCGATGTGGTAACCCGCGCCCATAATGCTTCCCCATCCTTCTTACGATATCGGGATTCAATCTGTTCGCTGACGCCTCGGCGCCGGCGTTCCATCTGGGATTTTTTCTGCTCGATGTCGCTCTCGAACAGGAAATCAAATAGCGGCCTGCCCATCATCTCCTGGACGGTATACCCGAGCAGTTCAGCCATGCGGTCATTGACCAGGGTGGTTTCAAAATTGGCATTCACCTTCCAGATGCCCTCGTAAGCGGTCTCCACGATGTCGCGATACTTCTTCTCGCTGAGCTCAAGTGCTTCAAGCGTACTCTGCTGGCGTATCAATTGCGCTCTCTCCGCGATCACGGCGGCCAAAACTACGCCGGAGACCGAAGTGACGGCGAGAAATGACTCGAGCAGCACCGCGTTCAGCATGTTGTTGCCGCTTATGACAATGCCGAAGCCATGGGCGGTTCCCCACACGGCGATGGCAGAAATCAAAAAGCTCACGATTGCCGCCCCCGGTACTTCGAACCGTATAGCCCCCCAGAGCACGAAAGGAAAAACGCAGAACACGAATACATCGGCATGCATTGATCCTAGCCATGGAGCAAAGATCACCGACGCGCTGCCGACAGTTCCGAGCAGTAGGCACGCCAGTTCGAGCCGCCGCCGCTTCTCCCTGACCGCCATCAACCCTGTGAAGGTCAACGCGAGCGGGGTAACGATCAACACACCCGTGGCGTCGCCCCACCACCACATCAGCCACGCAGAGTCAAAGCGAGACCAGGCATTCACGCCGGCGAGAGCCAAAACCCCAATGCCGAGGGTCGCACTGACCGCCGTGCCGCAGAAAGCGCCGCCAATACACAATCCGAGGACATCTCGCAGCCTGGTGAGGGAAGGCCGGAATGCGGGCAACTGCCGCAGGAGCCAAGCGCCGCACAGCGGACCCATCGTATTACCCAAAGCAATTCCGGCCGCGGCGGCATGGGGAACGCCGGTAAAGTAATTTACGGTGAATGCGGCTAAGGCAACTGCCGGCCATATGCGATAGCCGAAGAGAAGAATGGCGGCCAATGCGACGCCTGCCGCCGGCCAAACGGGGGATACGGTTCCACTCGTATAAGGGACAATCAGTCCGATTTCACCAGCCAGTAAATACGCGGCAAAAACGCAGACCAGTTCCACAATGCTGCGGAGCCCGCGATAACTCTGAAGGCGGCTCAGGTGCATTTCGGAGGTCAAATCGACACTGCGTACGGCTGTATTCAATACCGGCCCCTTGCTTCAACATCTGGTGTGGGATACTGCCAAATGGTCTGCTCGTCTGGGTTACTAAAATTGTCTTCCAGCCATGGATAGCGAACGAAAATGAAGGCGCTTGATCGGGGCAGGGGAAAATCTGCGGGGCACAATGTCTTCATTTGATTCAGCAAACGGGAATTGGATTTTAAAAAAGCGCGCGTTTTTTTATTATTTTGCATAGGCCGCCATTCGGCAGCTTGCAAAGCCGTTCATCGGATATCAACTATAGTGTTTTCAACTACATAGAGCATTATTTCGCACTTTCCAGGATGCGTTTACCTATGCGTCCGCCGCGATCTGCCTGAGTTTTTCTGGAAAGCGCGATGATTGGGGATGCTCTACTGACACTTTTCAACCGGGTCAAACCACCTTTTCTTGACACAACACCTAGTCAGCCCTGAAACTGCGTTCAAGGCTGCCGGGGTGCGCGGAGGGACGAATATGTCCCGGATCGCTCCAGAAAGGATGAAGAAGAACCCGGTGAGCGAATCCAAGACAGGGCGGCTGAGTATTTCGCTGGCATCCACCATGGAGAGCGTCGACAAGGTGGAAGCGGCGGCGGAAAAGCTGGCCACCGAGGCCGGCCTGGACGAGGACGAGTGCTTCCACGTGGCGATGGCGGCGCGCGAGGCTGCGGTGAACGCCGTTTTGCACGGCAACGAATACGATCCGGCCAAGCGGATCTCCGCCAGTTTTGAAAACACCGGCGAGGCATTGGTGATTACCATTGCCGACCAGGGCAAGGGGTTGGCCCCGGAGACGCTTCCCGACCCGCTGGCGCCGGAAAACCTGTTGCGCGGCACCGGCCGCGGGATATTCCTCATCCGCTCCTACATGGATGAGGTAAACTTTCGACAACTGCATCCCGGAACCGAATTGACTATGGTCAAACATCTGGCGGCAGCGGGCGGAAAAGGATAAGCGCAGAGCCTGGAGATGGAGGGAGGTCACTTTTCCGTAGGACGCACAGAAATTTTACGAAACCTGAAACTTTAGAGTGCGATAATCATCACATCAACAGCAAGGAGGAGTCTCATGGCATTGAAAATTGCTTCCCGTGAAGTGGACGGCGTCATCGTATTGGACCTTAGCGGGCGAATCACCCTGGGCGAGGGCAGCGTACAACTGCGCGACTCTGTTCGTGGTCTGATTAGCAAGGGATCAAAGAACATCCTGCTCAACCTGGGAGAAGTAAACTACATCGACAGCTCGGGGTTGGGCGAGTTGGTGAGCGCCTTTACCACCGCCAAGAATCAGCAGGCCGACGTCAAGCTGCTGCACCTGACCAAGAAGGTTCACGATCTACTGCAGTTGACCAAACTGTACACCGTCTTCGACATCTACGACGACGAGGCCCACGCCATCGCCACCTTCAAAAAGTAGACGAGACAGGGACAACAGCCCGGTAGGAACCGATCATAAAGGCCATTCCGCAACGCAGAATGGCCTTTTTTGCGTCTGAGTAGCGGGCCGGACTGGTTCAGGCCAGCATGGAAGCCGGTTCCGGAATGTGGATCCCCGGCATGGCAGCCGCTGCCGTCTGCGGCGCGTGGGAATGACCGCCGCAAGTAAGCCGGTGAACAAAGTGGTAGGGCGGCCAGGGACCGGAAAGCTGCATATGATACTCCCGCATCAAGGAGCAGGTGGTGGAGTACTTGTTCTGGTAGCGCTCCACGCATTTGCGCTCGATCAGGTGCGCTATATCCAGCGTCATCTTACATTTATCAGTCAACCGGCAGCTAACTTCCTCGTCCAAAGGCGCAAAGAGCCGGTGCATCTGGAAACTGACTGCGCGGGCACGGGTCTGGCGCTCGCGCTGGCGGGCGGCGTTCTCGCGCAGCTTGGTGAAATACTCCCGGCTTGCCCCATCCGCCGGTAAGCGCTTGCCGGCGGCGCGGCCGCCGTAGTCATCCACCAGAATTTTCAGATGCATCTCGGCCTTGCCGCGCAACTTGTCGATGTGGCCGAGGAACTGACGCTGGTTTGAACGAATGGACCTGCGCAGACTCTCATCGTCGTGGAAGACGGTTCCAAACCGGAAGGGCAGTACGGTGGAGTGCTGGAAACAATCGGCGATAACACGGGCATGGTCAACGCCGGATTTCTGATTGAAGGCTTCGGCGGGGTTGTGTTCGCTTACAACGATGGCCAGTTCGTTGGCGGGATAAATAAAAACCTGGTTTCCGCTGACTCCGAGGACCGATTCCATCGGGATAGGTTTGCGATGACGGGCCAATTCAGGAAATGCTTGCTTTTCACCGATGCAGTAGGCATACCAAGCCATGAGAAGACACTCCGTCTGCGTGCGCCGGAAAGCGCCACTCGTTGGTGAAGCTCTGAGAACGTAGAAACAACGGCATAGAAGACAAACGACCGGGGGATAGAGAACAGACCCGGACCAATTAGAGCAAATGGTAGCCCTGTGTAAATACGGCTGGCAACATCCGGCGTCACAGAGCCCTGTGAAAGGGAGAAACCCCTTGAAGTCTGTATTGATATAAGCAAAATATCAGTTGACGGCACAAACATCCGATCTTTTTGGACTCATTACCAGTTTGAAAGCTGGTGGGAGTATACTTTGGCGGAGCCGGAAAACCATATTTGGACTCGGCTACTTATCCTCGGGAATGCTGAAAGCTCCCCCGGTTCCAGCCCGTTTATTGAATCCGGGCAGGCTTCCCCAGCAATGCCGGTTGCCCCAGGATAATTTGGCGTCTAGACCGGCCTAACTATCAAGACAGGGCGACATCCAGCATTGGAATCGCGTAGCAGCGGCACCAGGTCAGGAATGTCCCCAACATGGAGAATCAACATGTACATTTGCACTCTGCATATCAGCAAAAAAGTCCGGCGCGGATCCCGCGCAGCGTTGATCCTGCTGGGTTTGGCCAGCTTCGCCGGCCTTTCACTCCAACCCGCACTCTCCCAGGTCAACCTGAAGACTGCCTCTGGCGGCCAGGTAAACTTTCCCGTCAGCATGATTCCCAAGCTTCCCGCCACACTACCCACGGTGAAGCTGACCGCGCAGGCTCCTCCGGAGGCATTTCTTCGCGAGACGCTTACCAAAAAGGGCGTGGATCTAAAGCTCATTCAGCCACTGTCCCGCACTCCGCTTCTGTCGACCAAGACAGCGCCGGTCCAACTGGTAGGGGTCGTCGAGCAGAATACGTTGCATGCTTACTGGCATCAGCAGACAGGCGAAGCGGAGATTCTGCCCCAAATTGAACAGATCAGAGGCATCCGGTTCACAGGGGCGGGAGACGTACATCTGGCGCAGGCTGTAACGCTTGCGCGGCAGACGTTCGCGCGCGCCGACTTTTTCCCCAAGGACGACACGAAGTTCACGGTTGGCGTTGCGCGGCCCCTCGTGGGCAGCACGGCGCAAATGGGCGCATCGGGCGGCGCACCTCAAATTTCAGAAACCCAGCTCTTCCTGACGTATGTTCCCGTCACGCGCACTGTGCAGGGGTACTCGGTGTTTGGCTCCGGTTCGCGGGCGGCTATCGCAGTTGGCCCGGAGGGCAACATTCAGGGCGTGGTGCGTCGCTGGAAAATGGGAAATCTATCCGCGAATCTGACCGAGAGACGGACCGCGGCGCAGATTCATGATGAAATTGTCAAGCGTCTGACTCCAATGACGTCAATTTCAGATGTTTCGGTTCAAAGCGTCGAGATTGCTTACTACGACAACGGCGGCGACACGATGATTCCCGTGATTCGCGCGATCGCCAAACTTCATCCGCACGCTTCACCCGGAGCAAATGCGGCTGCTTTGGCCACTGACGATTGGGAGGCCATCTATTTAGCCTACGGCGGAGGCAGCCTTCCCGCCGAACTGACGCCGGGAGCCGGACCACAGCCTGGAACAGCGCCCAAACAGGTTGCTTCCATTGAGAAAGCCGAGGTTCCAGAGGGCGATCCGATCGTTGGCATGTATGTGGTGCGCGATGCTCCAGCGGCCTCGGCAGGTTCAGGCGAATCTTCGGGATTTGTGGCCGAGGCCAATGGCTTCTGGGGTGGTCTGCAGAGCTCGAGCGGCGCCCACCAGTTCACGCTGGCGCAATACTACTGGGCGCAACCCTGGATGTACACCACTTCTGAAGCATCTTTTGTAAACAGCGTGAATGTGGCATTGACAGAAGCGCACGGATCACCGTGGTGGTTTTCGACAGTATCCGACTGTTGCGAACCGGTGACTATCAACACGATTCCGGCAAGCCAAGGCTATGGCGCGGCAAATCACGGCAGACTGGACTATTGGATCATCCACTCCTGCGACGTGGTTCCGTCCGCGGCAGATTTCGCCAACTGGTATGGCCCCTGGTGGAATATCTTCAAGGGCCTTCATGCCGTAATGGGCGCGCGCACGGCGATGCTGTTCGACGGAGGCGCGGTGAACCATCAATTCGGCCAGAGCATCGGCAATGGCGCCGGGGTAGTCCCCTCGTGGTTCAATGCCACGCTGAGTTATTACTCTGCGTCGACTCAGCCTCCGCTGGACCGGCCTTCCGCCGTGATGGTCTGCGGACATTGGAATGACACGGTCTACAACACTACAGCACTGCCCGCCGCCACCTGCCTGCAAAACTTCTGGCAGCCCAACTGACGTAGCTGTGACAAATGATATTCTGCTCCGGCGCGCTGACCTAGCGCGCCGGAGTTTTTTACGCCTAAGGTCAGCTCGATTCACATCTACAGCTTACGAAATTGCCATTCCCGGTTATTCTGTAAGCAGAGGTTGACGCCGGTCTATTTTGTCCGGTTCGATTGCCCGCAGGAGGAACGCTTGAAACCCACTCTTATCCGTACGCTGCGCGATTTGCAACACAACATTCTGGCCGGCATCATCACCATCGGACCGCTGGCCATTACTTTCCTGATCTTCAAGTTTCTTCTCGACGAACTGGCCCAGGCCGGCTTGCCGGTAATCCAGTTGCTGGCGGTGATATTTCCAAAAGACTGGCTTCGCCATCCTGTCATGCAGCCGGTTCTGGCCATCGTACTGACCCTGGTGATGCTCTACGTGGTGGGCCGGGTCACACACCTGGTAATCGGCCGCCAGGCCTTTCAAATCTTCGAGGCGGTGCTGGAGCGGTTGCCCTTTGTCGCCAAGATCTATACGTCGGTGCGCCAGTTGCTGGACAGCATGACGGCCAAGAAAGAAACCAACCAGCGCGTGGTGCTGGTGGACTTTCCCATTGCCGGCCAGAAGGCCGTTGGGTTCCTGACCCGCACCATGACCGACGAGGCCACCGGCGAAGTTTTGGCCGCGGTGCTGTTGCCCAACGCTATCAACCCGACCTCGGCCTTTTTGCAGATTATGCCGATGTCGCGAGTCACCGAAACGGACCTGACAATGGAGCAGGCGATGAGCATGATCATGACCGGCGGAGCGGTGGGACCGGAGAGTATCCGCTTCACTCAGCCGGGGCTGGCGGCAAAGGAAGCTACGCGGCCTGCGCAAACGGCTTGACCCGGGCGAGAGATTTGTTCTTGGCGGCAATCCACAGGTCGTGGTCCATCTGCAATCCAAGCCAGAATTCGGCGGAATTTCCGAAGTAGGCACTGAGACGCATGGCGGTGTCGGCCGTAATCGACCTCTTGCCGAGAATAATATCGTTCACGTGCGGCGCGGAGACGTGCAGGCCCTTGGCCAACCGGTAGCTGGAAAGCCCCAGCGGCTTCATGAACTCCGTCTTGAGAATCTCGCCGGGATGAATCGAGTAGGCGAAGGGTATCTTCTTCATGGCGTCTCCTAGCCTGCCGGTTCATCCACAGCCAGCGTCTCTCCGGCATGACCGCTTTCTGCGGCCACCTTCCGCAGGCTGACGTGCTCGAAGCGCGCCCAGATGAGGCCCACGGGCGCAATGCCCAGGAAAGTGACTGCCAGCAGCGTGGCGGCGCAAGCGGTGGCCGGCTCAGCCGCCACGCCGAAGAAGCCGGACATGGCCGCGGCCACCACGCCAATCTGCGTGAACCAGCCCAGCACCGGCAGTTGAAAACCGCTGACCGCCATGCCCGATGCCATGATCAAGATACACTTGGCCAGCGTCAGATCCTTCAGTTCCGGGCTGGCGACAAAGGCCGTGGTGATCTCATAATAGGCCAGGGTAATCAGCATCCACATGCCCAGCGAGAGCGAGGCGACAAGGCCGAAGTCGGAGAAGGAACGCATGGTATCCAGGCCGGCGCGAAAGGCGCGAATCTTATCGCCGATGGCGCGTCCCAAGCCTTTGGAGAGGATGCTGAAGGCGTCCTGGAGAATCAACGCCACCGCTCCGCCCGTAAAACGCACGACTGCCAGAAAAAGCGCTCCTGCTGCGGTGACGGCTAACCCGCCATAAGCGGCATTTTTTATGACCTCAGGATGGGGCAGCGCGCCCTGTGGAGCCAACAGGATAACGGAGCAGAAGATCAACGCCACTGAAGCAAAGTCAAAGAGGCGCTCGATGATGTAGACGGCGATCTGGTTGCTGAGCGGCAGGCCGGTTTTCTTTGAGACCAGGTAGGGACGCACGGGATCGGCGATGCGCCCGATGAGCGCAACCGCGGTGAAGCCGATGACCTGCGTACCGAGCAGTGAAAACAGCGGCACCTTTTTGATGTGGCGAATCAGCAGCGCCCAGCGCGCCGCACGAAAGAGGTAGCACACGTAAATGCAGCCGAAGGCGATACCGATCTTGCGCCAATCTGCCAGCTTGAGTTGGGAGAAGAAGACGCCAAAATCGAAATGAATCCTGTCGCGCCCCCAAACAACCAGCGCGACCAGCGCCAAAAACACCACCGAACCCAGAATCAACTCGCGTTTCTTCAAGACTTCTCCGTTCCCGCGACCATGAAGCTCTGCTGTATCTAGTTTCTCACCTGTGCATGAAGATAACGTCAGCGGTCAGGCTTTTCCTGCGGAGGCTGCGCGGATGCCGCCTGCCGGGCTTGCGCGGCCGCCCTTTTCGCCTCGGCTTCGCGCGCCAGCACGCGGCGGTTGAACTCGTGAATCACGCGCGCCACGTAGGCTCGCGTCTCGTGATAAGGCGGAATACCGTGGTAGCGGTCTACAGCCTCCGGACCGGCGTTGTAAGCGGCCAGAGCCAGCGCCAGGTTGTCATGATATAGGGTGAGCAACTGGTCCAAGTAGGCCGCCCCGCCGCGCACGTTCTCGTCCGGCTTGAAGCTGTCCGCGACACCCATGTCCTTGGCTGTTGCGGGCATCAACTGCATCAGGCCCTGGGCGCCGGCGCGGCTGACGGCTTGTGAGTTGCCGCCGCTTTCAGCCTTCACCAGGCTGGCCAGCAGGTCCACGTCGAGGTTGTGTTCATGACCGGCTCTGGTGAGCATCTCGCCCAGGTCCGCAGGCGAGAGTTTGGCGTCCTGACGGGAATGTTGACTGGCAGTGGAGATTGCGGACGCATCGGATTTCGGAGTTGGCGGCTGATCGGGCAGATTTTCGATCCCGGCAATCTCCTCCGGGCGGAACTCGATGTAGTTGTCCTCGCCGGCGCTGAGGTAGAGCCGAATGTGGTTATCGACCAGTGCATGATGGTCGCACAGATAGTCGAAGCCGTTGTGCAGCGTGACACGCTCGGCTGCGTGCGCGAATGGGTACAGGGCTGCGAGAGCCGCCATGATCCCTGTCGTGATAAAGAATCTTCCACGCATCTGTGATCCCGCTCTCCTATTCAGCCGCGCTCCTCAAACTCCAGCGGCAACGCGCTTGGCGATGGCGGCTTCCAGCACCACGGCCACGCCGTCCTCATTGTTGGGCGGGGCCTGCTTCCAGCCGCGCGTCTTGGCCAGCGTCCTCAACTCCTGCGCCGCATTGCCCATCATCACGCCCTGCCATGCCCACTCCAGCATATCCACATCGTTCCAGTTGTCGCCGATGGCCATGGTCTCTTTGCGGTCTACGCCCAGCATAGCAGCGAGTTGTTGCAGCGCCGAAGCCTTCGAGACTCCCCGCGGCAGCAGGTCCAGGATGGAGATATCGCGCGCCGGATACTCGGTCCGCACACATTCGCACGAGGCAGCCCACTCGCTGGCCTTGAGCGCCTTCTCGGCCTTGCGCATCTGGTTCACGCCGCCAGCCGCCATGCCCTGAATGGGATCTTCGCCATCCACGAGCGCATCTTCCAGCGGCTTAACCACTTCGATGGCATTGCGATTGGCCTCCACCCACAGGGCGATCCGCCCGTTTGCCTGGGCGAGGTCCTCAAGCACCAGCTCGCCGCGGCCGGGACGGTCAAAGGTGAAGACCAGGGCCCCGAAGGGACGGAGCAACCGGCACAATCCGCGCGCGATGCGCGACTCCAGGTGGCAGCGGGTCAGAGAATCCCCGCCCAGTGTGCGGATCGCTGCTCCATTGGACGTAATAAGCGGCGTATCCGCTCTGAGGCCGAGGCCCTCGAGCAGCGGAGTGGTATAGGCCGTACGGCGTCCGGTGGCGATGGCCACGGTGATGCCAGCCTCCTGTGCGGTCTTGAGCGCCCGGGCTGTGCGCGGGCTGATGACCTGCGCAAAGGTAGGCAACAGCGTGCCGTCCATGTCGATGGCCACCAGCCGTACGGGAGGGTGCATAGCTTTAGTGTAGCTTGTGCGAAGAAGCGGCTAAATCCGGTAATCTGGAATCTATGGAACGGATTTGCAGCCAGTGCCGGGCGGTGCTCGGCGAAAAGACCGTGGCGGATTGGTGTCCGGCTTGCGGCGGAGCGTTAGTCGAACGGGCCAGCCTGCCCGCTGCCGTTCAACCCGGAATGCCTGCTGCCGAGGTCGATCATCGCGGCATCGTGCTGCCCCGGCGTCATGTGGTTGGCGGGATTATTACGCCGCAGTAGAAAGCCCGCAGACTACCTGGGCAAAGTGCGCCATGGTCAGAAACATGCGAGATGGGTGATCTGGAAAAGATTGGAAATCGCGCTTGAGATACAAATCATGGCACCCTCTTGCGTCCACCACAATGGCCCATGATCTGATCTTGCATGAGCCCCTCCCAAGCCTTTGAGACAAAATCTGCGGGCAAAAGTGACGACGAATTCAGCTTTCACCCGCCCATGTTCAGTGATTCATTGGGGACTCGCATTTGTAGCCGAGTCCTGTGAAATCAGCAAGTCATTGCGTTACGTCCGGTGGCCTCAGGCAGCAATATGCTACATCAATCGATGCCGAGTCGACAGCAGTATCGTCCTCAACGGCAAAGCTGATTCGGTTGCCAGCCACCAATGCAGCCGTGAGTGGAATCGTCAGCGTCCCGGTCTGCCCAGTTGTCACGGGATTCGCTTGGGGATAGAGCCGTTTGGAACTACCCGGTACCTGCACGCCGTTCCTCCAAATGGAGAAGTCGTCGTTCCACGAAGTAGGAGAGCCAACTTGCCCACCAAAGAGTGCGTGGTACTTGATGGTCAGTGTGCCGGACATGAATTGGCAGCAAGGACCGGGCGTCTTCCAAGCGAAGGTGTCCAGGAACCACTTGTTGTTTTGTTTTTGGCTAAAGGGGGCTAGTGGTAGAACATATTTCGAGCCGAAGTCCGTCTTATCGGGAGTTGGAGTTGATGGCGGTGGTTGCGTCAGAGCGAAATGCCAGGGGTTGGGACACGGCATCACGACCGGCGGTCTAGCTTCAGTCGCCTGCGAGTTCACGGCGCGGACTGCAATCAGAGTAGTAGCTACCAGAATCGGGGCTACCATGATGAGCAACACTTTCTTACCTTTCATTCACGTTCTCCTTTTGAATTTGGTTCCGTTTTAGAGCCGGTTTTCGACTCGGCGATGAATATACGCACCATACTAGTAACTGTCAATCCAAATAAGGACACTATTTTTTCTAACAGATAGAGATACAGAGTTCAGGAAGAGCATTGCGCATCAGCAGGGCTGGGCCACCAACACGCGCTTCTCGCGGCTTATTTCACTCGTACCTTAGCGCTTCTGCTGGCATTATGCGCGACGCCGCCGAAGAAGGATACAGCGTAGCCAGCAGCGAAATTCCTATAGAAACGACGGAAACAATGATGCCGTCGAGCGGGCGTGGGGCGAAGGGCAGCGTGTCAATCGAATAAACTTCTGCGGATAAGTGGATGAAGTGATAATATCCGCCGGCCCAGGCAGCGAGATAGCCGAGCAACAATCCAAGAGCCGTGCCGATGATGCTGATGAGGAAGCCCTGCAGCAGGAAGATGCGGCGCACCTGCAACGGCTGGACGCCGAAGCTCATCATTACGGCGATGTCGCGGGTTTTTTCCATCACCATCATTGTGAGGGCGATGAGGATGTTGAGCGCGGCGACGATGACGATGAGCGCGATGATGATGAAGGTGACCACCTGCTCCAGCTTGAGAGCACGAAAGAGCTCGCGGTTCTGCTCCATCCAATTGGAAGTCATGAAGCCGCGGCCGGCCTCGTGCTCAATGGCACGGCCGATCTGCGGCGCGCGGTCAAGGTCGTCCACCTTGAAGCTGATGACGGAGAGCAGGTCGGGCTCGCTGAACAGGCTCTGGGCCTCCGAGAGGCGCATGAAGGCAACGGCCGAGTCATACTGATAAAAACCCGACTGGAAGATGGCGGCGACGCGGAAGCGCTGGTATTTTGGCGCGAGGCCGAGCGGGGTGAGCTCGCCTTGCGGGCTGGTGACGAGAACGCTGTCGCCCACCTGCGCGCCGATGGTTTCAGCCAAGTTTTTGCCCAGCACCAGGGCCGGGTAAGGCGCGTTGATCCAGGCTTCGCCGGGAACCGATTGCGCGACCTTACTGCGCGCCTCCGGCTCCAGGTCCTTGGCCGAGCCGGAGATGATGGTGCCGAGCAGGCTGCTGACCGTGCGCTCCTGGGCGGGAATGATGCCCTTGATGAGCGCAAAGCCGGCGCGTGGACCGCGCGAGACCAGCACCTGTCCGTAGATTCCCGGCGCTGCTGCGGTGACGTGGGGAACGCGACGCAGGCGGGCGAGCAGCGGTTGCCAGTCGCGAATGCCGTCCGACTCCACGCGCATCAGGTCCACGTGGGCCGAGACGCCGAGCAGGCGGTCCTGAAGGTCGCGCCTCATGCCATTGGTGATGGCCAAGGCGATGATGAGCGCGGCCACGCCCGCGGCCACGCCGGCGATGGAGATGATGGTGACCACGCCCACCACGGCCTGGCGCCGCTTGGCCTTCAGATACCGGGTTGCAACGTACAGCTCGAAGAGCATTGAATCTATTCTACTTGCGCGACTGCTTGCTCTGCCTTATTTCTCTAGTAATTCGACCGACCCTCAATGCCGGAAATGCCGCATTCCGGTGAAGACCATGGCTATGCCCAGCTTATCGGCGGCGGCGATAACTTCTTCGTCGCGAACGGAGCCTCCGGGCTGGATGACGGCTGTTGCGCCAGCGGCGGCTACGGCCTCAAGGCCGTCGGGAAAGGGGAAGAAAGCGTCGGAGGCGGCGACGCAGCCCTTGAGCGGCAGCACGGCCTTCATCGCGCCGAAGCGTGCGGCGTCCACACGGCTCATCTGGCCCGCGCCGATGCCGAGGGTCTGGGCGAATTGCGACTGGGCGCGCGCATAGACGATGGCGTTCGATTTGACGTGCTTGCAGACGCGCCATGCGAAGAGCAGGCCGCGCAGTTCCTCGGCGGTGGGCGGACGCCAGGTGACCACCTTCAGGCCGGGGTCGAGCGCGGCGGCGTTGATGCGGCCAGTGTCGGCGTCCTGCAAGAGCAATCCACCGGAAATGTGCTTGACCACCGGGCGAGACTCGGAGTTGGACGGCGCGGAGTGGACTTCGACCAGGCGCAGGTTCTTTTTGGCGGCGAAGCGCTCGCGGGCCTCGGCAGAGAAGCCGGGGGCGGCGATGGCCTCGACGAAGAGCTTGGCGATCTCCGCTGCTGCGTCGCCATCGATGGCACGGTTGATGCCGATGACCCCGCCATAGGCCGAAACCGGGTCGCAGGCCAGAGCCTTCAGATAGGCTTCGAGGATGGTGGAGCCGGTGGCCGCGCCGCAGGGGTTGGTGTGCTTGACGATGACCACGACAGCCGGATCAGACTCGCCGGATGGGAACTCCTGCGCCAGCTCCCAGCAGGCGTCCAGATCGACGATGTTGTTGAAGCTGAGTTCCTTGCCCTGAAGTTGCCGAGCCCCGGCGATTCCCTGCCCCGTGCCGTCAGCATAGAGTGCGGCGCGCTGGTGGGGATTTTCGCCGTAGCGCAACGCCTGTGCCAATGGGAGGTTGATGCGCAGAGTCGCCGGCAGGCTGGCCGCATCCAACTCTGCCGGCGAAGAAGGCGCTGGAGCATCGGCAATTCTGTCCAGCGTGTTGGCGATGGCCGCATCGTAAGCCGCGGTCAGGGCGAAGGCCTGCTTCGCTAACCGCCAGCGAGTTTTCCGGCTCAGGCTGCCGCCGCTGGCTTTGAGTTCCTCAATCAGCGCGGGATAATCGGCGGCGCGGGTCACAACAGCCACATCCTCAAAGTTCTTGGCTGCGGAGCGAATCATCGACGGGCCGCCGATGTCGATGTTTTCAATCAAATGACCGAAAGCAACTCCCGGCTGGGCGGCGGTCTTTTCGAAAGCGTAGAGATTGACCACCACCATGTCGATGGGTTGGATGCCGTGCTCGGCCACAGCGGCTTCGTGCTCCTTGTTGCCGCGGATGTAGAGCAGGCCGCCATGGACGCGCGGGTGCAGGGTCTTGACGCGGCCGTCGAGCATCTCCGGAAAGCCGGTGAGCTCGCTGATGTCCTTGACTGCCAGGCCAGCCTCGCGCAAGGCACGCGCTGTTCCGCCGGTAGAGACCAACTCGACGCCAAAGCCGGCCAGCGCCTGGGCAAACTCCACCAGGCCGGTCTTGTCGGTCACGCTGAGCAACGCCCGCCGAATCCGCTTTTCCGAAATCACCTCTGGAATCACGATTCCGCTCCCTTCCATGGCCCGGGCACCCCGGCGCAATCCCGTACCTCGCCGGAACAGTGAGTGCCAACATCAGAGTACATCGAATGGCGGCCTGAATACGCTGGTTTCATTCACCGGATGCGTGGATCGAGGCAATTCACTCTCCCCGCATACAATACCTCATCAAAATGCATTAAAGTTGAGAGATGGGAAGCTTTTCCCCCTCTCCTCCCAATCCGGATTATCTACCTCCGAGGGATGGCGTCAATCCACCTCCGCCTCCCCCGGTTCGCCGGCGGCGTCCCTCATGGTCTTACGCGCCTGCTACCTATGCGCTGGTGGGAATCAACTGCCTGGTTTTTCTGGCCATGATCGTGCGCGGGGTCAACCCGATAAGCCCCACCCTTGATCAACTGATGTACTGGGGCGCCGACAATGCCGGCTCTGTGCTGATCCAAGGCCAGTGGTGGCGTATCGTTACAGCCATGTTCGTGCACGTGGGTTGGATTCACCTGCTGGGGAATATGTGGTGCCTATGGAACCTGGGGCTGCTGGCCGAGCCGCTGCTAGGATCGGAGGGCGTGCTGGCGGTTTATATCCTTACCGGCGCGGCGGGCAACCTGCTGTCCACCCTCTACAACTGGTGGGGGAACTATCACGAATGGGTAATTACTCACAGCATGACCGCGTTTCCGGCCGGCGCGGGCGCTTCTGGAGCCGTTTTCGGCATCGCCGGAGCGTTGATTATCCTGCTCAAGTCGCATCGCTTGCCCATACCTGCACGGGAATTGCATAAGCTGCGCAGGTCGGTGATCTACTTTGCCGCCATCAATCTGGGGATCGGCTTTACCATCAGCCTCGGCGTGATCGCGAAGCATACCGGGGTGCAGATCGACAATTCGGCCCACCTGGGCGGAGTTCTTTGCGGATTGCTCTTCGCGGCCCCCCTGGTGCCACGGATTGGCTCGTCCCGCAATCTGTTTCTTATCCGCCGCCGCACAGCTATCGTAACGGTAGTGGGGATACTGGTGCTGTTTAGCTTCTACCTGGCCCAGTTGCCGCGGTAAGGCGCATTTCGGTGGATTGACGCTATTGATATTCCGCATCTCAAAATCTGGATGCGGGCACACGCTATCGCGTCGCCGAGGCGGCAAACTTCTTCACCATGGCCAGCAACAGCTTGCGGTCGCTCTCGTTCAGGTTGGTAGAGTAGCGGCGGATCTGGTTCAGAAAGCGCAGCTCTTCGTCGGAGAGCTTTTGCAGGTTCGGCTGCTTACCCATTGAGTCGTCGGAGAAGAACTGGGTGATAGGCAGGTCAAGGGCCCGCGCAATCTTCGACAGCGTGTCCAGCGAAGGAATCGTATGGCCATTCTCCACGCGCGAGAGGTAGCATCGCAACAGGCCTGTTTTCTTTTCGATATCTCCCTGGGAAAACCCCTTTTGCAGGCGGAAGGCGCGGATGGAGGTGCCGATTTTCAACATAAAGAATGTCCTGTTCCATTGCCGCCGAGGTTACCTTCGCGGTAGCAATCGATAGATTATTAACATAACAGTTAACATAAGCTATGGAGGAATGCAAGGGTTTTATATCGCGCTATGGGAACCAAAGTTTTCCGGAGCGCCTGGCTGCCAATCCGAGTGGAAGGCAGGCAACGGTAAACCTTTGCGGAGCGCAGGCCGTCTGAATGAGTACGAGCGCGAAAGGTCAGGGAGCGTGAATGCGGCGAACAGCAATACGTTGGGCGGCTATGGCGGGAATCTTTGCAGCCGGTGGTCTTGCCGCCCTGGCCCAGTCTCCGGCCACGCCGGCGGCCCAGCCCGCCGCGCCCGTGAGCACGCGTGGCGACCTTGAACCGGCTGCGCAGAACCCTCTCGCACCGGCCATTTCCGGCGGAAAACTGCACGGAATGGTCAAGAGCGGGAACATTCTCCTGCCCGGCGTGGCCGTAACTGCCCAGAACACGCTCACCGGCAAGCGCTTTTCCACCACCACCGACATTACCGGCTCCTGGACCCTGACCATTCCACAGAATGGCCGCTATGTGATCCGCACCCAGTTCGCGGGCTTCGCGCCTGGCTTGCAAGAGGCGGTTCTCAACGCCGCCAGTCGCGACCAGACGGTGAGCATTGATCTGATGCTGGCCTCGCGAGCGGCTCAGCAGCAGGAGAGCGAGACGGCGAACCAGCAAGCCATTCAATCGACCATTCAGCAATTAACGGCCAATGGCGCGCAGAGCCTGAGCCTGATGAGCGCGTTCACGAGCGACACCAAGAGCCAGGCCACACCATCCGGAGCAGCGGGTGCGGCGTTGCCCTCGATTGCCGGTAACACCGACTTTGGAGACGATTCCGTGGCCATCAGCGGCCAGACAGGAGCGGTGAGTCCGCTGGCCGGTCTGGACATGGATCGCGTCCGCGATGCGGTGGAGACGCTGCGCGCGCAAGGAGCCTTGCCAGGCGGACAAAATGGGCAAGGGGGACAAGGCGGCGGTAACTTCGGCGGCGGAGGCGGCCTCTTCGGCGGAGGCGGCGGATTAGGCGGTGGTTTCGGAGGACCAAGCGGGTTTGGCGGCGGAGGCGGGCGCGGCAACTTCCGCGGCTTCAATCTCAACCAGCCGCACGGCGCCATCTTCTGGATCGGAAGCAACTCGGCGCTCAACGCGGAGCCGTTTAGCCTGCGCGGCCAGGCGCAGCAGCAGCCGCCTTCGGGCACCAACCGTTTCGGGATTACCTTCATGAGCCCGCCTTACCTGCCGCATCTCACCAAGCCCAGCGGCAAGGACATGATGTTTCTGACCCTCAGCGGCCAGCGCAGCTCCAATCCGCTGGACCAATACGCGACCGTGCCCACGGATGGCAGCTTCGGAACAGCCAACGAGCGCGCGGGAGTAATTCCGGGGCTTGCAACTCCGATTACGCCTGTTCCGGCCGCCACCAACCTGCTGCAATTTTTCCCCGCACCCAACCTGCCCGGCTACGCGCAAAACTACCATCTGCTGACTACCGCGCAAACCAACTCGACGCAGGCCGGCGTGCGCTACATGCGCAGCCTGGGCAAGAACGCCACCCTGCCCGGCGGCCGCGGAGGACTTGGACGCGGAGGCGGAGGACGCAGATCGCAGAATCAAGGGCTGCGCCAGAACATCAACTTCAACTACAACTGGAGCAACTCGGCTTCGGACAACGTCAACATCTTTCCGCAGTTGGGCGGCAAGAGTTCTTCCAACGCTAACTCTGTGCAGGCCGGCTACACGATGGGCTATCACAAGCTGACTAGCATCTTTAACGCCAACTGGAATCGCATCACCAGCCAGGCAACAAATTACTTCACCAACAAGACCGATATTGCGAGCCAGGTCGGCATCTATGGTCCGCCACCGACAGGCTGCACCGGGTCAAGCTGCTTCCCGGCGCTGAACGCCAGCCCGCTCAACTACGGCCTGCCCAATGTGACGCTCAGCAATTTCACCGGGATGAGCGAGCAGCAGCCCCGCTTCTCGCTGACGCAGACCATCTCGGTCTCTGAGACGCTGAGCTGGATTCACGGCAAGCACAACCTGCGCTTCGGCGGCGATTATCGCCGCGTCCATCGCGACTTTCTCGGCGGCAGTTCCAATGCCACCGGCAGCTTTACCTTCAGCGGCAAGTTCACCGGCTCTTTGCTGGCGGATTTTCTGCTTGGGCTTCCACAGCAGACCGCCATCGACGCGACCGCAAGCAAAAGCTACCTGAGGGAAAACGTTTGGGACGCTTATGCCACCGACGACTGGCGCGCGCGGAACAGTCTGACGCTGAACTACGGCTTACGCTATGAGTTCTTCGCTCCCTACACCGAGAAGTATGGGCGACTGGCTCTTCTGGACACGAATCCGGCAGGCGGCTTTACCAATCTGGCCGAGGTGCAGTCGGGCGGTCCAGTGCCTTCCTGGAGCGGCATTCTGCCGAAGTCGCTGGTCTATCCATTCCATCTGGCGCTTGCGCCGCGGCTGGGCGTGGCGCTACGGCTGCCCAAGCAGACCGTGCTCAGGGCAGGCTACGGCGTGAATTACACCGTCGGCCAATACGGCACCTTTGCCGCGACCATGGCGCTTCAGCCGATGGTCAATCAGCTGTCGTTTGTCAACGAGCAAACCAACGAAGCGACGGTGGCTGGAGAATACACACTGGCCAATGGCTTCCCATCGCCCCCTGTGTCCGGCACGCCCGGCACCTACGCACTTGATCCTCACTACCGGCTGCCCTACGTGCAGGTTTGGAACCTGGACGTGCAGAAGACGCTGCCCTGGAGCGTGGTGCTGAACGCCGGTTACAGCGGATCGAGGGGATCGCGTCTGGACATCAAATCTTCACCGCGAGCCAGCGCGAGCAGCCCCAATACCGACATCAACTCCAGCACCGGTCTGCCGATTGCCATCTTCAGTTACGAGCAGTCCGCGGCTTTTTCGAAGTTCAACGCGGGGACGCTGCGGTTCAACAAGCGATTGTCGAAAGGCATTGCGCTGGGAGCGAATTATCAGTATTCGCACTCCATCGACAACTCGACCAGCTCCGCGCAGAACTGGCAGAATCTAAGCGCCGAAGAAGGCAACTCCAGCTTCGATCAGCGACACAAGGTCAGCGGAACTTATCTCTATGAGTTACCTTTTGGCAAAGACAAATTCTGGGTTACCAGCGGCGTGGGCGCGCATATTCTGGAGGGTTTTTCCGTTTTCGGCAGCTTTACCTTTGCCACCGGAACACCGCTCACGCCTTACTACCCCGCCGCAGTCTCGGATGTTGCGCATGGCATGACCGGCACGTTGCGCCCCAATCGCTTACCAGGCGTATCCGTCACCGCCGGCGCAGGCTCAAAGGAGGAGTGGTTCAATACCGCCGCCTTTACTCAACCCATGTCTGACTCCTACGGCAACGCTTTCGGAAACGTTTCGCGCAACTCGGTTGCCGGACCGGGAACCGTGCAGAACAATATGGCGCTCTCCAAGACGATGCAATTGGGCGGCACGCGCAGCACGGAGTTCCGCGCCACGGCCAACAATGTCTTCAACACCGTGCAGTATTCCGGCGTGGATACGAGTCTGACCTCACTCACCGCCGGACAAGTTATCTCAGTAGCCACCATGCGGACGTTCCAATTCACCGCGAGATTCAGGTTTTGAAATGCAGCAAGTTAGCCGCGCTACGCGCGTTTAGCAAGTTAGCGGATCAGTTAATCAACGTTGGAAGGAAGTCGATGACGGTTTGGGCGCAAAGGATCGGAGCGGGTTTTGCGGCGCTGGCGCTGGGCATACAGCCTGGGCTGAACTTTGCGCAGGCTCCCGCGCAAAATTCGCAGGGCGGCTTTGTGCTCAAGATGAACGCCGATCTGGTGCTGACCAACGTAGTGGCGCGCGATGCGAGGACCGGCGAGCTGGTGCGCGGGCTCAAGCAGAGCGATTTCAGCGTTTACGAGAACGGCAAGCAACAGCAGGTCTCGACCTTCGATTTTGAAACCGTGGAGATGGCCACGCCACTCCACGAGGCCACCGTGAGCGGGCTGGCGGCGGGCGCCAGCGGGAACAAGGCCGTCGTGGTTGCCCGCCCAGAGGACCTGCGCAATCACCGGCTGATCGTGATGTTCTTCGACCTGACCTCGATGCAGCCCGAGGACCTGGACCGCAGCGTGGCGGCGGCGCAGGAGTTTCTGCGCAACAAGATGCAGCCTGCAGACCTGGTGGCGCTGGTCTCGTTGGGCGACACGCTCAAGGTGGATCAGGACTTTACCGCCGACAAAACTGCGCTCATCAACGAAGTCGCCGTCTACAACGGGAGTGAAGGTCAGGGCTACGCCGAAGGCGCAACGGCAAACACCAACCAGGTGGAAGACGCGACCGGCTACACGCCCGACGAGAGCGAATACAACGACCTCAACACCGACCGCGAATTGTTTGCGCTGAGAGCCGTCGCCAAATCGCTGGAAATAATTACCGAGAAGAAATCGCTGCTGTACTTTTCCGGCGGCATCTCTCGCAACGGCATTGAGAACCAGGCGTCCCTAAGAGCTGCGATTAACGCTGCGGTGCGCGCCAACCTGGCCATCTACAGCGTGGACACGCGCGGCTTGCAGGCCATTTCGCCGCTGGGCAATGCATCGACAGGCAGCCTGCGCGGGACCGGCGCCTTAAACGGCGGCGCGCTTACCAACAACATGAACGCCAACTTCGCGACGCAGGAGGTGATGGCCACGCTTTCGACCGACACCGGCGGCAAGGCGTTCTTCGATTCCAATGATTTTGCTCCCGCCTTCGCGCAGGTGCAGCGCGACACTTCGGAATACTATGCCATCGGCTTTCGCAGCTCGAATTCAGCGCGCGATGGACGCTATCGCAAGCTGACGATCAAAGTGAACCGGCCCGGAGTGAAGCTGGAATACCGGCCCGGCTACTATGCTCCGGCAGACTTCCAGCACGCGGGCAAAGAGGATCGCGAGCGCGATCTGGAAGAGCAGTTAGCCAGCGACCTGCCGGCCACCGACATGGCCGTCTATCTGGACGCGCTGTATTTCCGCCTCGAAGAAAACCGATTTTTTGTGCCGGTTTCGCTCATCGTGCCCGGCTCGCAGATTCCCTTTGTGAAGGGCCCACGCCTTGCGAATCAAGACAAGGACAAGGCCACTCTGGACATTATCGGCACGGTGATCGACGAGGCCAAGCGGCCCATCGGCCACGCGCGCGAGACGGTCAAGCTGAATCTCGACCCGAGCTTGCAGGCGCGGCAAAAAAACATTCAGTACACCACCAGCTTCAACCTGCCGCCGGGAAAGTACCGCCTGAAATTTGTGGTGCGCGAAAATCAGACCGGCCGCATGGGCTCCTTCGAGGCCGAGATCACGCTGCCGGAGATGAAAAAAGCGCCGCTGAAAATGAGTTCCATCGTGCTGGCGTCTATGCGCCAGCCGAGCAAGAAGACAAGCCCACTGGTGCGCGGCGGCCAAGAGTACGTACCCAACATTAGTCACGTCTTTCGCCGGGACCAGCACCTGTACCTGCTCTACGAAATCTACTCACCGGCGCGCGAAAAGCCGGCAGAAAACCAGCCCAAAGGAACTAAGCCGGGGATCAGCCTGTTGAGCAGCCTGGAACTGATTCAAGGCTCGACGAAGGTGTATGAAACGCCGCTGGTGCAGGCGCGGGCCATCAATGTGGAGGGCCGCGACGCGGTGGCCGTGGAACTCGACGTGCCGCTCAGCGGGCTCAAGCCGGGCCAGTACGTGTGCCAGTTGAATGTGATCGACGACGCGGCCGGCAGCTTCGCTTTTCCGCGCTTTGCGGTGCTGGTGAAGGAGGCGCTGGCCGCGCCGGCTTCCGCGCCGCCCAAGTGACCGTCAAAGCGGCGCTCGATTCCAGCCTTAATCCGGCCAAACCCCAGGTTCAGCGATAAAATCGACCCGATTTCGAGCCATTTTCGGGTGAAAAACCGGATTTTACGGTGATTTTCAGAGGCCAAATCTCACCATGTGGGAGAATTTGGGGCGAAAAATTATCCACAGGCGTTGATTTCAAAGAGCTTACAAATAATCTGCAAGGTTATTGGGGAAATTTATACCCCTGGGGGGTATAGGGGGGTGCCCCCTCAATGTTCAGTGAACAGTGGACAGTGGTCAGAAAAGACCCGCAGCTTTGGTGCTTGATCATGCATAGATTGTGCGCCGAAAGAAGGTAATTATCTGCAAGGCAATTACTTTGGGGCTGTCCTAGATAACTATCGCATGAATGTTTTAACCCATTGATTCAATAGGGTTAATTGTGTTTTTGGATCGGGGTTGTTGAACCGCCACTCAC
>JBEKJR010000008.1:0-179811 GCA_050011175.1 Occallatibacter sp.
GACTACAACTTCCACCGCCCGCATGCTAGCCTCAAACTACAGACACCCGCTTCCCGCGCAGGTCTGAATCGGAACAACCTCTTGAGCCTCCACATCTAGGGCATTTTTGCTGATAGTGTAAGGATGCTCCGTGCCCCATCCATTTCACGTTCTTTGTGAAATGGGTGGGAAACCACTAAACCCACCCTACAGGAACTGTGAAAATGCTCTAAAACCCGCAATCCCCGGCCCCGCATCTGTTCGTTCTGTGCGCATCTGCGGGGCCTTGCCACGCCCGCCGTCTTCCACACCTGCCTCACCGTCTGATCACCCAACAAATTGGGTGCCCCACCCTCGCCGCGTATTTGTTTTTACGGCTAGGGTGGGATTCGCTAACTCGCTAACCCGCTTGCCCTCTTCTCTCTTCTCTCTTCTCTCTTCTCTGTTCTCTGTTCCCTGTTCTCTGTTCCCTGTTCCCTGCCCCTGCCATAATCAAGACATGCTCGTCCTCGCCTCCGCCTCGCCCCGCCGCCGCGAACTCCTCGCCCAGGCCGGCTACTTTTTCACCGTCCATCCTGCTCACATCCCCGAGGACCCGCTCCCCAACGAAGACCCCATCGCCCACGTCACTCGCCTCGCCCGCGAAAAAGCCCAGGCCGTCTTCGCCGAACTCTCCTGCAAAAGTCCGGTTGCCCCAGGTCCGGGGTCCCCACGGACAGGTCTTCGTCCGTGGGGTGGAGGTCCCTCGCATTTGGGGACCTGGGAATCAACGAACCCAAATCTACAATCAACCACATCCCTCACCGTCCTCGCCGCCGACACCATCGTCACCCTCGACAACCAAATCCTCGGCAAACCTGTCGACGCCGCCGACGCCGCCCGCATGTTGCGTCTCCTCTCCGGCCGCACTCATCACGTCATCACCGGTGTTGCCCTCGTCTCCGCAACCTCTACCCGGGTCGCCTCCGAATCAACCGCCGTCACCTTTCGCGTTCTCTCCGGCGAAGAAATCGCCGGCTACATCGCCACCGGCGAGCCCATGGACAAAGCCGGCGCCTACGCCATCCAGGGCCGCGCCGCCCGCTGGATCCCTCGCATCGAAGGCGACTACTTCAACGTCGTCGGCCTTCCCATCGCCCTCGTCTCCTCACTCCTCGATTCCCTCTGACGCGCCTTCGCGGGTGCCCCAGGTTCGGCGCAGTGCCGGGGTCCCCAATGAGCGAACGTTGCTCATTGGGGTGAAGGGACAGGTCTTCGTCCATGGGGTGGCAACGCGCCTAACCTGGGATATCTACAACTACAGTTTCTTATAGCCCTTTACAATTGACATTCTTCTCGACTCCGCCCCCATACCGTTGTAAAATTCTCGCAATCAATTTCACCCTCTTGCCACGGGCCTCTAATCTTCTGCAAGCAAAGGATTGTCTCATGCGGATTTCTGCTTTCATGCGCTCTCTGCCCCTGCTACTCGCCCTCACATCGCCTCTCATCCTGCGTTGCCAGTTCCAGCAGCCCACCAATGAAGAACTCAAGATGACCGCCGACCCCAAAGCTCCCGGTGCCGCCGCCGTCTACCTCTACCGCGAAGAATTCACTAATGACAACTCTGCTAACGGCACCATTCAACGCTTTTATGAGCGCATCAAAGTGCTCACGGAAAAGGGCAAAGAGCTGGCCACGATTCGCATCCCTTACTACCCTGGCGTCAACAAGGTCATTGATATCAAGGGTCGCACCATCCACCCCGATGGAACCATCATTCCTTTTACCGGCAACCCCTCCGAGATGGTGGACATCAAGACAAAGAGTTTTCAGGCCGGCACCGTAGTCTTCACCCTACCCAGCGTTGAGGTCGGCAGCATCCTCGAATATTGCTATTCCTACTCCGGTGTGATTTTCTTGCCCACATGGTGGATTCAGCAGCCGTACTTCGTCCACAAGGCGCACTACTCGTACGTTTTCAATCCTCACGGCCACCAGATGTATACGTTCTACATAGGCTCCGGCGCCAAGTTGGAATGTTGCAAGTTCAACACTTACTCGCTGGACATCGCCGACGTTCCGCCCCTGCCCAGCGAGGATTGGATGCCGCCGCTCAACACCGTTAACTGGCGCGTGCAGTTCTTCTATACTCAATTCCACTCCGGCAAGGAATTCTGGGACAATACGGGTAAAGATTTTGCCAGGTTCGTGCAGAACTATACAAAGCCAACAAGTGTGCTCACCAAAGCCGTTGATGGAATTGTCGCTCCTGCCGATACCGATCAACAGAAAGCCGCCAAAATTTACGCCGCCGTCCAAAAGCTCGAGAACACCCGCTTCACCCGCATTAAATCAGAGTCCGAACGCAAGGAATTGAAGCTCAAAGACATTCACAAGGCAGAGGATGTTTGGAAGCAGCAGAATGGCACGGATGACGAAATCGCCCTGCTTTATGTGGCCCTGGCCCGCGCCGCCGGACTCAAAGCCTGGCCCATGTGGGTGGTCGATCGCAGCCGTGCCATCTTCGATAGCTACTATTTAACCAACTGGCAGTTCGCCGATTATCTTGCCATCGTCGTCCTTGATGGCAAAGAGGTCTATCTCGATCCCGGCCAGAAAATGTGCCCCTTCGGCTCTCTGCACTGGAAGCACACTCTCACATCAGGCTTCCGGCTCTCGGAGAAAGGTGCGGTTATCGATAGTACCCCCGACAGCAACTATAAAGATTCGCTGGTTCGGCAGATCGCGGACATTTCCATCGAAGAGGATGGAACCGTGAAGGGTACGGCCCGCGTTGTTCTGTCTGGCCAGGAGGCGCTCTACTGGCGGCAATTGGCCCTGGAAAACGATGAGGAAGAAGTTAAAAAGCAATTCATCGAGTCGTTGCGCAACTCACTTCCTGATGGCGTACAGGCCGACATCGACCACTTTGTCGCGCTCGATGACAGCAACGCCAATCTCATCGGAGTCCTAAAAATCAGCGGTAACATCGGCGCCGCATCCGGTAAGCATCTAATCTTCCCTGCCTTCTTCTTTGAATCCCGCGCCAAACACCCCTTCGTTGCGCAGGAAAAACGTATTACCTCTGTTGATCTTCACTATGCAAAGACAGAGCAGGATGATGTCACCTATCACATGCCCTCCGGTTACACCATCGAGAGCGCGCCCGAATCTTCCGAAGATACTTGGCTTGATCACGCTTCGCTGCAGATTGTCATCACCGCAAAGGAGGACTCGTTCGAAGTGGAGCGCATTCTTACCCGCAACTTTCATCTGCTCCGTCCCGGCGAATACAGCGACCTCCACGACTTCTACTTGAAGCTGGCCACTGCCGATCAACAGCAACTCGTTTTCACCCGCACCCCCGCCGACAAAGGAAACTGAGGCCCCCTATGACTTGCATTCGTTTCGCATCCGCCAAAAACAGCATCGTGCGTTCTTCCCTCTGGCTGCCTGTCGCGTTGTTGCTTTTCCTCTTCGCTTCTCCGTCCGTAGCCCGTGCTCAGTTCCAGCAGCCCACCCCCGAAGAGCTCAAGATGACCGACGACCCCAAGGCTCCCGGCGCCGCCGCTGTCTTCCTCAACGTCGAGGAAATCACCAACGATCCGCTTCACTATCAGTCCTTTTACGCCCGCATCAAGGTGCTCACCGAGAAGGGCAAGGAGTTGGCCACCGTCGACGTTCCCCCCTACCTGCGCGGCGCCTCCAAGATCACTGACATCAAGGCTCGCACCATTCACTCCGACGGAACCATCATTCCCCTTGTCGGCAAGCCCCAGGATCTGTTGGTCTACAAGACGGCAATTAAAAATAGCAGCGACAAGTTGCAGGTCAATCGCAAGGTCTTCACTCTGCCTAGCGTCGAGGTCGGCAGCATCCTCGAATACACCTATACCATCCAGGATGATGACAATATCTCCTCAGAGCCGCGCTGGGAGATTCAGCGCCCCTACTTCGTCCACAAGGCCCATTACTCCTTCACGCCCTTCAAGGCATTCCTGCCTGGCTTCATGAATCAGACCAGCAGGTATCTGGAGGACAGTCATGGGCGCGTGATCAACACCCTCATCTGGTGGCCTAGGCTTCCCCAGGGCGTATCCGTGATACCCAGCGCCGGCGGCTATTACACCGTCGATGTCACCGATGTGCCTCCCGCTCCTGACGAGGAGTGGATGCCGCCCATCGAGAGTATTCGTTATAAAGCCTTCTTCTATTACAAGGCCGCCAGCAGTAGCACCGAGTTTTGGATCAACGACGCCAAGCTCTGGTCCAAAGACGTGGACAAATTCGCCGAGCCTTCCAGCCGTATCCGCGAGGCCGTAGCCGGCATCATCTCCCCCACCGATAGCGACCTCGACAAGGCAAAAAAGCTCTACAAAGCCGTCCAGGCCCTCGATAACACCGACTATTCCCGCAAGAAAACTGAATCCGAGATGAAGCAACTCAAATTGAAGACCGCTAAGCACGCCGAGGATGTTTGGGCGCAGAAGAGCGGCGATAGCGAGGACATCGCTCTGCTTTATCTCGCCATGCTCCGCTCCGCCGGCCTCACCGCCTACGCCACCAAAGTCGTTGATCGTCAGCTGGGCGTCTTCGATATCACCTACTTATCCTTGTCCCAGCTCGACGATACCCTCGTCGTTCTCTCCACCGGAGGCAAGGATATCGAGCTCGACCCCGGCGAAAAAATGTGCCCCTTCCAGACCGTTAACTGGAGGCACTCCAGCGCCGGCGGCCTTACGCAGTCCGCTAAGGGTGTCTCCGCCGTGACGACCGCCGTCCAGCCTTATCCCGAGAACAAAACCTTGCGCATCGGCGAGGTCACACTCGACGCCCAGGGCGCACTGACCGGTAACTTCCGCTTTGAAATGTCCGGCCAGGAGGCCCTCTACTGGCGTCAAAAAGCTCTCACCAATGATGAAGCTGAGGTCAAAAAGCTCTTCGACAAATCGCTGGAGTCCCTCGTCCCCGATGGTGTCGAGGCGCATGTCGACCGCTTCACCGGGCTCGACGATCCCGACGCTAAACTGATTGCCTTTGTCAACGCAAAGGGCTCCATCGGCGCTGCAACCTCCAGGCGTCTCATGCTCCCCGCCTTCTTCTTCGAGACCCGCGGCCGCCAGCCCTTCGTCGCTCAGGAAAAGCGCACACAGCCCGTCGATATGCACTATGGAGATCTGGTTACCGACCAGGTCACCTACCACTTGCCCGACGGTTTCACCGTAGAGGGCGCGCCCCAGGACAACAAGATTGCCTGGCCCCAACACGCGAATTTTATTATCAAGTCGATCTCTTCTCCCGGCCAGATTACCATCGCTCACTCGGTGGCCCGCGCCTTCACCTTCGCCAAGCCCGAGGAGTACAACGACCTCCGCGGCTTCTACCAGAAAATCGCCGCCGCCGACCAGGCCCAACTCGTCCTCGCCAAATCCGCTCCCGCTAACTAAGGAAACTGATGAGCATGAAACCAATGGTTCGCGAGCTACATCCGAAATTGATTCTGGGCTGGCAATCCCAAAATGCCGGGTGCCCCACCCTCGCCGCGTACTTGTTTTTGCGGTTAGGGTGGGATACTTTGCTCAAGAAGGCCTGCGGCTGCCTTTGTGCGCTCCTGCTCCTCTTTCTCTCATCCCCAGCTACCCTTCGCGCCCAATTCCAGCAGCCCACCGGCGAAGAGCTCAAGATGACCGCCGACTCCAAAGCTCCCGGCGCCGCCGCCGTGTGCCTCTACCACGAAGAAATTACCGACGAGCCGATTCATGTCCACAGCTTCTACGAGCGCATCAAGGTGCTTACGGAAAAGGGCAAGGAACTCGCCACGGTCAGCATCCCCTACGTCCCTGGCGCCGACAAGGTCACAAAGATAGAAGGCCGCACCATCCACGCGGATGGAACCGTCTTTCCCTTGACCGTCAAACCCGACGACCTCGTGGATTTCAAAGCCAAGAACTATCAGGTCCATAGCGTGGTCTTCACCCTGCCCAGCGTCGAGGTCGGCAGCATCCTGGAATACCGCTATCGCTACAGCGGGAGTACATTCGCACCCACATGGTGGATCCAGCAGCCGTACTTCGTTCACAAAGCGCACTACTCTTTCCGTCCAGATTTAGCCATCAGCGCGTTCGGCAGCGCGTACAACCTGATGACTGCAACTCTGATCGCTTCCGGTGAAAAGGTGGTAAAGGACAAATACGGCGACATTACGCTGGACATCGCCGACGTTCCGCCCCTGCCCAACGAGGACTGGATGCCGCCCCTCAACGCCCTTCGCTGGCGCGTTGAGTTTTACTACTCCAATGATGACTCCGGCAAGGAGTTCTGGGATCGTGCGTGTATACACTGGGCCGAGTGGGTACGGGATTTCACCAATCCATCCGACCATCTCAAGATCGCCGTCGCCCAAATTGTCGCCCCCGGCGACACCGAGGAGCAGAAGGCCGCCAAAATCTATGCCACCGTCCAGAAGCTCGAAAACACCCGCTTCACCCGGGAGAAATCCGAGGCTGAGCGTAAAAAAGAAAAGCTGAAGGATATCAGTAAGGCGGAGGATGTCTGGAAGCAGCAGCGCGGTACGGATGATGAGATCGCGATGCTCTATGTGGCCCTCGCCCGCGCTGCCGGCCTCAATGCTATACCTATGAAAGTGGTCGATCGCAGCCGCGCCATCTTCGATTACTCCTATCTTTCTTCCAGGCAGTTAGACGACTACATTGCGATTGTCAAATTAGGCGGCAAAGACGTTTACCTCGACCCAGGCCAGAAGATGTGCCCCTTCGGCGCCCTGCATTGGAAGCACACCGTCGCCACCGGCTTCCGGCTATCCGAGAAAACTGCCGTGATTGCAACCACTCCCGCCGGTACCTTCAAGGACACAACCGTGCAGCGCGTCGCCATCTTCGGCATCGATGAGTCTGGCGGCTTGCAGGGAGCCTCCCGTTACATCATGACCGGCCAGGAAGCGCTCTACTGGCGGCAACTGGCGTTGGAAAATGATGAGGAAGAGGTAAAGAAGCAGTTCATCGAGTCCATCCAGGACGAATTCCCCGAAGGCGTGCAGGTTGACTTCGATCACTTTCTGAACCTCGATGACTCTGGCAGTTCCCTCAGCAGCTTTGTCCGGATCAGTGGCAACTTGGGCACGGTGATCGGCAAGCATCTTCTCCTGCCTGGCCTCTTTTTTGAATCTCGCGCCAAGCACCCTTTCGTCGCGCAGGACAAACGTCTCACTCCCATCGACCTTCACTACGCCAGATTTGAGCAGGACAATGTCACAGTTCACCTGCCCCCCGGCTACACCGTCGAAAGTTCGCCGCAGACCCCCGGCGTTACCTGGCCCAATCACGCCATGCTGCGGATTCAATCCACTGTGAAGGACAGCTCGGTCGACGTAGTGCGCGTCTTCGCTTGCTACTTTCCCCTGCTCGCCGCCAAGGAATACAACGACCTGCACGATTTCTATCTCAAAGTCGCCGCCGCCGACCAACAGCAAATCGTCCTCTCCCGCACCCCCGCCGTCAAAGGAACCCCATAATGAAAATTTCGCTCCCTTCCCATACCGCTCGTTTTCTGGCCGCCGCTCTGCTGGTTGTCCTCTGCAATCCCTGCCCCGCCAACTGGCTCGGCGGCAAGCAGGATCTCCCCCAGTGGGGCCTCGACGCCGCCAAAACTCCCACCCCCGCTTATGTAAAGGATGCCGCCGTGGTGGTCCTCTTCGACGAGTACCTGGAAACCGTTGACGCTCAGGGACGAGCCGTCGAGCGCGAGCGCAGGGTCAAGCGCATTCTCAAGCCTCAGGGCCGCAGCGTCTCCTGTGATGTCCAATACGACGTCGACGAAAAGATCAACTACTTTCGCGAGTGGACCATCGCCGCCGACCAGAAGCAGTACCAGGCACAGGACACGGACTTCATCGATGTGGGCGACACCGGCATCCCCATCATGCTCTCCACGCGAAAAGCTCGCGTTGTCCGTCCTCCCGCCGCCGATGTTGGCGCCACCATTGTCTGCGAATCCGAAAAACTTCTTCCCTCTTATCTCCAGGAGGAGGACTGGGATATTCAGCACGCCATTCCCGTCGTCTTCCAGGCCCTTGAGGTTGACCTGCCCGCCGGCCGTGCCCATTCCGAGGCATGGCACAGATACCCGCCCGTCAAGCCCGTCGAGGTCGCTCCCAACCATTGGCGCTGGGAGATTAAAGATATGCCCGCCCTCGACCTCCGCAAGGTAAAATCCCACC
The DNA here is from genome assembly GCA_050011175.1 of Occallatibacter sp. Classification (GTDB taxonomy): domain Bacteria; phylum Acidobacteriota; class Terriglobia; order Terriglobales; family Acidobacteriaceae; genus Telmatobacter. Next base: position 8,198 of record JBEKJR010000008.1, read on the forward strand.
CCGTGTGGGATGCTCTTGCCGCCCGCATGTCCGTCCAGTGGGGCGATGCCGCCGTCGATGGCAAAGACAACCAGTGGCGCGCCATCGGCCAGTGGACGACAACTCTGGAGGCAAATCGCCCCGACCCATCCCCCGAAATCACCGCCCAGACGCAAAGCCTCATCGCCGGAGCGCCCGACTTCTACGCCAAACTCACCCGCATCACCGAGTACATCCAGAAAAACATCCGCTACTTCATCGTCGCGCGCGGCATCGGCGGTTTGCAGGCCAACCATGCCGCCGACATCTTCCGCAATCGCTATGGCGACTGCAAGGACAAGACCACCCTGGTGATCTCCATGCTCCAGGTAGCCGGCATCCACGCCGTCTATATGCCCTTGGACGACCGCCGTGACGTCGTCGATCCCGATGAGCCCTCCATCCACGGCAACCACATGATTGCCGCCATCGAGCTTCCTCCGGACGTGCAGGACCCGCGCCTCAAGGCCGTTGTCAAAGCCAAAGACGGCAAGCGCTACCTCATCTTCGATCCCACCGACGAGCGCACCCCCGTCGGCAATCTGCCCTCTGAAGAGCAGGGCAGCTACGGCATCCTTGCCGCCGGAGCCTCCAGTCAGATCATCGCCCTCCCCGTCCTCGATCCCGACGCCAATGGCACCGATCGTAAGGGCTCTTTTACGCTTGCGGAGGACGGAACCCTGTCCGGCTCCGTCGATAGCTCTTCCATCGGTCCCAGGGGTGCCGATCTACGCGAATTCCTCAAGTACACCGACGACAAGGAGCGCCGCGAATACTGGGAGAAGTCCGTGGCTGTGAGTCTTCCCGGCGTTACCCTCGACACTTTTCAATTCATCCAGCCCTCAGCTCTCGACAAGCCCATCGAGTTCCACTACAAGGTCACCGCGCGCCAATACTCCCATCAGGCCGGTCCGCTCCTGCTGGTCCGCCCCCGCGTGGTCGGCTCCTTCGCCAGTCCTTTCGACGACAAGCCGCGCATTTATCCCATCGACCTCAACGCCACCGGCCGCTGGCATGACAGCTTCGACATCGCCATCCCTCCCGGCTATGTCGTCGATGAAACTCCTGACCCTGTCTCGCTCGACCTCGACTTCGCCAGCTATCACTCTTCCGTCTCGGCCAAAGGCAATATCCTCCACTACGAGCGCGAATACATCGTCCGCCAGGTCGAGATTCCTCCCGCCAAAGCCTCCGCCTTCCGCCACCTTGAATCCGTCATCCTCGTCGACGAAAAGAACGCCGCCGTTCTTAAAAAACAGTAGAAAGTTGAAGAACTAGCTTTTCTGCTCATCTCTCCACACAAGAATGGGTGCCCCTGGTCCCTCGCATTTGGGGACCTGGGAGACTGGAGGGAGACGGGGATTTCACAGGCAGCGGAAAAACACTTCGTTTTGAAAGGGCACGACTTCAGTCGTGCCATAAATTCACAAAATTTCGCAGAGGCTTTAGCCCCTGAGGGATGTTTTTCGTCAATTTCGCCTGAAATTCAGATTTTTTCTGCAGCCTGTTATGCCATGCCAAGAATGCATACAACAACGCGCTTTAGCCCCTGATGCACTCTCTCCCAAAATCGTTTACGCTATTCTCGTCATGGTTCGCTGGCTGGTCATCGGTATCGGCGACATCGCCCGCCGCCGCGTCATCCCCGCTATCCTTGCGGAGCCGCGCAGCCGCCTCCAGGCGCTCGTCACCCGCGATCCCCAAAAGGCCGCGGCCTACCCAGGCGCTGAGGTCTTCACCAACCTCGAAGTCGCCCTCCTCGCCACCCCCATTGACGCCGTTTACGTCGCCTCGCCCGTCTTTCTTCATGCGCCCCAAACCATCGCCGCCCTCAGCGCCGGCAAGCACGTCCTCTGCGAAAAGCCCACTGCCCTCAACCTCGCCGATGCGCAATCCATGCTCGCCGTCGCGCGCGTTCATCAGCGCCTCTTCGCCGTCGCCTACTACCGCCGTCTCTTCCCCAAGCTCATTCGCTCCCGCCAGCTCATCGCCTCGGGCGCCATCGGCCAACCCCTCCTCGCCGAAGCCAATTGTCATGAATGGCGCACGAACGACTTGCCAGACCAACCCAGAAGCTGGCTCTTCAATCCCAGCCTCGCCGGCGCAGGCCCGCTCTTCGACATCGCCTGCCACCGCATCGATGCCATGAACTTCCTCTTCGGAGAGCCCGCCAGCTCCACCGGCCTGCTCTCCAACGCTGTCCTCCAGGCGCCCGTCGAGGATTCAGCCACCGTCCTCATCCAATATTCGCTCGGCATTCACGCCGTTGTGGATGTCCGCTGGAACTCCCGCATCGAGCGCGACCAGTTCCGCGTCATCGGAACCGACACCGAAATCAATCTCGACCCTCTGGGCGGCCCCATCCTCCGCATCGGCAATCGCGAAGAATCCCTCCCCGCGCACGACAACATCCACTATCCCTGCATCGAAAACTTCGTCTCCGCCATCCTTGATGGCGCGCCTCTCGCCTGCCCCGGCGAGCAAGCCCTGTGGACCGATCGCGTCCTGCAAATGGTCTTGGTTGCCAACAAGACTCGTACCTAGTTCTGCACACCCTCCGCAGTTTTTGCTGCGCGCGGCGCGCAACCTCTGGCCTATACTTTCTCTAGAGAAGGCTTTTCACCGCGGTTGCGGTCTCCTCCTCGTCTCGCCATGGCCATGCAACTTCCCCAGTATCGCGCTCCGGATTCGCCCGTAATCCCCGACCGCCTTTACTTCAAGATTGGCGATGTGGCTCGCATCTGCGGCGTCGAAACCTATGTCCTGCGCTTTTGGGAGACGCAGTTTCCCCAGCTCAAACCCAAAAAGAGCGGCACCGGCCAACGCCTCTACCGCCGCCATGACGTTGAATTGGCCCTGAAGATCAAGCACCTGGTCCACGCCGAGGGCTATACGCTCTCCGGCGCGCGTCAGGCATTGGAGCAGGCTCACACCCGCAAGACTCCTCCGCCAGCATCAAACTCCCGGTTGCCTCTTCCCTCCGCCGTCTCCGCCCAGTCTCAGGAGAACCTTGCCGCCACCGTCGCTCGTGCCCGTAACGAACTCCGCGAGATTGCCGGCCTGCTCGCCACGCCCGAACCGCAGTCTCCGCCGCAGCCGTCTAAGCGCCGCGCACGCGTCACCGCCATGCCCTCCAAATCAGACACTCTCTTCCCCCTCTAAATTTTTCCTGGGTGTGATTCACTCGCTGGGTGCCCGCTTTCGCCCCGTGCCCCATCCTTTTCGCGTTCTTTGCGAAAAGGGTGGGAAACCACAACCCTGTTTTACCGCTAACTCGCTAACTTGCTACTTCCGCGCAGCGGAAGCTAACTCGCTCGCTCAAACCTCAACGCCGCCGAGTTGATGCAGTACCGCAACCCTGTCGGCCGCGGCCCATCCGGAAATACATGCCCCAGATGTCCGCCGCACCGCGCGCATGTCACCTCCACGCGCCGCATTCCCAAACTCATATCGTCATGCTCCGTCACAGCCTTCGAATCCGCCGGCAGCAGGAAGCTCGGCCACCCGCACCCCGAGTCAAACTTCGCCCCGCTCAGAAACAGCAGCGCCCCGCAGCCTGCGCATTGGTAGTTCCCGCTCTCGCGATTCTCCGTCAGCACCCCGCTGAACGGCCGCTCCGTCCCCTTCTCGCGTAGCACCCGGTACTGTTCCCCCGTCAGCCGCGCGCGCCAATCCGCCTCCGTGCGCACCACCTTCTCTGGGCTCTCGCTCATCACAACCCCCTCGACTTCACTTTGATTGGATGCTCACAGTTATAAGAATGGATGAGAGCAATATCTAGAATTGATTTCATAAATAGGTTTTGTATCAGAGACACGTCTGTACCTCTGGTGAAAAATGTACCCCGCGTTGCACGAAGTGTCAGGGCGCGGCTTCATCGGGGCCCCCAGCGAATGATCTATGTTCGCTGGGGTGGCTATTCCCTATTCCCTGTTCCCTAGTCCCTGCCTTTCTCACACCTCCGCCACCAGCTCAATCTCCACCAGCACATTCTTGGGCAGCCGCGAAACCTCCACCGTCGTCCGCGCCGGCGGCGCTATGCCATGCGCGCTCAAATACTCGCCATACACCGCATTCATCGCCGCAAAATCCCTCATGTCCTTCAGATACACGGTCGCCTTCACGGCCTTGGCCAGGCTCGTCCCCGCCTCTTCCAAAATGGCCTTCAGGTTTTCCATCGCGCGCGTGGTCTGCTCGGTAATCCCGCCTGCCACCACCTGTTGGTTCACCGGGTCCACGCCCACCTGCCCGGCAGTGAAGAGAAGATTCCCCGCGCGCACCGCCTGTGAATACGGCCCAATCGCCGCGGGAGCTTTATCGGTTTTGATGACGTGTTTGTTCATACCCACATTGTAGGCAGCAGCGGCTTGGTTTTCAATCTCGCAGCGACGAATTTCCCGTGCCCCATCCATTTCGCGTTCTATGCGAAATGGGTGGGATGGCAAGCCTCGTTCCTTTCCCCTTGCCCTCCCGGCCCCCGGCACGGCACACTGGTTGTCAACATGATTTCCCCCTTCGCGTTAGAACTCTCCGCCGGCCTCGGCGCAACGGCCTCGCTCGGCCTGGCGGCGGGCGGCTGCGCCTATGCCGCTCTCTGGCCCGCCTCTCAACTCTTCGGTTCCGCGCTCATCGCCCCGCCGCGCCCCGGCGAACTCGCCCTCACCTTCGACGACGGCCCCAACCCCGTCTGGACTCTTCGCCTCCTCGACCTCCTCGCCCGCCGCGGCGTCCGCGCCACTTTCTTTCTCGTCGGCAGCCGCGCCCAGGCCGAACCCTCTCTCGTCCGCCAGATCGCCGCCGCCGGCCACCTCATCGGCAACCACTCCTGGTCCCATCGCAACCTGGCCCTCGCCCCCGCCACCACAATCGAAAAGCAGCTCTCCCGCACCAATCAAATCCTCGCCCAGATCACTGGTTCCCCCATCCGTTTCTTTCGTCCGCCCTACGGCGCCCGCCGCCCTGCAACCCTGCGCATCGCCCGCCGCCTCGGACTCGTCCCCGTCCTCTGGAACGCCATGACCTCCGACTGGAAGAACCCCTCCGCCGACGCCATCGCCCTTCGCCTCTCCAATAAAATCGACGGCCTCTACCGCCTCGGCCAGGCCGCCAACATCGTCCTCCACGACGGCAGCCACTCCGATCCCTCCGCCTACCGCACCCCCTCCATCGCCGCCGCCGCCCAACTCATCGCCCGCTACCAGCCCACCCACCAGTTCGTCACCCTCAACGCCTGGGCCTTGCAACTCCGGATGAATGATTTTGCGTGATGATTCACAGAATTTCGTGTACCCCACTGAAAATGGGAGTCCTGCCAAAAACGGGTGTCCCACCCTCGCCGATTCGCGTTTTTTGCGAATCGGTTAAGGTGGAAAGAAGTTTTGTATCAGGGCACGGCTTCAGCCGTGCCGATATGACAACAATATGATTAGGGCTTTAGCCCCTGAGGGAAGGTTTCCGGAGGGAGTCCAGGGTTTCAACCCCGGCAAAATATCGTTGTTTTGTTTTTAGAAATCAATCCACGCGACGAAGTCGCGATCAATCCTCCGCATTTTGAAGGATATGGGCTTTAGTCCCTGAGGGACATCTTTCAAGTTCGCTGGGAGTCCTCAGTCTCACTATTAAAACCTGGGATCTAGCCCACGCTGCGCGAACGAAGCTGTTCGGCTAATCTCTGAAAGCAGTGTTCGTCGCTCACTCCTGGGAATGCGTTCTGCAATACTTGATAGGCTTCAAGCGTAATTGTAAAAGGATGTGCTACTTCTCTGGCAAGTTCCTCTGCCACATCCCGCTTTGCAACCAGTTTTGCACTTTCTAGAACGACCCTACTCAACGTTTCTGGGTTAAGCGAGCCGATAACCCGCTCCAGCTCCCGCGCGGTTGCGTCAGTTAGCCACACCTTGACAAACCCTGTCTTTAGTATTTCGCCGATAACCGTGAAAATGTAAACGTTTGGATCGGTAAGGGGCGGAACATCAAAATAAGGCTGAATTTTCGCGCCAGCTTCAGTCGTCACCGAATACCGTTTTGCTCCTGTCTTCCGGTCGTAAATCCATAAATTCGTGCTCGGCTTGCGAGATCCGCTCTTGCTCACTCTTTGAACCCACTTCGCTTCAAAGCGTCTGGGGTCAGGCGGCGCCATTTCTTCCTCGAAATAAAGGAATTGTCTCAAGGAATCTTGCCATAACAACCATCCTGTGCGCATATCCGGCTCGTCTTCGGAGCCGGACAATTCTCGTACCTTTTCGCTGCGCCCTCGAATAAGATCCCCATATTGCGTTAGAACATCGTACATTGCATTGTTTGCGTCAGTTGTTGTCGGAGGAACCCGAAAGGCTCGCGTTGCCGAGGGGTGCATAATGCTTGTTCCACAAGCTTCGGATATGTCGCCCTTTGAACTGTAACGAATCATTTTGTGCTCTACGCCGAGCCGTCCATTCATGATGTCGATGTCCAGGTTACTCCATCCCTTTATCGGAATACCTTTTGCTCGACAGTACACTTCGGCCCAATCGCCCTCTTCGAGCTTGCGGCCCATCATATGTGCCACTCGGATAGCAAGCAGAGTGTGCGCCTTCTCGCGTTCATCGTCCGTGAATGCTCGAAGAGTCTTAATTTTTCGCTTTGCGCTCATGATTCGATGGCCTCAGGCAGGTGCAGCTACACACTCGTTGACAATCTCTCGAAACTCTTCAAAGCTCAAAGATACCAGCCCTCGAGGAAGCGCGTCTCTCAGCCAGTTGGCATAGAGCCTTCTATAGTCGAACTCATCGTGCCGGGCAACGTGAAGATAATGAACCTGGTATGAACTAGTGCCTTCAAGCAGGGTGCGATGCACGTACTCACGGGCATCGGCACGCCCGTTTGCGAAAGATAATCCGTTAGTGTAGTTGATCGCTTCCTTTGACTTTCGACAGTGAAGCACAAGATCGTATCCGACTGCGTTCTCGGAAACGAACATTTTAAATGTTCCGTGCTTTTTATCGAAAGTCTGGGTTCCTTCAATGCTGAAGCCTGCTTCGTCCAGGCTCGTTTGTATTGCACTCCAGGCTTTCTCCGAAGAGTTATGGAACACCACCGTAAGCCATGCATCATCCTTCAGAACGCGCCGCATCTCACGAAATGCTGTGCAGAGGAGGCCTTGGTAATCATCGTAATCCTTTCCCTGAACCTTATTTACAATTGCTTCTTCTCGGGTGTCGGTTTTTACGCCAAGCCAGCTTTCCCAGAGAAAATTCATCTCCGAATAGTTGATATTTGCTCCAAACGGAGGGTCTGTGAAAATGTAATCTACGGACCGGTCGGGCAGTTGCCCAAGGCAGCAGGCAGACTGTGTGCTTACTTCAACCTGACGAGACATTTCTGCAGCTTCGCGAAAGTACCAACTGATAGTGTTGGCTTTCCGCTCGAAGGTTGCAAATACATTCTGCTCGTTCATGATGGCTGGCACGTTGTAATTGGCTGTATTGCCACTGCCGCCCCAAAACCTAAATTCCGAGAATACGGTAACCCGTTGATAGAGTGAGGTTACCGTGAAGAGGAGTTTGTCGCGCACTTCTACTTCTGGCCACTCAGATGCAATCTTCCACAGTAAAGATATGGCATGGAGTGCACGTGGAGTATACGCTTTATCGACGGACGTAATGCCTGCGGCGATCGGTTGTCTCGTGTTAATTCCATCTGGGAATCGGTCCTTTGGATACCAAAGATAATCCGGCGGCCCCTTTTCAAGTTTCTCGAGTAGTTGCAGGTCAAAGTTGTCAGGAGGGGCTGTGCATTCCTTCAGTCCTGCTCCGCAGCAGCGATATCCAACACTCACCGGGTAACGCTGTGTTCGTTTTAGCTCCCTTTTCTTCAAGCGTTGGCCGCAGTGGGGACAATCGAATACAGACAATATTTTGCTCTCGCGTACGCTCTCCCGTTCATCGCGGGCCACATCCCACAGCACGAATTCCTGTGAACAGTGATTGCAAATCATGCCGAAACTCCACACCATGTACAGCATAGGTGTTGGCTCGTGGCAGGTTCGACAGTGGGTCGAATACAACTCTTGCTCGACATCTTGGCAACGACTGAGTACCGTGCGGACCGTATTCAAATATCGCCGGTGGTCGATGGGAGTGTTCAGATTGTAGGCGATAAAAATAGCCGCAGGAGATATGTCGGAAAGCAATGCCGAACGTCCAAGGCTCGTCGCGGCTACTCCAGTCATGCCAGAACCACAGAATGGATCGAGTACCACGTCTCCGGGACGTGTATAGTGCTCAATCAATGAGGAGATGCCCTCGGGAGGTACTTTTGTGTGATAAGTATGCGCATCGTAGACGTAAGAGTTTTTTCCTGCTACGATCCCGCGCTCAAAGGGAGCTTCAACCTGCTTTGGTATCCGAACAGTATCACAGAGGTCACCAAAACATGGATTTGGTCCGAGGTATAGCTTCGGGATCGGGGACTTTTCGCCCACATCGTTGACCAATTCCAAATGCATTTGCCGAGGCATCATCAATTTGTACCGACCCCTAGTCGATTCTTGGATGGGCGCTAGCTTAGGATAATACTTTCAATGAGGCCAGGTCGGGAAAACTGGATTTGTTGAGCCCTCTGTCGGGTGAGCCAGGTCATCTCGAGCCAGCTCAAATCTAAATCGCATACTAGAGCCTGCCTTACCTCTCTGACGAGAACCTGCCAGGAGCGAAACCGGGACTCCACCCCGTGCTCTGTTCTCTGTTCCCTGTTCCCTGCCATCACTGTCCAGCCAATTGCTCCAGCAGCCCATCGAAATCTTCCAGATGCGCGTACTCGATGATGACTTTGCCGTGGCCGTTATGATCTTCGATCTGGACTTTCAGCCCCAGCGCTCTCTGCAACTTCTCCTGCACAGCGCGAACATTGGGGTCGACAAAACGCTCCTCTTTCCCGTCTTTTTTCCCGCTCTTCTCGGGGTGCGTAATCCCTTGTATGTAGGCCTCTGTCTGGCGAACAGAAAGCGAAAGTTTAACTACCCGCTGCGCCGCCTTTTCCATCTCCTCGGCGTGCTCAAAAGCCAGCAGCGCTCGCGCATGGCCAAAGCTAAGTTCTCCCGACTCCACCCGTGCCTGCACCGACATCGGCAACCTCAACAAACGCAAGAAGTTAGCCACTGTTGCCCGGTCCTTGCCGGTGCGCACCGCCATCTGCTCCTGGGTCATATGAAACTCGCGCGACAACCGCTCAAAAGCCCGCGCTTGCTCCATCGGATTCAGGTCCGTCCGCTGCAGGTTTTCGATGATGGTGATCTCCATCGCCTGCTCGTCGGAGACTCTCCGCAGAATCGCCGGCACCGTCTTCTTGCCGGCCATCTCCGAAGCCTTCCAGCGCCGTTCGCCCGCGATCAGTTGGAAGCGGCCGTTCGCCAGCGGACGCAGCAGCACCGGCTGCACGACACCGTTTGACTTGATCGATGCGGCCAGCTCGCCCAGCTGCTCATCGTTCAATTGTGAGCGCGTCTGGAACGGATTGCGATCGATCAGCTCGAGGCGAATCTCCAGCGGCTTTCCTCCATCATTCTCAGAGGTGGCGGGAGCGGCTGTAACGCGCGGCAAAAGAGAGTCCAGGCCCTTGCCCAGGGCGCGGCGTTTAAGGTCGGTTGCGGTAGCGGTCATGGTTCAAAATCCTCTTTTCCGGAAGAGTGGCCGGGGGGGTGAATCTGCATGGGCTGATGCGGTCTGCGGCGGTCTGCATGCAAGCAGTCATCAGGAGGTAGGCAAGACACTCACCTCGTCCTGCGGCGCGGCGGAGAAGAGGTTCACCTTCTTCGGAATCTCGATGCCGTTGCGTGCCAAAAACTCCCCCGCCATCTCGAAGTAAGCCTCTGTACCGCGGGAACGCGGATCGTACAGAGCCACCGGCTTTCCGTGGCTGGGCGCTTCGGCCAGCCGCACGTTGCGCGGAATCACGGTGTGGTAGAGGCGATCCTTGAAGTACTCACGCAGCGTGTCTGTCACCTGCTGCGCCAGGTTGGTGCGGTCGTCGTACATAGTCATCAAAACGCCCTCGATGGTCAGCGAGGGATTGTATGCGGCGCGTACTCGTTCCAGCGTGGAGATTAGCTCGGAGATTCCTTCCAGAGCAAAGTACTCGGCCTGCATAGGAACAATCAGTGTGTCGGCGGCTGCCAGCACGTTGACGGTGAGCAGGTCCAGCGCCGGCGGGCAGTCCAGAATCACCAGCTCGTATTCTTCCTTAATTGGCTCCAGAGCGCGGCGCAAGCGGAGCGCACGATCGTCAGCCGTGGCCAGCTCGATATTGGCGCCGGTCAGGTTCTTCGAGCCGGGCAGCAGCGATAGCTGATCGATCTCCGTGGGCAGAATCACCTGCTCCGCCGGGGCGTCGCCCATCAGCACGTCGTAGATGGAACGGCGGTTGTCGTCGCGCTGAAATCCAATCCCCGAGGAGCAGTTTGCCTGGGGATCGCAATCCACCAGCAGAACCTTAAGGCCCTGGAGAGCGAGGCAGGCGGCCAGATTGATGGCCGTGGTTGTCTTGCCTACTCCGCCTTTTTGGTTGACGAGGCCGAGAATCTTCCCCATGGCAATCCAGAGTAACGGGAAGCGCTGTTCGGGGATAGCCGCACGGTCTGTGGAGAACCCCGCCAACCTGTGGAAACCACCTGCGGTGGGGAAGGCGAAAAAGCCTCCAAAGCTGTGCAGGGCAAGGGCTTCGCGGCAAGGTGCGGGGTGGCGGCGGTGTGGGTGCGAAAAAAACTGTTCGGTGGAAAACTTCCGTAATTTTGGGCGGAAAGTTGACTATGGGGCAGTGGCTATTCGGCGGCACGCCATTTTGGGACCGCGCCCATTTTGGGACGGGATGGAAATGTTCCACGTGGAACGTTGACCGATTTGGGACGGTTCCCAAAATAGTTCCACGTGGAACACTTGGCTTTGCAGATTAATACAAAGCTGCCTTCGCCTCCTCTTCGATTGGACGCCTGGGGCGCAAGGGACAAAGGGGTCTGCGGAATCGCACTTGATTTCATGTGAGGTTAACGGAGCGTCTCTCCGGGACAATTGAATCCTGTATAAATAATGTCCTATGCTGTGATGGTTGTGTTGAGGTGAGTTATCCGACCGCAGGGCAGTCCTGAAGAGTTGCAACGTAAACGGGAGCATGCCATTCGGTTGCTGGAACGGGGGATTTCTCAGGCCGAAATCGCGCGACGGTTGGATGTTGATCCGCGTAGCGTTCGCCGCTGGAAGCATGACCGGCAGCTGGGCGGTTGGGCGGCGCTGAAGGCAGTTCCGGCCAGCGGAAGACCGCTGAAACTTTCCCCGGGCGAACGCCAGCGGCTGGAAAGACAGTTGCTCGAGGGCGCGCGGGCTGCTGGATTCTCGACCGATTTATGGACCTGTCCCCGCGTCGCCGAGTACATCGAGCGTTCTTTTGGCGTGCGTTATCACGTGGATCACGTCGGTCGCCTGTTGCACACGATGAACTGGGGTTCGCAAAAGAGCGCGCGCCCGCCGTTTGAGAGGCGGATCGAACTCTGAATTGTTCGATCTTCGCTCTTGTCCTCGCGTGGCGGCGGGGAACGCGAGAGGCAGAAAAGGAATGAGCGGAAATTGAGAGCGGTGGTACACTCGCGGATTATGGTGAAGGAACAAGAAGTTGCGGCGGCTGAGCGCCTGGTTGCGGAGGGCGGGATTACGTTCGATGAGAGCGCGGTCGCGGAGCGGGGGATGGGGATAGCGACAAGGCAATAAAAGAACCTGATGGAGTAACCCGATGAAAGATCCTGACAAGAGCGTCATATTGGACGAAGAGAACACGGTATGGGAAGGCGAGTATGGCGAAGCGGGCTGTCCGATCGTGATGGGCGTCCTCATCGGCGCCCATATATGTGGACGCAAACTCCATGTTGCGCCGGATGGGGTAGACGAGCTGCCCGTATGCCTGATGCACTCAAAGGACACAAACAAGCAATCGGGTCCACTCTTCGATGATTTCTGGCAGGAATTTGAGAGGACTTTGATTAGCGCAGGAGAGGGTGAGGCTCACTTCAATTACTTTATCTTTCCACAACTCAATCTCGGGTACAGGAAATTCCAAGCTACCTGCCAATTTGATGGTGCAACCTTTACACAGGGCTCAGACTTCGGCCTAGCAACTTTCATAAAGGACGCAAACTTCCGCAGAGTGACCTTCATACAGGACGCAAGCTTCAGCAGCGCGACCTTCACGCAGAAAGTAGACTTCAGCGGTACGACCTTCACGCAGGACGCTTACTTCTCGAGAGTAACCTTCACGCAGGACGCAAACTTCTACAAGGCGACCTTCACGCAGTATGCAGCTTTCTGCGAAGCGACCTTCACGCAGGACGCAAACTTCAGAGGAGCGACCTTCACGCAGGACGCAGATTTCAGCGGTGCAACCTTCACACAGGACGCAACTTTCGGCGGAGTGACCTTCAAAGGAGGGGTAGAGTTTCAAAACGCGAAGTTCGCGAAGAAGGCCCTTTTCCTCGGCGCAACCTTTGCGGGAAGCACTTACTTCAGTGATATGACCTTCGGCGAGGCATCAGATTTCACTAGCGCCAATTTCATGCACGGGGCAGTGTTCACAGGCTCGACTCTAATTGGGCCCGCTATCTACAGCCACGCAGCATTCGTGGACACAGGGGATTGGAGCGAGGCCGAGTTTAGGGATCGGGCTGATTTTCGGGACACGAGCTTTACTTTGGGAGACAAGGAATCACCAAGCGCCGTGTTTTCGCTGGCCAGATTCTATAAACCTGGCGAGATTGTCTTTGAGGATGTCGACCTGGACCGCGCGGTGTTTTTCAACTGCGACGTGAGTCAAGTCTGGTTCAAGCCATCCGTCAACTGGGGGAGGCGCCCACGGCAAGGGCAACTGGCCGTATTTGAGGAGACGGCTAGCAACGAAGTGGCGGAGGATTACTCTTTTCAAGTGGAAGGCAAGCGCAATTACCGCGCGATTGCCCAGATCTACCGGCAGCTCAAGAAGAATTACGACTCGCGATTGGATTACTGGACGGCCAATGAGTTTCATTTTGGCGAGATGGAGATGAAGCGGCTGGCTGGGCCGACTGATGGACGGCTTCTCTGGTTGCGGCGGTGGTGGCATCGCAATCTGAGCTTTGTGGCCTGGTACAAGTATGCAAGCGATTACGGGAACAGTTATGGGAAGCCGTTGGCGTGGTTGTTTGGAGTCCTGGTGGCAGCGGCGCTCTTGTTCCCCATCACGGGTCTTGAATTGAAGCAGGCTATCTCTACGAGCTCTGCACGCGTGACCTACAGCTGCGTATGGAATCGGCAGGACAGTTGGACGAATAATTTTTGGACAGAGGCAAAACTGATCGGCAAGAGTGGAATCACGGCAATCGATACGGCGACGTTTCAAAGAACTCCAGAGTACACGCCCGTCTATCCGCGGGGGCGGGTTGTGGCGATCTTCGAGACGTTGCTGACGTCGTCGTTGTTTGCGCTGTTTTTGCTGGCTATTCGGAGGCAGTTCAGGCGGTAGGGGGCGGGCGAAGATAGGGCGAAGATTTGCTCAAGGTGACAAAGATATTGAATGTTGTCGCTTCCCGCCCATCCGCAATTGTGAAACGCAGATCCTTCGACTACGCTCAGGAGCGGATGGACGGGGCACACGGCCTCCCTCCTCCCTCCGTAACAACACCTCCCTCAGGGGCTAAAGCCCACGATTTTTATTCTGCTTTTTCGGCACGACTGAAGTCGTGCCCTGACACTTCGTGCTATTCCTTTTGCCTTTTTCCGCAACCTGTAAAGTCGTGCCCTGACACTTCGTGCTACGCTATTTGCTTTTTTCCGCAGCCTGTAAAGTAGCGCCCTGAGACAAGCCGGGTTTATGAAACGCGCTGTAGACTGATTGCGGCACGAGAGGAGCAAGATGGAAACAGTGAATGCGTTTATCGGAAAAACGACGAAGCCCACAGAGGCGGAGGTGGCTGCGGCGGTGGGCGCGACGGCTGCGTTGTGGAAGCAACTGGTGGAGTGGATGGCAGAGCAGGGCGCCACGATTCAGGAGTGGAATTCGTATTCGCCCAAGGCGGGCTGGGCGCTGAAGCTGAAACAGAAAAAGAGGACCATTGTCTACCTTGGTCCGTGCGATGGGTGCTTTCGCGCGGCGTTCATTCTGGGCGACAAGGCGGTGGCGGCGGCGCGGAAAAGCGACCTGGCGAAGAGCGCGCTAAAGCTGCTCGACGAAGCGCCGCGCTATGCGGAGGGAACGGGCGTGCGATTGACGGTGAAGGCGGAGAAGGATCTGGGTGCAGTCAAGAAGCTGGCGCTGATCAAGATGGCGAATTAGAGCGCGCGTTTTCCGAGGGCGAGCAGGCGGTTGTCGTTGCCGGGAAATAAAGGCGCGGCGGTCCAGGTGAAGTTGGCGCCGGCGGATGCTTTGAGGGTGGGAAGAGCGGCGGTGGTAGTCATGAGCGCGAGCCAGACGCCGGGGCGAACAAGATTGGCAGCGGCCTGGACGGCGCGGACCATCTTGTCGATGGCGCGGAGCGTGACGCAATCGAATTGTGTGGTGAGGGACTCGGCGCGGCCGGAATGAACCATAAGAGTAACCCCCAGGACGCGGACGGCCTCGCGAAGGAAGGCGGCTTTCTTGCCCTGCGACTCGGCCAGGGTGACGGCGATTTCCGGGCGGCAGAGAGCGATGGGGAGGCCAGGGAAGCCGGCTCCGGAGCCGAAGTCGAGCAAGGTGGAGATGCCGGCGGGGAGTGCGCGGGCGCAGGCGATGGACTCGACAAAATGGCGGGAGAGGATGCCTTCTTCGTCGCGGATGGAGGAGAGGTTGATGCGGGCGCCCCAGCGAAGAAAGAGCGAAAGTAGGGCGGCGAATTGTTGGGAGAGATGGGGGTCGAGCGGGGGCTGGGCGGCCTCGGCGAGGAGGACGTTGAGGCGGGTTACGGGATTTGGGGATTCGGTCATGGATGCGAGTTAGCCCCCGCTTCGCGGGGGTAGCAAGTTAGCGGAGATAGCGGAGTTAGCAAACTCACCTTTGCCTTGTTTCCCAGGTCCCCAAATGCGAGGGACCTAGGGCACCCACATCTCTGGTTCATGCACCCATATCTCTGGTTCATGCCGATACTACTGACTCTTCAATGTGGCGGGGTTGCCAGACTACGGCGGCTTGCACGAAGGCCGCGAAGATGGCGCGAGAGAAGGCGCTCGTAGTGTAGGTGCGCTCGGGATGCCACTGCACTCCGAGAACAAAGTGATGGGGCGAGTTGAGTTCGACGGCTTCGATGACGCCATCGACTGGAGAGACGGCGCTGACCAGCAGACCGTCGCCGACAACCTTGATTGCCTGGTGGTGGCTGGAGTTGACCAGGGGTTCGGCGGGAGAGCTTTGAGGGACGAGGCCGGCCAGACGCGAGCTGGGCGTAATGCGGACGGGGTGAGCCTCGGCGATGTTGTCTCCCGGGCTGTGATTGACGGAGGTCTTGAGGTGCTGGATGAGCGAGCCGTTGAGCCAGACGTTCAGGGTCTGCATTCCGCCGCAGACGGCGAGGATGGGCTTGTGGAGACTGAAGGCGTCCTGGAGGAGAAGCTCGTCGACGGCGGCGCGGGCTGGGTCGGGTGAGCTGCACTCGGGGAGCGCGGCCTCGCCGTATCGCTGCGGGTCGACATCGAAGTTGCTGCCGGGCAGAAGCACTCCCTGGACGCCGGCAAGCAGGCGGGCTACACGGTCCTGATGCTCGTGCAGAGGAACGATGATGGGCGTGGCCCCGGCGGAGCGGAGGGCGGCAAGATAGGGTGGCAGCGAACGCTGGTTGAAGGCTGAATCGATGCCGGTAGGCTCGGGAATGGCGACGTGGACGCACATGGCAGCAACCAGTGTAATCATGGGGGCGGCGGGAGGGATAGGGGACGCGGGCAGGGATTAAACTCAAGTACCCAGAGCGGAAACTTTGGTGGAGGGCTATGCGCTTTTTGTGGTTTCCCACCCTTGCGCCAGAAAAAAAGCGAAAGGATGGGGCACGGAGCTTTTTTGCTCCGACGTCAGGCCTTCATATCCTGAGCGGCAACCCCTTTTGATGCCGCTATACCTTGCTGGACGCGCAGGTTATCGATGGCGGCGTGGAGGCGGGCGGTGAGTTCATCGACCTGTTGCATGGTCATGCCCACGGTCACAATCGGCTCGCCGATGCTGACTGTCAACGTGCCGGGATAGTAGTGATGGGTGTGAATGGGCATGAGCTCGAAGACGCCGCTGAGCGCGATGGGTACCAGCGGAACCTGGGCGCGAATGGCCATGAAAGCCGCGCCGGGAAGAAAGGGCCGCAGAGTGCCGTCGGAGGTGCGGCCTCCCTCGGGAAAGATGAAGAGGGGCATGCCGGAGCGGAGCACTTTGGCTGCCGCTCCCATGCTGGAGAGCGAGGCGCGGGGGTTGTGGGTGTCGATGGGCAACTGCCCGGAGCGATTCAAATACCAACCGATAAATGGAATGGGCCACAGGGCCTTCCACGCGATGATGCGGAACTGGAAGGGCAGCACGGCGAAGATCACGGGCACATCCATGTACGAAGTGTGGTTGCAGGCGTAGACGGCCACGGGGTGCTTGCGCAGATTCTCGGCGCCGACGACCTTTAGCTTGGAGCTGGTGTTCCATACGCTGGCCCGCCCCCAGATGCGGGCGATGCGGTGCTGCGCGTTGCCTTTTTTATCGACCAGCGAGACGAGAAGGGAGATACTGCCGCAGACGGCGGTGATCAGCACAAAGAGCGGCGCATGGATGAGGTTGGTGCGCCAGCGATAGAACCAGGGGAGCGGGTTGGGACGCTGCAGGGGGCGTTGCCTGGGGCGCTTTTTGAAACGCTGACGCAGCTTTATGAGGCGCTGTTTCATGATGTGCGCCCTCCTGATTCGGCGCCTTCTGCCAGCAGCAACGAGCGTGCCTCACCCACCAGGTAAACCGAGCCGGAAACGATGATCGGGTCACTTCCGGCATGCTTCCTCGCCAGTTGTAGCGCGTCAGCGACCGATTCGGCAACGAGGAACGGCGTCTGAGTAAGTTGCGCAGCGGCCACCAGATCTTCTATTGCGGCGGCGCGCGCGGCATGGAGCGGGGTTAAAACCACGCGCGCGAAGAGGGGAAAGAGAATCCGCGCCATCTCCGCGATGGGCTTGTCGTGCAGGCAACTGAAGATGAGAGCCTTCGCTGTGTTGCCACGCGGGATATAGTCGAGTCCGCTCCGCACCGCCCATGCGCCGGCGGGGTTGTGCGCCACGTCGAGTATCCAGAGGAAGCCATCGCGCTCGATGCGCTCCAAACGGCCTGGCCAGCGGGTTTGGCGGATGCCTTCGGCGATCTGATACGGCGTGATGGGAAAGCCAAAATCGCAGGCAAGCACGACGGCCGCGGTGATGGCCAGCGCGATGTTCCGCCGCTGATGAGTCCCGGCGAGCGGAGAAGCGACCTCAATAGAAGTGCCGAGGGCGTTGACGGTATACGGAGCTGCTGCGCTATCGATCTGACTATCAATTGGTGTTATGCGTTCCCAGGTCCCCAAATGCGAGGGATCTCCACCCCACGGATGAAGACCTATCCGTGGGGACCCCGGACCTGGGGCACCCAGGCCCTTCGGCAGATAGTCGATTACGTCGACCCAGCGCACGCCGAGTTCTGCCGCCACCTCGTTCAGCACATCGTCGGCCTCGGTGAATTGCGGGAGTCGAATCAGCGTTCCGCCCTGGCGGAGGATTCCGGCCTTCTCGCGCGCGATGGCGGCCAGGGTTGTGCCCAGCCATTCGGTATGGTCGAGCGAGATGTCGGTGATGATGGAGAGGAGCGGATCGACGACGTTGGTGGCGTCGAGGCGGCCGCCCATGCCGACTTCAAGGACGGCAAGATCGACGTTCGACTCGGCAAAGTAGAGGAAGGCCAGGGCGGTGAGAATCTCGAAGAAACTGGGGGGTTGCGGGAGGCGGCGATCCTGGACCAACTGTTGGGCGACATCGTGAACGTGGAAGTAGAGGCGGGCAAAGTCGTCGTCGGGAATTTCGGCGTCGCCGATTCGAATGCGTTCGTTTACCCGTTGGAGATGCGGCGAGGTGTAGAGGCCGGCGCGCGCTCCGGAGGCGGCGAGGATGGAGGCCAGAGTAGCTGCCGTGGAGCCTTTGCCGTTGGTTCCGGCGATGAGCACGGAGCGAAAGCGTTGATGCGGATTGCCGAGGGCGGCGAGCAGGGTGCGGAACTCGTCGAGGGAGAACTTTTGCCGCGGTTGTCCGGGGCGCACGTAGAGCTCCGGCGCCATGGCATTCAGCTGGTCGATGGCGGCGGCGTAGGACATGAAGGTTCAGTATAGAAGGCGGGCGACTGGGTGGTATGTCCCTGGTTCACAAGAGGGAATGAGAATTGTGGATGCCAGCCTGGCTCCCCGCACTGAAATTTTTGATATAAATATTGCCCGGCCTTCACTACAATCCAAGCAAACCTAAAAGGAGGACAAGATGAATCATCGGGCCATATTGGCTATGCTTATTGGTGCGACGGCACTTTCTGTCTTTCCTGCGCCTCGCGCCTCAGCCCAGGAAACCCTCACTATCTGGTACTACCAAACCGGCATGTACGGCTCTACTCGCCAACCGCGCACGGGCACTAGCGGACATTTCGTGAAGCTTGCAGGACCTACCACTGTGGGTGGAGCACTGGTTCCCGGCGCAACCGTCCCCGTACAAACAGTCATGCCTTTCTCGTGGAACCCGTTGCAGGCCCCCGGTTACACTCTGGCATTTGTCAATATCACCGGCGGCGCGGAAGGCGGCATCAGCGTATTCCCGGATTCCAGTGGACACCTTCCACTCACTGTGAATGTCGCCCTCCCCAACACCCCTAATCCTAAGATTGCCGTGAATGTTTATTATTTTCTCGGCAGCGGGGGCGGCGGCGGCTGCCCTGGGCACGGAAATTGCCTTGCAAGCGCCACCATTGACGAATTCAGCGATACGCAAGGGATGCTGCTCGACGATGCCTTTGTGAGTGCGTTCTTCCCTCCCGCCACGACACCGGACTCAGGACTCACCACTTCCGGCAACGTAAATGGCTCGGTGGACACAACGAAAAATGCTGTGCGAATCAACGCAGACCCGACCACGCCTTCAGGAGGGAGTTTCGACAGATGGGTCTCGGTTCCCGTAGGAACGATTAGCGCCAACGACCTGAACGTTGACCGCGAAAAGAACGTCATTGCGATTGTGCTTTATCACTCCTCTTGTCCCGATGGATACTATTGGAACCCGAGTGCGGCTGTCAGCCAGTGCGTGTTGGTTCCTGGTTGTCCCTCAGGTCAAGCCTGGAATCCGACAACGAAAACGTGCGTGCCTGTTACCGGGAGTTGCCCATCAACTTGCATCTACGGATGCTATCCCCCGGTCACAGGTCCGCACGGGGAGCCACCTGACTGGAAATGCAAACCTCAGGCGGGATGCAACATGCACTGCCCGGCAGGTCAATACTGCTCCGCGGTGGGAAATGAATGCAGTTGCATCAGATGTACGCCGATAAGCGTGATCCCACAACCAGGAAATCATCCGAAGTAGCATTTTTTGCCGCGCTACTGTATGTGCTTTGCTGGTCTCCCACGCTTCGCAAAGAACGCGAAGGATGGGTCGCCCACGCGCTGAAATATGTGATATGAAAACCCGCGTGTCTTCATTACAATACACGCAAGTTGAAATTGGGATTCTGGCGCGGTTCTCTTCATGCACTTCGTCGGGAAATCAACAGCGTCTATCGTTGCCCTGAATCGAAGTTCTGAAGCAAGGCTCTCGGCCTGACTCCCCCCAACCCGCCCGGCATGTCCAACTGGGCGGTTGCACGAAATGGAGGACACGATGAATCACCGAGCCTTATTGGCTATCCTCATCGGCGCGACGGCTCTTTCTGTCTTTCCCGATCAGCCTCGCGCCTCAGCACAGGAATCTCTTTCTTTCTGGTATTACCAACCCGGCTCCGGCGGCACTCGCCAGCCACGCACAGGCACCAGCGGACACTTTGTAAGGATTGCCGGACCTACTCCGGTTGGCGGAGCATTGGTTTCCGGCTCAACCATCGCCGTACAAACGTCGATGCCTGGCACGTATCCATCTCCCTCGCCGGCATTGCATTACGCGCTGGCGTATGTCAGCATTACCGGCGGCGCGGAGGGCGGAATCACGGTATTCCCGGATGCCGGCGGAACACTTCCGCTGACCGTGAATGTAACCCTGCCCACAACGCCCAATCCCCAGGTTGCCGTGAATGTGTATTACTTTCCGGTGGGGGGCGGCCCATGTCCTCCCGGCGCTACTTGCGGTGTCGTCTACATTGATGAATTCGGCGATCTGCAAGGGACGCTGCTGAACGACACATTCGTGAACGTTTACATTCCTCCCTCCACGACAGCGAATCCGGGATTGACCACGACGGGTAATGTAAATGGCGCGGTGTCCACGGCGGGCAACGCGGTGCGGATCAATGCCGATGCGACTACGCCTACAGGAGGGAACTTTGACAGGTGGGTCACCGGATCCGGAGGAATTATCAGCGGCAACGACCTGAATGTTGGCCGCGGAACAACTGCCTATGCGCTGGCGCTCTATGGAGCCTCGTGTCCTGACGGCTACTATTGGAACCCGAGCACGACCATCAGCCAGTGCACGTTGATCCCCACATGTCCCGCGGGACAGGTCTGGAATACATCCACCAAGAAGTGCGCACCAGGCAACAGCGGGTGTCCGGCATCTTGCCCATATGGATGCTACCCCCCACACATCGGGCCCCATGGGGAGCCTCCTGTAGCAATATGCAGACCACAGAGTGGATGCAACGCACACTGCCCAGCAGGTCAGTACTGCTCTGAAATGGGAGTGGAGTGCAATTGCCTCAGGTGTACGCCGAATGGCCAGGTTCCGTCGACGGGAAATAAACCGAGATAGCACCCGGTGTAACACGAGCAGTAATTATTCTGGCGACAACCCAGTGTCTCCTCCGCACGAACGGAGGAGGCATTGGGTGGTCGTGTGGGGCTAACCGTAGAGCGACCTGGGTTGTATCAGTTGCGCAGGAGGAGTTGCAGGGCCGTGCGGGCGTTTTGCAGGCAGCCGCGGGCCTCGTCCTCAGAAAGGAGGCCCTGGTGGACGGCTTTGCGGCCGATGTCGTTGACGAGGTTGGCAACGCGGGGGAAGTCCGGGTCGAAGCCGGTCATCTGGAGATTGTTGTTGACCTCGTGGAGGAGATTGCCGAGGGTGGCGGTGTTGCGGTAGCGGGAGCGAATCAGTCCGGTAAGCGCCGCGGGAAGCTTCTGCTTGATGGCCTCCTCCAGAACCGAGCGGCACATGACGGCGCAGGCGGTGAATAGGCCGAAGAAATAGCAGCGGGAGGCTTCGTCGAGATAGCGATCGGCCTCCTCTGAGCTGGGCTCGGCGACGACGCATTCGCGCAGGTGCGTGGCGCGCTGCACTGCCGGCTCGACCAGCTCCAACAACTCGAGAGCAAAGGCGGTGCGCAACAGATCATTTTGCTGTCCGTCGAGGGCGCGCTGAATCTCCTGCCATGCAGGAGCCGGCCCATCGATGCCAGCATACTGCAGTTTGGTGAGCGAGGTAAGCCGCTGGCGCGCGTGCTGGATAAATCCCTGCCTCATCTCCTGAGCCAGCAGCCGCCAGCTTGCGACAAAGGCCTCAGAGTCCTGCTGGTAGCGCGCCCACAATTCGTCGTAGACAATGCCGGGGAGCACCTCGCGCAACTGGGCAAAGCGGCCGGTTCGCGCCAGCTCGGAGATGGCTTCGCAAAACTCACGGCCTGGCGTTTCTTCGGCCGACATCTGCAGGAGTTGATCTTCCAGGCGCCCTATGTCGATGCCCATCCCCGAAGTCCTCACTCGCTGAGTTTATGACGCGTGACCATCCACGTCAGAGAGAAAGGTGAAGCTTGTTTGGGGTGGGGTACTGGAATGGGAAGCTTTCCTATCTTTGAGCGCGAACGGGACACACTGTGCATTGCCAGCCACCTGCAAACTCTAGACCCGTTTGGCTCTCGACATGCTATTCACACAATCCACCCTCTTTACACAGGCCTTTAAGCGTTGCCTGTGGGAGTGGTGGGAAACAGAGGCCGCTTGACGCCTGAGAAGGACAGTTTTCAAAATCCCCTCAATTCCACAGCTAAGTTTTAGAAAACTTCTCCCTGGCCAACTTTCTCTCTCTTAACCATTTCGCCAGCTTTCCACTTTTCCTCCCTGAACTACGGGTACTACTATCTTTTTTCTTTATTACTCTTAACTTTATTCACCCGCAGAGAGGAGGAATGCTTATCCTGGTTTTAAATTGCTTCCGGGGCTAAAGCCCGGGGTGATGATTTGGCATTATGCGGGGGTTGAAACCTCCGCCTCCCTCCGCAACGATCCCGTCCTCCTCCGGAACGACACATTCCTTCTCCGGAGCTAAAGCTCGAGGTTATCCTGTTGGCTTATGCGGGGGTTGAACCCCCCGTTTCTCTCCGGAACGATTTTGTCGGTTTATGCGGGGACGGGTAAAACAAGACCGTGCTTTGCCTGTGTGAACCGGCTGCCCAGCCCTTCTATCCATTGCGCCAACAACCCCGGAATCCAGAGAAGCAGCCCAGTTTTCCACTCACTAAAACACGCAAAGGTGCATACAATCAAGAAGAAGAAAAGAAAGCGGTTTCCGGCGGGCGGCAAGTTGTTGTACAGTGAGGCCAGCGCGGATTCTGCCTGGATGGAGTTTTCTTCGCTAACGGCAAAGCGAGGTGGAATCATGGCTAAGGCGGAGACTGAAGTAGAGAAGCCGTCCGCGTCGGGGGCAGCGATGGAGATTACCGTAAGCCGTCAGGACCTGGTCAAGGAGCTAACCGCGACACAGAGCGTGGTGGAGCGCAAGACCACAATTCCGATTTTATCCAACTTTCTCATCGAGGCCGAGGGCGACAAGCTGAACATAACGGCCACCGATCTCGATCAAGCCATCCACACCAGCGCCGCGGCCAAGGTAAAGAAGGCAGGCGCCTGCACGATCCCGGCGCGCAAGCTGTACGACTACGTCAAGCTCCTGCCGGATGGCGACATCTCCATCAAGCTGCTGGAAAACCACTGGGTGCAGATACGCTCCGGGCGCTCGAACACCAAGATGGTGGGCATGGCACGCGCCAACTTTCCCCAGGTGCCGGAGTTTCCTTCCGTCACAGCCACAAGCATCTCCGCAGTGGCGCTGAAGACGCTGATCAATCGCACGATTTTTGCGATTTCGAATGAGGAGTCGCGCTACACGCTGAATGGAGCATTGCTGGTGATCAAGGCGGAGTCGCTGGCCATGGTGGCGACAGATGGCCATCGCCTGTCCTTTGTGGAGAAGACCAACGAGACGCTGGCAGGCATCAGCGGCGAAAAGCGCGTTCTCATTCCGCGCAAAGCGTTGCACGAACTGGAACAGTTGCTCTCTGTTTCCGCCGCCGAAAAGATCGAGTTCGCCGACGATGAGCACACGCTTTACTTCCGCGTCGCACACCGCACACTGAGCACGCGCAAGCTCAGCGGCCAGTTCCCCAACTTTGAGGCGGTGATGCCGCGCGACAATACCAAGTTCGCGGTGGTGAGGGCGAGCGAGCTGGCCGCGGCCATCGAGCGCGTGGCGCAGTTTTCCGATGAGCGCTCCGGGGCGATCCGGCTGCGCCTGGAGAGCAACGAACTCAAGCTCAGCGCCAGCTCCAGCGAGAGCGGCGAGAGCGAAGACACCATCGACACGCCGTATACCAGCGACCCCATCGCCGTGGGCTTCAACTCCGGCTACATTCTTGACTTCCTGAGAGCGCTGGGGAACGAGGGCGAGGTGCGGCTGGAGTTCAAGGACTCGCAATCGGCCGGGCAGATGCGGCCGGAAGATCCGGACGCGG
Organism: Occallatibacter sp.; assembly: GCA_050011175.1. Lineage (GTDB taxonomy): Bacteria > Acidobacteriota > Terriglobia > Terriglobales > Acidobacteriaceae > Telmatobacter. The sequence continues at coordinate 32,132 of JBEKJR010000008.1, forward strand.
AGTACAAGTACCGGTATGTGCTGATGCCGATGCGGATCTGAGAGAAGCGGACAGTGCTCCGCTTACGCGAGGCAAACAAGACAACGACGGCCCGGCAGCGATGCCGGGCCGTGGTGTTTGCGGGGAGAGTAGACAAAAAGACACACAGAGACAAAAAGCTTGACAATATTTATCAATGCTATATATTGACAAGTATGCGTACAGCGAAGACTATTTCGATCACTTTGCCCCCTGACATGTTCGTCCTGGCGCAGGAGATTGCCGCGCGCGAGCATCGGACGATCAGCGAACTTTTCCGCGAGGCCTTGCGCCGTTATAAGCCGGCCGATCCGGAGTGGGAGGCTTTAATGAGTTGGGGCCGTGCTCATGGAAAGACATTGGGCATCGAGTCGGAAGAGGATGTCGAACGGATGTCGGATGAATTCCGTCAAGAGCGGCGCCAGGCCGCTGCGCGCTAATGCGCGTCGTTGCCGATACCAACATCCTCATCTCCGCCTTCCTGTTTGGCGGCTTGCCGAGAGTCTTTCTTGACCGCGGCCTCGCTGGAGCATTCTCACTGGTAACATCTGGTGCACTATGCACTATTGGATGAGCTCGACGAGAAGCTAAGCGGAAAATTTGCAGTTCCGGAGAGTAAATCGCTCGCGTTTCTCTCTCAACTCAAGAGCAAAGTCGCCGTTGTGAACCCATCGTTCGTCCTGGATGCGGTGTCCGAGGATCCCGACGACAACCGCGTTCTGGAATGCGCTGTTGCAGGCAAAGCAGAGTACATTGTCAGCGGAGATCGGCATCTGTTACGGCTTCATTCATATGACGGCATTGCGATTCTTACAGTCCGACAGTTTTTGGAAGTTGCCGGATTTCGCATAAGTTGATTCTTCAACGTGAAATTAAGATCAAGCCGTAGCGGGGGCGCGGAGAAATTCCAGCGCGCGGATGAGGTAGGACTTCAGTTGGCGGCGATGGACGACGGCGTCGAGGAAGCCCTTTTCGAGCAGGAACTCGGCGCGCTGAAAGCCCTCAGGGAGCTTTTGGCGGATGGTCTGCTCGATGACGCGGGGGCCGGCGAAGCCGATCAGAGCGCCGGGCTCGGCAATGTTGAGGTCGCCGAGCATGGCGAAGCTGGCGGTAACGCCTCCGGTGGTGGGGTCGGTGAGGACGCAGATGTAGGGGACGCGGCTATCGTCCAACTGGGCAAGAGCGGTGGAGATTTTGGCCATCTGCAAGAGGCTGACGACGCCCTCCATCATGCGGGCGCCTCCAGAGGCGGCAACGATGATGAGCGGATGGCGGGTGAGGCGGGCGCGGTCCACGGCACGGGCGATGGTTTCGCCGACCACAGCGCCCATGGAGCCGCCGATGAAGGCGTACTCCATGGCGCTGAGCACGACCTGGTGAGGGCCGAAGCGGCCGATGGCGTTGAGGATGGCGTCGTCGAGGCCGGTCTGCTCCTGAGCTTGCCTGAGCCGCTGCTTGTAGGGCTTGACGTCGGTGAAGTTGAGCGGGTCAGTGGAACGGAGGCCGCCGTCGACCAGTTCATAGCCCGGCTCGAGGAGCATGTCGATGCGCTGACGGGCGCTGATGCGGAAGTGGTGCTGGCAGCGGGGGCAGACGTTGAGATTGGCCAGCAGATCGGCCTTCCAGACGGGCCTTTGGCAGCCAGAGCACTTGATCCACAGGCCTTCGGTGCGAACGCGCGACTCTGCCGCTGCCGCGGCACCCCTGAGGCCGGGGCCGTACTCTCCACCATCACGCTTGAACCAGGACATGCGACCTCGTAAAACAGGGATCAGAGATCAGGGGTCAGGGGTCAGTTAGAGGCAAACGCTCAATGCAGGAGAGAGGGGAACTTTAGGCTGACCACTGTCCACTGATCACTGACCACTGTCAGTATTCTATTCCGCGTTGGGCGAGGAGGCCTTTCTGGTAGGCGTGCTTGACCTCGCGCATATCGGTGACGGTGTCGGCGATATCCACCAGCAGGGGGTGGGCGTTGCGGCCGGTGAGGATAACGTGCACCATCTCCGGGCGGGCGCGCAAGGCCACGGCCACCACCGCCGCGTCCAGCATCCCATATTTGATGGCGTAGTTGATCTCGTCTAGGACCACCATGTCCCACTGGCCGGAGTTGATGGCCGCATGCGCCTCGTCCCAGGCATCCTGCACCAGGCAAATGTCCTCCGGATCGAGCTGGGCTCCGCCCACCTTCACAAAGCCGCGGCCCATCTGCTTGAGCACGAAGTTCTCGCCGAAAGCCTTGACGGCGTCCAGTTCGCCATAGTGCCAGGAGCCTTTCAGGAACTGAATCATCAGCACTTTCATGCCATTGCCGACAGCGCGCAGGGCGGCGCCCAGGGCAGCGGTGGTCTTGCCCTTGCCGGGGCCGGTGTTGATGAGGAGAAGACCTTTGCGGGAATCGGTCATAAAGCAGTTGTCAGGGGTCAGTTGTCAGTAATCAGCCGACAGCTAACCGAAATTCGATGTGGGCCGCCAATTGACAGCCTCAGGTTCTTATTGTCCATTATCAATGGCGGGCCGAGAACTGACAACTGAAGACTGACAACTCTCCTTCAGTGTCCGGCATGATAGGGGTGGCCGGTGAGAATGGTGAAGGCGCGGTAGAGCTGCTCGGCCATGACGAGGCGCGCCAGAGCGTAGGCCATGGTCATCGGCCCCAGCGAGAGCAGCAGTTGCGCCCGCGCGCGAGCGGCATCAGACCATCCGTTGGACGGACCCACGGCGAAGACAACGTGCTGCGTTCCCTCGTCGCGTCGCGCGCCCAGCCATGCGGCAAAGCTTTCGGAGGTCATTTGCCGGCCGCGGCTGTCGAGCAGCACGACGAACACCGGAGTGCGACCCTGCTGCCGAGCGAGCCAATCGAGCAGCGCCTTCTCGGAGCGAAAGGCCTGCGCATTACAGCGCGCCAAGGTCGAGCAGCGGCGGAGATATAGCGCCGTGAGCGTCTCGAATTCATCCTTGGCGGCGGAGCGCGCGCCGATATGCGCCAGGGTAAGGTTCATGAGGAGCAGAATACTCCACGCGAGCAAGGTGGCATGGAGGACGCGGAAATGACCCACAAACAAAGCATCGTGCAAGTTGAATAGGAGATTGGAGGTTAGCCGGCAAACGGCTCTAAAAGAGGGCCAGTGTCCATTTTTGGGATTCTGATCTACAAAAATCCATATATTCAAATTTTGTTAGTAGATGAGCAATTTGATACAGGTTTATAACTCGTTTATTATCAACGAAAAAAAATATCAAATCACCCAATAAGTTTGGAACCTAAACTGCTATTTATATTTCACAAGTGGTGCCTCGCCTAACTTGGGTTTCAGTCTACAGACACCCAGCCGAGACGCAAGAGCACAAAAACGGGTTGAGAAGCTGCCAGGATGAGCTTTCGGCCCCCACAGAAAATTTGGAGGAAGTCAATGAAATTTATCCGGTTGCAAATATGCGCGGTTTTAACCGCAGGTTTGATGGCCATTGCGCTTGTTACGCCAGCGGCTCTGTCACAAACCAGCAAAGGCACCCTGACGGGTGTTGTTCGTGATAGCAGCGGCGCCGTTATCGTTGGCGCTAAGGTAGGTGTCACGAATGCAAATACAGGCGAGGCTCGCACGGCGAGTACCTCATCGCTTGGCGCATTTCGTTTTGACGCCATCACTCCGGGTCAATACTCCCTGCGGGTCGAGGCGACTGGCTTTGAGCGTTATGTGGCAACGGGCATCACGGTACCGCCCTCGCAGGTCATCTCCTATGACCCGGTTCTCAAGCTGGGCCGTGTCGATCAGACGATTTCCGTAACGGCTGACACCGTGCTTTTGGACCGTGAAAACGGCACGCTCTCAACGACTATCCCTGAAATCACATTGACCAAGCTGCCGATCTTCTCTCTCAATCCAATTGAGCAGTTGACGCTCGTTCCGGGCGTGCAAACTGTCAGCAACTCTGGTCTGTCAAACGGCTATAATATTCAGGTTAGCGGCGCTCGTCCCCGCGCCAACAACTTCCTGATTGACGGCGAAGAAATCAATGATGCCGGCATCGGCGGACAGGCGGTTCAGGCCCAAATCCCCGATATGTATTCGGACACCGTCATCTTCACGCACAATCCCCCCGCCGAGTTCGGCCGGGCCTCGGGTGGCGTGGTCAACCAGATCACCAAGGGCGGCACGAACACCTACCATGGCTCAGCATGGGAGTTGTATACCGGATCAGGCCTGGCCGCAACCGACGGGCAAACCAGGCAGATTGTACCCAAGGACCACGGCAACAAGGCTCGCCAGGACACGCACCAGTATGGCTTCACCGCGGGCGGCCCGATTATCAAGAACAAGCTCTTTGCTTTCGGCGCTATGCAATTGTCGCGCACCTACGGTAACGAACAACGCGCCGCGGCTACTTTGCCCGACGCCGCCGGCATCACGCTGCTCCAGAATATTGCCCTCAATGGCACCACAACCACGGCGGCCAACGCATTGCTCATGCTGCACTATCTGGGCGCAACCGCTACAACCGCCCCCGCTTACCTCACCACTTTCAATGTCACTGGCAGCACGACCCCGACCCAAAATGATCTCGGCGCGGGCTGCGTCGTGTCACCTTGCCATCTCGATACCCTGTCGTACCAGTCGCTGCCTACGCCCTTGCAAAGCCCCGACACCCAGTGGACGTATCGCATTGACTATACCCCCTGGTCAAAGGACACCTTCTCCGCTCGCTACCTGCATGATCGCGGCAGCCTGTCGCCGGACTTCTTTGCCAACAGCACCGCTCTGCCCGGCTTCGAGACCTACCAGGGTGGTCCCTCCGAGCTTGGTCAAGGCACATGGACACACATCTTCTCTCCCAAACTCCTGAACGAGTTCCGCGCTGCAGAGACACGGATTGCTTTCGCCTTTGCTCCGCTAGCCTCTTCGCTGGCCAACCCGTACTACAATACCCCGACTTTCTCGATGTCTGGCCTTCACTTCCTTGGCCCCAATCAGAACTTTCCCCAGGGACGCGGCCAGGATATGTACCAGTACCAGGACACCGTATCTTGGACCCACGGCCGCCAAACGATTCGCGCCGGCGCGGATATAGGCCGCCGCATTGAGAAGGATCTCGTTTCTCAAAATGCCAAAGGCACGCTGACCTTCAACGCCGGCGGCACGGGCACTTCAGCAATCGGCAACTTCATCCTGAACCAGCTAGGACCCTCCGGCACCGCCACCATTACCTATGGCAGCACCCGGCTTGATCCGCATAGCTGGCGTTCCGGCATCTTCGCTCAGGATGACTTCAAACTTTCGCAGTATCTGACCGTCAACCTGGGTTTTCGTTATGATTACTTCACCTCGCCGGAGAATGTGCTGCCCTACCCCGCAATCGATCCCGCGAATCCTTTTACGGCGATCAACACGGTTATCCCCGTCACTCCTGACAGAAACAATGTTGCGCCCCGCGTAGGCTTTGCCTACACGCCGCACGTTGGCAAATGGGGCATGGACAGCAAGACCGTGGTGCGCGGCGGTTTCGGCATCTTCTTCGATTCCGACTTCACCAATATCGCGATCAACGAACAACAGAGCGCGCCTAACGCCGTTGCGGGAACACTGACCCAGACCACCGGCAATGGCCTGGCCAACGCAACAAGCCTGATTCCGACGATTCCAAGCGTGCTGAATGCGCAATCTTCGGTCGGCAGCGTGACTAAAAATCTAGTCTCGCCCTATACCGAGGAATGGAACCTCGGCGTCGAACGCGAACTTCCCGGACAGTGGGGCCTTAGCGCTACCTATGTGGGCAGCCACGGTGTTAAGCTCTTCGCCAACCAGCAATACAACTTTTTCGACTTCAACACCGGTGCGCGCCTTAGTAGCGCGCGCGGCGTGATTACTGCGCGCGCAAACACCGGCGTGTCGAGCTACAACGGACTCGAAGTCGGCCTGAAGCACAACTTCAATCACGGGTTTGTCGTCACCGGATCCTACGTCTACAGCAAGACGTTGGATAACGCTTCAGAGGCCTATAACACCAGCACGGACGCCACCTCGTATTCAGCGGACCTCAGGCCTGGCGGCCGCAAGTACGATTGGGGAAACTCCGCTTATGACCACCGTCAATATGCGGCGTTTTCTTATGTGTGGACTCCGAAGGGATTTCACTCCGACAACAAAAACATGGATCTAGTTGCGAGCAGCTTAACCCGCCACTGGACCATCTCCGGCTCTTCCCGCTTCCAGTCCGGCGCATACTCCACCGTCAACGTCTATGGTTACGACGCCAACGGGGATGGAAGTGCGGCGAATGACCGCCCGATCCTTTCCAACCCCAGCGCTGCCATGAACACCGTTGGCGCTGATGGCTATTATCTATCCGGCGGTACGCCGGGAGTCTACTATGACTACGTGCTCTACAGAACGACATCGCCCCACGTTCTCACTCAGCTCACTAACACCAATACCGTTCGCTGGCTTATCCCCCATGCCGCGAATTATGCTTCTACGGCAATCGGGCGCAACAGCTACCTGAACAATGGGTTGTACTACCATGACATCGCCTTGGAAAAGGCAGTTCCCACCAGCCTCCTGCACCTCGACCGCGGGCAGTTCATCATCCGCGTAGAAGCGCAGAACTTCCTCAACCACAACAACATTGGAGCTTTCGGCTACGCCGCTACGGACGTGTATTACGCGTATTCCAGCGGAACGTTCCTTAACGTTAACAATGCTCGCGAGGCCAACAACCGCGCAGTGCGCATCTGGGCTAAGTTCACCTTCTAAGCGAACGGAACCTTTAATAAATAGGAAAGGCGCCCCTCGGGGCGCCTTTCTTTTTGCTGCTGGATTCAGGCCACTTCCTGCAAAATTATATTTCTATTGATTGCCAGAGCAGCGAGCTATTCGGCCTACTTGCCGGCCCGCTTCTTTGTGGCAGGCTTCTTTGCCGAAACTTTCTTTGCGGGGGATTTTCTGGCTGCGGTCTTCTTTGCGGCGGGTTTTTTTGCGGCGGGGCGGGATTTGCGGGCAGCGGGCCTGGGCGTTTTCTTCTTCGCGGCCTTCTTTGGCTTGGGTTTGGCGGCAGCAGGTTTGGCTTTTTCAGCGGCTTTACTGCGGGCAGCCAGAGTCTTAGCGGACAGTTCAGCCTTGAGTTCGGCGTCGAACTCAGCGGGGGTGAGGGGCCTAGCGGAGTTTCGCAGCCGTTCGATGTCGTAGAAGGCGCGGCGGTCGGCGAGGAAGACGTGGACGACAAAATCCACGTAGTCGAGGAGAATCCACAGGCCCTGGCGACGGCCTTCGATGGAGTTGGGGAGGACGCCAAAATTCTTTTTGAGGCGGTCTTCGATCTCGTCGGCGATGGCGATGGCCTGGCGGTCGTTGGCGGCCGAGGTGACCAGGAAGAAGTCGGAGAGGCCGGAGTCGATGGGGTCAAGCTCGAGGATGCGGGTGTCGGCGCCCTTCTTGTCTTCACAGACCGCAGCCGCGGCCTGCACGTAAATACGGGTTTGCTGCCTGGATTCAGTCGTCATTCGTGGTGATTGATCTCCGAGTTCATCGTAGCCTTTCAAGGGGACGGGGGCAAGTCAGCGATAGAGGTTGTGGGAGCGAATGTACTCCAAGACGGGAGGAGGAAGCAGGTGTGGGCGCGACGCATGCGCGGCGGAGGAGGGCAGAGATTGGGCGCGAATGAGGTCGCGAATGCCGGAGGCGCTGATGTCGATGTGCAGGCCGGGAAGCAGGTAGAAGTGGGATTGCTGGCCGGCGGGGTTGCGGAGGATGTAGTGGCGGAGGGCGATTTCTTCCGCAGAAGGACGTACCTCAGGGGCTAAAGCCCGCATTTGTTTTGTGGCGCTTACGGCACGACTAAAGTCGTGCCCTGACACTTCTTGCGACGCCGAATGAGTATTTCCGTATGCTGTGAAATCCCCGCTTCCCTCCGTCTCCAACGACAGCCCGTCGGGGAGAGCGGAATCGAGGTTGTCCAAAGGCTGGCCGGGGCGGGAAGCGACGATCAAGGGCGCCACAAAGGGAATCTCGGCAGCGCGATGCCAGCGACGGAAGGTGGCAAAGGAGTCGGCGCCCATGAGGCAATAGAGGACGCTCCGCGGGGGCAGATTGACGCGCAGGGCGAGCAGAGTCTCCAACGTGTAGTTGGGGGCACCCGATGGTTTGGGGGCATCGTCCAGGGAGAGGGCAAAGCCGGGATCGTCGGCAATGGCCAGGCGGGTCATGGCCAGGCGGGCCTCAAAGCCGGCCACAGTGCCCCGCGGCTTGAGCGGCTGCGCACCCACCGGCGCGAAGAGCACGGCGTCAAGGCAGAGCGCCGCCCGGGCCGCGCGCGCCACACCGAGATGGCCGAGGTGGGGCGGGTCGAAACTGCCTCCAAAGAAGGCAACGCGGCTGCCGCTGGAGAGAGCGGTGCGATGGGCGCCGCGGGAATGAAGGTCCATGTGTCCATGGTAGTCCGCGCAGGGGCCGTCTGGTAGCATCAGACAAACGACGATGCGCTTTATCATTGCAATCCTGGCGCTGGCTGGCGTGTGGGTTTCCGTGCTGGCTCTGCGCATACACTACTCGACGGAAACCGCGCCCTGCTCCATCAACGCGAAGTGGGACTGCGACCTTGTGAACCACAGCCCATACTCCGAAATTTCAGGCATTCCGGTGGCGACGATTGGGATTGCGGGCTACGTGGCACTGGCGGGACTGGCGTTGATACGGCAACGAGTGCTGGTTTTTGTTATGGCCGTGATGGGGCTGGGAATCGCGCTCTACCTGGCGCACATCGAGAGAGACATTCTCATGGTGTGGTGCCTGTATTGCGTGATATCGCTGGGGGTCATTGCGGCGATCACAGCACTCAGCCTGGGGTGGGCGGCGTTCTGGGGGATGCGCTCGAAATACGAAGAGAGAGGCCGGAGCGAGTGAGCATGTATTACGTTCCGCATCATTACCCCGGTTGTATTATCTTCAGTTCCAAGTAATCGGCAAAGGCCCGGGCCTGAAGGTCGCGCATATTCATAACTTTCTTTCAGGGGGCAGAAGCCTCCTGCTCCTTCCGAAATCCTCGATTACAACTGATAAAATTAAACAAACTCATGTTTAAAAAGAAATATGCGCGCTGGATGTATGAGTGGGAGACGCGACTGACCACGCGCGACGAGAATCGCGTGGTGCGGCCGATGGAGTGGGGCTTCGAGTGGATTAAGCCGTTTTTACGCGAGCGCGGCCTAGAGGAGGCATTGCCGGGGCCGGAGGTAGCGGGCGACCCGGCGATGGCCGAGGCCGCGATGGTGCTGATTAACCAGTTTTTGATACGCCACAGCGACGCCTTCTTCAGCTACAAGAGGCCCACCGACTTCCGGCTGGAAGAGCGGCACCCGGAGCTGTTTCCCACCAACGTGCGCCCGGAGACGCTGGCCGAGGCGGCGGCGATCAAGCAGCAGGCAGCGGAGGGAAAGATTCCGCCGGCGCAGTTTTTGCGCTTTACCTCGCCGGAGCGGACGCCTTATCCGGAAAACGACCTGGCGAACGCGCGCTGGTACCCGGCGCCGGAGCACAAGGATCCCAAGCGGCCCAAGCAGGCCATTGTGGTGATGCCGCAATGGAATGCCGACGCCTTCAGCCACAACTCGCTGTGCGCGATCTTCAACAAGATGGGGGTGTCGGCGCTGAGGCTCTCTAAGCCGTACCACGACATTCGGCGGCCGGCGGAGCTGGAGCGCTCGGATTACGCGGTGAGCGCCAACATCGGGCGGACGATTTCGGCGTGCCGGCAGGCGGTGGTGGATATTCGCTGCTGCTTGGATTGGCTGGAGGAGCAGGGTTACGAGCACTTGGGCGTGCTGGGCACCAGCCTGGGATCGTGCTACGCCTTCCTGGCGAGCGCGCACGACGCGCGGCTGCGGGTGAATGCCTTCAACCATGCGTCGACGGCTTTTGGAGACGTGGTGTGGGCGGGGCAGAGCACGCGGCACGTGCGGCAGGCGTTGGAAGATGCGGGCCTCTCGCAGGAGCGCATCCGGGCGCTGTGGGCAGGCATTAGCCCGTGCAGCTACTACGACAAGATGATGCGCGCGGAGGTGGATGGAGCGCGAAAAAAAGTTCTGCTGGTTTACGCGAAGTACGATTTGACCTTTCCGCTGGAGTACTCGCTGCAGGTGCAGGAGGCTTTCCGGCGGATTGGGCTGAACTTCGAGCGGCGCGTGCTGCCCTGCGGACATTACACTACCGGAGAGACGCCGTACAAATACATCGATGGATGGTACATGGGGTGGTTTGTCTACAGGGCGTACAAGGAGATGAGAAAAGCAGGGAACAGGGAACAGGGAACAGGGAACAGGGAACAGGGAACAGGGAACAGGGAACAGGGAACAGGGAACAGGGAACAGGGAACAGAAAGCATCCCTCAGTGGCTAAAGCCCGCGAATTCTTTATTGCATTAACGGCACGACTGAACCACCCCATCGACGAAGACCTGTCGATGGGGACCCCGGCGAAGTCGTGCCCTGACACTTCTTGCTACTCCGTTTGCATTTTTCCGCAACATATAAAGTCGCGCCCTGACACTTCGTGCAGTTCCATATAAATTTTTCCGCAGCCTGCGAAGTCCGTACTCTTCAAAACTGAACCTAATACAGAAATGTTCTAACGCACTGCGCTGAGGTCGAGGCGGAGGAGTTTTGCGGGGTCGAGGAAAGCGCCCTGCCAGCGGACGGCCCAGTGCAGATGCGGGCCGGTGACGCGGCCGGTGGCACCGCTCAATCCCAGGCGCTGGCCGCGGGTGACATGCTGGCCCTCGCGCACGGAGATCTTGCTGAGGTGCATGGAGAGCGTGAAGAAGCCCAGGCCGTGATCGATAACCACGCAGTTGCCCGCATAGTAGAGCGGTTGGGCGAGCACCACGACGCCGCTGTTGCTGGCGCGCACCGGCGTTCCCGGCGCGGCGCGAAAGTCCAGACCCTTGTGATTGCTGGCCAGAACGCCATTGAAGATGCGGCGCGTGCCGAAGGTTTCCGATTGCGGAGAGTCCACCGGCACGCGGAAGTTGCCCTTCCACAGCGGACGGGGAGCGCTAACGGCAAAGGTCTTTTGGATCAGCACCTGGTCGGCGGCGATCTGCTTGAGCGCCTCGGGGCCGGGCTGGACATACTGCGGTGCAACGGTGAGCGCGCTGGTGCGGTAGTGGGCAGGATGAATCCGGATGGTGCGGTTCAGGGCGCGCGTGCTGCCTTTCGTGTCGTGGATGGTTATTTTGAGCGTAGATGGACCGACGGGCGCATCGACATCTACACCGGCCAGAGCAAACCATTCGTGCCCATCGAGCCCGCGAAAGAATTCCAGCTTACGGTCGAGCCAATCGCCGTCGATGGCGGCAGCATCGGGCGCAGAGACGCGAATCAGCTCCGGGGAGCCGGCCATGACCACCGCAGGCGTGAGCGTAATGACGGGAGATTGGGCGCGAGCCGCTGCCAACGCGAAAGCCAGCAGGGCAGCGAAAGAGAGCCAGCTTCGGGTTGCGCGGAGAAACGGAGAAAGTTGCATCTTCAATAGCATAATGGCACGAATCAGGGTGCGGAGCGCGAATTATTCAGATGTACCGGATCGTGGATGGGCGGCAATCCACGCGGCCACGCGGTCCTGGACCTCTTCCAACTGATCGGCGGTGATGTGGGTACCGATCAACTGGCGGTTGGCGGCGTACTTCTCCTGATTGGGCCCCTTGACGGATGCGGCCAGGTCAAGCCAGAAGTAAGCCTCCACATCGTTGTGCGGAACGCCCATGCCGATGGAGTAGAGCACGCCGAGAGAGGCTTGCGCCGTCACGTCTCCCTGCTCGGCGGCTTTGCGATACCAGGCAGCGGCCTGCTCCATGTCGCGGGGAAAGCCCTTGCCGCCGTCGCGATAGAGGGCGGCCAGATGTATTTCGCCGGGGATGAAACCCTGATCAGCGGCCTTGCGATACCACGCGGCGGCGGCCTTGTAGGCTTCGCCGGCCTGGGTAACATTGTGCAACGCGGCCGCATTTGCGGTGTACCACTCGCCCACGGCGACCTGGGCGGCGGCGTCGCCGGAATTGGCTTTAGCCAGCAGGGCGGGGTCGATGGCCGGAGTTTGGGTGGAAGCAGAAATCAGCGCCAGAGCAAGAATTGCGAGCAGAACCGACTGCGGAAAACGCGTTTTCATGGCGGCCTCGACCAGTTATCGAAAACGATAGCAGATTTCGGGCTGATTGGGCTTCTTGATTTTAAGGCAAAGGCCGCAGCAAAACCAGCCGCAGAGCTATGTTCTCGTCTCAAACCACACGCGGGCATTATCTTCCAGCACGGCAGCAGGGCCGGTAGAAGGCAGCGAAGAAGATTGGCGTTGACTGATTTTGAAGGGCAAAAACAGCTCTGCCGTCTCTTGAAGACGACGGCAGGGCCGGAGCCAGATTTGGGGAGATGCGCGTGCTCTATGAACAATTTGAGATTATCGGAAGCCTCATGTCTGGTCTATGTTGACCGTTAACAGAAATATTCTTCTCATGAAAGACTGTGCTGTATTGCTCAAGGTCAAGGGGATAGAATTTCAGCATGACCGATCGCATGTCTTTGACTCTTGCCCAAGCCGACCCCGAAGTTGCCGCAGCACTTACCCAGGAAACACTCCGCCAACACGAAGGGCTGGAGATGATTGCCAGCGAAAACTTTGTCTCCGAGGCGGTACTGGAGGCGGCGGGGTCCGTGTTCACCAACAAATACGCCGAGGGCTACCCTGGGCGGCGCTACTACGGGGGGTGCGAGTTTACCGACGTGGTGGAGAACCTGGCGCGGGAGCGGGCCAAGCAAATCTTCGGCGCGGAACACGCCAACGTGCAGCCGCACTCCGGCTCACAGGCCAACGCCGCGGCCTACATGGCGGTTTTGCAGCCGGGAGACACCATCCTGGGGCTGGACTTGTCGCATGGCGGCCACCTGACGCACGGACACAAGTTGAGCTTCAGCGGCAAGCTCTACCGGCCCACGTTTTACGGCGTTCGCAAAGACACGGAAGTGATCGACTACGACGAGCTGGAAGCCATTGCCGAGCGGGAGAAGCCGAAGGTCATTATCGGCGGGGGCAGCGCGTACCCGCGGCTGTGGGATTTTGCGCGCATGAGGCAGATAGCCGACAAGGTGGGGGCGACATACATCTTCGACATGGCGCACATTGCCGGGCTGGTGGCGGGAGGGGTGCATCCCTCGCCGGTGCCTCATGCGCAGATCACCACGACGACCACGCACAAGACGCTGCGCGGACCGCGAGCGGGGCTGATTCTGTGCGGACAGGAGCTGGCGGCAGCGGTGGACAAGGCGGTCTTCCCCGGCCAGCAGGGTGGTCCGCTGGTGCACATTGTGGCTGCCAAGGCGGTGGCGCTGGGCGAGGCTCTGCGGCCGGAGTTCAAGAGCTATGCCATGCAGATTGTGGCCAATGCCAAGGTGCTGGCGGTGACGCTGGAGCTGGCCGGCTTTCGCATTGTCTCCGGCGGGACCGATAACCACCTGATGCTGGTGGATGTATTCGAGAAGGGCATTCTGGGCTCCGAGGCGGAACTGGCGCTGGGCAAGGCGGGCATCACGGTGAATAAAAATACGATTCCCTACGACACCAATCCGCCGCTGAAGGCATCGGGGATTCGCATTGGGACGCCGGCGCTGACGACGCGCGGGATGAAGGAGGCGGAGATGGCGCTGATTGCCGCATGGATTGCCAAGGCGCTGGAGCGGCGCAACGACGATGCGGCGCTGGAGCGAATTCGCAAAGAGGTGGCCGAGCTGGCCAACCGCTTCCCGCTGTATGCGTGGCTGAGGGAGCGGTAGACGTTCGTTGTGTTTTCCCACCCATTTCGCAAAGAACGCGAAATGGATGGGGCACGGAGAATTTTACAAAACGCAACTTGCCTGTTTGAGCCGGGTTGTATCTAATGTTGTTTGGAGATCCCGCCGGGGGAATGAAGGCGAGAAGTGAACGCCGTTCCCGCCGGGGGCCTCTGGAGGAAACGATGAAAACCATTCAGATAGCATTGGCCACGTTGCTGGTTCTTTCCGTTCCAGCGTTCGCTCAGCATAATCAAGGAGGGCAATCCCACCCGTCTGGCGGAGGGCAATCGCATCCCTCGGGCGGTGGAGGGCATCAGGCAGTTCCCAAGAGCGGCCCCAAGGCGTTCACCGGCACACCCCATGTGGCCGAGCCAAACCGGAATTACAACAACAAGGCTGGCCAACCTAACGTCCCGCACGTGGATCACAGCAAGTCCATTATTGGCAGCCGCAACACCTGGGTGGGCCACGACACGGGCCGCGGCGATGCGAACTATCATGTTGATCACCCCTTCGAGCATGGCCGCTATACCGGCGGATTTGGCAACGGGCATGTGTGGCATCTGGGCGGCGGCGGCCCCAACCGCTTCTGGTTCAACGGCTGGTACTGGAACGTAGCAGCATATGACCTCGCCTTCTGCGACGGCTGGCTGTGGGATTCGGATGACATTGTGATCTACCCCGATCCGGACCACGACGGCTGGTACCTAGCCTACAACGTGCGCCTCGGCACCTATGTGCACGTGATGTATATGGGAATGTAGGCGGACAGCAGAGCGTATACAACTGTTTACACCTCAGAGGGGGACGGGCCGTGGTACCTGTCCCCTTTGTTTTTACTGAGGAAATCTCCCGTTTGCGGCCCGAAAACGAGTTGAGAGCCGGTCGATAAAGAGTGTGTTCTTTTTGAAGTGCAGGGCAAACAAATGCGCAACAAGAGGCAAAAGATTGCACATTATAGGAGAGTGCTGTTTAGTAACCCATTTGTTATCAATATTATGAATGGCGCAAAAAAACATTTCAAAATGGAATATTAATTGCGTATAATAAAGCGTTGACGTGTCTACCGGCTACTGGTGAGGCTTCTCGGTAGCGAAACCAACCTGCGCCAGGGTAAATGAATCCGTCCGCTACGATAAGGATTCCGGCTATGCAAACATCACATCTCATGAATTCCGGCAATTTTTCCTTTGTAAGAGTCGCTCTCGCGATATCCCTGCTTGGCATGCTCGGCGTCCCCTTTGCGGCGGCCGATGGCGTCGCCTGTGGTATTAGCGCCTGGTCTCCGGCGACATCAGGCATTGTCACAAATGCAAATCCGAACGCTCCAGTGAATCTTGGCGATGTTTTCGTTGCAAATGCCTCCGGCACCGTCTGTGCGCTGGGCATCTACGCCGGGAATAATGCATCCTACTCTGGGCCCGAGACAGTAGGACTGTACGATTCATCGGGCAAACTGCTGACTTCCACCACAGTCACGAATACCGATACTCTGTATAACGGATACTACTGGGCCAGCACCGCACCCGCGCAGGTGATTGCAGGGGATACCTACACCGTAGTCGATTTTACCAGCAACAATGGATGGGGCTCGGGGCCGAATCCAATCCCCACTTGGGGCACTGTTCAATACGACGACTATCAATACGGCAGCACTCTGGCGTTCACCACAGCCACTGGCGGTTCGGGGCCAGCTTACTACGGCGGCGACGTCATGATAGACGTTCCTGAACCGGGCAGCCTATTACTGTTTGGCTCCGGGCTTGCGGGACTGGCCGGAGCGCTGCGTCGCAAGCTCCGCAAGAGCTAAAGACGCAGATTACGCGCAGGGTGAGCCTACGATGTGCAAGACGGCCAGCCTTCGGGCTGGCCGTTTTGCGTGAGGGCAGTTATCTATAGCCAAGTCAAGCGATAGAATGAGGAGTTCACACGGGGTCACCGCGAAGCGTGGTGTAATGCCTTGCTGGCCCCAACTATTTTCAAAATGCCGAGGTTCTGAAATGAAGCTTCCGCCTGATTGCCTGGTTGCACGGATAAACTCACGGATCACCCGCCGGGTGGCTCTTGCCGCAGTTGCAGCCGCGCTGCCGGCCGTTACTGCCGCGTGGGCCGCGCCCGCGCCGATTATTATCACAGGCGCCGACCGGCGGCCGGCGATCTCGCTGAACGGCGAATGGACGGCCATCGTTGATCCTTATTTTGCCGGGCTGGTGAGCTTTCATCATGAAGAGAAGAAAGATGGTTATTTTCTCAACCGCAAAGCTCAGCCCGGCGATGAGTTTCCTACCCAGTATGACTTTTCCAAGGCGAGTACGCTGAAGGTTCCCGGCGACTGGAATATGCAGCGCAGGTCGCTTTATTACTATGAGGGGCCGGTGTGGTATGAGCGGGATTTCACTTACCAGCCGAAGGAGCACACGCGCGTGTTTCTGCATGTGGGCGCGGCTAACTATAAATCATGGTTTTGGGTGAACGGACAGAAGGTCTGCGAGCACGAGGGCGGGTTTACGAGCTTCAACTGTGAAGTGACAGGGGTGGTTCATGCCGGGAAAAACTTTGTGGTGGCGGCGGTGGATAACACGCGGCACGCGGACGGCGTTCCCTCTCTGCAGACCGATTGGTGGAATTATGGCGGGCTGACGCGTTCGGTGTCGCTGATCACAGTACCGGAAGCATTCATCGATCAGTACGATCTGCATCTGAGCCGCACGGAGGATTCAGTCATTGAGGGCTGGGTGATTATGGATGGCCCGGTGCGCGGCGCAAAGGCCTTGGTGGAGATTCCTGAGTTAGGCGCAAAGACAACCGCGATGGTGGGGGACGCAGGGCTAGCTGCGATTCGGCTTGAAGTGAAAGGCTTGAAGCGCTGGTCTCCGGAGACGCCGAAGTTGTACAAGGTGCGGATCAGCGCGGGTCAGGATTCGATTGAGGAGCAGATCGGTTTTCGCACGGTGGAAGTGCGCGGGACGGAGATTTTGCTGAATGGCAAGCCGATCTTTCTGCGCGGCATCAGCATTCATGCCGAGGCGCCTTACCGCACGGGCCGGGCTTACTCGGAGAAGGACGCGGAGACGCTGCTGGGCTGGGCCCGAGAGCTGGGCTGCAACTTTGTGCGGCTGGCGCACTATCCGCACGATGAGACGATGTTGCGCGCGGCGGACAAGATGGGGCTGCTGGTGTGGTCGGAGAATCCGGTTTTCTGGGCGTTGCAGTTTGACAATCCCCAGGTGCTGGCCAAGGCCGAGCAGCAGTTGGAGGAGGAGATTGGGACCTCGCGCAATCACGCGGCAATCATCCTGTGGTCGGTGGCCAACGAAACGCCCATCACAGACGCGCGGACCAGCTTCATTGCCGCCGAGGCGGCTCATGCGCGGGAGCTTGACCCCACGCGGCTGATTACCGCGGCGCTGCTGGTGCGCGCCGAGGGAGATACGAAGATTGTCGATGATCCGCTGGGCAAAGCGCTGGACGTGATCGGCGCCAATGAATACATCGGCTGGTATGAGAAGAAGCCGGAGACAGCCGACATCACCCAGTGGCGCATCGATTACCAGAAACCGGTGATCATGAGCGAATTTGGCGGCGACGCCAAGGTGGGCCTGCATGGGCGCAAGACGGAGCGCTGGACGGAGGAGTATCAAGCCGATATCTACCGCCATCAACTCGGAATGATGAACCGGATTCCACAACTCAGAGGCATGAGCGCGTGGATCCTGGTGGATTTTCGCTCACCTATCAGGCCGCTGGCGGGGATACAGGATGAGTTCAACCGAAAGGGACTTATCTCCGAGCAAGGCAAGAAAAAGCAGGCGTATTTCATTTTGCAGAAGGCTTACAAGGAGAAAACAGTAGGTAAGCCGGAATAAGATAACCGTAAGTGCCGCATAAGATAGCTGATTGATCTGACCGATTGTGCAAGAGTGGAATTATGAGATATGCTTGAGTTATGGCTATTGACTCAATTCTTGCATTAATCGACGCCGAAATCGCCAGCCTCCAGCAGGTACGCTCCCTGCTGGCCAAAACCGGCAAAATCGGCGCCAAGGGAACAGGGCACAAAACTAATAAAGCAGCGAAGGCTCCCAAGAAGGGGAAGAAACGCCGCGTGTTGAGCGCCGAGGCGCGCAAGCGGATTGCCGATGCGCAACGCAAGCGCTGGGCCGCCCAGAAGGCCAAGGCTAAGTAAGAATCGCAGCGGAGGTCGTGATTTATCTCTCAGCACGGCGCGGCAGACCAAGCCCACAAACTGCGCCAGGCTATAATCCTGCGATCACCAACATGCGCGGCTCGGTCATCTCTTCGATGGCCGCGCGAATGCCTTCGCGTCCCAGCCCCGAGTCCTTAACACCGCCGAAGGGCATGGGGTCCAGACGCCAGCTTGGCGTGTCTCCCACGATCAAGGTTCCAACCTCAAGCTCGCGATAAGCGGTGAGGATGCGGCCGGCATCGCGGGTGAGCAGGCCGGCCTGCAAGCCGTACTTGGAGTGGTTGGCGTCGGCCAGTGCCTCTTCAAAGTCGTCGAAGGGTTCGATGACCACCACTGGGCCGAAGACCTCTTCATCACGCACCTTCATGCCGGGAGTGGTACTGGTGAGGATGGCCGGCGTTACCACAGAGCCACGACGTTCGCCGCCAGCCACCAGCTTGGCTCCCGCCTTGACGGCCTCCTTAATCCAGGAATTCACTCGTTCGGCGTCGCTGGGCCGGATGAGCGGACCGACCTCGGTAGCTTCGGCGGTGGGGTCGCCGACCGCCAGCTTGGCAGCGGCTTCAACTACCTTCCACAAAAAAGTCTGATAAACAGCGCGCTCGACAAAGACTCTTTGCACGCTGATGCAGGACTGTCCCGCGTAACCGAAGGCGGCGTGCGCGGTGCGGACGGCCGCCTCATCCAGGTCGAGCCAATCGGCGCAGACGATGAGCGCGGCATTGCCGCCCAACTCCAGCAAGACGCGCTTGCGTCCGGAGTGAGCCTTCAGCTCCCAGCCAACCTGGGCCGAGCCTGTAAAGCTGACCAGCTTGATGCTGTCTTCCTTTTCGGCCAGCCATGCGGCGTCCGTGGTGCTGAGCGGCAGCACGGCCAGCGCTTCCACCGGCCAGCCGGCCTTGAGAATCACCTCGCCCAGCGCCAGCGCGGTAAAGGGGGTTTGCGAGGACGGCTTGAGAATCACCGGGCATCCGGAGGCCAGCGCAGGCGCCACTTTGTGGGCCACCAGGTTCAAGGGGAAGTTGAACGGAGTAATGGCCAACACCGGCCCCACGGAGAAACGATGTACCAGCCCCCAGCGGCCCTCGTTGCCCTCCATCAGGTCCAGCGGAATGCTCTCGCCGCCCAATCGCGAGGCCTCCTCCGACGCGGTTTTGAAGGTTAGCACGGCGCGATCCACCTCAACCCGCGCCAGGCGAACCGGCTTACCCGCCTCGGCAACAATCAACTGCGCGAAGCGCTCCTTTTGCTCGATGAGCGCAGCGGCCACGTCCTCTAGAATCTCGCGGCGCTTCCAGCGCGGCAGGGCGCGAAGCCGGCGCAGGCTGGCCACGGCGTGATGCACGGCCTGGCGCGCGTCGGCGCGGGTGGCAATAGTGACGCGGCCCACCAGCCCCTGATCCCATGGCGAGCGCACCTCCAGCGTATCGCCCTCCAACCATTCCTTGCCGCAGAGCAGAAATCCCGTTTGTGTACCCGGCCGCATTTTCATGGCTATGGCGCTCCTATTCCGTATGACCTGGATTTTACAGCGAGCGGGCAAGAAGGTGCAGCCTGAAGTGAGATTCGCGCAACTTTGGGCCGGATCAAAGTCCCAGCACGGTACACTATTCCCTTATGATTCATGACGGGCGAAGCCGCAAACTTCCCTTTGACGCCGGGGAGGCATTGGCGCACTTGAAAGCCAGCGACGCGAAGCTGGGAGCGCTTATCGAGCGGGCGGGGGCGTTTACATTGCGGCTGGATCCCTCGCCTTCGCCCTTTGAGTCGCTGCTGGAGTCGATTCTTTAC
Source organism: Occallatibacter sp. (assembly GCA_050011175.1). Taxonomy (GTDB): domain Bacteria; phylum Acidobacteriota; class Terriglobia; order Terriglobales; family Acidobacteriaceae; genus Telmatobacter. The sequence continues at coordinate 51,958 of JBEKJR010000008.1, forward strand.
CAGCAGTTGCACGGCAAAGCCGCGGCCACGATCCATAGGCGGGTGCGGGAGTACTATGGCGGCAATCCAGAGCCGCGATTGCTGCTGGAAACGCCTGACGAAGTGCTGCGGACGGCGGGGGTTTCCTTCAATAAAATCAAAGCCCTGAAAGACCTGGCCGCACGGACGCTAAACGGAACGGTGCCGAGTCATGCGGCGATTAAGAAGATGAGCGACGCGGAGATTATTGAGCGGCTAACCGAGGTGCGCGGCATTGGGCCGTGGACGGTGGAGATGCTGCTGATCTTCCGGCTGGGAAGGCCTGATGTTTTGCCGGCGACGGACTACGGGGTGCGCAAGGGATTCGCGCTCACCTTCCTACGCGTGCCGAAGACAAGGCCCCTGGAGGCGCAGGACCTGCCCCTGCCGGAGGTTCTGCTCAAAAGGGGAAAACGCTGGGCGCCGTTCCGTTCCGTGGCCAGCTGGTACCTGTGGAGGGCCTGCGACCTGGCCAAGAACACAGCGCCCACGGGGCAGGCCAGCCTACAATAAACAAAAGCAGCTTCCAGCTTCTAGCCTCTAGCTTCTAGCTATTTCGGTTGCCTATTAAGTCTTAGCTTGATCTGGAATTTGCAGATTGATGATCTGCTGCATGGTTTTAGCATCAGGAGCTTTTAGCTAGAGGCTAAAGGCTAGAAGCTAGCAGCTAGGAGCGGTTTTTGATGGCGGTCAGTAAGCGGTTTGTCTGCATTCACGGTCATTTTTACCAGCCGCCGCGGGAGAATCCCTGGCTGGAGACAGTGGAGACGCAGGACACGGCCGCGCCCTATCACGACTGGAACGAGCGCATCTGCGCGGAGTGCTACGCCACCAACGGCGCGGCGCGCATCGTGAACAACAAGAACCAGATCACGCGCATCGTGAACAACTACGCGCGCATCAGCTTCAATTACGGCCCCACGCTGCTGAGCTGGCTGGTGGAGAACGCGCCGCGCACCTACCGCATGATCCTGGACGGCGAGCAGCGCAGCCGCAAGAGTTTCAAGGGGCACAGCTCGGCGATGGCGCAGGTGTACAACCACATCATTCTGCCGCTGGCCAACCGCCGCGACCGCATCACGCAGATTCGCTGGGGCATCGCCGACTACCAGCGCCACTATGGCATCCCGCCAGAGGGAATGTGGCTGGCGGAGACCGCGGCGGACAACGAATCGCTGGAGCTGCTGGCCCAGCACGGCATCAAGTTCACCGTGCTGGCGCCGCACCAGTGCAAACGCATTCGGAGCATGAAAGAAGGCGCGAACTGGACGGAGACGCCCAACGCCAGCGTGGACACCACACGTCCTTACCTGGCGCGCTTCGAGTCCGGCGTTTCGATTGCCGTCTTTTTCTATGACGGGCCGGCTTCGCGGGCCATTGCTTTCGAGGGGCTGCTCAACTCCGGCGAGCGCCTGGCCGCACGGCTCAGGGGCGGCTTCAAGGACAACGCGCAGCCGCAACTGGTTCACGTGGCGACGGATGGGGAATCCTACGGTCATCATCACAAGTACGGCGAGATGGCGCTGGCCTACGCGCTGCGCCTGCTGGAAGAGGACAAAAATGTCAGCCTGACCAACTACGGCTGCTACCTGGAGCAGTTTCCTCCCGAGTACGAGGCGGAGATTGTCGAAAGAACCTCGTGGAGCTGCACGCACGGCATCGAGCGCTGGCGCTCAAATTGCGGCTGCAACGGCGGCAAGGCAGGCTGGAACCAGGCGTGGCGCGCGCCGCTGCGCAAGGCCCTGGACGAGCTGCGCGATGCCCTCATTCCCTTGACCGAGCAGGAGGGTAACAAGCTCTTCAAAGACGTGTGGGCCGCGCGCGATGGATACATCGAGGTCATGCTCGACCACAGCCCGCAGACGGTGGAGCAATTCTTCCGCAAGCACCAGGCCCGCGCGCTCACCGTGGAGGAACGCGTGCGCGGGCTGGAATTGATGGAGATGCAGCGCCACACGCAACTGATGTACACCAGTTGCGGATGGTTCTTTGACGACATTTCGGGCATCGAGACGGTGCAGGTGATTGCCTATGCCGCGCGAGTGCTGCAACTGGCGCGGGAGATCTTTGGAGAAGCAGCCACGCCGCTGGAGCCTGCGCTTCTGGCCCGCCTGGCCGAGGCGCGCTCCAACGTGGCAGCGGCAGGAGACGGCGCAAAAATCTACAAGGAGCAAGTCAGCACCAGGCAACTGAGCCTGGAACAGGTGGCGGCTCACTACGCCATCAGCTCCGTCTTTTCTACCTTTGCCGAGGAGACCGACCTGTTCTGCTTCCGTGTGTGGCGCGACTCCTACGAAGCATACGCCTCCGGGCAGGGACGGCTTGCTTTGGGCAGGGTCAAGGTGGTCAGCGCCATTACCGGCAAGCAGCAGGGCTTCTCCTTTGCCGTGCTGCACTTTGGCGATCAGAACATCACCGCCGCCGTCAAGGCGTATGAGCCGGAGGATGCCGCCGCTTACGAGGCCTTTGCCAAGGAGGCGGCCGGAGACGTGCAGCGCGCCGCCTTCCCCGAAGCGATTCGCCTTATCGACCGTTACTACGGCCACGTGGACTACACGCTGACCTCGCTGTTTACCGATGAGCAGCGGCGCATTTTGCAGATCATTCTCAACTCCACGCTGGCGGACATCGAGAAATCACTGACCACTATTTATGAGGAGCACGCCACCCTGTTGCGCTATCTCTCGCAGGCGGGCCTTCCCAAGCCTCCGGCGCTCACCCTGGCGGCGGGCTTTGCCATCAATGCCGGATTGCGTCGTACGCTGGAGGGCAACCCCGTCGACCAGGCCCGGGTGCGCTCCTTTTTGACACTGGCCAAGGACAACCAGGTGCCGCTGGAGATACAGACGCTCTCCTACATCGCCGACCAGCGGATGAAGCGCGTCATGATCGGGCTGCAAATGTCTTCCGGATCGCTGGAGGCGCTGGATCGGGCGCTGACATTGGCGCGCACGCTGGTGGAGTTGCCCTTCGAGCTGAACCTGTGGCAGGCGCAGAACATCTGGTACGAGATTCTGCGCAACTCGGGCTATGCGCTCATCAACCTGGCTGCCGACAACCGCCAACACTGGGAGAAAAACTTCAGCGAACTGGGCGCGTGCCTGTCGATTGATTGCGCGGCGATCAGCGCGCAGATTAAGCAGCAGTGACGGCGGGGGAAAGAGCGCCTTATCAGGCAGCCTTGTGCAACCTTCCGTTTTTGAGCGTGAAGCGCTCGCCACGCCAGACAATGGTGTTACCGGCGAATCCCGCCACCCAGACGCACATGGCGACGAGGTCGCGCAGCGGCAGCAACCACAGATTGGGCAGCACCTGACGGTCGGAGAGCACTTCGGCACCCACCGTCATGGCCAGCGTGAGACGCAGACAGAAGCTCAATCCCAATAGCCAGAGGCTCAGCAGGCTCGCTCCGCTGGCGAGAACGTTGAGCAGGGCCCAGCCCAGGCCGTGAGTGAAGATGAGGCCTGCGTAACCCCAGGGGCGCGCGTCGCGAACGGTGCGTGCCCAGCGCAACTGGTGATCGAAAAAGCCGCGAATGCCGTAGGCGGCGATGTTGGTCTCGACGACCGCGGGAGAGAGCGCCACGCGGTAGCCGGCGGCGGAGATGCGCGTACCCAGCTCGTAGTCGTCGGCGAGGTGGTCGACCAGGGCTTCCAGTCCTCCACTTTTTTTGAGAGCACTGCGACTCACGGCAAGCGTGGAGCCGAGGCCGTAATGAAGGCCGCCCTCAATCCACTTTGATAGCAGCACCCCGGCCAGGAAATCGGTGGCGATGCCCAGAGCCTCCAGCGTGGAGGCCAGCGTGTGATGGGTGCGGCCGCGATAGAGCGTGGTGACGAGACCGACTTCCTGCGCAGGGGCAGCGGGCTGATTGATCCGGTCCGAAATCAGTTTGTGGTTTCCCACCCTTGCGCCAGAAAAAAGGCGCAAGGATGGGGCACGGAGATTATTATAATTACCGGCCGGATCAGCAGGAGCGAAGCAGGCCATCACGCGTTCCAGGTAGCGCGGCGAAACGGTGATGTCGGAGTCGTTGATGAGCAGGAATTTGTGGCGGGCGTGCGGGGCGAGTTGTATTAGAGTGCTGACCTTGCCGTTGGTTCCCAGACTTTGAGAGCATTCAATGAGCTTGATGGACAGCCGGGGAAACTCGGCTTGCAGTTGCTTGACGGCTGCCGCCGCGGGGTCAGCCAGAGAGGCGACGCCGAAGAGCAACTCGAACTCGCCGGCGTAGGCTTGGCGGCAATGGCTGCGGAAGGCGTCGATCATGCCGGGGTCGAGTCCCTTGAGGGACTTGAGGATGCTGACGCCGGGCGCAAAGGCCGCCAACGGCTTGCGGCGGGCTGACAAAAAGATGCGCGCGGCTATCAGGGCGGCGAGGAAGTAGCCCATTCCGGCAACAGCCAGAATCGTGGTGAGAATGGCGACGGATTGGGCCAGGAAGTGCGGCATCACAGAGAACAGAGATCAGAGAACAGAGATCAGTCTACAGCAGTTAGTCTATAGTGAATAACCACAAGCGGGACCATAATCAGAAAGCCATATTCGGTTAAATGAAAAATCTGATGCACAATAAACCCTACTGAAGATACAACGTATTCCTGATCTCTGATCTCTGACCCCTGATCTCTGTTACTCGTAGCGGAGCGCCTCGATGGGGTCGAGGTTGGCGGCTTTCCATGCGGGATAGATGCCGAAGAGCAGGCCGATGACACAGGAGACGCCGAAGCCGGTGAGCACCCAAAAAGTGGACAAGGTGGGCGACATGCCAATGGGCAACACGTAGATGAGCCCGGTAATCGCGGCGCCCAGGATCACGCCGACCACCCCGCCCACGGCGCACAGGGTTACGGCCTCGGTGGTGAACTGGGTCAGGATGGTGTGTTTGGTGGCGCCAATGGCCTTGCGGACGCCGATCTCGCGGGTGCGCTCGGTGACGGAGACGAGCATGATGTTCATCACGCCGATGCCGCCGACCATCAGGCCGACGCTGGAGACAGCGACCATCAGACCAAACAGCCCGCCGGTGATCTGCTCCCAGAGCTTATTGATAGAGTCCGTCCCGAAGATATCGAAGTTGTCGTCGGCGGAGATCTTGACCTTGCGGCGGATGCGCATCATATCGCGAATCTCCTCTTCTACCAAAGATTTGTTTGCCGGATCGTCGTACTTCACGGTGAGGAACATCTCCAAGGCTTCGGGATGCAGGTTGTGGAAGGTGCCCATGGGGAAGTAGATGGCGTTGTCTTGCGGGTTCTGGCCGCTGCCGAAGAGCTGTTTCCGCTTGTCGAGCACGCCGATGACGGTGTAGAGGCCTGTCTCGACGGTGACTTCCTTGCCGATGGGGTCTTCGCCATTCACAAAGAGTTTATCCGCGGTGTCGTATCCCAGCGCACACACCTGCGCATGACGCTTGTCCTCCTCATCGGTAAAGACGCGGCCCGACAACAGGACCAGATTCGACACATCCGCAACCTGCGCGGTGTTGCCCTGCAGGATGGCGCCGGCCACCTTGTGGCCCTGGTACTTTACGCTCACGTTGCCTACGCCGAACTGTTTGGTATAGCGGACACTGGCATCCGTGGTCACGATGTGGGGCAGCGAGCGCAGGGCCAGCGCATCCTCCAGCGTGAGCATCTTGCGAGTGAGCTGCTCGGTGGTAGGGCGACCGATGCCGAAGGGCAGGCGAGTGACCAGCAATACATTTGTACCCAGCGAGTCGGCAATATCGGCGACACGGTTGTTGAGGCCGCTGATGATGGAGGAGATGGCGATGACCGTGGTCACGCCAATGACGATGCCCAGGATGGTCAATCCCGAGCGCAGCTTGTTAGCCCGGAGGGTATCGAGGGCCATTTTTATGGATTCCCGGGTTTGTCCTTGCGCCATGAATGCTCCCGCTAGCTAACAGCTAACAGCTGACAGTTATCAGTTCTCCCGAATTTGATCTTTCAGGGAGTCCAGAAACGAGTAAATCATCTTACCTACTTCATGCGACAAGCCTTCTGTTTCATTTAGCAGCTCAGGTTTCCCGAACTGGAGCGCACGGGCGATCTCCAATTGAGTTTGTAACTCGCAGAGTGAACCGCGGACAATGCCGAGAAACTGCCGGAACTCTCCGGGGTTTAACCTTCCCTGCCCTTCTGCGATGTTGCTGGGCACGGAAACCGCCGAACGTCTCATCTGGCTTGTCAACCCATACATTTCTTCGCGTGGAAAGCCCTGCGTCAAGCGATAAACAGCCACACACAACTGCATTGCTCTCTGCCAAACTGTCAACTCTCGAAACGATTGCGCCATACAATGCGGCTCCTCACCGCAGAAAACAGATAACAAAAAACTGACGGCTGAAAGCTGATAGCTGACAGCTACGCCTTACAGCTCCGCTCTGAGGGCCACGACCGGATCGAGTCTGGCGGCTTTGCTGGCCGGATAGACGCCGAAGAAGACGCCCACGGCGCCGGCCATGAACAGACCCATCAGCACGCTCCACAACTGCACGCTGGCGGGAAATCCGACGACGAGTGTCACCAGCTTGGCCGCGCCCACGCCTAATACCACGCCGATGAGCCCGCCCACCAGCGCCATGGTCGAGCTTTCGATGAGAAATTGCAGCAGCACATCCTGCTGTCGCGCTCCCAGGGCCTTACGCACGCCGATCTCGCGGGTGCGTTCGGTAACGCTGACCAGCATGATGTTCATGATGACGACGCCACCCACCACCAGCGCGATGGAGGAGATGCCGATGATCACGTCGAAGAACAGCGCGGAGAATTGCTTCCAGATGTCCATGAAGGTGTCGTTGGTCTGGATCTCGAAGTCGTCCGGCTGGCCGGGACGGTTGTGACGGCGGGCGCGCATGATCACACGCACCTCGTCCTCAGCCATCACCATAGAATCGGCAGTGCCGCCGGCGCGAACGTAGATGCCCATCGGGTCACCGTGGCCGTAGGTCTGCAAATAGGTAGTGATGGGCACGGCCACCCAGTTATCCTGCGACTGGCCCAGCGTTTTGCCCTGGCGATCGCCCACACCGATGATGGAGTAAGGAATGCCATCGACGCGAATCTCTTTGCCGAGAGGATCGCCCTCGCCCAGTATGTTGTCCACGATGTCATAGCCCACAATGACGTTGTGGGTTCCGACATCGTCGTCGGTGGGGGTAAATCCCCGCCCTATCACAACGTCCAGATTGCTGAGGTCAACCATGGTCCAGGTGATGCCGCGCAGCTCGGTATCGGCGCTGGAGTGGCCGTTGAAGGAGACTTTGGTGGTGCGGCTACTAAACGACGCGCCTACCTCGGTGCATTCGGCGCACTCGTCCCGCACCGCCTCAAAGTCCTCGTATTGCAGGACCTTGCGCTTCTGATACTTGAAGTACTCCTCGGCGGAGAAACAGCAGCCGGAGGGGAAACGCCCCACGCTGAACACGTCGGCGCCGTGGCTCACGAGCTTGGTGGCCACGAAGTTGTTGGCGCCGTCGACCAGGGTTACGACCATGATGAGCGAGGAGACGGCCATCACCACGCCCAGCAGCGTGAGGATGGAGCGCAGCTTATTGGCCCACAAGGATTGCAGCGCGAGTTTGACTGCCTCACCGAAAAGCATGGTCCTGCTTTCTGTTGCCGGGTTCGATTGCGGTTTCCGATTTCCCACCCTTTCCGCAGAAAGAAACGGAAAGGATGGGGCACGGGGCTTTATTGGGTCGCCAGTCCGTCTTTTCCAGTGTACGCAATCTCCGGTGCTTCTATGAACGCGCACCACCTGTCTGGCCGCTTCCCGCGACCGGAAAGCAGCCACAGCCCGGGGGAGGGCGCTCGTTTTCTGATACGCAAAGGGCCGCGGGCAGGTTCCTTAGCCCGAAAGAAGCCGAAGAAAAGCCGAAAACAGGCGATTTTGCGGAACTTTTTGGCCCCCGTGAGGCGTAGCATGAGAGGGCGCGCAGTTTTGCGCCTGTTCTTGAACTAAATCCACAATCGCATCCATCCGGAGGCCCGATGATTCGCGTTTACTCCCGCTTTGCGCCCGTGCTGCTGGCGCTGCTCGTACTCCTGTCTGTAAGTGCTTCTGCCCAGGCCACTTCGGCGGCCGTGGCCGCAACTGCACAAGCGACGCTGCTGCTGCGCGTTCCCTCTCTGTCGCAGGATAAGATCGCCTTCCGCTACGCGGATGACATCTGGACGGTCAGCCGCAACGGAGGCGAGGCAGAACGGCTCACCGCCAACGGCCATGTTGTTGCAGGGCCGTACTTTTCGCCTGACGGCGCGTGGATTGCCTACTCCGCCCACCTGAACGGCAATACCGACGCCTACATCATCCCGGCGGCAGGCGGGGTGCCCAAGCGCATCACTTGGCACCCGGCCGGCAGCGGCGTGGTGGGCTGGTCGCCGGATGGCAAGGACCTGCTGATCCTGAGCAGCGCGGCCAGCTACCGGCACTTTGCACGGCTCTTCCGCGTTCATGCCGATGGCACGGGGGTTCCTCAGCCGTTGCCGCTGCCCTCCGGCACCGAGGGATCGTTCTCGCCGGATGGGCAGTCGATAGCCTATCAGCCCTTCTCCAAGTGGCAGGCGGCCTGGAAACGCTATGTGGGCGGGCAGACGTCGCCCATCTGGATTGTCAACCTGAAGACTCTTGACCTGGTGAAGGTGCCGCGCGAGAACTCCAACGACTCCAACCCGGTGTGGGTAGGCGACCAGGTTTACTTCCTCAGTGACCGCGACAGCACGGGAACGAACAACGGACCGGTCACGCTTTATCGTTATGACACCAAGAGCAAGCAAGTCTCGCAGGTGATGGCTAATGCTGGGCTGGACATGAAGACCTTCCAGGCAGGGCCGGCGACAGGCGTGGATGGAAAGAGCCGGAACGCGTTGGTGGTGGAGCAGTTTGGCCGCATTCTGCTAGTGGATCCGGAATCGGGGATGAATATGCCGGTGCCGATTACGATTCACGGCGAGCTGGCCGCGCTGGCGCCGCACCGGGAGAATCTCAGACCAGAAGAGATTCAGAACGCGAACCTTTCGCCCACCGGCGCGCGCGCCGTTTTTGAGGCGCACGGAGAGATCTTCACCGTACCTGCCGAAAAGGGCGACACGCGCAACCTGACGCAGACGCCGGGCGTGGCGGAGCGCGACCCGGCATGGAGCCCGGACGGCAAGACCATCGCCTACTTTTCCGACGCGAGCGGCGAGTATCAGCTCTACTTGAGAGACCAGACGGGCTTCAAGGCGCCCACGGTCATCGACCTGGGGCCGGAGCCGAGCTACTTCTACGGCCCAACGTGGTCGCCGGACTCAAAACACATTGTTTATGTCGACAAGCACCTGCGCCTGTGGGTTGTGGATGTGCCGGCGGGCAAGCCGGTTCAGATTGACAAGGAAATCTACGGCACCTGGGGTCCCAGCTTCAGTACAGCGTGGTCGCCGGATTCGAAGTGGATCGCTTATCACCGCGACCTCGAAAACCAACTGCACGCCATCTTCCTCTACTCGATGGAGACGCACAAATCGACGCAGGTGACGGACGGGATGAGCGATGCCTTCAGTCCGGCCTTCGACCCCAACGGCAAATATCTCTACTTCCTGGCATCGACCGACAACGGTCCTTCGAGGGCGGGCATTGACCTTTCCACACTGGACCGCGCGCAAACCAACGCCCCCTACGTGGTGGTGCTGGCCGCTGACGGTGCTTCCCCGCTGCCTCCGCAGAGCGATGACGAGAAGATCAAGGACGAAGCGAAGAAGGACGACAACAAGAAAGACGCCGACAAGAAAGATGCGGAGAAGAAGGACGAAGTAGCCAAGGAGACTGGCAAGGAAAAGAAGGAGGGCGACAAGAAGACCACCGACGGCGAGAAGAAAGATGCCGAGAAGCCGGTTGTGGTCAAGGTGGACCTGGAGAAGATCGGCGACCGCATTCTGTCGTTGCCGCTTCCGGCACACAACTACGGATGGATTGCTGTGGGCAAGACTGGAGTGATCTATCTTGGCGAGTCTGCGCCTTTTGGCCACCCCAGCAAGGAGGATGGTCCGGGAATGCGCGCGGTGTGGCGGTTCACGCTGGAAAAGCGCAAACCGGAGATCGTGCTCAGCGACGTGGACAACTTCACCGTGTCGTTCGATGGGGCAAAGGTTCTTTACGCGCACAAGGACAGCTGGAGCATTGCTTCGGCGGAGGACCTGAAGCCCGGTGACAGCGCTCCTGGCAAGCCGCTGAATTTGGGAAGTCTAGAAACCGTCATCGATCCCCGCGCCGAGTGGCGGCAGATGTATCACGAGACCTGGCGCATCCAGCGTGATTTTCTCTACGATCCGCACACCCATGGGCTGAACATTGCCAAGATCGAGGCCAAATACAAACCCTACCTGGATGGGCTCGCATCGCGCTCGGAGTTCAGCTATCTCTCCACGGAGATGCTGGGCGAGGTCACCATCGGCCACATGTTCATCCGCGGGCCGCGCCATCCGGAGCACGAGGCGAAGACCGGGCTGCTGGGCGCCGATTTCAAGACGGAGAACGGGCGGTACCGGATTGCGAAGATTCTGGGCGGCGAGAACTGGACTCCCGGCCTGGCATCGCCGCTAACGCTGCCGGGAGTCTCGGTGAAGGAAGGCGAGTACCTGCTGGCGGTCAATGGCCACGAACTGAAGGCCGGCGACAACCTCTACCAATTCTTTGACGGCACGGCCGGCAAGCAGACGGCGCTGCGCGTGGGCGCGAACGCTGATGGCAAGGACGCGCGCGACGTGACGGCGGTTCCCATCAGCGACGAGGACGGGCTGCGCAACCTGGACTGGATTGAGGGCAACAGGCGCAAGGTGGGCGAACTCTCCGGCGGCAAGGTGGCGTATGTCTACATGCCCAACACCGGCGGCTCGGGGTACACCAACTTCAACCGCTTCTTCTATTCGCAGCTCGACAAGCAGGGGCTGGTGCTGGACGAGCGCTACAACGAGGGCGGCCTCATTGCCGACTATGTGATCGACACGCTGAAGCGCACGCCGCTCTCCGGGGCAATTGAGCGCGACGGCAAGCCGATGCACGATCCGGTGGGGGCGATCTTCGGTCCCAAGGTGATGCTGATCAACCAGAACTCCGGCTCGGGCGGCGACGCCATGCCGTGGTACTTCAGGAAGGCGGGCATCGGCAAACTGGTGGGCACGCGCACCTGGGGCGGGCTGGTGGGCATTGGCGGCTATCCGACGCTGATCGACGGCGGCTCGGTGAACGCGCCGCGCTACGCCATCTACGGACTGAACGGCGAGTGGGAAGTGGAGAACCACGGCATCGCGCCCGATGTGATAGTCGAGGATCTGCCCAAGGATGTGGCTGCCGGACACGATCGCCAACTGGAGACCGGAGTGCAGATGGTGCTGGAGGAGTTGAAGGCGCATCCGGTTCCGGCGATTCCCGTTCCGCCGTATCCGAATTATCACAAGGGGGATGGGTTGGGGAATCCGTAGCGGAGAGCGGAGTTAGCGTTGTTAGCGGAGCTAGCGGGGTTAGACACGCTTCGCGCGGGTTAGAAAGTTAGCGGGATACCCCATCCTTTTCGCAGAGAGCGCGAAAAGGTGGGGTATCCATAGCTTTTATTGTCCCGAGCTGCCGAAGCCTTTTTCTGCGCGGGCGGAGTCTTCGAGGGTTTCGACGATTTGCACGTCGCCGGTGAGGACGGGGACGGGAATCATCTGGGCAATCTTTTCACCGGCTTTGAGTTGGATGGCGGCATCGGTTAGGTTGGTCATCAGCACCAGAATTTCGCCACGGTAGCCGGCGTCGATGACCCCGGCGGTGGTGGTAACGCCGCGCGCGGCCATGGAAGAGCGGTCGCGCACCAGAAGGCCCAGCGGAGCGCCGGAGGCGGGATGGCGGGCTTCGACGCAGATGCCGGTGCGGACCTTGACTGTGGATCGCGGAGCGAGCGAAACTGCTTCCAGCGCAAAGATGTCATAGCCGAGGTCTTCGCCGGGATGGGCGACGACTGGGGCGCGTGCGCCGGGGGCGAGGAGTTTTGCGAGCAGCATCTCTTCATCGTATCGCGACAAAATGGTCAGCCCCGGCAGGAAACGTTCCCGGCCGGGGCTGTCGTTGAGTTCGGCAAAAGGACCTATAAGCCGAATTCTGTCGTGTGCGGTCATTCCTCTAGGCGCCGCGTTGCCGCGGACGCTCATCAGCGACCTACCCGGAGGTTTCGGTAATTGCTAGAGCCGCCTGAGCGCGTCGGGCCGATGCGCAGCGGAGCCTGGCTCTGGCTCGCGCTTCCCTCCCTATTTGGTCTTGCTCCGTGTGGGGTTTACCCTGCCTCCGGCGTTACCGCCGGAGCGGTGCGCTCTTGCCGCACCATTTCACCCTTACCGGACTGGCCGTCCAGGCAATCGCCCTTCGGGCCAGTTGCGCGTGCCGAAGCACGAGCATCCGGCGGTATCTTTTCTGTGGCACTGGCCGTCCATGGGTTTTGAGGCCCACGTCCCGGATGTTATCCGGCACACTGCCCTGCGGAGTTCGGACTTTCCTCTCCCGGCGCACCGTGCTTGCGCACGCCCTCCGGCAGCGACCGCCCGGTCCTCCTGCCAGTAATTAGTGTAGCGCAGTTTTGGATTTACCAGTTGCGGTAGGGGATTTTTGAGGGGACTACTTCGACTCCGTGGATACCCATCTGGACTAAATCAATCTTCAATCGAGCAACCACTTGTTCCTTGTCCGGAGCGGGGCCTACGACGATCCTCTCAAGCGGTGAATCTTGGCCTTTCAGATCAAGCGGTATAGCGATATGTGGCGTTCGTCCAAACCGCCCGTAATGAAATTCAATACGGCCGCCATTACTTTCTCTCTCAGCCTTAGACATTTGCAAGACAAATCGCCATTCCCGCTCCTCATAAAAGGCCTTGTTCTTGAACTTTGCTGACCACTGCAAGACCTGTTCCAAAATCGGACTATTCATATCCAAGTATCCAACTAACGTGCCGACGATCGCCGTTCTCTCTAGCCTGCTTTCCTCGGTTTCACCATAGAGGCACTTCATGAGTGGGATTTGCTTCTGTAACTGCTGCTCGAAGAATTGAACCCTCTGCTGCAGTTTGTTACGACGGAACCCCAGGCTGAAACCCCGGCTGTTTTCTCCATATCCTCGCCATAAGGTCAAATTATCGCCTGCCACCTGCGATGTTGATTCATCACTGAATGAGACAAAGTACGCGTCGGCCGATTCAATCTGTGCTCGGAGTGTATTTCGAATGTTGTTCCAATATGTTTGTCGCACGGTCTTGGATATTTCCAATTGCGGAATCTTTGTCGAAGATTGCTGCGTAATCATGGCTTCAAACAATTCAGGGGCTTCCAGGCATTCGGAAAGATCATTCAAGAATCGATAGTGAGTGGCCCAGATACAGTCGTCTTTGAGAATACCGTCAAGACCACTTTGTCTCGTGTAGTGAAAAAGCAACTCTGGTTTGGCTTGTTCTCCCATCTACGATCTCCTTGCTGCTCTTCCGGCCCTTTTGCGCCGGACTTTCCGCCTATCCCTCTCTCTTGAACGCATTCAGCGCCGATGTGATCACTGGATGAAGCGCGGGGACATCCTTCACAACCAGATTCCAGACGATGTCCACATCTACTTCTTCGTAAGCATGGGTGATCCGGTTGCGCGTTGCATAGATTTTGGCAAGCGGAATCTCAGGATGCGTTGCCGCAAACTCCGGGGCGTCGGCCAGCAGGCGGTGCGCCGCCTCGCCAATAATGCCGAGGTTGCGCAGAACGCCGTCCTGGAGTAACGTGTCGGCTAAAAAATCGATTTGAGATTTGCCGGTGGTGTATAGCCGGATTCGTTCGAGAGCCGTGAGAATATGCTCGAGATAATCCTGGGCGCGTTCCGGATGGCTGTTCATACCGGCTGGGCCTCTTCTAAAACGCGCTGCCTGAATTTAAGCGGAAGGCACTTGGGCGTCAGCAGGTCCACCTTGACTCCGGTTTGCGCTTCGATTTCAATTTGCAGGCCGGCCAAATCCAGCAGGCTTGTCCTGGGAGCAGGATCGATAAGTATATCTAAGTCGCTATCTTCGTTGTCGTCGCCGTGGAGGACGGAGCCGAAGACACGCGGGTTTGCCATGCCGGCCTGGAGCACAAGCTGGCGGATCGTTTCCCGGTGCTTTGGCAATACTTCCGACGGCCGCATAGCGGGTTCTCCTTCTCATCCCAATTCCAGTTTACCGCCGAATCTACTCTTTGCGGAGGGGAATGCCGGAATCGAGCCAAACCCGAACTCGCTACAATCAAAGACGATGATTCAGTACCTCTATCTTGGGCGGGTGGGCTACGACAAGGGGCTGAGACTGCAGGCGGAGGCGGCTGGGCTGGTGGCCGAGGGGCACGCGGGGAATGTGCTGCTGCTGCTGGAGCATCCGCCGGTGCTGACGCTGGGACGGAATGCTGATCGGGCGAACATTCTGGCGTCGGATGAGTTGTTGACACGGCGCGGCGTTACCGTGCATGAGATCAACCGCGGGGGCGATGTGACCTATCACGGGCCGGGGCAACTGGTGGGCTATCCCATCTTCGACCTGCGCAAGCTGAGAACGGAGAGCGGCGGACGGATGGGGCCGGTGGACTTTGTGCGCGGGATGGAAGAGGCGCTGATCCGGCTGTGCGGCGAATTTAGCGTGAGGGCGGGACGGATTTGCGGGCTGACCGGGGTGTGGTGCGGAGGAAGCACAGAGATCAGAGATCAGAGATCAACCACCCCAGCGAGCATAGTTCGCTCGCCGGGGACCCCGGCAGGGGTCAGTTCGATTCCCGAAGAGCATACCTCAGGGGCTAAAGCCCCTACCGATATTGTTGGCTTTATTGCCGGGACTAAAGTCCCGGCCTGCCAGCCACTGACCTACCATAAGAACCCTGCAGGGGCGGAGCGGAAGATCGGGGCGATAGGGATTCACGTGGCGCGGGGGATTACCTCGCATGGATTTGCCTTCAATGTGACGACCGATCTGCGGGAGTTTGATTTGATCGTTCCCTGCGGGATTCTCGACCACGCGGTCACCAGCCTGGCGCGGGAGGTTGAGAAGCCGGAGGCGTTGCCTACGCTGGAGGAAATTGCGCGGATGACGGCACGAGAGTTCGGGCAGGTCTTCGGTGAGACGGTGGTGGCGGTGGGGAGTTTGGCGGCGTTGCGTGCCGAGGCGGAGACAGCGCCACCGCAATTTCCAGCGGAAGATACGCCGCTCCAGGTTCCGGCGGAAGTCGAGCGGCTGCGTGGCAAGAGAGAGGGCCCGATTCGCGCCTGAGAGCCCGCGTTCCCTTGGCGTATGCGGCGCAATTTATAATCGGCTTGAAGCGGGCGTACTTTGGAGACTTCCCTTTGTACGACGAAAACCTGTGTTGAGCTTGTTAAGGCGTCCCGCAACGCGGAGAATCCCCATGCCAACCGACGTGATCATGCCCCAGATGGGCGAGTCGATCTTTGAGAGCACCATTACCAAATGGCTCAAGAAGGCCGGCGACAGGGTGGAGAAGGACGAGCCGCTGTTTGAGATCTCCACCGACAAGGTGGACGCGGAGATTCCCTCACCCGTGGCCGGCGTGCTTACCGAGATCAGGATTGCAGCGGGCGCGACCGTTGAGGTGAATACGGTGGTGGCAGTGATTGGCGGCACCTCCGGCGCAAGTGCGTCCACTACGCCAGCAGTAACTCCGCCGTCGGTTGTCACAAAAAATGCTCATGCGCACGCAGTTCAGGCCGGATTGGGCCAGCAGCAGCGCTCCTCGCCGCTGGTGCGGCGCATTGCCAAGGAAAACAATCTTGACCTGAGCAGGATTACCGGCACCGGCGCGGAGGGCCGCATCACCAAAGAAGATGTGCTGCGGCATTTGAGCCAGCACGGCCCCGGAAGCGAGACGCCAACGGCTTTTGTGCCGAAGGCGCAGCCGGTCGCACCGCAGGTGGTTCCGCTGACCAAGATGCGGGCCATCATTGCCCAGCGCATGGTGGAGAGCATGCAGATCAGCCCGCATGTGCACATCGTGTACAAGGTGGACATGACGCGCATCATGCGGCTGAGGGAGCGGGAGAAGGCGAGCTTCGAGCAGCAGCATGGGGTCAAGCTGACGTATATGCCGTTTATTGCCACGGCGGCCATTGAGGCGCTGGGGAAATTTCCGATTGTGAATGCGTCTCTGGTGGACGGGGCGATTCAGTATCACCCGAATATCGATCTGGGCATAGCCGTGGCGCTGGAGTGGGGGCTGATTGTGCCGGTGGTGAAGCAGGCCGAGGGGCGCGACTTCGTGGGCCTGGCGCAGGCTATTGCGGACCTGGCGGCAAGGGCGCGCGCGAAAAAACTGCTGCCCGACGAGGCTTCGGGGTCCACCTTTACGCTGACCAACTCCGGCATCTTCGGCGAGGAGTTCGGCACGCCGATCATCAACCAACCGGAATCGGCGATTCTGGCCATCGGCGGATTGCGCAAGGAGCCGATGGTGCTGACCGACGCCGAGGGCCACGATACGATTGCGATTCGGTCGGTGCAGTACTTCTGCCTGGGCTTTGACCATCGCACCATCGATGGGGCCGACGCGGGCAAGTTCATGGGCGAGTTCAAGCGCGCGCTGGAGGGATGGGACGAGCCGATTGGATGAAGACCTACGCGGTCGCCGAAGCTTATTCCGATCGCTCCAGTATGCCGTTATGGTTCCCTTTTCACCTTCATGGACGGCGTGGCGCTGGAAGCCGAAGACGTGGCAGAGCCAGTCGATGGCAGCCGGGGCGTTGCGGTAGCGATGGCCAGGGATAATGGAGCTGTGGAAATCAAGCACGGAAACCCTCCACGCCAATAGTAACTCATTTATTTGCCTATAGTAACGCTTACATTTTCTGCGAGCAATCAGGTATAGCAATCGGTTATTCTGTCCGATATGCGTTTGCCCTCGGGTGATTCTTTACTGGTGCAGATCATGGACGCCGCGTTCGCTCAGGCAGCGAAGAGCGCGGGCAAGTTGCTGGTATGCCGACCGGGCTGTAGCCAATGTTGCCATGGAGCATTTGTCCTCAATCCTTTAGACACGCTACGGGTACGCGCCGGCATGGACACGGTGCGGGCCTCCGATCCGGGATTGGCGGCACGGATTGAGAAGCGCGCGCGGGCATGGATTTCCGAGCATGGGGCGGCGTTTCCCGGCGACGCGCAGACGGGCGTGCTGGGCGATTCCAAGATCGAGGAAGAGCGCTTTGAGGATTTCGACAACGAAGCGGCCTGCCCGCTGCTGGACCCCGATACAGGCAATTGCGACCTCTACGCCTGGCGACCCATGACCTGCCGCGTCTTCGGTCCTCCGGTCCGCATGGGAGACGGCGAGGAGCTTGGCCACTGCGAACTGTGCTTTGTCGGCGCCGGCAAGGAGAAGGTGGCGGCCTGCGAGATGACGATCCCTTCCGATTTAGAGGCGGAACTACTGGAGGAGATTCCGTTGAAGGAGAAGACCGTGGTGGCGTTTGCGCTGCTGGAGTAAGAGAAGCAGTTGTCAGTGGTCAGTTGTCAGTTGTTACACTAAGGCTTGGACAGCCTGATGACAACACGCCCCTGCCGGGTCGAGATTCACACCCGTTCCTTTGAAGACAACCTCCGATTTTTGTTGGAGTTGGCCGCGCCCCATGCGGAATTGCTGGCGGTGGTCAAGGCCGACGCCTATGGCCATTCACTCAAACTGTGCGCTCCGGCGGCGGTGCGCGCCGGGGTCCGTTGGCTGGGCGTCAGCAGCGTTGAGGAGGGTGTGGCGGCGCACGCGCTGTGCCCGGAAGCCGGAGTGCTGGTGATCGACGGCGCATTTCCCGGCCAGGGAGCGGCCGTGGTGGAGCACCGGCTGAGCGCCGTGGCCTGGCAGCCGTGGCAGTTGGACGAACTGGAGAGTGCTGCGCGCACGGCGGGCGGCACGGTCGCGGTACATATGGAGATTGACACCGGCATGAGCCGCCAGGGGGTGAGTCAGGATGAGCTCGTGCCGCTGTTGGCGCGCTTCCATCCGGGGTCGCTGCTGCGTTTGGAGGGCGTGATGACCCACCTGTTTGCCGCCGACGAGGCAGACGGCAGGGTGACGGAAGCCCAACTGGTCTTGCTGGAAGAGATGCTGCGCAGGGTCAAGTCTGCCGGATTTCACGCGGAGTGGCTCAACGTGGGCAACTCCGCCGCGCTCTTGTCCGGAAAGGCTGCACGAATTGCCGCCATTGCTGCTCGCTATGGGATGAAGGCGATGCTGCGGCCGGGGCTGGCGCTCTACGGCCTGATTCCTCAATTTGACCCGAAGTTTGAGCCGTCCGAGTTTCCGGAACCGGAGTCCATGGCCGCCGCGCGCGCGCGATTGCAGCCGGTGCTTACGTGGAAGACACAAGTGGTTGGGGTGCGCGCTGTTCCCGCCGGCGCGGTGGTGGGCTACAACGGCACCTTTGTGGCTACCGAGCCGATGCGGCTGGCGCTGGTGGCGGCGGGCTACGTCGACGGCCTCGACCGGCGGCTCGGCAATCACTTCAGCCTGCTGGTCCGGGGCCAGCGCGCGCCGCTGGTGGGCCGCGTCAGCATGGACACGGCAGTGATGGACGTGACCGAAATCGCGGGAGTCGAGCCGGGCGATGAGGTGGTTATCCTGGGCAAGCAGGGCGGCGAATGCATCACCGCCTTCGACCACGCCGAAGCCACGGGGACGATTCCCTGGGAGGTGTTTACGCGGATTGGGGCGCGCGTGGCGCGGGTCGCGGTTTGAGAGCCTGCTCAGAGGAATATTCCAGACGGAAATTCAAAGAGATCGTGAAAGGGGACGCAGGAGATGCCGGCGGCGCAATCATCTACTACGGCAGGACTCCACTCCAGCTCGAAGAGAAGCCTCGGAGCAAGAATCATTGTCCGCTTTTTTCTGGGCCTGATTGCCGCCCTGGTGATACTCTTCGTTCCCGCGGGCGCGCTGAATTTCTGGCAGGGCTGGGTCTTTCTGGCCATTCTCTTCTTTCCCTCACTCGTCGCCTACGCCTACTTCTGGAAGCATGATCCCCAGCTGCTTGAGCGCCGGATGCAAAACAAGGAACAAATCAGCGAACAGAAGCTGCTGATTCGATTGAGCGGGCCACTCTTCATCATTGCTTTTCTGCTTCCCGGCCTCGATCACCGCTTCGGCTGGTCGCGCGATTCGCTAGGCAATCTACCGCTCTGGCTCGCAATCGTTTCCGAGGCCACGGTTCTTGCCAGCATCCTCTTCATAGCCTGGGTAATGAATGTCAATCGCTATGCCGCGCGCACCATTCAGGTTGAGGCGGGACAGAAGGTCATCACCACCGGGCCATACCGATTTGTTCGTCATCCCCTGTATGCGGGCAGCGCTGCTCTCTGGTTTTTCACGCCGCCGGCGTTGGGTTCCTGGGTTGCATGGCCGGCGTTTGTGCTGCTCCTCCCGTTTTATGTTATTCGCCTGCTCAACGAGGAAAAGGTGTTGCGCGCGCAATTGGCGGGCTACCCGGAGTATTGCCAGCGGACACGGTACAGGCTGATTCCGTTTGTGTGGTGAGCATCTCTCCGGGGCTAAAGCCCGCGTTGATTTATTGGCTTTATGCGGGGATTGAAACCCCCGCCTCCCTCCGTTTGAACGTCCCTCCGGATCGAGTAATTTTGCAGCCAAATAAAAAAACGGCGCAGGAGGTAATCTTCCTGCGCCTGAGTTGTTCATTCCGGTTGACAGATGCGTTATTGCTTGACCGGCGGCGGTGGCGGCACCGAGGGCTCCTTCAACTGTTTTCCTTCGAAGCCCGGCGGAATCCTGTGGTAAGGCGGAACATTCAGCATGGGCACCTTGGGCGCGGCCGGTGTAGGCGCGGATGGAAAGCCCGGACCTTTCTTGATATGCACATCGCCGTTGCTGGCGTTCAGCACGATTCTCGATGTACCGGAGCCGATGGTGAATGTGGCCGTCTTGTTCTCGCCTTCAGTCGCGGGGATGGGATAATCGGAAACGATGTCCCCGTTGTGGGTGCGCACGTTGACGGTGGCGGAGGCATTGGGCGGCAGAGTGACTTCGATGTCACCCTTGCTGTTTTTCGCGTCCACTGAATAAGCGCCTGCCGGCTCAATCGCAATGCGGCCGTTGCGGGTTTCCACGTAGCTGTCGCCATAGATCTGGTTGAGATCGATGTCTTTGGAGCGCGTAACCACGCGCACCTGCCCCTTGGCCTGGTTGATGCGCAGGTCGTCAGAGTCGAGGGTCAGGTCGCCGGGCAACTCCGCCACCTCTACGTCGGTGATCGAGGTGTGCAAATGCAGCGGCCCATGAACGTTCTCCACGTGCGCGTCGCCGAAAAGGATTTCGCCGCTCTGCGAGACCCTGCCCTTGATCTCGGAGAGGGTAATATTGCTCACGTTTCCGTCGATGGTCACGTCGCCCTGAATATCATGGGCGGAGAAGTCGTGATGGCCATGCGTAAAGTGCGCCTCGACCGGTCCGGCAATGGAGTTAAGTTGCACGTCTCCGCGGGCGGTGACGGTGACCCCAGCGCCCAGGCCGGAGGCGGACACATCGCCCTTGCCGGCGTTTATCGTCACATTGGCGGTCTTGGGCACGGTAACGGTTAGATTGACAAATCCGTATGAGTTACTCTCCGTTTTCAGCAACACGGCGCTGCCGCTTGTAGTCACATGCGCCGCCACGGCATCGTAGATTTTCTTAGCCTCCGCATCGGAGTTGGCGTAGGCTACTTCGTGCGCCTGCACCGTGATAGCGGAGCCGTCGCCCGCGGTAATGCTTACATCGCCGCGCGGATTCTCGATCTGGATAGCGGCATTGGCGGGAATTTGCTGGTTGAGCAACGGCTGCACCATGTTGTGCTCCGGCAAGCCGAAGGCGTTGAAAAACTCATCGCCGTCTCCGTTCCAATGGAACCAGGGTCGCGCATGATTCCATCCGGCCGCGCAAAAGCCCAACACGGCCAGAAAGATGAGAATCCCTATAAAGCTGCTGCTACGGCGCACCGGGGTATCGCGCCTTAGGTCGATGGCCCACTCGCCCAGCAGGGCCAGGCCGGCGCCGATCAAAAGCAGCGGCCACCAATTGCTATACCAGGTCCAGAACTGGCCGGAATCAATGCGGCCGGTGATCAACAGCAGGGCGATCACGCCGATGGCAATCAGGATGATGGGGCCGACGATGGAGGGAACACGCGGGCCGTATGCGGCCACGCGGTTGGCCTTCCAGGCGTAGTGCTGTGCCTGACGCTGAGCCTTCCAGGCATCGCGTTGCGCGCGCCATGCGGCTTTTTGCTGCTCGCGATAGACCCGCCACTGGGTCTTGGGATCATAGGGCGGATAAGGGGGCGGCGCGCCGCCTCCGGGTGGCGTATTTGGGGGCATATTCGGCGGTGTGGTGCTCATAATTTTCCTCCCTGGGAGTTCTTTCCGAACTCCTGCGAGCTAGCTGAAACGGTGGCCGAACTCTCGGCCGGAGAAGGCGGTGTACCGCCTGGATATGTGCCGGGGTAGGGTGGGCCCTGATACGGCCACAACGGATAGCCACCCTCGGCGGCTAGCGCCATGCGCTCGGCGAGCATAAAGACGCCGATCATAATCAGCAACAGCGGCAAGAACCAACCCCAAAAGTGATGAATCACGCGTGTGTGATCGAGCAGCGCAACGAATCCGATCAGCAGCAGAATGGCCGGGCCGCGCAGGCGGCGAATCATGATGTAATAGCTCATTTGGAACCTCCTCTTGAATCTTCGATACGGCGAATGATCAGCCAGACGCCGAGAGCAATCAGCAATAGCGGCCACGTTAACCCAAAGAAGCGGTCGCGGAAGACATCCAACTGTCCCAGCAGGAACAAGATGCCCAGGGAAATCAGCACGATGGCGCCCACCGGCGCTCTACTCGGATAGCAAATGGGCGGCGGCGGAGGCACGGTTGGATCGACATAGCCGGCTGGCGGCGGCGTGAATGGGGCCGAATAAGGCGGCGGAGGCTGATAGCCCCCGGTTGGCGGCACTGGAGAAGCCTGACCGGCGGCGGGCTGGCCGGGATTCCGCGGCCGCGGGCCCAGGTTGAGCACGTTGCTCAACTCGTTCAGCCCAAAGGGATCGGGCGGCGGCAGGCCATCGCGCAGCGCCTTGGCGGTGTGATAGGCCTCAAAGGATTGGTATAGGATCCAGGCGGCGATGAAGATGCCAAAGATGCCGTAATAGCCGGCGAGGCTGACCAAGACGGCGAAGACGACCACATGGATAAACCCCTTGACGAACTGGCCGTTATACATGGCTCCCACGCCGGGAATGAGTCCCAGCACCGCGGCAGACGAGGGGTTGGGCCCACGGGCCGGAGGCGGAATGAACGGCTGTTGATAGCTCTGCCATGCCGTCAAGCAAGGCTCGCAGAGAAGCTGACCTCCTGCCGCGTTGCGCACGCAACCGGCACAGAGCGCTTTGCCGCAGCTTTGGCAGTAAGCCGTCGCGTTGATACCACTGTGATTTACGCAATCCATTTTGTGCTCCTTTCCCATGTTTCGCTTCGGGAGCCGCCGGAGTGCGCGGACCGGTACTGAGAGATCAGGGAAGTTTCTAAAAAGTCAGAATTGATGAGAGGTGGCTGAACAGCAGGGCCAGCAGCCAGACTGTCAGGATGTTGCGGAGGAACTGTCTGCTGGCCCCCATTTCCAGGGCCCTGTTTTGATTCACCGGGCGCCAGGTCTTGCGGTTTTTGCGGGTTGTCTTCGCCCTCTCCCCGCTCGCCAACGCCGGTGGTCTGGCGCAGCTCGCGCATCGTGGACTGCACCTCGTAGGACAGCCGCGAGTTGTCGTAGTAGCGGATGATGGGGGTCGAGGCCATGGTGAGCTGCCGCTCCATGTAGGAGCGCATCGTGCTGGGCTGCAGATCGCTGAGCCGCAGGCTGCTCAACCGGACGCCGGTGATGTTGAGGGTCATGGCGACGGAAAAGAAGGCCATGGCCGCTGTCATCAGCAGGCGGGGCTCGGCAAAGCGCTGGACGCGGGCCATCAGGCCGGGACGCTGCCAGGGCGGAACGGAGACTGGACGGATGGGGATTACATTACTGCCGGCGGTAGCCAGCCGGTAATTTTCTACCTGTCCCGGACCGGTGTGGGCCAGTATCTTGTCTAATAGCCCGGCCGGGACCTCCGGTTCCGGGGAAAGAAACACCAGCCACTCGCGGCCCCTGCGCGCCTCTTCAAAGAGGGCAGAGCAGGCCGGGCAGACGGCCCTGTGAGCGTTAAAGAGAGCCTCGTCCTGGGGCTTCAGCAGCCCGTCCAGCGCGTCCGCCAAAAGCATCTCCCACTCGCCGCAGGCGGGGGAGTTCGGATTGTGATTGCGCTCTGCCATTACATTACCTCCCGTCTATTACGTTCCAGGAGCCTCGCAAGTTCCGCGCGGCCCCGGCTGATGCGGGACTTGACCGTTCCTTCGGGAATTCCCAGCACGCAGGCAATCTCCTTGTAGTCCATATCCTGTAAATCGCGCAGAATGACGGCTTCACGGAGATCGACCGAGACGCGGGCCAAGGCGTCCTGCACCATCTTCGCCAATTCTTTGCTAGCGGCCGCCTCATGGGGCGAGATGCCGCGGGCGGTGAGCCTGTCGATAGGCTTGAATTCATCGGCCGACTCCCAACCATCGTCTAATGAAGAAGTTACGCGCTGGTTGCGGGTCCGGCGGTAGTTGTCCACCAGCAGGTTGCGGGTCATGGTGGTAATCCACACCTGCAGGGAGCCGCGCCCGGTGTCAAAGCTGGACAGGTTGGAGTAAATCTTCAGAAAAACGTCCTGGGCGAGGTCCTCGGCGTCGGTGGGGTTGCCGGTAAAGCGGTAGCAAAGCCCGTAGACGCGCCGGTGCTGCGCGCGGACCAGCTCGGTCCAGGCGCTGGAATCACCGTCCATGCAGCGGCGGACGATTTGGGACCAATCGATCTCCAGAGAGGCAGCCTCCCCGCGCGACGGACGAACGGCTGGCGCAAGAGCCGGGGCTCCCGCGGACAGGCTGTCCGTGGGGTGGAGAGCCGGGGTTTCCAGCTCAACCTCGCTCCAGCTTAATGTACCCACGCCTGGCATATTGCGATAGTACGCAGGTATTTCCAGATTAGTTCCGTTGGCTGGAATATGCTGAAATGAAACTGTCCCATCCTAGCAATATTTTGTCGCGAGGATGGGATAAGAACTTGATCATGACTGGCACACACACCTGTAGGGTTTGAGTGGTTTTTTTGTCTTTATACTGTTACTCTCAAACTATGCAGATCACCGTTCAACTTCCCGACGATCTGGTCCAGCACCCCAACCCAGGACGCGAGGCTCTGGAATCGCTGGCTATAGAGGGATACCGCGCGGGAACGCTCTCTCATTTTCAGGCGAGCCAAGTGCTGGGAATGTCGCGTTTCGAGTTCGACAGCTTTCTCAAGGAGCGGCATATCGACGACCACGCCTACGATGCGGATGACCTGGATGAGGATCGCAAGACCCTACGCGAACTCCAGGCCAAGGGACTTCTCCGGGCATGATCTTTGTTGCCGACACTTCTCCCCTCAACTACCTGATTCAAATCGCTTGCGACAATCTCCTTCCTCAGCTTTACGGACGTATCGTTGTTCCCTCAGGGGTGATGAAGGAGTTGGGGCATCCTGGCGCCCCAGCGGCGGTGCGTGTGTGGCTGACGAAAGTTCCTGCCTGGATCGAGGTAAGCCTGACCAGTTCCTTGCCCAACGCAGAGCTTGCATTCTTGGGGCTAGGGGAACAAGAAGCAATTCAGCTTGCCGAAGAGCGACATGCAGACCTGCTGCTGATGGATGAACGCAAGGGACGCTTGGAAGCCAAGCGGCGCGGCCTCAGAACGACCGGAACGTTGGGCGTTTTGTTGAGTGCTGGAGAGTTGAGTTTGATTGAACCAGCGTCAGCCTATCGGCGGTTGCTCACCGAGACCTCATTTCGCGCTTCTGCCGCACTGGAAGCGCATTTTCTACGGCAAATTAACACTAGATGATGAAATGTCGTGACTTTCCATCTAGGCTCCAACAATGCAAACCACTGTGTAGAGGCCTGGCGCTAAACCCTATCAATGGAGTGCGTGAAATTGTGTAATCCGCGTAATCGCTTCATCGTTGAATTTGACAATCATAAGATGGGGCAAACGATAATGCTGACACTGGGCAATGTCAGCATCACGGGAGTCCAGAATGGATAAGAATCGGCCGAGTCGGCGGGATTTTCTGCTTGGTTTTCTGGTTGTGTTTTCGTTGTGCAGCGCCTGCCTGAACGTGATTCTGGTGTTGCACATATCCCACCCGACATTTTGGCGGGAATTCCAACTGAGCCGGCTTCACCCCGCGGCGATCAGCTCCAATGATCACGTTCGCGGCAGCGCGAATGCACCTATCACGGTGATTGAATACGCGGATTTTCAGTGTCCCTATTGCCGGCAGTTGCACGTTACGCTGCAGGCCGCGGCGAGCGAAGGAAAGATTCGCTGGGTGTACCGGGATTATCCGCTGTCCATGCACGAATTTGCTTTCAGGGAAGCTGAAGCCGCGCAATGCGCGGGGGCACAGGGGAAGTACTGGGAATTCGCAGATGCTCTTTATGCGAATCAGGCGGAAATTGTCTCATCGAAGGCCATCGACCAGGAACTCAACACGTTGTCGCAAGCGGTACACGCCGATCCGGCCGCGTTGATGCAATGCATTCAATCCGCGCGGTTCAGAACGGTTGTTCAGGACGAAGCAAACGAAGCTGATAAACTGCAAATTGCGGCGACTCCCACCATTTTCATCAACAACGAGCGGCATGAGGGGTCTGTGTCGTACAGTGAACTTATGAAGCTGATTGCAAATCATTAACCGTAAAAACAGAAGGCGAGGTCGAAATGAAAAGTCAATGGATCATGCGGATTCTGGGCGGCGCCACGGCGTTGATTTTGGGCGTGATGGTCACGCTGGCGCTTGCGCAAACGGGGCTATTGAATGGGACTACAGCTCATGTCTATGCCAGTAATGGTTGCCCGGCGGGGATGCACGTCTGCGCGGACGACAAACACTGCTGTCCAGCAACGGCGGTATATGATTGCGTGGTCAACAGCTGCGACGCCAGCAAGAGCCGCACATGCTACACGAATACCGACGATAATAACAAATACCTTTCACAGTGTTGCAGTCAGTTGATCAATTGCCCGTAGTCGCGCAGGAAGAGTGACTTTCCATCCAGGCGCCGACAATGCGAGCGGCTTCTTCAAGAAAGCTGCGGTCGGCCTCGGTGAAGGCGGCTGGGGTGTGGCTGTCGATGTCGATTTCGCCGACAACGCGGCCATGCGCGCGGATGGGGACGACAATCTCGGATTTTGTGCGGATGGAGCAGGAGAGATAGCGGGAGTCGGCGTTCACGTCGTCCACGACAACGGTCTCTCCGGTGGCCACAGCGGCACCGCAGATGCCTTGCGTGACAGGGATGCGGATGTGCGGGGTGGGCTCGCCGACAAAGGCGCCCAGGAGCAGCGTCTGAGGGTCGCCGGGGTCGAGCATATAGAAGCCGGTCCAGTTGTAATGGGGGAACCCGGCGGCGATGGCCGCGACGATGGCTTTCTCGAGGGCATCGAGAGAGGACGTAGTTGCGGTGAGTTCGCGGATGCGGGAGAGCAGGGAGAGCATCTGCGGGGTGAGGGCGGGCATGTTCATCTCTTTCAGGTGTAGCACGGCGAACACAAACAAAGGCCCGGGCCTGAAGGCATCTGTGGTGCGACCAGTCGCTCGCTATTCGCGCGCATGGGCTTCTTATAAGGGCTAGAGCATTTTCACAGTTTCTGTGAGGCTGATTTTGTGGTTTCCCACCCATTTCACACAGAACGTGAAATGGATGGGGCACGGAGCTTCCTTACACTATCGGTGAAAATGCTCTAAAACTCCATGCTCCCTCTGGAATCTTCAATGAAATTGTCTTCCTATCTTCATTGTGCGTGAGGCGTTGTGTGGCGCAATCGTTCCATCGGCGCGTATGACCGCCTCTTGCCCCGGCTCCATGAAAAAAGACGCGCCGCTAATCGGTGTAATCTCCAGCTCGCCGCGGGCCAGCTTGATGTATCCCTCAGCGCCCGGCTCGTACTTAAGGGAAAGATCCGTACCGCGGACGCCGATCGTGCCTACTGGGAGATTGACCTTCATATGCGCGGGGTCTTTCCGAGCGACTTTGCCGGTGACAAAGCGGAAGATGCCCTTGGTAATCCGCGCGGTCACCACGCCGGCCGACGTGTTCGGATCGTAGACAAACTCATCCAACACCATATCGCTCTCCGGACCGATAGTGAAGACGGTTTCGTCCAGCAGCTGTATCTGCATGTGTCCGTTCGGTCCTGTGATGATATTGTCGTAGAGCGACACCGTCATGCCAGAGGTGATGGGCTCTTGGCGGTTGCCGACGACCCGGTAGACTTCGCCGTGGATTGCCGCCGCCGTCCCGATTCGCGTTCCCGCCACACTCCCGATCCGAGTCTGCGGCCCGGCCAGGACAGGCTGCGCCACCGAGGCGTTCAGCGAGCAGGTGGTGCGGGCGCTGGCCATCTCGTTCTGGACGGTCTGCTGGGTCTGCTGCTTGCGCGTCCGCATATAGGTATACAGGTTGTCGTAGTAATTCCGGGGAGAGAAGTTCGGATACAAGTCGTCGAGATCCAACAGCCTTTGCGCCTTCCCCAAGGTTTCAATAGCCTGGCTGCACTTGCCTTTTTCGATCTCGTTCTGGCTCTTCTTGATGATGTCGTTGACGCTGCGAATCGTGGCATGGTCGCGGTCCCAGGCGTGCTGGTAGTGCTTGAACTGCCGGTCAATCTCAATATCCATCGCATCTTTCGGCAGGTTACGGGGAACGCTGTTATCGCGGCTGGGCCGGTTGCCGCCGCCGCAGCCGGAGACGCACTTGTGCCCATTCACTTCCTGCGCGTGTGACTGTATAGCGATAGAGAGCAGGATCGCGGCGGTGGCGAAAAGGAATCGACGTAAGGTCAACATTCTGTGCCTCCCTGGGAGCGGCCGCAATGGGCGTACTCCCAAAGCGGTCGAAGAATTCTTCCCACAGTTGAGATCGATTTTCCGCCTAAATAATAAACCTGTTTCTCTTGCGCCGCAATCGAAAAAGAGGCGCAATCGCCAAGAGCGCCAGCTACAGCCGTCGCCCTTGAAAATAAACGAGGTGGATTTACTTAGTACCGCTGCTCGAAGGCGGGATCGACAGGGTTTTCGAAGAGCGAGGCGTCGCGGGTGACGATGGTCAGCCCCGAGGGGGTGACGAAGTAGCGCTTCTTGTCCTCCACCGGGTCGTAGCCGATGACCGTGCCCTCGGGAATGTGGACATGGCGGTCGATGATGGCGCGGCGGATGCGGCAATGGCGGCCGATGTTGACGTGCGAAAAGATGATGCTGGCGTCCACGGTGGAGTAGGAGTTGACGCGCACATCCTGCGAGACCACGCAATTGGAGACCGTGGCGCCGGAGATGATGACGCCGGCGGTGATGACCGAATCGACCGCCATGCCGGAGCGGCCCGGCTCTGCAAAGACGAACTTGGCGGGCGGATACTGGCGCACGCGCGTGCGGATGGGCCAGTCCTTGTCGTAGAGGTTGAAGACCGGCGAAACCGCGCAGAGGTCCATGTTGGCGTCGTAATAAGCGTCCAGCGTGCCCACGTCGCGCCAATAGAGCGCCTGCTGCTTGTTCTCGTCCACAAAGTTGTAGGCCATCATTTTCTTCTTGCCCAGCATGTTGGGCAGGATGTCGTGGCCGAAGTCGTGTCTGGAGTCCGGAATCTCAGCGTCGGCGATCAGCGCCTTCAACAGAGTCTCGGTGTTGAAGATGTAAATGCCCATGGAGGCATCCACGGAGTCGGGGTTGAACGGCGAGCGGAAAGTGGTTGAGGCCGGTTTCTCCAGAAAGCCCAGGACCTCGCCTGTCTTGCCCACTTCCACAACGCCGAATTGCTTCACCTGGCCGGGCGAAATGGGCAGCGTAGCCAGCGTCACCTCCGCGCCGGTCTCCTTGTGCTGCTCCAGCATGCGGTTGTAGTTCATCTTGTAGATGGCGTCGCCCTGGAGGATGATCATGTACTTGGGCTGCTCGCTGCCGATGGAGTAGATATTCTGGTAAACCGCATCGGCGGTGCCCATGTACCAGTTGGCGCCGGTGCGCTGCATGGGTGGAAGCAGCTCGAAGAACTCGCCCAGCTCCTGGCCCACAATGCCCGTCCAGCCTTCGCGGATGTGCCGATTGAGCGAGAGGGCCTTGTACTGCGTGAGGATGAAAACCTTGCGCAGGCCGGAGTTGATGCAGTTGGAAAGGGTGATGTCGATGATGCGGTAGTGCCCGCCAAAGGGCACGGCCGGCTTGGCGCGATCGCGGGTGAGGGGAAAGAGCCGTTCTCCCGCTCCGCCGGCAAGCAAAACTCCAAGTGTTTCTCTCATCGCTGTTCAAACCTGCTTTCGCCCGGGTTATCACCCCAACGAGCAAAAATCGCTCGTTGGGGACCCCAGGTCGCCGGGGACCCCGAATTAAAAAGCGCCGACCTCCAAGCCGGCATATCCTCCGCGGACTCTGATTCTACAGGTACTGCCGAGGGGTGGAGAATACCACACCCTTTTGAACTCGTCAGCCCCTTTCACTTTATCGAAGATGGCGGCCCCATGGGAGAAAACAGGAGCTACCGGCGCACAATTTGCGTCCCGGAAACTCCTGTTTTGGGAAGATTGACGGATGGGAGCAGCGGCCTTCTACCGCTTCTTACTGAACTTGTACTCGACGCCCACCGAGATGGCGAAGTTGACATCGTTCTGGGTGATCAGGGGCGCATAGTTGGTGCTGTAGCGGGTAAGGACGGCATCGGGCGTGATGCGGAAGACCCAGTGCGCGGAGCGGTTCAGGTCCATGTGGCCGCCGATAATGGCTGCCGGAGCAATCTGGTTGTAGTAGAAATTTTCCACCTGCGGAGTGACATTGCCCAGATGCGCATCAAAGTATGCGCCGCCAAACATCGCGTGGGCAATCAGAGCGCCGTGCTTGTTGTGCGGACCCAGCCATTCGGGTCCGGCGGCAAACAAGTATTGGCTGACGAACGGCCCGTGGACAACCGAAGGGCCAGTAGCACCGGTGCCGCTGCTGCCCAGGTAGGCGCGCCCCGTGCCTTCCACGCCCCAGTGCTTCATGAGCCAATAGGAGGCGGAGAGATCGAGACCTCCCAAATTGGCTCCTTGCAGCACATTGGCTCCGGCTTTCATATGGTCGTAGGCCATGCCCAGGGAAACATCGAAGCGGTTATCGTAGCGCACACCGGCCAGCGGGTCGCTGGCGATGTAGGTGCCAGTACCGGTGGTTGGATTGGCGGTGCTTTGCGCCTGGGCGCGGGTTCCGGAAGGCAAAGCCAGGAGGGCAACGACGGCAAGAGCGAAGGGCAATTTCACTGAAATACGCATCGTTCTCAGCTTACATGAGGATACCGGCAGGGGACAACGCCAGCCGGGCGAGAAATTTGGCGCTACGGCTGACAATGCTCTCTCCAGCGCGACCAGACAAGAAAGCGCACGGTCTTCAGGGTTTCAAGGGATGCCTCTGCCCAGGGGTGGGCAGAGGGCTCCGGCGCCAGCAGCGGGGCGGCATGGGTGCGCCACTCCAGGGGATATTCGTTGAAGATGATGCCGGCGCGAGGCAGGTGGCTGGCGCTGGAAACTACCTCGGCGGATCGCCAGCCGTGCGCCTTCATGATGCGGGCCGCGTAGCAGGCGTTCTGGATGGTGTCCCTGGCCTGGGGCTCTTCAAAAATGGCCGACTCGGGAATCCCCTGCGCGTGGGCGGTGGCCGCCATGACCCGCGCCTCCACAAACTGGTTGTGTGCTGCCGCTCCGGAGAGAATCAGACGGGGCGCCACGCCCCGTTCGTACTCATGGACGCCTTCAGTGACGCGGGCCAGCATCTCCGGCGTGGGGTTGCCGTCGCGGTCTGCGGGGTAGCCCAGCACGATGATGGCGTCAAAGCGGGTGAGCGAGGTGTTGGAAGTAGGAGCCAGAAGGCGGGCGAGGACTCCCCAGCCCAACAGGCCCAGAATCAACAGGATAGCTGCAAGAATCAGACGCCCACGCCAACCCAGCCGTCGCCGCCGCCGGGGGGCGCGCTGAGGGTTAGCCCGGCGGGAGGGCTTGCTGCGGATTGGGCGCGTCCTGGGCATAGGCAACTCCCAGACACCACTTTAACGCGAAGGGCGGGGTTATCCCAGGTTTGCCGGCTCACCCCAGGCCGAGAAGACAAACTCGCTCAACGGCTTACGGGTGCGCGGCGCGATTTCCTGCGCAATCAGTTTCTCGTTACCGAGGGCGGAGGGTTCGCCCTGATATCCGAGGGCAATGACCGCGCCGAGCAGGTAATCCTCGGGGATTCCAAAGGCCTGGCGTGCGGCATTGTGGTCAAAGCCGGCCATTGAGTGGGTGGCGAGGCCGAGCGAAGCGGCCTGCAGGCAGAGGATGGCGGAGGCGGCGCCCAAATCATAGAGCGCGTAAGCGTTCGGGGAGCCGTTGCGGCTGAAGTTGCTGCCGGCTACGCCCAAAATTAAGACCGGCGCGGCGCCTGCCCAGCTCTGGTTGAAGCCGACCAGCGTCGAGAATATTTTCTGATGCGTCGATGAGTTGCGGAGTCCAACGAGAAAGCGCCAGGGCTGCTCGTTATTGGAAGAGGCTGCCCATCGGGCGGCTTCGAAGACTCTCCTGAGGTCGGCGGGGCTTACGTCGCGATCGGTAAAGGAGCGCGGACTCCAGCGGGCGAGCACCACAGGCAGTACGCCATCGACGGCGGGAGCTTGCTTCAAGAGATTGACTTCACTAGCAGAGAGGGTCATGGGGAAGACTCCGTAATGTTGGATGACCTGCCTGTGAGGCGCGCTTCAGATTTCTCACGGGTAGATGCGGTGAAGCGTGCGGGCGAATGGGATGGTTTCGCGGACGTGGTCGAGACCGCAAATCCAGGTGACGACGCGCTCGATGCCCATTCCGAAGCCACTGTGAGGGACCGAGCCGTAGCGGCGCAGGTCGAGGTACCACTGGAAGGCTTCCTTGGGCAGCTTGTGGTGATCGATGCGGGAGTTGAGCAGCTCGAAGCTGGAGACGCGTTGCGAGCCGCCGATGATTTCGCCGTAGCCTTCGGGGGCGAGGACATCGACGCAGAGAGCGTAGCGCGGGTCGGCGGGATCGGGTTCCATGTAGAAGGCTTTGACGTCGGCGGGATAGCGGTGGACCATGACGGGCTTGTCGTATTGCGAACTAAGCCAGGTTTCGTCGGGTGAGCCGAAGTCGTTGCCATATTCAAAAGGCGCTTCGAGGTGGCCGTCCTTGTGGGCCTGGTTGAGCATCTTGCAGGCTTCGTCGTAGCGCAGGCGCGGGAAGGGCGGAGTGACGGATGCGAGCTTGGCGGGATCGCGGCCGATGACGGCGAGTTCTGGCGCGCGGTTCTTGAGGACGGACTGGACGATGTGGGAGATGAAGTTTTCGGCGAGTTCGAGGAGGCCGTCGAGGTCCATGAAGGCAACTTCGGGCTCAATCATCCAGAACTCGGTGAGGTGGCGGCGGGTTTTGGATTTTTCCGCGCGGAAGGTGGGGCCGAAGCTGTAGACCTTGCCCAGGGCGAGGGCGGTGGACTCGACGTAAAGCTGGCCGGATTGGGTGAGGAAGGCAGGGTCGCCGAAATAATCGACCGGGAAGAGGGTGGAGGTGCCCTCGCAGGCCGCGGGCGTGAGAATGGGCGGGTCGGTGCGGATATAGCCGTTGGTGTCGAAGTATTCGGCAGCCGCGCGCATGATCTCGGCGCGGATGCGGAGAATGGAGGCTTGGCGCGGGGAGCGGACCCAAAGATGGCGATGCTCCATGAGGAAGTCGACGCCATGCTCCTTGGGGGTGATGGGGTAGGGGTCGGACTCGGGGACGCGCTGGACGACCTGGAGATCGATGATGTCGAGCTCGTAGCCGCCGGGGGCGCGCTGGTCGGCGCGAACTTTGCCGGTGACGATGACGCTGGATTCCTGGGTCAGATTTTTAAGGGCCTCGAAGACCTCAGGGGAGACGCTTTTTACGTGGGCCACGCCCTGGATGTTGCCGGTGCCGTCGCGAAAGATGGGGAAGAGAAGCTTGCCGCTCTCGCGAAGGTTGTAGAGCCATCCGCGCAGGGTAACGGATTGGCCTTCGTGCTGGCCGATGGTGGCGATGGTAGCGACGGGCGGTGGGGCAAACGGCACCTGCGGTGCGGCAGACGCGGCTTGCGCCGCCTTGTTGGTTTGATCTTCGGACATGGTGCTCCTAAAGGCTTAGACAGCCGGACAGATTAGGATAGCGCGTGCGGCCACCGGAGTTTGGGGATGCGTCCAACCATACGATACGGCCTTGACGAGAACATGCAAGGAATAACATTTTCATTCACTCACTTATCCCAGCGTTGTCTTGGCCTTTTCGCAGGTTGCTTCTTTTTAGGCTCTGATCTTTTGTACAGTTCAGCCGTACACCAAGTGCGGATTATTGGACCAAATACATACTGAACCAAAATCTTGAATACATTGAGAAAAAGCAAACGATCCATTGAAATTTCCCCTGGACCCTGATTAATTTCCGGTCTGGAGCCATTGTTTCTCCATACACCACAAATTCGTGACGTAGATGTCCTACCTGTCGTACTTGCCGAAGATGGAATAGATGGATCAGGTGGCGCATCAATCAGGGATTGCGGGAGCTCCTGGACTTTAGTAGGATGAGAATAGTTTTTGATGCGCGCAACAATTCCAGGGGCCGAGCGCGTGCGGGCTGGAGGGCCGATGGCGGAGAAGGCGGTGGTTCGCAGCGATGAGACGCA
Organism: Occallatibacter sp.; assembly: GCA_050011175.1. Classification (GTDB taxonomy): domain Bacteria; phylum Acidobacteriota; class Terriglobia; order Terriglobales; family Acidobacteriaceae; genus Telmatobacter. The sequence goes on from JBEKJR010000008.1 coordinate 85,843, forward strand.
CAAGTCGCAGGTGGACGCGGAGACCACGGCGCGGGTGATTGCGGAGAAGCGGATCGGCGAGCGGATCAAGCGGCTGCGGCTGAAAAAGTCCATGGGGCTGGTGGAGTTGGGCAAGCTGACGGGGCTTTCGGCGAGCTTTTTGTCGCAGTTGGAGACGGGGCGGGTGGTGCCGACGCTGCGCAACCTGGCGCGGATCGCGATGGTGTTTTCCAAGGACCTGTCCTACTTCTTCGAGAGCGATGCGGCGGCGGTCTTCCGGATTCACCGGCGCAAGGAGCGGGTGAAGATGCCGCAGACGGGTGTGGATGTTCCGACCTACTTTTTTGAGAGCCTGGGCTACATGGTTCCTGACCGGCAGATGGACCCTTACTTTGCTGAGTTTGTTCCTCTGACCAAGGAGATGGAGCCGAAGGCGCACATGCACCCGGGGAGCGAGTTTCTGTATGTGCTGGAAGGGGAGCTGGAGATTCGTCACGGGGAGCAGGGGTACATATTGGGAGCGGGGGACGCGGTGTACTTTGACGCGAGCACGCCGCACGCCTACCTGTGCGCGGGCCGGAAGCCTGCCGGGGCGATCATCGTAACCCTGAACCAGGCGCCGGTGGCGGGGCCGCCGCGGGCCGCGAATACACGGGTCGCAGCCAGCGGTCCGGCGCGGCCGGGCAGCGGAGAGAGCAAGTAAATCAGAGCATTTGTGCAGTTTCCGTGAGGCTGATTTTGTGGTTTCCCACCCATTTCACACATTGGAATAAACCACAGGTCCTTCGACTCGCTGCGCTCGCTCAGGAGGATGGGGCACGGAGCTTCCTTACACTATCGGCGAAAATGCTCTAGCCGGGAAGCGCGGCGAAGTAATCGGCTACCTGTTGCCAGTTATCCACGCGAACAAAGCCGGTGGCGGCCAGGTTGTGGGGAGCAGAGTAGAGCAGGCCCTGGCCCTCAAAAAGAAGTAGATTTTTAGGCTGGTCGTCGATGAGATAGTCGGCGCGAAGGATGGACTTGTCTCCGCAGAAGACGTAGTGACTGGGCGGAATGAAGGGGAAGTGGCGCTGCAGCCAGCGGAACTTGGAGCCGAGGGAGTTGGGGACAGCCATGGCCTGGGTGGCGATGAAGATTTCAAAGCGGCCAGATAGCTGGCGGAGCACCTCCTGAGAGCCGGGCATGAGGGCGAGATCCTCGAAAAAATCCTCGGCGTCGAGGAAGGCACGAAGCTGCTGCTGGCGGTCAGCGGGAGTGATCTCCCACAGGCCCTTGCCGGCCAGATCCTGGGGCGTGACGTCTTCATCGAAGGTCTGGTTGTAGCGGCGGAGGTATTCGGCGAGGGTATCCGCCATGACTTCATCCATGTCCACGCAGATGCGTTGCACGGCTAATCCTCCATGGGGGGCTTGGAGATCTTGCGCTTAGGTTTGGCGGTTTTTTGCGGGAGATCGGGGACGGGGGCAAAGGCCGGGTCCCAATAGAGAAAGCGGGTGCAGCTATCGCAGGTGAGCAGTTCGCCCTCGCGGAGCTGGTTCCAGGTCTGGGGACGAACGCCCATGCGGCAGCCGGTACACTGCTGATTTTCAGCGCGGGCAATGCCGGTGCCGCGGGAGGCGCAGAGGCGGTCGAAGCGCGTGAGCAACTCCGGCTCGATGAGCGGACGGAGGGCTTCGCGCTGGGCGGCGAGGCCGGCCTGCTGGCGTTCGATCTCGGCCTGGCGAAGGAGGATGCGCTCGCGAGTTGCGTCGAGGGCTGCGGCCAGCGATTCGACCTGAGCGCGGGCAGCGGCGAGCACGGCTTCCTGGGCGTCGGTGCGCTCCAGGCTGGCAAAGGCCTCGTTTTCCAGGCGCTCGGCTTCGGCCTCGGCAAAGTGGAGTTCGTGCTCGATGGCCGTGGCCTGATCGGCGGTGTCGAGGGTTTTCTGCTGGGTGCTGTAACGGGCGGCCTTCTGGCGGTGGGTTGTGATTTCGCGCTCCAGGCGGGTGCGGAGGGATTCCTCGCGGCTGAGGGCTGAGGAAGCCTCGGCGGCCATACGCTGGGCGGCGGCAAGAGCGGCTTCTGCCTGGGCAATTTCAGCCGGCAGGGCGCGCGCGGCATGCGCAAGGCTCAAGCGTTCCAGCTCCACCGCTTGCAGCTTTACGAGATTTTCAATGTGCACTTGCATCCGTGATTGAAGTTTACGGCATTTGACGTGGATTCATAAAATGGATATATTGTCAGATTCTCGCGCAGAACCGTATAATTCGCCGTCAGGAACAGGAGGCTTCCAATGACGTCTAGTGTTTTCGATACTGGCCTGCAAGAATTGCGCCGCAGCTGGGGATGGCATCTTGCGATGGGTATCGCCCTGATTCTTTTGGGCATCATCGCCGTAATCGACTCGGTTGCCGTTACCGTGATTTCGATGATGTTTTTCGGCTGGCTTCTGCTGTTCGGCGGCATCATCGAGGGGATGCAGGCATTCCGGCATCGCCGGGGCGGTCACTTCTTCCTGCACCTGCTGAACGCGGCGTTTGCGATTGTTGTGGGCCTGATGCTGCTGCGGAACCCTCTGGCCGGTTCGCTGGTCATGACGCTGCTGATGGCCACGTACTTCCTGGTAGCCGGCGCCTTCCGTATTTTTACCGCCCTGACGGTGGATATTACCGGTTCAGGATGGATGCTGGTGGACGGCATCATCACCCTGATATTGGGAATCCTGGTCTGGGCACAGTGGCCGATGGCGGGATTGTGGATCATCGGTTTATTCATTGGCATCAACCTAATCACTTACGGGTGGTCGCAGATGATGCTGGCCTTTGTATTGCGACGGCTTGGCGCAGAATAGACTGACGCTGGCCGCAGCAGAAGCTGAGTAAAAGCGCAACTTTGCCAACAGAAGCGAGGCGCGCCCGTCCAACCTGTCCGAACTTTCGATGAAAGAGATGGTATGAAAAAATCTGTTGTTACGAAACAAAAGATGCAACGCATGCAAGAGGCTCCGCTGGTCACCCCCACCGACCTGAAACCGGCGGCAAGCAAGGACATCGCGGGAGCCATGAACGCCATTCTGGCGGACGTGTTCGCAATCTATCTGAAAACCAAAAACTTCCACTGGCACATGAGCGGGCCGCACTTCCGCGACTACCACTTGCTGTTGGACGAACAGGCCGATCAGCTCTTCGCCATGACCGACCCCATCGCTGAGCGCATTCGCAAGGTAGGAGGGACCACGCTCAGGTCCATCGGCCATATCGGCCGCATACAGCGTGTATTGGACAACGATGCCGACTACGTGGAGCCGGAGGACATGCTCGCCGAATTGCGCGAGGACAGCAAGACACTAGCCGCACGCCTGCGCGAGGCACACGGCGTCTGCGAAGCATACAACGATATCGCAACCGCGAGCCTGATCGAAGTCTGGATTGATGAGACCGAGCGGCGCACATGGTTCCTGTTCGAGGCAGGCCGCCGGGCGGATTCCGCCGGGCATTGAAACGCCGCAGGATAAGCAATACCGGCGCTTGCCGGTTTATTCCGCCGATAAGCGCCAGAAGCGCTGGAAACATACGCTGCATAGGCCATCGAAGTAGGCTTCAGGAAATACGGAGCGGGTCACATCTTGAGAAGGCCGTCCTTGAATTTCATGCTGGCGTGTGCTCCGTTGCAAAACGGTTTGTTTTCGGATGCCCCACAGCGGCAGAGCGTAACGCGGTTTCGTTTTTCGTAGCGCTTGCCGTCGTGCGACTCAACGGTAATTCCCCCGCGCACCCAAAGCGGGCCACTGCATCCCAGCGCCGGATCTTCCACTACGCCAATCGAGGGCGGCAGAGGCGGTTCGATCTCCTGGTGCGTTTTCTTGTCGTGCAGGACCAAGCGGCCCGCCGGGCAATGCGTTGCTTCGTGGATGGTCAGTTGACGAACCTCGGGCTCATCGGTCCTTTCAATGAGCGACCAGATTTTTCCACCCGGATCGCAGAACCGGGCAAAGGCGCACAGGTTTTCAGCATCGCTCAGGACCATGGTGGGCCCATCAATGGTTTCTGCCTGCCGGGCGTAAGGCACGCGGCTTGCGGTCTCGCGGCCATCGAACCCGACTCTGGCATGAGAACCGTCACAGAATGGTTTGGCCTTGGAATGGCCACAGCGACAAAGCGCGTAATCGGGTTTCACGTCGAATGTCTGGCCCTGCTCCCACTCCCAGGACATTCCATCGCGGTCGGGCGCGATGACTTGAACAGTAATCGGCATATCTCCCGATACGATGTATGGACCATCCTTGCTCACAACAATTTTTACCTCTTGCGTTTTTTTCGTCATGTGCGGAGCTCCTTGATTGCAGCTTTTGGTAAATGGATGGTACACCTTTCTGCAATCCTCTGTGAAGGAATCTGAGTATTGGTTCGATCAGATCCAATTGGGTCCGTTCGGGGCTTACGCCGGCGTTGTCTGGATTGCACCATTTTTCCCGCTTCACGGCGCGGCAATCGCGCTCCTGTATAATTCTCGGTTGCTTCAAAATGAGGCAACGGAGGAAGCGAAATGGACCCACTTTATATGATTCTGCTGGGAGCCGCGGCTCTCATCGTTCTAATTCTGATACTGGGAAGCTTTTTCACCGTGAACACGGCGCAGGTGGCCGTTATCACGCGCTTCGGCAAGTTTCTCCGCGTCGCCGATCCAGGCCTGAACTGGAAGCTCCCATTCTTCGACACCGTGGCGGGCGTCGTGAGCCTGCGCGTCAACCAGATTTCGCTGACCATGGAGACTAAAACCAAGGACAACGTCTTCGTCACCATTCCCATCTCGGTGCAAAACCGCGTGCGCCCGGAAAAGGTTTTTGACGCTTACTACAAGTTGTCCGATCCAACGGCGCAGATACAGTCCTACGTGGAACAGGTGATTCTGGGCCACGTGCCGGGGATGACGCTGGATGAGGTCTTTGCCTCGCAATCATCGATTGCCGCGGCGGTGAAGCAGGAGCTGGACGCGGACATGGCCACCTTCGGCTTTGAGATCGTGAACGTGCTGGTGACCGACATCATTCCCGACCAGAAGGTGAAGTCGGCGATGAACGACATCAACGCGGCGCAACGCGAGCAGGTGGCGGCCAACGCGCGCGGCGAGGCGGAGAAGATTCTGGTGGTGAAGAAGGCCGAGGCCGAGGCGGAGAGCAAGGCTCTGCAAGGCCAGGGCATCGCCAATCAGCGCAAGGCCATCATCGAAGGCTTGCGGTCCTCTATCGAGCAGTTCCAGCAGGCCGTGGAAGGCACGTCGTCGCGAGAGGTCATGCAGTTAGTGCTGGTGACGCAGTACTTCGACACGCTGAAGTCGATTGGTGAGAGCGACAAGACCAACACGCTGTTTCTGTCGCACACTCCGGGGGCGGTGAAGGAGGTCGCGGAGCAGATCATGGAGTCGATGCTGGTGGCGGAGCGGGCGAAGGGATGATGGAGGTACGGGTTTCCCATCCTTTTGCCGGAAAATAGGCAAAAGGATGGGAAACCCGGCATGACGGACCAGCTTCGGAAAGTATCTAACCTCGTGGAACTATGGAAGTCCTACGAACGAGAGGCGGAAAGGCGGAGAAAATGATAGGTGACCTGCGATTTACTGGAGTATTGCTTTTCCTGTTCGCGGTGGGGGGATTATTTTTTGTATCTCGCTTCTGGCCAAAGGTGCCGCCGCATCCAATGTTAAATATGGTGCCGCGTGATACCATGCAGATCATTCTTAGTCTTGCTCTCACAGCAGCGTCGCTATACATAATTCTCTCTCATCAATACGAACCAAAAGATACACATTGGGCATACGGCACAATCGGAACCGTTCTAGGATTTTGGCTTCGAGCAAAATAACCCATCTCCGCGGCTTCGACCCGCCTTGCCCGCGCACGGCCCCGCGTGTTTGACTGGATTGCGAAGGCGGACCTGACAAATGGCTTACATTCTTGCACTGGACCAAGGGACGACAAGTTCCCGCGCAATTCTTTTTAACCAGGCGGGCGCGATTGCCGCCGTGGCGCAGCATGAGTTTGAGCAGTTCTTTCCGCAGGCGGGCTGGGTGGAACACGACCCCATGGAAATTCTGACCAGCCAGCTATCCTGTGCCGTCGAGGCGATGGGCAAGGTTGCCGCGCGCCCCCGCGATGTGGCGGCCATCGGCATCACCAACCAGCGCGAGACGGTGACAGTGTGGGAGCGGGCGACGGGCAAGCCGATTCACAAAGCCATTGTCTGGCAGGACCGGCGCACGGCCGCGCGATGCTCGGAGCTGAAGGCGAGCGGCGCGGAGGAGACGGTCTCCTCGAAGACCGGGCTGGTTCTGGACCCGTATTTTTCCGCGACCAAGGTGGGCTGGATTCTGGACAATGTTCCGGGAGCGCGGGCGCGAGCCGAGAAGGGCGAGCTGGCCTTCGGCACGGTGGACAGTTGGCTGATTTGGCGCCTGACCAGTGGGCAGAGGCACGTGACGGACGTGACGAATGCGTCCAGGACGTTGCTGTTCAACATCGTCAAGGGCGAGTGGGATGATGAGTTGCTGAAGATATTCAACATTCCCAGGAGCATGTTGCCTGAAGTTGTTTGGTCCAGCCAGAAGGTAGGCGAGGTGACGACCACGCTGGGCCTGGGCGGCGTGGCGATTGCGGGCATTGCCGGCGACCAGCAGGCGGCGCTCTTTGGGCAGTTGTGCTGGAAGGCGGGCGAGGCCAAGAACACCTACGGGACAGGCTGCTTCCTGTTGCAGAACATTGGCACCGGGCGTGACGGCAACGGGACGGGCTTCGTGCGCTCCAGGCACCGGCTGATTACTACACTGGCGGCCAGCGCCGAGAAGCGGCTGGAGTACGCGCTGGAAGGGAGCATCTTCATCGGCGGGGCGGTGGTGCAGTGGCTGCGCGACAATTTGAAGCTCCTCGGTTCCTCGGCCGAAGTGGAGAAGCTGGCCGCTAGCGTACCGGATTCGGACGGAGTGGTGCTGGTGCCGGCGTTTGTGGGGCTGGGCGCGCCGCACTGGGACCCGCACGCCTCCGGAATGTTGATTGGCCTGGGCCGAGGAACGCAGCCGGGACACATTGCGCGAGCGGCATTGGAGAGCATCGCCTTTCAGGTGGCCGACGTGCTGCAGGCGGTGCAGAGCGAGACGGGCACGCCGCTGGCGGCGCTGCGCGTGGACGGCGGCGCGGCAGTGAACAACCTGCTCTTGCAGTTCCAGGCAGACGTGCTGGGCGTGCCGGTGGTGCGTCCACAGGTAACGGAGACGACCGCACTGGGCGCGGCTTACCTGGCGGGGCTGGCCACGGGATTCTGGGCTGGGCCGGAGGATTTGCGCGCCATGCGGCAGAATGACGCGCGCTTTGAGCCGAAGATGGCGGCGAATGAGCGGGCCGAGCGGCGCGGGCAGTGGTCACGAGCCGTGGAGCGGGCGAAGGGCTGGACGGTCTGAGGTAGGGCCAACTGCCTACTCTTTGAAAGCCGCCTCGAAGTCTTGTCCGCCATAGAAAATGCCGAGGATGGTCACCACATCGGCAGTGACCTCGAAAGCGATGCTGACGCGCCTCCGGAATCCGAAGACACGCAAGCCGGAGCGGATGTCGTTTCGCAGTGCGCCGCGCATGGGGAAGGTCTTCAGGCTTTCGCATTGCTTCACGATAGCGTCGGTGTAGCGGGCGGCAATTTCCGGAGAGGCTGCCGCGGCAATATGGAAATAGATAGCCACCAGTTGGGCCTCAGCTTCCGGGGCATAGACGACGCTGTGCATCATCCAGCCCTGAGTGCGGATTTGCGGGCCGCCGCCAGAGAGGCGCGCACCTGGGCTGCCGAACGAGCGCGGGAGGGATTGGCTTTCATGGCGTCGTAGGCCGCGGCTACGTCTTTGCGCAGCCAGGCTTCGAGCGCGCGGTCGTGCATCTCCAGAGCACGAAGTCCATCGCGGATGACCTCGCTCTCCGAGGCATATTCGCCGGATTCGACTTTGATGCGGACCATATCGGCCATCTCATGGGTCAGGGTGATGCTGAATTGCTGAGTAGAGCGCATGGATTCGCCTCCCTTCCGGTAGGATTTAATCCTACTCTATTCTGCGACCATACTGCAAATCCGCAAACTCCTACGCTAGCTCCACCTCAATCTTCTTTGCTTCCGCGTCGATCTTGGTGATTTTGAAGGTGCGGATTTGGCCTTCGGCAAGCGAATCGGACTTGGATTGGGGCGCGGGGGAGTAGCCCTTCCAGCGGCTCTTTAACTGCGAGGAGAGCGCGGAGAGATCGACCACTTGCGGTGGGGCAGACGCCGCTTGCGCGGCAGTAGCACTTGATGAGGCCGATGTTCCTGCCGTCGCCGAAGGCATTCCGCCCGTACGGCAAGTACCTCGGATGCCGTCGCCCAGTTCGACCTGAGCAGATGACTCCGTCACTTCGACGACGCGGCCGGAAACGGTGTCGCCGACCTTGTGCTCGGCGATGTACTCGTCGATGTCGCCGGGGACAAGCTGCTTCATGCTGAGCTTGATCTGGCGCTTTTCCGGATCGATGGCGAGGATTTGCGCTTTGACGATCTGGCCCTTGCGCAACATTTCCGAGGGGTGGTTGAGGCGGCGCTCGGCGGTGATCTCGCTGACGTGGACCAGGCCTTCTACGCCGTCGGTCAACTGCACGAAGGCTCCGAAGTTCATCAGCTTGGTGACGGGGCCGGTGATCATGGAGCCGATGGGGAAGGTACGCTCGACGTTGGTCCAGGGGTCGGCGAGGGTTTGCTTGAGACCGAGGGAGATGCGGCGCTCCTCCGGCTTGATGGCGAGGATGACGACATCGACGCGGTCGCCTTGGCGGAGCAGGTCGGAGGGGTGGCGCAGCTTTTTGCCGTAGGACATCTCGGAGATGTGGATGAGGCCTTCGATGCCGGGCTCGATCTCGACGAAGGCGCCGAAGTCGGCCAGGCGGGTGACCGTGCCGGTGATGCGCTGGTTGACGGCGAGGCGGTCGGGAGCGGTCAGCCAGGGTTCGGGCTGAAGCTGCTTGAGGCCGAGGGAAATTTTCTGCGTTCCGGGATCGATTTTGAGGATTTTGAGTTGAAGTTCCTGGCCGAGGGCGAGGACGTCTTCAGGGCGGGCGATGCGGGCGTGGGAGATGTCAGAGACGTGCAGCAGGCCGTCGAGTCCGCCGAGGTCGATGAAGGCTCCGTAGGGCATGAGGGTGCGGACGGTGCCGGTGACGATGGCGCCCTCTTTCAACTCCTCGCGGCGGGCCTCGCTGAGGCCGCGGGCCTGCTCTTCGAGAACGACGCGGCGGTCGACGACCACGTCTTCATCGGTGACGTCGAGCTTGGTGATACGGCAGGTGATTTCCGTGCCGACCAGCTTTTCCAGCTCGGCTGCGTCCTTGGTTCCGCTGCGGCTGGCGGGCATGAAGGCGCGCACGCCGACATCGACCGTGACGCCGCCCTTGCGGACTTCGGTGACGGTGCCGACGATGGCCAGCTTCTGTTGGAAGGCGGCTTCGAGGGCCGACCAGTCGCGGGGCTGGGACACTTTGAAGCGCGAGAGCTCGTAGTAGCGCTCGACGTTGCGGCCAGTGACGGAGACGGGGAAGGTGTCGCCGGGGTGGACGCCCTCGGCGTTGTTGGCGAAGGCCGAACGGGGCAGAACGCCCTCGGTTTTATAGCCGATGTCGAGGAAGACCTGGTCGGCGGAGAGGGAGATGACCGTGCCTATGAGCTGCTGCTGACCGGGCTCGGATTTGTGCGAGTGGCTGCGCTCGAAGTCGTTGAGCAGGTCGGCAAAGGATTCCTGCGGCTCGTCGGCGGAGGGTTCCTCGGCGATGGGTTCGGAGGGCAGAGAAGCGGACTCAGGAGCTGCCTCGGCGGCCTGCTCCGCAATGGATTCGGCGGCAGGCTCAGGCGTGATTTCGGGGGCGGGCTGGGACTCTTCGGGATTTTCGCTGGTCATGACGGTGTATATCTTCATTCTCCCATGATTGCGCGGGAGATGTACGCGGTCCGTAATTGGATACACTGAATATGTATGGAAAATCGCCCAAAAAACGTTATGACGGGGAACGAGATTCGCGAAGCGTTTCTGCGCTTTTTTGAGTCGAAGGGGCATCGGCGGGTGCATTCTTCTTCGCTGGTGCCGGCCAACGACCCGACGCTGCTGTTTACCAACGCGGGGATGAACCAGTTCAAGGACCTGTTTCTGGGAGCCGAGCGGCGGGAGTACACGCGGGCTACAACCTCGCAAAAGTGCGTGCGCGCCGGGGGCAAGCACAACGACCTGGAGAACGTGGGCTTCACGCGGCGGCATCATACGTTTTTTGAGATGCTGGGGAACTTCTCGTTCGGCGATTATTTCAAGCGGGAAGCGATCCACTACGCCTGGGAGCTGGTTACCGGCAAGAGGGCGAATGGCTGCTTCGAGATTCCGGTGGAGCGGCTGTACGTGACGATTTTTGAGGGAGCGGAGGGCGTTCCGCGCGATGACGAGGCGGAAAAGTTTTGGATCGAGGCGGGAGTGCCGAAGAATCGCATTCACGCATGCGGGATGAAGGACAACTTCTGGCAGATGGGCGAGACGGGGCCATGCGGACCTTGCTCGGAGATTTTCTACGACATGGGGCTGGAGGCGGCGGAGACGCAGGGAGTGGATAAACCCTTTGGGCAGGATGAGGCGCGCTACGTGGAGATTTGGAACCTGGTCTTCATGCAGTTTGATCGGGCGGCGGTGGCGGACGCGAAGGGAAAGACGACCGGGTACAAGCTGACTCCGCTGCCCAAGCCGTGCGTTGATACGGGCGCGGGGCTGGAGCGGCTGGCGGCGGTGCTGCAAGGGAAGGTTTCGAACTTCGAGACGGATTTGTTTGTGCCGTTGATTGAGAGAGCGGCGGAGCTGACGGGGCAGCGAGTTAGCGAGTCAGCAAGTCAGCAAGTTAGCAAGTTAGCGGGATTGGTGGGCAACGCCAGCTTGCGGATTATTGCCGACCATGCGCGGGCAGCGACGTTCCTGATTAACGATGGCGTGCTGCCGTCGAATGAGGGGCGGGGCTATGTGCTCAGAAAGATTTTGCGGCGCGGGATTCGGCATGGGCGGCTGCTGGGGCAGGAAAAACCGTTCTTGTTTGAGATGGTTTATGCCGTGCGTGATTTGATGCAGGGCGCGTATCCGGAGTTGGTAGATACAGCAACTCGTGTGGCTAATACCATTGCTGCAGAGGAGCGTCAATTCTCTAGGATGATCAGCATTGGCTCGGTTCAATTGGAGCGAGCCCTTGAGCAGGCAAATGCACCATTCATCCAGACTTTATATGGTCTCTTAGAGCGTGCGTATCAGAAGCCACGTCCTGATCTAAGCGAGCCAGATTTAGCTATGGCAGTTCGCGAACTAATTCTCAAAAGGGACGCTAGTTTTCTTCTGCGACTACTTGATCGAATTCGAGAGACAGGAATCGAAATCGCTCAATTGAAGGAAGAAATTGCAAACTTTCAGACGCCCCCAATACTAAAAGGGACAGATGCTTTTCACCTATATGAGACATACGGCTTACCTAAGGATTTCATACAAGATACTTGCCATGACTTATTAATAGTTTTTGATGATGAGGGCTTTGAAGCTGCCCGCGCCGAGGAGCAGGCACGTGCCCGCGCATCGTGGAAAGGTGGGAGCCAGAAGTCGGCCAGTCCGGCTTATCGCGATTTGCAGAAGACGGAGTTTCTGGGTTATAAGACGCTCACTGCGAATGACGCTGAGGTTTTAGCGATTGTGAAAGACGGCGCGGGAGTTCCAGCGGCAAAAGCCGGCGATGTGGTAGAAGTGGTGCTGAATCAGACCAGCTTTTACGGCGACGCGGGCGGGCAGGCGGGCGATACAGGCTGGTTTACCTCGACGGACGGGAATACGACCGTGGCCGAGATTCAGGGCTGTGTGCTGCCGGTGCAGGGAGTGAGGGCGCACAAGGCTCTGCTCAAGGAGCCGCTGGCGGTCGGCGATCATGTGCGGACTGTCGTCGATCATGAGCGACGCGACGCGATCCGGCGGAATCATACGGGGACGCACTTGCTGCACGCGGCGCTGAGGCAGGTGTTAGGGACACATGTGAAGCAGGCTGGGTCGGCAGTCCATCCGGAGCGGTTTCGCTTTGACTTCTCGCATTTTGCGCCGGTGGCCGATGAGGAGTTGGCCGAGATTGAGACGATTGTGAACCGGCAGGTGCTGGCCGACACCAAGGTTGAAGCCATTGAGGACGTGCCCATCGACGTGGCGGTGAACGAGTACCACGCCATGGCGCTGTTCGGCGAGAAGTACGGCGACAAGGTGCGGGTGATCCGGGTGGGCGACTTTTCGACGGAGCTGTGCGGCGGGACGCATACGCGGGCCACGGGCGAGATTGGCCTGGTGAAGATTATGAGAGAGGAGTCGGTTTCGTCGGGAGTCAGAAGGCTGGAGGCGATCTCGGGCCTGGGCGCGCTGGAGGAGTTTCGGCGAGGCTTTGAGGTAGCGCAGATTGCGGCGCAGTTGGTTCCCTCGGTAGAGAACCTTCCGGAGGCCTTCCGCGGAAAGCTGGCCGCGCAGGAGGACGAACTGAAACGGCTACATCGAGAGTTGGACGAGGCGCGGATGAAGGGGGCTGCCGGGGCGTTGGATGAGGCGATGGGGCGGACGGTGGAAGTGAAGGGCGTGCGGCTGGTGACGCTGCGGGCCGATGCGCTGGAACGCGGGCAGTTGCGGACGCTTGTCGATAATTTGAAGCAGAAGCTGGGCGAAGGCGTAGTGGTGGTGGCTTCCGCGCAACCCGATGAAAAAGTGGCGCTGATCGCCGGGGTGACGGCGGGGCTGACCAAGCGGATTCAGGCGGGCAAGCTGGTGGGTGCGGTGGCGAAACTTGTCGGCGGATCGGGCGGCGGCAAGCCGGAGATTGCCGAGGCGGGCGGGAAAGACCAGTCGCAGATTGATGCGGCGCTCAAGGCCGCGGCGGGGATTGTCGGGGAGTTGCTAGCATAAGCACCTGCGGCGCGGGGACTTGCCGTCCAGGCAGACGGCGCTTGCGCGCCATAAATCGCTTGCGCGCCATAAATATTGTGGTTTCCCACCCATTCCGCAAAGTACGCAGAATGGATGGGGCACGGAGCTTTCTGTCTCGGAAGTGCGGGTAGCGCCTACTTATTGTCGTTGCCGATGAGGCGGAAGGTGATGGTGCCCCAGAAGAGGCGGGCGCGCATCTGGACGGGCAGATGGCGCTCGTCGTCGGTGTACCAGATCCAAATGTTGCCGCGATTCTTGACCACGCCGGCATCGGCGGTGGGCTGCACGCGCAGGGTTTTGAAAACGCCGAGCGGGGTTTTAATCTCCTCGCGGCCTTCGATCTTCATGGTCACGGGCACGACGCGCATGTTGTCAAAGACCGGGATGACGAAGTTGTGTCCCAGGGCGATGGGCTGCGACGAAGCATAGTAGACGCCGGTGAGCAGGTCGGTGAGACAGGCGGGCGCAGTGGATTCGACGTGCTTGGTTTGCTTGTTGCCCAGGTTTTTCTCGTCCAGGATGGCGCGGTTTTGGGCGTAGTCGAGATGGAGCGTCGAGGTGATCTGGCGGCGGCCCTCGACGGTCTGCTTGTTGAAGTCGTAGGTGCAGCCGGTGGCGCGGTCGAAGCTGGACTGGAAGCGGTCGCTGACGTGGAAGATCAGGTTGATGGCGCCGCTGGTGTCGGCGCTGGCGGTGAGGTTCTCGCGGTCGCCGGCGGCCTCAAAGCGCAGCACGGCCGTTCCGGCGGGAAAGACCCGCCAGTCCACCGAGTAGGTGAGGGTTTGCTTGAGCGGAAAGCTATAGCCGGGGCGCGGGGGCAAGAGCGGGGGTGGCTGCTGGGCGGGAATCGCGGCGGCTAGAGCAAGTGCGCAAAGAACTGCGGTCAGGGTTAAGCGCGTTTTCACCGGCGAGATGGCTCCTTGCTGAATTTACGGACTGCTCGAGCACTGTAACCGCTCATCGCGGCAGATTCACAAATGCGGCCACGAGCGGCCGCAGAAGGAGCAGGCTGAGGTAAAGCAACAGAGCCCCTATGCCTGCATTGTACTCGCGATGCTGGAGATAGAGCGACAGGGAGAAATGCCCCTTGTCGGGTTGACCGCCGGAGAGACGAGCCGGAGATAGCCTTGGAATCAGGCGCGGCACCTGTTGGCAATAGTCGTCGAAAGCGGGGAAAGCAGCGCGCAGAAAGCTCTCCTCGGAGGCTATGACGGGCACATAAATGGCCGCAAAACCAAGGGCGAGCACCAGCGCCACAAGCCAACTGAGCAACGCCAGGGCAAAACCGGCGGCGATCAGCATGGAGCCCAGATAGAGCGGGTTACGGGTGTGGGCGTAAGGGCCGGTCACGGTGAGTTCGCGATTCTTTTTCACGACGCTGGCGGCGTAGGCTCGCAAAGCAAGGCCGGGCAGCACCAGCGCCAGGCTCCAGGCCACGGCAGCCAGCCGGGGCGCATGGCGGAGAAGCTCAAAAAGATAAAGCGCCGCAGTGAGAAAGCCCAACGGGACGCGGATGCGCCGGGCTACCTTCTGCCAGCGGGCGATCCAGTCGGGTTGCGATGCGGCGGTGGGCCTGGTCATGAGGCTGATTCAGGATAAAGCAAGGCGTCGGCGGCGCGCAGGACGTCGGCGGGCTGGATGGTGAGCAAGCCGGACTCCGGCGCTGCGCGACGGGTGTGGTCGCGGCGGCTTTCCGGGCTGCGCAGGACGATAAAACGCATGCCGAAGGGGCCGTTGCGGCTGGGGTCGGTGGGTCCATAGATGCCCACCACCGGGCGGCCGAGCGCGCAGGCCAGGTGGAGCGGGCCGGTGTCTCCGGCAATGGCCAGAGCAATGCGGCGGGTGAGGGCGATGAGCTGGGGCAGCGTGCAGGCCAGCGGAATGGCCGCGCCGCCGGTGGCGCGAATAATGACTTCGGCGAGCAATTCTTCGCCGGGGCCAATGTTGATGAGCACGTGAAAACCGCGGGCAACCAGGTTTTGCGCCACGTCGGCGTAGCGCTCAATGGGCCAGCGCTTGGCGCCCCATCCGGCGCCGGGAGTGATGAGCACAACGGTCTTGTTGGTGATGGGAGGAAGGATTTCATCGGCCCAGGCCTCTGCGACGGGGTCCACGGGCAGCCAAGGCTCGACAGGCACGAGCGCATCGCCGGCGATGGATGAGACCATTTCCACGTCCTGCTCGATGACGTGAACGCCATGGGTGACCACGCGCTCAGAAAAAAACCAGCGTGCGGCGCGTTCGCGAGGTTCGGCCTCGCCGATCAGGCGGCGGCAACCGGCGAGACGTGCGATCAGAGCCGAACGGATGGCTCCTTGCAGGTCGATCACGGTATCGTACTTTCCGGCCCGAAGCGCGGAGCGCAAAGCCATGAATTCATTGAGAGTCTGGCGGCTGAAGGGGGCTTTACGCCACTCTTTTGTGGCGGCAAAATGCAAGTGGTCGATCAGGGGCTGAGCGGAATTCTGAGAGGTTTGACGGCCGGTGCTGCCTTCAGCCGCCAGCAGCGCGCGCCAACGCGGCTCGACGACCCAGTCGATGACCCAATCGGGATGGGCCTGGCGCAGCGCCGTCACTGCCGGAAGGGCGTGCAGAATGTCGCCCATGGCGCCGAGCCGGACCACCAGCAAGCGAAAGTTGGAGTATGTCCGCAAACTCTGATTTTCTCACAGGGATGGATGGGGCGGACTAGGACGCAAGCCGGCTCACCAGCCAGTCGATGGCGGCCTGCTGGTCCTCGATCTCGATGCGCAGACGGGCAGTCTTGAGCGGCAGGGATGCGGGGAAAAAAGAAGCGAGCTTTCCCAGGCGGACCAAATCCTTTTCGGTGGTGATGATTGCGGTGGCTCCGGCGGCGCGAGCGGCGATTGTAATCCGATCGAGGTCGCGGGCGGTGTAGCGGTGATGGTCGGAAAAGACGGTTCGGGAGACGAGGCGCAGGCCAGCGGCTTCGAGGCCGGCGAAGAACTGCTCCGGACGGGCGATGCCGCAGAAGGCGGCTACGGGGCCGCTGACTGTGGGGATTTCCATGGAGCGGCGCAGGCGCCAGACGGGGCCTTGCCAGCCCCAGATTCGCAGTTCCGCCTCCAGCTCCGGCTCGTTGGCTGGAATGGCGATGACGCCGGCGCGACGAATGGCCGAAAGCGGTTCACGCAGATTGCCGGCTGGGAGTAGCCAGTCCTGCCAGCCGCGGCTGTCGAGGAGCAGAATGTCCACGTTGCGGGCGAGCTGGCGGTGCTGGAAGCCGTCGTCGAGGAGATGAACGATAGGCGGGTGGTTCTCATCATCAGCGGTAGTCGTTTGTCGTTTCCCACCCTTTCGCCAAAAAGCAAGAAGCAGGTCCTTCGACTCCCCCTCGCTGCACTCAGGGTCGCTCAGGATGACAGGGCACGGAGCATTTGCGCGAACATCAGCTTCGGCCAGCAGGCCGGCATCGTAGCGTTGGGGAGCCACATAGACGGGAAGGCCGGTTTCGCGGGCGATCAGGAGCGGCTCATCGCCGAATTCTTCGACGGTCCCGTCCGGGTTAACGCGGCTGGCGAGTTTGCTCTTGCGGCCGTAACCGCGGCTGAGTACGTCCACGCGCAGGCCGCGTCCGGCGAGCGCCTTGGCCAGAACGATGGTCAGCGGCGTCTTGCCCGAGCCGCCAATTGAAAGGTTGCCGACGCTGACCACCGGAAAACGGAGACGGCGGACTGGCTCAAGCCCGCAGCGGAGCCGGAGTTCGCGCAGGGTGAGCGCCAGCCGGTAGAGCGGGACCAGCGGAATCAGCAAGCGGCGAACTGAAAAGGACTGATTCATACAAATTTTCTCGTTCTTTTCTTCTTCGACAGCAACTCCTTGATTGCTTCAACGCAGCGGTCCGTTGCTCCCGCCTGCTGCTCGAAAACCTGCCGGGCACGCGCGCCCATGGCTTTGGCAGCCTTGGGGTCTCGGAGCAAACCGATCAGGGTTGCGGCCAGCTCCTCTTTGGCGGCGATGCGAAGGGCCTGGTGGGCCAGCAAATCCTCGGTAATGGCGCGGAAGTTGGCAAAGTGGGGGCCCATCACGATGGGAACGCCGAACTGCGCCGGTTCAAGCGGGTTGTGTCCTCCGGCGGGAATCAGGCTGCCGCCGATGAAGGCCACGAGGGCCAGAGAGTAGACCGAGGCCAATTCTCCGATGGTGTCAAGCAGGACGATTGTGCCGGGCTTCAGCGGCTTGAGGGAGCTATCTGGGGCGGAGAGCCAAACGGAGCGCTTAACCCAGGAAAAGCCGGATTTTTCCAGCAGCGCGGTCACCGCCACGAAACGCTCCGGATGGCGGGGCGCAAGGACCATCGCCATCTTCGGATTGGCCTGGAGCAGGCGCGGCCAGGCTTCGAGAAGCGCGGCCTCCTCGCCGTAAAGCGTGCTTCCGGCGACGATAAGGCGCAGATTGCGCGACAACTTCTTTAACTGACGAGTGGCGTCAGTTTCGCTCGCGGAGCGCACGTCAAATTTGAGGTTACCGGCGGACGTAACGCGCTTCGGCGGGCAGCCGATGGCTTTGAGGCGAGCTGCGTCTGATTCGCTTTGGGCCAGCACCTGGCTTAACCGGCTGAGGAAAGGCTGCCACAACCAGCGCAACCGCCGGTAGCGCGGCCAGGAGCGGTCAGAGATGCGCGCATTGACGACGGCCACGGGGATTTTGCGCCGATAACAGCCGCTGAGCAGATTGGGCCAGAACTCGGTTTCTGCCAGTACGAAGAGGCGCGGCTGGAGGGCGTTAAGCCAGGCACGAACCGCCCAAGGCAGATCCAGCGGGCAATAGAAGACGCGGTTGGCGCCAAAGCGCTCGCGGGCCAGCGCCTGGCCGGTGCGAGTGGTGGTGGAGAGGACGACAAATGATTTAGGCAGAGCGGCGTCCAGCGTTTTGACTAGGCGGCTGACGGCCAGAACCTCGCCGACGGAGACGGCATGAATCCAGATGAGAGGGCGTTCACGGTTCAATCCGGCAAGCTGCTTGCGGAGCCGGGAGGGGATGAGTCCCAGGCGTTCCAGCAGCCCCTGGCGGTACTTTTTTGTAGTGGCCATGCGGAAGAGCCACCAGGGCGCGCCCACGACCAGAACCACGAGCAAAGCCAGATTGTAGAAAAGCAGGATCATGAGGTTTGCTATAATCCTATTCCCGGCCCAATTCTCACATGATACAGGCGGGCCTCCAATAATGGAGTCGAGGACGATGAAGGTTCTGCTTGCTACTCCGCTGCTTCTGCTTTGGCTGGCGCTTCCGGCCCTGGGCAGCGATCACACTCCGCCTCCGGTGCAGCCGGCCACATCGTTTGCCGCAGTCGAAGTGCATGAGGACGAGAAGGTGGCTATCGCCGCCGAACCCTACGACACGCGCGAGAAAGAAGCGATTTTTCGCGTCGATTATCTCAGCCACGACGTGATGCCCATCCGGCTGATTGTCACCAACAACGGCAACCGGCCGATCAGCCTGCGTGAGGCGCGAATCCTTTTCATTACGGCCGCCGGTGACAAGATTCAGGTTGCCGAGCCGGAGGACGTGGAGCGGCTGATGACACGCCATGAGCGCGAGGGCCGCAAGATTCCGCTGCCCAGCCCGTTGCCCAATATCAAGCTCAAGCCCACGGCCAGCATCGGAGAAATCGAAAAAGACTTCGACACCTTCGAGTACAGTGCCGGAACGGTTGAACCACACACCACCCGCGCGGGTTTCCTGTTCTACGATGTCTCCGGGCTCGATCATCCGCTGGAGGGCGCCAAGCTGCACCTGCGTAAGCTGCGCGATGCCGACGGCAATGAGCTGTTTTATTTTGAGATTCCCTTCGATAAATACCTCAAGTCGAAGTCCAGCCAGATGAACTGATGATATTGCATGTGATATACTTCCCTTGTGAGGATCGTACTCGACACCTCCGTCTTAGTTGCCGCTGTTCGCAGCCCAACGGGTGCATCGATGGCGCTGCTCGATACTGCTCTCAGTGGCAGGGTTGAAGTCCTGATTTCGACGGCGTTAGTACTTGAGTACGAAGCGGTACTGACTCGCGCCGAACATTTGCGCGTTTCCGAGCTTACACGCGAAGAGGTCAATGGATTACTGGATGCGATCTGCCGAAAGGCTACTCAAGTAACCATCCAATGGCAGTGGCGGCCACAATTACACGATCCGGACGATGAAATGGTGCTGGAAATTGCAATCAATGGCTACGCGGACGCCATTGTTACATTCAATCGAGCTGACTTTATCCGCGCTACCAGAGAGTTTAATTTAAAAGTGCTCTCACCAAGAGAGGCTCTTGAAAGGGTGGATGTTCAATGAACCGAAGCAACTTTGCGCTGCGTCTACAGCCGTCCTTGATGGAAGCGTCCCGCAAACTAGCGGAGTCGGAGGGGGTGGCGCTCAACCAGTTGTTCAACGTCGCCGTGGCTCAGATGATCGCATCTCACGGCACATTGGATTACATCGCACAAAGGTCTAAGCGGGCGAACGTACAAGGAGCGCTGGAAATCCTGCGCAGGCCCAGAAAGGGCGAACCGCCGCGCGCGGGCGATGAGTTGCCGGAGTCGTGGAAGCGCCGTCGCACCACCGGTAGACAGGAGCCGCGAACAAGGGTTGCTACTCGTAGTAAGTAGCCGTACAGGTGTCCGTCTCCCAGATGGTTGCTTTCTTTACGCGGACGCGGCCCTGGGTCAGGGCGGCGAGTTGCTCGCTGGTTTGATCGTAAAAATATTTGGCCAGGTTCTCGGCCGAGGGGTTTAGCTCGTTGAAGGGCGCGAGGTCGTTGAGCATCTGGTGATCGATGCGGTCGATGACCGGGCGCAACAGATTCTTGAGCAGCTTGAAATCCACGAGCAGGCCGGCGGGGTCCAGCTCCGCCCCCGCCAGGGTGACGCGGACCTTGTAGTTGTGGCCGTGCGGATTCTCGCACTTGCCCTTGTAGTTGCGGAGGTAGTGTCCGGAGGAGAAACCGGCCTCCACGGTGATTTCAAACATGATTGCCTGCTCGATTCTGCGCGGGGAAGCGCCCCGGTTTCTATTTTAGTCCGCCGCTTTCGAATTTGCCGGGCGCTCCAGGTCCGGGATCCCCGGCGACTCGGGGTCCCCAACGACCGGGGCCCCCAGGAAGCGAACTCTGCTTCTTGGGGTGGTAGCGAGCGATTTTTGCTCGTTGGGGGGAGGGAAGCGATCTTTGCTCAGAGGGGTGAGGGGACAGCTTTCGTCCGTGGGGTGGCCGGGCGAAGGTGCATTTTCTCCAAACTCCTGCTAGGCTTTATTCATGCAGGTTCTGGTCAACATCCCGGATGAACTGGCGGCGCAGCTCCAGGCGCGCGGTCTTGTTCTCGAAGCCTGTCTGCGCGATCTGATGGAAGAGAAGTTCTCCCAGGAGCCGGTTCGAGAGGAGCGGCGGCGTCAGGCAGTTGAGGCCATGCGCGGCTTTGCCGTGAAGCATGGCGCAACGCTGGGCGGGCTCGACCTCAAGAGCATGGTGCATGAAGGGCACAAATACTGATGCCGTTCGTTCTTGATGCTTCGATGACTATGAGCTGGTGTTTTGCCGATGAAAGCACACCCTACAGTCGCCGGGTGTTAGACTCGCTTCTCGATTCTTATGCCGAAGTACCCGCGCTGTGGCCTTTCGAGATTGCCAACGTATTGGCCGTCAGCGAGAAGAGGCTGCGGCTCACGAAAGCGGCCTCCGTCGAGTTTCTGCAAACCCTCTCCGGCCTCGATATTCGCATCGACAGATCATTTCCTGAGTTGGACGGCAAGGTTTTGCTGCCCTTGGTCTGGCGTCATGGCCTGACGGCCTATGATGCGGCCTATCTGGAATTAGCCAAGCGCAAGGGATTGCCGCTGGCTACCTTCGATAAAGAATTGATCGCTGCCGCCTCGCTCGAAGGAGTCACATTGGTTGGGTAGCCCGGGTGCCTGGGTGCCGATCCTTCGCTTTGCCGTGGTCCCCACGGACTCGGGGTCCCCGGCGAGCGATCTTTGCTCGTTGGGGTGAGGAAAGCGATCTTTGCTCGCACAGGTGAAGGGACAGCTCTTCGTCCGTGGGGTGGCCGGGCGAAGGCTGGGAAACTGAGACCCTTCGTTCTCCCCGCCGAAGGCCGCTGGCCCCATCGCAGGTGGCTGACCACTGACCACTGATCACTGACCACTGTTCCAATGCAGATTATTACCCCACTTCGTCGCACAATGATTTTCAGAAGTCTTCCTTCAAATCGTCCCGGAACGTCCTTTTAGCGCCGCCATCCATCCGAAAGCGGCCAGAAGATGGAAAACCGTCCCGTAACTCCTTATCCTGGACGATTTTGCAGGGAACTCCTTTGTTTTGACGATTTTACAGCGCAACCCTGCCTGTAAACTCAAGAAAACAACGAATTTGCATCCAAAATAGGGGTGGGGGTACCCGAGGTGCCAGCTTTGCCGGCCTATCAAGACCAATGGACAGCGCTGCCAATCTCTGGCGAGTGGCCCCGCCGAAGGCGTCCGCCTGGACGGCCAGTCCTCATTTTTTGATGCGTTTCTCGGTTGCCTCCACGCTCCAGAAATCCGCCGGCAACTCCTGGTTGTACTTCACGTGAACCAAAAAGTACTGCCGCGTCATATCGTCGTTTTTGAAGCGCGTGATGGTGAACGCGGTGGGGAATCCGTCCATGGTGTGGTAGTCGTCGTACTCCTCCGCGTCCAGATTTTTGTCCTTATAGACCAGGTCGCGCCACTGGAAGGTTCGCCGCAGCGGCAGGTGGGTCTGCACGTCCGTCAGAATCGTGACCGCCTCATTCTCCGCGGAGATCAGCGTCACTTGGTCGGCCAGATGCCGCTCGGCCAGGTGCTGTCCCTCGTAAATCAGGATCGTCCGGGGATCTTTGAGCCAAACCTTGACGGCGGTCTCGATGGAATGGTCGCGGTGGCGCAGGAAATCGTCCACCTGCTCCTGCGGCAGCGCCGCCTTGCCTTTATACGTCACCTCCGTGCCCGCGCGCCCCACGTAAAACTGCACCACGTCGCGGTGCTTGGTGTACTCGATGCGGTCGTGATCGGGCCAGGCATGGTACTCCCAATACTCGGTGGTGCCGCCCGAGGGTTTGCCGTGAAAGAAGGCGGCAATGCGCCCCTCGCGCATTTGGTTGTTCATGTTGAGCCAGGTCTCGCCGCCCAAAGCCTTCACCATGGCGTCCAGCGCCGCCCGCGCCTGACGAGCGTTCTTCTGCCCGGCGTCTGCGGTGCTCTGCGGTCGCATAGTGAGCGGCGTAGCCAGCATGATCATGGCTAGCGCCACCCATAAAACTCTGCGCATCTATCTCTCCTCCAACAGGTTGGACGTATTCCGGTGGCCAACGCCTCTTCGGCTCATGCTATCTCTGCCAGCCTGGCGTGGCCAACTGCTTCCTGCGTTCTCGAATCACTCGAGCTCGCTCCTTCTCGGGCAATGCCAGCACCGTCTTGGTTCGTTTGGGCAGCTTTGCGTAGATCAGCGCATGGGCGCGGGCCAGCTCCTCCTCAATCTCGCGCGGCTTGAGCGCATCCCACCGCTCCAGCGCGACCCAATAGGCTCTGGCCAGGTGCGGCGCGGGGTAGACTCCCTCGTTCTCCAGCAGCTCGTCGTAGCGCTCGGCCCCGCAGTGGAAGCTGAGGACGGGGGTCTCCATGCCGTCGGCGTTGGTCAAGGCAAACATCTTGCCGCCAATCGCCCGGTCGCCCACCCAGTAGACCAGAACCTGCCCCCAGTTCAGCGTCTCCGCCGTGTGCGGCAGCGCCAGGCAGATCTCGCGAATGCGCTCGTTGTCCATGCGTTTCAGTGTAGGAGGAAAACCGGCGGCGAGGGAAGACAGAAGCCGTGCAAAACATGACACGTTAATGGAGGAGCGGCGTACACCCTCCCAATGCTTGATTGCGTCAAGGTTGAAACCAAATCACACTACAGCCTGCTAAGCGACTTTTGGTCGTAACGCCAGCAGGACGAAGCTCGTAGGGATCACCAGGAAATAGCATGCAGCAGAGATCAGCATGGTCACATTGATGCCAAACGACATGCTGAAGATCACGCCCAGTACAGAGGCCAGAACGCCGGTAGCGCCGTTGATACCCCAAAACCAAGGTGTTGGCTGAGTGTTGATCGCTGATACCAGCCGCATCCCCGTGGGGAAGGCGAAGCCGAGCAGAAAGCCCAGCGGCATGATTGCCGCCAGCGATATGACGATGCGCACCAGCCGTTCCCGATTCGTCGTGACTTGAAAGATCGACGGCAAAACCCATTGCATGACCACGAGGTAGGCCCCGACTATACTGCCCCACACTAGCAGTTTTCCTCGCCTGTTCAGCTTGAGCCAATCCGAGGTGAGGCTGCCCAAACCGGAGGCCAGAATCAGGCTGAACAGGCACACGCCCAAGGAGTAGATAGGGTGGCCCAGATACACGCTGAAATACTGCAGCAGCGCAATCTCGGCTAACATGAAGCCCATCCCGATGAAAGAAAAATACAGACTGCCGGCTATAGCCAGGGACCGCGGACACTCGCGCGCCGCGCTGCGCAGAGGCACCAGGATTGTCAGGATCACCGCGACAATCGAGATGAGCAGAATCATCAGCAGCACGACGGAGGCAAGCAGATTGCCCACACTGGAGCCACTTGTAACCTGTCCGGTCACCCTGCGTTGCACGACGGTTATGAGGCTCGGGATATCGAAGATACGCAGTTGGTTGAAGAAAAACGGTCGGGAGTCGGTCGGCACGGAGAGATCTAGGTAGGTAGAACCCAGTACGCGATTCAAGGAGGCTAGGTCCTGACTCTCGATGATCTGGCGCAGTAGTTTGGAATCCGGAGGACGGTCCGGCGATAATAGTACGGTGAATCCGCCGTTTCGCACCGCGTCATGCAGTGCGCGCAACTGTTCCTCTGAAAAAGGCGTCTTGGACAGCACCATGGTGGCAATGTTGCCGGCGCTCGCGACGAACAGATGCGGGCGGGCGTCTTTGACGCCGATATCCAGCAAAGCGGCCGTCGCCAAACCGATCATGCGTCCAGTCTCGTTGACGTCGCTAGGGCTGTACCAACGGCTCACTGTGAAGATGCCATTGCCGTTGAGGGTCTTGAGAAAGGCCCGCCAACCCTCCAGAGTGTAGAGACCGTTCTCGCTCA
The DNA here is from genome assembly GCA_050011175.1 of Occallatibacter sp. Taxonomy (GTDB): domain Bacteria; phylum Acidobacteriota; class Terriglobia; order Terriglobales; family Acidobacteriaceae; genus Telmatobacter. The sequence continues at coordinate 109,949 of JBEKJR010000008.1, forward strand.
GGCTAAACGCGCCTGCGCCGGTTGCCGCCCAGGTGTCGATCATGCTCATCTGCACAAGATCGAACTTTTCGTTCGTGGCTGCAAACCAGCTGCGAGCATCGTCCACGTGCAGCTTCAGATTCGGCAGAGCCGTCAGATTGGAAAAGTTCTTGTAAAAAGGGTTGCGCGTGTGCAGATCGATGAAGATAGGATTCAGCTCCACGCCGGTGATGTCTGTTACTCCAAACAGATGAGCCGACAAAACGTCGCGGCCGCCGCCGACGCCGATCACCGCGGATTTGTGGATGCCAGGAAGGTGATAGGCCAGGTTGACCAGATCGTACTGGAGAAAGGCAATAGAGTTGCGCGTATCATCGTAGTGGAACATGAAGGTGCCGGCGTCGCCATCGATATTCATCAGAGACTCGGGAACGCGTATGTCCGCAGGTAGCTTGGGAGACGGGCCCCACATGGTAGGGGGTTCCGTGATGGGTCGCCCCGCTCTGATACGGGAATAGGAGTTCCACCTCTCGTAATGGCCATATCTGCCCGAACTATCGATAGAATTCTTGACCAGGATTGGCCTGAAACCTAAAGGCGATAGCGCATTGAATAGAGCTAACGCCAGCAATGCGACCACCACCGTCGCCGGCTGTCGCCACCTGGGCTTTGACTTGAGGCGCTGCCGGTCTTCGACACCGGCGCTGGCGGCAAAGGCCAGCGAGGACAGGCCGGAAATGGCGCCGGCCACGATGACTGCGGTCGGACCGTCCAGAACATTCAGCAAACCAAGTACCGCTATACATCCCAGTGCCGCGCCGAGAAGGTCCACGCCGTAAACCTGTCCAGTACGGAACGGACTGCGCGTCAGCGCCAGACTCACCACCACCCCAGCGAATACATACGGAACGGCCATGACAGTCAACAGCAAAGCCCACGCGACCACCGTGGTGAGCGATAACGCAGGTGCAGTGACAAGGCAAAACTGCAACACGATGGATCCGGGCATGGCCAGCGAAGTAAGGAGCGCGAAGTTGGACAGGGTAACGGGCAGTTGTGCGGGCTGGAAGCGCTCACGCCAAAGATAGACCCAGACGGCGCCAACGGTCATGCCCAGCATGGCTACGCTGATCGCAAAGAAGGCCAGGTAATACCAGGCGATCACCGACATGATGCGGGTCTGCAGGATTTGAAATAGTAGCGAGGAGAAGGTGATTAGAAAAACACCGGAGAGAAACGGAGTCTTACGCAAGCCGCCCGTGTATTCCATTGAATAGGAACCTCCTCTGAACTCAGATGTGGGCTCATTATAGCCGTCTGACCGTGCCCATTCAGCGCGTATTTTCCTTCGAGAGAATGCTGAAGGCTCACCGTCGCCGGAAGAATCTCTTCCGCATCCACCCACTGGGCAGGGTTAATCGCCGGGCGCCCCAGAGCCTGCCCTGAGCTTGCCGAAGGGGATCTCGCTTCCAAGACCTGGATTTTCATCTCGACTCAGAGGTCAGAACTTCTTTTCAAACGCCCTGAATCGCCGCTCCAGCTCCCACTGCGCTGCCGCTTTCTCGCTGCCGTCGAGAAACCTCTTGCATTCCATGGTGGGCTTGTCGGAGCCAGGCGTCTGCCCCATGCAGGCGGCGGCAGGAGTGGTGAAGGCATCCGGCACAGCCCAAAGGCTCGCGCCGGGCAGGAAGTTGTGCTCCATCCCGGTGCGGACTAACTGCTTTAGATCTTTATAGTTGAGGTGGTAATCCTGGGTGGCGCGCACATATTCATTGGTAATATCAATGCGTCCGACGCCTTCATCGTCGGTGGAGAGCGCCACCGGAACGTGGGCGGCGCGGTAAATCGGAAACGGGTGCTCCGCGCCTTTCACGCCCAGAATGCTTTCGTTGGAGCTGAGGTTGATCTCCACCATCACATGCTTTTGGGCCATCTCCTTCAGCAGGCCGCGGGCGTCCTCCTCGTACATCACGTCCACGCCGTGGCCGATGCGCTCGGCGTGTCCCAGTTCGACAGCCTGACGAATGTGGAAGCGCAGCCCCTCGGGCGGCACCAGGCCCAGCGTCAGTTCGCCGGCATGCAGGCTGATGTGGACTTTGGGATAGACCGAGTGCAGGTACTCCAGCATCTTCATCTGCAAGGTGTAATCGCGCATGGAGATGAAGCCATCCTCCGGCATGACGAAGTTGATGCCCACAAAGCCGGGATCATGCGCGTCCAGGCTGGCCTGGACGGTCTCAAAGCCCAGCAGCGTCTGCGCAAAGACCTGTTCTGGCGGGAACCCGCGCAGCACCTGGTAGATGTAGCGCACCTCGACCTGGCAGGCGGGCATTGCCTGCGGCGTTCCGCAATGTTCAATCTGGCGGCGGCTTGTCTCGGCAGCGCGCACATGCTCGCGGTCGGTTGTTACCTCGTCGCGCAGCCCGTGGTCGAGTAGCGTCTGCCGGTACTGCGCAAAATCCGGGCTCAATGGATTCTCATGTGCAATCTGCACGGCATGGCTAAAGGTGGGCGTCTCCATAAGCTCCACGTATTGTTGGTTTTGCGTGGCAGCGCGGCTGGCCACCTCGTCCACCCACTCGCCCATGTGCCGCTTGTTCAGCCCGCCAAAGCGGTCAAAGGTTGCAAAAAACTGGTCATGGGCGCTGAAGCCGGAACTGGGCACAAAGCTGCGTATGGAGAAGGCGTCCACCAGCCGGTCGTAGAGCTTCTGGTTGGCCGGAAGCTGCGCGGCCTCCACCAGCGGCGGCGCGCACGGAGGCTTGGTAAAGCTGAGAGCCGCCGGGTCCACGCACAGCCCATCCTCGCCGGCGTCGCGGATGAATGTTTCGGCGTAGACCGCTCCGGATAGGTGGATGTGCAGGTCCGCGCCCTTGGGAAACAGGTCCAGAAAAGCGCGCAGCGCCAGCGGACCCTCGCGCAGGGCGGTCTGGTAGGCGCGGGCGGCGCGGGTCTCCCCAATCTGCGATTGAGCAGGCTTCTGTGCGTGGAGGGTGGCGGCATGGGCGAGGACAAAGCAGGCGAGAAGACAGACGAGTCGGCGCATATTGCCTTCCAGTGTAGAACAGTCATAGCCTGCGCGGGCAGGGCTGAGCAATCGCCGCCAAGCTCGTTGAGACGCCTCTGGGTTCTCTGGCGCGGAAACCGGCAAGTTGGTATACTGACACAAGTTGTTGCAGCCAACTGTATTTGGATTCGCCCACCAGCCCGGCTTGCCGGAATCCGCACAGGAAATTGCAACGCGATGTTTGCCCTGAGGCCAGATAGCTCAGTGGTAGAGCGCGGCCCTGAAAAGGCCGGCGTCGGCGGTTCAATCCCGTCTCTGGCCACCACTTTAAACGCGGATACTTAGAACCTGATATCGACACGTCGGGATGGCGGAACTGGCAAACGCAGCGGACTCAAAATCCGCCGGCCCTCGCGGCCATGGGGTCTCGCCCCCTCCCGGCACCAAACAAAACATTGATAATCAACAACTTAATACTTTTAACTGCCAATTCTTGTAGTGGTCAGATGAGTGAACTTGCGCCACAAATCAATGATCCCGGTATACTCTGTAGAGCGGAAATCAATCACACAAGAGGAGTCATGCCGTGAAAATGAGATTGGCAATGGCGTTGTTGTTCGTTTTATACGTGCCCAAGGTGTTCGCTCAAGATCATCCGAATCAACTCTTACTGGGTTATGACGGCGAGTGGACACATGTATCCCAGCAGTTGATTGCGCTGGCCGAGGCAACCCCAGCCGAGAAGTTTGCCTGGCGACCGGCTCCGGGAGTGCGCTCAACCAGCGAGGTCTATATGCACATCGTGACGGCTAACTTCATCTTGCTGAAAATCACTGGTTCTAAAATGCCGCCAGACCTCAAGGAGGACTCCGAAAGAACCGTTACATCCAAGGCAGAGGTAATCAGTTGGCTCAAGCGCTCCTTGGACGCTGTAAAGCAAGCACATTTGGCGGAGAGCCCGCAAGATCTTGTCCGCAAGGTTCGCTTTATGGGCCGGGATGCCACGGTAGACGATGTGTATCTCCGCATCATCCTTCATGCAAACGAGCACATGGGGCAATTGGTCGCATACGCGCGAATGACGGGCGTCGTGCCGCCTTGGTCAAAATGAATCACTATTTTAACGCCAATCCTATCGATTCGAGCGGGTGACGGACAATCCGGAAGTTGACCGCGTTGCCAACACCATATGCTGTAATATCGCCTTCGCAAAACTGCCAACCGGACCGGCTCGCATCACTATGATGGGAAGAGCGCACGCTCCCCATGCCCTCCAACGAAAACCCAACCCGCGCCCTTCCCTCGCTGCACGAGTTCTTCTCCCCCGGCGGCATCCTGGCGGATTCTTCTCTGCCTTATGAGTACCGCACCGGCCAACTGCAGATGGCCCGGGCCGTCGAGCAGGCTCTCGAAGAGCGCCGCCACCTGATCGTCGAGGCCGGCACCGGAACCGGTAAAACCCTCGCCTACCTGCTGCCCGCCTTGCGCACAGGACAGCGCATCATCGTCTCCACCGGCACCAAGGCCCTGCAGGATCAACTCTACTTCCGCGACGTTCCCTTCCTTGAAACGCTGGTCGGCGAACTGCGCGTCTGCTACATGAAGGGCCGCGCCAACTACCTCTGCCGCCACAAGCTGGTCTCGCTGCGCAACCAGCCCATTCTTTCGGGATTGGAAGAGATCGATCAGTACCGCCAAATCTCCGAGTGGGAGAAAACCACGGAGACCGGCGACCGCGCCGAACTCTCCGGAATGCCCGAGTCCAGCGCCCTCTGGCAAAAGCTTGACGCGCGCACCGAGGCTTGCCTGGGCTCCTCCTGTCCCGACTACCACCACTGCTTCATCACCGAGATGCGCCGCAAAGCCCTCGAGTCGGACATCATCATCATCAACCACCACCTCTTCTTCGCTGACCTTGCCGTCAGGCGCGAGGCCGCCGGCGCGCCCGATGCCGGCATCCTTCCCGAGGCCGCGGCCGTGGTCTTCGATGAAGCCCACGAGCTGGAAGAAATTGCCTCGAATTACTTCGGCCTGTCGGTCAGCAATATTCGCTTTGAAGAACTGGCCCGCGACACCGACGTCCTGCTGCGCGGCAAGCAGGGCGCGGAGAGACTGCCCGCCCTCACCCAGCAACTCCGCGACCGCGCCCGATTGTTTTTTGCCGGACTGCCCATGACCGGCGACGGCCGCCAGCCTTTCACCGAGCGCGAGCAGTTTCTGGAAACCTCCGGCGACCTTTACCTGGCCGTGCGCACCACACTCCAACGCATGGAAGCGGAGATGGACGCTCTCGACGGCATTGACGAAGCGCCGGGACTCAAGAAGCGTGTCGCCCGCCTCCGCTCCGAGTTTGAATTTCTGCTCGAATCGAACGCGGCCAACATGGTCTATTGGATGGAGCGCCGCATCTTTGGAGGCTTGGACAGGTCTTCGTCCGGCGGCAAAGCTGGCGCCGCCGGCCGGGCCGCGGAACGGGCTTCCAGTCGCCACCAATCGCGCACCACCTACCTGCAAGCCACGCCCATCGATGTCTCCGAGCTTGTCCACGAGCTGGTCTTCGAGCAGATTCCCACCGTCGTGCTCACCTCGGCCACGCTCACCGTGCAGGGCGGCTTCGAGCATATCCGCAAGCGCCTGGGCCTCAGCGAAGCGCGCGAGCTGGTCGTGCCCTCTCACTTCCGCTACGGCGAGCAGGCCCTTCTCTATCTGCCTCCGGAGATGCCTGATCCCCGCGACCCTGAATTTCCCGAGGCCGCCACTCGCTGCATCCAGCGCGTTCTCGAGATTACCCGTGGCCGCGCCTTCTGCCTCTTCACCAGCTACGCCCAGATGCACGTCGTCTACGAGCGCCTGATGCCGGTGCTCGACTTCCCCATCCTGCTGCACGGCACGGCTCCGCGCAAAGCTCTCCTGGAGCAGTTCCGCGCGACGCCTAACGCCGTCCTCTTCGGCACGTCGAGCTTCTGGCAGGGCGTGGACGTGCAGGGCGAGGCGCTGAGTTGCGTCATCATCGACCGCCTGCCCTTCGCCGTTCCCAGCGACCCGGTCATCCAGGCGCGCATGAAGGCAATTGAAGAAGCCGGCGGCAATCCCTTCTCCGACTATCAGGTCCCCTCCGCTGTCCTCACCCTCAAGCAAGGCTTCGGCCGCCTCATCCGCTCGCTCGAAGACCGCGGCGTGCTGGTCCTCCTCGACCCCCGCGTCACCCGCCAACGATACGGCCAGACCTTCCTCACGAGCCTCCCGCCTTACCGCATGACGGCGTCGATTACGGATGTGGAGGAGTTTTTTACAGACGAACACCGGCCTTAATGCGGTATGATAAAAGCACCTAATTAGGTGCTCGAAATGGAGGCGCATATGCTCAATATTGCTAAAGATATTCAATCGTTGACCACATTCCGCCGCTCTTCCCGCGACTTAATGAAGCAGCTCAGGAAGAGCAAGCGACCCATGGTGCTCACCGTGAACGGGAAGGCCGCAGCCGTTGTGCAGGACGCCGAGGCTTATCAGCGCCTGCTGGACATTGCCGCGCAAGCCGATGCCGAGGAAGGCATCCGTCAAGGCCTGGAAGACGAAAAGAATGGAAGGCTCCGGCCAGCCAGAGAGTTTTTTGCCGAGTTTGAAGCCACCCATGGCCTATCTCGTTAAATTCACGCCGCGGGCGGAGCGCGACTTTGCGATCCTGTTCGAGGATATCCACGCCGAGGATTCCGATGCGGCGCTGAAGTGGTACGAGGGACTCAAAGAAGCTGTTCTGGCCCTTGGAAGACTTCCCAACCGCTGCCCATTGACTCGCGAGAACCCCAACCTCAGGCACTTGCTGTACGGCCACAAGCCGCACGTCTATCGTGTGATCTACCGCGTTCTGGAAAAGCAGATGCAGGTTAATGTACTCTATATCCGCCACGGCGCCAGACGGGAATTTACTGCATCCGAACTTGAATGACCGATGCCGTCGGTGGCACTTCCCGCATCGAATCAGCGGGGCAGTCAGTGGTTTGTGTGTCAGAACCGCGCGCTCAGGCTGAACGAAGCTGACCGCTCACGCCCTGTCAGCGGATTGATCGCGCTCGTTCGGCCGCCGCCTCGACCTCCACACCGGTTCTTACCGGCCAAAGCGCAGAGTTACATTGACGGTTGTCTCTTTGCCCGCAACTACGGCAATATCTCGAATGATGACGATTTGAAAACCGGAGACAATGACAGTTGCGTCATAGCGGCCCGCGGGAAGGCCATCGAAGGCGAAGCGGCCCGCGTGGCTGGTGGTAACGGATTTTATCAGTCCGGTGGATTGGCTTCTGACTTCGACCTTCGCCCCGGGCACAACCGCGCCGGTAGGGTCGCGCAACACTCCAGCGATACTGCCCGTGGCAACTGGGCTTGTGGTATCCGGGCTTTGTTGGACAATAATCGGATGCGCCGGTCCGCAGGTGCAGGCCGCGAGCAACAACGTCAGCAACAGCCGGGCTTTCATAACGACTCCTTTGCAGGCAGGAAGATTTTCCTCCGCATCGGCGCGGCAAGCGGCGCAATCAGCTTCCAGCCGAACCGTATTATCAGCGAGATGGCGGCGGCGCGGCGAATAATCATACCGACAGTATAGTTGGTGGCTGCTTCGCGCTTATGCAAGGTTGGTTGGTGGGGCGTAATGCCCGCCGAATGGTGATGCAGCGTGAATCTACCAGGGTTTTGGTCCTCAACCCCCTCTGGCCGGATGAGCGGTGCTGACACACTGCAAGGGGTACTGCGCCTTGACAAAGCCTTCGTTCTTATCGAGGGGCACCCGGGTTTCGTGGAATCCCACCCTGGCCGCAAAATTGCAAGAAGCAAGTCCTTCGACTGCATAGGCCACAAAAAGCGCGACCTATTTGCACAAAAAGACATCCAAGATAGGGCGCTTAAAATGACTGAAAAAGGGCAGCTATGCAGCGCCGCGGATTGGTACAATTCGAGCGAGTCATTCCTTAGAAGGAGATTCTAATGAACATGAATCTTATGAAAAAGCGTTGGGTAAAGGTCGTTGTCGCGGCCGTTGCCCTGATTATCGTCGTTGTTGTGCTGGTTCCGCTGTTTATCAACGTGGATGCATTCCGGCCCAAGGCGGAGGACGAAATCTCCAGCTCACTGGGACGCAACGTTACGTTGGGGCACCTGGACCTCTCCCTGATCACCGGCAGCCTGGTTGCGGATAACATCGTTGTGGCCGACGATCCGGCCTTTGCGAAAGAGCCGTTTCTCGAGGCCAAGGAACTGCGCATTGGCGTTTCACTGCTGAATTTAATCTTCCAGCAAAAGGTGCGGATCACGAGCTTCACCGTCGATTCCCCGTCGATTCATCTCATCCAGGCCAAGAACGGCACGTGGAACTTCTCCAGCCTGGGGAGCGGCGCGGAGAAACCCGCGGCAGAGAAAACTGCGGCCCAGAAACCTGCGAAGCAAAAAGCCGCGCCTCCGAATTCAGCGGCCCAGGAAGCCGCAGCCCAGCAGGGGAGCATGCTCTCAAGCGTGAGCATTGGCGAAATCAAGATCAAGAACGGGAGCGTCACGGTCGCCTCCAAACCCGAGGCCGGCAAGCCGTTCACGTGTACGGATGTCAACCTCTCCGTCCAACAGCTTTCGGCCACAACGCAGTTTCCCTTCAAACTTTCGCTCAAGGTGCCGGGCGGGGGATCGTTCCAACTTGACGGAACGGCGGGGCCGTTGGCGCAGAAGGACATGTCCCAAACACCCTTGCAGGCGACGCTACAGCTCAAGCATTTCAATCCGGTGGCGGCGGGCGCGGTTGAGCCAAGCCAGGGGGTCTCCATGATCGCCGACTTCGATGTGCAACTTAGCTCGGACGGAACCACCCTGACGAGCAAAGGAAAACTTGTAGCGAACAAGCTTCAGTTGGCGCGCGGCGGATCTCCTGATCCAAAGCCGGTGGATATCGACTACACGATCACCGACAACCTGGTGGAGCGCACGGGAAAGGTTCACGATATCGCGATCCACAGCGGGACGGCGGTGGCGCATTTGACGGGCAGCTTCCGGAGTACAGAGAAGGACACCGTGCTGGACATGCATTTTTCCGCGCCCGGCCTCTCTATCGACCAACTTGAGCCGTTGCTGCCGGCCGCCGGCATCACCATGCCCAAAGGGTCCAAACTGCAAGGGGGCACGCTGACCGCCAATATCGCCATCACCGGCCCAGTGAACGCGCTGGTCATCAGCGGGCCTGTTTCGGTGGACAACACCGAACTGGCCGGCTATGACCTGGGCTCGAAGATTGAGGGCCTCAATCCTTTCAAATCCAAGACGGGCGGCACGGCAATCCAGAAGCTGAGCGCAGAATTGAAGTCATCTCCGCAGATGACGGAGATCAACAATATTGACGCCTCGGTTCCCTCGATTGGAACCGCTACCGGCAGCGGCACCATTTCTCCCGCTGACGCGCTGAACTTCAACCTGGTGGCGAAGTTCAATAATTCGTCGGCACTCGGCCTTGGCGCGATCGCCAACGGAGGCACAGGGGTGATGCACTTTGTCGGCAGTGGCGCGCAGAGCGCGTCGAGCAACGGCATCCCGCTGACTATTACGGGGACCACGTCGGATCCAAAAATCCGCGCCGACGTCAAAGCCATGCTGAAAGGACAAGCGGGCGGACTGCTGGGGACATCCTCCGGTCAGAAAAGCAACCCAGCCGGAGCAGTGAAAGGGCTGTTCCACAAATAACGGGGAGCGGGGCAGCGAGCACCACATCCCACCCTAGCCGCAAAAACAAAAACGCGGCGAGAGTGAGGCACCCTTTATTGAGCAAGGATGTTGCGGGCCGTTCGATATAATCCAGAGGAGCGTTTGAGCAGCTACGCCGCTGCTCACTGGAGACCTGCATGACCTTTGATATCCAGGAGATCCTGGGTTTACTTCCCCATCGCTACCCCTTTCTGCTGATTGACAGAGTGGTTGAGTTTGAGCGCCGCAAGCGCCTGGTGGCCATCAAGAATGTCACCGTGAACGAGCCTTTTTTCCAGGGCCACTTCCCCGATTACCCCATCATGCCCGGCGTGCTGGTGATTGAGGCGATGGCGCAAGCCGGCGCAATCATCATGATGAACGAGATTCCCGACCGGGAGAAGAAGCTAGCGGTCTTCACGGGCATTGAGAAGGCCAAGTTCCGCCGCCCGGTGGCGCCGGGAGATCAACTGCGCATCGAGGTGAACGTGCTGGCGTTCAAGAGCCGGTTTGGCCGCATGGAGGCCAACGCTTTTGTGGACGGGAAGCTGGCCTGCCAGGCGATTCTGATGTGCTCGATTGTGCCCAAGGCGCGCGAGACCGCGGCGGAGACTGGCGAAGCGCAAACAGAGGCCGCGGAGTGAGCATCCATCCCAGCGCGGTGATTGCCGCGGGCGCGGTGGTGCCGGCTTCATGCACTGTGGGGCCGTTTTGCACGATTGGGCCGGAGGTCGTGCTAGGAGAAGATTGCACGCTGATCTCTCACGTGGTGCTCGATGGCCGCACGCGGATCGGCGCGCGCAACGTCTTTCATCCGTTTTGCGCGGTGGGCGTGGCGCCGCAGGATTTGAAGTACGGCGGCGAGCCGACGGCGCTGGAGATGGGCAACGGCAACACGATTCGCGAGTGCGTGACCATCAGCCGCGGGACGGCGGGCGGCGGAGGGGTGACGCGCGTCGGGTCGGATTGCCTGCTGATGACCGGCGTGCATATCGGCCATGACAGCCAGGTGGGCAGCCACTGCATCCTGGCCAACTGCGCCACGCTTGCCGGACACGTGATCATCGAGGACTACGCGACGTTGGGGGCGTTTTGCCCGGTGCATCAGCACTGCGTGGTCGGCAAGTATGCTTTTATCGGCGGCGGGACGATTGTAACCCAGGACGTGCTGCCGTTTTCGCTGACCTCGTCGCGGCGGGAGAACAAAGCCTTCGGGATTAACAAGATTGGACTCGCGCGGCGCGGGTTCTCGCCGGAGCGCTTGCAGGTGCTGCAGAAAGCCTTCCGGCTGCTGCTGGCGGCGAAGATGAATACGACGCAGGCGCTCGAAAAGATCAAGGAGCTGGAGGGCGAGGACGCTGCGCTGCTGGCGGCGTTCCTTTCACGCAGCGAGCGCGGGGTGATCAAGTAGCCATGAAACTCGGCCTGATTGCCGGCAATGGGCGGTTTCCGTTTTTGCTGTTGGATGCGGCGCGGGCGCAGGGGCTGGCGGTGGTGGTGGCGGCCATCCGCGAGGAGACGGACGCAAAGATCGACCGGCGCGCGGCCGCCGACAGCGGCATCAGCGTCTATTGGCTTTCGCTGGGCGAGCTGTCGCGGCTGATTGAGACTTTTCACAACGAAGGCGTCAAGAAGGCGGTGATGGCCGGGCAGGTGAAGCACAAGCAGATTTTTTCCAGCATCCGGCCGGACTGGCGGCTGGCCAAACTGCTGCTGAATTTGCCGGTGCGCTCGACGGACAGGCTGATAGGCGCGGTGGCCAAGGTGCTGGAGGATGAGGGCATTGAGCTGATCAGTTCAACGGCATTTCTGGAGCCGCTGCTGGCGCAGGAGGGCGTGCTGACGGAGCGCGCTCCGGACGAGGAGGAGCGCAGGAACATCGAGTACGGGCTGGAAGTGGCGCGCGCCGTGGCGGGATTCGACATTGGGCAGACGGTGGTGGTGGCGGCGCAGGCCTGCGTGGCGGTGGAGGCGATGGAAGGGACCGACGCGGCCATTGAGCGGGCCGGGCGGCTGATGCAGACGTTGGAAGCAGATGCGTCAACGCTGGAGCGGCGGCTGACGGTGGTCAAGGTGGCCAAGCCCAATCAGGATATGCGCTTCGACGTGCCGGTGATCGGGATGGCAACTATCGAGACGATGATTCACGCCGGGGCGAGTTGCCTTTCGGTCGAGGCTGGGCGGACTTTGCTTTTTGACCGTGAGGCTCTGCTGAAGAAGGCTGCGGAGGCGGGGATTGCGATTATCAGTGGACAGTGAACAGTGGACAGTGAATCGTGGCTGGCGGACGGCAACAGACAAAAACAACCGCAGGTCCTTCGACTGCGTTTGGTGCATCAACGCACCAAATTCCGCTCAGGATGACAGCTTTGTTATTGTGGAATCGTTTGGGGCCAGATCAAGCATTACAAAACTCTCTGCGTCCCGATTGGCACATTTCCCATCCAACGGAGCGGAGGATCCCCATGAGAATTCCCCTTCTCTTTATCCTTTTTGCGGTTGCTGTGGTTGTGGTTGCGTTCGTCGCCGTCCGAGCGGCTGGACAAAATGGACAAAATGAACAAGTTCTGCCCACGGCCGGGCAGGTTGCGCCCGGCTTTACGCTTCCCTCGCAGGACGGCTCCGAGATTTCATTGGCGAGCTTTCGCGGCAAGTGGGTGGTGCTTTATTTCTATCCCAAGGACATGACCTCGGGCTGCACCATCGAAGCGCACAACTTTCAGCGCGACCAGGCGCAATATGACGCCGCCAACGCGGTGATTCTTGGCGTGAGCGTGGATACGCCCGACAGCCACAAACAGTTCTGCACCAAAGAGGGGCTGACCTTCCGCCTGCTGGCCGATCCGGAGCACAAGGTGGTGGAGGTCTACGGGTCGCTAGGCAACTATATGGGAATCAAGATCGCCAACCGGCATACCTTCCTCATTGACCCGGCGGGCAAGATTGCCAGGGTGTGGACCAAGGTTGAGGTCCACCAGCACTCCGCGGAGGTGCTGGCGGCGCTGGCCGAACTCGAAAAGGCCGAACCCAGGAAATAGATCACCGGAGTCCAGGCGCAAAAAAGCCCAGCGCGAGCCGGGCCTTTTTGCTTGCCTCAAATTTCAGGCTGCCACTGCTACATGGTTGCCTACTTAGCAGGGGCCTACTTCTTCTTCGCAGTAGCCTACTTCTTCTTCTTCTTGGCAACTGCCTTCTTGGCCTTGCCCTTCTTGGCAGGCTTCTTCTTTGCTGCTTTCTTAACGGCCAACTTTTTACCTCGTTTGTTGGATTTTCCGGCGCTCTTCTTGCGCGCAGCGGCCTTTTTAGCCCCTGCCCTTCCGCCCTTTGCGCCAGCCTTTCTCTTCTTTGCGGCGGACTTCTTTGCAGCCTTTTTGGCCACAACCTTTTTCCCGGCTGCTTTCTTTGCCTTTTTCTTCGCGGCCTTTCGGGGGGCCGGTTTCGATGCTGGTTTTGCCACGCCCACAATCACCGACTCTGCAACTACTCCCTCATCATCGTCCGAGGAGGTAAGCACGCTGTAGGATTCAATCTCTTCATCCTCTTCAAAGTCGTTGTGACCGGACTCAAACGCGCCCGGCTTATAATTCGATTCGCCGTCGCTCATTGCGTACATCTTGAACTCTTCCATCCCATTGCCTCCAGCGGCCTGCCGCTGCCCAAATTTTTCATTTACATTTTCACGTAACGGAAAAACCCTGGTTCCGCCCGCGTAAGTATTCTAGCAATAGATTGCACGCAAACACCAGCAATTGACAAGCACGAAATGCAGATTTTGAAAAATATTATTTTGCCGTATGATCCCTGGCGGCAGCGGCTGGTTTCCTGGCGGGGGATTTTCCGGCGTTCGCGGCCCCGGATTTCTTGGCAGCGGGAGCGGTGGCGGGGTGTTTCAGGGGCGCTTTTTTCGGGGCCGGGGCGCTGTTATTCTTCGGCGCGGCCGGCGGCGCGGCTTTATTTACAGCGCCTTTTGCAGGCGCGGACTGGCCTGTATTGGCGCCCGTATGAGCGCCGGCGCCGCGATGCGCGCGAGCGGCAGTGTGGTGAATAGTGGAGGGATCGGCCACATACAGCCGCTGACCGGGCTGAACTTTGGTCCCGGTGACCTTATTCCAGCGGCGCAACTGGTTCAGTGAGACGCCGAAACGGTCAGAGATGGTGACCAGCGTATCGCCTTTGCGCGCCGTGTAGAGCCGCGGATGGGTCACGGGCTCGGCGACCGGCGGCGTAGGCACAAGCAGAGCCTCGAGGCCGTCGATGCCATCGCGCACGCGCAAATGATTGGCCGCGGCCAGCGCCACTTCCGTCACGCGATACTTAAGCGCCACCGACGCCAGCGTATCCTCAGGCGCAACGCGATGGTAGCGCCAGGCATTCCGCTTGCCTTCCGGAACCGTCGCAATGAGCTGCTCAAAGACCGCCGACGCACCGCCGGGCAGATGCAGGTCGAACGACGTGTCGGGCGGCGTTGTCATGCGCAACAGGCTGGGGTTCAGCGCCGTAAGCTCATCCACCGGCACGCCTACAATATCCGAGACCAGCCGCAGGTTTACCGGGTAGTTGATGGTCACCGTGTCGGTCAAAACGGGGGGATCAAGCGTGACATCGTCAAAGCCGTACCGCGCGGGATTGTTGGCGATTATGATGGCGGCCAGAATCTCGGGCACGTAATTTCTGGTTTCCCGGGGAAATTCGCCGCGCTTATAAAGCTCCCAGTAGTCGGCATAACCGGTCTTCTGCACCTCTCGCTGGATGTTGCCGGTGCCATGGTCGTAGGCGGCCATGGACAAATACCAGTCGCCGAGTTGTTCGTAGATGAACTTCATGTAGCGGGCGTAGGCGCGGGTGGATTTTTCCGGATCGAAGCGCTCGTCCACATAAGCGTTGCGGACCAGCCCGTAGTTTCCGCGCGGCATGAACTGCCACATACCGCCGGCCCGGGAGCGGCGATTGACCGCGCGGGGCTGAAAGCCGGACTCGGCGACCGCCAGGTAGATAAGATCCTGGGGCACGCCCTCCTCGGCCAGGATGCGCTGGATCATGGCCTTATAGCGGCCGGCGCGCTCGAAGGAGTGGAGCAGAGTGTAGTGGCCGCGCTGCGTAGTGGAGAAAAAGCTTATGTAGGCGGCCACGTATTCGTTGACCACCAGCGGCAGGTCGGATTTGGTGGTAGCCAGATCGGCCCTGGCTTTGGCCACGATGTTGGGGTCCACCGCAAAGGTCACGTCCTCGGCCACGTCGGCGGGCGTCTCCTCTTCCCTGGGGACAAATCCATTGCCCTGCTTGAGGGCCTCCATCTCCAGCGCATTGATCGCGTCTACGATGCGGTCGAACTCCTCCTGCAACTCGGGAGTGCTCTTGATGTCGATGCCGCAGGTAAGCATCAGGTCCACGGCGCGATCGAACTGCTGCTTGGCCTCGCGCAATCGTCCCTTGCGATACTCAGCCTGGCCGCCGGCGTAGGCGTCCTCCACCTGCTGGATGAGCAAACGGACCTGCTGCTGCTGACGGGTAAGCGTGCGCGGCGCTGGAGCGGGAGCCGGGAGGGCTTGCGCGGGCGCAGCCGAGTTTGCGTTCGCTCCCAACGTGAGCGCGGGCGCCGTAGCTTGTGGCTGTGTGCCCCGCGGGGCGCCCGCGGGCGTAGTGGGGTAGCAGCCTGCCAGCGAGAGAGCCAGCACGGAACATCCGAAGGGTCGATACCACATTCTGCCAAGGCGCATAAGGGAACCTGTTGCTCTATGCCGATGATAAGCTATGGCCTGAGGACATGCGCGCCGCAAGAGCGTGAAAAGCCTCTTTCACCAAGCCAAAATGGACGCCCGCTTCCTTAGAAATTTTGCGATCATTGCCCACATCGACCACGGCAAGTCGACGCTGAGCGACCGTCTGCTGGAGTTTACCGGCTCGGTGACGGGCCGGGAGATGCAGGCGCAGATACTGGACGACATGGATCTGGAGCGCGAGCGCGGCATCACCATCAAGGCCCACGCGGTGCGCATGATGTACAAGGCGCGCGACGGCAACACCTACCAGCTCAACCTGATCGATACGCCCGGCCACGTGGACTTCAGCTACGAGGTTTCGCGCTCGCTGGCCTCTTGCGAGGGGGCGCTGCTGGTGGTGGACGCCAGCCAGGGCGTGGAGGCGCAGACGCTGGCCAACGCCTACCTGGCCATCAATCACGGGCTGGAGATCATACCGGTCATCAACAAGATCGATCTGCCCTCGGCGGACATCGTCCGCACCCAGGAGGACATTGAGAAGGCCGTGGGGCTGGACGCTACCGACGCCATCCCGGTGAGCGCGAAGACCGGCCAGGGCGTAGACGATGTGCTGGAAGCAATCGTTCACCGGCTGCCGCCGCCCACCGGCGATCCCGATGCGCCGCTGCAGGCGCTGATCTTCGATTCCTGGTTCGACTCCTATCGGGGCGTCATCGTGCTGGTGCGCGTGATGCAGGGCACGATGCGCAAGGGGCAACGCATCCGCCTCATGTCGAATGGGAAGGCATTTGAAGTGGAGTCCATGGGCGTGCTGATGCCCAAGCCGGTGGAGATCGGCGAATTGCTGGCCGGGGAGGTGGGCTTCTTTGCGGCCACCATCAAGACCGTCAGCGACACCAAGATCGGCGACACGGTGACCGACGATACCCGGCCCGCGGCGGCGCAATTGCCGGGCTTTGAAGACATCAAGCCGATGGTCTTTGCCGGCCTTTACACGGTGGACTCGCACGAGCACACGCTGCTGCGCGACGCCCTGGAGAAGCTGCGGCTCAACGATTCGTCGTTCTTCTTTGAGCCGGAGAGCTCGGTGGCGTTGGGCTTCGGTTTCCGCTGCGGTTTTCTGGGCCTGCTGCACATGGAGATCATCCAGGAGCGGCTGGAGCGGGAGTACGAGCTGGACCTGATTACCACCGCTCCCGGCGTGCGCTACCACATCACGTTGACCAACGGCAGCGTGATGGAGGTGGACAATCCCTCGCGCTGGCCCGAGCCCGGCAATATTGACTCGATCCGCGAGCCGGTCATCACCGCCAAAATACTCACCAACGAGGAATATGTAGGCGGCATCTTCAAGCTGGTGGAAGAAAAGCGCGGCAAGCAGGTGAACTTTGAATACGTCACGTCAACGCGCGTGTTGCTGACCTACGAGTTGCCGCTCAACGAGATCGTTCTGGATTTTTATGACCGGCTCAAGTCAATATCACGCGGTTACGCATCGCTGGACTACCAGTTGGCCGGAGAGTGGGAGTCTCCCATGGTCAAGCTGGACATTCTGGTGGGCGGCGAACCTATCGATGCGCTCTCGGTGATCGTGCACCGCGATTTTGCCTACGAGCGGGGCCGCGCGCTGGTTTCCAAAATGCGCGAATTGATTCCCCGCCAGCAGTTCGAGGTGGCCATCCAGGCCGCCATTGGGGCCAAGATCATCTCTCGCGAGACAGTAAGCCCGTTGCGCAAAAATGTGTTGGCGAAATGCTACGGCGGCGACATCACCCGCAAGCGCAAGTTATTGGAAAAACAGAAGGAAGGCAAGAAGCGAATGAAACGGATCGGCAGGGTGGACATCCCGCAGGAAGCCTTCCTGGCGATTCTGCGGATAGGCGAAGATTCGCAGAAGTAGGCGCCGATTTGTGATGCAATTCACAATTATTTAATCAGGATATGTGGATAACCCCGAAAAGCCCGCAAACATGCCCCTGCAACTAGCGTCTGCACCTAGAACAGGGCATTCTCCTGATGGTGATTGATAAATAAGGGGTTGCGTTGTGTATCAAAAGAATCAGTTCTTGGCAAGAGGATTTTTTTTGAATTAATTGATAGGGTTCGCGAAAGTGATCCACAGGTTTTTCCACAGCACAGTATGGGAAGAAGCGGTGGATAGTTCAAATGACGGACAGCCGTTGCGGAGGAGATGAAATGCGCCGCAGAACGGCAAGAGCCCCGTAATGCGGGGCTCTTGTGCCATTGTCTTTGGGCGGTGAAGCCTTTAGTTGGCGGGAGGCTTTGCGGTCGGCCGGGCCGGCGCTGCCGGCGGGGCCGGAGGAGCGGGCACGCCCGACTTCAGGTTGTAGGCATCGATGATCTGCTTGGTGATGTTGGTGGACTCACTGGCGTAGAGCACAACGGGAGCCTGCTGCTGGCTGCCGGTTACGTCAAAGACCACCGTGTAGCCCTGCTGCTGTGCGTAGTTGGCCAAAACATCGTAGACCTTGGCGGCCAGGCTGTTGTAAATCTCCGACATCTCCGCTTGGAAGTCGTTTTGGGCGTCCTCGGCGGCGCGATCCAACTGCTTCTTTTTGTCATCGATAGCCTTGGCGCGGCTGGCGCGTTCAGTATCGCTCAACTTGTCGGCCTGCGCCTGGAGCTGTTTGGTCAGGCCGTCGATCTCATCGCTCAGGGCCTTGAGCTGCTGGCGCTTGGGATCGTACTTCTTTTGCAGGTCAGAGAAGTTGCGCTGGCCCTCATTGGTTTGGGCAACGGCCACCTGAAAGGCGATCACAGCAATCTTTGCCGGGCCGGCAGGGGCAGCAGTGGCGGGAGTTTGGGCAGCGGCGCTCAGGACAAAACCAGAGGCCAGCGTAACGATAAGTGCAAGCGAACGCTTCATGCGAGTGTAATGCTCCTTCGGAGTTCCTGTGAGTCTGCCTGCGTTTAGCGCGACAGCAGACTGGCGCCTCCTGAGCAACCTCCCGGTCTATTCAAAACCCCGCGCCGGAAGGAGCAGAGGCAGGAAAAGACATGGACGAAGACGTCAGCAGGAACTAGATGGATTATAGGAGCCGGGGGTGAGAGCGTCAAACCGGCCGGGCGTCAAAAAAGGGTAAAACAACAAAAATCCGCGAAAAGTAGAGGCTGCAGGCCGGCCTCCTCAGTTGAAATCCCGCCTATAGCCACGCCAGCAAAAGGGCCGCTCCTGTCGAGCGGCCCTGGATATTGCTTACTGAAAGTTGCGCCTAGAATGTGGTGGAAATGGTCAGGCGGAAGGTTTTGCGCGGCTCCCGGAAGATGTCGCGCGCGCCGTAAGCAGAGATGACCTCGCCGTAGGTGTAGTCGCCTGCGCCACCCTGCGGGAACATGGAGCGAGTGATCAGTTCAGCCGAACAGCTCTGGCTCCTGCTTCCAATACCAAGGTCGCAGTAGGGCTTGTCATAGAGCCGCATCGGGTTGAAGGCGTAGAAGAGGCGGAAGGGGGCGTTGATGACCGGCATGATGACGGAAAGCTCGACACCAGTGGACATGCGAGGAACGAAGTTGGTTCCGGCGAGGGGGTGGATATCGCGTTGGAAGCCGACCTGCGATCCGGGAATGCCGCCCTGGCAGGCGCCGTTATTCCACACCGGGCAACCGTAGAGGGGCGCGGTGAGCGAGGCAAAACCTTCCGGGCTCTGCTTTAACTGCCCCTTATTCAGGATCACATTGAGGCCGAAGTCATTAAAGAAGGAGAAGGTAACCGGTCCGGCGATGGGAATGCGGTACTCGACATTGGTTGTAAAGTTGGTGTCGCCGCCGATGGAGGCGATGCCGTAGACCGGAATCGGCACCTGGATGCACTGATTCAACTGGGGATTGGTTGGGTCACGCGGCACGCAGGTTCCATCCGGATTGGTCAACTGCACATTAACGCGAGTGGGCACATATCCGTAGGGGGTTGCGGCACGAACGTCAAATCCGCGCAAGTCCATCTCGCCGCCGGCGTAGAAGCGGTTGTTGGGCGGGGCCACATCGCCGCCGTATCCCTGCACGTAGCCCAACTGCGCGCGCACGCCGAGCACGTTGCGCCCGGTGGACGAGGGTATCAGGTAGTGCATGGGCAGGTACTGTTTATAGGCCACCATGGGCGCGAAATAACGCACATTGCCCCAGATGCCGGAGGTCTGGAACACGGCAGTGTATTCCTTGCCGGTGCGCGGGCGCATGGGGTTGTTGACGGTGTTGTACATGTAGCTAATGGAGGCAAGGCTGTTGACGATGCCGGCCAGCGCATTGGACCCCTGAATGCCCGAGCGGAAGCTAATGGTCTGGAAATAGGTCTGTGAGGCGGTGCTGAATGCGGTAATCGTCGCCCTGCTCAACGAATAGGTAAATCCAACGCGCTGAAAGGCATGGCGCTTGAGCGGATAGCTGACCGAAAAGGATATGCCGGTGGCGGCCTGGTTGTAGTTCTGGATCATCGATTCCTGCGCCGAGGTCAGGTTAGCCGACTGGCCGGTGGTGGCCTGGTAGTTCTTTGCCGCGTTATAGTCCTGCTTGTTGTTGTAGATCTGAAAGCCTATGTTAATGGGGCGATTGCGGACATAGGGTTGGGTGAAGCCGAACATGAAGGTGCGGCTGACGTTGCCCAGATTGCCTTGCAGGCTAAGGGTTTCTCCCAGGCCCAGGAAGTTGTTGGTCTGGTAGTTGATGCCGATGAATGCGCCGGAGAGGCCGCTCAAGCCGCCGTTCATGCCGATGGAGTTCTTGCCTTTCTCCTTGACCTTGAGCAGCAGTTCCACGGTGCCGGCATCAGCATCCTGGTGGGCCTCCGAGTCCTGATCCACTTTGAGGGGTTCAAAGTACTCAAGCTGGTTGAGGCGGAGCAGGCTGTACTCCCAGAGTTGCGAGTTGTATACCTGGCCTTCTTCCAGCATCAGTTCGCGGCGAATGACCTTGTCGCGGGTGATGCGGTTGCCCTGGAACTCGATGCGCGAGACGTAAAAGGGCTTGCCCTCGTCAATGTCGATGTTGAGCGAGACGGTCTTTTTCTGGTCGTCAAAGAGGGGTTTGGGGATGGCGCCGAAGTTGATATAGCCCAATTGCCCGTATGCCTTCTTGAGGTTCTCCAGCCCCTTGCCGATCAGCGTGGCGTTGAACCAGTCGCCGTCCTTAACGGCAAAAGTAGCGCGCAGGGCCCTGACGTTCGTCACCGCCTTGTTGCCGGTGAAGGTGATGGATCCGAGCCGGTAGCGCGCGCCCTCTTCAATGGGCATGAGAATATCGATGCGCTTGCCCTTTCTGGGGCGGAAGGTGAACCAATTAAGCCCGCCTTCGTCACGAATCTGCGTCTTGGGCTCCTCGACAGCGGTGTTGTAATAGCCTTTGTCGCGGAAGGCCTGGCGTACCCGCTCGGTATCCTCCTCGAGCTTGGTGGCGTCGAAGGTCTGGGCGAACAAATTCTCGAAGATAATCGAATAGGGAATGCCGATGGGCTTCAGGTTCTTCATGGAGCGGCGCAAGGGCAGGTAGCCCAGGTGCTGGTTTCCCGTGAACTTGATCTGGCCCACCTTGACCGTGGGGCCTTCCTTGATGTTGAAGTTGACCTGCACCGAAGCCGGAGGGATGGTCTTCACCTCGGTTTTGATGGTGGCAAACTGGTGGCCGTGCTCGGAGAGGATGTCCTTGAGGACGGTCTCGGCCCGCTTGATTTTGGTCGGATCGTACTGGCTCTCCACCGAGAGCGGAACCTTTTCCTTCTTAAAGCGGTCGAGCACGTCCGACACGGAAACGGCGTTGAGGCCTTTGTAGTTAATCTCACGGATGGTGGGCCTCTCCACGACGAAGATATTCAGGATGATGCCCTTTTCCGAGTCCTCTCGCTCAATGCGCACATTGTCGAAGTACGACGTGTTCCACAGCGAGTTGAAGTCGCGCTCAATGGAGATTGGGTCGTAGGCGTCGCCAGGGTGGGTAAAGAGCCGGGCCAGGATGGTCTCTTTGGGGATGCGCCGGTTGCCGATGACGCGAATGGATTCAATGGTCTGCGGCTGCTGGGCCAGGGCTGCGGCGGCGGAGAGCGCCAGCGCGAGCACAAGCATCGTATACGCCAGACGGCTTGTGATCCGCAGGGCGCGGGAGATGGAAATGTGCTCGATCTTCACCGGGCGAGAGCCCTGTGCTGAGCACACATACTGGTGCGGTCCATAGTTCGCCATCACGTTCGGCTTCACGGGAAGAATATCGACACCCTCGTTGCTGAAAATCTGGTCCTGCCTAGAGGAAAAACCAATTTTACCACCCCAGCGACATGACTCGTCTTACCACCCCAGGAAGCAAAGCTCGCTTCCTGGGACCTTGTCGCCGGAACCCGGCAATCACCCCAGCGAAAAAGACCAGTCTCCGGGGGGTCCAGGAGAATTGGAACCTATTCCACAGTCTAACGGACGCAGGCGGGTTGGGAGGCCTTCCCCTACCGCCGGACGGTACAACGTCTATTTTTAGACGCAATCCGGGCGCACAGGACACCCTCTCCAGGTTGAGGTTTTAAGGAGATGGCGGAGGCGGCAGTCGGCTTGCTGCGATTACGGCTCACGACATAACCGGAGTAGGGGCCTGCGCCTGGTCAGTCTGGAACGGCACCAGGGCGCGCATTCTCCCAAAAATAAACCGGCCATTTGGAATTAATTTGCAAATATTCACTTTTTCCCCGTTGCGATTGGCCTCTGCGGTATGCTTCTCCATAACCGGCTTGCAATCCGGCCTTGACCAGCGCGAGGGGAAAAGGCCATGCCGGAGGAGGCCGGAGAATGGAGATGGAGACAGAAGGGCGCCGAGATCTTTCCATGATCCTGATCCGGGTGTCGATGGGCCTGGTCTTTCTGCTGGAAGGCAGCCTCAAGTTTTTCCGTCCCGAGGAGTTGGGCGCGGAACGTTTCGAGGCGCTTGGCCTGCCCTTCCCTCATTACCTGGCGCAGCTTGTAGGGGTGATTGAAATCGGCGGCGGCGCGGCCATTCTGCTGAACGTTTACGCCGGCGATGCCGCGTTCGCGCTGCTGGTGATCATCGTCACGGCCCTGCTTGCCACCAAGTTCCCCATCCTGCTGGGCAGGCCCCTTGGGCCGTTCCCGCTGGAAAAGCTCAAGGAGTACGGGTGGCTAAGCTTTTTCCACCAGGCGCGCGCGGATTTTTGCCTAATCTTCTGCCTGCTGGCCATTGTGATTGACTCCGGCCTCAGGTTGGGCCGTAAAAGGCGCTGGTACCAGACCGGGCCGAATTAGCCGGCCGCGGCCAGGCAGGGCGGTGTCACTGGTGGGCGATGGCCGGAAGAAAGCTTATCCGGAACGCCAGGAATTGCAGGATTCCGAATAGAACGATCAGGGCAGCGCCGGGCGCCGACCATCGAGCCCGGCTCAGGCACAGCCAGATGCCCGCCGAGCTTGCAGTTCCGATAATGAGCGACAAGGCAATTTCGACCGGCGAGTAATGCCCGTAGGTGAGATGCGCCCATCCCAGAAGAAGAAGCCAGATCATCACCATGATGCCCAGCCAAAAGAAAAGGCAGGGCAGAGCGCACCAGCGGGCGATCTCCCGCCGGTTGAAGCCCAGCACAATAGGAAACCAGAGAGGAAGCGTCTGCACCTCGTGGCGCAGCGAGCCGTGGCTGACCGCGCCCACAATATAGAGCGCGATCAGCACGGCGAGAGAGCAAATTCCAATCCCCTTCAGATTGCTGGTCATGACGGGATTTCCTTTCTGTTACTCGACCGGCGCGGCCAGAAGGTAGACGTAGGCCAGCAGGGCCACGCCGATGAGGCCGGGGATCAGGCCGACCAAATAAGGAATGTCTGGATCAGTTTTGGATATGGCCCACATAAAGATCACCATCGCCACTCCTACGGCAACGCAGATCAGGCCGCCAATCTTCATGCCTTCGCGAGATTTGATCCGGTTGAGCCGATCCTCTTCCTTCAGCAGCTCAATGGCGGCCTTGGCGCCCTCGCCCGAGGACTCGGTAATCCGCCGCAGGTTCTCAGACCTGTAAAACGCCTCACGATCCTTTTGCTGAGAACTGAAGCGAACGGAGAAGATTAAAAACGTAAACACCGCCACGGTGCCCACTATCGGGATACAAACGCCGAGAATCGGAATCAGAATGCCAAAATGTTCCATTTCTTCCTCCTTGCCGGGGAGTCTTCCCCATGCGATTGGTAGGACAGGCGGCAGGTGAAACCGGTTGCATAATTTCAAAAAAAGAGCGATTTCAAGAGAAAATGCAACCAGAGCGGGAGAGAGCGGGTCATACTATCCGCAGAGGCATGACCTCAGGATGAAAACCGCAACCAGCGCCGACAACAACCAGGCCGACCTTGCGGACGTTGCGCGCGTGCTGGACGGCGATGTGCAGGCCTTCGAGGGAATCGTTCGCCGCTGGCAGGGACCGCTCGTTAACATGGCCTGGCGTTACTGCCGCGATCGCGGGCGCGCCGAGGAGATGGCCCAGGAGGCTTTTCTGCGCGCCTGGCGAGGGTTGAGCCGCTGGCGGCGGGAGTCGAGTTTTTCCACCTGGCTGTTCGCGCTTGCGGCCAACGTCTATCGCACAGAATTGAAGCGATTCCCCACAGAGACACTGCCTCTGGAGGCTGCGCCCGAGCCGGCCGGCCCGGCCACACAGCACAATGAAATGGCCGCGCAGTTGAGCCACGATGCGGTGCGACGGGCCGTTCTAACGCTGCCTCTGCGCTACCGCGAACCGGTGGTTCTCTTCTATTTTCACGAGATGGACGTGGCCGCGGCAGCGCGCACGCTGGGGATGCCGGAAGGAACGTTGAAGGCTCGCCTCTCCCGGGCGCGGGAGCTGTTGCGACAGCGATTTCCGAAGCTGGAAGAGGAGCATGATTCCCACCCATCGCAAAGAACGCGATGGATGGGGCACCAACATTTCGGTCAGGATGAAATAACTGAAGACATAGGAAAGGAGGCCGCACGATGAAACGAGCCAGAACAGAGCGCAACGAAGCCGAGAATACGAGGATTGAGACGGAGATCAACCACATTCTGGCGACGGAAGAGGAGTTAATGCCCTCCTCGGGCTTTGCGAGCGCGGTGATGGACCGTGTGCGGCAAGAGACCGCGTTGCCTGCGCCGATTCCCTTTCCGTGGAAGCGGGCGATTCCCCTACTGCTGCTGGCCTGCGGAGGCATCGTCTGGAGCACACTAGAGTTGGTTCGTATCGGCCTGCCGGGGCTCGGCCTGATCACGCGCGGGCAGGCTGGACTCAGTCAACCTGGGCTGAGCTGGCTGACGAATCCTCTGGCAAATCTTTCCGCAGTGCAAGCGCGTCCCGTCGAGCAGGCGGGTTGGGTGGCTCTGGCGCTGGGCATTTCGCTGCTCTCCTGGCTGCTGTCGCGCCGCCTGGCCGGGCGCGGCGGGCTGCTGTAGCATCGAAGGCAATGGACTCTTCGCAGGAGGCAACCGTAATGGCCGACCCTCTGGAACGCTTTGTGAGCGCCCAGGCGGCGGTCTTTCCGCAGGTTCTGGAGGAGTTGCGCGCAGGCGAAAAGCGCAGTCACTGGATTTGGTTCATCTTTCCGCAGATGAAGGGGCTGGGACACAGCTCGCAGTCGGAGTATTACGGCATCGGCTCGCTGGAAGAGGCGGCGGCTTATCTGCGGCATCCGGTTCTGGGCGCGCGACTGCGGCAATGCACGCTGTTGGTGACACAGGTGGAGGGACGCGCCATCAGCCGGATTCTCGGGTATCCCGACGATCTGAAGTTCCGCTCGTCGATGACGCTCTTTGCCCGCGCCGCCGTAGAGGCCGGGCTGGACGGCACGGAGTTCAACGACGCGCTGAAGAAATACTTCAACAGCGAGGGCGATCCGCTGACGGTGGCGATGCTGCGCTAGAGTTACTCGATGGCAAAGACGGCGTAGACGGTGGCTATGCAACTCACCTTGCGCGGCTCAATGGCTAAAGGCGCTGATAGTTGAGCGAGTCTGCCTGCAACTGGCCCGGAACTGTTGGCAACCACCTCTCGCGACCTACCAAGAGCACTGTAAGGTGTAGAGATCTCATTAGTCACATAAATTAGTGCACCGAGTTTGACGCCCATGCCTTTGGCCAGCACGGTGGCATTCGCCCTGGCTCTTGCGGCTGCCTGGTCAAGCGCCTGATCTTCAAGCGCCTTCTCGTCCTTCACCGTCCAATCGATCTGGCCACTATCGGTAGCGCCCGCGGTGATTGCCACGTCCAAAATCTCGGCGGCTCGTTCCGGCGGAGTCTTCACCGTCCATTCCTGCACCAGCTTGAACTTGTGCATCTTGTCATACATGCGCTCCAATCGCTGACTCTCGCTGCGGATCGAAGTCTCCGGAATTCCGGCCTGCTTGAGCGCAGCCACAATCACGTTGGATGTCTTTGCGCCATTGGCATAGGCGGTTTTGGCGTCGTAGGCCAGCGTCTCAAAGCCTATATGCAGAATGGCGATCTCTGGATCGGTGATCACACGCGCCTCAGCGTTGACGGTGAGGGTGCGGTTCGTGGGCTCGATCTTGAGTTGAACCTGACTGGTTTGCTGCGCTGCGGCTGCCGCACAGTTGACGATGAGCGCAAATGCAGCGATTACTTGCTTTAGAGACATAAAATGACTCCTTTCATCCCTTGGACGTATAGCATACAGAAACTTGCAGAATATTTGGAAGTTTTTCATTCTCTGTGACAGGATGGAAGCAGTGGCTGGGGCAGGATTCAGAACCGCTGTAAATATGTTCGCGAACGATCGCAACTCCTGACAATATCCGTGGTCTAACAGGATGGATATCCCTATTCAATTACGAGGAAGGCCGATGATGAAGAAAGCCGCCCTGATTGTTCTGCTTGCCGGCATTGCCCTGACGCAGTTGCCCGCTCAACAACCGGAGACAGCCCCGCCTGTGCAACCGCAACCGGCGGCGCAGGAAGCGCCCGCGCAGGCTCCGAACGCGGCGCAGACCCCCTCGCCGGTACAAGCACCGAGCTCAGGGCAGGAAACGCCTGCACAACCAACCCCGCCGGCACAAACTCCAAATGCGGCACAGCCTCCGAATACGGCACAACCTGCCAATAGCAATTACACGCTGCGTATCATGGCGCGCCTGGTCATACTCGACATGGTTGTGGTGGACAAAAAGGGCGTAGTGGTCAAGGGCCTGAAGCGCGATGATTTCAAGGTGGAGGAAGTTGGGGAGCCGCAGACCATTCTGAACTTTGAAGAGGCCGGCGCGCATACTCCCAAGCCGGAGATCACCATCGACTCCACTGCCGATCTCGACCGGCTCGCTCCGCGCGCTCCCGTCGACATCATTCTTCTCGACGAGTTCAACACCCGCTTTGAGGACATGGCATTCGCGCGCTATTCGCTGAAGAAGTATCTGGACAAGCAGCCGGAAAAACTCGCTACGCCGACGATGCTGATCGCGGTCGACTTGCAGCACTTTACCGTGTTGCACGACTACACGCAAAACAAGGAAGAGATCCTATCCGCGCTCAATCATCACTTTGTGGCATATCCCTGGCAGGTTCACCAGGGCGCCTGGGTGGCCGAGCGCTACGCCACCGCCTTCATTACCTTGCGGCGCGTGGCGCAGGCGGTGATGGGCCATCCGGGGCACAAGAACATGATCTGGATCGGGCGCGGTTTTCCGCCGACGCGCCGCATAATGAACGGCTGGTCTCTCGACACGGAAAACCGCATTCACAACGCCGTGCAGGATTGCGTGAATGTGTTGCGAGATGCGCGGGTGACGCTTTACACCATTGATCCGGCGGGCGTGATGGTGGACCCAGGCGTTTACGGCGGCGACCCCATGGCCGATCCGTTTGGGGGCAACTACGAGTTCAATCGGATGGCGAAGGCGACTGGCGGCCGGACCCTCTATGGCCGGAACGATGTGGATGCGGAGGTCCAGACCGCCATTCAAGACGGAGCGAACTTCTATACACTCACTTACCGGCCAACGAATACTTCGTACGATCCGCAGAAATTTCGCAAAATCAAGGTCACCGTGAATCAGCCTGATCTCAAGGTCATTACGCGGGAGGGCTATTACCTGGAATATGGTCCGGGGAGGGTGAATCCGGAGAACCCGTCGCGGCGTCTGCTCACTGATCTGGCTGCCGCCGATTCCAGCAACATGGTCTATGACGGCGTTCCCATTACGATACGGCAGGTAGCCAACGAACCGGATTCGTTCGCGGTGCATGTCGATGGCCGCGGGTTGGTATGGTCTTACGCAACCGAAAGTGAGCCACGTCATACCGAGGTGATTCTGGACATATCTACTTTTGACAAGAAGGGCAAAGAGCTGAAGCGGGACGCGAGGATCATGAGATTTTCCGCTCCGCCCTCCGTTCCACCCACAGGAAGGCTGTTGCGGGACATCAACCTTCCCTGCAAGATCGATCACAACCCGAAGGCGGTTCGCGTTCGTTTTACGGTTCGCGTGTCGGCCACCGGGCGCATAGGGACGGCAGATTTCACGTTGGGACAAGAAGCAGGCAAGGAAGCGCCGAAGAAATAGGCTGGTTAGATAGTTCGGGAAGCGACACAAGCTTGTTGGTGTATGTTACGCGACCGTCCAATCCTCGATTTTGAGGCCGTCGACAAAGGAAAAGGCGCTGTCGTTGGTCACCAGCGTTAACCCCAGAGAGAGTGCATGAGCGGCGATCATCAGGTCCTCGGTAGACAGCGGGCGGCCTTTGCGTTCCTGCTCCGCTCGTAAAAGACCATAGGCCCTGGCCGCTGCCGAATTCCAGGGCTGGATCGAGGCGTTCCTCAAGAAAGACTCAACCGACGCTCGCCTCCGCGCCGCGTTTGGATTTCTGGCGACACCGTAACGCATCTCGGCCTCGGTAATGGTCGATACCGCGGTCGATTTGAGGCCCACATGGTGCAGTCTTTCCCGCACGGCCGGCGGGTTGCCCGAAATGTAGTAGCTGGCGGTGTTGGTGTCCAGTAAGTAGAGAATCTCCATGTCCTAGAAGATATCCAGTTTGCGCGGCATGCTGGTGCGGCGTTCGAAGAATTCCTCGGGATAGCTTGCGCGATCAAATATCTTGCAAAGTTGCTCCGGCGTCAGATTCCGAGGCTGTGGCGGCAGCTTTGCAAACTCCTCTTCCGGCGCAGAGTCCGGAATCGCGTCGTAAAGTGCGAACCATTCGTCGAAGCCCATGGACCGATCGGATGGACTCTGCGCGAGAATGATCTCGCCCGTGGCCGGATCGCGGCGGATCGCTACCTCATCGCCCTCGAAGCGAAATTCCTTGGGCAGGCGCACAGCCTGGCTTCGGCCGTTCTTGAAGAGCTTAGCGGTCTTGACGGCAGATTCGGATGGAGGATTTGCGGTGGAACTTGTCGTCGCCATGGTGAGCCTCCCGTCGTAGTCTATACCATAGTATATACCATTTTAAACCACACCGCTCAACTTATTGGTTCGACGCATGTGTCTTACCGAAATCCCTGAGTTTGGCGAGGAGTGCGGCGGCCTGGCCGGAGTCGATGGCTTCAGCGCCCTGCCGGACGCCTTCTTTCAGATCGGCGGCCAGTCCGGCGGCGACCAGGGTGGCGGCGGCGTTCAGCAAGACAATGTCGCGGCGCGCGCCGGGGATGCCGGTGAGCACGTCGTAGAGTAGGGCGGAGTTGGTGGCGACATCGCCGCCGGTGAACTGATCGAGCGTGGCGCGGGGCAGGCCGGCCATCTCCGGGGTGATGCGGGCGGCGTGCAGGGTGGATTCGCCGCCGGTCGCGGATTCCCCCATCTGTTCTTCGACGCGCGCAACGATGGATTCGCCGGTGGTGGTCAGCTCGTCGATTCCGTCTGTCCCGTGGACGACGAAGGCGCGTTTGGCTCCGAGCGCGGCGAGCGTGCGGCCTACCAGCAACACCTTGCTGGGCGCGAGCACACCGATGACCTGATTGCGCGCACCTGCGGGGTTGGTCAGCGGGCCAACCAAATTAAAAATCGTGCGGAAGCCGAGCGCGCGGCGCAGCGGCCCCAGAGCCTTTATGGCCGGGTGGTAAAGCGGCGCGAAAAGAAAGACGAAGCCGGTCTGGCGGAGGCATTCGACGGCCAGCTCCGGGCCGAGCGCGATGGGCACGCCGAGAGCTTCGAGCACATCGGCTGCGCCGCAGAGCGAGGTGACGGCGCGATTGCCGTGCTTGGCGACCTTGGCTCCAGCGGCCGAGGCTACCAGCGCCGCGCCGCAGGAGATGTTGAAGGTGAGCGGCCCTCCGCCGCCGGTGCCGACCGCGTCGACCAGCTCATCGCGCTCCGCATCCGTGAAGGGCAGCGGCGTAACGCGGCGGCGCATACAATCGACTAAGCCGGTGAGCTCTGGGGCCTGCTCGCCGCGAGTTGCCAGCACGGTGAGCAGCGCAGCGGTCTCCACCTCGGGAACACCGCCGGCGAGGATGTCTTCGAGCGCGCCGGCGGCTTGCTCGCGGGTCAACGTCGCGCCATCCTCGGCCAGCGGCTTCAACAGCTCCTTCAGAGAGGCCATGCGTTTATGATAGTGGCCGCGTGCTGCCCCGCTCCGCACGACCGCTCATGCTTACGCGCGCCAGCGCCGCCGCGCCGCGAACAGAACTGCGGCGCCGGAACCGAGCAGCAGCAGGCTCGCCGGCTCGGGGACAACCGGTGCGCCGGTCTCCTGCCACGTGCCTGCTGTGAGGGACTCTCCTCCGTAATTCCCCGTGGAATCGTCTGTAATACCCATTTCCACAAACCCACTACCCATATTGACCGACTCAATGCCATATTCAGTGGAAGGTTCATAAATTAAAATGAACTCCCAGTCTTCGATATTGCCGCTGGAGTCCGTCACCAGTTCAATGAAACCAAACCCCGGATTGATCGAGGAAAAAGTATTCAAGCCGTTGGAAGCCGTCCAGGAGTCCAGCGTAGATGCAGTCCCATAAGAAGGATCGAGAACATAGGTCGTATTCGCCGCCAGCGGCGCGGAGAGGTCCAGCGTGAGGGCGATATAGTCGCTGGAGCTGTAAGGGTTGTCCGTACTCGCAATGATAGTGGAGTCGTCGAAATTGGCGCCTGTATAGGTATAAACGGTTTCTGCCGCTATAGGCAGTGCGAATAGGAGTGAGGCGAAAAACACGTAGAAAAACCTGTACCTCATCGACATAAATCCTCCTCTCGAAGATCTACAACAACAAACTGAGAACAAAGACGAAGAATTCAATTTGCTCTGTGCGTTAGCTCTTTATAGCATTTTCATTGCCAGATGTAAAGTTGCAAATTGCTCGGAATGTGCGGGATTTGCACTCGCCGGCAGCTTGCTCGCGGGACAGCGCCGCGCCATCCTGGGCCAGCGGCTTCAACAGCTCCTTTAAAGAGGCCATATCTTATAGTAACGGCGCACAGCGGAAAGACACGTGACAAATCCTGATGCGCAATCATCGTTTGCCCGTTCCTTGCGGCGCACGATAGTATTTGGATACCGCTGGCGTGGTCTCGGCTTCCCGGAATCCACCGGGATTGGAGCCGAATCCCCAGGGTCAGCGCGGAGAGAACGGTCCCTACCAACATGAAGATTCACGAGTATCAGGCGAAAACAATTTTGCAAACGTACGGCGTGGCCGTGCCCCGGGGCGAAGTGGCCAACACGCTGGAAGAAGCATCGGCCGTGGCCCGCAAACTTTTTGCCGGGGGCGCATCTGGCGTCGTCGTCAAGGCGCAGATTCACGCCGGAGGGCGCGGCAAGGGCGGCGGCGTGAAGGTGGCGCGCACGCAAGCGGAGGCCGAGCAGTATGCCCAGCAGATTTTGGGCATGACGCTGGTGACGCACCAGACCGGGCCGCAGGGGCAGAAGGTGCAGCGGCTGCTGATCGAGGAGACGGCCAGCATTGACCGTGAGCTGTACCTGGGCATTGTGCTGGACCGCGTGACGGGCAAGCTGGTCTTTATGGCCTCGCAGGCGGGCGGCATGGAGATTGAGGTGGTGGCGGCGAAGACTCCGGAGGCCATCTTCAAGGAGAGCATCGACCCGGCGGTGGGTTTTGGCGCATGGCAGGCGCGCAAGCTGGCCTTTGCGCTGGGGCTGAAGGCAACGCAGATCAACGCGGCGGTGGCGTTCTTGCAGAGCCTGTACAAGGCCTACATTGAAACCGACGCCTCGCTGGTGGAGATCAATCCGTTTATCACGACTACGGACGACAAGCTTTTCGCCCTCGATGCCAAGATTACCTTCGACGACAACGCGCTCTTCCGCCATGCGGAGATCAAGGCGCTACGCGACACGGCCGAGGAAGACCCGCTGGAGGTGGAGGCGAGCAAGTATTCGCTGAATTACATCAAGCTGGATGGATCAATTGCCTGCATGGTGAACGGCGCGGGGCTGGCCATGGCGACGATGGACATTATTCAGTACGCCGGCGGCCGCCCGGCCAATTTTTTGGATGTGGGCGGCAGCGCGACACAGGAGCAGATTGAGCACGCCTTCGAGATTCTGCTGGCCGACGCCCACGTGAAGGCCATCTTCATCAACATATTCGGCGGGATTTTGCGCGTGGACCGGCTGGCCACGGGGGTGGTGGCGGCAACGCGCAACCTGAAGGTGAAGGTGCCGATTGTGCTGCGGCTGGAAGGGACGAATGTGGAGGAAGGCCGGAAGATTCTGAAGGAGTCGGGGTTGAATTTTCAAGTAGGCGAAACGATGAAGGAAGCTGCTGAGTTGGCGGTGAAAGCGGCAACAGTGTGAGTGTGAGGGTGAGTGTGAAGGGGAGAGAGATGGCAAAGTCTTTTCGTGAACTATTGGTTTGGCAAAAGGGGATCCAGTTGTCGGTTCTTGTTTACCGGCTATCCAAGCAGTTTCCTCGCGAAGAGACCTACGGACTCTCGAACCAGATGCGGCGGGCGGCAGTATCAATACCAAGCAATATTGCCGAGGGCGCGGGACGTCTGAACACTCAGGAATACAAACAGTATCTTGGCATTGCCAGAGGGTCGAGTTTTGAACTACAAACACAGTTGACCATTGCCAGGGAATTGGGATTCGGAGATATTGAGCAGCTTCACGAAGCCGAGTCAATATGCGATGAGATAGGGAGGATGCTCTTCGGAGTCATTCAAGCGCTAGGTACTAAACATGAAGAGCCCACGGATTCCTCCCCACACTCGCACTCACACTCAAAACTAGGAGCTAGAAGCTAATGGCTGTATTGGTTGACAAGAACACTCGACTGATTGTGCAGGGGATTACCGGCAAGGAAGGCACCTTCCACGCCATGAGCTGCGCGGAGTATGGCACCAAGGTTGTGGGCGGGGTGACGCCGGGCAAGGGCGGGACGACGCACGAGGGCTGGCCGGTGTTCAACACAGTGGCCGAGGCCACGGCAAAGACCGGCGCGAACGCGACCATGATTTTTGTGCCGCCGCCGTTTGCCGCCGACGCCATTCTGGAAGCCGAGGACGCGGGGATTCCGCTGATCGTCTGCATCACCGAGGGTATTCCCACGCTGGACATGGTGAAGGTGTGGGCCAAGCTGAAGGAGTCGAAGTCGCGGCTGATCGGGCCGAACTGCCCCGGCGTGATCTCGCCCGGCAAGGCCAAGATCGGCATCATGCCGGGGCGCATTCACAAGGAAGGCTCGGTGGGCATTGTCTCGCGGTCGGGAACGCTGACCTATGAGGCGGTGTATCAGCTGACGCAACGGGGCATTGGGCAATCGACGGCGATTGGAATCGGCGGCGACCCGATTATCGGCACCACGCACATTGACGCGCTGCGCTTGTTCAACGATGATGCGGAGACCGAGGCGATTATCATGATCGGCGAGATCGGCGGGACGGCTGAAGAAGCCGCGGCGGAGTTTGTGAAGCAGCACGTGAAGAAGCCGGTGGTGGGCTTCATCGCCGGGCAAACCGCGCCACCGGGCCGGCGCATGGGCCACGCGGGCGCCATCATAAGCGGCGGGCAGGGAACGGCGGCGGAGAAGATGAAGGCCATGAGCGCGGCGGGAATTCACGTGGTGGTTTCGCCGGCGGAGATTGGAGCGACGCTGGCGAGAGTGATTGGGAAGAGCTAGCTGACAGCGGACAGCTATCAGCCATCAGCTAACAGCTAAAAGCTAAGAACGAAGGCCCGCCAGAATGGTGGGCCTTCGTGCATCGGTGGTGTTACATCGAGGCCACAAATTTGCTGTACTGAAGATCGAGATTCCGATTTACACTTTGTCTAACTCGAATTAGCATTGATTCGGCTTCCTGTGCGCCGCTACGGAGCACAGTTATCAAAACCAGCCACGGTAAGGATGCGATATGCGCAAGTGGGGCATCATCATCACATTATTTTATGCGCTGATTGTTTTGGGTCTTCTTTTGCCGGTTTACGTGTTCCTTGCCGCAAATGACAGTTTCTTTTCTCGAGACTTCAACAATGTCATCAGCGGTTATGAATACTGGGGGACGTGGTTATTTTTTGCGGTTGTCCTGTCCGGACAGGCTATCCTGCTTTTCTTGTCTGTCGATACCTCTTTCAAGCGCCGCAAGCCCAGAGCCCATATTGCCATCTCCTATATCGCCGCATCTATTTTGTTCGCCCTTCTTACCTTCGCTGCCATATTTTCTCTGGGGGTTGCGGCGTATGGCGACCACTTTGGGGGCCGACATACAGATAGTGTCCCTCAGGTTCTAGGCTTCGGCGCATTTCTGTGGTTGTTCTGGGGGATTCTCTTCTATTTGTATTTTCGAAATTCCATCGATATAACCACGCGTTTAGTCTCATGGCTGCTGAGAGGCAGCGTACTGGAGCTATTGATCGCGATTCCCAGCCATGTTATTGTTCGGCGGCGTAATGAATGCACGGCGCCCATCGTGACCAGCTTCGGCATCGTTACGGGTATCGCGGTGATGCTGCTCTGCTTTGGGCCGAGCGTGCTGTTGCTATACAAGAAGCGCATGGACGCTTATGGCGCGCAAAGTTCGAAATAGAGGTTATCGCTGAAAGCAAAGGCCCGCTTGAGTGGCGGGCCTTTGTGTGTGCTGCTGAGTTGGTTTCTCACCACACTCTGCACGGCTTGGGGTTCACCATGGCCGCAGTCTTCTTGCAACTGAAGCTTTTGGCGAACTCCGGCAGATCCTGGAGGACGGTGTTGGTGCGGTACTCGTCGGGGGCGTGCGGATTGGTCTGCGCCTGGGTGCGCAGTTGCTCGGGACGCGTTTGCGTGCACCACTGCTGCGCATAGGCGATCCAGAAGCGCTGGTCGGGAGTGTAGCCGTCCATGGTGGCGCTCATGTCCACGTGCGCGGCCTGCGCCTTGTCAAGCCAGGCCAGCCAGGCCAGCCACAGCCCGCCCAGATCGGCCAGGTTCTCGCCCAGCGTGAGCTTGCCGTTGAGGTGAACGCCAGGAACCGCCTCAATGGCGTCATACTGCTTAACCATGCACTCGGCGCGCTCGTTGAACTTTTGCTCGTCTTCCTTGGTCCACCAGTTGCTCAGGTTGCCTTCCTTGTCAAATTGGCGACCCTCATCGTCGAAGCCGTGGGTCAGCTCGTGGCCGATGGTGGAACCCATGTCGCCGTAGTTGGCCGCGTCGTCCTCCTTGCCGCTGAAGAAGGGGGCTTGCAGGTAGCCGGCAGGGAAGTTCACGTTGTTCATCTGCGGATCGTAGTAGGCGTTCACGGTGGGCGGAGTCATCTGCCACTCGCCCTTGTCTACCGGCTTGCCGATTTTGGCCAGGTCGCGCGCTATCTCGAACTGGCGGGCGCGCATCTGGTTGCCCAGGGCGTCGCCGCGGACGATGGCGAGCGTGGAGTAATCGCGCCACTTGTCCGGGTAGCCGATCTTGTTCATCACGGCGTGCAGCTTTTCCTTGGCCTTGATCTTGGTGGCGGCGCTCATCCAGTCCAGACCGTCGAGGTCCTTGTCCATGGCCTGCTCGATGGCCAGAGTCATGTCGAGGGTGCGCTGCTTCTCGGCAGGCGGGAAGTAGCGCGCCACGTAGACCTGGCCCAGCGCCTCGCCCAGCTCCTGGTCGACGCGGCGGGTGCAGCGCTTCCAGCGCTCCTGCTGCTTCTCGGCTCCGTTGAGGGTGTGCGCGTAGAAGTTCCAGTTCTCCAGGTCAAAGCTCTCCGGCAGGCTGGTTCCCGCGTAGGCGTGGAGCAGGTGCCAGCGCAGGTAGGTGCGAATCTGCTTGATGGGCGTGTCGGCCACCAGCGCGTTGAACTCGGCAAAGAACTTGGGTTCCATGTCGTTGGCTTTGCCCACGGCGGGAGCATGCGAGGCGGCAACGTACTCGGCGAGCGAAAAGTGCGTCAGCTCCTTTGAAAAGCTGAGAACGTCGGTGGGATGATTCAGGTTTTGCGGATCGCGCTGCTCAGTGATTGTGAGCGAGGCCTTGGCCAGACGCGTCTCGATAGCCAGCACGGTTTCGGCGTCTTTGGCGGCACGCGCCTCCTTCTCGCCGGCCAGCATGAAGATTTTCTTTACATGGGCGACGTACTGCTGGCGCTGCTCAATGGACTTGGCGTCGGTGCGGGTGTAGTAGTCGCGCTCCGGCAGGCCTAGGCCGCCGGCACCATAAAAGCTGATGACGGAGGTGGAGTCGGCGAAGTCCTGATTCGAGCCCATACCGAAGAAGGCGTTCACGCCGATGGAGTGCAGGTGGGCGAGAAGCGCGGGCAGGCCGGCGGATGTTTTTAGCGCGGCAATGCGGTCCAGCTCCGGCTGAAGGGGCGTAAGGCCCAGCTTGTTCACCGTGGCTGTGTCCATGCAACTGGCGTACTCGTCGCCGATCTTCTGCTCGTTTGGACTGCGCGTGGCGGCGGGCGCGGAGGATTCTTCGAGGATTTGCCTCAGGTGGAGCCGATTCAGCTCGGCCAGCTCGGTAAAGCGGCCATATGCGGCCTGGTCTGGAGGCAGCGGGTTGCGCTTGAACCACCCGTTGCAACTGAAGCGGTAAAAATTTTCGCAGGGGTCTATGGTTTTGTCGATGAGCGACGAATCAAAGACGCGCAACTCGGGCGTTGCCGTGGGGGTGGAGGCGCTTATCGGCGCGGTCTGGCAAAGGGCGGGAGCAACCATCAACACGGCGGCGAATATGGCCACCGGCACGATCAGAGAGCGATGGGGTGAAACGACAAAGCTGAACATGCGAAAACTTTAGCAGATTCGGGGGCCTGTAGGCAGCAGTCCTTTGCATATCGCTGCAGATTATAATGGAAAGGCAGACAAAATTTCCTGCAGGAGAGATATTCAGTGGCTCAACGCACCTTCAGCATCATCAAGCCGGACGCGGTCCGCAAGGGTTTTACCGGAGCCATTCTGGCCGAGATTGAAAAGGCCGGTTTTCAGATTGTGGCCATCAAGAAGCAGTCGATTTCCAAAGAGCAGGCCAAGGGCTTCTATGCCGTGCATGTGGGCAAGCCGTTTTTCGAGGGGCTGTGCGAGTTCATGTCCTCGGGGCCGCTGGTTCTGATGGTTCTGGAGAAGGAGAACGCCATTGCCGACCTGCGCAAGCTGATGGGCGCCACCAACCCGGCCAACGCCGAAGCGGGAACCATTCGCAAGAAGTTTGCCGGGTCGATTCAGGAGAACGCCATTCACGGCTCGGATGGCGAGGATACGGCGGCGTTTGAGATCGGGTACTGGTTTGCTGGGTATGAGCTGATTTAGCGATTCCGCCGATAATAACGAAGCCCCGTTCAAGCCGGACATGAACGGGGCTTCTGTTTGCGCGGCGAGGACGATTACCGCCGTCCCTGGATGGTCTTTGGGTTTATGCCGGACTTTTTGGCGGCGCGGCGAGCGGCGATCTCGTGCATCTCCCTGCCGATGCTGGATTGATTGATACCCAGCTGCATGGCCAGGTTGATGACGTTGCCGGTGCCCCAGTAGAGGGCCAGGCCGGAGGCGAAGTGCAGCATGGTGAAGCCGAAGATGGCGGGCATCATGATGGCCATCATCTTGCGCTGGGCGGGGTCCATGCCCGGCGAAGGGGTGATGAGCTGAACCACGAGCATGGTGACGATGATGAGGATGGGCAGGATGTACTTGGGGTCGGGCGTGGAGAGGTCGGTGAGCCAGAACCACTGAGCCTGGCGCAATTCGACGGCGTTGAGCAGAACGCGATAGTAGGCGAAGAACAAGGGCATCTGGACGAGCATGGGCAGGCAACTGCCGTACATGTTGACGCCCTCGGTCTTGTAGAGGGCCATCATCTCGGCGTTCATCTCGGCCTTCTTGGGGTCGGTGGGCTTGAGGTGCTTGTAGCGCTGCTTGATGGCCTCGACCTTGGGCTGGATGCGCATCATCTTCAGCGAGGACTTCATCATCATGAAGCGGGTGGGCAGCATGAGGAGGTTGAAGATGACGGTGACGATGATGATGGCCCATCCCCAGTTGTAGACGCCGGGGCCCATTTTGTCGTGGAGGTAACGCAGGGCCAGGTAGAGGGGCTTGGCGATGATGGTGAACCAGCCGAACTGGGTGAGCGGCTCGAGCGTGGGCCCGGTTGGTTTGCCATCGGCGCCGGTCGAGTGAATAGCCGTGAGCACGTCGGTTTCTTTAGGGCCGGCGAAGAGGCGCGCGCGGGTCAAGCCGCTGGTGTCGCCCATGGCCAGGCCGATCACGTCGGCGGGGCGCTTTTGGCTGTTAGGATCGGCAGGGTCGGTGGCCAGGTCGATGGAGTTGTGCAGCGTGACAACGGTTGCGCGCGCGGGTGCTTCGGGCAGGAAGGCGGCGGCAAAGTAGAGATCGTTGACAGCCGCGTAGTCGAAGGGTGGATCGAGCGTGGCGTTGCCGCTAACCTTTTTGGCGTCGGTTGAGTCATCCCTGCCGTCCAGCGACCAGGCAAACTTTCCGTAGGCAAAGTGCGCGGGCTCGGTCTGGTCGCCGAGTCCGCCGGGCCATGCCAGCAGGGCGCGGACGGGAGCGCCGTTGCGGCGAACCTGAACTTCGGCTGTCACCACGTAGCTGCTCGCTTCGAAGCGGAAGGTCTTCACCACGTCCAGGCCATTGGCGGCGTAGTGGAACGAGATCGAGCCGGGAGCCTGGAGAACGCCGGCGGGCGAGGCATCGCCTGAGACCTGGTAGAGGGCATCGTTCAACTGTTTGGTCAGCTCCGGCTCATAGGTGAACAGGGAGAGCGGGAGACCGAAGGCGGCGGTTTTGGGATTGACCAGGTCAAGCTGCTGGCCGCCTGGGCCGGGGTGGTCCTTGTACTGGCTGCCCTTCAGAATCCAGTGCTCGACCTGCGCGCCCTGGTTGGTAAAGACGATCTTCAGGTTCTCGTTCTCCACCGTGATCTTCTCCACCGCGGAGGCGACGATGGTTGGAGTGGCAACTACGGGAGCCTTCATCTGCGCGGCGGCAGACCGCGGCTGGGCTGGCTGG
Organism: Occallatibacter sp.; assembly: GCA_050011175.1. GTDB lineage: Bacteria > Acidobacteriota > Terriglobia > Terriglobales > Acidobacteriaceae > Telmatobacter. Next base: position 148,727 of record JBEKJR010000008.1, read on the forward strand.
GCCGGTGAGGCAGCCGGTTGCGACGGCTGCGGCTGGGTCTGAGCCTGGTTTGCGGCGGCGGGCGTGGGAGCAACCGGCTTGGGTTTCATAAAAAACTGAAAACCGACGAGGACCATGATGGCCAGGAGGGTCATGGAGAGCAGGCCGCGCATATCGCCGCCGCTGCCGCCACCTCCGCCCGGAGTCTGAAGATTGGGATTGTTGAATTCTGCCAAGGTATACTTCCTGTTCGTTTAGGATGCTCGCCGTCAGGCTGCCGCTCTTCCTATGGTAATGGTTTGTGGGGAATGTGGCGTGAAATCGGCGCCGGGGGTACGGGGTCAAGACCGCCGCGGGTGAAGGGATGGCAGCGCAGCAGTCTCCAGAGAGCCAGGGCCGCGCCGCGCAGGGGTCCATGGGTGGCGATGGCCAGGGAGGCATACTCCGAGCAGGTGGGCAGAAACTTGCAGCCGTGGCCGGGCGAAAGCGCATGAATCGCCGGGGAGATCCAGCAGCGATAGAAGGCGAGGAATGCAAGTAGTATGCGTTTCATGGAACCTGCGGCATTGTAGTCGGGCTGGAATTCTGCTTCATGCGGGCGGCCTCAATGTTTGCCTGCTGAAGGATACGCACGATCTCCGCCTCCAGTTTCTTGAAGTCCAGGTTAAGCACCGCGCGGCGCGGATGGAGGATAAGGTCGCAGCCCGAGGGCAGCAGGTCCAGATGGCGGCGCAGGGCTTCTTTCATGCGGCGCTTGATGCGATTGCGTTCATGGGCCTTGCCCAGCACCTTGCCGGCGGTGAGGCCGATGCGCGGGCCGACAGGGGTCCCCGGCGATAGGAACCAGCTCATGGAAGCGGACTGGCGCTTGCGGCCGGCCGCATAGGCGCGCAGATAGTCGGCGTGCCTCGACAGGCGCGCGCCGGATAAAGACTGGCGTAGAACAGGCTGGAGAGGGGTAGTCATAGCAAAGCCGGTAGGCGTTTCAGCCGGAATGCTGTCGTATCGCGCCAGATTCCGGCCAGAACAGAGCGGCAGGCGAGGGTTAGTCGCGGAATCCTGCGCTGACTGCCATGCGCTTGCGGCCGGCGGCGCGGCGGCGGCTGAGCACGGCAGCGCCAGCCTTGGTCTTCATGCGAGCGCGGAAGCCATGAGTTTTCACGCGTTTGCGTCGATTGGGTTGAAATGTGCGCTTAGGCATGAAAATGCGCTCCTGTTTTCTAAAAAATCTTCGCCTTGACGGCAAGTACTTAGTGTATCGCAAGTTAGGTCAGGAATCCAGCGGGAAGCGGCACAAAAAACATAATGGCGCGCACCAACCCCGGCTAAAAAACTGCATACGCGGCGAGTGGAAGCACTCACAGACTTGCTTTCTCTGAGAAAAGTACTCTCGAATGGTCACGACGAATGTGATTCCAGCATGCTATCTGCAGACACTCTGGTAACTTAACCCGCAAGTTTTCACCATCAATAGTGCAATCGGAGTAGACGAAAAAATACTTATGTGAAAGATTGAGACAACGACGCCCTTTTGTGCTAATCTTGGGCGGTTCGAAAAAGTTTCCCAAAGCCCCAAGGACAAGTTTCATACCGGCCCGAATTTCATACTGGCCCCAGGTCAAAATCAAGGGCCGACCAGAGGCATTTTGGCGCCAGGCCCAAGGCCTTACGCCATGAGGACGCATATACGCAAGCACGAAAGATAAACAGGCCTGGCAAAGAACAGGCGACATGCAAGGATCAGCACGATGGCATACGCAATATCGCCGGCGACGGCTCCCAACCCCTGGCTCCAGATTCTCGCGGCGCTCGAGATGAAGGTAAATCGCCAAGCTTTCGAGACCTGGCTGAAGCCCACCCGCTATAGCCATGTAGTCAACCGCACGCTGTATGTGCGCGTGCCCTCGCTGCAGTTTCAAAACCTGGGGGAACTGTATGGCGACTTGATCCAGGAGGCCATCGAGAAGGCAGAACTGGAGCTGGACGACGTAAGTTTTGTGACTGCCGAGGATGACCCCTCGATTCCGCCCATGCGCAAGGACGGCGGCTTCGGGCCGGTCCCCGCGCATGCGCCCACGGCGCCATCGCCGCGCACTCCGGAGCAGGCGCGCTTTGACTGGTCAACCGCTGCGCAGTTGAATCCGCGCTACACATTCGACGCGTTCGTCATCGGCAACGGCAACCAGTTTGCTCGGGCAGCGGCGCTGGCCGTGGCCGAGCGGCCCTCCAAGGCCTACAACCCTCTGTTCCTGTATGGCGGCGTGGGCATGGGCAAGACCCATTTGATGCAGGCCATCGGTCATGAAATCAAGCGCCGCCAACCCTCGTGCAACATCTGCTACGTGACGGGAGAAAAATTTACCAACGAATTGATTACCTCCATTCGCAACGACCGCATGACCAGCTTCCGCGATCGTTTCCGCTCGGTGGACGTGCTGCTGATCGACGACATCCAGTTCATCGCCCAAAAGGAGCGCACCCAAGAGGAGTTCTTCCACACCTTCAACGCGCTGCACGAGAACATGAAGCAGATCGTGATCGCCTCGGACCGTCCGCCCAAGGAGCTGGCGGAGATCGAGGAGCGGCTGCGCTCGCGCTTTGAGATGGGCCTGATTGCCGACATCCAGCCGCCTGATCTGGAGACCAAGGTCGCCATTCTGCAAAAGAAGGCGGAAAGCGAGCAGGTGCAGTTGCCCGCCGACGTGGCGCTGTTCGTCGCCTCCAACGTGCGCACCAACGTGCGCGAGCTGGAGGGCGCGTTGACGCGGCTGATCGCTTGGTGCCAGCTCAACCACATGGAGATCACGCTGGCCTCCACCCAGCAGTGCCTCAAGCAGTTCATCGATATGCAGGTGCGCAAGATCACCATTGAATCCATTCAGCGCGTGGTCAGCGAGAACTTCGGCATGAGGCCCGCCGACCTGAAGCAGAAGAACAACTCGCGCAACGTGGTGGTGCCGCGGCAAATTGCCATGTACCTGGCCAAGCAGATGACCGAGGCCAGTTTGCCTGAGATCGGACGCCAGTTCGGCAACAAGCACCACACCACGGTGATGCACTCCATTGGAAAGATCGAAGAGCAACGCCGCGAGGACAAGGACCTGCAACGCACACTGAACAAGCTGCAGGAGCAGTTGAACGCGTAGAGCGTGTTTTATAAACGTGCTTTGTATCAGGGCACGACTTCAATGAAGATTATGCATTTGACACAGATTTAACAAAGATCGAAGATTGTATTACCGCGATAAGGCATTGTGGTCTACTGTGTAGGTGAGTGGAGGGCACGGGGGACGTTCTCGTAAGCACCGTAAAGACGCGACAGATTATAAATCTGCTGCCTTTACCAATAGACGGAGCCCTCTATTTTGTGGGGCCTCAGGTCGTGGTCCTGGACACCTCAACCTGAGGGGCGTGGCGGCTCTGTGGTCTTGGACACCTCGGAGCCGTTCACTTTTGAGTAGTCTATCGCGAATTTTCCCTTCACTGTCCCTTGGTTGTCCGGACAAGTTAAATTTTCTTCCGCTGTTGTCCGGACAATGACGGGGCATTGTCCATCCAAGTTGTTGTATACTCTCTACAATGAAAACTGAATCCATTGAATTCCGCTTGGGCGTGGATGAGAAAGAAGGTTTCCAGCGAGCTGCTGAAATCGCTGGTATTTCCCTCGCTGCTTGGATTCGGTTTAATCTCCGCAAGGCAGCACGTGAGGTACTTGAACAAGCTGAAGAAAAGGTACCGTTTTTTCAGTCGCGGAAGGAAATCAATAAATGACAGCTCAAAAAAGCTCGACTGATCTCGGTATTGACTTTGAAATTGTCGGAATTGCTTCCGCGCTTTCTCGTTATACGCTGCGTGTTCCACTTAACCAGCGGTCTTATGCATGGGAAGATCAGCACGTCACTCGTTTACTGGAGGACTTGTCGGCTCAGCTTGTTAAACCGGGAGATGAACGCCCTTATTTTTTAGGAACGATTGTTTTGGCTCACGATGAACAGAACAATCTGCTTGTTGCAGACGGTCAGCAAAGGCTGGCCACGACTTCGATCTTGATTGCAGCTATCCGTGACTACCTCTTGGGAACCGGCATTGCAGTGGACAAGATGACGTCGGATAAGTACACACGGAAGTTTCTACTTGAATATGACGAAGAGAATGAAGAATTCAGCCCCAAACTGTACTTGAACGCCATGGATCGCGATTTCTTTGTTAAGGGCATCCTGTCACCGCCCGACGATCCGGACCGCGAGGCGGCGAAACCGAAATTCGCTTCACATCTTCGCTTGGTAAGGGCTGCTGCCCTGGCTCACAAACACATAGAAGCAGGCGCTTCGTTGCTACCGAAGGGCGAAAGGAAGAAATGGCTTGTTCAATGGGTAAATTTTCTTGAGCATCAGGTGCTCGTCATCGCAATCAAGGTTCCACAAGACATTGATGCATACAAGATTTTTGAGACTCTTAACGACCGCGGCTTGCGGGCTTCGCAAGTGGATATTCTCAAGAGTCATCTTTTCCAGCAAGCCCAAGACAGACTCGAAACAGACGTTGAACCAAAATGGACCTCTATGGTCAGTGTCATTGAATCGCTGGGCGATGATGAATTAGTCCTGCACTATGTTAGGCACTTTTGGATCTCGCGGCAGGGCCCTACAACAGAAGATGAATTAGCATCAAATTTCAAGCTGAATGTAACCGGCAGAAAGCGTGCTGTTGCTATCGCTACCGCATTAGAGGAACAGGCCGCCGATTATATTGCACTCTTGACTCCTCTTGAGCATCCGCGATTGGGCAAGCTCACGAAGGAGGCGAGAGGATATCTAGCAGCCATAACAACGTTGCTAAAAATCGTGCAGATTCGTCCGCTTCTGCTCGCAATTCTTGAAAACTTCACGCCTCTTGAGGCAAAAAAGGCATACGAGAAGTGCTTATCCTGGTCAGTACGGTACTTAGTTGTTGGAGGGGCAGGAGGCGGGGTACTGGAACGGTACTACGGCCTCAGGGCAAAGGCCGTATCGGAAGGGGAGATTAAAACGGCGAATGAGTTAGCTGAGAAGATGAGAGCGATCGTGCCGGATGACATTACATTTGAGCGCGCTTTCAAAATTCACGAGGTCTCTAAGATTGTAGTTGCACGATACTATTTGCATTCGCTGGAGAATTATAAACGCGGAGAATCTACGCCGCAGATTGGGTACTTTGAGATTCCAGAAAACTCAACAAACTTAGAGCACATCATGCCTGATAGGGAATGTGAGGGATGGAAGATTTCATTCGCCGATGCTCAAGCAAACTATAAACGACTCGGAAACATGACGTTGCTTACGGCGAAGCTTAATTCGCGACTGGGGTGTGCTGCATTTTCTCAAAAGAAGAAAGTCTATACCGAAAGCACATTCCTTCTCACTCAAGAAGTTGCGGAGAATCGGGAGTGGACTCCGAAGCAAGTGGACAAACGTCAGATCGAGCTTGCTGCAATGGCTCCGAAGGTATGGCCCCTATGAAAGCAGACAAGGACAAATTCGATGCGCTGCTTGGAGGTCTGATTGCCGAGTGTCCCAGGTTCGGATTCTCGAACCTGAGAAACCATGATCCTCAAGCCGAAGGGGTTTGCAGATTATTTCCCCACTCCGGCGCATAATCAAAGCATGAACAAGGTCCAGAGGACGGGTACTTTTTATTCCCTGTTCCCTGGTCCCTTTTTTGGGTCTTATTCCCCTTTTCTTCTCCCAAAAATCCGGGTACCCCACCCCCCTACCCTGTGGAGGCCGCTTTTTGACCCTCACTTTGCTGGCAACTAACATGTAATCAGCATGTTGAGATTTTTGCCTGTTGACGAATCAGTAACTGTAAATCGCGTTTTTTGCCTCTTTTTTAGCCAAAAAGAGGCCGTTTTAACCCCCAAATGACCTCTTTTTCGGTTGATTCGGTGAGGAGGGGTTTCACGTCGGCTGCGTCATCTCCTTACGGCTTTCCGGTCATCAACTCCACAAACATCTTCTGGAAGCGCGGCAGGTCGAGGTCTGTTTGCGCGTGGACCAGGCGTACACCGGTTGCGGGCTTCATCTTTTCGCTCCAGGTGAGGGTATCGCCGTAGCTGGGGCCGTGGCTCAGGTCCACATCCATGTAGAGAAGCTTTTCGCGCGTGATGATGGAGGGGTCGAGCCAGGCGCAGGCGGTCAGCTCGTCCCACAGGTAGTAGCGGCGCTGGCTCCAGGCGGCGATGTAACGCGCGGCGGGTGAGCTAGACGCGGCAATCTCGTCGAGCATCTTCTGGGTGAAGGGCGCCTTGATGGAGACATCTACGGTGGTGGCGTCGATGCGGGGCCAGTTAGCGTGCAGGACGATATGCGCGGCCTCAGGATCGAACCAGAAGTTGAACTCGTGACGCGGATCTCCGGCGAACTCCGGGTCTTCGCTGTGCGGGGTGAGGCTGCCGCCCATCAGCACAATGCCCTGAGTGAGCGAGACAAACTCCGGGTCGATGGCGATGGCGGTGGCGATGTTAGTCAACGGGCCGGCGGCGTAGATGGTGACCTGATGAGGATGGGCGCGCACCTGGCGAATGAGAAAGTGGGCGGCGTCTTCGTCGATGGCCTTGATGGTGGGCATTCCTTCGAGCATGGGCGGAATCTCATACGGCCCGTGCGCGTTTGACTTTACCGGAGGGCCGGGGGCGCCGGGCATCTGCTCCGTGGAAAGGCTCTGGCCCCATGCGCCGAGCCACTCTTGCATGCCGTCGAGAGCGGCGGAGAGGCGGGTCTCCTCCTGTGTGCGAACCAGCGGGAAGACCGCACCACGGGCCACGGGAATGTTGGCGTGGCCAGTCAGCTCCAACATGCGCAGGGTGTGCATGGTCTCCTCGTCGCGCCATGCATCGCCGGTGACCATGGTGATGCCCAGCACCTCGACCTGAGGAGCCTGAAGCAGCGACAGCATGGCCATCTGGTCAGAGCCGCCGGGACCGGCGCCGTCCTGATCGATGAGCACCAGGCGTTTTTGCGCCGTGCAAAAAGTGGCGGAGAAGATCAGCAGAAGCAGTAGGATTTTGGTTCTCATGATTCAGATAGTGTGGCATATCCGGCGGAGCGGCACCAAGCCGGACTGTAAGGCGCCGGGAAATCCACGAGCTCGATTCGCGCTAACGCCGGGGGCGTCCGCGATCGCCAAAGCCGCGCGGCTTGACGGGCGGGGCAACGGGCAGGTGGGTTTTGCCCGCCGGATAGACGGCGAGGAAACGCTCTATACCTTCGCCGGAGCTAGCCGTCTCCACGCCTTCGATGCCGCGAAATGCCATGTGCAGCAGGCGGCGCTCGCGGCTGTTCATGTGCGGAAAGGCGTAAGGGACGCCGGAGCGGAGCACCTTTTCCGCGGTTGTTTCAGCCGTCAGGCGCAGTTCCGCCGCGCGCAGCGCCTTGAAGTTGGCGGCGTCAAAGCTGACCAGGTCGCCCTCACGCGGATCAAGGCGGAGAATCTGCACAGCGATGGTCTCCAGGGCAAGCAGCAACTCGCCGTTGTGCTGCGTGACCAGCGGCAGGTCCGGACCGGCCAGCTCGACGCAGAGGGCTGGAGAAAGGCTCCCGGCATCCTGCGCGCCGTCGCCAGTAACGGGGCCGGCACTGATGCGGTACTTGAGGCGCAGGCCGCCGAGCTTGTTCAGGGTGGCGAGGAATCCGGCAATCTTCTGGGCTGCCTGTTGCAGGTCATCGATGGGCATAACAGAACAGTATCGCAGAGCCGGGCGGGAGCGGGGAAATCAGCGAAACTCTGACCGGTGCGCTGAAAAACCAACTGCAATAATCAGCCCTCCCGCACCTTGGGCGCCAGGTACTCCGGACCAACTGGGTCGGTGACGGACTCCTTCACGATGCGGTCGATCTCGGCCATGGCTGCGTCGTCGAGCTGCCAGCTTATCACGCCGCTGACGGCGTCGAGCTGATCGGGGCGTTTGGCCCCCCAAAGGGCGACGGAAACGCCGTGTCGGTCGAGGACCCAGCGGACGGCCAGTTCCAGGACAGATTTTCCGTAGCGCTCGCGGGCAAAGGCGGCCAGCCGCTCGACGGCGGTCATGTACTCGGAGAAGCGCGGTTCGCGGAACTTGGGATCGACACGGCGAATGTCGCCCTTGTCGAAGCTCATGCCTCGATGCACCCGGCCACCCAGCAGGCTGCGGCAGAGTGTGCTCCAGGTGAGGATGGCAACGTTGTTTACCGCGCACCAGCTTAGGATTGACTGCCCATGCTCGCGCTGATCGTCAATCTGCCGCTCGAAGAGGTTGTAGGGCGGCTGGTTGGAGCTGAGTGGGGCGACGGCGCGAAACTCCTCCATCTGCGCGATGCTGAAGTTGCTCACGCCCAGGGCGCGCACCTTGCCCTGGCGCTGAAACTCGGCCAACTGCGCAGCGGTTTCGGCGATGGGCGTACGCGTGTCCGGCCAATGCACCTGGTAGAGGTCGATGGTTTCGGTGCCCAGGCGGCGCAGGCTGGCTTCGAGTTCCTGTCGCAGGCGGGCAGTGGTCGAGTTAGCAAAGACCCCGCGCTCGTTCCAATCGAGGCCGAACTTGGTGGCGATGAAAAAATCTTCGCGGCGGCCGTGAGCGCGAAGGGCTCGGCCCACAATCTCCTCCGCGTGGCCGTGGCCGTAGATGGGCGCGGTGTCAATGAGGTTGATGCCGCGCTCCAGTGCGTTGAGGCAGGTGGCGACGGCGACGTCGTCGGGCACCGCGCCCCAATCCAGTCCACCAATGGCCCAGGTGCCGAGGCCGATGCGGGAAACCTTTACGCCTGCAATAGTTGTTGTCTCCATGCAGAACATCTTATCTCCACAAGACGATCGAGGAAGATGCGCATCGCCTGTGTGCTAATATCTACTACTGTTCATTTTTATTATTTGTCTCATCTATGATTCAGCAACCAACCGTATGCTTTAATGTATGACCATGCTGCGTAGTTTTGAACCGAGCCAGAGACGCCGGCGTATAGGGGTTATGGCCGGTTTACACTTCCTTTTGATTCTTATAGTTGTGTCCTTTGCCTCGGCCTTTGGTCAAGCGGCGGGTGAGGTTCCGGCACATGATTCGACGGTTCAAAGCAAACCGGTCGTTATCACACTCGAGGAGGCGATCAAGCGCGCGGAGGCGAATGAACCGCTGTATGCGGCCTCACTGGCAGAAAGCCTTGCGGCGGGACAGGAGCGCTGGGTTGCGCGCAAGGATCTGTTACCCAGCGTCGGCTATCACAACCAGGCGCTCTATACACAAACAGATCGCGGACAGACTATCCCGCGGTTTATCGCCAACAATGCGATGCGGGAGTACACCAGCCAGGCGGTGGTGAATGAAACGCTGGGGATGGGGCGGCTGGCGGCCGCGCGGCACGCGGATGCGGCGGAGGCGCTGGCAGCGGCAGAGTTGGAGATAGCGCGACGCGGGCTGGTGGCGGCCGTCACCAGGCTTTACTATGGCGCAATTGCGGCGGAGAACAAACAGACAATTGCCGAACGCGCTCACTCGGAAGCGGCGGAGTTTTTGGGGCTGACCGGCAAGCGGGAACAGGCACGCGAGGCCGCACATGCGGACGTAGTCAAGGCGCAGTTGCAGGAGCAACAGCGGGAACGCGACCTGTCGGATGCAAAACTGGAAGCTGAGAAGGCGCGGTTAGAGTTGGGCGTGTTGCTGTTTACCGATCCGCGCACGCCGTTTACGCTTGTGGCCGGGGATGGAACGGCGGAGATTCCGACGCGGTCGGAGGTGGAAGAGGCCGCGGGCAGGAACAATCCAGAGCTGAAGAGCGCGCTGGCGGCGGTGAGGATGAGCAATGCGGATGTGCTGGCGGCGCGGGCGGCTTATCTGCCGGACCTGGGGTTGAATTACACCTATGGCATTGATGCTCCGCAGTTTGCGGTGAATGGGCCCGACCACCTACGCAACCTGGGCTATTCGACGAGCGTCACACTGGATATACCCGTATGGGACTGGCTGGCAACCGAGCACAAAGTCAAGCAGAGCGAGATTCGGCGGAAGGCGGCGCAGGTGGCGCTGTCAGCAACCCAGAGACGGCTGATTGCGCGGTTGAACGAAACCTGGTCAGAGGCTGTGGCGGCGCGGGATCAACTGGTGTCGCTGGATGCGAGCGCGGCCACGGCTGCTGAAAGCCTGCGTTTAACCAAACTCCGCTATTCGAGCGGCGAAGCTACCGTGCTGGAGGTCGTGGATGCGCAAACCGCTTTTGTAAGCGTGGAAAATGCGCGCGAGGACGGACGGGTGCGCTACCAGGCGGCACGGTCCGAGCTCGAGACTTTGATGGGAACGATGTGAGCTGAAGGCAAACATGAAGACATGTGCGTCTACAAGCAAAGGAGATGCATTGTTACAGGCGGGATTAAAGATGAGTTGGGTATTGTGGGTAGCGGTGGCGCTGCCCCTGATTCTGTGCCCGGGCTGCAAGAAGGAGGCCGAGCCGGAGCCGCAGGTGGCAGTGCAGGCCGAATATCCTAAACAAGGAGCGATTTCCGAACACATTCTTGCTGACGCGGTTCTGGCGCCGCTGGCGCAAGCGGCAATTGTGCCGAAGATCAGCGCGCCGGTGCGCAAGTTCTATGTTCAGCGCGGCTCAAGGGTGAAAGAGGGCCAACTGCTGGCCACACTGGAAAACAGCGATCTTGCCGCGGTGGCGCTGGACAACAAAGGCTCCTACATGGCAGCAGAGGCGGCTTATGCCACGGCAACGAAAGCCCAGGTGCCGGAAGATACCCAGAAGGCCGAGGCAGATGTAGCGCAGACCAAAGCCAATCTCGATCTGAATCTGAGCATTGTGAAAAACCGCAAGCAGTTGTTTGCGGAGGGGGCTATTCCCGGGCGCGACCTGGACACAGCACAGGCGGCGCTGGTGCAGGCGCAGGCGGCATACAACGCGGCGGTCAAGCATCTGGAGTCGGTGCGCAGTGTGAGCCGCGAGGCGGCGCTGAAGACGGCGCAGGGACAATTGACCTCGGCGGAGGGAAAATTCAAAGGGGCGGCGGCGCAGGTGAGCTACTCGGAGATTCGCAGCCCCATCAATGGCGTGGTAACTGACCGGCCACTGTTTGCCGGCGAGACGGCGGCCGCGGGAGCGCCTCTGCTGACAGTCATGGACACCTCCAGCCTGCTGGCCAAGACGCATATCGCGCAAAGCCTTGCGCAGCGGATGAAGGAGGGCGACAAGGCATTGGTGACAGTGAAGGGATTGAGTGAACCGGTGGCCGCCACGGTGGCGCTCATCAGTCCGGCGCTCGATCCCGGCAGCACGACCGTCGAGGTGTGGCTGAAGATTGACAACAAGGCCGGGAAGCTCAAAGTGGGGACACCGGTGAAGGTTTCCATCTCAGGAACAACGGATGCTCATGCGTGGCAGATTCCAGCCAGTTCGATTTTGACCGCGCAGGATGGGAGCAAGTCGGTCATGGTGGTTGGAGTGGACGGCGCCGCTCATCGCAAGCCGGTGACGCTGGGTTTAGAGGATGCCGAAAACGTGCAAATCACGAGTGGACTTGCCCCCAGCGACCTGGTGATTACCGGAGGAGCTTATGGGTTGGAGGATGGCGTCAAGGTAAAGGTTGGCGCAGCAGCCGTCAGCGTTAAGAGTTCCGGCAAAGGCGGGGGGGGGAAGTGATGCCCAGCGAACGCTCCGGCTCGGCGGCGGACAATAAGCCATTCTGGCTGGTACGCTCCACGCGCACCATCTTCTTCTTTGTGGCCATTCTTACGCTGGCCGGCGCCTACCTTTCCTTCCAGGTGCCGACCTCGGTTTTTCCAGAGACAAGTTTTCCGCGCGTGGTCATTGGCGTCGATAACGGCGTGATGCCTGTGGAGCAGATGCAGGTAACCATCACCAAGCCGATTGAAGACGCGGTTAACTTTGTGCCGGGGTTGAAGACGGTGCGCTCCACCACCAGCCGCGGGTCGGCGGAGATCAGCCTCTTCTTCGACTGGGGCCAGGATATGGTCAGAACGCTGCAGTTGGTAGACGCAGCTCTGAGCAAAGTAGAAAAGTCGCTCCCCGCCAGCGCCAAGATAACAACCAACCGGCTGACCTTTGCGACCTTCCCCATTCTCGGTTACAGCCTGACCTCGGACACAGTGCCGCAGACCCAGCTTTGGGAGATAGCCACCTACGATCTGAAGCCGCCCCTGAATCGTGTGGAGGGCGTGAGCACGGTGACCGTGCAGGGCGGCATGGTTCCGGAGTTTCATGTGGTTCCGAGCCTTGCGCTGCTGCAATCGTCGGGTGTGACGATTCCCGACCTGCTGAATGCCATTCAGGCCTCGAATATTATCGATTCGCCCGGCCTGTACGAGGCCAATCATCAGTTGATTCTTGGTTTGGTGGGCGCGCAGGTCCATGACGCCGGGCAACTGCGACAGCTTGTGGTGAAGACCACGCCGACCGGCGCGCCGGTGCGCGTGGGAGACGTAGCCACAGTGGAGCAGGCAACCATGCCTGTGTACACCACGGTCACCGCCAATGGCAAGGCGGCGGTGCTGGTGAATATAACCCGCCAGCCCTCAAGCAACACAGTGACCGTGGCCGATGCGGTGAATGCGCAGATGAGCGAGCTGAAGCGCAAGCTGCCTGCCAGCGTGAAGATCGAGCCGTTTTACGATCAGTCGCAGATTGTGCGTGACAGCATCGCAAGCGTACGCGACGCTATCGCCATTGGACTGGTTCTGGCTTGCATCATTCTGTTTCTGTTTCTGCACGATTGGACTTCCTCGCTGATCGCGGGAATGGTCATCCCCGTTACCATTGCCGTGACGGTGCTGACGCTCGAGCTAATTGGCCAGAGCTTCAACCTGATGACGCTGGGAGGCCTGGCGGCGGCCATCGGGCTGGTGATCGACGACGCCATCGTAGTTGTGGAGAACATCGTGCTGCATCGCGATGCGGGTGAACACCGCACCGAGGCCGTGCGCAAGGCGCTGGGCGAAATCACCACGCCGCTGATTGGTTCGACCATTACGCCGGTGGTGGTCTTTCTGCCGCTGGTTGTGGTCAGCGGCGTGACGGGCAGTTTCTTCCGGGCGCTGGCCATCACCATGACTGCCGCGCTGCTAACCTCACTGGTACTGGCATTGACCTGGACGCCGGGGCTGAGCCTTGTGCTCCTGGGTAAACGGCGCGAAGATGCGGAGTATCACGACCATAAAGCGGGAAAATTGATGGCCACCATTATCAAGGTTTACAGCCGGGCTCTGGAATGGTCGCTGGCCAAGCCATTGTGGGTAGGCGGCGCGTGTCTGTTGCTGGTGATCGGCACCTGGGCAGGCTATCAGGCTCTCGGTTCGGACCTGCTGCCGGAGATGGATGAAGGCGGCTTCATTCTGGACTACACCATGCCCGCGGGAAGTTCGCTTACCGAGACCAACCGGGTTCTGGCGCATGTGGAGCGCATTTTGCACGCAACGCCGGAGGTGGAAGTCACCTCGCGTCGCACCGGCCTGCAGTTGGGCCTGGCGGCGGTGACCGAGGCCAACTACGGCGACTTTACCGTAAAGCTGAAAGCCAAACGCAACCGGGGAATCGACGACGTGATGGCCGATGTGCGCGCGCAGATCAAGGCCACAGAGCCGGTTCTGGACGTTGAATTTACCCAGGTGCTGCAAGATATGATCGGCGATCTGTCCAATGCACCCGAGCCCATCCAGATCAAGCTCTTCGCCAACGATCCGGCGCTGTTGGAGCAACTGGCCCCCAGGGTGGGCAATGCCATCAGCAAGATCGAAGGCGTAGTGGATGTCAAGAACGGCATCGACAACACGCTCAGCGGTCCGGCGACCAGCTTCCAGGTCAATCCGGTTGCCGCCGCGCGCATGGGATTCACGCCCAGCGAAGTTTCTGAAGACGCCACCGCGATTCTGGATGGAATTCCGGCCACCGCGCCGCTGATTTCAAACGGCCGCCCCTACACGATTCGCATACGCCTTGGGGAGGAACATCGCACCTCCCTGGAAGCGATTCAGAACACGGTGTTCAACAGCAGCTCAGGCCACTATTCGACGCTGGGAGCGCTGGCGGAGATTGAGCAGTTGCCTCCGCAGAACGAAATTCGGCGGGAGAATTTGCAACGGCAGGTGGTAGTGACCGGGCGGCTCGAGGGCTCGGATTTGGGCAGCGCAATCGCCCGGGTTCGCCAGACGGTTGCCGGACTTCACCTGCCTTCAGCGGTGCGCGTGGTTTACGGCGGAACCTACGAAGAACAGCAGAAATCTTTTCATGACCTGCTGCGGGTTCTGCTGCTGGCCCTGGCGCTGGTTTTTGGCGTTCTGCTGACGGAGTTTCGCAACTTTCCGGCACCCGTCGCCATCCTCACCTCTTCGGTGCTGTCCATCTCCGGCGTCATCCTGGCCCTGCTGATTACAGGAACCACCTTCAATGTAGCGTCATTCATGGGACTCATCATGGTTATCGGCATCGTGGCCAAGAACGGCATTCTGCTGATGGACGCCGACGAAAAATATCGCGCCGAGGGCGCAACAGCTACCGAAGCCATGCTGCACGCGGCGCAGAGAAGGCTGCGTCCCATTGTGATGACCGCCATCGCTGCCGTCTGCGGAATGTTGCCATTGGCCTTTGCCCTGGGCGCGGGCTCGCAGATGCTGCAACCGTTGGCTATTGCGGTGATTGGCGGGCTGGGCGTCTCCATGGTGTTGAGCCTGGTGGTAACGCCGGTAGTCTACTTTCTGCTGACCCGCAATCGCCAGGCTTTGCCGGAGGATGACGCATAGCGGGCGTGCAGGAATCAATCTGAAATTTCGCAGATGTGCCGGATAGCTTATTGAACGTTCCACTCGCCGCATCCCGCCCGGATGTTGTATCGTTCCATTCGTATGGAACACACACAGAGCAACGCGCCGCATCCCGCGCCGGAGGCCGAAGAGGTTTACCGGCGCTGGATTCAGTTTCTTGACGAGGAGTTCACCCGCCACCATGCGCCGGAGCTGCGCGCGGAGATTGTGCGCGACCAGTTGACCCAGCTCTACCTGGGCCGCCCGCACGGCGGCAAGCTGAACCTGGCGCTGACCAGCGAGCTGCCCGGCAACGTGCTCTCGCTCTCGCTGGACCCGGACAACGTGACCCTGGAGGCGGAGCACTATGCCGACGCCGACCCGGAGCTGTTTGCCCAGCGCAAGCCGCTGCTGTGGTTCTGGCAGATGTTCGACCGCTCGCCCATCGGGACCAACCACTGGCTGGGGGTGCGCTTCCGCGCGATGCTGGGCCGGCACCTCTTTGCGCGCATCGGCTCAGGCGTCAAGATCTTTCATGGCGTGGAGTTGACCTTCGGCTACAACCTGGCCATCGAGGAGGGCGCGGTGATTCGCCAGCACGCTTTGCTGAACGACCGCGGCGGCATCACCATCGGCAAGGGCGCGGTGATCGGCTCGTACGCCCGCATCTATTCGCACAGCCACGCCGCTCATGATTACGGCGCGGTCACGCTCCAACCCACCATCATCGGCCCCGCGGCCCGGATTGCCAGCCATGCCATTGTGCTGGCCGGCCAGCACGTTGCCGCCGGAGAACTGGTGGGCAGCTTCCCGGCGGAGCGGGAATGAAAAAGCAGGGAACAGGGAACAGGGAATAGGGAATAGAAAACAAGCCCTGCTTTCCGCGCCCTGATCTACTGCGCCGGGTTTACTCCGCCATGCACCACAAAGCGGTCAAGGTAATCGTGCAGTAGCTGGCGATGCTGCTTGCGATAGGCATCGTAGTCCTGGGCGATGCCCTGATCGGCTCCGCTGATTAGAATCCAGCAATCCAGCATTCCAGCATCATTCAGCTCGACCAGGTTGCGCAGGCTCTCGTCCAGATCGCCTTGCTTGACCTCTTGGTTCTTGATGCCCTCGGCGACGCCGCTCAGAGCCGCGCTCTCCTCTCGCAACGAGTGCCGGTACTCTTTCTCGTTGGGAAAATCCTTCTTGAACTCATCGCCGCGATAACTGGCGCGAATCAGCGAGTACATCAACCAAGCGGAAGCTCCGGGATGCAACTTGTCGTCGGTCGTTGTTAAATTGATGTTGATGGTGATTTTCTTCGGATCCTTGGGGTCCACCACCGGTCCCACCGGACACTCAATCCTGGGCTCCATCAGCACTGCCTTCTCAATCTGCGCCCATTGTTTGATCCCCTGCCAGGCCAGCCTGCTGTACGGCTCGGCAACAATGGCGTCGATGAACTTATCCCGGGCAGCCATCGGGTCGTTGCCATACTTGAGAATGGCGTCGCCCCAGTAGCGGTAGGCCGTCTCGCGGTCCGGATTGACGGCAATTGCCCGCGCAAACCACTGGGCAGAGGTCTTCAAATCCCCCTGCCTGAAGGCTGTATCACCGGCAAAGAGGGGCGCCTCGTAGAGCTTCGGATCGGCCTCGGCGGCGGCTACGTACTTGGTCATCGCAGTCGCAAAGTCTCCTGCCGAAAAGGCCTTTTCGGCTTCCTGAATCAGCGCGCTGGCCGCGCTGGCCGGAGCGATCTCGACCGGCTTGGAGGGGTCAATACCTGCCATCATCTGGGCAACCAGATTTGTGTCGCCCAACGCGATGGCCCGCTTGGCCTCGTCGCGTTCGCGGGTCCTGAGCGCCAGCGCTTTGGCCGGATCATTTGTGTTCTTGGATGCTGCGCTCAGGCAGCCAGCCAGCCGCTCGGCATAGAGCCATTCCTTGGGGTTCTCTTTGGCCAGGCTTTCATAAAACGGCAATGCGTCCAGCAACTTGCCTTCCCTGTAGAGGGCATTTGCTTTTGCTGCATCATTATCCTGGGCAAAGCCCGCTGTCGCCAGGCTTAAAACCGCCAGGCCAAGACTCACACCCGCAATCCATCTCCGCATAACCGTTCCCCTTTCGCACAGAATTCCTGCGCCCCATGAATCCTTAGACAGCGCCGGACCTGATTTTGTTCCCGACCCGAGGCGTGAACCTCCACGCCCCTCCATGCTAACCTGAGTCTTCAAGCTGTGGAGTGACTATTTGCAATCCAGCGCCGTCATCATCGCCGTCTTCGAGTTCATTCTGCTCCTGTTTTCGCTCAGTGTGCATGAGTCCGCGCACGCCTGGACGGCCTCACGCCTGGGCGACCAGACGGCGCGAATGCTGGGGCGGGTCTCGCTCAACCCCATGGTTCACGTGGATCCCATCGGCACCCTGCTGTTGCCCGCTCTGATGATCTTCGGGCCGCTCTTCGGGATTAATTTTTTTGGTGGCTTTCTCTTCGGATGGGCCAAGCCCGTTCCGATTATCAGCCGCAACTTCCGCAACTTCAAGCGCGACGATATGCTGGTCAGCCTGGCCGGCCCGGCCTCGAACCTGCTGCTAGCCTGCATCGCCGTCCTGGTTCTGGCGATCGATATCATCGCTATTCCCAATGCTCGAGTGATGGTTCTGACTACCTTCAAATTATTTCTGATGACGGGCATGATCTCGACTTCCCAGCCATTTCTGCTGCTCTGCTTTCTGGCGATTCTGCTCAACCTCACCCTGTGCATCTTCAACCTGCTTCCCATTCCACCGCTGGACGGCAGCCATGTTCTGCGGAACATTCTGCCCTATGGCGCAGTGCGAGTCTTTGACAGCATCAGCGGCCCGCTCAGTTACGTGCTGCTCATCGTCGTGGGCCGCGTGGTGTTGGGAATGCTGTTATTTCCGGTCCTGGGGCTGGTCTACGCCGTTTTGGCCCACATCTAAAGTCACAGAGCACAACGCCGCATACCGCTACAATAGGAGGAGTCGTTTTTTAGAAAGACGGCGACATTCTCCTGGCTTCATTCCGGAATCGATCAACACCATGGCTGAATCCGCAAAATCATCTTCCCGTCCTCGCGTTTTGAGCGGCATGCGTCCCACCGGCAAGCTGCACCTGGGCAACTACATGGGCGCGCTGGCCAACTGGGTCAAACTGCAAGACAAGTATGAGTGCTACTTTTTCATCGCCGACTGGCACGCGCTGACGACCGACTACGCCGATACGTCACAGATCGCGGCCAACACACTGGATGTGGCGCTGGACTTTTTGGCCGCCGGACTCGACCCGGCCAAAAGCGTGATTTTTCTGCAGAGCAAGGTCTTGCAACATGCCGAACTGAACCTGCTACTGGGCATGATTACGCCGGTCGGCTGGCTGGAGCGCGTGCCCAGCTACAAGGACCAGCAGAAGAATCTGGCCAATAAAGATCTGTCGAACTTTGGGTTTTTGGGCTACCCGGTGCTGATGGCCTCCGACATTTTGATCTACCAGCCGCAGTTTGTTCCCGTGGGCAACGACCAGACCGCGCACGTGGAACTGACCCGCGAGGTGGCGCGGCGCTTCAACCAGTTTTACAAGCTGGATGGCCGGGAGGTTCTTCCCGAGCCGCAGGTGCTGCTGACGCCCTCGCCGCAATTGCCGGGCACGGATGGCCGCAAGATGTCCAAGAGCTATGGGAATACCATCCTGATGACCGATCCGGAGCCGGAGGTGCGCCAGAAACTGAAGACCATGGTGACCGACCCGGCGCGCGTGCGCCGCACCGACACAGGAGACCCGGACAAGTGCCCGGTGGGCGACCTGCACAAGGTCTTCTCGCCGCCCGAGACCATGGCTAAAGTGCAACAGGGTTGCCGCTCGGCGGGAATCGGCTGCATCGAGTGCAAGGGCTGGGTGGCCGACAACCTGGTGCGGGTTTTGCAGCCCATTCAGCAGCGACGCGCCAGCTTTTCCGAGGCGCAAGTCAAAGAGATTCTCGAAGACGGCTCAAGCCGCGCCCGCGACCGCGCCGAAGAGACGATGCGGCAGGTGCGCACCGCCATGCGGATGACCCTGAGCGGCGAGAACGGCAAGTAAATGGATGAAAAGACAATTCCGTGGTGGCGAAAGGCGCTCAGGATTGCGTTGGGCGGCCTTCGCTCCGGATTTGGCTTATTCCCCCGGACAAACATCTATGAAATAGAACTAAAGCCATTTATTTCAATCAGTTCCAAGGGTAACCGGGTGGAAGAAAGAGTCTTGACCGAACGGTCCCGCAAAGCGAAAACCGTGATTGCCACGCCGGCAAATCCGGCTGAGCCAGCCTCTGCCGTCGAGCCGGTGCAAGCAACAGGAAAGGGCCGGGATACAAGCAAGAAGTCCAACAAGCCTGCCTCAGGGGCTAAGACCGTTGAACTTTCAGCTACTGGTTCCGCAGTTGAAGCTGAACCGGTGGTCGAGCCGGAACCTGCCACAGAGATAGTCCCTGCTCCGTACGTCGAGCCGGCTGCACCGGTTGCCGCACCGCAGCTGCAAGCTGAGCCAGATCCCTCTCCCGAGCCAGTCACTAATCCGGTCCCAGCCGCCGTTGCCGGCCCAAAGCGGGCGCTCAAACCGAAGCGTAGCGAGGAGGAAAAAGCCGCCGCCCGGCTGGCGGCGCGGCAGAAAAGGCTGGACGAAGGCTCCGAGGAGTCTCCCTTTTCGGTCATTGTGGGCCAGGTTTATGACGGCCCTCTGGACCTGCTGCTGGACCTGATCCGCAAGCAGGACATCGACATCTACGACATCCCCATCGCCATCATTACCAGCCAGTTTCTGGCTTATGTCAACCAGCTCCGGGCCAGCGACGTGGACGTGGCGGGCGATTTCATCTATACCGCTTCGCTGCTGATCCACATCAAGAGCAAGATGCTGCTGCCGCACACGGAGACAGGCCCGGAGCAGGCGGCTGAGGATCCGCGGCGCGAGCTGGTGGAGCGGCTGCTGGAGCACGAGCGCTTCAAGAACGCCGCCCAGATGCTGCAACAGAAGCAGATGCTGGAGGCGGCGTCCTGGTCCAATCCCGGCGCGCGCGAATTCAAGGACGATGTGAGCGCCGAGCCGGAGATTGCCGCCGACACCGTGGACCTGGTGCGCATCTTCCGCGACATCCTGGAGCGCGCCCGCAATCGCCCGGTAATCGACGTGGAGGAAGATTCTGTCACGGTGACCCAGATGATCCAGTTTCTTGCCCGCCGCCTGACCCTGGAAGACAGGCCGGTGGCCCTGCGCCGCCTATTGACTCATACGCACACCGAGCAGGCGCTGATCGTCATGTTCCTGGCGCTGCTGGAGATGGTTCGCCTGCAAGCCATTTTGCTTCGTCAGGATCGCCAGTTCAGCGAAATCTTCATCAAGAAGCACAGCAACTTTGAGACAGTGATGAACGAAGGCCTGGGCAACGCGCGGGATGACTGGCGGTAGAATCGAGTTTTATCCAGCTCTTGAATATGTGGATGACATAGCTGCTTTACCGGACAGTGGGAATGCGCCAGTCGATAAGTGGGATAGAGACAAGGTATTCAAGTGGAAGAGAAGACAAAACCTGACACAGATCGCAACAGCCCCCCGCTTGCTGGAACTCCAAGAAAAGGCGAAGGATGACCCCGAACTGGTGAAACAACTAGAAGCCGCGAAGCGCGTGATGGAACGGTACAGCGAGATCCTGCGGCAATTGGCTGATTCCTAACGCTGCCCCTCGCGATTTTAACCGTCCTTTAACATTCCCCTTTTTCGGGCCAGTCCCCGGCCGGTATAAAATGGCTCTTGTAGCCCGCTTTCCCTGGCTGGCGACGCAAACAACTGTGCAAAAATGCGGTTGTTGGGGTACTATGGATGCCAATCTAACCGGCTGTGCTGTCTCCCGCTTGCGACCACCCTCCTTGTATTTGCTTCGCCATGCTGTTGCTTACACTCGGCTTAGGAGGCCCCGGCGTCTCCGGAATCTCTCCGTCCGCATGGGTGAGATCTGATGGCCGAACCGGCTGCCGCCGCTGAAGTACTGCCTAAAAAAGGTTCGCGGCTTGACAGCCACATGACCCGGCGTCCCGGCGCCAAGAGCATTTCGCTGTTTCTGGCGGCCATGGCCGGCGGCCTATGCTACATCGCGTTGCACGTAGCCAGGGACATGGAAGCAGTCACCGTCACCAGCATCTGGCCGTTTCTTCTGCTGGGCCTGGCGTTGCTGATCGCCCTGGGCTTCGAGTTTGTCAACGGTTTCCACGATACAGCTAACGCAGTGGCTACAGTTATCTATACGCATTCGATGGAGCCCATCAGCGCAGTGGTCTTATCGGGATTCTGCAATCTAGCCGGAGTGCTAGCCGCCTCCGGCGCGGTGGCCTTTGCCATCATCACGCTGCTGCCTGTCGATCTGATTCTTCAGGTCAGTTCGGGCTCCGGGTACGCCATGGTCTTTGCGCTGCTGATTGCGGCCATTCTGTGGAATCTGGGCACGTGGTGGTTCGGATTGCCGGCCTCCAGCTCGCATACCATGGTCGGCTCGATCATCGGCGTGGGCATCGCCAACCAATTGTTCAACCCCCACATTGGCGCCTCTGGCGTGGATTGGGACCAAGCCATCAAGGTTTTGAAGGCGCTGCTGTTTTCGCCGCTAATTGGTTTTTTCCTTGCGGCGCTGCTGATGCTGCTCTCCAAAGCGCTCTTCCGCTACCCTCACCTTTACGAAGCGCCCAAGAACAGGCAGCCTCCGCCATGGCCTATCCGTATCCTGATGGTGCTCACTTGCATGGGCGTCAGCGTCGTCCATGGCTCCAACGACGGGCAGAAGGGGATGGGCCTGATCATGCTGATTCTCATCGGCACGGTGCCCACTGCTTATGCCCTCAATCACGCCGTCACCGCCAACGATATACAGCAGTTCCTCGCCGCCAGCGAGCAGGCCGGCCACGTTCTCGACCGCTATGTGGGACAGAGCGGCATACCCAACTCGAGTGCCCGCATCGAGGTTACCGACTACATCCGCACCCAGAAGCTGCGACCGGAGACGATTTCGGCGCTGCGAGAACTGGTTGGGGATGTGAAGCAAAAAGTGGAGCAGTACAAGATCTTCAAGTCCATCCCGGCGCAGGAACAGACGAAAGTACGCAACGACATGTATGTAGCCGGCGAGGCGCTGCTGCTGATGGAAAAGAAACACAGCCCGGCCTTCACCACCCAGGAGAACGCGGAGCTTAAGAACTATAAAAGCAAGCTGGACAAGGGAACCAAGTTCATCCCCAACTGGGTCAAAGTAGCCGTAGCCCTGGCTCTTGGACTGGGGACAATGGTGGGCTGGAAGCGCGTGGTCATCACGGTGGGAGAAAAGATCGGCAAGGAACACCTGACCTATGCGCAGGGCGCCTGTGCGGGACTGGTGACCATGGGCACCATCTTCGCCGCCGACACCTTTGGCCTGCCGGTTTCAACCACGCACATTCTCAGTTCCGGTGTTGCGGGCACCATGGCGGCCAACGGCAGCGGCCTGCGCATGTCCACGATTCGCAGCATCGCGGCGGTCTGGGTTTTCACGCTGCCAGCAGCAGCGCTGCTCTCCTGCCTGCTCTACTCTCTGTTCCGCTTGATCTCCTGAGCGCGCCTCCGCTTACTTCTTCTTGAGCTTCATCAGCTCGACGGCCTTCTGCGCGATGTGCTCGGCGCTGACTTCCAGCTCCTTGACCATCTCCCAGGGTGAGCCGGAGTCGCCGAAGCGATCCTTCACGCCAATAGCTCCGGTGATCAGCGGCTTGCCGTAGAGCTGCTTGCTTTCCGTGAGCAAGCCGCTGACGCGCCACGCCAGAGCGCCGATCTGGTGTTCTTCAGCAGTGATTACGACGCCGGTATCTGCGGCGGCGCGAATGACGGCTTCGGCGTCAATGGGCTTGAGCGTATGCAGGTTAAGAACGCGCGTCTCGTAGCCGAAGTCCTGCTTCAGGATGCGGGCCGCGCGCATTGCCTCGGGAACCATGGGCCCGCAGGCGATGATGCTCAGGTCCTCTGATTCGTTTTTGTAGCCGGAAGCCAGCTGGGTCTCGAAGGCGTCGGCGAAGTTGGCCGCCTCCTTGCGCAGGCGAATCACGTTGGCCTTGCCGAAGACAAAGGGCGTCTTTTCATCGGTGACGATGGGCGTGGCTTCGCGGGCAAAGCGAATATACTTTGGCCCCACGCGCTGGAGCAGCAGGTAATCGGTGGCCTTGCGGGTCTCTTCAATGTCGCAAGGCACGACGACGGACATATTCGGCAACCCCTGCATGGCGAAGAGGTCTTCGAGGGCCTGATGAGTAGCGCCGTCGGGCCCGACGGATACGCCGCCGTGCGCCCCGGCAATCAGCACGTTGAAGTTTCCGTAGCAAATCGAGACGCGAATCTGGTCCAGATTGCGCGCGGACATGAAGGTGGCATAGCTCCCCAGCACCGGCAACTTGCCCTCCTTGGCAAGTCCCGCGGCGGCAGAGGTGGCTGATTGCTCGGCAATGCCCATGCTGATCCAGCGTTTGGCGCGCTCCGGCTTGCCGGTATAGAAATCGCTGATGGTGATGGAGCCGGAGATGTCCAACCCCAGGCAAACGATGCGCTCATCGTCGCCGTTGGCCGCCAGGGACTTGCCGAAGCCCTTGCGGGTGGGCTCCATTTTGACCTTCATGGTGTCACCGGCGTTCCACCAAAAGTCGCGGGAGAATTTCGGCATCTTGGCTTCCAGCTCGCGGTCCATCTCCGCTTGATAATTCTTGGAGTGATTAAGCAACTGCTCGACGGGAATGCGCTCCGTCAAGCCCAGCTCCTTCAGGGCCGCATCCAGCTCCTCGCGGTTGGGCGGCTTGCCGTGCCAGCCGGCCACATTCTCCATGAAGCTGACGCCCTTGCCCTTGACGGTGTCGGCCAGGATGACCACCGGCTTGCTGACGACCTTTTTTGCTTTTTCGAAGGCGTCCACCAGTTGCTTCATGTTGTGGCCATCAACGCGCATTACCTCCCAGCCAAAGCTCTTGTATTTGGCGTCCAGCGGCTCAACTTGCATCACGTCCTTCACCCAGCCATCAATTTGCAGGCGATTGTCGTCGATGACGGCGATAATGTTGTCCAGCTTGTAGTGTCCGGCCTCCATGGCAGCTTCCCAGACCTGGCCCTCCTGCTGCTCGCCGTCACCCATCAGGCAGAAGATCTTGTGCTTCTTGCCGTCCAGCCGGGCGGCCAGCGCCATGCCGACGGAAATGCTGAGGCCCTGCCCCAGCGAACCCGAGGAGACCTCGACGCCGGGCAGCTTCAACCAATGCGGGTGGCCCTGAAAGCGCGAGTGGAGCTTGCGCAGGGTGACTACATCGTTGATCTCGCAGAAACCCGCGATGCCCAGGCCGACGTAAAGGGCCGGCGCCTTGTGACCGGCGGACCAGATGATGCGGTCGCGGTCGGGCCAGTTGGGATTTTTGGGATCGAGCTGGGCGACATGCAGGTACAACGCGGCCACGATGTCCATGATGGAAAGAGTTCCGCCGGCGTGGCCCGAGCCTGCCGCGCAGAGCGTTACCAGATCATAGCCGCGCATCAGGTTGGCGGCTTCTTTAAGCTGTTCAATCGAATACTCCCGGATTACTTTCCCGGTTGTGGAATCCCTGAGGGCCATGGCCTTCTCCTAGAGGTTCTGTTTTGTCCACTTATCGATGCGTTCAAGCGCCTGTTGCAGGTTTTCCATCGAGTTGGCCACGCTGAAGCGCAGATAGCCTTCGCCGAACTTGCCGAATGCTGTGCCGGAAAGCGCCGCCAAGCCGGCTTGATCGAGCAATGCGTCGGCCAGGGGCTTGGACTTCCATCCCGTCTTGGTAATGTTGGGGAAGACGTAGAATGCGCCCTTTGGCTGGCGGCAACTGAAGCCTTTGATTTTGTTCAGCCCGGCAACAAACATCTCGCTGCGCTTCTTGAACTCCGCGCACATGCGCGTGACGGCGCTCTGATCTCCGCGCAATGCCTCGATGCCCGCGATCTGGGTAAAGCTGGCGGTGCAGGAATTGGAGTTGGTCATCAGGCGTGTCATGTGCGTGGCCAGATCGGCGCGCATGACGCCGTAGCCCATGCGCCAGCCGGTCATGGCGTAGGTCTTGGAGAAGCCGTCGAGAATAATGGTGCGCTCCTTCATGCCGGGGAGTGTCGAAATCGAGAAGTGCTCACTCTCAAAGAGCAGGCGGCTGTAGATTTCATCCGAGAGCACGAGGATGTTACGGTCGCCGATAATTTTGGCCACCTGCTCAACGTCCTGGCGCGGCATGACGCCGCCAGTGGGGTTCTGCGGAGAATTGAGAATGATGAGCTTGGTGCGATCGGTGATCAACCCGGGCAGGTCGTTGACATCCAGCGTGAAATCACGCTCCTCGCGGAGTTGGATGGGAACAGCCTTGCCTCCCATATAGTTGATCATCGATTCGTAGATGGGGAATCCGGGATTGGGATAGATGACCTCGTCGCCCTCATCGACCAGCGCCAGGATGGCGTAGAACATGATGGGCTTTCCGCCGGGCACCACCACCACTTCCTCGGGGGTAGCCGTGATGCCGCGGGTGCTGCTGACGTATTCGGCGATGGCCTGGCGCAGCTCGGGCAGTCCGGCGGAGGGGCCGTAATGGGTCCACCCCTTGCGTAGCGCATCCACGGCCGCTTCCACCACATTGGAGGGCGTATCGAAATCAGGCTCGCCGATTTCCAGATGAATGATGCTCTTGCCCTGGCGCTCCAGCGCCTTCGCCTTATTCAAAACTTCAAAAGCAGTTTCAGTGCCTAATCTCGCCATGCGGCGAGCCAAACGCAATTCGTATTGGAAAGATTGTGCCATGGTGACTGACGCTCCCATTCGCTGGTCAGAACCGGTAAAAAATGGGCGAATGAAGCTGGAATCTGCATGCCGCTTCTGACCGCCCAAGAATTATACTGCGTCCGGTCAACCCTGTTCTGTGTCCCGAAATTGGCCGGGGATAAACAGAAGTGGGTTTCTGAATGATTGAAGGCAAAACTGCATTTTAGAAAAAGATTGTGTCGACGTGCCGGCCATTTCAAGCACATTTACTAGGGCGGCAGCTTTCGGCTGGATCAATCAACTATTGAAATGCACAGGTTTTTGGTACTGTTGACCCATGCCTAAAGTTGCCGCACAAGCTGATCGGACGAGTTGCGACCTGGAATCCCTAGCTGCCGAGGTGGTGGAGCTGGCCATGAAAGCCGGCGCCAGCGACGCCGAGGCTGTGGTGCGCGAAAGCGACGAGTTCAGCGTCAACGTGCGCATGGGTCAGGTGGAGACGCTGAAGGAGTCCGGCTCGCGCGGCCTTGGCCTGCGGGTTTTTCTGGGCAAGCGGTCGGCCTCAACCTCAACCAGCGACCTAACCCCGGAGGGAATTCGCCAATTGGTGGATGGCGCGCTGGCGCTGGCCAAAGTGACCGAAGAAGACCCCTTCAGCGGGTTGCCGGAGCGGGGCGAATTTGGTTCGCTGCCCGGCGACTTGCATTTATACCACAAAGACGTGTACTCGCTTCCGGCAGCGGAGCGGATCGAGTGGGCGCGGCGGGCGGAGGCGGTGGCGCTCGCGGCCGACCCACGCATCACCAACTCCGACGGCGGCAGCTTTGATGCGGCTACGGGGAGCAAGGTGCTGGCCAACTCGCGCGGATTTGTTGGCAGCTACCGCTCCAGCTATGCCGGAGTCGCGGCGGCTCCGCTGGCCGTGGACGTGGACGGCTCGATGCAGCGCGACAGCTGGTGGTCGAGCGCGCGGCGGCTCGCGGACCTCGAATCGCCCGAGGCCGTCGGTAAAGAAGCAGCGCGGCGAACGCTGCGCCGGTTGGGCGCGCGGCGCGTTGCCACGCAGAGAGTTCCCCTTGTCTTTGCGCCGGAGGTGGCGCTGTCGCTGGTTGGCGCGGTCTTCGATGCGGCCTCGGGAGACGCCATCTGGCGCAGCGCGTCTTTTCTGGCTGGAAAGCTGGGCGAGCAGATCGCCGTGGCCAATTTGACCATTGTGGACGACAACACCATGCTGCTGCCTACGGGGATGGGCGGCTTCGGGACTTCACCATTCGACGGCGAAGGGCTGCCCTCGCAACGCACAGTGGTGATAGGGAAGGGCGTGCTATGCAACTATCTGCTGAACACCTACACGGCGCGCAAGCTGGGCATGAAGTCCACGCACAACGCCTCGCGCGGACTGGCCGGAACGCCGGGCATCGGCTGCGGCAACTTGTATATCGAGCCGGGAACGCTGACGCCGGAGCAGATCATCGCAGAGGTGCGCGCCGGACTCTACGTTACCGGCCTGATGGGTTTCGGCGTCAACGTAGTCACGGGCGACTACTCGCAAGGCGCAACCGGGTTATGGATCGAAAATGGCCAGCTCACACACGCCGTCGAAGAGGTGACCATCGCCGGCAACCTGGCCGAGATGCTGCGCAACGTGACGGCTATTGGCAGCGATCTGGAGTTTCGCGGCGCGGTAGCCTCGCCCACGCTGCGCATTGACGGCATGATGATTGCGGGAAGTTAGCAAGATAGCAGAGTTAGCCGCGCTTCGCGCGTGTTAGCGGAGTTGGCGGAGTTAGAACAGGATGACAAATTCGAAGCAGAGTTCCGAGATTGAGATGCAGCAGATTGGCTTCGATCCGGCTGACGCCAAAGCCGCTCTGGCGCAACTGCCAACGAGTTCTGCGGTTTTCGCGCTTTACGGTGCAGACGCTCACACTGAGCCTTACATCGGCCGCACGCCGAATCTGCGCGCGCGGCTTGCCCGGCTCTTGCAGCCCTCGGAAAAATATCCGCGGCGGTTGCAGTTAGCCGGGCGCGTGCGCCAGATTCGCTGGCGGCTGACCGGCTCGGAGTTTGAGTCACTCCTAGTGCAATTTTCACTCCTGGAAAAGGTATACGGATCCAAATCTCTTGAACGGATGCACTTGAGAGCACCGTCCTTTATCCGCTTCCTGGGCAACAATCCCTACCCGTGCATCGCCGTGACCAATCACCCCAGCCAGCGCGAGGCGGGCTGGGCCTACGGGCCGTTTCAATCGCGTGCGGCAGCGGAGCGCTTTGCCGACGAGGCGCTCAAGCTCTTCCTGCTGCGCCGTTGCACGGAGGAGCTCGCACCCAACCCTGCCCATCCCGGTTGCGTCTACTCTGAGATGAAGATGTGCCTGGCGCCCTGCTACAAGGGCTGCACCGACGAACGTTACGCCGAGGAGGCCGCGGCGATGGAGCAGTTTCTGGCTACGCGCGGCGAAAGCCGTTTGGTTACACTGCGCGCGCAGCGCGAGGAGGCCTCGTCAAAGCTCGACTTCGAGGCTGCCGCCGCAATGCACGCCCAAGTCCAGCGCGTGGAAAGCGTGCGCGCCCTTGCCTCCGAACTGGTTCGCCCGCTCTCGCAGCTTCGAGCGGTTGTCCTTCAAGCATCGGCCAATCCAGGCGAGGTGGCCGTCTTCCTCTATGAAAACGGCCGTCTCAGCGGCCCAGCCGGATTTTCGACGCTGGGCATGAGAATCCAGAACGAGCAATCCGGCTCCACTTCGCTTTTCGCGCATCCCATGGCGATGGAGCCGATACCGGATGAAACAGGGAACAGGGATCAGGGAACAGGGATCAGTAAAGGCGAAGTCGCGGCAGCGGAAGCGCTATCGGAAACCACCGCGCCTGAAGTAACGGACGAAACAAGAGCTGCTTTACCAATTAAGCTCGCACGCGGCGTGCTCGAAGCCCGTATGGAGGCAGCGTTGGCTGAGCTGTCTGCACCTTCCACGTCGATCTCAGCGACCCTCCGACAGGGCCATCTGGCGTTGCTCAAGCGCTGGTACTATCGCGCTGAAGTCCGCCGCAGCGGCGAAATCTTCTTCGCCGACGCCGAAGGCTGCTGGCCGGTGAAGGCGCTGCTGCGCGGGGTGGGGCGAGTCTTTGCGAGCGGGTTCAAGCAGCCAGCCTCTGACGCCTGATTCTCATAGTGGGACAAGTCCCGTGCAGGAAATAGCTTAAGGTGATTTGTGCCTTTTGATGACCGTTCACTCTCTCTGATCAATACACTCAACCCATGAACCGCTCTCTGCATCTTGTTCCCAGGCGGCAAAACCAGCGTCCGGGGCCGCTTGTGGACCTTCGAGATATGTCCGGCAATGCCCTCCAGTTTCACCAGCGCGGACAACTGGCCGAGGCGGAGCGAATCTACCGGCAGATTCTGGACCTCGATCCTCACCATGCTGACAGCCTGCACCTGCTGGGTGTTCTGGCTCATCAGCTGGGCCGCTACGAGGTTGCCGTCGAGCTGATTCGCAAGGCGATCGAGAACAACAGGCGACCGGCGGCATATCACTCCAACCTGGGCACAGCCCTGCAAGCGCAAGGCAAGCTGGAGGAGGCCGCAGCCTGCTATGAGCGGGCTCTGGCTCTCGATCCGGAACTGGCCGAAGCGCAGATGAACCTGGGCGCCGTCTTTGAGGCGCAGGGCAAACAGGCTCTGGCCGAGGCGCGATTCCGGCGGGCGCTGGTTCTGCGTCCAGACCTGGCCGAGGCTCACGTCAACCTGGGGAACATTTTGCAGGCGCAGGGCAAGCTGGCTGAGGCGGTGGCCAGCCACGAACGAGCGATGGCCCTCAGGCCGGAGTTTGCCGAAGCCGTCTTCAACCGCGCCAACGCGTTACTGGCGCAGGGCAAGCTGGCTGAGGCGGTGGCCGGTTATGAGCAAGCGCTGGCCCTCAAGCCGGGAATGGCCGAGGCCCAGGGCAACCTGGGGAACGCCCTGCTCGCCCAGAATAAGCCGGAAGAGGCCGAAGCCTGTTATGCGCGGGCGCTGGAACTGAAGCCGAATTATGCCGAGGCCTGGTACAACCTGGGCAATGCGTGCCAGGCCCAGAACAAACTTGCCGAGGCTGTGGCTTGCTATCAGCGCGCACTTCAACTCAAGCCGCAATTGCCCGAGGCGCACTATAACCTGGGCAACACGCTCCATACCCTGGACCGACTGGACGAGGCCGCGGCCAGTTTTGAGCGGGCGCTGGCCCTCCGGCCGGAGTACGCCGAGGCCCTCTACAACCTTGGCTGCGTCTTTGCGGACCTTGGTAATCCGGATGAGGCGCTGGCGCGGATGGCGCAAGCCATGGAGATCAAGCCGGATTATCCGCAGGCGCGCTTTGGCCAGGCGCTGGCCCAACTGCGGAGCGGCGATTTCGCCACCGGCTGGCGCAATTACGAGTGCCGCTGGCAGTCCATCGATCACGACACGCCCTGGCGCGCCTATCCGCAGCCGCTTTGGAGCGGCGAAAAGCTGGATTCGGGCCGGCTGCTTTTGTGGGGCGAGCAGGGCATCGGCGATGAAATCCAGTTTGCCGGGCTGATTCCCGACGCCATCCGCACGGGCAACCGCATTACGCTGGATTGCGATGCCCGGCTCCGGCCGCTCTTTGCGCGGTCGTTCCCGGAAATTGAGGTGGTTTCAGGCTGCGGACCTGCTGAGTCTGAAGAGGCCGGGATTGCCGCGCACCTGCCCGCTGGCAGTCTGCCGGGATTGTTTCGGAGGACCGAAGCAGCCTTTGCCGCCACCACATCGCCCTACCTCAAAGCCGATTCGGTTGAGCGGGAGCGCTTTCGCGCCGATTACTCGGATGGCCGCAAGCTCATTGGGTTGGCATGGCACACGCGCAATCAGAAATCCGGCCGCAAGCGTTCTATCGCCCTGGAAAAATTTACCCCGCTCTTCGCGCTTCCCGGCATCCGCTGGATCAGCCTGCAATACGGGGATTTCGACGCTCTGAACTCGCAGGCGGCTGCAGCAGGTGCGCCCCTGCTCATTGACCGCAGCGTGGATCAGTTCGCCAACCTGGACCGCTTCGCGGCGCAGGTTGCGGCCATGGACCGAGTGATCACCATCGACAATTCGACGGCGCATCTGGCTGCCGCATTGGGCATTCCGGTCTGGCTTCTTGTTCCTTTCGCCGCCGATTGGCGCTGGCTGGAGAAGCGGCCCGATAGCCCCTGGTATCCCACGCTGCGTCTCTTCCGTCAGCCGAAGATCGGCGATTGGAAGGCAGTGATCGAGAGCGTGGAAAAATGGATCACTGAAGCACAAACCTCAAAATAATCTGCAAAGGCGAATTTGTGTTTTTCAGAGGTAAATATCCAGGAAGTTATTGATTCTGTTATAGTTCCTAATTATCTGCAAGGGCGATTTTCCTGTTTTTATCAGAGTTGATTCGGAAAGTTGTTGATTCCACGGATGTTCATAATTATCTGCAAGGTTTCAACAACTTTATTTATTTTTTTAGGGGGGGTGGGGGGTATCCCAGCAGGTATAGACCGGGCGGAAGTCCGACATATTAGACCGG
>JBEKJR010000009.1:0-175747 GCA_050011175.1 Occallatibacter sp.
AGTGCCGGTTCTTGGTCTCGTACTCCACGTGCGCCGTGGCGATGGTGATGCCCCGCTCCCGCTCTTCCGGCGCGTTGTCGATGGAGTCGAACGAGCGGAAGACAATCTTCGGATTGTGCTTCTGCAATACCTTGGTGATGGCCGCCGTCAACGTCGTCTTGCCGTGATCAATGTGACCAATCGTCCCCACGTTCACGTGCGGCTTGCTGCGATCAAACTTTTCCTTGCCCATGGTCTTCCGTCCCTTCCGTTAAACTTCTTCTCTCGCGCCCCCTGAATGAAGAAAGCGCAAAAGTTTGTGCTGCTCGCCTCAATAGTAGGCGTACACCTTGAGATACCGCTGCCGCAGCTCCGGCGGCACCGTTTCCACCTGCTGCAGGTAACGCTCCCGAGTCAGAGCCTGGTCCGAAACCGGCAGAGCCTGGTAAAGCTCCGCGGCTTCCTTGCCCATCAAGCCACGCTGCAAAGCGCCCTCGAAGTCGCGAATGCGCAGCTTCGACCGGCCCACGCGGCTCAGAAAGATCTCCACGTCCCGCGTGTCGAAGGCCGCATCGATGCGCGCCTGAAGCTGCGCGTATCTCTGCTCATCCTGCACGGCGATCGCTGCCTGCTCAAACTTCATTTCCTGCCTCGCACAACAGCTTTCAGCCATCAGCCTTCAGCTTCTTCCTGTCTGCGCTTGCCGCATCGGTTCGTTCCACCGATCCCGAAGCTGACAGCTGATAGCTGACAGCTAGTCTCTGGAGCGGGAGACGGGGCTCGAACCCGCGACCAACAGCTTGGAAGGCTGTGACTCTACCACTGAGTTACTCCCGCAAAAAAACAGCCTTTAGCCATTAGCTTCTAGCCTCTAGCTTCATTCTGCGGTTACTTGCCGAATCGGTTTAATCCTTACGGCGCAAGCTAGAAGCTTAAAGCTAGCAGCTAGAAGCTGAACTTCTGGAGCTGATGACCAGGATTGAACTGGTGACCTCTCCCTTACCAAGGGAGTGCTCTACCAACTGAGCTACATCAGCCCGCTTACAAACCCTTGGGCGTCGTACCACCGCCCCCATCCCCGCCCCGGCGAATCTTCTCCGCGTGGCGAGCCAACACCGTGCGCAAAGCCATGCCTCCGATGATAATCAGCGGAAGCAACCGCAACTCCACCGGCCTGCCGTAGACGAGAACCGCACCGTCTCCCACCGTAAACCAAGCCAGCACCGCCAGAGCCGCATACAGCGCCAGAGCCACCCAGTACTTCCGGTCCACATCAGAACCGATACTCCTGAAACTCTTGCGCTCAACCGGCTGCGGCTTTCCGCGCATTCCAACCCCGCAATTCATGGTGCACAGGGGAGGATTCGAACCTCCGTAGCTCGCAAGGAGCGGCAGATTTACAGTCTGCTGCCATTAACCGCTCGGCCACCTGTGCCCAATCACCCCACGGTTTCAATCTGCTTCAGCGCATTAAACCCCATCCGGAGTATCTCCGGCCCATCGGAGCATGCACCTCAGTGGAATCACCGCGGAGGACAGGTCCGGCGCCTAAAAGCCCAAGCACCGGTAAAAAACCTTTTGCCGCTTCAGCCCCCGTTGTCCGCATTCCTCAAGTGGAGCTGGCGAAGGGATTTGAACCCCCGACCCTCTGATTACAAATCAGATGCTCTACCAGCTGAGCTACGCCAGCCCTTCCCACCCGGAAGCCGTTCCGGAGACCGGAAAAGCGTACGGACACACTACCCCTCCCTACGCACTACGGCACAGAAATCAAGGTTAACATATCCTTGGGGAGCGGGGCAAATTAGAACGGAATGGTGTCCAGAACCAGGCGCAACTGGCGTGATTCGCTCCAGGCCATACACAGCCCGCTGGAGACCGGAGCGGCGCCCATGAGTTGCACCATGGCGCGCATGAAGCTCGCCAGCCTCGGTGGCGCCCCGTTGGGCCATAGCTCGTTCAGCGGCCGCGCCACGCCGTCGGCGTCAGGGTGATACACGCGTTCATCCCAGGTCCGCGAGCCTTGCGGAAACTCCGGGTAGTGGCGGATGGCGTCGATGGTCGATTGCAGAAGGCGGTGCTTCCACGGCTCGGAGTACTGCGGCATGAACAGAATATCGCTCTTCTTCTCCCGCCGAATCTCATGCACGAACTCGGTAAAACTAGCCGCGTTGGTCAGGTTGAGGTTGGCATTCGGCTCCACTCCGTGGCGGTCGCCGCCGGAGATCAGCAGCATATTCCACTGCTCGGCCAGCCGCCGAACGGCGCGATTCTCTTCCCAATTGCGCAGCCCGTTCAACTCCAGCGCGTGCAGGTAAGCACTGTTTTTCTGCAGGAAATCGTTGACCAGGAACTGATGCCTCTCCTTGCCGATCAGGTAGAGGTCCCACATTGGATGGTTGAATACCACCAGCACATTCGGTTCTCCGTCAAGTGCCTTTAATATCTCGGTCAGCCGTCCTTCGCTCGGATGAGCCGTAAAATCGGCCAGCGTTTCCATCCACTCGGTGGCCCTGGCGCTGGGCAGGTTGTGCACCCCCAGATGGAAGGACTGCTCGCCATACGGAGCGCTCCACTCCACCGAAACCGGAATACGCCGCGCGCTGGGAATGGTGCGCAGCAACATCGGCGCCTTAATATTGTCGTGGTCGGTAATGGAGACCATCGGCTCGAGGTTCAGCTTCTCTATTTGCCGGCTTTCCAAGTCAAAAGCCAGCTTCGGCGTCATCGGCGGCGTCCAGTAGCTGGCCGCGTAATCGATATGAAATTTATGCATCCGCTCCGAACGCTGTTCCAGCCGCGTGAGCAGTGGGCGCATCCACGGGTGCTGATTGCCCCAGTTCGCCAGAAAGTCCAGCGTCTCGTGCGACTGGTTGGTGTGGCTGTGCAGTGATACACCAGACCTGAAACCTTGCGTCGCCAGCTTGTCGCGCCACAGGTACGAGATGGTAGATTGGCCCATTTCCGCTCCTTCATTCCACGGGGAGTGTGGAATTACTGGAGCTAGTTTGCAGGTACGGCCATGAATGGAGAGTTAACGCGGCGCGAACGTGGCGTCAATTAGCGAAGGAATCAAGTAAGTTACGAGAAAACCCTAGAAAGAATCAGGGAAGAACAGAATGCGGATGCGCCTTGACGGCGGTTGAATCGGGAAAGTCGTCAAGGAGCTGGCGCACACGAGCCGCGGCGGTGCTGTAGAGACATTGCTCATATGCCGTACCCGCACCAGAGCCGGTTGTGTAGCTCAATGCGATGGCATTGCAGTAGTCGTCGCGGTATGCCCTCCAGTGAGTCTGTGAAGTGTCGATATTTTGCGCGGCATCTTCGAGCATTGGAACAATTACAGGTCCGTAGAGCTCCCTTTCCTTCGGCGAAATTGTGCGCAGATCCTTGGCGATGCGAGCCGCGATTTCATCGGCTTTTTTGTTCATCTGAATCTGTGCTTTCGTATAACACTCCCTCATCTCGGCATTGGACACGTTGGGCCCGTCCGGGCAGGGATTCTGCTGCCCTGATGCGTAGAAAGGGCAAACCGCAGATATCAGTAACCAGAGGATTAACTTAGAAACTATCCGTCGCATAGGCTGTTGGACTCCGCAGCCATGGTACTGCAAAATGCCGTTCAACGAAAGATGTAGAGCCTTGAACGCCGACCGTCGAGTGCTGGGAGTATCGTCGCCCGTTCGGAAACTGCACCACTGCCCCTTAATGCGTTACTCCAAAGCGTCGTCGCGCCTACTTGCTCATTTACCCTATCTCCGGCCTGAGAAAATCCTCTACCGCCCAGCCTTCCATCAGATCCTCGCCGGGGGGCGTGCCCGCTGCCGCCTCGACCTCCAGGTAATTTTCCGTCAGCCCCTTGCGCAGCAGCTCAAAGGCCAGCTCCGGCGTGTCGGCAAACTGGAACAACTCGAGGTCCTTGGGCGAGATGGCGCCGGTATCCACCAGCGCTTCCAGGTTGAAGACCTTCTTCCAGTACTCCGGGCCGTAGATGACCACGGTGATCTTATTGCCCAGCTTCTGGGTCTGTGCCAAAGTCAAAATCTCGAACATCTCGTCCAGCGTTCCGAATCCGCCGGGAAAGACCACCAGCGCCTTGGCCAGGTAGGCAAACCACAGCTTGCGCATGAAAAAGTAGTGGAACTCGAAGTTGAGCGAGGGCGTGATGTACGGGTTGGGCGCCTGCTCGAAGGGCAGACGGATGTTCATTCCGATGGTCTTGCCGCCCGCCTCGTGAGCGCCGCGATTGGCCGCCTCCATGATGCCCGGCCCTCCGCCCGAGGTAACCACAAACCGGCTCCGCCGCGAGGGAATTCGCTTGGCCCAGTCGGTGAGAAGAAAGGCGAGCCGCCGCGCGCCCTCGTAGTAGCGGGCCATCTCCACAGCCGCCACGGCGCGTTTGCGCTGTAAATCCGAAGCTTTGCCCGCGGCGATCTCCGGCGCTTTGGCCGGTTGCTCATGGCTGGGCGCCGGTTGCGTGGAGCCGGTGTTATCCAGCAGTTCCAGGGCATGATCGGCCACCTCGCGCCCGCGAAATCGCGCCGAACCGAAAAACACCACCGTGTCCTGAATCTTTTCCCGACGGATACGCGCCAGCGGCTCCATAAACTCGGAGACAATCCGGATAAGCCGTCCGTCGGCGCTGTTCAGGAAGTCCAGGTTTTCATAAGCCAGTGGAGCGGCTTTGAGAGGCGGCGGCGCCCCGTTGCCGGGAATTACAGCGGAACAGGGACTAGGGACTAGGGAATAGGGAATAGGAGTCGCGGCCTTAGCCGAGGAGTTTCCGGAGCCAGCTTCGGGCTCCGATGAAGTGCTGGAGGCGGCCATGTCAACGGAAAGAAATGTGGAAGGCAAACTTACCCCCCGATCCTTAGTCCCTAGTCCCTTAGTCCCTAGTCCCTGTTTCTTCATAGCTTCATCCATCCCGATTGCGGAGCGCGTCATGAAACGCAATCCACAGATTCAATAGCCCCAGCCCCGACACCAGGCCGCGTACCGCGCCGTTGGCCGCGTAGATTGAGAGCGTGGGGAACTGCACAAACAAAGGATTCTGGTCCCAAAACGACCGGGACCACGGAACATAGCATACTGCCAGGCCGATGTACATCCTCAGCAATACCCGCAAAAACAACTCGGCGCGCTCTAGCCAGGGCGGAATCCGCTGCGGCGCATGCTTGTCCAATCTATGCTCCGACGGAGATGCGGATGCGGGCTTGGACTCAGGCTTGATAGTCGGGCTCACGGCGAATTGATGCAAGGTCGATTCCGGCTGCTGGGACATTCCTTGATTTCGCACACCGCCCCCGATGCCAGCCCCATCGCGGGCAGTCGGCACAGGCCTATCCACCGGCCCGGCGCAGGGATGCCGTACTGCAACGGTAACACAGCAATCGTACTGATTAGAAAGAGGGACCCATAGCAAGCTCTGCCTCAGATTCAGTATCAAAACACTCACCTTCTCTGGAATGGGGCTTATGCTCTGGTAAATACAACAATTATGTAGTAACATAATTGTATGAAGACGCGCTTTGAGTGGGACCACGCCAAAGCAAGCGCCAGCCTGCGCAAGCACGGCGTGAGTTTCGAGACCGCTACGCGCGTCTTCGCAGATCCATATGCGTTCTTTGAGCAGGACCGAATCGTCGACGGCGAGCTTAGGTGGCAAGCCATCGGAGTCGTCGACGGGCTTGTATTACTGATGGTCGCACATACGGTACATGAGCGGGACGAAGTTGAGGAAATCCGCATTATCTCAGCGCGGCGCGCCAACCAAAAGGAAAGGAGGCGTTATGAAGAGGAAAATGGTTCATTATGAGATCGACCTTGCCCATCCGCCTGCTCTGACGAAGACACAGAAGGCGCAGATAGCCTCTCTCAGGACCAAGCCGGAAACCGAAATCGACTACTCCGACATCCCGCCGCTCGGCGACGTCTTTTGGAAGAACGCGGTGCGCAATCCGTTCTACCGGCCCACCAAAACATCTACGACGGTGCGCATCGACTCGGACGTGCTGCTCTGGCTGCGCGCACAGGGCAGGGGATACCAGTCTCGCATCAACGCCATCTTGCGCCGCGAGATGCTGGAATCTGTGCAGTCGACGGCGGTCAAATGAGCTGAAGTTTAGGGAATGATAGCGCTCTCACGGTCAACCCGACTGCCCGCCGCGTTATCCTGTCACCACATGATTCGTCGCTCGTTTCTCCCCATTTCGGCTGCCTTGCTGGGTGCGGTGCTCTTCATTACCGCCCTCGCCGCTGCCCAGCAGGGCGCGGTGGACTATCGCGATGAACAGCCGGTGCGAGCGCGGCATGGGATGGTGGTCAGCGTCCATCATCTCGCCTCCGACGCGGGCCTGGAGATGCTGCGCGCGGGAGGTAACGCCGTAGACGCCTCCGTGGCCACCGGATTTGCCCTGGCCGTGGTGCATCCAGCGGCCGGAAATCTGGGCGGCGGCGGCTTTCTGCTGTTGCGCGCTCACGACGGCAAAACCACCTTCATCGACTTCCGCGAGAAGGCCCCGCTCCAGGCCACTGAAACCATGTACCAGGACGCCTCGGGCAATGTCATCCCCAACTCCAGCCTCCTCGGCTATCGCTCCATTGCCACGCCCGGATCGGTCGCCGGCCTGGTCTATGCCGAGCGCAAGTACGGCAAGCTCGGCCTGCGGCGCGTCATCGCTCCAGCCATCCGGTTAGCGGCTCAAGGCTTCCTGCTCACCGCCGAAGAGGCCCATGAACTCAGCGACCCCGACCTGACCCTCTTCCCCGACTCCAGGCGCATCTTCCAGCGCGATGGGCAACTCTACAAGGAGGGCGAGACCTTTCGTCAGCCCGAGCTAGCCCGCACCCTCCAGCGCATAGCCGCCGATCCCGACAACTTCTACCACGGCAAGATGGCTCATGAGCTAGTCGCTGATCTCCACAAGGGTGGCGCATTGCTCACCCTCGAAGACCTGGCCGCATACACAGTTGTCGAGCGTGCTCCCATCGCCGGCAGCTTTCACAACTTCACCATCCTCAGCGCCCCGCCGCCTTCTTCGGGAGGAATCGTGCTGCTCAGCACCCTCAACATTCTCGAAGGCGACGACCTGGCCAAGCTTGGCGATCGCAGCCCTGCGTCCATGCACCTCATCGTCGAGGCCTTTCGCCGCGCTTACATGGATCGCGCTGAATATCTCGGCGACCCCGACTACAACGCCATCCCCGCCGCCGAGTTGACCGCCAAACCCTACGCCGCCGCCTGGCGCGCCTCTATCGATCCCCACGTGGCCACTCCCAGCGCCATGCTTCGCCGCCCCGAGGGCTTTTTGCCTCCCGCGCCTAAAACCGCTGGCCGGCGCAACGAATCGCAGGACACTACCCACTATTCGGTGGTCGACAGTGAGGGCAACGCCGTCGCTGTCACCACCACCCTCAACGACTCCTTCGGCTCTCACGTCACCGCCGGCTCGCTGGGCTTCCTGCTCAATGACGAGATGGATGACTTTACGGTCAAGCTAGGCACGCCCAATCTGTACGGCTTGATTCAGGGCCCGGCCAACTCCATCGCTCCCGGCAAGCGCCCCCTGAGCGCGATGACCCCCACCATCGTTCTCGAGAACGGCAAGCTGCGCTACGTTCTCGGCTCGCCCGGCGGCGCGCGCATCATCTCCACCGTCGCCAATATCTTTCTCTTCGCCTCCCAGGGCGGACTCAACATCCAGCAGGCCGTCGACGCGCCCCGCTTTCACCACCAGTACCTGCCCGACAAACTCTATCTCGAACCGGGCTTTCCGCCTGCAACCCTGGCCGCTCTCCGCTCCATGGGATACGACATCAGCATCAGTCACGGCCACTGGTCCAACGGCGAGTGCATCGCCGTAAACCCTAGAACCGGCGAGCTCGAGGCCGGTCAGGATCACCGCAGCCATTACGGCAAGGCTGCCGGTTACTGAGCAGCACTGACAGACTGGCGCGCGCCCAAAGCCGCGTAGAGCCATGCTACCCTAGCCTTTGTTCGATTTCGTCCAGCGATTGCTGGATCGCAATAGGAGCAGGCCGCCCATGAAGGAACTCACCAGCGATTCCGCCTGGAACTTGTCGCGCTGCCGGGTCGCCGCGGTGGGTGCGTTCTTCGCCCTCAACCTCGCTGTCTATCTCGTCCGCATCCTCAGCGTCTGGCGCTATGGCGCGCTCTTCTGCTCCACCGCCGTCGAGTCGCCCATGATCGACTCCGTCTGGAGATGCATGAACCATCGGCCCGTCTATGCGTGGCCCTTCGCATTTCCCTTTTCTCTTTCGCTCTATAACTACCTCTTCTATTACGTGTATGCCGTCGTCCTCCGGCTGATGGGCGCATGGGACACCGGCATCCTGACTTGGGGACGCCAGTTCACGCTGCTCTTCGCGTTGGTCGGCGCCGTAGCGCAGTGGAGACTGGTACGGTCCCTGCTCAACTTGCGCGGCTTCGCCAGCTTGTTCTCTCTTGCGCTCGCCGTGGGCCTCTGGCTCTGCACCTCGCTGGTCAAGTATTGGGCGCTCACCATCCGGCCAGACATGGCCGCCGCCGCGCTGGTGATGATCGCCCTCTGGGTCGTCGTGCGTCAATCAAGATTCTGCTTTGCCTATGCGGGCCTCCTGCTCTATCTCGCCTGGGCCTTCAAGCAATCGACGGTCCTCGCTTTCGCGGGTCTCTGCCTTTGGTTGATCTTTGATAAACGGTGGCGGGATTTCGCTCTCCTGGCCGTGGTCTTTGCCGCGCTAGTCGCCGCCACGCTTCTCTTGGGGACGCCTGAATACCGCTTCAGCATCCTGATCGCGCCGCAAATGGTCCGAGGCTTCGCCTTCTCGCTTCCCTGGGTTCTGCGCGCCCTCGGCGCCGGACTCACCGCCGTGGGCCTGAACCTCTACTGGGTCGCCGCTCCCTTCTTGCTCGTGATTCGTCCCGTAAACACAGACACGCCGTGCCCCATCCTTTCCGTTTTTTTCTGCGGAAAGGGTGGGAAACCTCAACACTCTATTAGGGACGGGTCAATTGTGCGGGATTCGGGCGATACAAACCGTGCCGGCACAAACGTCCGTCTGTTAGCCACCGTCTTCGCCGTCGCCCTGTTTGTCGGCCTCGCCGACATGGGAAAAATTGGCGGAACGTCCAACTATCTCTTCGAGGCCTTCGCCGCAGGCTCCACTCTGCTGCAACTGGCCGTCTTCACCGTGCCGGGAAGGTTGGTAACCGCCCTCCTCCTCTTCGGCTGCCTTCAACCGGCCGTCCAGCTCATGGGTGTTGCCATCGGTTACCATCATCCCGGTAAAAAAGATATGGTCCCCATTGCCACGGCGGCGGAATACCGCGACGCGGTGGCCCTGCACAATCGCCTGGCCATGCTGAAAAAGCCCATCTTCACCACCGATGGAGTCTTTGCGCTTCCCTGGTACTCCACCGACAATAACGCCCTCGCTCTGGTCCTCGATCCCAATTTTCAGGAGGTCGCGCGCTCGCGCGAAGAGAACGGCGGCGTCGAGGGAATGCTGCAAAGGGGCGAGATTCCCACCGTGATGCTCGCCTCCGGCGATCTCGCCTACCTGAAGAGCCTGCATCCGGGTTACCGCAAGGTCGGCGAATCCGTACAACAAGGCGTCACCTACAGCATCTATGAGTTCAGCGTGGGTGCACCTGTGCCGAACCAGCGATAAGGGATAGGGCAGCCATCGCAGGCGAACGGGCGCCGTAGCCAATGTCAGGCCGTAGTTGATTGAGCAATGATTGCCGGTCAATCCTTTTTATCTTCTCTCGAATCCCCGGATGAAGCTCACCGCACCGGAGCGACGGGATTGGCGAGGTTGATCTGGGCTTTAGATGCTGCCCCGATGGTTACTGTCTGGTGGACGCCGCCGACCGAGACATCCGCAGTGATGGGATGTTCTGCGTTCGGCTTGATGACCCCACTGTAGAAGGCATACTCGCCATTGTTGTTGGTGAACGTGTGATAGGTGATGCCACCGATCTTAAGATCCACAGCCAAGTGGCGTACCGGTGCCACATGCGAAACAACGGTGCCTTGGTGGATGATTTGCTGTCCAGTCACTCCTTGCGGGATAAATACGAACGAGCCATAGAGAGTATCCCAGTACAACGCCAAACTTCCTGGCGCGTCGGGTGGGTAGGCGCTAGAAGGGCACGATATATTCGCGGTCGCAGTTTCTGTACTCGTGCTCAAATGAGAGGTTGTTGACGTATTTACCCATGTCATAATGTCTCCCACAGTACCCGATACCGCAGTAATCAATTTTATGCCCGGAATGGTACCGGTCGCGGTGACGCTGACTTTGTACTGTCTCGTGGAACTGGCCACGTTCTGTTCTTGAAAATCGTTCTTTAGGACTGCCTGATATACATTGCAATTTGTTTCTGGTACATATGGAAAATTACTAAATGTGGTTGGCACGATGCGCGGGTGGATATTGTTGGCGTACGCAAAGGGATCCTGCGATAGAATTGTGATATAGTCGGCGCTTGTGAATCCCAGTGTCGTAAAATCTTTATGCTTATTTGGGCTTTTGTTCCCTCCGTTAGCCCAGTCCCTCAACTCCCAAACAAACACGTCATAATAAAAAGGACCAGTTGTAGCATTGATCGACGGAATTGGGTGCCAACCCATATTCCAACTCATATTCAAGGGACCTGTGGAGTTCCCAATCGTCGTAATGGAAACCGCTGGATTTAGTAGAATTCTGATTTGGTCGTTGTTGTGATCGATTCCGTCTTCTTGTTGACCAGGTATTGTTACTTGTTGACTTTGCGACTTTGTAATCGTCTCTGCTGAACTGTCGGTGGTTGTTTTTGAGGTATCGAAGCCACCGCCTACCGAGTCGCCTAACGAGCCGATCTTTACAGTGATACTCAGGTCGCGGCCAGTCGATTTAGCGATCGTGGTAGTGGTCCCGGTCGAGCTGCCCTGAGAATAAACCATGCTGCTGTTAGTGGGACAATGGATAGGGTTTGTGCCGCCGGTTGTGCCGCATCCAGGCGGGGCGTAGAAAATCGTTAGTATGTAGTACTTTGCATACAACGCCCCATTTGCCATGGGCGCACATGTCACCGAATCATAAGTGAATCCGCATTGACCCCCAGTGACAGAACTAAGCCTATTGTAATTGAGGACGCCCATGCTCCCGCTGTTGCAGTATTCCGTAGCTGCGGCCAGATCTAGATTTCCTTGATTCGTAATTGCGAAATCGCAATTGTAGCCTAGAGTAGGGCCCATTCCCGGACTGCAGTCATTCGGAGATTGCCCGATACAAATCGTGGCGTTCATGCAATTCACCTGGACAAAAGCGTACCCACATTGATTCCCGCCTACAGAATCAATATAGTTGTAATACATAACGCCCCCGTGATTTTGGCACATCTTGTTGGCAGCGGCCTCATATGTGTAACCGCAATCGAAATGAGTGATATTGCGTGGTACTGATGGATAAACACATTTCTCCAGCTTTTGCCCAATACATGCTACCTGGGCCGTGCTAGGGGTATAAACAAGCATTAACATACTCGCGGCCAGGACTACTCGCACGATGATATTTCGCATGATCATCTCCTCATTGGGCCAATAGCCCAACTAGTACTATGGATACAGCGCTGCATTTTTCATGGGCGCTTACGAACAAGCACAGAGATTTATTCCCACAAAAAATATGTCAAAACAAAAACACACCTATACGAGCATGATTAGATGATATATGTCAAGAACCTTATTTCAACACCATGGAGAATTGAGCGTGGATTGCAACCCTTTCCCTGGTTTCGTCCTTGAGAAATATGAGGGCATTAATTCAGCCGGTGCCCTTCGAGACGACGGTTTCGGCTTCGATCAGCAATATCTTCGAAGACTCGAGCCCCCCGAGATTCCGTATTGCTCGAAAATCCGACCTCGGCGAACAGGATCACCTTCGGCAAGGCTATCGGAGGGGTTTTGACGTGGAGGGTAGCCCGCGACTTTATACTGAAAGACATCATGAGCACGTTTCTGCCCGTAGAAGAACAGATGGACCTGCTCCAGAAGGGCGCGGCGGAGATCATCCGCGTCGCCGAACTGCGCGAGCGCCTGGAAGAGAGCCGCAAAACCGGACGCCCTCTGCGCGTTAAAGCCGGCTTCGACCCCACCGCGCCCGACCTGCACCTGGGCCACACCGTGCTGATGCGCAAGCTACGCCACTTCCAGCAACTCGGCCACACCGTCATCTTTCTCGTCGGCGACTTCACCTCGCTCATCGGCGACCCCACCGGACGCAACGTCACCCGCAAGCCGCTCACCCGCGAACAAATTGACGCCAACGCCGAGACCTATAAGGCGCAGGTCTTCAAAATCCTCGACGAAAAAACCACCGAGGTCCGCTACAACTCCGAATGGCTCGGCAAGCTGGGTTACGAGGGGACGATTCGGGTCACCTCCCACTTCACCGTCTCGCAGATGTTGGAGCGCGACGAGTTTCATTCGCGCTTCCAGGCCGAACAGCCCATCAGCCTCCACGAACTGCTCTACCCGGTCATGCAGGGCTACGACTCGGTGGCCCTCCAGT
Source organism: Occallatibacter sp. (assembly GCA_050011175.1). Lineage (GTDB taxonomy): Bacteria > Acidobacteriota > Terriglobia > Terriglobales > Acidobacteriaceae > Telmatobacter. The sequence continues at coordinate 12,538 of JBEKJR010000009.1, forward strand.
GCGACGTGGAGTTGGGCGGCACCGACCAGAAGTTCAACCTGCTCTGCGGACGCGAGCTGCAGCGCCACTACGGCCAGAAGCCGCAGATTGTGCTCATGACGCCGATTTTGGAGGGTTTAGACGGCGTGCAGAAGATGTCCAAATCATTTGGCAACGCCATCGGCATCAACGAGCCCCCTGCCGAGATGTACGGCAAGCTGATGAGCATCTCCGACGAATTGATGTGGAATTATTGGCTATTGTTGACCGACCTGCGCAAGTCCGAGGTAGACGCACTCCGAGCTGAAGTCTCCGCTGGCAAGCTGCACCCCATGGAAACCAAGAAGCGCCTGGCCCGAACCATCACCGCCGGCTTCCACGGCGAAGCCGCCGCCAGGAGCGCCGACGAAAATTGGGCGCGCATGTTTCAGCAGAAGGAGACTGCGGAGAATCTGGAGGAAGTCGCCGTGTTGTTTGCCGATGTCGCCGGGACAGAGCCAAACCAGATTCGCCTGCCTAAGTTGCTGGTCCAGATGGGACTCGCCGCCAGCGGCGCCGAAGCCAATCGCAAGATCGCCGAAAAGGCCGTCAAGCTCGATGGCGATACCGCGGAAAATCTGTTGATTCCTCTGTCAGCCCTGCCCGCCCGCTTCGTCGTCCGCCTCGGCAAGCGCGCCAAGGTCGCGGTGATCGCATAACGCTTACTTTTCCGGTTCCATATCCTGCTCGGTCCACAGAATCATGCATTGGGGCAGGCTTGTAACCACAAAAGACAGAAGCCATAGCAACGGAATGCGCGCAGAAATCAGCCACGCGCTTCTGTGAATCTCCGGAGGCGTCAGCAATAAAACGCCAATGGGAATGAAAATCTGGAGGATGTAATACGCTTTGGTGTGCATTCTGTAGTGTAGATTGAGCTCGCGTTCATCCAGCGGGCGGGGTGTTACTCCGCGGCCGCTCTCCGTGGGCTTCATGAGCGTCTGAAGGTTGTTACCGCGCGTTGAAGACGTGACTATGATTCGCAAATATATTGGAAATATGATGAGGGTCCACCAAAACCAGAAGAACGCCTGGTTTATAAAATTGGGGCTCTGATTTCGACTCACTACCGCCAGCGTTCCGATGAACGAGAGAACAAATGCCCAATAGCCGAACACCAACCACCGCCTCGCCGGACGCTTCAGGCACAGAATCCTTCGCAACCCATTCTGATCGATCATGTACGTTTCTCCTTGACGATTTCAGCCTCGGCCTCCGGCACCATGTCCGGCTCGGTCCATAGAATCATGGTTTGCGGCAAGCTCCACAGCGCGATCGTCAGCAGGAAGAAAAGCAAAGGGCCGGCTTGCCGCAGTAACTCCTGATTCCAGAAGCCCAACAGGCAATAGAAAGCGAAAATAAACACCGTCAAAGTCCGTGCGATGGAGTAAGCCACATAGTGGATGTGGTCTCGCTGGGAGCTCTCCCGCTCATCCATCGCTAACTCCTGCGCGATCAATTCACTTTGGGTGGGCTTCGGTTTGGCAAAGAGGGGCTGCACAATGTTGCGTGCCTTTTTCTGAGTCCGGAACGGTTTGACCCATCCCCCAGCGCGAACCCCTCCGAGAAAAATCGTGATCCAAAAAATAAATAGAAGGGCAAAATTCAAGGTGTTGAGGGCGAACGAGCCACGAGCAATGAAAAATAATTCCTGAAATCCCACGCACAGCAGGGGAACCAACCCGCCCCAGAAAGCTACCACTAGCCAGCGGCGGGTCCGTCGGCGGGCGAGCGAATGACCGAAAAGAGTGCTGTCAGCGGAGATCATGAAATTGTTTCCTCCTGTGCGGACGCTTGGGGTGGCTGTTTCCCATACACCTGATGGCTCAACGGCGGCAAGGGACGTTTGGAGAAGATTGCCTCCACCGGCAGTCCAAAATACTCACCTAGCGACAGGGCTAGCTTGAGGCTGGGGCTGTACTCGCCGCGCTCCAGAAAGCCGATGGTTTGGTAGTTCACGCCCATGGCGTCGGCCAGTTGCTGGCGGCTGATCCCTCGCTCAGCGCGCAGCACGGCGATGCGGTTGTAAAGGCCGCTCTCCCCGGGTGCTTTTTGGTCAGGTGTGTTCATTTTCCAAAATTAATTGTTATGTAATTCAAATATTTTGTCAAGTGGTAAAATATTTTTCGCCGCCTTGCATGTAATTACCCTCCGCTGGCGCACAATCAAAGCATGATAAAGGACCAGAGGTGCGCTGCTTTCTATTCCCTGTTCCCTGCTTTTCGGCACCCCCCTATACCCCCTGGGGTATAAATTTCCCAAAAATCCTTGCAGATAATTTTTAAGTTCTTTGAAATCAACGCCTGTGGAAAATTTTCAGCCCCAAAATCTCCCGCATGGTGAGATTTGGCCTCTGAAAATCACCGGAAAAACCCGTTTTTTGCCGGAAAAATCCGGTGTTTTACCAAATTTTGCCTTTGCGATTATTTCGTGCCTTATTTGCCCAGCGCGAAAGCCCGCGCCGACTCCAGTAGCTCGGCAACCGACTCCTTCGAGCACGACTCGGCGTAGATGCGCATCAGCGGCTCGGTTCCGCTGGCGCGCAGCAGCAGCCAGGTCTCGGCGGCATTGGGCTTGGTCTTCGCTTCCGGGTTGTCGAGATAGAACTTGACGCCGTCCATGGTGTTCTGGCTCAGGATGGGCATTCCGGCAAAAACCGGATTGCCGACTTCAAGCGCCTTCGCCCTCGCAATCGCGCCGTTCTTGATCTCTTCTGGGATGTGCAGGTCGATGCGGCCGTACTGGTGCTCGCCGTACTCGGCTTGCAGGTCAGCGACCAGTTTGCCCAGGGGCTTGCCTTCCACGGCCATTACGTTGGCCAGCAACAGCGCGTTCAGCAGGCCGTCGCGCTCCGGCAAATGGCGCTGGAAGCCGATGCCGCCCGACTCCTCGCCGCCCATTACGATCTCCCGCTCCAGCATGTAGTCGCAGACGAACTTGAAGCCGACGCCGTGTTCGATCAGTTCGCGTCCATGCTTCTTGCAGATGCGGTCCAACATCTTGGTGGTGTTGACGGCGCGGGTCACGGCGCCGGGCCAGTCGTTGTGGTACTTGAGCACCCAACTGAGCAGCACGCAGTAGATCTTGTGCGGATCGACAAACTCGCCGTGCTCGTTGGTGGCGCCGATGCGATCGGCGTCGCCATCCGTGCACAGGCCCGCGTCGCATCCGTTGGCTACCACCGCTTCGCCCAGCGCGCGAATGTGCGGTTCGATGGGCTCCGGATGGATGCCGCCAAAGAGCGGATCGGCGTTGCCGTGAATCTGCACATGCTTGACGCCGATGCGGGTGAAGATATCGGAGATGAGGGTTCCGCCCGCGCCGTACATCGAGTCGACGGCAAACTTCATGCCGGATTTTGCCAGCTTGTCGAGGCTGGTAAAGTTCTCGATGGATTTGAGGTACGTCGGCAGAAAATCGGCCTCTTGAATCGGCGCGGGCTGCGCAACGCGCGGAACGGGCTTGCCCAGGTAGGACTCAATCTCGGCCATGATGGAGGGTTTGCCGGAGCCGCCGTACCACGCTTTGTACTTCACGCCGTTCCACTCCGCAGGATTGTGCGAACTGGTAATCATGATGCCGCCCGCCGCGCCACGCTCGCGCACACCGAAGCTGAGCGCCGGAGTGGGCGTCACGGCGTTGGCCAGCATCACCGGGATGCCGGTTGCAGCCGCCACCTCAGCGCAGGCCCGCGCAAATGCCTTTGACCCAAAGCGGGTGTCGTAGCCGATGCACAGGCCCTTCTTCGGGTCTTCCTTGGCATGGATGTAGGCGGCAATGGCCTCGGCGGCTATGCGCACGTTGGCAAAGGTAAAGTCGTCGGCGATGATGGCCCGCCAGCCGTCGGTGCCGAACTTGATTGGAGGTTGAGGCATGGTTAGATTCTTGCTCCCTGAAGACTAAGGATACTGTAGGTGGGATATCCAGAATCAGAGCTAGTTATCCTGACCGCGACAGTTTCAGATCAACTCTATCCGCCCGTTAAGCCCCAGCTCCTTGACGATCTTGCCCACATCCTGCGAGTGGTCACGGCGGGCAATCAGCAGCGCATCCTCGGTGTCCACAATGACCAGGTCCTCAACGCCTACCAGAGCCACAAATTTGTGCGGACTGTAGATGTAGTTGTTGACAGCGTCCAGAGCCATGTGGCCGTTGGTATCGGTCACGTTGCCATCGCCGTCTCCGCGCAGGCGCGTTTCCAGTTGGTACTCGTACAGCGAGTCCCAGGAGCCCAGGTCGTTCCAGCTAAAATCCGCCCGGATGCAGTAGAGGTGGGAGATGTGTTCGCCCTTGGCCGAGCGTGGCTCCAGCACGGCGTAGTCCACGCTGATGTTCTCGCACTTGGGATAGACCGTGCGGAAGACTTCGTCAAACTGGGGCGTGCCGTAAGCGGCAGCGATGGTCTCCAGAAGAGGAGCGGTCTCCGGCAGGTGCTCGCGCACGGCGTTGGCCAGCGTCCGCGACGACCACAGAAACATGCCCGAGTTCCAGAAGTAGTTGCCCGCGTTCACGAACTCTTCGGCGCGGTTCTGATTGGGCTTCTCAATGAAGCGGCGCACGTGGAGGGCGGAGTCGTCGCGCGTATAGTCGGTGGTCTCAATGTAGCCGTAGCCGGTTTCGGCGCGAGTCGGCTCAATGCCCAGCACCACGATGTTGTCTCCGGCGGAGGCTACGGCTATGCCCTTTTGCAGCGTCTTCAGGAAGCGTGGCTCGTCGGCGATCACGTGGTCGGAGGGAAATACCCCCAGCACCGCGTCGGGGTTCTGCCGTTCGATAAGGAAGGCGGCCAGTCCGCAGGCCGGGGCGGTGTTGCGGGCCACAGGCTCCCGGACGATCTGCCCGGCGGGAATGCCCTTCAACTGGCTGGCGATCTCCTGGGCCAAGTACTCGTTGGTGATGACCCAGGTCTTGTCCAGGCCGGCCAGCGGCTTGAGCCGTTCGACCGTTTGCTGGATCATGGAGCGCTCGCCGTCCAGGGCAAGAACCTGCTTGGCGTGGGCGCGGCGGGAGCGGGGCCAGAAGCGCGTTCCGCTGCCTCCGGCAAGAATCACGGGACGAAAATCCATGGGCTTCGGCATCGAAACCACATCCTACCTGACAAACGATACCTTTGCACAGAGTGGAATGATATATTTTGCAAAAAGTTGTTTCTTCTGCTGAAAAAGGGAGAAATTCGGCAAATAACTAGCCAGCGCCTCTCCAGGCGAAATAGGTCGCATCGCCCCGCTCTGCCTACGCCAGCCTGGCCAAAAACTCTCCCATGCGCCGCGTTCCCTCGTCGATGTTCTGCCGGGTCACCGGATAGGAGAGTCGAATATGCTCCGCGGTGCCGAATGCTTCGCCGGGGACAGTGACCACATGGGCCTCGTGAAGCAGCCGAGTGGCCAGCTCCGTAGTGGTCTTGACGCAGCCCTTGCCCAGGAAGGCCGAGATGTTGGGGTAGACGTAGAACGCGCCCTCAGGCCTGGTGCAAGTGATGCCGGGAATTTCTGCCAGTTTGGCCAGCATGTAATCCCGCAGGCTGATGAACTCGGCGCGGAATTCGCTGACGCACTCCTGCGAGCTGGTCAGCGCAGCGACAGCGGCCTTTTGCACAAAGCTGGTGGCATTCGAGGTAGATTGCGATTGGAGTTTGCTGAGATTGGCTGTGACTGCCTTGGATGCCAGTGCGTACCCGGCTCGCCAGCCGGTCATGGCATAGGTTTTGGAGAGCGAGCCGAGCACCACGATGTGCTCTTTAGCCCAGGTAAACGAGCCGCCACTGACCGGTTTGCCGGCGTAGTTCAGGTAGACGTAGCACTCGTCCAGCAGCAGAAAAATATTGCGTTCGTGAGCCAGGCGGACGATGCGCTCCAGATCTTCGGCGGAGACGACCGAGCCGGCCGGGTTCGAGGGCGAGTTGAGGATGATGGCTTTGGTCTTCGGCGTGATCGCCTTTTCGATAGCGTTCGCCGTGATTCGGAAGTTCTCCGCTTCCTGTGTCTTGAGGAAAACCACCTTGCCGCCGGCGTACTGGATGATGTCCGCGAAGCTGACCCAATAAGGAACGGGCAGGATGGCCTCGTCGCCATGATCGACCAGGATTTGCACGGCGTTGAACAGTGCCTGCTTGCCGCCGGTGGTGAAGATGGCCTCATCCAGCCCGTAGTCGGAGCCGAAGTCGGCGGCATGGCGCTCGACGATAGCCTTGCGCAGCTCGGGAATGCCCTGCACCACAGTGTAGCGGGTGAAGTTGGCGTCGATGGCGGCAATGGCCGCGTCCTTGATGTGCCGCGGTGTGGGAAAATGCGGCTCGCCGGCGCCAAAATCCACCAGGTCGATGCCTTGGGCGCGCAGCTTGGCGGCCTCAGCGGCCACGGCCATGGTTGCGGAGACCTCGATCCGGCCTATGCGGCCGGCAAAGACTTGGGGAGAAGTGGAGTTTGTCATAGCTATTTCTATCTTTACAGATTTTTGAGCTGGAGCAAAATTTGCGGCGGAAAATATGGTGCATGGGCCGCCTCAAATATAGTCGAGCTATTGCGCCATTGGGACGTCTGTCTGGATAGAAGGGGCTTATGGCGTCGTTTGAGGGAGGAAGCTTGGTTTTGTTTTCCACGGAGATCGCGCAGACGGAGATTGACGTCACGGCTCTCGTGGAGACGTACTCCCGGCTCCTCTTCCGCGTCGTTCACTCGGTTCTGCGGAACCAGGCAGAGGCCGAGGATGTGGTGCAGGATGTGTTTGTTCGAGTAATCGAGCGCCGCCGGTCTCTTCAGACAATCCGCGATATGCGGGTATGGCTGGTTCGGGTTGCATGGAATCTGGCTCTGGACCGAAGACGTCGCATCCGGCCCATGCAAATGGATGAAAGCTTCGCGGAGAATCTGGCGGCGAACACGGCGCCCGCCGACGAAAGGCTGGCGGAGGCGCAGCGCATGAAGGCGGTTCTGCGCGAGATGGAGAGATTGCCCAGGGCGGAGCGCCACATACTGCTGCTTTCCGTCGTTGAAGAGCTGGGCATGGCGGAGATGGCGAAGGTTGTGGGTAGAAGCGAGTCTGCGGTTCGAGCATTGCTTTTCCGCGCGCGGACGCGGCTGCGCGAACGGCTCGAAGCACGAGGAGGCGAGCGATGATCAATTCCGAGGAAACAATCGGCAATGTGTTTGCGGGCTTACGAGACGCAGAAGCCTCTCCAGGGCTGGAGCGCCGCATACTAGCAGCGATTGAGGAACGTACATCGCAGCAACCGGTTGCAACTCCACGATGGGTGTGGAGTGTTGCTTTGGCGTGCATGATCGCCGCCTGCTTGTTCCTTGCAATCACGGTGCTCCATCGGCACTTTAATCCATTGACGCAGGCGCGGCACTCCGCCGTTTCCGCGGACACTTTGTCAGCGAACGGGCCGGAAAAAGACGCGCAGGTAGCATCTCTTCTGCCGCATGAGCCCATCGCACCAATCAAAACCGTTGCACCAGAGCGTAAGGCACCGCTAATCAACACCGAAGATGCAGTGCTTCTCCGCGAGATGCACGCTCCGAGTCACCCTGCGCCGGAAGCGCCTCTAACCGATGAGGAAAAGTTGCTGCTCCGCGTGGTTCGTCTCGGAGATCCGCAGGTTACGGCAATGTTGGACCATGAGGTTCGAGCCCGGCAGGAGGCGGAGCAAGAGGCGGAGTTCCAACAGTTTGTCGAGCAATCCGGCAAGGAAGATCACAAATCAGATCAAATCACCGAGTGAAAAGGGAGGAAGATGATGAAACGGATAATCGGATTCATGGGAATCGCATTGGTGCTGAGCTGCTGCGGAGCAAGAGTCTTTGCGCAGGCGGATACAACCACGCCAAAGGCAAGCGAAACGAAGATCGAGACAGCGCCGACCACCTACCGGCTGACCTACACGCTTACGGAGATGGACGGTAATAAGCATCTTGGCACACAGCATTTTGCCTTGACTGTTACTCCAGGCAAAGATGGACGGATCAGGCTCGGCAGCAAGGTCCCCGTAGCTACGGAATCTTCCAATCCGGCAAGTCTAGCGCCAACGCAAGTCCAATATCTGGATGTGGGGCTTAACATCTCGGCGCGCATACGAGAAATCGCAGCAAGCGTGTCGCTCGATTCGAATGTGGAACAATCCAGCGTCTCTGAGGAACAGTCCTCTGTCGGCAGAAACGACCCGGTGATTCGGCAGGCGCGTCTGGACAATACCGCGTTGCTGACTCCGGGCAAGCCCGTGATGCTGGGATCGCTGGATGTGCCGGGAAGCACGCGGCATCTGGATGTCGAGGTTGTTCTTGAGGTGGTTCGATAACTTTTCGGCCGTCTTTCATGAGCCGTTTGTGGAAACCCAGTCCTCATTTCGAGGTCTGGCGTTTCCGCGTTAGCTCGCGCCCATGCGCCCGTGCAGGCGTTTGAGTACGTTGGGCGGCACCAGGCCATCGACGTCGCCGCCGAAGCTGAAGACCTCCTTCAGCATCCGCGAGCTGACAAACGAGTAGCGCCCGGCGGGTTGCAGAAAAACTGTCTCGATCTCCGGGGCGATGCGCCGGTTCATCAACGCCATCTGGAACTCGTACTCGTAGTCGCTGATGGCGCGGATGCCGCGCAGCACAGCCGAGACTCCCTGCTTGCGCGCGAACTCCACCATCAGCCCGTCGAAGGTGGCCACCGACACGTTTTTCATCGCGACGGTTGATTCCTTCAGCATCTCCACCCGTTCTTCGACAGTGAACAGGGGGTCTTTTCCAGGATTGTTAAGAACGGCGACGATGAGGTGGTCAAACAACCTGGCCCCGCGTTCGATCAGATCGAGGTGGCCGTTGGTCGGCGGGTCGAAGGTTCCGGGATAGAGGGCGTTTACGCTCATGGAGACTGCTCCCAGAAGATTCTAGCAGTGGAGGGCGCAGGCAGGTTGCGCCGTAGACTCTTGAGGCCTTAGGATTGGCACTGCCAGAACGAACTCGTCTCTCCGCAGGAGTTTTCTACATGCCGACCAAGACCATCATCGAGCCTTTTCGCATCAAGAGCGTTGAACCCATCCGCTGGACTACCCGCGAGGAGCGGGAAGGGCTGCTGGGCGCCGCGCATTACAACCTGTTTCTGCTCCATGCCGACGATGTGCTGATTGACCTGCTTACCGACTCCGGCACCGGCGCCATGTCCACGCACCAATGGGCGGCGGTGATGGAGGGCGACGAGAGCTATGCCGGAAGCCGCAGCTTCGATCACTTCAAGGACTCCGTGCAGAACATTGTCGGCTACACCCACGTCATCCCCACGCACCAGGGACGGGCCGCGGAACGCATTCTCTTCAAGGTGATGTGCAAGCCGGGAGACGTGGTGCCGAACAACACGCACTTCGACACCACCCGCGCCAATGTTGAGGCCGTCGGGGCCGAGGCGGTTGACCTGCTGCTGCCCGAGGCACGGCACCCTGAGAAGAACCTCCCATTCAAGGGCAACATGGACGTGGCTGCGCTGGAGGCGCTGATTGCCCGCGTGGGGCGCGGCCGCATCCCGCTGGTCATGCTGACTGTGACCAACAACTCCGGCGGCGGACAGCCGGTCTCCATGGAAAATGTGCGGGCTGTCGCCGCGATTTGCCACAAGCATGAGATCCCGCTGTACTTCGACGCTTGCCGCTTTGCCGAGAACGCCTATTTCATCAAGCTGCGCGAGCCGGGCTACGCCGGCAAGACGCCCAAGCAAATTGCTCAGGAAATGTTCGCGCTGGGCGACGGCTGCACCATGAGCGCCAAGAAAGACGGCATGGCCAATATCGGCGGATTTCTCTGCACCAACGATGACATCCTGGCCCGCCAGGAGAAGGATCTGCTGATTCTGACCGAGGGCTATCCCACTTACGGCGGGCTTGCCGGGCGCGACCTGGAGGCGGTCGCCGTGGGCATTCAGGAGTCGCTGCAGGAGGATTACCTGCGCTACCGGATCGCCTCCACGGCCTACCTGGGAAACCACGTTGCTGAGCACGGCGTGCCCATTGTGCAGCCGCCCGGAGGCCATGCCATCTATCTCGACGCCAAGGCCTTTCTGCCGCACATTCCGGCACATCAGTTTCCCGGCGTGGCGCTGGCCGCCGAGCTGTATCTGGAGGGCGGCATCCGCTCGGTGGAGATCGGCAGCCTGATGTTCGGCGCGGCGGCGCAGATGGAGCTAGTGCGGCTGGCCATTCCACGGCGTGTCTACACACAGAGCCACATCGATTACGTGGTGGAGATTATCTTGCAGGTCTTCGCCCGCCGCGAAAAGATCAAAGGAATGCGGCTGACCTACGAAGCGCCTTTCCTGCGCCACTTTACCGCGCATTTGGAGCCGGTGGGGTGAGACTGCGATCACCGCTTCAGCAAATCGATGGGCTGGGTAAAGTCCGTAACGCGGATATGCTTGGCCAGCGCCGGGTGCTGGCTCCGGAGAGCCAAAAACATCTCCCAAGCCATGCGCCGGTAGCTGAAGTGGCCAGCGGGGCCGGAGCGCAGTTCAATGATGTATTGAGCTTCGGCGAAATCCATTTTAAAGAGGCTCCGGACGCGCGTGGCCAGCGGCAACAGATAGAGCGCCGATTGCGTGGCCTCGTGAGCCGGGCTGGCCGCGATGTGTAAGCTGGCGGCGTGGGCGGCTTCGATGGCGGAGTGGTAATCGGCCAGGATGCCGGCCTCGGCAAGAATGTTCACCTCTGGGCCAAGATCGCCTGAGGCCGGGGTCTCGTAGCCGTGCTGGGTAGTAAACGGTTGGATCATCTGCGTGCAGCGGCGATGGCGGTGCATATCGCGGAAGCCGCCGATGTCCATGAGAATGTCGAACCGCAGAGCCGCTCCGGCGTGGAAAGCGCGCAGCGCCTCATCGTGTTTGCCGCGATGGCGTAACCCTAGCTCAACAATCTCCGCCATGCGGGCCTCGGGCAGCTCGGTGACCATGTCACGAATCTGCCGGTAGGGGTGGTGGCTAGCCGAGTAAAGCAGCGTCGCCGCCAGCTCAACTTCAAGGCTCTCGGTGTATTCGACCAGATCAACCACTGCGTGGGGCAGCGACCCTGCAGGTGGCAGATCATTCAAAAGCTCGGCGGCGGCTTGAGCCAGCTCGGCGCGGGTCTGGATCTGGTAGTCGCTGGGCTGGGCGTACTTGACCAGGGTAGGAGCGCTGCGGACCTCGCGGCTAAGCAGGTTCTCGGCTTCGGCGGCTAATGTGGGATCGGTTGCCTTCAGCTTTTCCACTAGCGCGGCGCTGGCCTGGGCGTTTACGTTCCAGGCGGGGCCGGTGGCGGCTTCGCGCAGCTTGAGTCCCAGATCGCGCACCTCTGCAGAAGGGTGAGAGAGCAGCCGCGAGACCTGGGTTTCCAGCGTCCGCGCATTCACAATCTGGCCCAGCGAGGTGTTAGTGGCCAGGGGAAGCAGGTAGCGAGCCACGTCGAAGGCACGGGCTTTCAGGGTTCGCTCGTAAGCCTCGTGTTTGGTTTCCTTCGGACAGGCGACATGCCGGCGCAGGGCATTAAAAACCGCATCATTAACACACCTGTAGACGCCAAACAGGCCTTTGATCGTCTCGGAATATAGCTGCGCCGACACGGAATCCTCGCCGAAATCCGGAAAATACCAGCCGGATTCGAGGAAGTTCTGATATCTTGTTGATCGCTCCTGACCGTCCCACCGCTGCTCGTCAACCAGCACGATGGCAGCCAGCAAACTGAGCCTTTCCACAGCCATGGCGACGTGGGCCAAGTCGGCGATGGAGCGGTGGCCATACTGAAAATAAAAAGTATTGAGAAACTGCTCGGCACGCTGCGAGCTGATTTCGGCCAGCGACTCGCGCATGGACAGTGCGGAGCGGGAGTACCTGGCCATGGCGTAGGCCAGCACCTCGGGGTCGGCGCCATGGATGGCGAAGACTTCCGTCTGGTTGCGGGCGCCGGGGGGCATGAAAGATTCACTGGACATTTTGAAGGCTCGCGAACAGAATACGTCATGGGGGCGGATTGAGATTTGCGCTCGCTCTACCGCTCCAGACTTTCTTTCTTCCATACAACGCGAGTACGACAGAGCAGGATAAGGAGTAACCGGGCCATGCGGGAGTATCCGATAAGCACATCGAACGAACCGCATCCCTTGCCTTCAAGCCATTGGTTGATCTCCCAGCGATGGAATAATCTACTCTTCGCGCACTGGCCGGTTCCGGCCTCGTCGCTTGCGTTGCTGATGCCCGAGGGCCTGCAGGTTGACACCTTCCAGGGCACCGCGTGGCTGGGAATCATGCCCTTCTGGATGGACCGCATCAAGGTTCGCGGCCTGCCGCCAATTCCCGGGGCACGCAGCTTCCCCGATCTGAGTTTGCGCACCTACGTCCGTGAAGAGCGTACCGGAACACAAGGAGTAGTCTGTCTTTCTTTGGATGCCAGTAACCTGCTGGCGGTAGCGGCGGGGCGCGCTTTCTATCGACTGCCCTACCATTGGGCCGAGATGCATCTGGAGCAGCGCACGGAGCGGGAGTTTGCATTTTATAGCCGCAGGCGGTTTGCCGGCCGGCAGGTGATTTTCAAGGCGCTCTACCGCGGGTTAGGCCCGTCGCGGAAGTTGGCGGAGAGCCGCCCCGGCACGCTGGAGAACTTCCTGATCGAGCGTTATTGCCTGTTCTCGACCAACCGGGATGGGCAGCCTATCCGGGCCAACCTGCACCACTCCTCATGGCCGCTCGAAGAAGCTGAGGCGGAAATTGAGCAGAACACTCTGGCCGAAGTGATTGGATTGCGGCTGCCGGAGCAGGAGCCTGTGTTGCACTACGCGCGCCAGTTGGCGGTTTATGTGTGGCCCGCGGAGTCAGTGCGGTCGGCGCTGGTGGCGCGCCCCGTGACGGTGGCGGCTACGCCGTCGGGGTAAAAAGCCAGCCTCCAGCCCTCATCTTTTAGCTTTTCACTTTGATTAATTGGCTGTTGGCTGGAAGCTACACGCTGAAAGCTGTTCGAAGATCCTTCTTTGCTCCCACATATAATGAAAAGAACAAAAGGGCGCGGAATTGTGCGCGCGGAGGTCAAAAAATATGGCAGATTTGCAGGGAAGAATTGCGCTGGTAACCGGCGCTGCGCAAGGAATTGGGCGGGCCTGTTCGCTGGAGCTGGCGCGGGCCGGAGCCACATTGGCACTGGCGGACATCAACGAGGAAAAGCTAGCCCAGGTTGCGGCGGAGATTCAGGCGCTGGGCGGCACGGCGGCGGCCTTTCGGCTGGATGTATCCAGCCAGGAGTCGATCGAGGCCGGGGCCAAAGCGGTGCTGGAACGCTTCGGCAAGGTCGAAATCCTGGTCAACAACGCCGGCATCACCCGCGACAATCTGATGATGAGCATGAAGCGGGCGGAGTGGGACCTCGTCCTGGCCATCAACCTGACCGGGCCGTTTCTGCTCACCCAGGCCCTGCTGCGGCCGATGATCAAGAACCGCTGGGGACGGATCATCAACATGGCTAGCGTAGTGGGCCGCGCCGGCCAGGCCGGCCAGGTAAACTACGCAGCTTCCAAGGCCGGACTCATAGGCCTGACGAAATCGCTGGCGCGCGAGGTGGCCTCACGGGGAATTACCGTGAATGCAGTGGCGCCGGGATACATTGAGACGCCCATGACCGCCGTGCTGGACGAGAAGGTGAGCGCGGCGATGCTGGCCAATATTCCCCTTGGCCGTCGCGGAACGGACTTCGATATTGCCCAAGTAGTTAAGTTCCTCGCCTCGGATGCGGCCTCTTACATTACCGGCCACGTGCTGGACGTAAACGGTGGAATGTTCATGGGATGATCAGCGCTGCAATCGGCAGCCTGATGAAACTTGCAATTATTATTAATGGATACGCGAATCCCAGGTCTCGTATTTGAAGTCTGGGATTCCCGCCTGATTATTAGGGCTGCGGCGCGGGCGCGGCGTTGCGCGGAACAGTTGGCGTTCCTCCCGGCGGCATGCCCATCACAACGACCGACGTGGCGACGAAGACTCCATCTCTCACGGCACCCTCAACGCGCACCAGATCGCCCACCTGAACATCGGCCAGGGTGATGGGTTCGCGGCGCTTGCGGAAGGTGGTGTTCTCGTCGGCTACAAAGGTGTGGGCTGCGTTGTCCATCATGCCAAAAAGCGTGACCTTGGTTTCGTTGATAGCCGTCACTCTTCCCTGCAGCCAGGTCTTGCCGTAGTTTGCCAGCCTCTCGCGAATCTCCCTGGCGCGCTCCGGGTCGAGCTGCGCAATCACCACAGCTCCCACGGATTTAGCCGCCGCATCCACTTCCCCCATCACGCCCACCGCGTCGCCTATCTTGATGTCGCTTGGTTTGAGCGTCTGTGGTGGATTGCCTCCGCCCTCACGGCCCTCGCCAGGTCCACGATGCTGGACCGCCTGCTTGATAATGCGGGTGTTGACGCTGAAATGAACCGTATAGATATCGCCCATGTCGGTCTTGATGGTGTAGTGATCGGCCACGGTTTCAGTCACGGTTCCGGTAATGCCCGCCCCGCCGCCCATGCCGAAGCCCCCTCCGCCGCCCCATCCTCCGCGTCCTCCGCGCTGGCCGTGGCCCTGACCTCCACCGGAACCTGGTCCCTGAGCTGTATTCTGAGCCGCGAGTGCATCCTGTGTAAAGACCGCCAAAGAGAGCACGAGACAGAAGACAACTGCGGACATCAAGCGGATTTTCATGGCAACTCCTGAGGTCAATTCGACCACTCTATCAACATAGACGTTGGAATCATGGCCGGGGACTACTGATTACGGTCGCCGCGCGCTGGCAACGCGGGGAATGCCTCGCAGGTCGGGGACAAACTCGATCTGTTCAAAGCCGGACGCTGCCAGCAGTTCGGTGATTGCGCGCGACTGGCCGCAGCCGATTTCGAGCGCCACAAAGCCGCCGGGAGTGAGCGCGCCAAAGGCGGCTGGGATGAGGTTGCGGTAGATTTCGAGCCCGTCGTCTCCGGCAAACAGCGCCAGCGCGGGCTCGTATTCGCGCACCTCGACGGAGAGCGTGGCTCGGTCTCTGTCCGGAACATAGGGCGGGTTGGAGACGACGATCTCGAAGCGCTCCCCGGTAACCGGCGCAAGCAGGTCGCCCTCGAGAAACCGAATATTGCCGATAGCGTTACGCGCAGCGTTCTCGCGCGCAACAGCCAGGGCACGCGAAGAAATCTCAGTTGCCGTGATCTGCGCGTGTGGCAGTTTGTTGGCCAACGCGACGGCAATCGCTCCCGAGCCGGTGCCAACATCCGCGATGCGAGGCCTATCGAAGTAATCGGCCAGTGAGAGAACCTTTTCTACCAGGTGTTCGGTCTCGGGTCGCGGAATCAGCACGTCCGGGGTGACGTGAAACGGCAACCCATAAAACTCCGTCTCGCCCGTGATGTATTGAATCGGTTCCCCCTTGCGCCGGTGCTCGAGCAATTCGATGTAGCGAGCTGCCTTGTCTTCGACAACTTGATCGTCGGAATGCGCCAGAAGCCAGGCTCGATTTTTATCGAGCGCGTGAAGGAGCAACACTTCAGCGTCCAGACGCGCGCGCTCAGGATGTAGACCATCCTTCAGCGTGAGCTCCCCAAGATCAAGATGATGGCGCGGTGAAGCCATGGGATGCTTCAGGCTCCCTGGCTGCCGCCGGCCTTCAACTGCTCGGCCTGGTAGTGGGTAATCAGCGCATCGACGATGGGTTGCAGGCGGCCCTCCATCACCTGATCGAGTTGGTGCAGCGTCAGCCCGATGCGATGGTCGGTGAGACGGTTCTGCGGAAAGTTGTACGTGCGAATCTTTTCGCTGCGGTCGCCGGTGCCCACCTGCTGCTTGCGCTCCGCGGCCAGCTCCGCATTCTGCCGGGCCATCTCGATCTCATAGAGCCGCGAGCGCAGTACGCGCATTCCCTTCTCGCGGTTCTTAATCTGCGACTTTTCGTCCTGGCAACTCACCACCGTGTTCGTCGGAATGTGTGTGATGCGCACGGCGGAGTATGTGGTGTTCACCGACTGGCCGCCGGGACCCGACGAGCAGAAGGTGTCGATGCGCAGGTCCTTGGCCTCGATCTTCACGTCCACCTCCTCGGCCTCGGGCAACACAGCCACGGTCACAGCCGAGGTGTGCACGCGTCCCTGTGTCTCGGTCTCCGGGACACGCTGCACGCGATGCACGCCGCTCTCCCACTTCATCTGCGAGTAAACGCGATCGCCCTCGATAATGGCAATCACTTCCTTGTAGCCGCCCACGCCGGACTCGGAGATCGACATCACTTCGACCTTCCATCGATGCTGCTCGGCAAAACGCGTGTACATGCGGAAAACCTCGGCGGCAAAGAGAGAGGCCTCGTCGCCACCCGTTCCGGCGCGAATTTCGAGAATGATATTCTTCTCGTCGTTGGGATCCTTGGGCAGCAACAGCATCTTGATCTCTTCTTCCAGGACCGGCTCGCGCGGCACAAGCTGCGCGATCTCCTCCTCGGCCATCTCCTTCATCTCCGGGTCGGCCAGCATGGCGCGCGCCCCGGCCAGCCCCGCGCGTACCAGCTTTAGTTCACGGTACTTCATCACCGGCGCTTCCAGCACGCTGAGCGCCTTGCCCGCTTTCTGATATTTTTCGCGGTCCTTGACCACTTCAGGCGACGATAGTTGGGTGGAGAGCTCTTCGTAGCGCTGCTCCATCTGTTCCAAACGATCAATCATGGCTAATCCTTATTGGCCCGCAAGGGGGCGCGTTTCTATTTGGTCTTTGTGGAATTGAGGATGGATAGAGAAAGAGTATCGGCGGCGAGCGCCGCTAGAGCAGGGCCGAGATGGGTTGATATACGATCACTTCACTTTCTATTCTAGCGTAAAACGCAGGGCAGAAGCGAAGCTATGCAATTCCCCCCTTTGCGACCAAAAAGTTATGGAGATGGAACCCAGGGCAAGGTACGATTAGACGATCAATGCACTCGGCCAAAGGAGAAGAGATTGAACTCCCACAAAGGTAATAAAGCTGAAATCGCGACGGTCTCTGCGCGGCAGAATCACGAACCTCCGTCGGCGATTGCAGTCAGTGGCTGGCGGTATCACCACATCGGCATTCCGACCCAGATCCCTCGACAGGGAGAGATACATTTGCCAGAACTGAAGATTCATGTTTCGGGATTTGAATCCAGCCCCTGCGGCATTCAATGGATGCGCTTCGACGTGGATGCGCCATACCCCGAGATCGTCAAGACCGTGCCTCACGTTGCTTTTGAGGTGGATAACCTTGCCGCGGCGCTCAAAGGAAAAGAGATTCTAACGCCGCCTAACAGCCCCAATGAGGGAGTCACCGTGGCGATGATCCTCGACAATGGCGCACCGGTGGAGCTACTGGAGTTTGCGCCAGCGTTGAAATCAAAGTAAGGCCGTTGCCAGCTTTATCCTCCCCGCTCAATGGCACGCTCCCGGCTCATAGGCACTGACCACCGGCACCTGCAACGCCGAGTCGTGCCCGGGGCCGGAGTAGATGGTGATCGTCGCCGGATGGTAGTCTGCCGGCTTGGCGGTCATGATGTTGGGCACAAAACTTTGCGGGTTGCGGTCGTAGAGCGGGAACCAAGTGCTTTGGATCTCGACCATCACCGTGTGGCCGGCCTTGAAGACGTGATCCACATCGTGCAGCGAGAACTTGTACTCGCGGACCGAGCCTGCCTTCAGCGGCGCCGGCCTGGAAAAAGATTCGAGATACCGGCCGCGGAATATCTCGGCATTGGTCATCAGTTGGTAGCCGCGCATCTTTGCATCGGGGTCGTCGGCAGGATACTGATCGATCAGCTTAACCACCAAATCGTTGTCCGTGCCAGTGGTCGAGACGTAAATGTCGGCGACCGCCTCGCCAGTCAGCACCAGGTCCGTTTTGAGCACGGGCAGCTTCCACACGGCTACGTCCTTGCGCTCCGTGACAAAGCGTTGGTCCTCAGTGAGCCAGTTGCCCCACTGCGAGCCTGCGCCGTAAGTCTCCTGGATGGGTTTATGGCGATAAGGAACGGGGTTGGCTGGGTCGCTTAGGTAGCTGGTCTTTGTCTGCGTGGCCGGCTCGCTCCAGCTCAATAGGCCTGCCCCCTCAAGATGCAGGCTGGTGGGCCGGGATTCCCTGGGAGGAAAGTGAGAGTAATACTTCCAGGTGTTTGAGCCGGTCTGAAAGCTGGCCGTGTCTTCCAGGTTGAAACCGGAAGCATTCGCGCTGGATTGGCTTGAATTGGGCGCGTTCTTCAGATAGTGCGCAAAGAATTTTGCCTCGATGCGGGCGCGGAACTCCTTGCCGATCGGCTCAGTGTAGTTGAGGTTGCCTAAGTGGCGCGAAGAAGACGACCAATACCCATGGCGCCAGGGGCCGAGAACGAGGTAGTTCTGGTGGTTCCGATCGCGCGGTTCGAGCGTGGAGTACTCGATCTGCGGGCCGAACATGTCTTCCTGGTCATAGTAGCCGCCCACAGAAAGCGTAGGAACAGCAACCGCTGAAAGCGTGTGCTGAACTCCGCGCGAACGCCAGACGCTGTCATAAGCGGGATGCTCGAGGAAGAGCTTCCAGGTGGGCAGAATCCTGGACCCGGATCGCTTCGCGGCTTCTTCGAAATTGCCGCGCTCTAAAAAGAAATCAAAACCATCGCGGGGCTTGCCGTCCTGCCCCTTGCCATAATCCGGGATGATTTCTTCTTTGCCGGACTCCATTCTCAGCACGTAATCGTATCCGTAGCTCTGGCGGAAGGCTCCGTTGTGAAAGAAGTCGTCACCCATCCAGGCGTCGATCATGGGCGCTTGCGGGGAGATGGCCTTGACGGCGGGATGGGGATCAATGCCGGCCGTCATGGCCAGAAAGCCCGGATAGCTGGTGCCGATGAAGCCCGCGCGGCCATTGTTGCCCGCCACGTTTTTCAGCAGCCAGGCTACTGTGTCGTAGGCGTCGGTGCTTTCGTCCGTGGCTTTCGTGTTTTTATGGTCCGCCATCGGCCGGCTCATGATGAATTCGCCCTCGCTTTTGTACCGGCCGCGAATATCCTGGGCAACGTAGATGTAGCCATCGCGGGCCAGCTCAGGCCGAACACTGAAAAATGAGGCGCGTGTTGTTCCCTCCACGCCGTAGGGCGTGCGCTGGATGAGAAACGGCAGCGGCGCAGTGATGTCGGCCGGCTTGAGAATCACCGTGTGCAACTTGATCCCGTCGCGCATGGGAATCATCGCTTCAGTGCGCTGGTAGTCGTGGAAGACGTGATGAACGGGCGGGCCGGTGCGGTGGTAAACGATCTCAGGCTCGGTGGAGTGAACTAGGCTGGCGCCGCAGCCGGCATCATCGAGCGTGAAGCGATAGTTGTTCATCTGGCCGGAGAGAACAAATTCGATCGTTGAAAGGGGCTTGAGTTCGGCGGGAGGGTTGCGCTCGGTCTCGACGATGAGCTTGCCGTCAGACACATAAAAGCTGAGCGGCGTATCGGGTTCGACCAGGTCAGTGTACTCGCCGGCGAGGGCCTCCAATTGCGCGACGGTGGGCGATGCGGCCGGGGCTTGCGCAACAGTCTGGGAGGAATGCGACTTGAGCCAGGCATGAGCAGGCGCGCAGGACAGCAGGCCAAGACAAAGAGCAGCAAGGACAGTACGAAAACGGGACAAACGAGAAACCTCATCAAAGTCTGTAATAGAAAGGTATCAGATAATGCGGGAAACAGGGACAAACCGAAGTTTCATCAACTTCCCGCCCCAGCGGCGATGACCTGTCGCCTCACCCCAACGAGCAAGAATCACTCGTCGGGGACCCCGAGTCGCTGGGGACTCTGGTTCTGCTGTGCTCGCTATAGATGGCACCATGTCAAGCTATGAACAATCGAGACTGATCCATCAATGCGCATGGCCATGGCGGTGACCGTGGCCGCTGGCCATCTCTTCCATCGGCACCACACAGCCTTCCAACTCCGCGCAGTCCATGTGCTCGAACTGAATGGTGGTGTGCCTGATCTGGAAGCGCTCCTTGAGCACATGGTTGAGCTGGGCCAGAATGCAGGCGCTCTTCGACGGCGGAATGTCGGCAATGGTTACGTGACAAGCCAGGGCGCTGGAGTTCGAACCGAGACTCCAGACATGCAGGTCGTGGACATTAATCACTCCCTCGACGGCTCTCATGCCGGCGCGAATATCCGTAAGCGATATGCCGCGCGGCGTGCCTTCCAAAAGAATATTTAGGGTCTCGCGAACAATGTCCATGCTGTTCCAGAGAATGAACACAACGATGAGCAGCGAGAGAACAGGGTCGATCCAGTTCCGCCCGGTCAGCAGAATTCCCGCGCCACCGGCGATTACCGCGGCGGTCGAAAGCGTGTCGCCTGCCATGTGGACAAAGGCCGAGCGCAGGTTCACATCGCGAGCCTCGCGCCATAGCAACGCCGCAATCACGCCGTTCATCACCACGCCGGCCGCGGCCACAATCATCATCAGCCGGGGCTGAACCGTGACCGGCGCCGAGAGCCGGCGGATGGCTTCGAGGCCAATCCAGATGGAGATAACGATGAGCGTGGCCGCATTCAGAAAGGCGGCCAGCACGCCTGCCCGCTGGTAGCCGAAGGTCTTCGAGGAACCGGCGGAACGAGATTGGAAGTAAACAGCGGTAAAGCTGAGCAGCAGGGCGAGAAAATCTGAAGCGTTGTGGCCGGCTTCGGACAACAGAGCCAGCGAATGAGCGCGCAACCCGGCCGCGAAGGTGACCGCCACGTAAGTGAGCGTGGCCACCAGCGAAAAAAGCAGCACGGATTGAGTTCTGTTTGTGCCGGGGCGGGCAGGCGCCGCGTGGAAAAACATACGGACAGTATACCGGGCACCTGCGGTGCGGCAGCCGCTCGTTATTCGCTCGCACTGGCTATTGTGTTTTCCAGTCAAGCGCTTGTCAAAGAACCTTCAGCGAGCGGTCAGCGAGCGGCTGACCTACCGCGCGTGCCTACTCGTTGGCCTCGATGCGCCGCCCGTGCGCGTCCTGCAGCCCGCGCGTGTTCATACGGAAGATTGCCGTGAATGCGCGCAACTGGTCGCGGCTTAGACCCAGCTCCTGCTCGAAGACAAACCAGCGCACTCCCTCCGTGCAAGGAGGGATGGTCAGCGAGCCCATATAGGTCCAATAGCCGCGGTCAGCGGGCAGCAGGCCGCCAGCACTCACCATCTCCTGAACCTTTTCGCTCGCTCCAGCCTTCCTGGGCAAATGCGGCCACAGCATGGCAAGCACGGCATTGGGGTTGCCGACATCCTCGCGAAACCGCACCGCCACCACGGCCAGACTGCCATCCCTGCTGCGGTGCAGCAGTTGCACATCCATGTCGGTTACCTTGCCCTTCACCGCCTCTTCGCTGGGGTGGTGAAAGTCAAACTGGAGCAGCTCATAGCGCACGCCGCCAGCCACGATGTAGCTGCCGGGGTTCACGCGCGCCACGATGGTGTGGCCGTCGTTCAAAAGCGTCACCGTTCCGGCGATGTAGTGAAACTCGATAGGCTGGAGCGCCTTGTTCAGGTGAGCGCCGCGAATGTCGATGGGCGACTGCTCATGCCCTTTCGAGCAAGCCTGGTAGGCCGGGTCCAGCTTGCCCCAGACCAGTTCGCCTCGCTTGCCCTGGTAACCCCAGGGAGCGGTATTTTGATCGACAATTTGCGCGGCGGCCATCGTGGCAAGCCCCAGTGTAAAAACGACAAGTGCAAGAAAACGCATCGATTGCTCCTTAAAAAAGATGCGCAACGCGCTAGAGAGCATTCTAAGGCATTTGCGGGAGGACTGTAGCCGGAGGTCGATATGGTTTCCTTTGCCGACGGAAGTGGTGAGAAAAGCGAGCGAAAAAGGACTATTCGAGGCCGGTTTTCGGCTCGAATCGAGCAAAAAAGCTGGATTTTGAGGCAAAAAAACGGGTTTTTCCGGTGATTTTCAGAGGCCAAATCTCACCATGTGGGATAATTTGGGTTGTGCGTTTTCAACCGGTGATGATTTCAAACGGGTTACGCAATCCGCTCTCCACAGTTCCACAGTTACACAGGAAATAGGGGGGAGGGGGGTAAAAGCAGGGAATAGGGAGTAGGGAATAGGGAATAGAAAAAGCCCACGACGGCGGAGATCGAACTGGCGGAGGTTGAACATAGGGTCATTATGCGCTGCCGGATGGTAATTATCTGCAAAACGGGTTGGGGCTAAGAACCTATCCGCAAATTGTAGCGCCGGTCTCCAGACCGGCTGTACTGGCGGCTTCCAAGCCGCCAGATGCGATGTGTGCGGGTCAGGAGACCCGCACAACAGCCGCTCAGGAGAGCGGCGCTACAAAAACGCAATTCACGGATAGGCTCTGAGTTGATAATTTACCGCTCCTAAAGACGCGTATAATCTCCCTGGACATGGCATCCCTGCTTCGATGTGAATAGCAGAGCTCCGCCCAGTTGATGGGCCAGGCTATCGGCAAGCTTCAGTCCCATCGACTTGCAGGAAGCAGCGTCGAAATTCATGGGAAGCCCAATGCCGTTGTCCTGGATGACCATGCGCACCGCGCCGTTCACACGGTGAATTGAAACGGCAATCGTCCCCTTTCTGCCGGCGGGAAAGCCGTGCTTGAGGCTGTTGGAGAGCAGTTCGTTGGCCAACAGTCCGAAGGGAATGGCGCGATCGAGATTGAGGATGATATCCTCGGCATCCAATTGAAAGCTGATCCGGCCGGGATCTACCGAATAGGAGGCAATCGCTCCCTCGAAGATCTCGCGCAGATAGCCAGCAATCGACAGACTGGCCAGGCCGGGCATCTGGCACAGCCGATCATGGACCATGGCCATGGCCCGGACGCGCAGAATCATGGATTCGATGGCCGCGCGCGCTTCACTCGGCGGAAGCGTCCGCACCTCCATCTTAAGAAGGCTTTGAACCACTTGCAGGTTGTTCTTCACGCGATGGTGAATCTCGCCCAACAAAACCTCCTTTTCCTTGAGCTCGCGTGCCGCGTTTTGCGCGCTGGCCTCCGCTTCGGCGTTCCTGCGGCGCAACTCCTCCATGTTGGCCTCCAGTTGCAAGGTCCGTTCTCGAACGTGGTCTTCCAACTCGGCTGCCAAACGCGCCTGCGCGTCTTCCATTTGCAAGGTCCGTTCATGAACGCGGACTTCCAACCCGGCTGTTAAATGCGCCTGCGCGTCTTCTAGCTGCTTATGCTCGGTCATGTCGCGGGCCACGCGAATGAAGCCGGTCAGCTTTCCTGCCTCATCCCGAACCGCTGTGAGAACGCCGCTGGCCCAAAATTGCGACCTGTCGCGGCGCACTCTCCAACTGTCGATCGCGCAGGATCCGTTGCGCTCCGCTTCCTTCATCTCTTGCCGCGGCTTTCCAGCTCCTATCTCCTCCGGCGTAAATACAATAGAATACTCCCGGCCCATCACCTCTTCGGCCTTGTATCCGAGAATGTTGCGCGCGCCGGGACTCCAACTGTTGATCCGCCCTTCCACATCCAGCGTGAATATCACATAGTTGTCAATATTTTCGACAATGATGCGGTAGCGTTCCAGTTGGGCATTGTGGTTGCGCAACTCCTCCTCGGCGGCCTTTTGCGCGGTCATATCCCGCGTTACCTTGGCAAATCCGCGCAGCTCACCTTGGAAGCCGCGGATGGCGGTCAAGGTTACCTGCGCCCAGAATTTCGTGCCATCCTTGCGCAGCCGCCAGGCCTGGGTCTCGTAGCGGCCTTCGCGCGCCGCCGTGGCCAACTCCCGCTCAGGAGCCCCCGCCGCCACATCCTCGGGCAGGAAGAAGATGGAGTAGTTCTGGCCCAGCGCCTCCTCCGCCCTGTACCCTTTGCTGTGTTCCGCCCCCACACTCCAGGTCATCACATGGCCCGCAGGATCGAGCATGTAGATGGCGAAGTCGGTGAAGCTGTCAATCAGCAAGTGGAAGCGCTTTTCGCTCTCCACCAGCGCAAGATTGGATTCCCGCAAGTCCTGGTCTAATTTCCGCGCATCCTGACGGGACTCTCGTATTGCCTGTTCGGATTCACGCGCGTTCTGGCCGGACTCCCGCAGATCCTGGCCGGTCTCCCGCGTGTTCTGGCCGGACTCCCGCAGATCCTGGCCGGTCTCCCGCGAAGCCTGATCTAATTTACGCGCATCCTGACGGGACTCTCGCGCGTCCTGGTTAGACTCCCGCGCGTCCTGGCTCGTCTTTCTCGCGTCCTGGTCAGACGCTCGCAAGGTTTGGTCCGCCTTTTTTTGGAGGAAAGGAATGCCGGCAGGTGCTGGGCGCATTACCTCGGGAGGCCGCCCGCCGCCGGCTTGCGCGGGATGCGGGTTCTCTGTCAGCAACATTGCGGCCTCCTGAGCATTTTCATAGTTTCTGTGAGGCTGATTTTGTGGTTTCCCACCCATTTCACACAGAACGTGAAATGGATGGGGCACGGAGCTTCCTTACACTATCGGTGAAGCAGCCTCTAATTCACCGAGCGCGGGCGCGGCGTGGCCATGAACGTGCCCGCCTGCAGCAGCATATGCATCAGGTTTTTGGCGATGCGCGGGTCCGGGTCCATGCTGAGCCCGGTCAGTGTGCGGCCCAGCACGCTCTCGGCCTTCACTCCTGTCTCATGCAACAGCGCCTCGTTCACGCGCGCGATGCGGCCGTCTTTATCCAACTGCACCATCGCCGTGGGCGTCTGATCGAAGGAGTGCGTCTCATCGAGCGTCTCATCGATTGCCTGCGCGCGCACACGCTGGGCAGCATCCCGGACAGTGACCACATAGCCGTCGGGTTTGCCCTCAAAATTAGCCAAATGCGTCAGGCTGATATCCACCAGCGTTGAACCGCCGCCTGGCTGGCTGAGCGTCCAGCCAAACTCCTCTACCGGAACGCCGTCTTCACGTTGCTCCAGCAGCATCGGAGCGTGTTGGGTACCGTTGCTCAGCTTCAATATCTCCGTCATCAGCTTGCCTTTGGCATCGAGCAGCGACCAGCCCGAAAGCACTTCGGCGGCCGGGTTCATCAACAGGACGCGGCCCTCGGAGGAGAGCAGCAGAACCCCGTCGCGCATCCCGTCCATGGTGCGCGCCATCTTATGGTGCGCCGCGTTCTGCCGCGCGTCCAGCCTGGCCTTGTGCAGCGCCACCTGCAGCGTGGCCTTCAACTCACCACTCTGGAAAGGCTTGGTTAGATACCCATAGGGCATGGCGCGCGCTGCTCGCGCAATGGTGGTTTCGTCGCTGTAGGAGGTCAGAAAAATTGACGGAGTCCCATACAGGCTGCTGAGCAGCCGAGCGGTCTGAATGCCATCCATGCTGCCCACAATGCGTATGTCCATCAGCGCCAGGTCAGGCCGGCAGGCGCTGACGGCCAGTAGGGCCTCATCGGCGCTCTCGGCTACTCCCACCACCTCGCAGCCCATTTGCATGATCTCCTGATGCAGATCCAAAGCGACAATGGGCTCATCTTCGACAATCAGTATTTTCCCCTTCATATATCCTCCCCGTTCCACTGGCCCTCATGCGGCGATCTCGGTATAGTGTGTGCAAAGAACCCGAGGAAGCTTCCCATGGATTTCACATCGGGGGAGCGAGTAAATTCATCGGCACTAATCGAAAGAACCCAGTTACCCCAATTTCGAATTAGGCATTGCTTAATCTCAAATAGGGAAGGCAACAAATTAAATCCCGTTGTGAGCAGTAGAGAACAGCGAGCGTCCGCGCGAATTGGGGCAAGTTTTATTTGCGGGTGAAAGCCTTCCCCTTGATTTTTAAAAAAATGGAACCCCGAAGGGTTCCATCCTTGTTGCAATTTGAAGAAATGGGCCTTACTTGGCTGCGGCCTTCAATCCGGCCTGAGCAGCCAGGGCGGCGGCCTTGTCGGTGGCCTCCCAGGTAAACTCCGGCTCGTTGCGGCCGAAGTGGCCGTAGGCGGCGGTCTTCTGGTAGATAGGCCGGCGCAGGTTCAGGCTCTCGATGATCTGCTTGGGTGTGAGAGCAAAGTTTTTGCGAATCAGCTCTGTCAGCTTTGCCTCGCCGATCTTACCCGTGCCAAAGGTGTCGATGCGCACGCTGACCGGCTCGGCCACGCCGATGGCGTAGGCCAACTGGACCTCGGCGCGGTCGGCCAGCCCCGCCGCCACGATGTTCTTGGCGATGTAGCGGGCCATGTAAGCCGCCGAGCGATCCACCTTGGTCGGGTCTTTTCCCGAAAATGCTCCGCCGCCGTGACGGCCCGCGCCGCCATAGGTGTCCACAATGATCTTGCGGCCGGTTAGGCCGGTGTCGCCCATGGGTCCGCCGATGACGAAGCGGCCCGTGGGGTTGATGTGGTACTTGGTGTTCTTGTCTAGCCACGCGGCGGGCAGCACCGCCTGTATGACGTGCTTGAGAATGTCGGCGTGCAGCTCTTCGTTGCTGACGCTCTCCGAGTGCTGGCTGGCGATGACCACGGCGTCGATGCGACAGGGCTTGCCGGACTCATCGTATTCAACGGTGACCTGGCTCTTGCCGTCAGGGCGCAGGTAAGGCAGCTTGCCGGACTTTCGCACCGCCGTAAGCTGGCGGCAGAGCTTGTGGGCCAGCGAGATGGGCGCGGGCATCAGTTCAGGGGTTTCGTTGGTGGCATAGCCGAACATCATGCCCTGGTCGCCGGCGCCACCGGTGTCCACGCCCTGGGCAATGTCGCCCGACTGCTTGTTGATGGAAGAAATCACGGCGCATGTATTGGCGTCGAAGCCGTACAAGGCGTTGTCGTAGCCGATGGAGGCCACCACGCCGCGCACCAGCGACTGGAAATCGACGTAGGCTTCGGTGGTGATCTCGCCGGCGATAACCACCAGGCCGGTGGCCGTCAGGGTCTCGGCGGCAACGCGGCTTTTGGGATCCTGCTCCAGGCAGGCATCCAGAATGGCGTCGGAGATCTGGTCTGCCATCTTGTCCGGATGGCCTTCTGTGACGCTCTCAGAGGTAAACAAGAAACGGTCGCTCACTAAAACTCTCCTCCCATTGCAGGGAATTCAATTTGGGCAGACTGCCGCGAGGACCGGTTCATGCTGGATCACCGTCACGGAGAGCTGGATTCTCTCCCCGCATCGGACCCACTCTCACACAGGAGCTGCCAGCACCGTCAGGCTTGCGCCTTGGGATGCATCCTTCCATGGTAATTGCCGCCAGCGGTCGAGGGCAAAGACTTGCAGCGAACGGGGCGCAAAGACAGGTTAGACGCGATTTCCGCGCGCCGGTTGGATAATCTGCCGTCAGGAATGGACAGCCTGCGCCACCAAACGCACCCCGAGCGCCGCGCAAACGCGACTCACTGTATCAAAACGCGGGGCGCTATCAGGGCGTAGTGCTTTGTAGAGGGCTTCCCGAGTGATCCCGGCCGACTTGGCTATCTCCGTCATTCCGCGAGCGCGGGCAATATCGCCCAGCGCCGCCGCCAGCAAGGCCGCATCATTTGCTTCCAGAATGTCGGTCAAATAGGCAGCGATGGACGCCTCACTATCAAGGTAAGGCGCTGCATCGAACTCGGGTAGATCGGACACCTTAATGCGTTTGCTCATCTTAAGTTTCCTCCATAATCCAGCAACGCCGCCAGCGCCTTGGCGCGCTTTATGTCTCTCTTTTGTGTTCGCTTGGAGCCGCCAGCAAGCAACACAACCAATTCAGCGCCGCGCCGTGTGAAATACACGCGCCATCCTGCGCCGACGTGGATGCGCAACTCGGAAACGCCTTCGCCTACAGGCTGAACATCTCCCATTAGTCCACACGCCAATCGCTTGATCCGGGCCACAATCACGCCGCGCACAGTCCCATCAGTAAGCCCGTCAAGCCAGTTGGTGAACTCGGGAAGCGGCCTAATCGAGAGCATCAATAAAGTGTAATCGAACGATTACGGCATGTCAAGCCATTTTCTTTAATCATCGCGCGTGCAATCTGTCGCTGCCAAGGCCTTGCGCCTGCGGGGAGCAGATACGGCAAACAGATCAGGGGTTCAGCCCTGACGATAACCGTGCCCTGTTCAACAGAAAGATTCAAGGATCAGAATATTTTCATGGGCAGCAGCGTCGTCCACCAGCCGTAACGCAGGCCAAAGTAGCGTACCGCCAGGAAAGCGGCGGCGATTCCCACCAATAGCAGAAGGACCACGCCGACCCAGCGCATGCGCTTCTCCATCGTATCGCCGCGCAGAGAGCGAGCCTTGCCCACGTTCGCCGCAAACTCCAGCCAACTGCGGTCTTCGTCCAGCATCTGTCCGCTGGCGGCATAGGCACTGAGAAACCTCTCCGTCCACTCGTTTTGGTCCAGGCCAACGGCGCTCGCGTAGCCGCGAACGATGCCCTTGCTTAATATTCCGCCGGGAAGCAGGCGGAATCTCTCCTGTTCCAGCGCGATCAGGTGCCGCTGGCTGATCTTGGTCACCGCGGTGATGTCTTCCAGCGCGATGCCGCGGGACAGCCGCTCCATGCGCAGGTCTTCTCCAAAGTTGCCCATCGTATACCAATAAACGGTTCGAGTAACTAGCTGGTTTTACTTCTCAACAATAAACCGGCTTCTCGCTTCGGTCAAAGATTATTTATGACTATTTCCCATTTATTACAGGTGGCCGCGTATTTTTTACCGGAAGAAACATGTATTCGACAACGACTCGCCTTCGCGCTTGGCCCGTATAGAGGCCGCTACAGGCTGCTGCGGAGGCGAATTGCGCTCTCATTAGCCTGTCCGGCTCCGCCAACCCTGGGCTGTTACCCTGAATGCGAGGGTTTTTCCAGCAATTTGCAGCCTCGCGGAGCCATCATCGGGAATGAATAAGCTCATCTTAGCCAATCTGCTGTACCGCCCTGTCCGCTCCATTATCAGCGTGCTGGCGGTGACCATTGAAGTCATCATGATCCTGTCGATTGTCGGCATCTTCATGGGCATACTGAACGACACCAAGCAGCGCACCAACGGCATCGGTGCGGACTTGATGATGCGGCCCTCCAATGCCAGCATCATGGTTGGGGTCAGCGGCGCTCCTATGCCGGCTGGGTGGGTCGAAGTTCTTCGCAAGTTGCCCCACGTGGCGGTAGCCTCGCCGGTGATACAGAAGCTCAACACCGCCGGCAAGATCGAGGTGCTTTACGGCATCGAGTATTCCAGCTTCGATGCTCTCAAACCCTTCGTCTTCCACTCCGGCGGGCCGTTTCAAGGGCCAGATGACGTGATCATCGACGACATCGCGGCCGGCGCCGATGGCGGCCACCGCGTGGGCGAAAAGATCTCGATTCTGGATCATGACTTTCGCATTGCGGGCATCGTAGAGCACGGTAAGGGCGGGCGCAAGCTGTTGCGCATCGATCAGATGGGCGAGTTGATGGGCTCCGTGGGCAAGGCCTCCATCTTCTACATCAAGTGCGACGACCCGGCCAACGAGAACGCCGTCATTCAGGAGATTCATTCCACCCATGACAGCAGCCTGAAAGACTACCCGGTAGAGACCATCGACGACTGGCTCGAGCAAATGACGCCGGACAAAATACCGGGATTCAACATCGCTCTCAACGTGGTTACATTCATCGCCGTTCTTGTTGGGTTTCTGGTGATCTTCCAGTCGATGTATACGGCGGTGCTGGAGCGGACGCGGGAGATTGGCATTCTCAAGTCAATGGGCGCATCCAAGCTCACCATCGTCGGCGTGGTGTTGCGCGAGACTGCGATCCTGGCCGTTGCTGGTGATCTGCTGGGCATTGCCGGAACGTATGGCGTCAAGTTGCTACTCGGCTACGTGACTCCCACCACGCACTTCGAGATTACCGCGGCCTGGATCGTCAAAGGCGCGCTCATCGCCTTTGCGGGAGCTATCTGCGGCGCGCTCTACCCCGCATGGATGGCCGCACGCAAGGACCCCATTGACGCATTAGCCTACGAGTAAGATTCGGCGGCGCCGGTTCGGGACCGTACGGCGTCGCGCTAGTACACTGGTTGTGTTCCATCTGGATTCCCCATGAAAAAACTTTTCCTCAGCCTCTTCGCCGCCGTGACCGTCGCCCTTCTCGCCTGGGGCTTTTACCAGGCCATCTTTATCGCCCCCGCGGACGACCGGCTGGGCGGGCAGGGCGAACTTTATCGCATCATTTTCTACCACGTTCCCTCGGCGATGGTCGCTTTTCTTTTCTTCGCCATCTCGCTGGCCGGCTCCATCGGCTACCTGGCCTTCCGACACACTCGCCAAGCCTGGGCGCAGATCTGCGACGCCTGGGCGCTGGCCGGGACCGAGGTCGGCGTGGTCTTCTGCACCGTGGTCCTCATCACCGGGCCCATCTGGGGCCGCCGCGCCTGGGGCAACTGGTGGGCCTGGGACGCGCGCCTGACCACCACCCTCGTCCTGTGGCTCATCTACGTCAGTTACCTGCTGCTGCGCCGCTTTGCCGCCGGCCCGCAGGTGCAAACCATGGCCGCCGTACTCAACATCTTCGGCGCCCTCGACGTGCCCATCGTCTATCTATCCAACCGCTTGTGGCGCATGCAGCACCCTGCCCCGGTCTTCGGCGGAGACGCCGACTCCGGCTTTAAGGATCCCAGAATGTTGCACGCCTTTGGCTGGAACGTTCTCGCGTGGATCGCCTGGGGAATGCTCATCCTCCTGGTGCGCTACTACGCCGAGCGTCAGAGCCAGAAGATCGCCGCGCAGGACGTGCAAGACACCCTGAACGCATGAACCCGGCCAGAATCTTTTACAAAACGAGGTAAATAATGAAAAAACTCGCAATCGGATTGATTTTTGCCCTTCCCATCGCTCTCCTCGGATGGGCCTGCTCCCTGATCCTCTTCGCTCCTCCCGAACCCCCTATCGACTGGATGCACTACATGTCCGTCGCCGATCATGCTGCTCTCGTAGCTCTTATCGACCACCAGTATCTTATCGCCGCTTACGCCGTCACCTGGGCCATCCAACTGGGCTATCTGGCTTGGCTCGGCCTGCGCTGGCAGACGCAAAAGTGCGCTGCTGCCCGCCTGGACGACTAGTCCTTGCAGAGAATAACCCTCCACCAACGCATAATTTCCATTGCATGTTGAGCAGGTAATGAGATTAAACTGGTTTGGAGCGCCAATAAGGACGAAACGGAACGACGAAGCCGGCGCTTCCGCAGAAAAGTTGCTCCCCTATTTCCTGTGAAACTCATTCCATTTCCCCGGATCGTGACGCCCGGAACACCTGTTCCCGGCCAATGAAGCTCCTGGACTTAAGTTTTTCCCAATTCTGCCGATAAGCCATTTGAAAGCAAGCGCCCGAGAGGCTCAAGCTGCATCTGCTCTCGTGGCGTTCTGCCCGGCAAACCGGGAGAACGGAATTACCTATGCCTGCCGATTTCGGTGAAATTGCCGCCTACCACCAGGAGGAAGCTGCCCGGCATTATGCGCTCGCACAGGCAGCGCGCGACCGGGGCTGCCCAGCTGAAGCTGATTATCAGGCCGGTGTGGCTGCTCGTTGGGACGAAGTCGCACGGGAACAGAAGATCGGGATGCGGCAGACACCATCTCGCCGCATGGCAAATCAAAGGCCAAAACGCCGGCCCCCGGAGCCGCCGCCCATGCCACTTGCCGCCGTCTGCCTGTTGGCCGTTGTGCGCGGCGTCAAGCTCATTACCGCGGTAATTCGCCAATTCATGGTAAAGCGAAGCGCTCCCTTCAATGGCTTGTCGCTTCACTGATCACGGCGCGTAATTGCGCCAGCAACAGCCTGCCATCCTGAGCGGAGCCTGTCGCGTACCTGCGGGAATACTGTCAACCAACGGTTTCTGGAAGTTACGGCAGCTTGAAGGCTTTCACGGCAATGGCGTTGGGGGCGCGGCCGGTGGGGAGCAGCGTAAAAAACGAGAGCGAGGCCGTGCGCGCTACGGCTACATCCCCAGAGCGTGTATCGACGACAAAGAGCAGCAGGCCGGAACCGGAAAACGCCAGCGCCGAGGAACCGTCACCGACGTGGATCGAGCCGATGCGCCTGCCTTCGTCAATGGCGTAGACGGTGACGTACTGGGAGCGGAAGTTGGCCACGTAAAGCAATGAGTTGTCAGCGGAGACAAGGCCGCGAACCGGGGTGTCACCGATGATGGTGACGCTATTGACGTCGTCGCTGTTGGTGATGATTTCGGAGATGGAGTCGGAGAGCGAGTTGAGGGCGAACAACTCGCCGCCATCGGGCTTGAGGGCCAACTGCATCGGCGCCTGTCCCACGTCGAGCAATGCCTCCAAACGGTCGGGCTGAGCGGGAATGACTTGCGCGTGGCCCGGTTGGGCGGGATGAACTTCGGCGTGAGCCAGGGCGATGGCCATGATCTGGTGGCCGGCCGCGCAGGGGATAAAAGCCTTCGAGGAATCGAAGAGGATGACGGCATCTGTGGCGCCGGGGCAGCCCTCGAAGATGGCGCGCACGCGGCGAGTTGCCGGATCGAAGAGGCTGACCGAGTTGCCGCGGCGGTTGGCGACCACCAGGGTTTTGTTGTCGGGAGAGAGGCGGGCGGCGGCCGGTTCCTCGCCGGCTCCGATGACCGCTATCTCCCGCCGCGCCTTGAGGTCCAGCACGGAGATGCTGTTGGAGCCGGAGTTGGCCACGTAGGCCAGGCTTCCCGTGGAATCGATCTCGATGGAGACCGGCTGGTGGTGAACATAGATGGCGCCTACGACCGAGTTGTTTTCCGCGTTGATCACCGAGACCGAGCCCTGGCCATCCGCCGCGCCGGAATTAACCACGTAGACTTCGTTGCGGGTGGGGCTGGCGGCTACGGCAACGGGCTTCTGCCCAACTGCAAGCTCTCGGTCTACGCGCACATCGACCACGTCCAGAACTGTAACGGTGTTGCTGCCGCTGTTAGTGACATAGGCGTATTCGCGGTAGTTGGACGGGTATTGCGGGAAGTCGTGGGAGCGGCAGCTGCTGAGGGCTAGGGCCAGCAGGGCAAGAATGGGGAAGCGCGAGATCGTGGCGTTCAACAATTTCATGGGACGAGTCCGGGAATCCAATCCTGATTTCTTTCCGCTCGCAGGAAGACAATTGGCAGGCCTCCTCGAGAATATCCTGGGCGGAGAATATCCTGGGCGCCGCAGGGTATGGAGAGATTGTAGCGCGGAAGAGGAGGCAAACTTCCGTTGCGCGGCTGGTTCCCGCACTCACCTTTTCGTTGCTCCAGACTGGAGCGCCCGCTGCCGCAAGTGGGATTTTCCCACTTGACTCTTATTCCCACTTGTGCTACTCTCTTGCCATGTCAACCTTGGCTGTTCTAAAAAATACCGATTTTCAACTGGTCTCCGAGTTCGCCCAGCCGGATGCCAAAAAGCGCCTATCGCTGGGTGAGACCCTCGGCAGCGCCACGGCTTATAACATCTACCGCAATTCCCTGGGCCAATTGATTCTCGACCCGGTAAAGGCTGTCCCTGCCTCCGAGATGTGGCTTTATGAAGATGCGAAGACCCTGGCCAGTGTGAAACAAGGGTTGCGGGAATCGGCGGAAGGGAAGAGCATTTACCGCGGCTCGTTTGCCAAACACGCGCGAGAATAGGCCGCGAATCGGCTCCGAATAGAGATAGATGCCGTCAAGTCTGCGGAAAGGGAAATAGGTATGCAAAGGAAGATTGTATTTACACCCACGGCAGACCAGCAATTAACAGATCTCGAAAACACGCCCTCGAAGGCCAAACTTGTCGCGCAGGTTCGCAAGGCTCTCGGTTACCTGGAATTGGATCCTCACCATCCGGGCCTGCATACACATGAATTCCTCTCACTGAAGGGCGCTCATGGCGAGAAAATCTTCGAGGCCTACGCGCAAAGCAGCACTCCAGGCGCATACCGTATCTTCTGGCACTACGGTCCCGATGAAATCAAAGGCAACAAACGAACTCCCGTGATCACCATCGTTGCCATTACGCCTCATCCATAACCACAGCGAAAATTCTTAGTCGCAGAATCGAGACCCAGGGCAAACAGCTCTAGCCTCTTGCGGCTTTGATGCGCGCGCCGCGGAACAGATTGCGGCCAACCACCGGGGCAATCCGTTCCAGTTCGTCCATCATGGTGGCGAACTGGGCGGGATAGATGGATTGGGGACCGTCGGAGAGCGCGTTTTCAGGGTGGTCGTGAACCTCGACGAGGATGCCGTCGGCGCCCGAAGCGACCGCGGCGCGGGCCATGGGCAGCACGCTGTCGCGCTTGCCGGTGCCGTGGCTGGGATCAACCAGAATCGGCAGGTGGCTCACTCGCCGGATGGCCGGGATGATGCTCAGGTCGAGGGTGTTGCGAGTATGATCGGCAAAGGTGCGCACGCCGCGCTCGCAGAGGATCACATCATAGTTGCCCTCGCTCATCACGTACTCGGCGGCCATTAAAAACTCTTCCAGGGTGGCAGAAAGGCCGCGCTTGATGAGCACCGGCTTGCGCAGTTGTCCGGCGCGCTTGAGCAGGGAATAGTTTTGCATGTTGCGCGCGCCGATCTGCACCACGTCGGCCCATTCGGCCACCAGATCCAGCGTCTCGTTGTCGATGGCCTCGGTGACAATGCGCAACCCAAAGCGCAAGCGAATCTCGGCCATGATGCGCAACGCTTCCATGCCCAGGCCTTGAAATGCGTAAGGGGATGTGCGCGGCTTGTAGGCGCCGCCGCGAAAGAACTGTGCTCCCGAGGCGGCCACCAACTCGGCGATGGCAAATGCCTGCTCGCGGCTCTCAATGGAGCAGGGCCCGGCAATAACGGCCAGGTTGCGGCCGCCGATGGTGGCCTCTGTGCCGGTGAACTGGATGATGGTGTCTTCTTCCTTCACGTCCCGGCTGGCCAGCTTGTAGGCTTTGGAGACGCGGATGACTTCGGCGACGCCGGGGAGTTCTTCCAGGTTGCCGCGGTCCACTTCACCCTGGTTGCCGGTGATGCCGATGGCGGTGCGCTGGGCTCCGGGAAGCGGGTGAGCGCGGAAGCCCAGCCGTTCAATGGATTCGCAGACCGCCTGGATTTGCTCCTGCGATGCCTGCGCCTTCATGACAACCAACATGACTGGACCCCTCGAACCCTCAGTCTAACGGCTGGGACGGCGAAGGGCAATTGTCTGGCGGGCGCGAACTTCGCAAGCCAGTCTATAGTATGTCGGTATGAACCGTTCTCTCATCCGGCGTGTGTTGCTGGCGCTGCTGATTGCGGCATCGCTGGCGGGAATTTGGCCCGTTGCGATGGGCCAGACTCCAGCCGCAAAACCAGCTCCAGCCGCGCAGGATGTTCTGCCGATCTACATCGAGGAATTTTTCCTGTCGGAGGCTGTGCGCAGCGAAGAACACGGCGAGTTGCAGTTGACATTGGACGGAATGACGTTCAGAGGCCGGGGCAGCGCGGCGGATGGCAAGTCGGCAGGTTTGGACATCGAGTATGGCATTACCCGGCGTCTGCAGTTTGGAATGGAAATGCCCTACGGCATCCAGTCCACGGCAAGCAGCGAGCTGCCAGTAAGCTGGAGCACGCTAAATGCCAGCTTGTTGTATCAATTCATCCGCGGCAACCATCCCTTTGCCCTGAGCGGAGCAATGGGAGTGAATCTGCCGTTGACTTCGCGCGGCAGCGTGAGTTATGAGCCGGATGTGCTGGCGGCCAAGGGATTCGGCAAGCTGCAGATACATGCCAGTTTCGTTCCCGAGTTAAGCGACGGCGATAAGTCGCTGGCCTATAACCTGGCCGCGCTACGTCCGCTTGCTCACCACCTGATTCCGACGCTGGAGTTCAATGGACGGCGCAACTCCGGCGTGAACAGTTTCTATTTGACTTCGGGCATCTACAAGCATCTTCCCCATCGGCTGGAGATTGGAGTGGGCGTGCCGGCAGGAGTGGGCAGGTTTAGCAGCCCTGTCGGCGCAGTATTCAAGATGACATGGGAGATAGGCGGCGATAACGATTGAGGGATGCGCGAGAACAATCCAGGCCGGTAAGCGGCAAGAGAAGCTAATGTCCACAATCAGCATGGGAATCGGCGCCGGCGCGAAGTTGCTCAGGGCTTTACCGAGTAGTTCAGAATCCACTCCACTTGCTCCGGCGTGTCGGGCACGGGAACGCCGCGAGCCATTTCAATGGCCTCCAACGCCGCCTCGGGCTGCCAATTCAGATGCATGAGGGTGCAGGCCACAACGATGGTGGACCTGCCGACACTGCCTTGACAATGAACGCCAACCTTTTCTCCGGCGCGGAGGAGATCCGCCAGCCCGGCTACAAATTTTCGGAAGGAAACCGTGTCCACAGGAACATGTGCATGGGGAAATGGGTAAGAGAGAAAATTCAATCCAACTTGCAGGGCTGCCGGTCCTTCTTTCGCCAGGCCAAGCAGGTCTGCTTCCCAGTGCTCCAGCAAGGAAACCAGGGTCTGGATACCGCTGCGCTTCAATCGGAGCAGTTCTCCCTCCAGCATGGCGTCGCCTTGCGGACGAAGGACGATGGCCAATGGCGCAAGTGGGTCGCCTTTGATCCAAAAAATGTCTTTCATGACGCTCAGGCTCCTACGAACCTATCGAAGCAGTCACGAACGCTGGGGATGCCTATGCCTGGCACTGCACCCTCTTCTATCAGCGAAATCAGCTTATCAAAATCCGGGCCGGAATGGGAGCCAGTAAGGGCGAGGCAGACGTTACCCACGTGCGGCAGGCAAAGAGCAAGTTGGAAAAACGCAGTGCGAGCGTTGTCCATGTGCAACATGCCGATGGGATTAGGAGCAAAGCATACGCGGGGGAGCGGGGGCCATTACAGAGTCGATGATAGGCGGTGGGA
Organism: Occallatibacter sp.; assembly: GCA_050011175.1. Classification (GTDB taxonomy): domain Bacteria; phylum Acidobacteriota; class Terriglobia; order Terriglobales; family Acidobacteriaceae; genus Telmatobacter. Next base: position 49,254 of record JBEKJR010000009.1, read on the forward strand.
GGATGGTCAAATCGGGTCAAGACTGACTGACGCTGATTGACGAGTGCGGTAAAGGATGATATCTTTACTTTCAGAGGTTGAGGTAAAGATGCCACCATCCAGCACCATCAGCAGCAAAGGGCAGGTTACTGTGCCTATTGAAGTACGCCACCGGCTCGGTCTCAGAGAAGGCGACCGCGTAGAGTTTGTCTATGAGAATGGCCGCACCGTTCTGCGGCCCGCGCGGACAGAGAAGAATCCCTTTACCGCGTATCTCGGGGCGCTGCCGGCTTTTTCTTCGCTGGAAGAGATCAATGCTTACTATCGCGATCTTCGCGATGATGAGCCGTGGGTGGTCAAAAACCCTGCGGAGGGTAAACCGTGAGAACGGCAATCGACGCCAATGTATTTTCGGCAATTTGGTCATGGGAACCGTCGGCAGAGAGGGCTACGACCCAGTTGGGTGAAGCAAAGATGGAGGGTTCGCTGGTGATTTCCCCATTTGTCTTTGTGGAATTATTGGCTTATCCCCGAGCCACCGAGACCTTTGTCCGCGGGTTTCTTGATGCAACCGGCATAGTCATTGATTACAAGTTGGAAGAACGGCTCTGGTCCGAAGCTGGTCAGCGTTTTGCGCGTTATGCAATACGACGCAGACAAGCCACAAGTGAAGGCCCGCGGCGATTGCTGGCAGATTTTCTGATTGGTGCGCATGCGCTGGTGCAGACGGAGCGTCTACTGACGCTCGACCCAAAACGTTATAGCCAGGACTTCCCGGAGTTGCGGCTGCTTTAGATACTTGCCGGGAATGCATTCGAAAAGCAAATAGAATTCAGCAAAAATGCTCCCAGCCCTTGGCTTCGAGCGGCCGGGGGCCTTGCGGTGTGATGAGGGTAAGGTCGGGATGGGCTGCGCGGGGTTTTAGGATGCGCCCGATTCGGGTCACGGGGACGCGGGCGATGGCGCGGGGCAGGCGAGCGGCAGGGGGAGCGGTAAAGAGCAGCTCGTAGTCCTCGCCGCCGTGAAGAGCCTGAGCCAGGTTTGCTCCCAATCCAAGCGGCACAAGCGTCGCATCGATCTCGGCGGCCACGCCGGACTCCACGCAAAGATGAGCCAGGTCGGTGGAGAGGCCGTCGCTCAGGTCGAGAGCGGCGGATGCCAGGCCGCGACGTTGCAACCAAAGACCCTGGGCAATGCGCGGCTGGGGATAAAGGTGAGGGGCGAGCAGCGCTTCCAGCTTTTTGGGGATGCGTGGCGGGTTGGGTTCGGCGGACGAGGCTAGTTCAGACAAACGGGTAAGGCCTGCAGCTGCTCCTCCGAGAGTGCCTGTGACGTAGAGTAGGTCGCCCGGCTTGGCACCGGAACGGAGCAGGGCCCGTCCACGGGGAACGGCGCCGATCAGGACGATGTCTGCTACAGCCAGGGTGGATTCGGCCAGGTCGCCACCGGCCAGCGGGGTTTTGTAGGCCTTTGCCAGGGCCAGAAAGCCATCCAGGAAGCGCTGCACCCAGGAACGGGATCCGGTACGGCGGCTAACGGCAGAATCCATGGTAAGAGAGCGCGGTAAACCCAAGGAAAGAAAGGCAGCTACGGGCCGCGCGCCCATGGCTGCCAGGTCGCTCAAACCGCGCGCCATGGCGCGGTGTCCGACGGTCTCAGGCTGATGCCAGTTGAGGTGGAAATGGCTCCCGTCGATCAACAAATCCGTTGTTACGGCCAGTTCATCTCCCCGTCGCGGAGTCAGCAGGGCGCAGTCATCTCCGATGCCCAGGCTGAGACCGCCTTTCTGGCCGAGGCTGGCAGCGCGAGCAGCTCGTTGGCGAATCTCCGCGAGCAAGGCTAGTTCGCCACGTTCGCGGCTGGCTCCGGTATGGGTTTGCTTTATCCGCACCTTCTGAGAATAGGTTAAACCGGCGGGATTCTGACCGGCTAAGCCTCGCGGTGGAGCCATTTTGCTCCGATATTGCATCAAAATAGGCACTATTGCCTGTATCAAATTGAATTGACTGGACAAGGCATGGCTTGTTAACCTCAACAAAAGTTCCAGCAAGTGCGCCAGTTTGGCGTGTGCGTTGTTATACGGGCCGAAAGGCTCCTTTGCGTTGGGCTTATTTTTTCTACACGGCGAATTGCGACCCTGCCGGCAGCAGGGATGAAGGGCGAAAATGCTGCGCAAACGCTATTACATTCTATTTGTCGCCAGAGATGAGGACGGGCGGATTCGCAAGATTCCCCTGCCGCTTCACTATGCCTATGGATTTGTGGCCGCGGCACTGGTGGGAGCGTTCACTATCGTGGGACTGGCCGGTTCCTACACCCGCATGCTGCTCAAGACCGAGAGCTACAACCAGATCCGTCAGGATCGCGAGGCGTTGCGCAGGGACTATAAGCAGTTGGAGCAGATCGCGCATGACCGCAACGTGCAGGTGGCCTCGCTGGGCGCCTTGGCAAATGAAGTGACCGCGCTCTATGGACTGCGGCAGAACAAGCTGACTGCGACCAAGCCGGAGGCGGCTGCTACCGCCGCGGCCGAGCCCACGCCTGTCAGCCTGGGCCTGACAGATGATGTCGATACCCAGCAGGTGAAGCTCACCATCGACCAGTTCTATGTACTCCGGGCGCAGGCCATGAGCGGCCGGATTTCCCGCGCCCTGGAGAGCGGCCTCTCGCCCAGCTTTACCGGCGACTGGACGGAGCTGGCCGACGCACCCTCACTCTGGCCGCTGGAGGGCCGCGTGGGTTCCAGCTTCGGTCAGCGCATGGACCCAATCAACGGCGAAGGCGCCTTCCACGCCGGCATCGACATTGACGCGCCCATCGGCACGCCGGTGCGCGCCACGGGCGATGGCGACGTGACCGTAGCCGAGACTCAGACCACTGGATACGGCCGCCAGATTATGCTCGACCATGGCCACGATGTGCTTACTCTCTATGGGCATCTTTCCGCCATAGCGGTTGTCGCCGGCCAGCATGTGATTCGCGGCCAGGTGATCGGTTACGTGGGTCGGTCAGGCCGCGCCACCGGCCCGCACCTGCACTATGAGGTGCGCGTTCATAAGGTTGCAGTCAATCCGCACAAGTATCTGCGCACCACCTACGAGCAGATCGCCTTCAACGAACCCAGCGAAGCCGCTCCACCGGCAATGTAAGAGTTTCGCCGCAACTCATTCACCATCGGCTCTCCGTCGCGGGAGCCGATGCTGTCTTGGGGCCTGTCCAATGATTGGCTTTACAGTTTGTGAAAATACTCATTCGGGTGGTAGGCCTGAGATTTATCCCGGCATATAAGCAATGGAATCAATGGTGCCTTCAGGCCCTGAGGTATGCTTTTCGGATTTCTTGCCTAAAATCAGTTTTTTCGCAGCCTGCTTACACGAGCAAACGTGCGGCTATTTGGCCGCACCTGAGCTGGCGGAAGCTTCTGGCGGGGATTGTTCCTTCCCAACAGAGCCGCTAAACAGAGCAGGCGAAAGCGTGGCCGTGATCACCACCCGATCGCGCTTCTGGGTAATCTCGGCGGTCATCAGCAGCTCTTTAAGGCTGCCGTTGGCGGCATTGTCGGCCAGGGGGGCGGTAATGCCGCGGGCCAGGATCAACAGCACATTGAGCGCGCCGGCTTGGCTGGCGGCTTTGTCGATGCTGGGAGCGATCTCCACCACTTTGACATTCAGCGCGCCTCCCAGCGACAAGGCCGGCGTAACGCTGGCGATGAATGTCGAGTCAGGCTCCAGCGGCAACGAGAAGCCAAAAATGTTAATGGCCCCGCTCTTGGTAAAGGGCAACTCAATATGGCCGACACCCCAGGCCAGCGAGGGCAGCGGGAGCATGGGCACCTCGTGGTAATGCTGCCGGAGCAGCGAGGAACCGGCAAATGGCCATGCGGCGGTCGCGTGCCGGTCGAGCATGGAGTGAATCTGCTCCGGAGTCGGCGTGTTGGAGACGGCCACCATGTCGTAGCCGATCTGCGCCACGCGCACGGTGCGGCCCTCGGAGGGAATGTTGTATATAGTGTGTCCGGCGTAGGAGTCGCGGCTCGCGGCGTGCGCGTCCAGCCATGCGTTGAGCTTCTTGCCGGTAATCTTGCCCACCAGCACCATGGAGTAGGCCACCGGCCCATTGGGTCCGTTGGGGTCCGTCATGCGGTGCAGGGCGATGGCCGCCTCGTCCAGGTCGCGCTCCGGGTCGATACCGATGGCATCAATGAACTGCTGGTACTCCGGCATGCGCTGGGGCGGCTTGGGGTCTTTGTGGATGAAGGCCCGCATTGGCCTGAGGTTGACGTACACAATGCCGTCGGACTCAGGCAGCAGGCGCGCGGCCTCCGGCGGAGCCTTGGAGCGCAGGAAGATGGCCACGGCCAAAAACAGCAGGACCGCGGCCACTATCCAGAGCGTTCTGCGCGTGCGTCTATTCATGAAAGGCCGTCAGAGAACAAGGTATCACCCGGAACCCGCGCCGACACATCGCCAGGTAAAAAATGCAGCTTAGTTCTTCACAGTCATGGCGTCTGAGTTGACGGCTTTCTTGCCGGTAACACCTTCGAGACCAGCTAACAGGCCTCGGTAGTCGTTCTTATCGGCCTGGAATGCTATCCCTCCTTTTTTGCCGCCATCATCCCAGGTAAGACCGACATAGTGTTTCTTTGACTTGGCCAGCGCCATCAAACCTCCAATGCCTAATGAGACGAAAGCTAGACCAATAGCTGCTCCGACTCGCCGGTGTACATCTTGCCCATAACTGATTTCCGTTATCGCAGAGACAGGAATGACTGCAACCTCAGAGCTTCCCTTCATGATGCGGATATTGGTGCTGTCAAAGGATAGTTTCATATCGGCCCCGGCTTTGGCGTCGGGAAGCGATCCACCATCATAAACGATCTTGTAACTGTTATCGCCGGCAAAAGCGCTGATTGGAAACAAAATGCAAAGTATAAATGCCAGTAATTTCTTCACCTTTTCTCCTTTTGATTGGATGATCGAATCATTGTTATTAAGAGGCTGATGAGCAACCAGCCATGGAGGCATGTGGAAAGGGACTCAACGCGAGAATAAACTCGCGCACGAGCCCCTCTTTACATTTCAGAACCGCAAAAACTGAAAAAGAATGGTAACAGAATCATCCTCCAAAACTCCGCTTTTCGCAAGGTGTTATTTCTTGTGCAACGAAAACAGCAGGCCCGCGGCCACAGTTCAGAGAGTGCTGCGTGTGCGCCTGTTCATAAAAAGCCGTCAGAAATACATTACCACCTCAAGCAATATTGGGACTTCCTCATTATTGGAGGCGAGGAAAAATTTTTCGGCGACAGCGTTTGAATCGGCCTAATCAAGGTGTATGATCTTTGCGTAAGAATCCTATGTGTTTTTAGGAGGATTATGAAAATTCGACATTTTTTTGCTCTCTGCGTCCTTGCATCCTTGTTCATTGGACAAGGATACACAACAATATATGCGCAACAGCCTGCGCCACAACCGGCACAACAGCCTGCGCAGCCGGCTCTGTCGCCTACTCCTGCGTTGCCTTCAGTGCCTGCAACCGCGCCGGAGAACGCTCCGGCCAAAGTTCTCTTGGCTGAGGGAACGGAAGTTCAACTCGCGTTTGATACTACCCTCAGATCCAGGTCAGCATCAGACGGCGACCAGGTACAGTTTCACCTGACTCAGGATCTCAAGGTTGGTGACGTGGTTGTTGCCAAAGCGGGCTGCGTGGCTATGGGCGAGGTTGCCAACGCCAGGAAATCCGGGATGATGGGCAAGGGCGGCGAGTTGAACGTCCAGCTCAATTACCTCATGGTTGGAAGTGTAAAGGTCCCCCTGCGCGGAACCAAGGCTAAGGGAGGAAACAGAGGAGTCGCCGGAACTGCTACTGTCACCGCGCTGGGCGGTGTGACTGGATTGCTGAAAAAAGGTAACGAGGTAAAGATCTCAAAGGGGACTGCATTGACGGCTTATGTCTCTGAAAACATAAGCCTTGAACCGGCCTTGTAAGCGATTTAGGCCTTTGAATATCTGCTACTGATATGCCGCCTGGGAGTGGTTCTCATCTTCCAGGCGGCATTGTGTTCAGGGCAGATCGACAATCAATAACGGCTCTCATGCGCTGTACAGGTGCGTCTGTTCATGAAAGGCCCTCAGAAACCAATGGACCACCTTAGTCTCGCAGTCCTTGGGCCCTTCTTCAATTTGCCGGCTCAATTAGGTCGTGGCGGCGGTGGAACGGCCACTGGCAGTTGTGGTTGCACAGTCTCCAGTTCAGCATTGAGATGAATCGTGCCGCCGGTTACGGTGAGGGTCTTGACCCAATCAGCGTAACCCTTCTTCTTGACGACAATCTGATGGCTTCCTGGATCAACAGTAACCGTAGATGGCGTGTTGCCGACAAACGCGCTGTCAATTTCTATGTCAGCCCCGGCTGGCGTGGAGTCGATAGCCAGCGAAGCTTGAGCAACGGCCATGGCTTTCTGTGCGGCATCCATCTGCTCGGTCGGAGGCTTGTTGATATTCTGCTCGGTCGGGGGCATGTTGAAATCTGTAGCGTCTGTCCCCCTAAGCCTGGCCAGCGACGCATTGACCCGCTTCTTTAGATCGCCCGCATCGTTGTTCGCTAATCCGCTAAATGCGGTCTGAATCTGCATTTCGCAGCTAGCTCCATTGTCCCTGCTGTTGAGGACAGCGGAGTTGGTGCGCTTCCCGGTGAGATTGCCGCCCATATTGTACGAAGCCGTCATTTCGGCGTTGTCAATTGCTATGATGCCGTACTTCCCTGAGTTTCTGAGGGTATCTTTGAGCGCGGCCCAGAGCACATTACAAGGAACGTTGTAGGACTCCTTGTGCGTCGATGCGAATCCTGGCGCCGCTAGGGTCAGTAGCAGAATCACGAGTACGATTTTTTTCATGAAAAGTCCCTCCTTGCCGGGCATGACAATCTTATCAAATTCCGTTTACAAGCACGGGGTCCATTATTGCGGTCAAAAAGCCGCAGGGCCGTCCCCCGTCTCCGGGAGCGGCCCTGCAGGGTCTTCCGCCCAACGCAATCGCGTTCGGCTAATGCTGCCTGGAGTTACTCGCTCACGCTCAGGCAATAAATCTTCCAGGTGTTGCCTTCGGAGGCGTCGCGCGGCTTGGGCGGGAGCATCCCATACTCGCCCTTTCCGAGGTGGGCGCTCAGCATGATCTGGTAGACGCGAGGCGCAATCTTTTCAGAGGAAATCGCGACCGCGTTCTTGTCCAGCTCATCGTTGTCTGTAGTAGCCGTGCCGGAGGTGATGGGAAAGACGCGCTCATTCGATTTAACCTGGAGCCGCAGCAGCCGGTAATCCGCAATGGTGCGGCCTTCCGGCACGTAGACAGCGAGCATGATGGGCAGGGTTGCGGCCGTCCGGGCTCTGGCGGCGGCGACATGGCCATTCGTGGACTTGCTCCCAGTTTCCTTGGGATGAAGGGGGTTAATCTCAAACCCACCGTACTTTGCGGTCACAACCTCAGACGGAATCGCCGTCCATGTGCTGCTCTTGTCCTGGTAATAAACGCCTACATCGGTGATGCCGGGCGGTAGAGCAGGCACGTCAGGCACAGGCGGAGTTGGCGGTACAGGAGCAACTGGTGGCGCCGGTGGGGTTGGAGCCACTGGCGGCGTTGGCGGAGTTGGTGGTGTGGGGGCCACCGGTTGAGGCGGAGGAGTGGGGGCAGTGGGCGGAGGCGGCGGCGCCGTCGATGCTTTGAGCACAATCGCCGAGACCACCTTGTCGCTGGCGCCTCCTGTCTTGAGAGCGATCAGCCCGTCCGTGGAGGTATCATAATTCCCCGGCTGCGCGTTGATGGTGGTGACAATCAGATCGTCCGACAGGCCCGCCTTCACCAGCTTGATGATGGCATTATTGTCAAGCGCCTGCTGGGCAAAGGCCACGGGGCAGATTGCCAGGAATACGATCGCGAGAATGTTTTTGCGCACGAGTCTTCTCCTTATGGTTAAAACCGCGGAACTGCCAAACAATGGCAATAGAATCATCAACCTAAACCCTGCTTTTCGCAAGAAGTTTCTGGCAGCGGCGAAAAATAGAGCCAACGGTTTGCATGGAATCCATCAGCTCAGTCGAGCTGCACCCTGGGTAACCTGAGTATCCATAGCCTGAGGCCATTTGCCGTAGCTGCTGTACTGCACTACTCGGCAACGCTGACGGTATAGATCTTGCCGCTGGTTCCCTTGTTGGAACTGGTGGTCGCGCCCGGAGCAAGCAGTCCGTACTCGCCTCTTCCGGCGCTGGGTGTCAACGTGATCTGGTAGAGGCGGGGAGCGAGCTTCTGGGGCTGATACTCGACTTCATCCCGGACTGCTCCGGCGGACGTGTGCAGCGCACCGCCAGCCGCGGAAAGAAACTGGCGTATTCCGCCGTTGGGGCGAAGGTGCAGCAACTGGTACTCGGTGATGGCAACGCCTTCCGGCAAATATACGGCAAAGCTGACCGGGAGGGTCGCGTTCAATTTGGATCGGGGACCTTCGACGCGGCCATTCAGGTTGCCTTTGACGATGCCCACCGAAGCGATGTTTTTGAACTTGCCGGAGCTTTCAAAAATCACAATTTCAGGCAGCATGGGCACCCATGTGCCGCTGGCATTCATGAAGTAAACGCCAACATCTTCAATGCCGGCAGGCAGGCCGGAGGCTTGAATTGCGGGCATGGATGGATTGGAGGCGGCAGGAACGGACGGATTGGAAACTGCAGGACCGGCTCCGGAGGCCTTGAGCAGGATGGCCCCGATAACCTTGTCGCTGGCATTCGCTTTCTTCAGGGCTATCAGGCCATTAGCGGACGTGTCGTAGTTGCCCGGAGAAAGATTGATGGTGTTGACAATCAAATCGTCGGACAAGCCGGCCTTTATCAGCTTGACAATGGCATTGTTGTCGAGCGCCTGCTGTGCAAAGAGCAGGGGGCAAAATGCCAGCAATACAACCGCATAAAAACATTTGCGCATGGGTTCTCTCCTTTACGGTTTAAAACCGCCTGGTCAATCAAAGAATGACATTAGAATCATCAGCCTTTACGCTGCATTTCTCAAGTAGTTTTTTGAAGCGTTAAACAAGCCGCGAACGTGGCGCCCCACACTGGCAAAAGAAAGAAGTTGCAAGGATGGGGCGCCAAATCCCTCTCTTACCGGCCAACGACCAATACAACAAAGCTGCCGGGAACAAGAACGGGGCGAGGACGTGGATTATCTGCTGTGGGCTCGGGACGCGGGCCGAACTCGGCCGTAACCAGGTAGATGCGGTCGGCGGCCGAATCATACGCCATCGTCCGCGCGCCTCTCTGGGTGGGCAGGCTCTCAATTGTGGGATAGCCGGGAGCGCCGGCATCAATCACCGAAAGAACTCCCTCACCGCAGGAGGCGAAGGCCAACTTGTGTTTGGCGTCCCATCCGGCGGCGTCGGGTCCGTTGCCAATTTCAGCAGTGGCCAGAACTTTGCCGGTATTGGAATCGACTACTCCCATCTTCTTGCCGTCACAGACCGGGAAGAGACGGTGGCCGCGTATATCGAAGGCCAGTCCGCTGGGGCCGTCACAGCCGGTCAACGGCCACTCGGCGGTGAGCTTGTTGGTCTTGGCGTCAAGACGAACGATCTTGTTTTTATCCTCGATGTTGACGAAGACCGTCCCCTGGCCATCGACAGCGGCGAACTCCGGCTTGCCGGGCAGCGGGATGGTGGCAACCACCTTCCTCGCGGCGACATCGATGACGGTAGCATCCTTGCTGCGGCCGTTGAAGGCCCAAACGGTCTGCGTAGCCGGCTCAAAGACGATGGCGTCAGGGTTGGTTCCGGCGGGGATGGTGGCCACGGCGGACAGCGTGGCGCGGTCGAAGACTACTACAGCGTTGCCGCCGCCGTCGGAGATGTAGCCGAACTTGCCGGCGGTATCGAGCGCGACGCCGTGCGTGCCATGCAGGCCGGCGATGCTGCCGACGAGTTTCCCGGTCTGCGTATCGAGCACGTCGACGCGCGCGCCGCGAGTGAGGTAGAGCCGATGAACCGGTGGATCGGCCAGCAGGTAATCCCAACCTCCATCTCCGCCAACCTTCCAGTGGTCAACGATCTTGTAGGGCTTGTCTGCGGGAATCAGGACTGAGGCAGCCTGGGGTTGTTGCGCGGCGATGGGACTAACCGCAGCCAGAAGGCCGCAAAGCAATGCAGCCGCCACGAGGGCGCGGGCAACACGATGAGGAGTGGACAGGTTTAGCATGGGAAGTCTCCTGATACTACAGAAGAAGAATATCATTTCACCATTGCGGCGGTTTGAGGTGAGCTTAACTGCCCCGCCAGCAACTGTTCGAACTCCCCCAGCGGTACGGGCCAGCTAAAGAGATATCCCTGATAGGTATGGCATCCGAGGCCAAGGAGATACTCCCGCTGCTCTTCAGTTTCCACGCCTTCGGCCAGCACCGGCAAACTCATTGCGCGGCTCAGCGAGACGATGGCCTGCGCAATGGCGCCGCCATTGGCGCCCGACATAATATCCCGCACGAATGCACGGTCGATCTTCAATCGGTCAAGGGGTAGGCGCTGCAGAAAACTGAGCGAGGAATAAGCGGCGCCGAAATCGTCCAGGGAAAACTTCAAACCATGCGACTTGAGATCGGTCATCTTGGCGATAACCTCATCGATATTTTCCACCAGCATGTTTTCGGTCAGCTCGAATTCGAGGTTATGCGGATTGGCCCCGGTGCGCTCAAGCACCGCTATAACATCCTCTACAAAATCCGGCTGTCGCAACTGCCGCGCGCTGATATTCACAGCGATCGTAAGATGAGCCGTTGCCTTCCTGTCCGCCCATGCGGCCAGTTGACGGCAAGCGGTTTCCAGGACCCAATCTCCCAAAGGCAGGATCAGTCCGGTCTCTTCGGCCAGGGGGATGAACGTGTCAGGGGACAAAATGCCGCGCTGGGGATGCATCCAACGCACCAGCGCCTCGGCGCCTATTACCATGCCGCGATCCACCAGTGGCTGATAGTAGAGCAGGAGTTGCTCCTGCTTGATCGCCACGCGCAACTCTTCCTCCATTGCCATGCGGGCATTGATGGCAGCCTGCAACTCCGGAGCAAAGAACCGCACCGTGTTGCGCCCTGCCGCCTTGGCCTGATACATGGCGATATCGGCCTGCTGTAAAACCTCTTCCGTGCCTTCCGGCTTAATTCCAAAGACGGTGATTCCTATACTGGCGGTGAGGAGGCACTCGTGGCCGGCAAGCATATAAGGCTGACTGATTACGGCAAGGATTTTCTCGGCAATCATCTCCGCCTGCGCCGCTGCCTCCTCGGAAAGCTCTCCCAGGTTCTCCAGGAGCACCACAAATTCATCCCCGCCCAATCGCGACACGGTATCGGTCCCGCGGGTTGCGGCGGTCAACCGCCGCGCCGTTTCCTGAAGCAGAAGATCGCCGGCCTGATGGCCAAACGAATCATTCAACTTTTTGAACTTATCCAGGTCCATAAACAACAGTGCTCGCAACCGGCTGCTGCGGGCGCTCGCGGCCAGGGTCATGCGCAGCCGATCCAACAGCATTCGGCGATTAGGCAGTTCGGTCAGCGGGTCATAGAAGGCCAGATTCTGAATCGTCTTTTGCGCCTCCACCAAAAGCTGGAGTCCATGTTCCCTCTGCTTCGCCGCGGCCATCCGGATTCGGAAAAATCCCCAAGTCCCACAGAGAGGAATCAGTCCGCATAGGGTGAAGAACCACCACGTCCGGTACCACGGCGTGAGAATATTGAAGGCAAACTCCGCTCGAGGCGCACGCCACAGACCATCTCCGTCCTGCGCTTCAATCTCCAGCCGGTAATCCCCTGGGGCCAACTGGGCAAATCGCAGTTCACGGTCCGTCGTCTCGGTCCATGCCGAACTAGCTCCCTCCATCCGGTAGCGAAAGACAACCGCATTCTCGCGAGTTGCATTTAGTGCAGCGAAGTGCGCCAGCAGGGAGTTTGTATGGATGTCGAACGATGGATGGCTCTGGTTGGTAACATCCGTTCCCCCCATGAGAAGCTCGGTGAAGACCACCTTGATTGGTATCTCCCTCTCATAACGCGGACGCGGCTTGAAACGTGAGAGTCCGCCACTGGTGCCGATCCAGACGGTACCGTCCGGCTCCGCGGCAAAAGCGTTCTGGCCGCAGTTATCCCAGACCAATCCATCGCTCATCCCGTAGTGGCTCCAGCGGACGCCGTCCCACATATCTACGCCGTGATCGCTGCCCGCCCACATATGCCCCAGGGAGTCGGGTTCGATAAAGTACACGATCGCATCCGAACCTGGCCTTTCAACGTGCTTCTCGACGGCTAGCCCATTCGGGCGCAACTGCACGCGATCCATCCCGCTGCTGAAGCGATAGGCAACCCATATCTTCCCTTGCGCGTCAACGCCCAACGAAAGTAACTGAGTATCTCTCAGCCCATCGGCTTTGGTCCAATGCCTCCAGTGCCCGCCGGTCAATGAGAAAAGCCCGCCAATACCCCCCGCCCAGATAGTGCCGTCGCCCCCCTCGACAACCGCCAGTATGCGCACAGAGGGCAGTTCGGAGACATGCACGATCTTCTGATATGGAGCCTTGGCCATATAGAGACCCAAATCTGTTCCAATCCATAATCGCTGCTGATGGTCAAAGCGCAGCTCATAGATTGCCCTTGCACGGTCCTGAGCATCGCCCAGCCACTTCAACCTGCCGGTGCGCGCGTCCATCCGCGCAATGCCCTTCGGATCAGTGCCAATCCATAACGCCCCGCCGGGGCCCGCGCGCACAACGTTTACGTTGATCCCCTCAAAACCCGCAACCTTCTTCCACTGGACTCCGGTGCTCTGACGTTCGCCGCGCATCAGGCCTCCATCTGTGCCCAACCAGACCAGCCCGTTTGGCTGCGGCAGAATCGTGTGCACCGCATCGCTGACCAGCCCGCTGGACGAGGTGTAGTTCTCCCACTCCCGGTAGCCGCGCCACTGCACTAATCCCCGGCCTGCCGTGTAGAACCATAGAGAGTGCTGGCGGTCCTCGAAGGCTCTGTAGGGTGCTCCGCGCAGCCCCGCCGTGTGGTCGATCTTTCGCCACCCCTGCTCGTCTCCCATCAACATTCCATCCGGCAAAGGAAGCAGAACCTGCCCATCTGCATCGATGGACGGAATACCGCCTATGTTTAGATTTAAATTCGGAATAATTGGTCTGCGGAATTGGCTCTGGCCAACCGGCAAGACAAGCACGCCCGCGCTCCGCAAGCGCAACCAGAGACTCCCCTTGCGATCCTTCAGGATGACTACTACGGCATGAGCCGGCACTCCGCTCTCGGTTCCATAAACTCGTGTCTGACCCTTTTCAAGGTGGCAGAGCGCAAGCCCGCAGCCGTACCAGATTGCATCCCCATCGATCAGAAGGCCGCCAGCCTCCGGCACGCCATTGGCCTCGGTCAAGAGAGTGCCCGCTGGAGGCGGAATCGGGCGCACCGCAAATTCATCCTTGCCCGGCGCCATGGAAAGCGCCATTAAGCCCTGTTCTGTATTGATGTAAGTGAGCCCCCTCCCATCCGCCTGGATGCCCTGCAACTCACCGACGCTCTTGAAGGGGCCGGGAACTTTTTCGAAGCGGTTCCCGCGCAAACGAAGAAGACCAAAGGAACCACCTGCAAGCAAGGATCCGTCGGGAGCGTCGCCAAACGAGGCGCCCGGGCTGGACGGCACTCCCTGTGCAGCCCCAAAGGCCTCAAATCGTTCCCCGTCGTAGCGGAAGTATCCGTTCACCGTGGCTACCCACAGAAAGCCCACACGGTCTTGGTAGACTGTCCGCACCGTCAGGTTGCTCAGCCCCTCCGCGACCCCAAAATACCGGAAGCTGTACTCCTGCGCGCGCAGCGCTGCACACACGAACAGCACCAGGGCAAGCGCCCACGCATTGGATCGGCTGACCACTATGGGAGAAATCGGCTATTTCACGCATTTCTTTATCGTTCTATCTGGACCCTGGTGATTGAGGCAAAAACGGGAACCGGTTCTTATATTACGGGTTTCCACAGTTTCGATGCATTACCCTCATAGATGAGGCCCAAACGGCCATGGACCATCAAATTGCGCATTGTTCTCTCGAATATCGGCACCCTCGGCGACAGCAATCCGTTGATCGCTATCGCACTGGAACTGAAACGGCGCGGACACGTGCCGGTGATGACGCTGCCTCCGGTGTATGAATCCAGAATTCGGCCTCTGGGACTGGAATTCCACGCTGTCCGGCCGGACATCGACCCCACCGACACCATCCTGGCGGAAAAGGTCTACGACATAAAAACTGGCACAGAGTACGGGCTGACGAATTTTCTCTTTCCCGTGCTGCGCCAGACGTATTCTGACCTGCTGGATGCGGCCACCCGTCCTCAGCGCGCTGACCTGCTGCTCCTGGGCGAGTTGAACTATGCCGGACCGCTGGTGGCCGAAGTGACCGGGATACCGTGGGCCAGCTACGTGCTGGCGCCGATTTCGTTTTTCTCCGCCTTCGACCCGCCGGTGCTGCCTCCTTACCCATGGCTGGCTTGGGTCGAGGAGGCGGTCCCGGGATTCGGGAGAGTCGTCCGTCGGGTGGCGCGGTTTGTAAGCCGCAAGTGGCCGGAGCCCATCTACGAGCTGCGCCGCGAACTGGGATTGCCCAGGGGCGCAAATCCCCTCTTCGACGCCAAGCACTCTCCCGCACTGGCGCTGGCCGTGTTTTCTCGCGTATTGGGCATGGAACAAAGGGACTGGCCTAAAAACACGCTGATTACCGGCTTCTGTTACTTCGATGCCGACTTCGGCAACCAGGAGCTGCCTCCTCACCTGGAAAAGTTTCTCAACGAAGGACCGCCTCCTGTGGTCTTCACGCTTGGGTCGGCGGCGGTGTTGTCTGCCGGGGATTTCTTCGAGATTTCGGCCAAGGCCGCCATCCACATGGGGATTCGCGCGGTACTGCTGATCGGCACAGACCCGCGCAACCAGTTGAAGACGGCGCTGCCGGAGTCCATCTGCGTAGCCGAGTATGCGCCTTACTCTGAGCTGTTTTCACGCTCGGCGATGGTAGTGCATCAGGGTGGCGTGGGAACAACGGCGCAATGCCTGCGTGCAGGCAAGCCCATGCTCATCATGCCCTACTCGCACGACCAGCCGGACAATGCCCGGCGGATGCAGCGGCTGAAGGTGGCGCGAGTGATTCAACGCGGCAACTATACGCCGAAGCGCGTGGCGTGCCGACTGCGGGCGATGCTGGCCGATTCTCAACTGGCCCGGCAAGCCGAGTGTGTGGCCCAGCGACTAAGCCACGAGGATGGCGTGCGCACCGCCTGCGATGCGCTGGAAGAGCTGTATAGAAAGTCCCGATGATTTCTAAAACTGTCGTTCCTGCGAGCGATTAGCGAGCGTTTGGCCGCACCGCAGGTGCCCAGCGCAGAATCGGCTTCCTTGCCGCCTGCACTTCATCCATTCTTCCCACGCGTGTCGAGTGCGGCGCACTCTTCACCAGCTCCGGCGTTTCTTCTACCTCGCGTGCAATCGCGCGCATGGCGTCGATAAATAGGTCCAGCTCCTCTAGCGGCTCGCTCTCGGTAGGCTCGATCATCAGCGCCCCGTGGACGATCATCGGAAAACTGACCGTATAAGGATGGAAGCCGTAGTCGATCAGCCGCTTGGCGATGTCGCCCGTTTTCACGCCCTTGGCCGCCTGCCGCTTGTCGCTGAAAACCACCTCGTGCATGGAGGCCGTCTTGTAGGGCAACTCATAAACGTCCTGGAGCTTGGCGCGAACATAGTTAGCGTTGAGCACGGCATCTTCGGTGGTCTGGCGCAGGCCGTCGGGGCCGTTGGCCAGGATGTAAGCCAGGGCGCGGATCATCACGCCCACGTTGCCGTAGAATGCGCGAACGCGTCCTATCGACTGCGGCCGATCATACGACCAGCCAAGCACACAGCTGGGTGCCCCAGGTCCCTCGCTCTTGGGGACCTGGGATTCAGACGCCTTCCTCACTAAAACCGGTGTCGGCAGGAACGGCTCAATAAATGCCTTGCAGGCCACCGGACCGGAGCCGGGTCCGCCGCCGCCGTGGGGCGTCGAGAAGGTTTTGTGCAGGTTCAGGTGCATCACGTCCACGCCAAAGTCGCCCGGCCGCGCCTTGCCCACCAACGCGTTCATGTTGGCGCCGTCCATGTAAAGCAGCGCGCCCTTGGCATGGAGTATCTCGGCGATCTTCGCGATCTGGCTCTCGAAAACTCCTATCGTCGAAGGGTTGGTCAGCATCAGCGCGGCCGTCTCCGAGTCAACTTGCCGAGTGAGCGCCTCCAGGTCAATGCCGCCCTCGGGGTTTGATTTCAGATTCTCCACCGCGTAGCCGCAGATCGCAGCTGTGGCCGGGTTGGTGCCGTGCGCCGAATCTGGAATCAGAATCTTGCTGCGCGGATTCCCCTTCGACTCGTGCCATGCGCGGACCAGAAGAATTCCCGTGAACTCGCCATGCGCGCCGGCCGCCGGTTGCAGTGTGATTGCGTCCATGCCGGTGATTTCGATCAGGCAACGCTGGAGCAGATCGATTACTTCGAGAGTCCCTTGCGCCAGCGAATCAGGCCTGTAAGGATGCGCCTCAGCCAATCCCTCGATGCGGGCCACCAGCTCATTCACTCTCGGGTTGTACTTCATAGTGCAGGAGCCCAGCGGGTACATTCCCAGATCGATGGCGTAGTTCCACGTTGAGAGCCGTGTAAAGTGGCGGATGATCTCGATCTCGCTCAGCTCAGGCAACTCTCCGGGGATGGTCCGATGCGCCGCGCCCAGCAGGGCCGCCGCATCGACAGCCGGCACGTCGAGCGGCGCCAGCTTGTAGGCGCGCTTGCCGGGAGAAGACTTCTCGAAGAGCAGAGCTTCGTTCTGCGTCGGGTGGGGACGGACTTTGCCGTTGATGCGTGAAACCGTAACTTCTGGTGCTGCCATTATTCAAACCTCGCTCATATTTCCTGCAATATTCTGCTTTGTAACAGGGCACGACTTTAGTCGTGCCGCAACAATCGGCTAATGATCGAGGGCTTTAGCCCCTGCCGCCTTCTTCTTTGCTAAAAACTCATAACAATATGGATACTGCTCAGGAGACTCGACTAGTCCAGCCTTTACCGGATTCATGGCAATGTATGTCCGGTGTTTCTCATAGCTCTCCTTGCCGAGTACCTGTACTTCGGAAAAACCTCGTTGCCACACTTCTCCCTGATAGCCGAATTCCTTGTTCAAGCGATAAGAGAATCCACCCTTGATCAATTGCATCGCCTTTTCGATGGTCATGCCGCCTTCAACGGTCAAAAGCAGGTGCATATGATCGGGCATGATAACAAAATCGTGTAATTTGAACTTTCGCGCCGCCAAATGTGAACGTAGCACATCGATTAGAAGACCTGCATTTCGCTCTGACTGCAATAGATTGCGTCCCATGTTTGTGTTTGTCGTGGCAAAAAATGTCCGTGCGGGTGAGAGTGCATCTTCCGGTTTGGCGTTACGGTTCGGTCTTGCCATAGCAGGGGCTAAAGCCCATTCCTTTTCCGCTTCTTTCGGCACGACTAAAGTCGTGCCCTGTTACAAAGCCAATCCTAAGCCTTACTCGCGTGTCAGCGATGTAGCATTCGGCCGGATTGTCGTTGATAGCGATGTTGTCTTCCGATCCTTCCATGCAGGTTTCTTGCGAATTTCAGTCCAGTACTCTTCTCGCACGTCTTCATCAATGTCGATGGGCCAGTCACTCTTGTAGAGCCGGTCTGTCCCATCTCGCCTAGGTCCTGAAATCCAGTAATGTTCCCCGGTCTCAACCTCAAAGTAATTTGCTTTGAAGCCACTTCCCTTCAGACTCTGAAACGACTTGCCGCCGTAGTGCAGCGTAGCGCCTGTGCGGCTGAAAGTTACTCTCCCTATCCGTGCAGATCCATGCAGACCCGCACCGCCTTTGCATTCGATGTACATGATCCGTGGTGGATAAGTCTGCTTAGTCATGACCTTGTCCTTTGCGCCGAAAATCATACCTCCGGGGCTAAAGCTCTGATCTATCAAACCTAACCTGACGCTGATGAAAGGTCATTTCTTTGCAATATACCCATAGCGCCTTTCATTCACATGCCACATGCCCCACGCCCAAAGATATCCGGCGAAAGGACAAGCAATCAGCGCGCTTAAGACAAACCACCAATCGGCCTTCCCGTGGCAAGTACAAAGATGCGCAAACACGGTCAAGAAACCCACGATGCTGCCCCACTTCAGCACTCCCCTGCGCACAATGAAAGATCGCTTGCCGCGCCTACGCAACTTTTCCCATTTCTTGCGCTGCCTGTTGAACACCGCGGATTTGAAGCTCTCCAACATCTGCGCATCTCCGTTCGCAAATGCGAACCCGACAACCTCGATTACCCGACCTATGACTTCACCGGCCTGGTCGCCAGAGCTTTAGCCGCGGCGTCAATCTGCGCGCGTGTAATGATTTCGGTTGCGCACCACAACGTGCAATTGCGCAGCTCCGGATACCAGCGGCTCAAATCAATGCCGCCGGCGATCTGATTGTCGAGTAAGCGTTGGCCCCATTCTGCCGGAGACTCTTCAGTTTGTAAAACAAACTCGTTGAAGCGAGGCGCTCCGGTGAACAATTGCGTTACACCGTGCTGGGCGGAGAGAGTCTTCGCCGCATAACTCGCCTTCGCCAGATTATGCTCGGCTAACTCGCGAATTCCCTCTTTGCCATAAACCGAAAGAAAGATGGTGGCCATCAGCGCGACTAATGCCTGGTTGGTGCAGATATTCGAGGTGGCCTTCTCGCGGCGAATGTGCTGCTCGCGGGTGGAGAGCGTGAGCACGAAGCCGCGATAACCCGAGCCGTCAACGGTTTGGCCGACGAGGCGTCCGGGCATCTGGCGGACAAACTGCTCCTTGGCCGCGAGGACGCCGCAGAACGGCCCGCCATAACTCAGCGCCACGCCAAATGATTGCGCCTCCATGCTGACGATATCCGCTTCGCGTGGCGGGCGAACGATTCCCAACGAAACCGCTTCGGCGATGGAGACAATGAGCAGCGCGCCCTTGGCGTGAGCAATCTCGGCGATAGCCGGAATATCCTCGATGACGCCGAAGAAGTTGGGACTTTGCACGAGAACCGCCGCGGTTTCGTCCGTGACGCTGGTTTCAAGCGCGGCCAGATTGATGCGCCCGGTTTTGCTGTCATAGCCAGCGAGTGTCGAGGGCAAACCCTGGTGCTTTGTATAAGTGTCCAGCACCTCGCGGTACTCGGGATGAACGGTAACGGCGACAACTGCCTGGTGGCGGCCGGTAGCGCGCACGGCCATCATCACCGTCTCCGCCGCTCCCGTTGAACCGTCGTACATGCTGGCGTTGGCCACGTCCATGCCGGTCAGCTCGGCGATCATGGTCTGAAACTCGAAGATAGCTTGCAGCGTGCCTTGACTTATCTCCGCTTGATAAGGTGTGTAACTCGTCAGAAACTCGCCGCGCTGAATCAGGGAGTCGATGATAGCCGGGCGATAGTGGCGATAAGCTCCGGCGCCGAGGAAGCTGGCGTAGCCGGTCGAGTTTTTCGCTCCCGCAGCGCGAAAGTAGTCGATGATCTCGCTTTCGGCATGCGCGCGTGGCACGTCCAGGTCGCGATTGAGACGGTGTTCGGCGGGTATGATGGCGAACAAATCGTCGATGGAAGCCGCGCCGATTTCGGCCAGCATCTTTTCGCGTTCGGCGGGAGACTTGGGCAGGTAGCGCATATTCAGCTTCTAGCCTCTAGCTTCTAGCTTCTAGCTAAAAGCATGTTGGGCAGGCCACTCTGCGGTCTGCCAAAGGAAAAATCAAGGTAAGTCAATGCGGCTTCCGGTCTCGAGAAACTAGCTAGAGGCTAAAAGCTAACAGCTAGAAGCTGCTCTTCTAGCTTTCTTCCTTGATAAACGCCTCATATGCTGCGGCATCGAGCAGCGTATTGAGCTCGGCGGGGTAGGTCAGCTTGACCTTGATGATCCAGGTTTCGTGAGGCTTCTCGTTGATTTTGTCGGGCGCGGACTTCAACTCTTCGTTGACAGCGGTGACTGTGCCGGTGACGGGCGAGAAGAGGTCGCTGACCGCTTTAACGCTTTCCACCGAGCCGAAGATGGCGTTGGCGGTAACTGCGTCGCCCACTTTGGGAAGGTCCACATAGACGATGTCGCCGAGGGAGTTTTGGGCGTAGTCGGTGATGCCGATGGAGCCGATGGTGCCCGCCAGTTCAATCCATTCATGCTCGCGGGTGTAACGGTAGTTTGCGGGATAAGCCATGCGATTCCGCTCCTCCAAATGCGAAACCTCAGTGTACGACTTGAGGGGGGCTGATGGAAAACAGGGGTCAGGAAGCAGGAATCAGAAGCCCGCTCGCTGCTTCACGCGGGACCGAAGCCGGGATAGGGAGCAAGCGGAGCGACCACAAGAATCTCCAACATCCCGGCCTGACTGATGGGCAGGCTGTCGAGAGCTGCGCGGACCTCGGCTTCGCCGGCGGCCTCCCAGAGGATGGCAGCGCCGGGCATGTCGCCGCGTCGCCAAACCTGACGCAGAAGGCCGGAGGCGTAGAGTTCCTTCACGCGCTGGGTCTCGCGAGCCGTCAGCTCCGGGGTAAAGGCTTCAGGCGGAAAGGCGTCAACGCGGCGGTGGGATAGGGATAGAAATTGCATGGTGAAATAATAGCGCGTATGGGGCAGGTGTTAATTGGTAGTATCAGAATGTTGTTGAGATGGGACATCAATACCATGACATAGTTGGAGGGCAAGCTAAGATGCACTTTCCTCGTGCAAGAACCGTTGCGTTTTCCATCGCTTTTCTTTTGCTTGGTGTTGTTGCGGGATATTTTTTCCACTCTTCTCCACAGTTAAACGACGACTACAAGGAATATGCTCCTCTTCCCCGTCCCAAATCACTCCCAGAAAACGCGGCATGGGTTGGCGGTCCCGACGGTGGCGCTTATATCGATTGCTATTACAACAAACTGACGGACCGCGACGACTGTACGGTCTATAACGACGGAACTGGAGAAATTTGGGCTTCTGGAAGCTATATTCTCGAAGGACGGAATAGAGGCGCCAAACCTCCTGAACTTCAATATGAAGCTTTTGATGGCGACCGTATCTTACTCGATCTTCCTGTTCAGAACGGAAAGACGCCTCGCCTCGTCCGAGCGAACACGTGAGTTGCCTTCTGTTCCCTGTTCCCTGTTCCCTGTTCCCTACTTCTCGAAAAACTTTCCATGTCCTCCGTTAGCCCACGGATCATAATGCAACGCGAAGTTGGCGCGGTTCTGGACGCTGGGGTGGCTGTAGGTCCAGAACTCGACAAAACGGTTGGGATTGGGATCTTCCAGCCAGGCTTCGCCTAAGTGGTTGAAGGCGGAGACGGCGGTTTTCTGCGGATCGGCGACCAGGCCGTGGATGGCCTCCTGGCCGTAGATGTCGGCTTCATGCTCAAAGTGGCGGCTGAAGGTGCTGGCTGCGGGTTGCAAAATGAGGCCGGCTACCGAGAGCGCAAACATCAGCACCAGAAAACCCTGGCGGCTGGCAAGTGGGGTCGATCCTTCTGGCGCGACCAACTGCCATCGAGCGCCGAAGCGGCGCGCCAGCCAGCCCGCAAACCCCGCGCAGGCCCACAAGACAAAGAACAGTCCTGCGGTCGAGCCGGCAAGCTTCTTTGAGATGTGGTTGAGGACGTAGTGGCCGCTCTCATGGCCAAAGATGAAGAGAACCTCGTCGTCGGGAAGGCGGTCGGTTGCCGTATCCCACATCACGAATCGCTTGGTGGCGCCGAGGCCGGTAACGTAGGCGTTGAGGCCGTTGCTCTTGACGCTGGCTTTCATCAGAAACATGCGCTCGGGCGGAATGTGGGTTCCGGTGCGGGCAACGACTTGCTCGAGCCGGACTACCAGTGCGGGATGAGTTTTTGTGAGCGGCTCGAACTTATTGAAGATGGGGTCAAGCAGAGGTGATACAAGAGCGGAGAGCACAATCAGCGGCAGTGTGACCAGCCAGATCCAAACCCAGTAGCGGCGCGGCGAGACGCGGACCATCCAGTTGAAGAAGAGCAGGATGGGTGTGACAAAGAGCAGCGAGAGGCCCATGCCTTTGCCCAGATCGCCGAGCCAGCTCCACCAGCCCTGTACGCTGATTCCGTAATGGCGGCTGACTGCGTGGCCGATGACATGTAGCGGCAGGTCTGCCAGAGTAGAGATGACCAGAAACACAGCGAAGAATAGAAGCCCCTGCGTCCAGCGGCGGCGCAGCAGGCGCTCCGTCCAGGCAGCCAGGCCGGCGGCCCAGCGCAGGCTGAGCAGCAGCCAGAGGAAGACCAATCCCCAAAGAGAGCCCACAATCTCGAGGGCAAGGGAGATGTGGCTGAGGGTAATGGCCTTAGCCAGCTTGTCGGGCGGCAGGTTGTAGGCCTGCGTGCTGGCTGGCTGAGCCGGGGCAGCCGTGGTGGCCGGCGCGGGCTGGGCCGGTGCTGGCTGTCCGCAGCAAAGGCGCGGGGCCAGGCCGGTGAGCAGCAACGCAAGGCAAAGAGTCGGCAGCATTCGACGCATCAATGTCATGGATCGTTTCCTCTTATGTAGCTTACTCTGAGACAATTCCATTGGAAGATGTTTTACCGGGTTTTTCAACCTATGAGAGAGATTTTTATTGCCTTTGTAAGGCGGACGGCCAACAAAGCCCGTATCCGCGTGATTTTTACCGTTTTATCGTTGGTTATGTCCTTGGCTGCCGGCGCGCAACACAAGCCTGCGCCGCCGCGACATCCCGCGAACGAAAACCAGTCCGCGGCCACCCCGGTGCTCCTCGACACAATGACCACCGAGCTCAATCGCGCCTTTACGTCGCTGGGTAAGCAGGGTGACGCCAAGCAGTTGCCGCCCTATTTCCTGAGTTACTCGGTGAGCGATGCCAGCGCGGTTACGATTGGCGCGCAATACGGGGCGCTGGTGAGCCGCGGGTCCAATCACGTGCGCGTGGCCGACGTGCAGGTGCGGATCGGCGAGCCCAAACTGGACAACACGCACGGCGCCCATCGCAGCTCAGCGGTTAACAGCGCCATGTTGCCGCTGGCGGATGACCGGGAGGCGCTGGCTCGGTCGCTATGGCTGGCCACCAACGCCGGCTACGGAAAAGCGCTGGATAACTACCTCCGGGTGAAGACCGAGGCCGAAGTACGCGCCAAGGAAGAGGACTCCTCGCCGGATTTCAGCCAGGAGGCGCCGCAGGTCTACCTTGGAAAGCCCGCGCCGCCCGTCAAAATTGACCGCGCAGCTTGGGAGCAGCGCATTCGGGCGCTCTCGCTCGTCTTTCGCGACTACCCGGATGTGAACCTGAACATGGTGGTCCTCGCGGCGCAGAACGAGACCGACTACTTTGTCTCGTCGGAAGGTTCGCGAATAGTGACGCCGCACATGCAGGCGCGGCTGGTGGTGATTGCGATGACCCGCGCCGACGATGGCATGGACCTCTTCCGCGTGCAGACCTTCGAGGCCGAAACGGTGGAAGGTTTGCCCGCGCAGGATGAGATAGAAGTAGCTGTGCGCAAGCTGGGCAATAGCCTGGAGGCGCTGCGCAAGGCGCCGGTGACCGAGCCCTTTGATGGGCCGGCGATTCTCTCCGGCCGGGCTGCGGCGGTCTTTTTTCACGAGGTATTAGGCCACCGTTTGGAAGGCCAGCGCCAGCGCGGCGACGAGGAGGGCCAGACCTTTACCAAGGAAGTGGGCAAGGAGGTGCTGCCCACGTTCCTGTCGGTGGCCGATGATCCGACGTTGACCACCTTCGGCAAGATCTGGCTGGGTGGTAACTACCTATATGACGACGAGGGCCAGAAGGCGCAGCGTGTTGCCCTGATTCAGGACGGCGTGCTGAAGACCTTCCTGATGTCGCGAATGCCCATTGCCAGCTTTGCCAACTCCAACGGCCACGGACGCGCGCAAGCCGGCAAAGTTCCCACCGGGCGGCAAGGCAACCTGATTGTGACCTCGACCAAGAGCGTCCCCGAGGCCGAACTGCGCAAGCAGCTAATCGAGGAAGCCAGGAAACAGGGCAAGCCCTACGGCCTTTACTTCGAGGACATCTCCTCGGGATTTACGTTGACCCAGCGCCGCTTGCCGCAGGCATTTGAAGTGATTCCGCTGGTAGTTTGGCGCGTATATGTGGACGGCCGGCCGGATGAGCTGGTTCGCGGCGTCAACATTGTGGGCACTCCGCAGGCGGCGCTCAAGCGGATTCTGGTTACCGGCGACAAGAGCGAGGTCTTCAACGGGGAGTGCGGCGCGGAGTCGGGCACCATTCCGGTTAGCGCCGTGGCTCCGGCGATGCTGGTCAGTGAGATGGAGACGCAGAAGCAGCCGCAAGGCACGGCACGCCCGCCGATTCTGCCGATTCCGGGTGCAGAAGCGGGTGCACCCGCAAAGAAGGAGACGCAATGAACCCAATTCGTTCTGTTGCACGATTTGCTGGAGCTGGATTTCTTTTAGGCCTCCTTGGCGCAACCTGCCTGAGCGCATCCGGTCAGACAGCGCCGCAGCCCACCCGCGCCGATGCGGAGAAAGAACCCGTGCTGAAGGCCATGCTTACAGAGCTGGACCGCAGCATGAGCCAATTGCAGTTGAAGGATTTTCAGAAGCCCTTCTTCATTCAGTACCGCATCGAAGAGATCGACAACTTTGATACCAAGGCGGAGTTTGGCGCCACTAGCATCTCCCGGCACAATCACGTGCGCATGGCGCGCGTGACGGTGCGAGTGGGCGACTACAAGACCGACAGCTCCGGCGGTCAGGGCGATGGCGCTATCAACCTGGCGGCTCTGGACGATGACCCGATAGCGCTGCGCTCGGCGTTGTGGACAGCCACCGATCAGGCTTACAAGGGTGCTCTTAAGGCTTACGCGCAGAAGCAGGCCCAACTCAAGCAGGTGGAAACGCCGCCGCAGGCCGACGACTTCAGCAAGGAAACGCCGGTCATCTCGCTGGCCGAGCCACTCAAGCTGGATGTGGACGAGCAGGCGTGGGGGGCCAGGGTGGCGCGGGATAGCGGGCTCTACCGCACTGACGCCACGGTTAAGGACAGCCGGCGCGACGTGCAGTCATCCTCTGCCGAGTTTCATGCGCTGGCGACGACCACCTGGCTGGTGACGAGCGAAGGCGCCATCGTGCGCAAGTCAGCCACCAGTTGCGCGGAAACCTTCAACGCAAGCACACAGGCGGCCGACGGGATGCGGCTCGAACTTTCCCATGCTTCTGTTGGCGTTTCGCTCAAGGACCTGGATGCACCTGAGGTTTTCCAGAAGCATGTGGTCGAATTGATCGCTAAACTGAGCGATCTGCGCAAAGCTCCGGTGGTAGAGGAGGAGTATCACGGGCCGGTGTTATTGGGCTCCGGCGCAGGCGCTCATGCGATTAACTCACTCTTGACCAGTGGTGTCATAGCGACGCGGCCCAAGCTAGGTACTGAGGCTCGCACCAACGGGCCATTTGCCTCCAGCTACCATGCGCGCGTGCTGCCGGAATCTTTTGACGTGGTCGATGATCCCGGCCTGAAGAGCTATGACGGCAAGGGCCTCGTGGGCGCATACGATGTGGACGATGAGGGTGTTCCCGCGCAGGCGGTGAAGCTGGTCGTCGCCGGTCGTCTGGAGAATTATCTGATTGGCCGCGAGCCGGTGCGCGACTTTCCGCAATCCAACGGCCACGGACGCGCCGGGATTGTCGTGGTGCCCAAGCCTTCCATCGGCGTGCTCAAGATTACGGCTAAAGATGGGCTGACGGAAGAGGAGTTGAACAGCAAGTTGCTGGCGCTGGCCAAAGATCGCGGCCTGAAAAATGTCTATTACGTGGGTATCATGGGCGGGAAGCTGACGCCGCGGACGCTTTATCGCGTCAGCCTGGACGGCAAGCGGGAACTGGTGCGCGGCGCGGAGATTAGCGATCTCGATCTGCGCGCGCTGCGCTCCAACCTGGAAGCAGCAGGCAAAGACCTGCACGTCACCAACTATATCGGCGAGATACAGACGACAGTGCTGGCTCCGGCATTGCTGATCGATGATGTGTCCATCCGCCGCGCCAACATGAAGAACGACAAGCTGCCCTTTTATCCGCCGCCGGAGTAAGCTAGGACGGGCCTTCAACCGCGCGGCGCAGAGCAGCTCGCGCAAGCAGGCGGGTGGAATCCAGCGTGGGTAGCGGAGAATTTGAATCGTCCACAATCAGTGGAATCTCGGTGCAGCCGAGTATGACTGCGTCGCAGCCTTCGTCTTTCATCCGGCTAAGGACGCGCCGGAAGTATGCGAGCGACTCGGGCTTGAAGACGCCGTAAACAAGCTCCTCGAAGATAATGCGATTGATCTCTTCGCGTTCGGTCGCATTCGGGCGCACACATGCCAGGCCGCGTGCCGCAAGTTTTTCCGGGTAGATTTCGCTCTCCACGAGCCAGCGGGTTCCGGTCAGGCCGATGCGCTGGAAGCTTCGCTCGGCGGCTTGCGCTGCCACGACCTCGGCAATGTGCAGCCACGGCAACTTCAATCGTGGTTCAACATAAGGAAACGCTTCGTGAATCGTGTTGTCGGGGCAAATTAGGAAATCGGCACCGGTTCTGGTGAGCTTATTGGCGGAGGAGAGCATAAGTTCCCCCACGCCCTGCCAGTCGCCGCGTTCGATGCATTTCATGTACTCGGCGAGAGAGTGCGTGTGCATCGATATTTCAGGATGATCGTGAGGCCCAAGAAGCCGCGCGCCTTCCACGCAGATCGTTCGGTAACAAAGTGACGCTCCCTCAGCGGAGCAGGCAATGATTCCGATATGACCGGGCATGAGTTGATTCTACAAAGAAGGCCTTAGTCCAGCCTTGTAAGGAATGCCTCGCCCTCTGCGGGGTGCAGGTTGCGGGCGATGCGCTCGGCTTTCTTGCGGTCGTCGCCCTCGGGACGGATGCGCACCCAGTAGCTGTCTTCGCCGGAGAACTCGGCCACGCTGGCGCCGGGGTACTTGCGCTCCAGTTGCGCCTTGAGCTTGTTGGCCTTGCGCTTGCTGGTGAAAGCGCCGATCTGCACACACCAGCGGCCGCCGGAGTTGATGGGCTTGGGCGTGCGGTAAACATTCACCCGGACGCGGGCTGTACCGGCCTGGTAGACGCCCGTGGCCTTGGCTGAGGCGATGGAGAGATCGATCACCCTACCCTTCACAAACGGGCCGCGATCGGTGATGCGCATGGCGGCCGACTGGCCCGTCTTGAGGTTGGTCACTACAATCAGCGAACCCATGGGCAGGGTACGGTGCGCGGCGGTCATCGCGTGGTCGTTGAAGACCTGGCCATTGGCGGCTTTGGCTCCCTTGTAAGGCGCGGTATACCAACTTGCCACGCCCTCCTCGGTCAGGATGGGCTTGTGCTTCCTGATATATTTGTGGTCTTCAGCGCTGACCCCGCCCAGCGGCGCAGGAGTGGACGCGATAGGCGGAGCGGCTTGCGATGCGGGCAATGAAGCAACGCTCTGTTGATGCCCACATCCAGATAAAATCAGCAGGTACGAAGCCGCCAGCATAAGAGCCAAACACGCCCCATGCCGGATCATCCACAAATTGCCGTGCCCTATCCTTTCCGTTTTCTTTTGCGGAAAGGGTGGGAAGCTATGAACCTCAACCGGCAAGTCCCTCAACGGCGCTGGCTCCCATTCTGCTCAAAGCGGTCGGCCAGATCGCGCAGTTTGCCGGCCACGGTGCGCAAGGCCGTAATCGATTCCTTGCGAACCTGGGGAACCACCGCGTCGTTTACGTAGGCGACGGCGTGGCGCAACTCCATCTCGATCAGCTCAATGGCCTCTTCGATGCGGGCGCCGACGCCGCCGATGCCGGGACCAGGAGGAGGATAAGAACTCATAAGGATGCACCTCGCGCAAGTAGACTCGATCAATCCATCTCTTTCTCAGTCTCCGATGTGCGCTGCGCCGCGTCAATCGCCTTGAGACCTGAGGTGCCGCAATGGTCAATACGGGAACCGGGCTCCCGGCAGTTGAGCCGCGGGCCCTTTATTGCTTAGCGTGTGATTTTTCACAGAAAACCTGTGTCAGATTCAGTAGACTCTCAGAAAAGACGCTTTTGCGGTTGCACGATGCTGACGATAATCGAATCTCTCAGCAAATCGATTTTGCCGCAAGCGTGCGTGGCCAATCATTCCGTCATCGGGAGCTTTATTTTGGTAAACGGCTGGAGAGAGGAGATTCGGAATCAGTGCGCCGGCCAATGGCAGTTGGGCGGTACGCGAACGCTGGAACGCGCCATCCTGCTGCTGATTGCGGGGCTGCTGCTTGCGATTCCGGCGTGGGCTGGCCGTCCGGAGAGCTCTGGGCTGCCGCTGCCGGAAGCTCCTCAACCGCAAAACCCCTCTCCCGCCGCTGCGCCGCCAACAGCACCCTGTCCGGCTGGAAATGTCGTCAAGCCCGCCACTCCAGCGGCCGGAAATGTCTCTGCTGGAGCCGGCGCCCAGCCCGGTACGCAACCCGCGCCCTGCACGCCTCCGCCGGAGAAAAACTGGTTTGAACGCTTCCTGACCGGGCCGGAGGTGAAGCCCATGACGCGCATAGAGAAGGCCCGGTTGGCCGCGCGCAATTTGGTGGACCCCTTCAATGCCCTCACCATTCTGAGCCTCTCGGCCATCGGAGTGGGCTCCAACTCGCACTCTCCCGTCGGCCCCGGTATGACGGGCTGGGGCCGTGATGTGGGTATCAGCTATACAGAGGACATCACCGGCGAATTTTTTGGCACTTTTTTGATTCCCTCGATTGTTCACCAGGACCCGCACTACCATCGCATGCCCGGCGCTCCGGTCCCTCGCCGCATCCGCCATGTCATCACCCAGGTGGTTTGGACCCAGGGCGACAACGGCAAGGGGATGGTAAACTACGCCGACTTGGTAGGCTTCGCCATTGACGACGAGATCGCCAATTTCTACGTGCCGGGGCGCGAGACGAATATGCGCGCCAGCGCGGAGCGCTACGGTGTCAGTCTGGCCACAGCGCCCGTTGAAAACGCCATCACCGAGTTCCTGCCCGATATAGCACGCCGCATCCACGTCCACGACGTCCTCCTCCGGCACATCATCAACCAAGTAGCCAAGTCCGGCGGCTCCTGATCGCTATAAGCAGCAACGCGCTGCCCAAAGCATCCAACGGCCAGGAGATGCGGTGCCCTCTGTTGGGCCTCCGTTTTCTGCCTTTATTCTGACCATTCAACGTCCTCCCCTCGCCATTCAGCAGAGAATTTTGCCGTTCACTGTATCCCCTTTGGCTTGACCGAGGACTGCGGTTACCCTAAAGCTGCATTTTCATGCCTTGGATTCCCTCTCTATATGGACGACCCAGGGCTAGCCAGGCGAGAGACAGCCTCCGGCGACCATTTTCTTCAAGGAGACCGCACCTTATGTCCAAAGCAGTCAAGTACGCCGAGAAAGCCGTCGTCTACGCGGCCAAGGGCGCATGGGCCGTCTTTGATCGGCTGAACCGCATCAGCCCCAACCCGGGGTTCACGCCAAAGTGGTCCGACAAGCCCCTGCTGAAGAGCTACGAAAAGGAGAAGCCGCCGCTGGGCTGGCCGCGCGCCACCGACTCGCTCTGTCCCAAGTGCGTGCCCGAGATTCGCAAGCAGATTACCGACGGCAAGCTGCCCTTCGAAGTCCTGCTCAACGAGAGGGTGGGCGAGATCAAGGCGCAGATCATCGAGCGCGACGGCAAGATCCTGATGGTCAAGGACTGCCCCAGGCACGGCCACTTTGAAGACGTGCTCTCCATCGACCCGGCCTTCCAGAAACATATCGAGGAAAGCTTCCCCGGCTGTGACATCCGCTCCCACAACGACATGAAACTGCGCAACCACGGCGCCTCCACCATGACCCACGGGCGCGGCTCGGTGCTGACCATCGACCTGACCAACCGCTGCAACATGATGTGCGACCCCTGCTTCACCGACGCCAATCAGGTGGGTTTCGTGCATGAGTTGACCATGGACGAGATCAAGACCATGCTGGACAACGCCATCAAGGTCAAACCCAGGCGGCAGATGAGCGTGCAGTTCTCCGGCGGCGAGCCCACCATCTCGCCTCACTTTATTGAAGCCGTCGCCTACGCTCGCAAGGTCGGCTACAACAGCGTGCAGGCAGCCACCAACGGCATCGAGTTCGCCAAGAGCAAGGAGCTGTGCGCGGCCGCGGCCAAAGCCGGCCTGCGCTACGTCTATCTCCAGTTCGACGGCATCGGCAACGCCGCTAATTCGCATCGCAAGGTGGGCAACCTCTTCGATGTGAAGCTGCAGGCCATCAACAACCTGCACGAAGCCGGCGTGGACATCGTTCCGGTGACCACCATCATCAACGGCATCAACAACGAGCAGGTGGGCCGCATCATCCAGTTCGCCCTCGACAACCCCAAGAAGATCAGCTTCCTCAGCTTCCAGCCGGTCAGCTTTACCGGTCGCGACGAGGAAATCAGCGACGAGCGCCGCGCCGCCCAGCGCTACACCCTCTCGCACATGGCTCACGACATTAAAAAGCAGATGGGCTTTGGCGAGCCGGCGCGCGACTGGTTCCCCATCAGCTTTATGTCCACCTTCACTGACTGGGCCGACCTGATTCACGGCCCCAGCGCAGATTGGGGCCAGCTCAACTGCGGCTGCCACCCCGACTGCGGCGTCGGCATGGCCATGATGATCGACAAGGAGACCAAGGAGGCCGCGCCGGTTACCGCCTTCCTGCAGATGGATCAGGTAGCCAGGGACCTGGCCAAGGTCAACGACGCCGCCCGCGGAAAGTGGCTCTCGGTCCTCGGCTTTGCGCTGGCCCTCCTGCGCAACTACGATCCCTTCAAATCGCCCACCCACTTCAAAATCACTGACATGATGAAGAAGATGGACAAGACCTTCAACGCCACCGGCACCGACTACGGCAGCGTCAAGGGTACCCGCACCTTGGAAGACATCAAGAAGCGCCGCTCCGACCGCTGGAACTTCCTCTTTATCGCCGGCATGTGGTTCCAGGATCTCTTTACTTATGACTTCCGCCGCACCGAGCAGTGCACCATCCCCTATGCCACGCAAAAGGGCGAGATCAGCTTCTGCGCCTATAACACCGGCATCGGATGGCGGCAGATCGTCGAGAAGATTCACATGACGGCTACGCTCACCAAGTGGTACGAGGAGCATGGACGCCACGAGATCTTCGTCGGCGGCAAGAAGGTCCACATGCCCGAGGTGGGCCACACCCTCTCGCTGCGCATGGAGCACGTCAATGCCGAGGCCAATCACACCCTCGACGAGCTGGGCATTGCCAAGAACGCCCGCGAAGAACAAATCCGCGCCCGCAACGAAAAGCTGAAGCAGGATGCGGAAAACGCCCGCATGTCCAGGCTCTATCGCGAGCATATCCTCGGCGAAAAGCCCGTCGACCCGTGCGTCGTCACCATCGGCGACATCGCCCCCGCCAAGCCCGTCGAAGAGAAGGATGCCGAGCTGGTCGCCGGAGACTGATTACAGATCTCATCGAATAGACACTGGATATCGGATGCCACTTTTAATTTAGAGTGGCATCTGTGTCTCATGTTGTGGATTAAGATGTAGATTGAGAAACCGACAACTGTCCGTTAATCTTTGGCGCAGGTTCAGTCTCGAACACAAGCAGATTTCCTTGCTCTGAATTCTTCTTCAGACGAGATAACACTCTGCGAAACTTGTCTGTGAACCAATTGCTGATATATAGGAAATAGCCGAACACCCCCGCGGCTATCGGCAGCCAAACTAAGTATTGCGCATAGTTGATTACTTCTATGAGCCAGAATGGCAATTGGACCAAATATGAATCGATCAACAAGATGATCCAGATAACCGGGTAGTAAATGACGAAAAATGTTGCTAATGCTATCGAAACCCACACTCTGGCAGAGCGCACACGATCCCGATCACGTCTAATCTCGCCGTCAATCAAACGACCGCTGCCAGTCACCGTTATTGGCATAGGCTCAACCTGAGTGTAAAAGACATCTACGTCGATAGAGCTAGTATTAGTCAGGTGCCTCACGGTAAGTTCGACCGCCATTGTATTCTCGGGCGGAATCGAAATAGATTTCCAACCAACTGATCCCTTGGCTGAAGCCCGCAAAATCGAGCTCATATTCCCGAACGTAAGGCGGATAGGTTCCACAACATCCTGTTCGCGTAAGTCGCGCTGACCATGGAATCGAATCGATACACGACAAACGCCCACGTGTTCTGTTACTAGTTCATCACCTCGCATTACCCGCAGGTGTGATGATTTTAATGCGTCATCTGCTTGAAGTACGGTATTATCGTACTGCAATTTATAGAGAACGAGTCTGCGCGCCATTGACCGTAGATAAAATAGATACGTTAATAAACCCCCTACGACAATGCCGGAGAATGGGCCTATGATGGGGTCAGCCAGAATATCTCGCAATCTTTGAATGAATCTCTTTGTTGGTTCAGATTCGTAACTTTCAACCTGCACTGCTAGACTCGCGCTTAGAAGTGTAGACTGTTGTTTGTCCGACAGAGGCTCCTCGAATATTGGCAAAGCACAAAAAGCAATGTTAACAGTGTCTCCATCAATTTGGATTGTAGCTCGTTTTGTGTTGCCCATAGAATGAAGGCTGGCTGTTGTATCTTCTTTAAGACTGCCTGGTTGCCAAAGATAGATCATTGGATCGAACCCATTAGACCTAGCCGTTACACGAATCCACTGCTTTTTCTTCTCTGCCAGCCTAACTCTGAAACGTCTTGTAGGATACGTAGAAAAATTGGAGACATGGTGCTGAAAATCGATGGTATTCGACCCAATTGAGAGATCATCTATCGGTACAAGTGGGTCATCTGGGAATAGATAATCCGATTTTGAATAGACTCCCACTCTATAATGAACCGGTAGCTCAGCCAAGGTCCGATCCATGAATCCAGCAGTTCCAATGCATAGTTCGTACAAGATGCTAGGCTGTAGTTCAGATGACAGCTCATAGCGGTAAGTAAGTGGTGTATTAACATACTTGGCCATCTTAATGGGCGTACCGCGCGCCGATAGCCAGACAACAAGCCGAGATTGATCACTCTGAACGATGAATGTATATGTTCCCCGCTTCATTGGAGTGAATGTAAGGGTCTCTCCGTGCGCGGTGCTCACTCCGAAGTCAGGGCCGGTAACAATGTAGGCTTTGCTGTTACTAAGAAGGTCCCGAGTGACAGGCGGTGCTTCAGCTGAGAGCATTGCGTCAGCCTTGACGGATGTGGGCGGTATAGGTGCGGCTTTGATGGGCGTCGGCCAAGTGAATAAAATGACACACGTAGCAAGCCAAAATAAGCGTATAGCCACGACCCGCCCGAAACTTTGAGGGGTACTCTGATGTAGTTCTCGCTGCGAGACGTAAGCAAAGCCTAAAGCAGTACTTCTATCGCACGTGGAAACAAATTTCACTACTTCACGTTTACCCATACTTTCTCACTGGTTTTGGATTTTCTCATGTATTTACGCCTCAATCAAGAAGTTTTTGACTTCGCAATGAATCAATCGAGGATGACGATGCGTCGGCTATGACAGCCGGTGCAAAGGTCATCGATATGCCCCGCTAAACCTCAGTCCCTGGTCCTTGCAGATTATTTCCCATCTTTGTGCACAATAATCCTCAGAAGCTATCCCTTCAATCGTCCCGGCACGCCCTTTTCGCGCCGCCTGCCAGCCGGAAGCGGCCAACAGAGGCCGAAACGGCCCGTAACTCCTTATCCTGGACGATTTTGCAGGGAACTCCTTTGTTTTGACGATTTTACAGCGCAACCCTGCCTGTAAACTCAAGAAAACAACGAATTTGCATCCAAAATAGGGGTGGGGGTATCCGATGTACCAGCTTTGTCGTCATATCAAAACCAACGGTAAGCGATGCCAATCTCCGGCTCTCGGTGAGTTGGCTTATTGTTATTTCCACGCCCGCACGCATACCATGGCCACAGCAAAATACATCGTATTTGATGACCTCAAGCTCCCCCTGCTGGAGGATTCTGCCTCCATCCAGGTAGCCATCTCAAAGATCACAGCGGCCTTCCTCTGTTCCCGCATCGATGCGCGCCGCACCGGACTGCTCCTCTACGCCGTCCAGATCGCCTCGCAGAATATCGATCGCGATTCCGAACGTGAGAATTCCGAAATCGTGCACTCCATGACCGTCACCAGCGAAGGCGATGAGCTGGCCCCGGAAAAGGAAATCTGCGAACCCGGCGATTGCGCAACCTGCAATCGGCGCGATACATGCGACGACTATGATCCTGAAGAAGAGGGCGAGGAGCCAGGTAACCCAGCTCCGGATTCTAAAACTAGGGAGATAACGAATTTAAACCCGCTATAACTGGCTGACCTTCACCGCCAACTTCTCGAACTCCACCGTGCCCAGGCCACGAGCGGCAGCCATCTC
The DNA here is from genome assembly GCA_050011175.1 of Occallatibacter sp. Lineage (GTDB taxonomy): Bacteria > Acidobacteriota > Terriglobia > Terriglobales > Acidobacteriaceae > Telmatobacter. The sequence continues at coordinate 83,728 of JBEKJR010000009.1, forward strand.
CAGGTAGGGCATCTGCGCCACGTCCAGGTTCCAGTACGCCTTGGCGACATAAGCGTCAATGGCCACCGGATCGGTTCCGGCAACGATGGTCTTCTTGAGCGCCACGTCTTCCAGGTTGCCGCCCGTTGGCCCGTTGCGCAGCAGAACGCGGTAGCAGTCCATGATGGTTAGCGTCGGCAGCATGAAGCTGGCCAGGTCCGCGAGGCTTTGGTGAATCTGCTGGTGCAGCCGGTTGCGTTCCCCGCCCAGAATGCCGTACCAGTTCTTCATGCCCAGCGTTGCGCCGGTCAGAACGTGATGCTTGGCGATGGGCAGGTTGAAGATTTTGTCAGCTTCCAAAAACGGCGTGAAGACCGGCCATGTTTTGAGCACCACGCCGCCCATATCGACTTCGCGGAAAAGCTCGGGATCGGGCAGGATGACCTCGGCGTGTTCGGCAAGCGCCGCCGCCTGGATGCCGGAGCGATGGAAGCAGCGGCGCGGTTCGTTGCAACTGACGTCGGTGACGATCACTCGTTTCGCTCCGGCCTGCCAGCACTGGCGCACAACCTCGGCCACCAAGTCGGGGTTGGTGTTGGCGGCCTGTTCCGGGGTGCGGTCCCAGGCAATGTTGGGCTTGATGACCACTACATCCTGGCGGCTGATGAAGCGTCCGATGCCGCCCAGATTTTCCAGAGCTTTCTCGACCAGCGCGCGCGGCTCTCCGTTTTGAACTACGGTCATCGCCGGCCATTGCGGATCGGCCGCAATGCGATGGTCGCGTCGCGCATCTTCGGCCTGTGCCGGAACCGGGCGGAAGCTGTGTTCGCTGAGCCACGCGGCCACGCCCGCGGTGCCCATGGCTGCTCCGCCTAGACGCAGTAGTTGCAGCATCGCCTCGCGCCGCGTCATGCCCTTTGCGCCGCCCTTTGTCTTTTCCGGCTTCCGTTTCGTTTCCCCGGCCATGATGTTTCTCCCGCTCAAACTTCCATGAGATGAATGCGCCGCGGATCGTTAGTTCCCAATCTGTGAGCCTGGTCGGCGGCAGTAACCAGAAATGTAGTCGGGCGTCCTGTGGACTCGACCGTGGGCAGGCCCATCTCCGCGCGTTTGCGCTCCAGCATCTTCCACCCGGTGTAATCGATGGCCACCGGATCATGGCCCACAATAAGCGCGTTGGGATGCCAAAGATGCTCGGGGCGAAAGCTGGGGCCTCCCTCATATATGGAAGCCATGGCGTCGCCGATGGTGAAGCGAAACTTGTCGCGCAGCGCCGGAATGCAGTTCAGGTCGGCGATGCCGGGGTTGCATGCGTTGCCGTGTAGCTCCGCCGGCCGCTGGATCGCCCCATAAAAATTCTTCAGCGAGAAGGTAACGCCAGCCAGATCGTGATCCTTGAGAACGGGAAGGTTGATCACAAAGTCGCACTCGCGCGTAAGTATCTTTGTAAAATTTACGCGGACCGAACCGAAGGCGGCGGGCTTCTCCTCATAGCCAAAGCTATCCATGTCGGTGCCGATGCAGCGGATGCGGTTGTGATCGGTGGAAATGGTGTAACCGGCGCGTTCCAGATCGCTGCGACGGCACTCCCACACCACGATTTCGCTCGGCTTGACTCCGGCTTGTTGCAATCGCTCACAGATAGCCAGCGTCAGCGCCAAATGAGTCGCGATGGGCTTGCCGCCCAGGCCGTTGACCTTGAGGCCGATGACCTTGCCCACAGGCACGATGCGCTTCCAGGCCTCGACCGGTTTGTCGCGGCCTGTGTATGCAGCGATAGCGCGGTCCAGCAGATCGGCCACGCGCTTTTCGTCCAGGTGCCCTCCAGCCGAGTGCAGCGCCGCATCGCGGGCGACGACCACTTTGGATTTGTGCTGGTCGAGCAGCTCGGCCAGTCCCAGCGTGCTCCGTGAACCCAGCAACACGGCTCCGGTAGCTGCGGTTTTGAGAAAATCTCTGCGGTTATTCATTGCCTGCCTCGCAATTCTTGATGCAGCCGGTGATCTGGCTAGCATGTTTACAGCTTCGCTTCCACGCCGCGCGCCAGCGCCAACAGAGCCTGCGCGGTGTCAGGCGTGGACTCATAGGCAACAATGCGCACCAGCGTAGTGCCTTTGCGGAAGATGATGCTTTGCGCATAGGCAACGCCCGCGTCGCCCAGTTGAATCGGCTTCGCGTCTTTGGTCCCGGTCTCCAGAATCTTGCGCGCGCCGTCCGCGCTGCTCATCGTGTGCACATCCACCGTTGCCTCCAACTGCCCTTGGTACTTGTAGTCAGAGGTTGCGGTGGAGACAACTCCCGCGGAAATGTACTGCTCCGCGTCGCCGTCAATGTACTGGTACAGGTCTTTAGCCGCAAAGACCCGCGTTTCGCTGGTCTTTTCCCAGCCCGCAATCGCGCCCGACTTGGGGAACGGCTCCGGACCCTTCTTCTTGCATCCTGTTCCGGCAGCCGCGGCAAGTAACACAATCGCCGCAACGGCCCACTTCCAATTTGATCTGAACATCACGGAGCATTCTCCTTCATTTTCTGTTGAGCAAAATCTGGCTGTTCGGCGAGCGGCTTTCGCCGATGCTGGTGACGTAGACAGCAGGGTGCTCCTGCAACGGGCAAGCATATTCACACGCGCCGCAGCCCACGCAGCGGCTGGGATCGACGCGCGGCTGCTTCACCGTTTTCGTGTTGCCAGCCGAGTCGATGACTTGCGCTTCCTGCACATAAATCGCTTTGGGCGAGACCGGGCACCACTCTTCGCAGACGATGCAATCGATGGCCATGGCCCACGGCAGGCAGCGGCCGCGGTCATAAAAAGCAGTCCCCAGGCGGATCGGCTGGCTTTGCTGGCCCACGCCGACAACCCAGCCCTTTTCCTTCGGCGTGATCTGCCATATCGCTCCGGTGGGGCAAACCTCCGAGCAGAGCACACAACTCGGCTCGCAATAGCCGATGCGCGGCACCAGCGTCGGCGTCCACAATCCTTCCAGTCCGGCCTGATCGAGCGTAGGATGCAGCGCAATGTTGGGGCAGACTTTCATGCACTCGCCGCAACGGATGCAGCGCGAGAGAAAATCGCTTTCGTTCAGCGAGCCCGGTGGCCGCAGCAGCCGCTCGTTGCGGCTCTTGCCCAGGCCGGTATTGGCGCGCATCAGCGGAACAATCGCGGCGCCCGCCGCAAGACCGGTAATCGTCCTGCGCCGGCCCAGATCGGGCGAGGCGACCTCCCTCTCCTTGCGGAAGAAGCGGAAGACAAGTCCGTCGTGCGGGCAACTGCCCACGCAGTTCATGCACATCAGGCACTCGGCCTTGCGCCACGGAACGCCGCCGATAGGATCGTCGCCGCCCTGGCAGTGGAGCAGGCAGCGGTTACAGTTGTCGCAGTTGCTCTCGTCCTTGTGCAGTCCCAGCACGCTCCAGCGCGAAACCGCGCCCAGCAGCGCGCCCAGCGGACAAATCGCTCTGCACCACAGCCGCGTCACGCGCAGACTAACTGCAAGAATCGCAATGAACAAGATTCCCAGCACCAGCCCTTGGTGGTAGTGCGGCTGGCGAAGATCGAGCACTGTGTAGTGCAGAATCGAGTGCAGCGTCGTGCCGGTCACTTTGATCGCAGCTATGTGGCTGTGTTCCAGCGGGGTCAGCAAGGCGCGCGCGGCAGCGTTGATAGCCGGGAGAATCGACAGTCCAAAGGAGCGAACCAGCAAACTAAAGGGATCGAGCCAGCCGATAGCAGCCGAGCCGAAGCAGGCAGCCACCAGCCCGGTAATCAGGACGACATATTTAACGGTCTGCCATCGCCTGTAGCGATTCGCCTCAATGCGCTGCTTGCCGCGCTTGGACTCCGAAGGCATATTGCCCACAAAGTGTTGCAGTGTGCCCATGGGGCAAATCCAGCCGCAGAAAAAGCGCCCCAGAAAGAGCGTCGGCAGCAGGATGACCAGGCTCCAGATTAAGCCGCGATAGAGCGCGTGCCCCGCCAACGCGTTCACCAGCGCCACCAGCGGGTCCCACTCAAAGTAGAGGCGCACCGGCGCGCGCAGATGAATCTCCGTTGCGCCGCCGGGAAAGAAGCTCAGCGAGGTGAAGAGCAGCAGTACAAAAAAGAGCAGCAGGAAAAACACCTGCGAAATCCTGCGCAACCGCGGCAATTTGGACTGGTTCACGTGTCGTCTCCACGCGCTGGGGAGCTACTCCTGCTGGTTCCATGATTGATGCTCAGACTACCGCCCGACTGTGATCTGCATCACCAATTGGCAGCTTGGGTGGAGGGAGCAGGGGACTTCACAGCTTGCGGAAAAATGCAAACGGAGTCGCACGAAGTGTCAGGGCACGACTTTAGTCGTGCCGCAAACGCAACAAAACAAATGATGGGCTTCAGCCCCTGCGGTATGTCTTTCGTCGAGTTTCCTCGGGAACAAGCGTTTTTCCGCAGCCTGTTCAGGCTCCTGAAAATGAGGCGGAAAAGAAGGGCCTTCAGGTCCGGATCTTCGCGATTTTTCCATGATTTGAGGAATCTGCAACTCTGGTACTAAGGCAGTCAAAAGAACGACTCGGCAATCGTGGATAACGAATGCGATCTTGCATTAACCGAGCCTGGCTGCGAAGCCAGTCCCCGAGTCGCCGATACCTCGATCTTCGAAACATATCAACGAATCGGTTCATCAGCCCTAGAATGGTGTAAGTAGGCTTACAAGCGAGAGAAAGCAAAGCTTGCGCTTGTTGAGTTTATCGGTCGAATTTGCGGGGAATGCCGGCACGTCATGCAACGATTGACCCAAGACGATTTCATTGTTAGATCCCGTAAAATTCACGGCGAGAAATACGATTACAGCCGGGCGGAGGTCGTCAACGCTACCACGAAGGTAGTAATAGTCTGTCCAGAACATGGTCCATTCGAGCAGGCACCATATGTTCACTATTCAATGGGATGTGGATGCCCGACTTGTGCCGGAAGACGAAGACTGCCTCTGCAGGACATGCGCCACCTAGCTAAACAAAGAGGTGGGACGTGCCTGGCTACGAAATATGTCAACAGCAAAACGAACCTCCGCTGGCGCTGCTCGAAGGGTCACATATGGGAAGCAAGTCCCGACAATGTTGGTAAACCCAACGGGACGTGGTGTCCATATTGCGCAGGCGTTCGCCCCCGAACCTTGGATCAAATGTTCTGCATAGCCAAAGAGCGTGGCGGAGTTTGCCTGTCCAAAGAGTACAAGACTCTCAAATTAAAACTGCTGTGGCGCTGCAAAAATAACCATAAATTCTGGATGGCGCCCAGCCATGTAATTCACCGAAATCAGTGGTGCCCGCGCTGCACAAAATACGTGAGCGAACGTATCTGCCGCGGTATATTTGAGTCTCTGTTTCAAGAAAAGTTTCCCAAAGCAACCCCGGACTGGCTAACAACTTCTCGAAACACAAGGGCTGAACTAGATGGCTATTGCGCCAGACTTATGCTGGCTTTCGAACGCAATGGTGAACAGCATTACAATGAAATCCGGCACTTCCACCGTAATGATCAGGCTTTTCGTCAGCGGAAGCGGGACGATGCCCGCAAGCTAAGACTATGCAGTGAGCACGGAGTCCAACTGTTTATAGTCCCGTACACCGTGAGCTATGGCGAATTGGAATATTTCATTCGAACGGAGGCGGCAAAACGAAATATCTCTGTACCCCGAAAAAGTCGGGTGGACTGGAAGCGCATTCCGAGCATCTATGACCCCGGACACCTGCGCCGTATGCAACAAATAGCGTGTGATCGTGGCGGACTATGTCTTTCAAAGATATATATCAACAACTCGACCAAGTTGACGTGGCGTTGCGCTGAGGGACACGAATGGGGTGCAACACCAGCCCATGTAGCTATGGGAGGCTGGTGCCCGCTCTGTTGTGGCAGGAACAATCCTAGAAATCTAGAGGAGATGAAAGCCATAGCCAAGCAGCGTGACGGAGAATGCCTATCAAAGGCCTACCGAAGAAACGAATACAAATTGAAATGGCGCTGCGCTATAGGGCACGTATGGTCCGCTGCCCCAAGTGGTATTATCAGCGGCCGCTGGTGCCCAGTTTGTAGCGGAAGCCAACTGAAAACTATGCAGGACATGCGCCTTGCCGCCGCAGTGAGGGGCGGCATGTGCCTCTCGCAGACTTATAAAAACTCACATACGAAGCTAAAGTGGTGCTGTATTGTTGGGCACACTTGGTGGTCTCAGCCCAGCAGCATCCTAGCGGGCACATGGTGCCCTAGATGTAGGGATTTGCATAGCGGGGACAGTCAGAGATTGACTCTGGAGGATATGCACGCTACAGCTGCCGAACGTGGCGGCAAGTGTTTGTCTACGGAATACCGCAATAACTTGACTAAACTGCACTGGCGCTGTGCTGATGGTCACGAATGGATGGCAACCGCTGGCCATATTAGGAACGGAAGATGGTGCCCCGAATGTAAGCGACTGCACGCCGGTGGCGGTCAACGGCTCTCAATGCAGGATATGCATAAACTGGCGCAAAAGAATGGCGGAAAATGCCTTTCTCATATCTACAGAAACGCACATACAAAATTAGAGTGGGAGTGCTCTGAAGGCCATCGGTGGTCAGCAGTTTCGAATAAAGTTCAGCAGGGACACTGGTGTCGAATATGCCGGGTGCCCCATCCTTCGCGCACTTTGCGAAGGGTGGGATAAGACAACCTCGACTAGCCCTTTGTCAGAGCCTGATCTCATCACGCGAAATGTCGAGCCGCGCATCGAGTCTTTTGGCGAGTGGTTTGTGGGGTTCAGATTGTTCCACTGCCACGCTGTCGGTGGTTTGAATTGCAGATAATTACCTTCAACCGGCGCACAATAAATGAATGCACAATGACCAGAGGACGGGCACTTTCTATTCCCTGTTCCCGATTTCCTATTCCCGTTTGATGTTCTCTTTTTCTTCCCCTAAAATCCGGCTTACCCCACCCCCCCTACCCCTGTGGAGGCCTTTTTCAACCCTTTCACTGCTTGTAACTTGCATGGATTCATTGGCTTGCATTTTACCCCTGTTAACGAATCAGTAACTGTAAACCCCCGATTTTGCCCATTTTTGGGCCCAAAAAGAGGCCATTTTGGCCTGAAAAGCCCTCTTTTTTACGTTTTCTGAGCACCCACAAGTCCCGCAATGTGGGATTTTTGGAGCGGGGATACCGCAAACTATAGGGCGCGCAAGCGCCGGCTGCCGCACCGCAGGTGCTTACAGCCGATTGATGAGCGAAGCAATGCACGCCGCGCCGAAGCCGTTATCGATGTTGACCACCGAGACGTTGGGCGAGCAGGTGTTCAACATGCCCAGCAGCGCGGCAATGCCGCCAAACGACGCGCCGTAACCCACGCTGGTGGGCACGGCGATAACCGGCGCATTCACCAGTCCGCCGACGACGGTGGGCAGCGCGCCTTCCATGCCGGCGCAAACGATCAGCACGCGCGCGGCCTGCAACCCGCTCTTTTGCGCCAGCAGGCGATGAATGCCGGCCACGCCGACGTCTGCGATCAGCTCGACCGTGTTGCCCATCAGCCGTGCGGTCACCACAGCTTCTTCGGCCACCGGCAAATCGCTGGTGCCCGCGCAGACCACGGCGATGCTTCCCTTGCCCGGAGTGGCCGCGGCCTGCGAGAGCGTAATGGCGCGGGCTGTCTCGTGATATTCGGCGCGCAGTTCGACAGCATGAACAGCTTCATACATTTCACGCGTTGCGCGCGTGGCCAGCACGTTGCCGCCCGCCTTGGCCATGCGGGCAAAGATTGTGGCTACCTGCGCGGTGGTTTTCCCGGAGGCAAAGATCACCTCCGGCATTCCGGTGCGCAGCGCGCGATGATGGTCGAGCTTGGCGATGCCAATGTCCTCGAAGGGAAGATCCTTCAAACGGTCAACGGCGTCGTTGACCGCCATGCGGCCCTCGCGAACTTCGTTCAACAGAGCTTCGATGTGTGCGCGATCCATCACAGACCTTCCTTAAAAAGTAAGGTTAAGTTGATGCCGTTCCCGGAGCAATCGCCCGTTACAAAACTGAATTACCTGGGCGCTTCGCCCTGGTTGCAGTTCAGCGAATCCTTGCGCGCCCAATCGGTAACCTTTACGGGGGTGCCTTGCATGCAGTAGGTTACGCCGTCAAACGGCACGCCGGTGAATTCGATGCCATCGCCTATGTTGGGTCGAGGTTCTGTGAAGAACACGTTATACAGCTTTCCGCTCTTCACATCCTTCAGCACCAGGCAGCGCATTTCGACGCCTGCCTCCACGCAGCCTTCCGCGCGCACCTGTTTGGGTTGAGGCGCGGGGCCGGCGCCCGACGCTCCCGCGGTTACTGCAATCATCATTGCCGCTACTGCCAATGAAACTCGTTTCATGCGCGTTCTCCTTTGTGGTTTTTCGCGTAAGCTTGCATGGCTTCTTCCATCACCTGCTTGAGAGGAACCGAATGTTCGGTTGCAATCTTGCGGCAATCTTCATACTCCGGCGCGGCGTTGGCGATCTTTCCGGAGTTAAAGCGGGCAACCTTGATGCGTACCTTGCCCAAACTTGTTTTTACTTCAACAAACTCGCGCGCCAGAGCAACCTTGTTCTCCAGCCTCCAATGCAAGCCGATCGTGGTGGTCTCGCGGAAGAGCAGCTCCTGCAGCGCCGGCGCCAGATCGGGACGGCAGAGCACGGTCATCTGCACTCCTGCGCGTCCCTTCTTCATCTGCACCGAGGCTCGATAAACGTCCCACGCGCCGGCAGCGAGCAATAACTCGCTGACGTAACTCAATAACTGAGGGTTGCAATCGTCGATAACTGTCTCTATCACTGCTATCGGTTCGGCTGCGGCAATCTCGGAGGTCTCTTCTTCGCCCACCAGCAATCGCAACAGATTCGGCTGGCCCTGTGTCTCGCGCCCGCCCGCGCCGTAGCCCGTTTTCAGGATGCGCATCGCCGGCAGCGTTGCATACTGAACATCGAGCATCCGCAATAGCGCCGCGCCGGTCGGTGTCACGCGCTCCATCGGTTCGCCGGCCGCGTAAACCGGAGCATCGCCCAGCAAAGCCAGCGTGGCCGGTGCGGGAACGGGAAGCGTGCCATGCTGGCAGACGACGGTTCCGCTTCCCACGTTGAGCGGCGAGCAGAGCCAGCGGGCAATGCCGAGCGTCTCTGCGCCCGCCGCGGCACAGACAATATCGACAATGGTGTCCACCGCGCCCACCTCGTGGAAATGCACCTTTTCGATGGGAATGGAATGAATAGCGGCTTCGGCCTCTCCCAGCAGTTGGAAGGTGCGAATGGAACGCTGCTTTACTGTCACGGTTAGCGGCGCGGAGCGAATGATCTCGATAATTGCCGGCAAAGTGCGATGAGGTGCGTGATGTTGATGCTTTTCGTGCGTATGCGCGTGATGAGTATGTCCCGGATGATCATCGTTAGAGTGTGCCTGCTCGGCCGCCGGAGTAGCGGGCGTGATAACGTCCACCTTGATTGCGGCCAGGCCGCCGCGGCTCACCTTGCGCATCTCCAGACGCGCGCCCACATTCAACGCGGCCGTCGTCTCCTCAAGGCGGACAAAGGGAACGCCCGCATCCACCAGGGCGCCCAGCAGCATGTCGCCGCTGATGCCGGAAAAGCACTCCAGATAGCCAATACGCATCGCAAGATGATTCTAAACCGTCTGCTATGCCCCGCGCCGCTGCAGCGCTTCCACGGGCAAAATGGCATTCCCCAGTATTTCGTTCATTGCTCCGGAGCGAAAACCCTGACAGTCGAGCGTGACATATTGGAAGCCGGCCTGCTTGAGAGCGGCGGTAATGGAGTCAAGCATCTCCATGGTGAGAACGCGCGGCATCTCGGTGCGAGCCAGCTCCACGCGAGCCAGCTCGCCGTGATGGCGTACGCGCAGCTCGCGGAAGCCCAACTGCCGCAGACTCTCCTCGGCATTCTCTACCTGTTCGAGAACCTCGCGGGTTACGGTGCGCCCATATTCAACGCGCGAGGCCAGGCAGGGCGCGGCGGGGCGATCCCACAAAGCGTAGCCGGCAGCTTTAGCGAGAGCGCGAACTTCTTTTTTGGTCAACCCTGCCTCGGCCAGCGGCGCCAACACGGCATGCTCCTCGGCTGCCCGTTGCCCGGGACGAAAATCCATGGTGTCATCGGCGTTCATGCCATAGGCAATGTGCTTGAAACCCAGGCATGCACCCAGCTCCTCCATGGCCTGAAAGAGTTCGTCCTTGCAATGGAAGCAGCGATCCGCGTCGTTGCGCTGATATTCAGGCCGGCTCAACTCTTCGGTTGCGATGATGTGCAGCGGAAATCCCTGGGTGCGCGCAAAATCGCAAGCCTGCTCGAAGTCGCGGCGGGCCAGACTGGGAGAGTCGGTCAGCACGGCGATCATGCGATTGCCAAGAACGCGATGCGCCGTGGCCGCCAGGAACGCAGAGTCCACTCCGCCGGAGTAGGCCACCATCAGGCTGCCCAACTGCCTTATGCGCTCTTCCATTGCGCGCAGTTTCTGCGCCGTGTCTGCGCCGCTGCCAAACGCGCGATCCGGCTCGCTCTCTACGCATTCGGCCAGCGGTATGTTTGTTTGCGCACGCGCCTTCATGGGCCGATTATACGCTGCCGACGCTTTGAAGGCCGAGTAAGTCAGGAGCAATCACATGAGATCTTGCTTTATGCAGTTGGCCTATTCTCTGCCCTCCGGCTGGCGGCGCGGGCTGGCATAACTGAAACAACAGGCTTCTTGGCGATGGGCATCTGGTCGTAAAGAACCTCATGCCAGCGTGCCGCAACGCGAGGCTCTGAAAACGGCCTGGAGACGCTCCGCGCCGCACTTCCAAGCCTTTGGCGCAACATCGGATTCTCGCCAAGTTTCACCATTGCGCTTGCCAGATCATCCACTCGCTCGGCCGGTACCAGCAGTCCATTTACTCCATTCCGTATTACTTCGCGTGGTCCATTCTGACAATCGAAGCTGATGCAGGCAGCTCCGCATATCATCGCCTCGATAAGCACAAATCCCAATCCTTCAAACCGCGAACTTAAAACAAAGATTCCACATTGCGAAAACAAGGAATATGGATCGTCTGAAAATGGTGCAAAGATAACGCGAGTCTCGATTCCGAGGGCGCTCGCCTGCCGCACTAACTGAGCGCGCATCGGCCCGTCGCCCACGATGCGCAACGTCCAATCAGGCAGCTTCCGGCTGGCAGCCGACCAGGCTTCCAGCAGCAGATCGAATCCCTTCTGGGGGACAAGTCGGCCCATTGCAAGAATCTCTTGCCGGCGAACGGCTTTTTCCATTCCCGGCCGTATCACAATATTAGGAATAGTAGTAATTGTTCCGGACGGAGCGAAGAGCTTGGCGTATAACTCGGTGTCGCGCTCCGTGAGGGTTACAATGCGTGAAGCCAGCACGGCCGCCAGCCGCCTAGCCAGCTTCCCACGCCATTTTGTGATGCTGTGCGACAAAGCAAAGTGTTCCCATACAGCCAACCGTACATTCGTTACCAGGGTTGCAAGCAAGGCAATAATCAACCGGTTAGTGTCAGTGCAAATAATCCACTGCGGGCGTCGATGAATTACGAAGAGGGTAAAAGCGCACATAAGCCAGGGATAGTCCAGAAAATACGGCAGCGGCTTCCGGAGTCCATACCCCAACTCCACGTCGCTGGAAAGACAGAATCCTGGAGACGAATTCCGGTGGTAACAGGACCAGATCGATATCGACTCGCCACGGGAAGTCAACGCATTGGCTAGATTAACCTGCGCGCGCTCCGTGCCCGCGCGCTCCGTTACATCGTGAATGATAAAGCATATCTTCAAGACAACCTCCTGTAGCTCCGCATGGAGGCGCTTGCCCGCGCGCCGTAATCAGTACGCGCATGGACGCGCGCAGCGCCGCTCTGAAGCGCATGCGATTGAGGAAATAGCGCGCTTGCCATGGCGATACTAAAACGGATATCGCCAGGAGAAGATAGCGCAACGTTCGGCTTTGGGAGCTGAGTCCCCTTTGAGCGAATTTCATGGCAAGCCGAAAGACGCTGTTCTCTACTCTCCCGGGTCTTACTGCACGCTCATAACCTTCCCGGCTGAAGCTGTCTTGACCATTTCTCATGCGTTCGCGATATAAACCGGCAATGTAGTAGTTCGCCTTCCTGGATTCCAGGCGCGAAGAAATGTTGCCGGATCGTTTTCGGATCAGCATTAGGGGTTCTAAAAGGTTTGTTATCTGGAATCCAGCGGATATGGCGCGAAGCAGAAAGTCGTAATCTTCCGCAGCCCACATATCCCTATAGCCTGATAACGTGTCATATACTTCGCGCCGCGCAAGCCAGATATGCAGGCACGGCGAGGCCAGCAACATAGTATTGCCAATCTCCTCGGCACTGACGGGCTTTCGAGAAACGCCTAATCCGGCAATAGGAAGTCCGGACTGGTCGATCGCCATGGTCGCGCAGCCTACAAGAGCTATGCATGGATTTTCTTCCAGAAACCTTAGTTGCTTCTCCAGTCTTGCCGGCAACGCTATATCATCCCCATCCATGCGGGCAATGAAGGGAGCCTGGCATACTTTGAGTCCTAGGTTTAACGCCTCTGGAAGACCGTGATTCGCCTGTGAACCAATGACTTTTATGCGGGCATCGACCGCCGCGGCCCGCTCGACAATGGCCCGCGTTCCATCGGTCGAGCCGTCGTCGACAACCACAATTTCTATGTCGGTGAAGGACTGCGACTGGATGCTCGCCAGGGCCTCGGCGACATAGTCCTCGACATTGTAGACCGGCAGAAGAACACTGATGATGGCCATGCCTAGCCTTTCGAGGTCTTGCGACCTGCGGCAATATTTTCTGGTGCGCCGATTCCATCGCGCGAAACTCCGCGCAACGCCGCGAGCAGTCCGAGCGCGGCGAAGAAGTATGGCATCGCCCAGGCGCTTACCAGGGAAAATCCATTAATTAAGATGGGGAGAACAAGAAGATAGATGGAGAGCGGACATTTCCTTGACAGAATCCATATATAGAAGGCAAACAGCAGTGAGCCGCCAATCCCGAGTTCGGTAACGAAGGTTACCACGATGTTATGAGCCGACAATATTCCAAACAGGTTGATGAAATTTCCAGCTCCCACGCCGAAGAATTTCTGCGCAGTATCCGCTTCATGATAGGCATCCATCATCAGAGTGAGGATGAAGAACTTGCTTGAAAGGCTTCCGTCTATGGAATTTACGAACTCGGATCCCTGAGTGACGTAGATGGTGAACAGCTTGCCGATGATAAGCACCTGCGCCGCCAGCATCCCTAAAAACGTCCAGACACGCCAACGCCAGAAGATATACATGACCAGTTGGCAGATTCCGGCGACGATGGATGCCCTGGACATGCTGGCAAACAGAAGGAAGTAGGCCAGCAACCATCGATTTCTTTTGATTTTCCCTCTGAATGCGAACATGATCGAAAGAAGGCAGAGAATCTCAATGCCGACAAAGTTAGAGTCGACAAAAAACAGGCTGGACTTATAGAGATAGAAAGCGTCGGTGGTATCCGCATTTGCTCCTATAATTGGCGATAAGATAAGCCGTGTGACGCATTCGACTGCCAGAAAAATGAGAACCCAGTTGACGATCCTGTGTACCAGGCGAATAAGCGTGGAAACTGGAAGCGGTCTAGCCAATAGCATTATTGCGGGCGCGATGGCCAAGGAGTTTAAGAAGATAAGGGGCGTCACAAAGCTTTTATGCGCGGCGGGACTGTGAATTGTGCCAATGGCTTGAGAGATAGCGATCAAAAAAATTAGGATAAGCGAGGCGAGCAGGTCGGTTTCAAAGCGTACAAGATAGCAGCAGAGAACGGCCACACAGAGCGCAAACAAGGGGATTTGCGAGTAGTTGATGTAGCCATAGGTTAGTCCCGGCAAGAAGGACATCGGCACGAATGAGAATGTCAGAAGCGCGCCTAAGGCGAACAGCCTGATCGACGCCGACAGGGAGCCGGGCAATTCGAGTGTCTGCGGCATGAGCGCCAGGCTGGTGGTATTAGAGGCCATTGTTATGCCTCCACGCTCGCGCTTGCGCACAATAGAATGATCTACCTAAAGCCGGGGCAATAGGGCGTTTCGAAGTCGCCGCGGAATCCGGCCGTAGGCTTTCCAGAGAAGGCTCGCAGCCGGGAATCGCTTCCTTGCGTGGAAATGAAGCTTTCATGCCGCCTCGCCTCCACTCACTGCCAGCGAGCCCATGGACAGATATCTCCTGCGGGCGCGCGCAAAGATCGTCAATGCGGATGGAAGACCGATACCCGCCGAAACGGCCAAGTAGCCAAACGTGACGCCGGCATTGCCCCATCGAGGCGCCGTGAACACGGCAAGCAGCAGAGTGAGCGAGACCACCACCATTGACTGCACAAGAAACGGCTCCCGCTTGAAAGAACGCAACAGCGTGGCCAGGCACTGCACTACGCAGCCGGCGCCGGCTGCCAGCACCAGCGCCGCAAACAGTTGCGGCGAAACCATGCGCGCAGCCAGTCCTGGAGCTACCACGGTCAACAACGCTGCCAACGCATCCGCAGCCAGTGCGATTATGGCGAAGACCGCCAGGGCCCGGCCCAGAGCGCGCAGGAATAGCCGGTCAAGCCCGCGGAACTCGCGCTGCGCGATCAATTGTCCGAAGGGCGTAGCCTTGGTCGTGATCCAGGGCATCGCCAGGCTTGCCATGTAGCCGGTGATCGAGAGCGACATGCCCATCTGTCCGGCTTCGACGGGCCCGCGCAGCGTAAAGAGGATGGGGATGAAGACCTGGATCGTGAAGTAGGAGCACATCCAACTGACAGCAATGCGCCACTGGAAGGGCCAGACTTCGTGGCTCCAGCGGATGGAGGCGCCGCGGGCCGGATGACCGAGCAATCTCGTCAGCAAACGACGGCGCGCGGCCAGAAAGAATAGGCCGGCTCCAACCTGGCCCGCGATAACCAGTGCCGGCGAATAAAGCCCGTGATGCAGAAGCATGGCGGTCCAGGCCAGCGCCATGCCTATTACTGCCTGCCGCAACCGCAGCGCGGCTACTGCGCGCACCTGCCCGCATCCATCCAGGAAAGAGTAGAAGGGTTGGCACCACAAGCCAGTCATCGATGCCGCTATGGCCAGCAACCAAGGCCCCTGCCATGCCACTTGCGCCGCTGCATGCCCGGTGTGGCGCGCAAAGAAGAACGCTCCCAGTGGCGCCAGAATCATGCCCATTGCCACGGCGGCCACACTGTACCAGCGCACACTGAGCTGAAGCGCGGAAGCCAGTCGAGCGTGAGCCGCCGGATCACCGCTCACGCTGCCGTCCTCATGCAACTCCAGGTGAACGCACTCGTGCGCCGCCAACTGCTGAACGACAAACGAGAAGCCCAGCTCGAAGACCATCTGCAGCGCGACCAGGCTGAGCAGCGTGTAGTAATAGCCCTGCTCGACGGGCGACAGAAAGCGGACGATCAGCAGAACCGTCACGGTGCTGCCGGCAATACTCACTACCCTCGCCAAAGAGGTAAATGCGACGGCGCCATCCAGGCCAAGCGTCCGCCGAGCCTCCAGAGCTCTCATCACGCCTCTCTTCCCCAGGCCTGTTCGAGCGCCAAAGGCCAGGAACCTGCATGACGGCGGAGGGCGCGCAGAAACTCGACGGCCTCGGTTGCCAGCGCGAGCGCCAGCGCCATTGGCAAAGACACAAGCAGCGTTCCCAGCGCAATCCAGATTCTGAACAGCAATGTGGGACGGTCGGGAATAACTGCCGCATCGACAACCTGCGCCTGCGCGCCCTGCCGCGCCTCATCAACCCGCGCCACCTCTTGCAGGCGCATCAACAAGCTCACAACCGTCTCGCTATACTTCACCTCGCGCAGCGCGCGCTCATACTCAAGCCCCGCCTGGCTCACCGTGCCCTTGGGCGCCACCAGATCGCCGTTGCGACGATCATGAGCCACGTCCATGGCGGCCAACTGCGTCTCCAGACTCGACAACTCCTGTCGCGCGCGCTCCAGATCCGGATTCTCGTCGGCGGCAAACTGGCGCATCGCCTGAATCTCGACCTGCTTGGCCGCAACCTGGGCGCGTATGATGGCCGCCGCAGCGATCATGGCGTGGGTTTGGCCGTCCATCTCAATCACGCCGGTGCGTTGCTCAGTCTGCTTCATCTCCTCTTCGGCGCGCGCCAGATTCTCGCGTGCATCAGCCACTTGCCGTTCAAAGAAGAGTCTTCGCCCGGACGCCTCGTTCACCGCCAGGGTTGCCGACAAACGCCTGTATTCCTCCACCCAGCCGTTGGCCATCTCCGCAGCTCGCTGCGGATCCTGGTCGGTCACCGAGAGGCGGAGCAACCCATCCTTCAACCCGCTGTCGATGAAGGTTTTTTTCTCCCACCGCTTGCGCGCCGACGAAATTCGCTTCACGTGGTAGAGCGACTGCAAATGAAAGCGCGCCACCATCGCATCCTCCACAGTGCGGCTCTTCAGCAGGGATACCTGCAAGTCGTTGGGATTCTTGATGCCCAGGGCGCTTGCGCCCACTCCGGTCATGGCGCTCAGGCTGCTCAATTGCGCCATCATGGCCGCTCCCGCAGAACCGCCCTGCTGGGGCGGCAGGATGACCGTGGTGGCGGTGTAGCGGCTAGGCAGCAGCAAAGCAACCGCCAAGCCCAGCACCACGATGGCCAGCGTGGTGATGCCAATCAGCTTCCCGCGCTTGATCGCCACGCGGATCACCGGCGGCAGAGTGCCGGTAGAGGTTTGGGATGCGAGTACGATGAGTTCCTGATCTTCTGTTGGCACAAGGGGCTTCCTCTTGGCAGCTAATCGGTTTTTCTCTTGAGTCGCGCGGCGCGCGCCCTATGTGGAGTTCTGCGCCGCTTGTTATTGGCAACAACTGACAGCCATCGCCACTGCCTGCCACCATTGGCAAAGGGGTAACGGCGAATGGATTTTCCGGCTACTCGACCGGAAACTGCGCTCAGATTACCTGCGAAAGAATGAGAACGAACGGGAAAGAAGATAAATCCGCCCGCGTGAAATCGATTATGGGAAGACCCTCACGGACCTGTTCGATTTCGGAACAGCATCAATCTCTTCTTGCACTTTTTCGTTCATTCCTCCGGCCGGATGTGTGAACAATATAGCGTCTATGAGAGATCATTCATCTACTCGCTCACTCCTTCGCCGCGTGATGATGCTTTGTGTCGCCGGCGCCGCGGTTCACACCTTCTGCGCGCTTGAATTGCACGCCCAATGTTCAGCTAACGACGACCCCGATTCGTATGGCTGCCAAATGCAGCAGGCTGCGCCTTCGCCTTCCGCTACCCAATCGCCGGCGTCGCCGACCGTGCTAACCATGCAGGAAACTCCGCAGCAGGGCACGCCGAGGGCAGACCGCTCCACGGCCGCCTCGGCCAACGATAGCCTTCCTGTCGGCTCTAATTACACCGAGCAGGCTTTGCGCAATGAGCTCAACGCTGCCGGGCAGCGGCGCAAACAGGCAATGCCTCCCGAGCCTCCCACCGAGTTTCAACGTTTTGTGGCTTCCACGACGGGTCGAATGCTGCCCATCTATGGAGCCCATCTCTTTGCCGCTCTGCCAGCATCTTTCGGTCCCATCGACCAGGGGCCTGCTCCGCAGGATATGGTGGTCGGCACAGGAGACGAGTTGCGCATCCGCATCTGGGGACAGATCAACTTCAGCGCCAATCTGCGCGTAAGCCGCGAGGGAGAGATATACCTTCCCAAGGCGGGCGCTGTGCATGTTGCCGGCCTCGCGTTTTCCGCCGTTGCTGGCCATCTGCGCACCGCGCTTGAGCGGGTCTATCGCAACTTCGAGCTGAGCGTGGATATGGGCGAGATTCACTCTATCCAGGTGTATGTAACCGGGCAGGCACGGCAGCCCGGAGAATACACGGTAAGCGCGCTCAGCACGCTGGTGAATGCGGTCTTTTTGAGCGGTGGCCCTTCCAGTGCCGGTTCCATGCGCCATGTCGAGTTGAAGCGCGAGGGAAAGGTGCTCACCGACTTCGATCTTTACGCGCTGCTGGTGAAGGGCGACAAGACGGGCGATGTGCAACTACAGGCCGGCGACGTGCTGTTTATTCCCGCCACGGGCCCGCAGGTGGCGCTGCTGGGCAGCGTGCGGCTGGCCGCTATCTACGAATTGCGAGGCCAAGAGTCAATCGGTGGTTTGCTTGACGCGGCCGGCGGCAGAACTGCCATTGCCTCCGGTGGACGCATTGCGATGGAGCGTATTGAGAATCACGCACAACGCCGCGCCTTCGAGCTGAAAGCCGATGCGGCAGGCCTTGCCACCTTGTTGGCCGATGGCGATATTATGCGTATCGATCCGATTGTCTCTAACTATCGCGAGATGGTCACGCTGCGCGGATCTGTGGCCAACCCTGGGCGCTTCCTCTGGCATGCGGGCATGAGGCTGAGCGAGCTGATGCCCGACAAGGATTCGCTGGTGTCGCGGGACTACTGGTGGCGGCGCACCCAGCTCGGCCTGCCAGCGCCGGAATTCGTACGCTCCAGCGAGCAGCCGCCCTTGTCCTCGCAGGAAGAACAATTTGCGGCGATGAAGAAAGCCTCAAACGCCCATCTCGATGAAGGAGCCGGCACTTTGGCCGGTATCGAAGTGAACATTCACATGGGCAAGGAGACCTCGCTTCTCCGCCCTGATGCGCAAACTGACTGGAACTACGCCGTGATTGAACGGCTGGACATGGCCACTATGGCCACTACGCTGATCCCCTTCAATCTCGGCAAGCTGGTGCTCGGCCATGATACTTCACAGGACTTTGAACTTCAGCCTGGCGACATAGTCACGGTCTTCTCGCAAGATGACATTCACCAGCCCATCGACCGGCAGACAAAATATGTGCGGCTGGAAGGTGAGTTCGTGCAGGCCGGCGTTTATAGCGTCCTCCCCGGCGAAACTTTGCGCTCGCTGGTCAAACGCGCCGGAGGCCTGACGGACAAGGCCTATCTTTATGGCTCAGAGTTCACCCGCGTAAGCACTCAGGCGATAGAACAGCAGCGTTTAAAAGAGTACGCTGATCGCCTCGAGCATCAGCTGGCGCGCGGCTCAATCAAAGCGGCCAGCGAGGCCGTTGGCATTTCGTCGAACGGGGGACAGCATGGAGGACAGTCGGCACAGGTCGCCTCTATCGACCGCGACCTCATCGCACGGCTGCGCCAGTTGCAGCCCACCGGAAGAATCGTGCTCAATATGCGCCCACGCAGCGCGAGAGAGAATGATCTTCCGAAGATATCGCTTGAGGACGGCGATCAGTTTTTGGTTCCGCCCATTCCGGTCACTGTTCAGGTGGTCGGCGCCGTGCTCAATCAGAATGCGTTCTTGTATCACAACGGCGCTCGCGCAGGCGAATACCTTCATCTGGCCGGCGGGCCCAACCGCGACGCCGACCGCAGACAGACCTTTGTTCTGCGCGCCGACGGATCCGTGACCGGCCATAACGCTGGCCAGTCGATCTTTTCCTCCGGATTTAACAACGTGCGCCTCTACCCCGGCGATACCGTTGTTGTGCCGGAGAAAAACATAGGCCCCGGCGCCATGCGAGATTTCCTGTCCTGGTCGCAGATGTTCTCCCAGTTGGCCTTAGGCGCTGCCGCCATCGACGTGCTCAAGTAATCGGCTGGACAAACATTCTCAAAACATCGCTCCGTTTCCCGGTAGATCGTTGCTGCCACGCAGAAGCGACGCAAATCTCAGGCGCGCGCTCCGGCACGCTTCTGAATCGCCAAAGCCAATTAATTCCATCGGGCCGTTTGTTTCGCTTCGATTTGCACAGCCTCTTTTCTCTAACACTCGTTTTTCGCGAGACATCTTGTCGTATCGCGCATAAAGACCATCTAATTAGAACCGGCTCATTGAATGTCGGCAAAGGGACTTTTCCCAATATTGTCTCCCGGATTATCTGATTTCTTTCCCTTCCCTTTTATCCACAGCGAATGCGACGATGATGCAGAAGTGGACACTCTCATAAGTGAGAGGCCAATTCGATTGACTGTCCGGCTCGGAGCTTCGGCCATCTTCGCAGGCTGATGCGCTCGGGTTATTGCCAACGCTCTCAACGTCCATTTCGCTTCCGAGGTTCGCTTTATGCTGCTTCCCAGCCGCGCGTTTGAGTCGAGCGCCGTTTTCGTCCAGCTCTTCCCAATCTCCGCGCGGCCGCCTCTCGTTTACGGCGCGCCTGATCGGGAAACGTGCCTCGAGAGTCCCTCGGCCAGCGCCTGGACTCTCTCCTGGTCCAGAAGGTTATTCGATCTGTCGGTTGCGCTGCTGGTTCTTGCCCTCTTTGGGGTTCCAATGCTGGCGGTTGCATTATGCGTGCGTTTATCCTCCCCTGGACCTGCCTTTTTTGCTCAGTATCGCGTTGGCCGGAGTGGGCGTCTCTTTCGCATCTATAAATTCCGCACTATGTCTTCCGGTTCAGAGAGAAGCGGTCCCGGCCTCACCAGGGACGGAGATTGCCGCATTACCGGCGTGGGACTCTGGCTGCGCAAGCTCAAGCTCGATGAGTTTCCGCAGTTTTACAATGTTTTGCGCGGCGACATGAGCCTGATAGGGCCGCGGCCCAAGCTGCCGCAGTATTTGGGCATTGCAAATATGCCTTATCGTCCCGGCATCACCGGCGCTGCTTCGCTCGCTTTCCGCCACGAAGAAGAGATTCTGAGTCGCGTTCATCCCAGCCAACTGGATGATTTTTATTACCATAACATCCGGCCGCTCAAGGCGCGCATCGATGCGCGCTATATGTGCCGGGCTACCTTTTGGAGTGATGTGCGCCTTGTCGGAGCCACATTTTTAGCTTGTCTCTCGCCTGCGCCCGGTCCCGCCGTCTTTCGCCGCGCCCCAACACGAATTTTGGCTTTCCCATCGTTGCCGGTTCAGGAGAGTTGTGCCGCCAAATCCCTCGAAATAGCCAATTGACGCGCCTGGGGCCCACGAATCTTCCCTTCTCTGGCGGCTTCATCTGCTGCCGGACGTGTACCTACCGCCCATCGCTGAGGTCGTGCCACTACAACTCTTCGCCTACCTCATGGCCATCGAGCGAGGCGTGGACGTTGACCGTCCGAAAATTCTCTCTAAGGCAGTCGTGGAAAAGTAGCGCTTCGGCGTAAAGGTTTCATTTGTTAGAGCTGGGATAGCGCGTGCTGATCCGTTAAGTTATAGAGTACTTCTTGTTGACCATGTCCTGAGCGGCTTCGAGGAGGTTCTCCGGGCGGCCGAGATCGCGCCAGTAATATCCATTGGCGCGAAAGGCGACGATCTTTTCTCCCTGGGCTGCCAGATGCAGGTAAGCGTCGATGATGGAGAACGCACCTTGTCCTTTCATCTTCTCGAAGATATCAGGAGAGAGAACGTGGATACCGGCAAAGGCCAGCGCACGCATCCCGAGTCCAGGCCGTGCCCATTCAATCCCCGGGGATTCTGCCTTGGCGGCGCGCACAATGCGACGGCCGCAGAGCTGGGACTGCTCATCGAATAGCAGATAGCGCGAGGTCTCCCGCTCCTGAACGGCCAGCGTGGCGAGAGCGTTTTGTTCCGTGTGAAAGCGCACCATGCGCCCCAGGTCAATGGTGCTGAGGACATCGACGTTGTGCAGAATGAAGGGTTCTCCCCGGCTCTCACCGAAGAAATACGCGGCCTTCTTCAGGCCGCCGCCGGTGTCCAGCAACTCCTCCTCGCGAGAAACTTCAATCCGCATCCCGAAGTTGTCATGGGCTTTCAAGTAATTGACAATCATCTGCGCATGATGGTGCGCGTTGACAATCACCTCGCGCACTCCAAAGAAGCGTAGGCGCGAGAGGGTGATCTCCAGCAGCGTGCGCCCGGCAACTGTAACCAGCGCCTTGGGACGGTCATCGGTGAGCGGCCGCAGGCGCGTGCCCAGCCCGGCGGCCAGTATCATTGCCTTCATCGGCCCATCTTCTCCAGTTCAATATGCCGGACCACCACTTCCACCCCGCCGCTCGAGCGCAAATGCTGCGCTAACTGCTCGGCAAGATACACGGATCGGTGCTGCCCTCCGGTGCAGCCGAACGACACCATGAGGTTTTTGAAGCCACGGCGCTGATAACTGCTAACGCTCGAATCCACCAGCGACAGCACGTTGGCCAGATACTGGCGCACGCTCGCCTGTTGGTTGAGATGGTCGATGACCGCCGCGTCCTTGCCGGTCAACGCCCGGAACTGTTCTTCCCGACCTGGATTGGGAAGGCCGCGCGCATCAAAGATATATCCGCCGCCGTTCCCGGTCTCATCGATGGGTATTTCGCGGTGAAAACTAAAACTGAAGATCCGTACGTTCAAACCTTCTGAGGAAGAGGTGAGGCCTTGCAGCTTCTCCGATGCCAGCATCCCTTGTAGCGCTTCCATCAGCGCCGGCAAGGCGATGGGCAGCTTGGCATGATGAGCCAGCCAGCGCAGGTTCTTCAGCGCATAGGGCACGCTCTGCAGAAAATGCGCTTTGCGCTCATAAAACCCGCGGAAGCCATAAGCACCCAAGGCCTGCAAGATGCGCACGTAAACGTACGCGTAATAGTGCTCCATGAACGCTTCGCGTTTGAGGTCAATGTGACTGCCGAGGCAGTCGAGATAGTAGTCCAGTAACTCCTGACGCAACTCCGGCGGCAGATCAGCCTTGCCATCGTAGAGCAATGAAGCTATGTCGTATTGCAGCGCGCCTTTGCGCCCGCCCTGGTAGTCCAGAAAGTACGGCTCGCCGTCGCGCAGCATCACGTTGCGCGATTGGAAATCCCGGTAGAGAAAATAATCAGATTTGGCGGCCAGCAGAAACTTAGCCAGGCGGCTGAAATCAACTTCCAGCGCCTGTTCGTTAAAAGGGATGCCGGCCAGCCGCAGAAAATAATACTTGAAATAGTTCAGGTCCCATGCGATAGACTGGCGGTCGAAGCGGTCGCGAGGATAGCAGACCTTGTAATTCAGATCCCGGCCCGCCTCCACCTGAAAACGCGGCAGCACGGCCACCACCTTGCGATAGGCTTCAATCACCTGCGGCGCGATAGCTGCGCCGGCGCGATTTGCGACAAGAAAATCGAAGAGCGACGTGTCGCCCAGGTCTTCTTCCAGGTAAGCTCCCTGGTTCAAATCCTCCGCATAAATCTCCGGCACTGGCAATCCGCGCCGGCGAAAATGCCGGGAGAACTCCAGAAAGGCGATGTTCTCCTCCCGCACGGAATACAGAATGCCGATGGCGCTCTTTCCTTCGCCGGTGAGCCGCACAATGGCCCGTCCCGAGCCGCCGAGTTGCCCTTGCACCGGCTGTACCTCCTCGACGGGCAACCGGAAATGCTGCTCGAAAAGCCGTTTGAGAACGTCCATAAATCTCTTTTCAGCAATCGCTCAAGCTGCTACACAACGATACTCAGTCCGGGCAACCGCGCACAAGGCGGAGGGCAAATCGGCCATAACAGCGAAGCGCTCTTTTGCAGTCTCTGTTGCCCGCTGATGAGCTATGCGGCGCCCCGGCCTTTCGATCTTATGAGCTGGTGGGCTTCCATGGCGTGGCGCAGCAGTAAATTGGCCTTGGTCTGATAGCCGCGACCATAGCTTTTCAGCCACTCGATCACATCGTCATCCAACCGCATGGTTACGGGGCGCTTGCCGGGCCGGTAGAAACGGCCAACCTCCGCGCCCGTCCAGTCGACAACCTCGGGCATGTCACTGAAATCAATCGTAGCGTCGGTCTTGGCGGCGATGGCGGCTATCTCCCGCCTCCGCGCGGCTGTGAGCTTCTTCATAGGACCTCTTTTCCTGGGCGGATGCGCCTCGCGCCGAGATCAAGCGAATGGTTTCATCACCATCCTCTTCCCGTCACGTGTAGACAACGAATAAAACCACGCCTACCGCAATTTCTCCGAGCGCGTTGTACCGTTCTTCCGCGTCGTCATGCGACAAATCCTTACGCGAAAGAATCCACTGATCTTCAAAGATGAGCGAGGCGGTTTGAAAGCCGACGCCGTGCTTGTGAAGGTTTTCGCGGTTTTTCGCCGGGTCCCAATCGAATCGGCTCATCTCGACGCTTCACCTCAGTGTGGCACATGTACATATAAATGTCAATACAACCATGCCATCCGCAGAATCATGTGATTCTTCAGCCTGCGACGCAGGCTGCTTTCCCTTCAAAATGAGCCTCGATCTCTTCGAGCGTCTTTCCCTTGGTCTCCGGCAAAAAGAATGCCGCAACGATGAAGTACACCATCGTAAAGCCCGCGAAGAGGAAGAACATCGACGAATAGCCGTGCTTGCTGACGAATGGCAGAAAAATTCCTGAGAGCGTGGTGGAGACCAGCTGGTTGATGACCAAAGCGATGCTCATGCCGTTGGAGCGAATGCGGGTGGGCATCAGCTCGGAGAGGGCTAGCCAGACGCAGACGCCTGGCCCCATGGCGAAGAACCCCATGAACAGGAACAGGCCTAGTGCAACGAGCCAACCGTGACGCGTGCTGGGCACCTGGCCGATGAGCGCCTTTTCGATCTTCAGCGGAGCTGTTTGCGCGGCCTCCAGGTTGCCGAGGGGATTCCTGAAGAAGGCCAGGACCTTGTTAGCGGGTACGCAACTGGAGCGGGTGATTTCAATGGGCCGGGCGGCGGGGTCATCGGAGCGCACAAAGATGGTGGCGGCGGTGAAATCGCCGTAGGAGTAGATGATGGCCAGCGAAGCGCGGCTGGCGTCAATCTGCTTGTCCGCGCCGCCCTGCGCGGCAAGCAGCCGAGTGGCCTCATCACGATCAAAGCGTAGTGACAGTTCCTGGCTGGGAGCGATCATGGCCTGGACCTGTGAGCGCGCGTCCATGCTGACGGTTTCAGTGCGCAGAAAGAGAATGCCCACGCCCACCAGCGAGGCAATGATGCCGCTGGTGCCCAGAATAAGCAGGAACCTGCGGCCCTTGCGATCCACCAGCGCCATGCCCACGATAGTCAGCAGAAAGTTCATCGAGGTGAAAACGACATAGCCCCAGTGGGCAGACAGGTCGGAGAGGCCGCTTTGCAGCAGGATGCTGGTGTTATAGCCGATAAGCGCATTGACGCCCGTGGCGGTGTTACAGAAGAGAATGATGCAGGCCAGCAGAAAGGGCACCATGTATTTTCGCCGCAGGAGCGAGTCCTGAATCTTTTTGCCGGTGGAGCTTAGCGTATAGGCCTTGCGCTCCGACTCTTCCATCTCCCGCAACTCGACGGCGGCTTGTTGCTCCGTGCGGGAGCGCAGCAGGGCCGCGTAGGCCTGTTCCTTCTTTCCACGCTTGAAGAGCCAGCGGGGAGACTCGGTCACCAGCAGGCAGCCCAGCACAAACAGGATGCCGGGAGGCAGCGCAACCCAGAAGAGATTGCGCCAGGCATGATCCTTGTAGAGGAACAGGGCCGAGGCGTTGCCGGTTTGGGCCACGGCGGCGACGTGATAGCTGAAGTAGATGCCTAACAAGGCCGCGAAGACCATGGAGGAGGTCGGCAGCCACTGAAAAACACCGGTTCCCTTGCCGCGATCCGAGGCCGCCAGGCACTCGGCCAGATAGAGGGGGATGACGACCCCGATCAGCCCGGCGCTGACGCCTTCCAGTATGCGGCCAAAAAACAAGGGCGCATAGCCGTGCGAGAGGGCGATCATGGGAATGCTGACAACGAAGGTGAGGCCGCTAAGGATCATCAGCGGTTTGCGGCCTATCCAATCGGCCAGCATCCCGGCAAAGAGCGTGGAGAAGACCGCGCCCAGCATAACCACCGCGACAATTATGGACAGCTCCGCGGCGGTCAGCGACGAGGTGGCTTGCAGATAGGGCAGCGCGCTGCCGATGATGCCGATGTCCATTCCATAGAGCAGGCCGCCCAGTCCCGCGACCACAAGAAGAAAGATGTTGTAGCCGCGCTTGGCGGAAAGGCCGGTTGGCAGGTTGGCGGCGCCTTGAGCTGTCTTTGTCACGAAGAGTGTCCTCTTGCGCAGTTTATGCCTCCACCTGATGTGCGCGATACCGGCTGGCTGGAGATCATCCGGAATCCGGACCAGGTGGCGCGATTCAGGTTGAGGAACAGGACGCATTTTCAGTCTACAATCACTGAAGCGGGATAAATCGCTCATAATATTGAGTCTAAGTTGCAAGAATTGCTGGACTTTTCTGCCGAGAATACCTCATTAGGACGCAGGTCTGTCCTGCTATTTGCCTTCTCAGGCTTACTCCGGCAAAGTGGGCCCGGCCTGGTCAGTCCGGTGCGGCGAGCTGCGGTGAGAAGGGAGCGCCAGGAATGGCAATCCATACATCGGAAATAGGCGTAAACTGAGGCTGTAGAGCCCGCAACGGTCCGTGTATTCCAGGACAATGTCCTGTTTTGAACGGATTGCTCGCAGCCGTCAAAGTTGGCCCCTTTCATGGATTCATTCCCGAGGTGGGCCGAGGTTCAGCGGAGAACGCAAATGAATACTTCGCACTGCAACAGCCGCAGAGATTTCCTCAAGCAATCTCTCCCCGGCGCTGCATTCTTGTGCGTGGGCGGCGCAATGGAACCGTTAGCCGGTGCTGAGCCGGTTACGGCAGGCGCGAAGTCCAAGGTTGTCGTTGCGCGCGATGAACAGCTGCGCGGCACGGGCTCCACAGTGGATTCACAGCGTATGCTTGCGCTTTTAGATCGCTCCATGCAGGCTCTCTTCGACCGCAGTCGTTCCGTTGAGGCATGGAGCAAGCTGGTTCGGCCCGGCGATATGGTCAGCCTGAAGGTGAATACACTGGGAGGCCGCGGAATCTCCACGAATGTTCATCTCGTCGCGGCCATCTGTCAACGGTTGCAGGAGGCCGGCGTCAAGGCCGGCGACATCGTGGTTTGGGACCGCGACAGTGACGAGCTGGAGCGAGCTGGTTTTCATCTCGCAGTGGGCGGAGACCGCGTGCAATGCTACGGCACAGACCGCGTCGGCTACGAAGAGGAACTGTCGGCGTGGGGTAGCGTGGGCGGTTGCCTGTCGAAGATCCTCACCCAGCACTCCAGCGTGCTCATCAATGTTCCCGTACTGAAAGACCACGACGGCGCCGGCGTAACCATCGCCCTCAAAAATATGTACGGCGTGATTCACAACCCCAACAAATACCACCCCAACGGCTGTAATCCTTACGTCGCAGATTTAAATATGCTGCCGGAGATTCGCAACAAAATGCGACTGACGATCTGCGATGCGACCACGGCAATGTATGAAGGCGGGCCGGGCTACAAGCCGGAACATAGCTGGAATGCCGATGTCTTGATCGTCTCCACCGATCCTGTTGCGCTCGATCATACCGGTTGGCGGATCATCGAGCGCAAACGCGCCGAAAAAGGATTGAAGACGCTGAAGGTCGAGGACCGCGCGCCGAACTACATTACAACCGCTGCCGACAACAGTCACCGGCTGGGCACAAACGATCCTAAAATGATTTCGATAGTCGAGGTATAGCGGAAAGAGTTGCGGAAAGGTCCATTATGTTCTGTGAACTCGATGTTGAGAAAGCCGTGAAAAGCCCTCTGGATCGACGCTCGTTTATGAAGTGCGCCCTGGCGTCGGGCGCGGCGCTGGGCGGGGGCGCTGCGTTGGGATTGACCGGCGTTGCCGAGCCCACCGCCGCGATTCCATCCGGCGCGGCTTCCGAGGCCGGAGACGATGCGCATTTCATCGTCGAAGCAAGGTTCTACCAGAAGCTGCCTAACCGCAAGGTTAAATGCAAACTTTGCCCGCGCGAATGTACGGTAGGAGACAAGGAGCGCGGCTACTGCGGCGTGCGCGAGAACCGTGGCGGCGTTTACTACACATTGGTTCACTCGCGGGTCTGTGCTGCACACGTTGACCCCATCGAGAAGAAACCGCTCTTCCACTATCTTCCGGGAACGACTGCCTTCTCAATAGCCACGGCCGGATGCAACGTCAACTGCAAATTCTGCCAGAACTGGGAAATCTCCCAGTCGCGTCCCGAACAAGTCCCGGCCGAGTACGTTTCACCGCAACGCGTCGCTGAAATTGCCCGGCAGTATAGCTGTCCCACGATTGCCTACACCTACAGCGAACCGGTTGTTTTTGCGGAATATCTGATGGACGCCGCCGATGCGGGGCACGCTGCCGGTGTGCGCAGCATTGTGGTCACGAACGGTTATATACAGGAAGAAGCGTTGAAGGCGGCCTACGGCAAGATGGATGCCGTTAAGATCGATCTGAAGTCCTTCACCGAGTCGTATTACCGCGATGTAGTCACCGGCCAGCTAAAGCCGGTGTTGGACACGCTGGTCACTCTGCGCAAGATGGGCAAATGGACGGAGATTGTCTACCTGGTGCTGCCTACGCTTAATGACAGCGATACGGAGTTTCGCGGTTTGGCGCAATGGGTCAAGGCAAACCTGGGCGCGGATGTGCCGCTGCATTTCACGCAATTTCATCCCGAATATCTGTTGAAGAACCTGCCCATTACGCCGGTGCCCACTCTGGAACGCGCCAAGGAGATTGCCGACGCCGAGGGACTGCACTACGTTTACGTTGGCAATGTACCGGGACATCCGGCGCAGAACACTTACTGCCCCAAGTGCCGCAAAATGCTGGTGGAGCGGGTGGGGTTTACCGCAAGCCAAATGCTGATTCGCAAGAGCTGTTGCCCATACTGCCAACAGCCGATTCCCGGCATCTGGCACGCATGAGAAAACAGAGGAGGTTTCGCACATGAACATCGCCATGAATTCAAGCGCCTTTTTGATAGCTGCGCCACTCCTGGCTCTGCTGGTGTTTACGCCGATCAGGCACGATAGCTCCGGAGATCAACCGAAGGTGCGGCAAGCTGCCGTCGCCGGAAGCTTTTATCCGTCAGACCCGAAGGAGCTTTCCGCAATGATGGACGGCTTTCTGGCCAAGGTTTCCGAGCCGCAGATTACCGATCCGATTCTCGCCGTGGTCGCGCCGCACGCCGGCTATCAATACTCCGGGCCCACAGCCGCCTACACCTACGCTCAATTGAAGGGGCACAAGTACGCGCGGGTTGTGGTGATTGCTCCATCGCACTATGAAGCCTTCGACTTCTCCTCCGTCTATGAAGGGGACGCTTACGCCACTCCGCTGGGCAACGTACCTGTGGACAAGGCCTTCGCGCAAAAGCTTGTGAAGATGAGCTCGACCATGAAGTTATCCAGCCAGGGGCATGATCCTACATCGGCAGGCGGCGAGCACGCAGTTGAGGTGCAGTTGCCCTGGCTGCAAAAGGTATTGGGCAATTTTGAAGTTGTACCTATCGTCATGGGAGACCAGAGCTACGAGAACAGCCGCGCGCTGGGAGTAGCGCTGGCCAAGCTGATTAAAAAAGAGGGCGGCGAAACGCTCGTACTGGCCAGCTCCGATCTCTCCCACTATCACACTTACGATGACGCGGTGACGATCGATCACAAGACGCTCAATGCGCTTCAGGCGTGGGACTACTTCAGCATGTCGCGCAACTTCCAGGCGCGTGTATGGGAGGCCTGCGGCGGTGCGCCCATCGTGGCCGCAATGATTTACGCCGAGCGCATGGGGGCCAACCAGGCCCGTGTGCTCAAGTATGAGAATTCAGGCGATGTCACAGGCGATCATTCGCGCGTGGTCGGATACAGCGCGGATATTTTTGTAAAAGCTGAAGTTAAAAAGGCGGTAGAAACCCCGTTTTCTCTGACCGAGGCGGAGAAGAGCGATCTACTCGCCCTGGCGCGCAAATCTGTTGAATATGTGGTTCAGAATAGATACGCATATGAACCCCCCGCAAGCACCAGTGAAACTCTGAATCAAGAGCGTGGCGCCTTCACAACCCTGAAAGAATCGGGCGAGTTGCGCGGATGCATCGGCTACACTTCAGCCGCCAAGCCTCTCTATATCACCGTGCGCGACACGGCTACGCTGGCCGCCATGCGTGATCCGCGCTTTCCGCCGGTAACGGCATCGGAGTTGCCCAAACTCGAGTATGAAATATCCGTGTTGTCGCCTCTGCGGCGCGTTACAGACGTTCAACAGATCAAGGTTGGCGAGCACGGATTGCTGATGAAAAACGGTGATAGCGAGGGCCTTCTACTTCCGCAGGTGCCGGTGGAACAACGATGGGACCGGCACACGTTCCTTGAGCAGACCTGCGCCAAGGCGGGAATGCCCTTCACCTGCTGGATGGATGATAATACGGACATCTTCAGCTTCACCGCGGTTGTCTTCGGCGAGCATAAGCCGTGAGGGGTTAGCAGGCCACGGAAAGGGGGTCTGATCAAATGGGCATTCGATTCAAAACCGCAGCGCCAGTTGTTGCCTTGGTTCTGATCTCCGCGTTTCCGCTCCTTGCCCAGTCTGGTCAGGGGAAGCCTCAGGAAGACATCGTGAAGAAGCTTATGCCGAACGGAGGATGGCCGACGAATTTACCCGTCAAGCCTGTTCAGCGGGATTCCATCATCAAGAAACTGAAGGTGGCGCAGGGCACCGCGCGTGCGCAGCGAGCCCAACAAGTGGCGTTCCTTCTGGCAGCGCTGGATGTGGAGTACGACAAAAATCGCGACTACCTGTTCCATGTGCTATCGGGCTGCAATTATCCCGAGATTCGGTACGCCTGTGACGAATCCACGGGCTACTACTTGATACAGCTCTATGAGCACGGCCACCAGGAAATCCTTGCGCCACTGCTGAAGACCAGCATTGGCAGTTACAGCGCAGCGGGATCGGAGGCCTTAGGAGAATACTTTGGAGAGCTGGTTCTAAAGTCCCCTGAAAAGTTTCTTGAGGCCGTGAGTACATTCCCGGTACCAACGCAGAAGAAGGCTTGCGGCTTTGCTGGGGGGACCGATGGCGGGGGTTTGGGAGCAGAAGGTTTGGCGCAAACGCAGAAGAAGCTTCGCACGATTGGGAGCGAGGTTGCTCTCCGATGCCTCAAAGAGATCGAGATCGCAAACAAACCTGATTGACCGCGAAATTAGGCTCCTTTTTGGTCCTTTGTTATGCGCGGAAGAACCCCTATCCGATAAATACTCACCTGCGTGGCAAGCAGAGCCGGCGCCAGGTTCACCGCCGCCGTGAGCCACGCGGTTTTCCAGAATCCGAACACAGGAATAAGATAGCCGCTCAACACCAGTGCGCCCAGGCTACCGCCTAGTAAGTCGATGGCATAGAGCATGCCAAGCCTGCGCCGATTGCTGGCGCCCTGAAGATATATCCCCGTTGCCAACGGGAACTGATAGCCTCCCAACATTCCGCAAAGTGCGGCCAACACTGGAAAGACACACTGCGCAGCCAGCCAGTTTGCTGCTACTCCTGAAAGTTTCGCGAGCAGGCTGACCAACAACATTAGCAAAGGAGCGGACAAAGCGAGAAGAAACTGCGTACTCGCAACGGCGTGACAATAAGGACTGTTGTTGTGACGAATGCGACGCATGCCCAACCAGCTTCCCAAAGCAATGCCGGCCATGCACAGAGCAATCAGAATGGCAAGCTGGTGGTAAACGTAACCGTAGATGGATTGGAACGCAAGCAGCAAAATAATTTCGAGCGCCATCAGTGTGAACCCCGTCGCGGCCATGCAACAGCCAGCCGACGCACGGGCGCGTTGCTTGCCGGGCATAAACAACAGAACTATCGCCATTGATAATAGAACAATAAGAGTAGCGCCGAGGATAATTGTGAAATCCACATGCGCCGCGGCCCGCAACCAGCCGGCATAGGATGGTTTGAATTGCGCGCTCCATAGCACAACGTTGAAGTAATAAGCAATGGGAGAGAAATCGCGATTAACTTGTGTGGTGGCCCGCGGCTGCAACTGATCGCGCACTTGCGTCATGCGATCGGGCATCATTCGATAGGGGATAAAGTATTCGCGAACATACCGGGCCTTCAGGTTGCGCCCCTGCAGCCGTGCAATTAGAGTTCGCGCGTCGTCGGTAAGAGCATCAGAGCGCGTTGCGGCGAAGAAGTGAATCGTCTCTCCGGGAATAGTAACGACGCGCGGAAAGACTTCTCCTAATGTGCGGTTGATACAGCGCAGAAACTCCGCCAGATCCGGGCTGATGGTTTCCTCCGACGATCGCAGTTCCAGAGAGAGCAATCCGCCGGGCGCCAGATGATCGCGCGCAGAACGAAAGAACTCGACTGTGTAAAACCTGTTTAACTGCGCTGTTTGCGGATCGGGAACATTCACGATGATTACGTCGAATTTGTCCTGAGCCGACTTGAGATAGTACCGGCCATCTGCGTAGTGCAGATGCACCCTGGAATCGGAAAAGAGCGATAAGGAATCGGACAAGAAATATTGTCGCGTCACGCCGATGAGCGCGGGATCCAACTCGACCAAGTCTATGCTTTCGACGGTAGGATGCCGGAACGCCTGTGCGATGGCTCCGCTGGCGCCGCCGCCGATCATCAGAATGCGCCGCGGCTCCTTGTACTCCAGCAGTGCGTAGTGAACCGACTCTTCAGCGGCGCTCTCATCCGGTGAGTTAGCAAGAATAAGGCCATTTTCATACAGGCTGCGGATATTACCCGTTTCGACCACCGTCAGGTTGCCGTAAATAGAGTCCCGCGACGCGAGCAGATGTAGGCCGCGCCATTGGCGCGCCTGTGCGCTAGTTTCCAGCCGGGGCGCAACACGAATGAGAAGAATGAAGGCCAGCAGCATCGCCGCTGCCACGGCAAAACCAATCTGCTTGCGACTCATCGACAACAACAGAATAAATGCCATCAACAGGTTCAGGACGAGCACGACACAGGCAATCTGGAATGGATCAAGAGAACGCAGCAACACAAAGCTGGCGACGATTCCGCCCAGGCCGGAGCCTGCCGCCTCCAGCAGGTAAGCTGTGCTAGTAGCAGCACGCGCATTAACCGCGCACTCGTGACAGTACATGCGTGTCGCGGCTACAAACAACACGCCGGCAACAACGCAGAAAACGCTCAGGCAAACCAACGATGCAAGCAGCACCGGAATCGGACCAACAAGCTCGCCCGGCACAGACTGAAAAAGGCTTTTGATGGCGCACAATGCCCAGACTGTTAGCGGCAGGCTGACGCCGAGCAGACATTCGAACACAGCTACCGTACGCCGCACGCAGCTCTTGCGTAGTGGAAGAATGCTGCAAAGAATACTGCCGGCCGCAGTCCAGAAGAGCCATGTGGCAAGCATGATGCCCAGCGATATTTCGTTCCCGCTGAAGACAACCATCAGTTCGCGCATGAGAACGATCTGACCGATGATTGCGCTGAATCCTGTCAGCATCAGAGCCGCTTTGACGGCAGGCTTATTGCCTGGCGCCTCGCGACCTGCGACGGAATGAAGGTGTTTTTCCATCCGAGAAAATTAGAATCCAGTTGTCTTAGGAAAGCAAGAGCAACAAAGATGCTTTCGAAATTGATACGATCTCCGAGCGTGTAATGGCTTTGCGGAATTAAAGCGCATCAAACTCATGTAGCCAATAACATCGTTGTAATTCATAATTGATTATTGCATCATTAGGATAAGTACAATTAATCGCGCTTTTAGGGTTACATGAAGCAGATAATTCATCTATATGTTGTGGTTGATTGAGACTTACAGACAGAGCCCTGTGATAAAAAGGCAACTATATTTGTATCCTCTTGATTCTACTGGTATTATGCGTGACTATTATTCTGGCGCCTCTTTACTCTCTTTACTGCGCTTTACTTATGAAGAATTAGCGTCACTTATACTTAACACTCTTATCTTTTTGCAACGAAAACTTAACATTCGGTAAGCGTCCTAACTCGGAGTTGTTTTTGCTCTAACAAACGAGAGTAAGGTGACACGCGTCACAGCCGCGCACCATTGCGAAGCTCAGAATGATTTGGGTTTTGAAGAAGTACATTTCTAGAAACCAGTGAAGCTATTTTGAAAGTACGATCGCGTCGCTGGGGCGTTAGTTGACGGCTATCAGTTTGGACAAAGAAACTCCAATGATCGGCCGATATGCACGCGAATCCGGAGGCAACTGGTGAAGAACTGGCGCGAAGAGTATCGAAATAAATGCACGAATTCCGCTCAAGCGCTAGGGGCAGTTCACTCCGGCGACCGTGTATGGATCCAGTCCGGGTGCGGCACGCCGTCGCCCCTGGTGGATGCGTTGGTGGCGCGAGCTACGGAGCTGCGTAATGTCGAGATCGTTCACATGAAGACGCTGGGCGACGCAAACTACACCAAGCCGGAGTACGAAGGCATTTTTCGCCATCGCGGATTGTTTCTTGGAGAAAATGTACGCGATGCGGTAATCGCGGGACGCGCCGATTACACGCCCATCTTCCTCGCCGAAATTGAAGGCTTGTTTTTTAGCGGCGCTCTTCCCCTGGACGTAGTGCTGATGCAGGTTTCGCCGCCGGATGACCACGGATACGTGACCCTGGGAACAACCGTGGACAGCACATTGAACGCCTCCCGCTACGCGCGGACGGTAATTGCCGAAGTGAATGAGAGGATGCCGCGCACGCATGGAGAAACGGCCATTCATGTGAGCCGCATCTCCATGATCGTGGAAACTTCGCGTCCATTGTTGGAGCTGCATCCGGAGCCAACCACGGTCATGAATCGCCGAATTGCTGAAAATGTTGCATCGCTGATTCCAGACGGGGCAACTCTGCAAACCGGGATCGGCGGAATTCCCGAAGCGGTGCTGGCCTGCCTGGGAGACAAGCGCGACCTGGGAATTCACAGTGAGATGGTCGGGGATGGCGTGATCGACCTTATGGAATCCGGGGTGCTGAACGGAGAGCGCAAGTCACTGAATCGCGGCAAGGCAGTGATAGCGTTCATCCTCGGATCGCAGCGGCTCATCGATTACGTCGACGATAACCCGGCCTTCGATTTCCGGCCTATTTGCTATACAAACGATCCGTTTGTGGTGGCGCAAAACGACAGGATGGTCGCCATCAACTCGGCGCTGCAGGTGGACCTGACAGGGCAGGTGTGCTCGGACTCAATTGGAATCAAGCCTTACAGCGGCTTTGGCGGACAAGTGGATTTTATTCGCGGAGCTGCGCGTTCTAAGGGCGGAGTGCCGATTATCGCGCTGCCTTCGACGGCGAAAAACGGAACGGTTTCACGGATTGCGCCGATGCTGGATCCGGGCGCCGGTGTTGTGACTTCGCGTGCTGATGTGCATTACGTGGTTACCGAACACGGGGTCGCGTATCTACATGGGAAGACTCTGCGCGAGAGAGCAGAAGCGCTGATCGCCATTGCCGATCCGCGTTTCAGGGGTGAATTGGAAGATTTCGCGGTCCGCTCCCATTACATGGAGCGCAAGACCGCGGGCGCGCTTGCCTGAGGGCTTGTGGCTTGCCGGGGAGGAGTGGGTATGGCGGATGATGAGAAGCAGGACCGTGGCTTGCTGCGGGTGGATGTGGATGAATGCAAAGGCTGCGGACTCTGCGTGGAA
The DNA here is from genome assembly GCA_050011175.1 of Occallatibacter sp. Taxonomy (GTDB): domain Bacteria; phylum Acidobacteriota; class Terriglobia; order Terriglobales; family Acidobacteriaceae; genus Telmatobacter. The sequence continues at coordinate 119,134 of JBEKJR010000009.1, forward strand.
GCGTGCCCGCAGAAGGTGATCGCCCTCAGCGAGCAGTTGAATCACTACGGTTACCGTACAGCTACTTATGCAGGCGCTGGATGCACGGGATGCGGAATCTGCTTTATGGTGTGCCCGGAGCCGGGAGCGATTACGGTTTTGAAGATTGCGCAACATCCTGCTGATAAAGGACACGGCGTCGATAAAGGCATTGTGGGAGCGAACTCATGCGCAAGCAACTGATGAAAGGCAACGAAGCGATTGTGAAGAGCGCGATTCTTGCTGGGTGCCGCGCGTTCTATGGGTATCCCATTACGCCCGCCAGCGAGATTACCGAGGCGGCAGCGCTTTATATGCCGCAGACCGGAGGAGTCTTTTTACAAGCAGAGAGCGAAGTATCGGCCATGAATATGCTTTACGGCGCGGCCTCCGCGGGCGTGCGCGCAATGACGGCGTCGAGCGGGCCAGGAATCAGCTTGATGCAGGAAGGCATCAGCTACATGGCCGGCGCGGAGTTGCCCTGCGTGATCGCAGACATTACGCGCGGTGGGCCGGGCCTGGGAAGCATCACCGCCGAGCAGGGTGACTATCACCAGGTAGTGAAGGGCGGCGGCCATGGCAACTATCGGACAATCGTTCTGGCGCCGCACTCCGTGCAGGAAATGGCGGATTTGACCGCGCTGGCCTTTGAACTGGCCGACCGCTATCGCAACCCGGTGGTGCTGCTGGCCGATGGATTCATCGGGCAGATGATGGAGCCAGTGGAGTTTTCGCAGACGGCCGTCAAGCCGGAGCAGCCGGAGTGGGCTGTTGCGGGAACGGAAGCAACACGCGGCAATCTGATTTCTTCGTTGCATTTGGATAGCGATGCGCTGGAGGCGCATCAGAACCATTTGGAATCGAAGTATCGTCGCGCGCAGGAGTGCGAGGTGCGCGCCGAAGAGTGGCGGACCGAGGACGCGGAGATTGTGCTGACAGGCTACGGGATTGTGGCGCGGATTTTGAAGGCAGTCGCTGCCGAGGCACGCGATCTCGGCCTCAAAGTGGGCGTGCTGCGGCCCATCACGCTGTTTCCATTTCCTTCCGAGCATTTTCAGCGGCTGGCCAAGAGTGCACAAGTCTTTGTTGTAGTCGAAATGAGCAACGGACAGATGGTGGAAGATGTGCGGCTGGCGTTGAATGGTGCACGGCCTGTGGAGTTCTTCAGCCGCGTGGGCGGAAATGTACCGTCGCATGAAGAAGTTCTCAAGATAGTAAAAGAGCAGGCGCGGCGAGTTTTGCCGGAAGTACAGCGCGAAGAGGAGCGGATGGCAAATGTCTAACAAGATGATTTCTGAATATGAAGTTTTGCACGCCCGGCCCAAATCGTTCTTCGAGCGCTTCACCCGCAAAGAAGAGCTGCAGCACCAGACGCACTATTGCCCGGGATGCGGGCACGGACAGGTGCATAAAATGGTGGCGCGGGCGATCGATGAACTGGGTATTCAAAACAAGACGATCCTGATTGGACCGGTAGGCTGTTCGGTTTTTACCTATAACTACTTCGACGTGGGAAATATTTCAGCCGCGCACGGACGCACACCCGCGGTTGCCACGGCGGCAAAGCGAAGCAGGCCGGATAGCATCGTCATTGGGTATCAGGGCGATGGGGACCTGGCGGCGATTGGGACTGCCGAGATTATTCACGCGGCCAATCGTGGCGAAAATATAACGATTATCTTCGTAAACAACGCAATTTACAGCATGACGGGCGGACAATTGGCGCCGACCTCCCTGCTGGGACAAAAGAGCGCGACCTCTCCGCTTGGTCGAATGGCGGCCAACGAGGGTTATCCGCTGCACATCAGCGAGATGTTGGCGACGCTGGAATCTCCGGTCTACATTGAGCGCGTGGCCCTGGGAGACAACAAGCAGATTGCACTGGCAACACGCGCCATCAAGCGCGCCGTGGAAAACCAGGCGCGGGGACTGGGATTCTCGCTGATCGAGGTTCTGGCGCCCTGTCCGACGATTTTCAAAATGACTCCGGTTGAAGCGCAACACTGGGTGCGCGATGTTCTGGCCAAGACATTTCCGGTCAAGGTGATCCTTGATCGCACCAAAGAAGCACGGCCGCGGCCGTCACCCAGTCCCGCACCGGCGCTGGATAAAATTCCGCATATTCTTGGGGTCGCCAACGAGGACCTTCCGGAAGGCAATCCGATTGTGCGCGAGAAAGCGGCTCCGGACGTGGATCTTCGTGTGCGCATAGCAGGCTTTGGCGGACAGGGGGTCTTGCTGCTAGGCGAAGTACTGGCAGAGGCCGGGCTGGATGCGGGCTTCGAGGTTTCCTGGCTGCCATCGTATGGACCGGAGATGCGCTCCGGCACCTCCAATTGCCATGTGCGACTGTCCAGACATTTGATCGACTCTCCCTTGGTGACGAATCCCAATGTGCTGGTAGCGATGAATGAGCCTTCGCTCAGAAAGTTTTACAAGAGCGTACCACCAGGGGGATGGATTCTCTACAACGGAGATTCTTTCCCCGACGATTGCACGCAGAAGAACGTTCATGTACTGGCATGCCCCTTCATTCGCGTAGCCGATGAGTTGGGCGATACGCGAGCCGGCAATATGGTGATGCTGGGCGCGCTATTGGAGATCGCCGGAGTAGTGGAGGATGTAAACATCGACGCGGCGTTACGAAGGCTGGTAAAGAGTCCGCGCTGGATGGAGTTGAATAAGCGCGCTCTGGCGCGTGGTAAAGAGATCTATCGAGAGTCGTGTCGGGAGGTGTGCCATGCCAACTAGCGTGGATCAGAAGACGATTGTGTATTTCGACGGGAAGTATATGCCGCTCTCTGAAGCGCATGTCGGAATCCTGACGCATGCCCTGCATTACGGCACCGGTGTGTTTGAGGGTATCCGCGCGCATTGGGACGAGGCGCAGCAGGAACTGTTTGTGATGCGCCCCGTGGAACACTTCGAGCGATGGAAGCAAAACTGCAAGTTCCTGCGGATTGTAGTTCCATTGTCGTCCGGGGAGTTGAACGAGATAGGCCTCGAGCTGATGCGCAGAAATGCATTTCGGACGAATGTCTACGTCCGGCCTCTGGCCTATAAGAGCGCGGAACGCATCGGGGTGAGCTACGACGATCAGGACGCCTATGCGGTGATCGCTTTGCCCTTTGGCGATTATCTGCCCACTGACCGCGGACTGCACGCGGGTGTGAGTTCGTGGCGGCGCATCGACGACAACGCCATTCCGGCGCGAGGCAAGATCTGCGGGGCCTACGTGAACAGCGCGCTGGCCAGCGACGAGGCTCACCGTTGCGGCTTCGACGATGCCATCTTTCTGAACGAGAGCGGTCATGTTGCAGAAGGGGCGGCATGCAACATTTTCATGGCGCGCAAGGGAAAACTGATTACGCCCCCGGTGACCGAAAACGTGCTGGAGGGCATTACGCGCGACGCGGTGATGGAGCTGGCACGGAGGGAACTCGGCCTTGAGGTTGTAGAACGACCCATCGACCGCAGCGAGCTGTATGTTTGCGACGAGTTGTTCTTCACGGGAACGGCGGTCGGCATTGCGCCTGTTACAGAAGTCGATCATCACCCGGTGAAGGACGGAATCATCGGAAGGATTTCCCTCGAGTTGCAGCGTGTGTACTTCGATGCGACTCGCGGACATTTGAAGGCTTATTGGAATTGGCTGACGCCGGTTTACAGGCGCGAGATAAAAGACGTGCAGAGCCAGAGGGTTCCGGCAGAAATGGTTGCCGTCTGATTCGCTGATTCTGTCAAGAAACGATTTGTGTACCTGTGCAGTTAAGAAGGAGAAAAGGAAGATGAGTACAACAAGAGTTGCAGACAACTCCTATGACGTTGCGCTGGAGAATTTCGATGCGGCAGCGAACGTGCTGGGACTCAACAATGATATTCGGGAGATGATCAAGTATCCCGAACGAATTTTAACGGTCTCCGTGCCGATTCGCATGGAAGACGGGCACATTCACCGCTTCGAGGGCTACCGTGTGCAGCACAGTACGGTACGCGGACCCGCCAAGGGAGGCATTCGCTATCACCCGCAGGTCACGCTGGATGAGGTGAAGGCGCTGGCCACCTGGATGACCTGGAAGTGCGCCGTGGTGAACATTCCCTTTGGCGGCGCCAAAGGCGGGATCACCTGCGACCCGAAGAACATGACGCAGGGCGAATTGGAGCGCATGACACGCCGCTACACCAGCGCAATTCTTCCCTTGATCGGACCGGAGCAGGACATACCCGCGCCCGATGTGTACACCAATCCGCAGACCATGGCGTGGATCATGGACACCTACAGCATGACTAAGGGATATGCGATTCACGGCGTGGTAACCGGAAAGCCGATCGCTCTTGGCGGTTCGCTGGGACGCAACGAGGCCACCGGACGCGGCGCGTTCTATACCGTCGAGCACGCCTGCGCGCATCTGAATATCCAAATGAAGGGCGCCACGGTCGTAGTGCAGGGCTTCGGGAACGCTGGATCGATTGCGGCTGACCTCCTGCATAAGGCCGGAGCCAAGGTAATCGCGGTGAGCGATTCGACCGGATGTGTCTACAACAAGAACGGGTTGAATATTTCGGAGCTGATCCGGCACAAGGAATCCACTGGCCGCGTCGCGGGCTTCAAAGGAAGCGAGTCCATTACTCCGGCCGAGTTGCTGGCCCTGCAATGCGATATCCTGGTGCCTGCGGCGCTGGAGAACGTGATCCACGCCGACAACGCAAAGGCGGTGCGCACCAAGATTATCGCCGAAGCAGCCAACGGACCCATCACCCCCGCGGCAGACAGAATCCTGGAAGCCAGCGGAGTCTTCGTCATTCCCGATATTCTGTGCAATGCCGGCGGAGTGACTGTCTCGTACTTCGAGTGGGTACAGGACGAGCAGCACCTATTCTGGGATGCCCAGGACATCTACAAACGCCTGGAACGCATCATGAAGACCTCGTTTGAAGATACGTTGAAGATCCATCTGGATCACAAGGTTTCGATGCGCATCGCGGCCAACATGCTGGGCATTGGGCGCGTTGCCGAGGCTGTAAAGCTCCGCGGTGTCTATCCATAACTGGCAACGGGTATACGGCCGACGTTCTCCCCGGCCGGAATATTTCATGCGGCGCGCTTAAGCTGTAATTGCGCGCCGCTTTTTTCGGCCGGAGAGGCCGCAGGTCGCGCAAGCTACTGCCTGAAATGCCTCTTTACGCAGTCGTAGCGATAGTTTTATTTTTTGGCTTTAGGCGTGAACTTGTGGAGAACGAACTCCTGCAGCAGGCTGCTGACCAATCGCTCGCCGCAGTCGACGGAAAAAGTCTTAAATGTCAACCCCGGACCACGATTCGATGATGGGTAGTAGGCGTTTGAGAGGACCGCTGAGGCCAAATCGCCACCCAGACTTGAGTAGTTTGGTTGCCAGCGTCCGTTGTCTCCTTTGCAGATGAAGGGGTGGGCGAACGCGTACATAGTGCGAAACTTCTTTGTGCCCGTGCCTTTGTAGAAGTAGCGCGGGTCCTGGTGCAGAAGCGATGGCAAAATAGCGCCGCCGATTAGGATGTCGGAAAAACCATCAGCAGCAGTAGCGCCGAAGCGCTGACCGTAACCTTTCGCGCCCTGAACGAAATTAGGATAGTCTGCCGCCTGGTCGATGCCCGCGAGAAAACCCACGCCAAGAATAGTCATGGGATCGGTGGCGACTTTCATGGTGAGCTTAAACTTCAGCTTTGTCGTGAGCGGCACGGCGTTGGCGTCATAAACGACGAAAAAATTGGGGATAAGGCCGAAGACGCGCTGTTGCTCTTCGACCCTGACTTGTTCGGTGGCGATTTGTTCATAGGAAGAATAAACAGTTACCGTAGTCTGCCCACCTGCGATCTTGAGCCGGATGTCCGTCAGGTATATATATTGGCCCGGAGTAAGAACGAAGGCGGGTGAGCTCCAGTTTATAAACGCCTTGGCGCTGATGGTAATGTGATAGGTAGCTCCCGGCTTGAGATTTTCGAATTCAAAGAATCCGTTATCCTTCACCACGACCGTGCGGCGATCTGTAGGGGCTGGGCCTTCGAGAACGACGGTGGCTCCAGGAACGGTGTCACCGTTCACATCAAGTACAGCGCCACTGATATACCCTGCCAGCGGGTTGTGCGCGGCGCTCGGGGCCGGCTGTGAAGTGGCCTGACTTTGCCCGGCAGGAGCTTGCGGTTCAGCCGCGGCCAACATAAACTGCGCCTGCGGAGACTGAGGAAGTTCAGCGGCGTCGATTGCCTGGCCGGGGCTTGGTTCCTGCGAAATAAGATGGGAGTGCAATGCTAGGAGGGTAATGCACGTAAAGAATATTGCCGGAATACGTCGAAAACCTGGATACATCGATTCACCAGTCATGAAGCCATTCCCGGACGGTCCGCTGGTAATAGCTGGTCGGCCCGGTCTATTGTCAGTTGAAGGAGTAGTGTCGCGCAATGAGCAGATTAACACGGGCTGATGGTGATATCACGATAATCCCTAGCCCGGCATGTAGGCAACTCCTTGTAGAGAATCGTCGTGGGCGAGTGAAACCCGCCGATAGTTAGGGAACGGAAGCAGCGTCCCGCGCGGCCTCACGGGCTAATTTCTCGCGGTGCTTGCGAACAAAGTGCGCGGCGGCATCGGGATAGAACTCGCGAATGGAGGTGAACCCTATGTCGCGCATGGCGGAGTAACCGAACTTGGTGGCCAGGACGCTGAAGCTGGTCGCGCCGGTGGGGTAGTAGGTCCGGGAGACCACCTGGGTGAGGACCTTGCCGCCGAGTCCGGCGATGTTGGGCGTCTGGCGGCCGCCGTAGGTACGGGTCACGCCCTGCCGGCTAATCACGTAGAGAGCACGGATTGCGATGTTGTGCCCATTGCCGAGGGCGTAGAAACGTGTGTCTTCGTGGATGAGGCTGGGCAACAGCCATGCTGAGAGATAAGTACCGTCGGTTTTATCGAGGAATCCGCGCCAGGTATAGGCATAAAAGCCGTCAACGCCCTTACCCAGAATGGGGTGCGCATTAATGCCTTCTGCGGAAAGGGACGTAATGCCGAGAAAGATGAAAGAGGAATAATCGGTGGCCTGATGGGTGGCGATGGTGAAGTTGTACTTCCAGCCTGGCGGGTGGGGCGCGGCCCCGCTGGAGACGGAGCGGAAGTTGGGCATGAAGCCGAGGATGCGCTTCGGTTGCCGCCGATCAAGAGGGATGGGAACGCCGTTGGCATCGACAGCATCGTTGGAGCTGGGCTTGGGGTGCTGGCCGCCGTGGTTGGTGCCCTGTGCTGACGGGACGGCCTGCACGAGGTCTGAGAATAAGGTCAGCTCAGATGGCCAAGTGAGATCGGCCGAGGAAGAATATTTGCCGGAATCGGGCAGTGGAGCGCTGGCAGCCAGGAGGCTGGACGACGGCTGTGGAGCTTCGGGAAGCTCCGCAACGGCGGTCAGTCCGGTATTTGTTTCCTGAGCAAGCGCACAGTCAGGCAATACCGGCACGCATAATCCAGCGAAAAGTAAAGCTGCAATCCAAGAGAAACCTACGCGCATTTAATCCTCTTTTGTGGAGTCGGCATCCCTTTGGGCGGCTCACGCAAAAGCGAGTCGAACCGGTGGGCCACTTCTTAGAATAAATCACCCTGCTCCGTGCGCTTCACTCAACGCATGTCCTGGGCAACAAATCAGTTCCGCAAATCCTGCTATTCCCTTAGACGGAATTTTATTGCCAAAGAAGACACTCTCTTACCTCTCTTCCTGACCCACGCGTAACAGAAGCCGGAAAACCTCGACTTCACCATTTTCATTAGATTTATTTCACAGGACCGTGTAGAGTGACATTCATATCCATTCGCGAGGAGGCTGCGCCGGTGCCCCATCCCGTCGTACACTTCGAGATTCTCGGCCGCGACCAGAAGTTGCTGGAGAAATTCTACAAAGGCGTCTTCAACTGGGAGATCACGCCCGTCACCAAGGACTATTCGCTGGTCAAAACCGGCTCCGGCATTGGCGGCGGCATCGGGGCGATACAAGCAGCCCGCGAGCATGTCGCGTTTTATGTTGCAGTTACGGACATTGCCGCCGCGCTGGCCCTTATCGAGAGCGAGGGCGGCAAGACGGCCTTTGGCCCCCATCCCATCCCCGGCGGCGGCCTCATCGCCGGCTTCACCGACCCCGAAGGCCACCTGATCGGGCTGGTGCAGCCGCCGCCGGGGATGTAAGCCGCTTACAAACTTGACCCCCATCTCTTCTCTTCACACCGCAAAATCAATAAACCCGCGCTGCGGATCAGTGGAAACCAGCTTCGCAGTTACCTTGTCGCCAACGTCCAGGCCTTTGCCACCGCTAACGACCATTCCTTCCGCGTGCGGGTCGAGGGTACGTACAAATATGCCGTAGTTGTTCACGTCGGTGACAATGGCGGGGAAGCTCTGGCCGATGCGCGGATGCAGCACCACCGCGGCGATGCGCTTCTGCATCTCGCGCTCCACCTTGCGGGCGTTGTCCTCCATCAGCGTGCAGTGAATCGCGATGGCGTTGAGGTCGCCTTCGGAGTAGGGCTGCGGTGCCTTGGCAAGCCAGGCCTTCATCAGCCGCTGCGTCACCATATCCGGAAAGCGGCGGTTGGGGGCGGTCGAATGGGTATAGTCCTGCACGGCCAAGCCAAAGTGGCCGGGCGAAACTTCGTTGGGCTTCACCAGCACATACTCGCCGGGGCCCATCAGCTTAATAATAGTCAGCGAGAGGTCTGGAAAGTGGTCCGCGTCCTTCTTCTTCTGCGCCAGCAGAAAGTCGTTCAGGGCTTTCGAATCGGGTTCGGTGGGCAGCTTTGTGCCCAGCCCCGCAGCCACCTCGATGATGCGATCCCAGCGCTTGGGCGTGCGCACGATGCGGCGAATGGAGGCCACGCCTGCCTCGTCAAAGGTCCGGGCGATGACGCCGTTGGCCGCGACCATAAATTCCTCAATCAGCGAAGTGGCGCGATTCTTCTCCAGCTGCGCAATCTCCACAGCCTCCTCGGCCAGCATCACCGGACGCGTCTCTATCGTCTCCAGATCCAGTGCTCCGTGCTGGAAGCGGCTGCCGACCATGCGCTGGGCAGCCGTGTCCTGGAGTTTGAGTTGCGCAGCCAGATCGGCGCTGGCGGCCACCTTGGCCGGCGCAGGCCCTTTTCCCTCCAGCCAGGCGCCTACGCTGTTATAGGCTAGTTGCGCGCGGTTGTGGACGAGCGCGCGGTAAGCCTTCCCGTCCGTAGCTGTGCCCGCCTGATCTACGGCAAACTCGATCACCAGCGCCACGCGATCCTCATTCTCGTTCAGTGAAGTGATGCCTTCGGAGAGTTCGGCAGGCAGCATGGGAAAGACTTTAACGCCGGTGTAGACCGAGGTCGTCTCGCTCTTGGCATGGCCGTCAAGGATCGTCCCCTGCGTGATGCGCGCGTCCACGTCAGCTACGCCGATGAGTACGCGAATGCGGCCATCAGGCAACTGCTCGGCCCATTCAATCTGGTCCAGGTCCTTGGAGGTATCATTGTCGATCGAGGACCAGAGGTAGCCGCGCAGATCCTGCGCGCCCTGGGCTGCGGGTAACTCGGGATGAGCCTGGATCGCGGCCAGTTCTTTATCAGATCCAGGGGGGAAGTCTGGTTGAAAACCGTTCTCGATCATTGCGGCGTGGGCCGCAGCAACAAGATTGTAGTGAATGGGCTGGTTGGATGCCACGTGATGAGCTCCTTCAAACTGAAAGGCCAGCCTATCACGTCAGGGCTGGCGTCAGCGCGGAAATGCGGGCGGCCATCAAGGCCGCTTGCTTTCTTCCGGCCTTGATGTGAACTTTCTACTGGATGCCCAGATCGGAGAGCACCTTGGGTTTTGGTTCGTCCGTGGCCAGCAGATTGTGGCAGGCCGCGCAGTCCTGGGTAATGCTCGTGCCGTTCTTGGCGGAATGCTCGCCGTCGTGACAGCGCCAGCAGCCCGGATAACTCATGTGGCCGATGTGGTTGGGATGCGTGCCCCACGTCACCTTCATAAATGGAAAAACGTTCTGGCTGTAGAGAATTGCAAGTTGCTCGCCCGCCGACTTCACCAGCGCTGCCTTTGTGGCCAGCACCTCGGGATGCTCGGAGCGATAGAAAGCTTCAAGCTGCGCGGGAATCTGAGCGATTGCCTCGGCTTCGCTCGCGTAATTGCCCTTGAGCAGTTCCAGGCCCTTTTTGTGAACCCAGGGCAGCTCGGGACTCACCGCGCCCTCTGCCATGGCCCGGTTGAGCGCGTCTTCCGCCGTCATAAAGGTGTGCGCCGCGCGGTTGTGGCAGTCGATGCAGTCCATTACTCGCCGTTCGCCCTGCGGCACGCCAGAACCCGCCGCGGCGGTGGCAAACACCGTCTCCGTGCCGTCGTCATTCCGCTTCTGCACCCACGGAATTGAGGTCCGGGTTGGATCCGTGGCGACATACTCGATGTGCCCCAGATGTACGCCGTGAATACCCGTCAGATGCGAGAGCGAATCCCGCCCGCCCAAATGCAGCACCACTACCGTCTGGGTTTCGGTATTCTTTTCGTCGTCGGCAAAACTCGATTTCACCAACAGCTTTTCGCCAATGAACTTGGCCGGCGTGTGGCAGCCCTCGCAGGTATACCGCGCCGGGCGCAGGCTCTCAACAGGCGACGGTATCGGCGTGGGGTAGCGATCAAACGTGACTTCAAAAATCTGTTTGGTTCCGTTCACCTTGGCGGAAAAATACGCTGACACGCCCGAACCAATGTGGCAAGCCACGCAATCCACATGGGAGTGCGCGGAAATCTTGTAAGCTGTGTACTCCGGGTGCATCACATGACAGCTCTGGCCGCAGAACTGCGGCGAATCCATATAGGCCGAGCCGCGATAGCTGGCCACAGACACCACCAGCAGGTTGACGATGGTGGCTGCCAGAACAATATCCACCCCATGACGAAAAATCCTGTCGTTGAAATCGACCCTGGGAAATTCCAGCGGAATGAGCCCGGCCTGTTGCAGCTTTCTGCGCCGTAGAAACAGGCCCAAAGGAATCAGAATCAATCCGGTAATGAACAGGGCCGGCAGAAACAGGAAAAAGATGATGCCCAGATAGGGGTTGTCATTGGACCGGCCGAACAATTCCACCAGCCAGTAGGCAATCATGGTCACGCCAGCGGCGGTGGTGATCGCTCCCCCGGCCAGGCTGATGGGATTGTTGCCGAAAAACAGCGCTGGGCGCACCCAGCCTTCACGGATTTTTTGAAATGCTGGCACCTTACCCCCACTCTCAAATGGACGGCCCGCCGAAGCCGGCGGGCCTGATTGAACTTCCCAGTCTTATTCTACCTGCTACTTCAAGCCGCGATCATTGGCCACCTGATTATGTATGTTTAACGGGCCAGCAAAAGGTCCGGTAAAACTCCACTGCTTCCTTGATCTGCGCATCCGTCAATCCGGAAATCGGCCTCATCTTGCCCTTGCCGTTTTTCACCGCGGCAATCATTTGGGCCACGGTGAGCATCTTGATGCCGGGATCGGAGGCAGCCTTGATGCCCATCGATTTGGCCATTCCGGCGCTGGGAGTGCCGGCAGCTCCGTGACACATTGCACACTTGGCTTTGTAGGTCGCTTCGCCTGGGGATTGCGCGAAGCCCACGACGCCGGCCAGTGACATCACAATGGCCAACACAAACAGGGATCGAATCATCTTTGTCATAACAACTCTCCTTGAGTTTCAGTCGGCCAGGTTGAGTGGGAGAACCCCTGCCGAGCGTTACCTACTTCATACATCAACCCCGTCGACTGGAATTAGTCGCTGAAATCCTGGAAGACAGAGCGGGCAGAAAAAAGGGGCGGACTGGCGAAACACTGAACCCAGTCCACCCCCGGTGATTAGAATGCGTACTTCACGCCCAGGGTAACGATGTCCCCATGGGTATTGCGTGACGGAAGAGTCGGACTCGCTGCTCCCGTTTCGAGATAGTCGTTACGGACCCAGTTGGCGTGCCATGCCCAATCCGACGTAATCTTGTACTCCACATCGGCGAAGGGTATCAGATAACGGGATTGAAGCCCGCCGGGAGCCATCAGCGGATTGAGCATCTCCACCGTACCGTTTACATCGTTCAACCGCACGCCTCCGTTGAAGTGTAAAACCTTCGAAGGCGCATAGTTAAACGATCCGGAGAAGAAGTTCGTCGGAGCGTTGTATGTCCCATAGCCCATATACAAACTGTTTGAGCCGCCGTAGCCGGTGGGGCTATTGGCGACGGTGCATGTTCCCACGTTGGATGCGCCCATTGGAAGCGGTGCGTTGGCATTCGCCGTAAAAATGTAGCACAGGTTGGTTGACGAAGTTACGCTATCGTACGCGTAGTTGAAGTCCACGCTCAACTGCTCGTTCGGATGGATCGAAGTCGCGAAGCTGACATCGTTGTTGTGCTCCTGGTGGTTGACCATCGGATCGTCGTTCATCGCCATGTAAACTTTGGTCGCGACGGCAAAGTCAACCCATTTGGCTGGCTTGATGGTCGCCCGCGCCCGGAAGTTATACGACCTGTCTGGCGCAATGCGGGTGAACGTATTGCTGGGAAGCAATGCCACGATCGTCGAAGTCTCTGAATCAACCGCGCTCCCGCTGACGTACGCCGACTTCATCATGTCGAAGTTGAGGTTAACCTTCACGATTTTGGCTGGCTGGAATACGGCGCCATACAGTCCCCAGTTCTCGTTCCAGGTCAGTTTGGTTGCATGGGGATCGCTGATCGCACGAACCTTGTAGCGCCATCCTACAGACACCTTGGCCTTCGAGCTGAGTGTATCCGTGAACATTGCGGTGTTCTGCAGCACCTTCTGGCTAAGGAACGCGGGCGTAGTGACGTTGCCTATCCAGGTTGCCACGGTGGCGTTTGCAACCGAGGTGGTAACCGTTGGATCATTCAGCGGCGTCAGCATGGTGGTCGTCGGGACAATCGGCGGCCCCACTGATCCCGAATTACCCGTCCATGTTGTTGTACTGGTGTTGGTAGTGCCCCAGGTCCTCGAATCCCACGAACTGAAGGCGTCGGAGAAAGTGAGCTTCTTGCTCAGCTCGGCTATCACGTTGAAGTCGCCGCTGGTGTTAATCCGTTTATTTCTGGCAAACAGGCCGTTGGCGCCCCCTCCGGTTTCAATGGTCTGGCGCACGTTGCCGCGACCCAATCCGTTGAAGGTCTCGTTGAAGCTCTTCACGGTGCTGGTGTCGCCGCTGTAAAGTACGCGTCCATTAAAGGAAACCCTTTCAAAGTAGTGCGAGTTAAAGCGCAACTGCTCGGTAGGAAAGTGCGTCCGGGTCGGCGCATATTGACTCTGCGTAATGGTCCCGGTGCAGTATTGGCTGACCACGCCGTTCGATACCTCCAGCGGCAATGGCGCTGTCAACTTTGTACCGTTGGCCAGGACCGTAGTGCTCGTGCTGCCGCAGGTGGTGGTGCCGCCCAATACATCGACGCCCAGAGAGACCGGCGTAGTGGTGGTGTTGAGCGTGTAGTTTGCCCCCGCCAACTGGAAGGTCGAATCGCCCCTGTAATAGACGAGGAACTGGTCGTAGCTGAACGTTGTGCGCTTGGCCAGCTTTACGTCCACGCCGCCGTTGTAGGTGTCTGTTCCCTTGCGGAACCAGTTGAGAACCTGCACGTCACCGCCGTTATGAACCGTGGAATACGTGGGGCCCTCGTGCGTGCCGTGATTGTACCCGACGCGGAAGTTAACCATTGCAAGCGGCAGCAGCGTGAGTTTGACGTCGGTATTGCGCCGCACTGTATTGAACAAATGCAACGAATCTGGCTCGCTGACCAGAACAGGCGCCGTCGATGTGTAGTTCGTTATCAGAGAGCTGGCCAGCTGGTTGTCGTCGAAATAATTGCGGTCCCGCCGGAAGCTGCCCGCAAAGTCATACCACCGGCCCTTGTTCATCTTCAGCCAGGATACATCGTACGGGTCGCCGCCGTATCCGGTGCTGTAGGTGGTCAAATTGTCTAAAAACGGCGTCTTGGACGGATTGACCGAATGCAGTTCCAGTGACTGTGCGAGAATGCGTCCGCCGCTGCCTTGGTTGACCAGCGTATTCCACATGGCCTGACTGCCGTTTACTGTGGTGTAGCGCCCGCCCACTTCGAGGGACTGGTGCACCAGGTAGCCGTGCGAGATCGTTTCGCCTGCCACTTTGGCCGGCTTCTCTGCGACTGGTTTTGCGGGTTTGGGCGCATCCGGCTGGGCTTGCCCAAAGCCGGCGGCCGCCCCGCCTGTTAAAAGGATTACCGCAAGGGTAAGGGTGCACAACCGGGAAACGCAAAGCCCGGCCGGCGACCTACCCAGACACTTCTGAGAATTCGTCTGTATTGTCATCGCTCGCCCCCTTACTATTCCGGATTAAAGAAAACATTGCTCACGTTGGAGCCATGAATGGATGTGTGGCATATGGTGCACGCCTGATACTGCGTTGCCTGGTTGTGCCCCGGCCCGGTGGGCGTATGCGTCGTAAAGCTCATCGACGGGGAGTGGCACTGCAGGCAAATCGTGTTCACATTCGCGCGGTTCAGAAGGCGTGGATTCGGCCCTCCGTGCGGTGTGTGGCAGGCTGTGCAGCCCTCGGTCTTTACGGCTGCGTGCTCATACACAAATGGTCCAGCCGTTTCGGTGTGGCACTTGGTGCATACCAGGTCCTGCTGCGTGGACGACATCACGGCCTTTTTGCCGAAGGTACCGTGCGCATCGTGGCAGTCCGTGCATTGCACCAGCCCTTCGTTCACCTTGTGGTGGAAGGGCATGGAGAACTGCGGCTTGATGTCCGTGTGGCATTGGAAGCACAGCGTGGGCTGGGGAGCCTTTAGCAGAGACTCGCTGCTGCTGGCATGAATGCTGTGGCAACTGATGCAACTTACGTTGCCCTCGCCGTGCGCCGAGCGCTCAAAGTTCTGGTGCTTGCCTTGATGGCAACCAAGGCAATTCTCGTCAATCTCTTTGGCTGTAGCTTTGGAGGGATTGAAAATCTTGGTCGTATCGCCGCCGCCTTCTACGTGCAAACGGCCCGCGCCGTGACAACTCTCGCAGGTAGTTCCTTTGTTGCCGTGCAGCTTGGCGAGGTTGGTGTGAGGATTGGTGGCAAACCCTTTCGCCACTTCATCGTGGCACGTTGCGCAGGTTTCGCCGCCCACGTAATCCGCGGGCGAAACGTCCTTGGCCTTCGCGGTGGCCGGCTTATCGCCGGGCGCCGGTGCTGCCAGCACGGGGACACATAACATTCCTGCGCCCAGCAAGAACATCAAACAAGCTCGCAACCCCGGCCACTTGCCCGGAGCCGCACCAATCGGTAATTGCGTAAAAGGCCCTTTTCTATGCATTCAGTACCGCCTCGGATGCTCTCATAGCCGCTTCCGCAAAGGAATATACCGGCGTCCAATCGCTCATGATGACCAATTTCCCATTGGAAACATCGCCTTCGGAAGCTATTGCCGGTGACTCAGTTGCCAGAGGTGCTCGATGTGCGGAGCATCACTTATGGGCTGAATCCTATGTTCTGTCCTATACGCCAAACGGTGATGTCCATCACATATCTAGGGGCTGTTCATTTTGAGTCAGGCTTTCCAGTTCAAAAGTGACGTGGATTCCCTTTTGCGCATAAATACCCCAACCTGCCACACAAAACCGCCCCCCGGGCAATTGCACTACCGCCTCAAGAAACCTCCAATACCTGAACGGAAGGGTGGTCTTCCTTGCGGCGGAAGAACAAAAAATGATGGCTTGGCGGCTGTGTATAACCCGATAGCTTCACACCTTTGCGAAATGAATTTGTTCAACTCTCCGGCATTTATCCATACCCGCTTCTCCCTGCTTAATTGTCGGCATACCGTTCCCCGCAGTCATTGGAAACGTGTGCATAAACAGGAACGCTCAGGAAGAATTACCAGCTTTTGGGGCGTTGCATAGACGTGAGGCCCATCACATCCACGGCGGCTGTGATTCCGGCAAACTCTCTTCAGGTAGAGTCTCTTCCCCAGGAGGCCAGGGCATTCCCATCTCGTTTCGGCCCTTGCGCTGTGTGCAGGGGCGAGTCAAGAACCGCGATGGAGAGATTGGACCGGCGGCGGACGGGACAAAACCATGGCGCATTCAGAGAACTCGGCAGCAGGGCAAACACGGCAAAAGCACATCGCGCGGCAGGTACCGGTGGGATGCGCCGCCTGTTCCAATCGACGCCCCGGCTGGTTCTGCTCCTTGGGTAGCGCCGTACTGGCCGATCTTGAGTTGGCCACCAGCACCGTCTCCCTTCCTGCGCAAGCCTCCCTCTTCAATCAGGGCGAGGATGCACGCTGCCTTTACCTGATCTGCGGCGGTTATCTCAAACTCACCGCCGGGCATCTTCAAGATCGCCAGATGATCGTCCGTGTTGCCGGACCGGGCTCCATGCTGGGCCTGTATGCTGTTCTGTCCCATGGCGTCTATGAGGTTTCGGCGGAAACGCTTACCGCCGCCCAGCTCCGTCCCGTCGAGCGCGACCGGTTCCTCGTCTTTCTGCGTACCCATAAAGAAGCCCAGATGCGTGCTGTCCAGTGCATCTGTCAGGAGTACCGTTTCGCCCTGCAGGATGCCTGCCGTATCGCCCTGGCAGAGACCGTCGCCGCCCGACTGGGGCGACTGCTCCTCGAACTGGCCCACCAGATCGGCGAACACCTCGATGGAGGCGGCTTCCGCTTTCCGCTGCTGCTCACCCACGAGGAAATGGCTTCCATGGCCTGCACCACTCGCGAAACCGTCACCCGTACACTGGGCCAGTTCCGCAAAGAGGGGTGGATTTCCATTGAAGATTCCCTGGTTACCCTTCACGAGCCCGAACATTTACAAACACTGAACTAGGCCCTAATGTTGCTTTTTTATGGCTCCTCACAGCCGAGTCCAGGAGATATTATTATTGTGGACAGTTGTCAGAACGGAAATACGGGGTTCTTTACTGAAATCTGACAACTGAAGATTGTCTAGGCTGGAGTTCGTGGTGCGTATGACTCGTCTTGTGGCTGGCTTTTCTGTATTTCTGCTTTCATGCTGCTCTGCCGTAGCTCAGAATCCTGCGCCGGCTCAGGCCGCGCCTCAGCCCGCCGTCACCTCGGCTGAAAGCCCGGCAACTTTTGAGTTCCAGAAGATTGAAGATGCCTGGGACAACGCCATCAACGTGCGCGACCAGTACGCGCTTGAACTGGTGCTATCCCCCTTGTTCGTCGATGTCTCCGCTGTTGGCGACATCACCACCCGCAACCAGCAACTGGCCCAGTTGATCACCGGCGAGGACAAAACCCTTCATCTTGAGCAGAAGGTGATTACCGTGCGCATGATGGGCGATATCGCAGTGGTCAACGGCACCTACACGATGCACCATAAGGTTGGCTCCGCCCAGGTGGACGAGAAGGGTGTTTTTACTCAGGTCTTTGAGCGCGCCCACGGCGGCTGGATGTGCATCAATTCCCAGCGCACCCGGCTCCCTGAGGACTCCAGCCCAAAACACAAGAAGCCCTCCAACGAGGAAAATCCCTTCCACATTCCGTTTATCGGCAGAGGGTAACAAGGGCAACCAGTAAGGCGGCTGTGGCGGCCATCCGGAAACCGGCGCCGACGAGGAGCCTGGCTATCATTCCTGTGCCGGGTCAATCTTTCTCAGGATGCTTTCTTTCGCCCTGTCCCTTTCTCGCGCCGCCCTCAAGCCCCGCTCCCGCTTGCCGATAGGCACCTTATGTGCGTGTGCTGTGCCCGGCAATCAGGCCAGAGGCCCCACAGGTAACGGGAAGGGATCTGTCTCAGTGAAACGCTCCTCACTTGTCTTACGGGTCATTGTTTCCACACTGATGGCGGTTTTCATTACCTGTCTGGTCTTTTCTGTCCTTGCCTGGCGCATCGTTTCGACGATGGTCGAGCAGGAGGCGGCGCAGGAATCCACCCTCCAGTCGGAACAGGCAATCGGCCATTTGGCGACCATTGACCAGCTCTCCAGTGCCCAGGTGGACAGCGCCATGCGCATTCTGGAGGACCTGAGCCGGCTGAAGGGAGCGCCTTCGCTGAAGGGAACGGCCGCCGTCGCCGGAAAGACAGTTCCCGACCTTCACATGGGGCGCGAATCGCTGACGATGAACTTCGCCATGGTGGACCACGTGAAAGAACTGGCTGGCGGCACAGCCACGCTCTTTGTCTGGGACGGCTCGAACTTTGTTCGCGTAACCACGAACGTCCTCAAACCGGACGGTTCGCGTGCGGTGGGCACGGTGCTTGATCCCAAGGGCACAGCATTCGCCGCGTTAACCCAGGGCAGGTCCTTTAACGGCGTGGTGGACATTCTGGGCACGCCTTATACCACCAGCTATGTTCCCATGCTGGATGGGGACGGCAAGCTGGCCGGCGCCTGGTACACCGGTTTTCGGCTGGACTCGATTGCCTCTCTGGGCAAGCTCATCGAGGATGCCCGCATTCTGGACCATGGCTTTGTGGCGCTGCGCAAGCCCTCCGGGGAAACCGTCTTTCAAGGCAAACATATCTCCACTGAGGAACTGGAGCGGCTGCGGAAGCACTCCGGGGACTGGGTGATGCATGAGGAAACGTATCCGGCCTGGGGATACACCGTCTTGGCCGCTTATCCGAAATCGGACGTAACGGCGCGCCTGCTGCGGACTGCGGGGATGCTGGCTGCTGCCGCAGCCGTCTTGGTGGGCGTGATCGTGGTGTTGCAGTTTGTGCTGCTGGGACGGATGGTGCTGCACCCGGTGCTGTATTTGACTAAACAACTGGCCCACGCCGACCTGAATACGCGGATTGAGATCGAGCGCAACGATGAAATCGGCGCCCTGGCCGACGGCTTCAACCAGTTCGTTCAGCGTCTGCGCCTGGCGATGCTCCATGTGCGCGACGGCTCGGCGGCCACTACCGCCAAATCCAGCGAGATTCGCACGATCTCCCGTAACTCCGAGGCCAGCATGGCCGAACAATGCCAGAGCGCTGAAGATGCCGCAACGGCGATTGCACAACTCTCCCGCGATATTGCCAGCATGTCAAACCGCACCAGCGAGGTTACCGAACATACGCGGGCCGCGGCTGATGTGGCCCGTGGCGGCAACGAATTGGTCGCCTCGACGGTCATGCTGATCGAGACGCTCTCGCAGGATACGCAGAAGAGCGCCGATCGCATCGCCTCCCTAGGCGAACGAACCAGGCAGATCGGCTCCATCGTCCAGGTTATCAACGAGATTGCCGCCGGCACCAACCTGCTGGCTCTCAACGCTTCCATCGAGGCCGCGCGAGCCGGCGAGCATGGGCGTGGATTTGCCGTGGTGGCCGGTGAGGTCCGCCGCCTGGCCGAACGCACCGCCCAAGCTACCAAGCAAGTTGCCTCGCTGGTCAGCGGCATCGAGGAAGAGACCGGACTAGCATCCACCGGCATTTTGGCCGCGCGTACCCATGCCGCCAAGGGTGCGGAGGCTGTCTCCGGGCTGGGAAGCGCCTTTGAACGAATCGCCTCGTTGGTGATCGAAGTGGACGGGCGCATGGCGCAGATTGCACAGGCCGCACAGCATGAGTCAGCCGCCGCCAACGCGGTCAGCGAAACCATGCATCAAGTGGCATTGAGTACAAAAGAAAGCGCCAGCAGCGCGGGAGTAGTGGTTACCACAACCAGCGAACTGCTCGGCACTGCCCACTCACTCGAACATATGGTCCAGCAGTTTCAACTTCAGGATTTGCCGCAGGATTACGCGGCGTGAGGAACCCATTATTCGCAGGCTCGTAGATGCCCCACCATCGCCGCTGTCATCCTGAGCGTGAGTAGCGAGTCGAAAACCTTCCCTGAACGAAGTCGAATGGAACCTACTTTTCGTTCCTTTTGCGGTTAGGTTGGGTTGACTCGCTATCCCGACGGTCTCCGCGCTCCTTGCAGTCGGATCGATACGTGTATCAGTCCCAGCGCCGCCGGCGTCACGCCCGGAATACGGCTGGCCTGACCGATGGTCGAGGGCCGCACCCGCTCCAGCTTCTCGCGCATCTCCCGCGATAACCCGCTGATGACGCCATACTCCAGCCACTCTGGAATCGCAACCCCCTCGGCGGCCTTCAGCTTGGCAATGGATTTTTTCTGCTGCTCCAGGTAGCCGGCAAACTTGATCTCGGTCTCCACAGCCCGAGCTTCATTGCGCAAACTGCTGCGCAGGATGGCGTTCTCCGCTTGAGCGATTTGCTCCGGATTCCGGCCGACCGCTGAAACGAAATCCGCCAGCAGCGGCTCGGCCACAAGCTCCTCGCGCATCATTCCCAAAACCGCCTCGATGCCCACCTCAGGCCGCTTCAGCAGTTGCGCCAAAGTTAAACCAGAGGTCCCCGTCAGCTCCCCCAGGCCCGCGGCCCCCAGCCGTTCAACATCTACCTTGTGGCCGACCAGCAGCCGTTCCAGCGCGGCCATCCGCATCTGCTTTTGTTCATACTCCGCCCAGGCAACATCGTCGATCAATCCAAGCCTCCGTCCGTGCGGGGTCAGCCGCCGGTCGGCGTTATCAATGCGTAGGTGCAGCCGGAACTCCGCTCGCGACGTGAACATCCTGTACGGCTCATTCGTCCCAATCGAGATCAGGTCGTCAATCAGCACGCCCGTGTAGCCCTCGCTGCGGTCGAGCGTGAACGGTGGCTCACCCTTCAGCCACAGCGCCGCGTTGATTCCCGCCATAATCCCCTGGCAGGCCGCCTCTTCGTAGCCGCTCGTCCCGTTAATCTGCCCGGCCAGGTACAACCCCACCATGCTTTTCACGCGCAGTGTCCGGTCCAGCTCGGTCGCGTCCACGCTGTCATACTCAATCGCATAGCCCGGCCGCAGCATCTCCGCCTGCTCCAGCCCCGGAATCGAATGCACAATCTCCCACTGCACCTCCATGGGAAGCGAGGTGGACATGCCGTTCACGTAGACCTCGTGCGTATGCAGCCCCTCCGGTTCCAGAAAAAACTGGTGCTGCGTCTTGTCGGGAAACTTGACGATCTTGTCCTCAATCGACGGGCAATAGCGCGGCCCGACACCCGCGATCTGTCCCGAATACATCGCCGAGCGATGCACATTCGCGCGAATGATTCTGAGCGTCTCCGGCGTGGTGAAGGCGATGTGGCAACTGATCTGCGGCTGGATGATTTTCTTTGTCCGGAAACTGAAGGGCGTGGGTTCCGCGTCGCCCTTCTGTTCCTCAAAGGCCTCCCAGCGAATCGTCCGCCCGTCCAGCCGCGGCGGCGTCCCGGTCTTCAAGCGGCAAATTCGCAACCCCAGAGCCCGCAGCGCCTCGCCCAGCAGAACCGAGGCCGGCTCTCCGCTCCGCCCGGCTGGATATTTTTCTTCGCCGCAGTGAATCAGCCCGTTCAGAAACGTGCCGGTAGTAAGAATCGTGGCCCCAGCCAGCAGCCTGCGCCCGTCGCGCTGCTTCACCCCCAAAACCCGCCGTCTCTGTCCACTGTCCACTGTCCACTGTTCACTGTCGTCGATCACCAGATCGACGACCTCCGCCTGCCGTATATGCAGCCCCGCCTGGCCTTCCAACACCTCGCGCATCCTAACTCGATATAGCTGTTTGTCACACTGCGCCCTCGGACTCCACACCGCTGGGCCACGCGATGAGTTGAGCAGCCGGAACTGAATGCCCACCGCATCGGCCACCTCGCCCATCACCCCGCCCAGTGCGTCCACCTCGCGCACCAGGTGCCCCTTGGCCACGCCGCCCACCGCCGGGTTGCAGCTCATCTGCGCAATCAGGTCCAGGTTCATGGTGATGAGCGCCGTTTTGAGCCCCATGCGTGCCGCCGCCATGGCCGCCTCGCACCCCGCGTGCCCCGCGCCCACCACGGCCACATCGTATTGTTCGGTAAATGCCATCTGGAGCTATTCTACGGATTATGAGCTGCACCCGGATGCAATCTACCGGCGTCTAATCTAATGGATAGGGGAACACCATGCTCAATCGATGGTCTTTGGCGTTGCTGGTAGCGGCTGGGCTTGCCCTGGCTGCGGCCGCGCAGAGCAGGGACAGCTTTACGCCCATGCCGCTCGACGCGGGCTTCGGGCGCATGGACATCAGCACGCCGCCCATCGCGCCCGAAGAGATCATCCGCCAGTTCGCCGCCAAGGAAAGCGAGTTCCAGAAGGCACTGAACCACTATACCTATCGCCGCGTCGCCCGCGTGCAGACCATCGACGACGACAACAAGGTGGACGGCGAGTACTACCAGGTGGACGACGTCATCTTCGATCCCACCGGCAAGCGCTTCGAGAAGACTGTCTATGCGCCGGAGAGCACCTTGCAGCGGGTCCAGATGTCGCCCTCCGACCTGCAGGACATCCAGCGCGGCTACCCCTTCGTCCTCACCACAGAGATGATCGGCCAATACAACGTGAAGTACGTAGGCCGGCAAAAGGTGGACGAGGTGGACTGCTACGTCTTCGATGTGGCGCCCAAAGTCATCGAAAAGAAGCAGCGCTATCTGCTGGGGCGCATCTGGGTGGACGCCACCGACCTGCAGATCGTGGTCACCAACGGCCGCATGGTGCCCGACGATACGCGCAAAAACAACGAGGACCTGCATCCGCCCTTCATGACCTGGCGGCAGCAGGTGGACGGCCACTACTGGTTCCCCGTCTACACCAAGGGTGAGGGCGTCCTGCACTTTAGCGGCGGCCCCGGCTTCATGGCCCAGGACGTACACATCCGCGACACCATCAAGTACACCGACTACAAGCAGTTCGGCTCAACCTTAAAAATTATCTATGAAGGCCAGGACATTACGCCGGGCGCCAAGCCGCCAGACGTAAAACTTCCGGAAACGCAGCCGAAGATGTAGCGTTTAGCTGCCAGGAAGTGCAGTTGTTGTACTGCACAAATTCTGTCTGGCTCAATTGGCGGGCGATAGAATCACTACTGGATATTCCAGGGGACCAGCATGAGGAAATGCTGGGCCTGAATACAGGACTTGTCGGGACGATATTTCATCACTGGTCACGTAAATGGGGTGTTCATATTCTTTCTTTTTTATTAACAAATAACACTCCCGGCAAACTGTGCTTTGCTCCGGGAACCATGGCGTAACCTCCAACTTATATCCGGCTTCGGCAGGCAATATGTATATCTCTGGAGTTGTAACAATAGTGACTCCCGGCGGCACCTCGCGCTGAATGACCTGAAGTATATATTTGTGCGACAACTGGCTGTGGTAGAGAATTGTTTCTCTAAATCGCATCAGATTCCACAGGCAACTGGAACTCCAGATCAGAATTCCCAGAGCCAAAAAAGGAAGGGCGCGCTTGTTATGAATTTCTATCAACATTGCAATGCCAAGTATTGGCCAGGCAGTGAAGTAAATAAGATAATAGGGGTGAACGGTGGTTCGGAAAATGCATGATAACCCGGCCAGAGCAAAGAGTGCAACCATGATGATGTGGAGTTGCCGGTCATTAGCTATACCAGCCCTCATGCGGAGGATTTCCTGCCAAGCTCTTGGCAGTAAATATAGAATGGTAAATATCAGTAGCGCCAGGAACCAATAACGACTCCATTTCAGCGTGGTAATCAGAGTGGAGAGAGCCTGATGAATACTATCTGAACGTTGGAGGTGCGAGCACCAGAAGAATTGCGTCAATGCATGGCGAATATCGAAGTGCCAGCACCACAACACAATAGGAACAGCTAGGCAAGCTCCGTAGACTACAGAACCAAGCCCAGAGAGTCGCAGTCTTGCAACAATTAAGATCGATACAGCAATTCCGAAAGCGAAAGTAAAGGGATGAAAGGCGCATGCCAGCCCCAAAAGAACTCCGGCTAAAAAAGCAAACTTGCGGCTGGAGGATTTCCAGGCCTTTTCAGTGAAGATAAATGCGCCCGCAAGACATAGGAACGCAAGGCCGTCCATGCGGCCGTACATGAGTTCCTGTGTCGCTCGATCGCCAATCCATAAGACAGTAAAAATCAAAGGAGCAAAATGATAACCACGTCGAATAAGGAAAGAAGTTAGAAACAGGACAGCGAGCCATCCCGCAACAAAGCCAGGGAGCCGACTTGCGGCTTGATTCACTCCAAACAACTTGAATGTGACTGTCTGAAGATTGGGATAGAGCGGTCCATGATAAGCCCACACTTCATTAGCATAAGGTGCGTCTCGGCTGACCTGATATCGGAATTGTTCTCCGTGTGCTGCGCGGATTGCTGGAAAATTGAAAAAGGCATCATCAACGTAGAACAAAGGATAGCGATCGATAGAAATGCCCCACGTGATTCCGAAAACTAACAGCAGCAAAATACTAGTTATGTTAGCAATGTTTCTGGGCAGATTGAGTGCGGTACGTGCGAGAGAACTTTGGCATTCTGGTTCTCCATTGCATCCATGCTCTGCACTGTCCATATTCGAACACCCTTCGAAATATATAGATCCCATCGTCATGTATATTTCAAAACTTCCCTACCGTTGATAAGAATTGATGCATGTAGGATATCGGAACAGCTATTGGCCCGCCATGGGCACATCTTTAATTGTGCAAATACATATTCCAGACGGCTAAAATCTGCTCTTCAATAAAAAAGATACTTCCGCCAACGGTCATCCGCCCGCCCCAGCATTCGCATGATCTGCCGGCTGGTGTGCAGCGAGAAGGGCCGCGGCTCGCGCAGCAGAACCATGTCGTCGATCTCGCTTAATATGCGGTTGCCCTTGTGGCGGTTGCAGGGATGGCAGCAAGCCACCAGGTTCTCCCAGGTTGAGCTGCCGCCGCGCGAACGGGGGACTACGTGATCCAGCGTCAAATCGGCAGGCGGCAGCGTCTCGCCGCAGTACTGGCAGGTGTTGCGGTCGCGCAGCAGGATATTTTTGCGCGAGAGGGCGCGTGTCTGGTAAGGGATGCGACGGTACTCCAGCAACCGAATCACCGAGGGCATGGCAATGCGGCTCCTCTGGGCGTGGAGAATCAGCCCGTGCTCCTCCTCGGTGCGCGCAATGCCCTTGAGCACCAGAACCAGAGCGCGGCGAGCCCCGCAGATGTTGATCGGCTCATAGGATGCATTCAGCACCAGCACCGGCATCTGCAGGATGTGCGCAGAGTGGACCGTCACCTTCTCGCCGGCCAGCGCCGCGGCCCTGGCGATGGACTTCTGCTTGCGTGCATGAATCATGGCTTTTCCCAGCGACATCCTTTTTTCCTCGTTAAAAAGATGATTGCTCGTGCGATGAATAAATGCTTTCCCCTCGTATGATTTCCGGGGGCCCCACCCTCGCCGCGTCTTTGTTGTTGCGGTATCGGGGTCCCTGGCGAGCGATCTCTACTCGCTGGGGTGATCTAGGGTGGGATAGTGAAAACTCCTCCGCATCGTCATACTGTGCGGCAGAACTACGGCGGTTGTCGCGCACCCAGCCCGCCCTGGCCAGCGTGGCCACCCGTACAGAGGCTGCTCCGGCCCGAGACAGCGCCAGAGTCGCGGCGCGAGCCGTTGCGCCGGTGGTGAGAATGTCGTCAATGAGCAGAACGTGCTTCAGTGTAACTGCGGCCGGATCGGAAACCTCAAACGCTCCGCGCACATTCAGCCGGCGCTGGCGTGGTGTCAGGCCTGCCTGGCTCTCGGTGGCGCGCAACCGCATCAATGTTCTCGGGGCCAGCGTGAGCCGCCACTCCGGATGGCTCTTGCCGAGCGCCGCCAGTGCCGCTACTGCCAGCGAGCGAGCCTGGTTAAAGCCCCGCTCGGCATATTTTGTCCGATGCAGCGGCACCGGAACCACCAGCATCACGCTGGGCGCCTCATCCGCCAGTTTGGCGATTGCCTCAGCCAGCATCCGGCCCAGCCCGCGAGCCGCCGCGTGCAAACGATCGTATTTGAGCGCGTGGATGGCCGCCCTCATGCGGTCCTGATACGGCCCATAGGCCACCGCCCGCATAAACGGCGGCGGCGCCATCCGGCAGGCCCGGCACAGCCCAGAACTCGTTGGGCCGGCCTGCACCGGCGCGTCCAGCGTGTCGCCGCAGCGGGAACACAGTTCTCCGCTTTGAACGGGAAATTCCGTCCAGCAAACATCACAAATGGGCGCGGAACTGAGATGCGGCAGAGGAGAACCGCAGAGGGTACAGGAGGTAGGAAGTAAAGCGCAACTCAATGAATCCATTGGACTTCGCAGCACACGAACTACCGCGCGCCATCGGGAAGTCCCCGAGGCTGGAACGTCAAACGTCAGTGAGCCGGAATCACTGCGGAAAACGCACCTCGCTTGGGGCGGCCTAGCTCAACGCTCGCCGCCTTACCGTCAGTATACCCTTTGCGGGCCGGTGATTCCATGTGATTTAATGCAGCGCTCTGACGGGTTCCGCCAATGAAAGGCAATGTCTCCGTAGGCTGTGGAAGAACGTGTTGCTTTTCGCCTCCGCAACGAAACTTGTCGCTGAGGATACCGGTCTTTTACCGGTACTAAAACACTCCTGCTAAAAAGGCCTCGCCCGCAGGTACTCTTTCCTTCTTGGCTCCGCCGGCCGCCAGCACCACCGGCGAAAGCGTCATCACCGGGCAGCGCGCGTGGGCCAGCATCTTGTACACCACTCCGAGGCGGGCCACGGCGGCAAAAGCCGATGCGCTTTGCGCGCCAAGAACGATTAGGTCGGCCTGCCGCGCTCGTCCCTGGTAGAGCAGATCATCGGTCGGGTCGCCCAGCGCGACAACAGGTTGCACGGCGATCCTGCCCTGAAGCTCAACCGGAACCAGCGAAACCAGTTCGTTCTCCAGCTGATCAATTGTTCTGTCGGCCAGAACCTCATGCCTCTCCTGGGGCCGGATCACATATTGTAAAATCAGGAGTGCGTTGTGTTCTGCGGCCAACTGCGCCGCAAAGTTGGCAACGATGGCGCTGGATTCGTGCAGGCTGACGCCGCACAGAATGGTGCGAATAACAAAGTTGCAGTACGCGCCGTGCATCACCTCGGGACCGACGATGTAGACCGGAACCCTGGCCATGCGCAACACGGCTTCGGCCACCGAGCCCACCAGCAACTTGCCGATAGGACCCGGCGAGTGGGTGCCCATGACGATGCGGTCAATTTCCCGCTCGCGCTGGCAGGTAAGAATCTGATCGGCGGCCAACCCAGGTCGCACCACCGTTTCGCATTTCACGCCCGCATCCCGAACGCGCTCGGCCAACGGCTCCAGATACTCCATTTCTACGCGGGCTGCTGCAGCGGCATCGTAGTAAAGTACACTCGAGCTCTCCGATGCCGACACCACCAGCGTGTCATAAGCGTGGAACAGAATCAGTTCTGCGCCAAACTCGACGGCTTGCGCCAAAGCAAAGGAGAAGGCCTTCTTATTGGCGGGAGCCTCGGCGGCAAACAGGATGGTGGAGGGTTTGCTCCAACCAGGCTTGAAAACGGTGGCCATGGGAACCTCCTGGAGGCGAGGCAGATGAAGAAAGAACCTGCCATAGGCGTCATGTCCGACGCACTGCGCTACGAGCCATCAACTACAGCGGGGACACAGTAAACTCTAGCCTGAAGTAAGCCGAAAACCGTGTGTCTTCGAAGAAAGGCGCGAGCAAAAGGGCATTCAATCAATAAAACGGGAATTGTGCGCCCCTTTTCGGGAATATGTCTAGCCAAAGAGAGCCAAGACCCTCCATCGAACCAGATCAAGTGATCTATATCACATCCAATCCAGCCTTTCAAATGCTCTTCTAGTTCAGATTCGGCGCTTCATAGAGATTTTCCTCTCATGGGGCTCGGCTGTAGCCTTTCAAGACGGTCTCCTTTCCGGGGGAAATCATCTAATCGGCAGAGTCTTGGTTTACATGAATGACGAAAGTCAGCTCAATTCCCCCGCGCAGGCTCCGCTTCCCGGCCCGCTCGCACCGATTCCGCTGCCCGCTTTCGTAGGAGGTTCCATGAAACCGATGCACAACATCCCCGCCCGCGGCGGATTGAACTTTGACGAAACCCCCTTCCTCGCCATCTGGGAGGTCACCCAGTCATGCGATCTGGCTTGCAAACACTGCCGCGCCGCCGCCCAGCCCATCGCCCATCCCGACGAGCTCACCAACGCAGAAGGTAAGGCGCTGATCGACCAGATCGCCGCCATGGGCGTGCCTATCTTCGTCTTTACTGGTGGCGATCCGTTGAAACGAAAAGACGTCTTCGAGCTGATCCGCTACGCCGCCGATAAAGGCGTCCAGGTCGCGCTCACCCCCTCGGCCACCCCGCTGCTCACCCGCGAGGCGATCTTCAAACTCAAAGAAGCCGGCCTGGTCCGGCTGGGAATCTCACTGGATGGCTCGACCCCCGAGATTCATGACGCTTTTCGTGGACTGCCGGGGGCTTATGCGCGCACCATCCAGGCCATCGAGTGGGCCAACGAGGCCAGCATCCCCATCCAGGTTCACACCACCATCAGCCGCCACAACGCCCACGATCTCGACAATCTCTGCGCCCTCTTTGAGCGGCTGGCCATCGTCATGTGGAACGTTTTCTTCCTGGTTCCCGTTGGCCGCGGGCAAATCAATGACCTCTTAAACGGAGAGGAATTCGAGCGCATCTTCGGTAAAATCTACGAGCTCTCCCACCGCGTCAACTTCCAGATCAAGACCACCGAGGCCATGCACTACCGCCGCTACCTGCTGCAACACAACCTGGAAGAGAGAAAAATGAGTCACGGAAGCGGCCATCCACACGCCGCCGCAGCCTACGAACCCGGCGCTCCCACCAGTGATGCCCGGACCCGCACCGCCAGTTGGGCCACCCGTCGCGTCAACGACGGCAAGGGCTTCCTGTTCATCTCCCACGTGGGCAACGTCTACCCCAGCGGCTTTCTGCCCATCCATGCCGGCAACATCCGCGAGACCCCACTCGCCGAGATCTACCGCAACGCCCCCATCTTCATGTCCCTGCGCGACACCAGCAAGCTGGAAGGCAAGTGCGGCGCCTGCGAGTACAAGGAGATCTGCGGCGGCTCGCGCGCCCGCGCCTACGCCCTCACCGGCGACCCCCTCGCCCAGGAGCCATGCTGCATCTACCAGCCAAAGCACTGGGATCCGGAACTGGAAAGCCAGGCTGCGGCCTTTGCGAAGAGCTAGAAATATTCCCAGTTCTCAAAGCCGAGGCTTGGAGTCTCCGTCTCGACAGAATGAACCATATCGGTCATAATAACCGTAATGGTCATAATGGCCGGAGGTCCCCATGGTCACCGAGGTCAATGCCGTCAATTTCCGCCAGAATTTGGGTGAGATGCTCAACCAGGTCCAATATCAAAAGGCCAGCATCGTGGTGAATAAGGATGGCAAGCCCGTTGCCGCCCTAGTGGGCGCCGATCTCTTTGCGCGCATCCATGCTATGCGGGATCGTTTTGACCAGTTAAGCAGCCGGGTTGCTGAGGCCTATGCGGGGGTTCCCGCCGATCAGGGCATGGCGGAGATTGATGCGGCGGTTGCGCGCGAACGGCGGCGCTGATGGCTGGCTTGCGCGTTGTTCTGGACACCAACGTCCTGGTGTCGGCGCTCGCCTATCCCGGCAGCATTCCCGGACGCATCCTGAACGCCTGTCGCGAGGGCGAACTGGACCTGGTCCTGTCGCGGTACATTCTGGATGAGATGGCGCGCGTGCTGCCGCGGCTAAAGCGCATCAAGCTCACTTCCGCTGAAATCCGCGATCTCGCGGACAGCTTCCTGTTTTTGGCGCAGATCGTCGAACCTTGCTCCACTCCGGAAGCAACCTTGCGCGACCCGGCCGATCAACTTGTCCTCGGAACCCTGCGCGCATCCCAAGCCGACTACCTTGTCACTGGAGACAAAGATTTGCTCGCGCTCGGTGAGCGATACCCGATTGTCACGCCAGCGATCTTCTGGGAACGGCATGGGCGTTAGGGCCTGTTGCGCGTTTTTCTTATCGAAGCTGAAGCCCCCTGTCCCCCTCCATTGATCCTTTGTCTTAAAGAGCATGATGATCTGGTGGCCCAAATCTCAATTCACACAATATTCATAAAGACGCGCTGTAACATTCTTTCACTGTAAATTCATTGGACTGTCACATCTTCTGTCCCCCTCCCTTAAAGAATGAGGGCATGAAAACCCTCAAGATTTTCCTCTGCTTCTTCCTTTTGATGCCTTTTGGCCTGTCCGCAATTGCGCAGACTACGCACGGACGCCTGGCGGGTGTTGTACGAGACTCGTCAGGCGGAGTTGTTCCGAATGCTGAAGTCACGATCACCAACGTCCGGACAGGGGCTCAACGCATCATACGCACCAACAGTGAAGGCGAATATATTGCGACGTCGCTTCCGCCGTCGGAATATGACATGCGCGTCACTGCTGGGGGATTCTCCGTAACCGAAATCAAGAACCTGATCCTGGAAGTGGGCCAGGTTGTAACGCATGATTTCGTGGTTAAGCCCGCGGGAGTCCAGACCGAAGTACAGGTCTACAGCGGCTTGACTACGGAACTCGATACCTCGACGACAACCATAGGCGCCAACGTTGCCAACCGTGAAATTGAGAACCTTCCCATCAACGGGCGTCAGATTTCGCAGCTTTATCTGCTGGTTCCCGGCGCGACCAACGCGGGTACTGGCACCTTTGATAATCTCCGCTTCTCGGGCCGGGCAAATGAGGAAAACATCATTCGTCTGGATGGAATCGAAGCATCCTCCATCATTGACACGTCTCCCGGCAACCTGAACGGCGAATTGACCTCTTTGTTCCGGTTACAGCAGTCGCTGGAGGCAGTTCAGGAGTTCCGCATTGAGGCTTCGAACTACCCGGCTGAGTATGGAACCGGCACCGGCGGACAGATCACGTTCATTACCAAGTCGGGTTCCAACGAGTTGCACGGGTCTATCTTCGAATACGCGCGAAACAATTTTTTCGATGCGCGCAATGCGTTCAATACCGCCGGCAATCCGAAGTTTCACCTGAACCAGTTTGGAGGCTCCATCGGCGGGTCGATCATAAAAAACAAGCTGTTTGTGTTTGCGAATTATGAAGGTTTGCGTCAGGTGTGGGCAGCCCCCTACACGCAGGCAACCTTGAGCAACTACGCCAAGTCGCAGATTTTATCCACGAGCGCCGTTTATCCGCTGCTTGCCGCATACCCGGCGGATCCGGTCTCCATTGCCAGCGAACAACCCACCACCGGGAACCCCGCCGGCGTGCTTCAACAGAGCGTCACTACTGTTGGAGGGAACAATGTCGACGAAGACTTTGGCGCAATCCGCATTGATTATCGGATCAACAATCGTTTCCAGACGTATGTACGGTATAACCGGGATCAGGGTGTTTCCAACCAGGTCCAGGACGCTTCGCTCAGTAAGTTCGGCCAGGTTGAAGTGCCGCAGAACGCGGTTTTCGCTTTGACCCAGACGTGGTCGGATCACATCGTCAACGATACGAAGATTGGATTCAACGGGGCCAAGATGCGCGTATTGGGCATTGCCGGCGCAAGCCCGAATGCCGATCTGAGCAAGTCACGTATCGCCATCGCCGGCCTGACAAATGTAGGCTCGCTTATCAGCCTGTCAAGTTCTTTCAACGGAATTGGAGCTCCCTATACGGGACAGAGCCTCTCGTTCATTGACCATTTGTATCTCCTCCGTGGCAACCATGCCCTGAAGTTCGGAGTGGAAGTGAGGCCCATCTCTCTCTACAACGACCAGATTGGCGGCACAACCTACACCTACAACTCCATCGCTGCCTTTATTGCGAACACGCCGAATCAGATTCAGTTCTATGGCACTCTGAGCGATCTGAGCCCGTTTACCGGGCTGAGCGGCAACGCGCACATGAAGCAGAGTTACTACATCGGGTATGCGCAGGACGAATGGAAGGTCAGGCCAAACCTGACGTTGAACTATGGACTGCGCTACGAGTACTACGTGCCGCTGTATGAAGCACGCAACAAGGATGTGGTCTTCGATATGAACGCGGGCAACATTATTCCCAAGGACTCGGCGGCATGGTTTAATAGCTCGAAAGCAAACTTCCAACCGAGACTGGGATTGACATGGGAGCCTAAGTTCGCCCATCAGCAGACGGTAATCCGCGTCGGCGCCGGCATCTACAACGGGCCCGGACAAACCGAGGACCAGGTTCAGCCCGAAGCCAACGATCGCGTGCAGCGCACCTTTACCTCTGGAAAGGTATATCCGATTAATCCGGCAACCGACGTTTATGCCGGATATGACATCAACAGCACGACGCTCGGTTACCAGCCGCGCGCCTACGCTCCGAAGTACAGAATTCCCGAGCGTATCACCTCGTATACGGCCTCGATTCAGCAGCAGCTTCCGGAAAGCTTCCAGTTGATGGTGGGCTATGTTGGATCGACGGGACGAAATCTCTTCCTGCGTTCGATTACCAACCTCATCACCAGCGTGACAACCGATCCGGTAACGGGAGCGGGCACGGCGGTTCGGCAATTTGGCGGCAGGTTCGCTGAGATCGATTACAAGACATCGGGCGGAACGGATATGTACAACGCGCTACAGTCTTCTTTGCAGCGGCGAATTACCCATGGCCTCTCGATGGGCGCGCAGTACACCTGGGCGAAGGAACTGGGAACGTCGAGCGGATCGAACGAGGCGACCACGGCGCAAAGTCCATATAGCTTCAAATTGGATTATGGACGCGGCACCTCTGATATTCACCACACGCTCAACGCGACGGCGCTGTACAACATTCCTTTCGGAAATGGGAGGGCACACTCACTCAACGGAACTCTTGACCAGGTGGCTGGAGGCTGGGACATTGGCGGGATTGTCAACTTCCGCTCCGGACTTCCGATCGATGTGCTGGTAACTCGCCCGGATGTTGCGTACGTGGGAAATACCGGGACGGCAGTTGCGGGACAGACGTTTGCGGTGCCTATCGTCACCGGCGGCGTAGTGCAAACAACGGCGGTCGCCAACGTCCCCGGCGGCGGCAATACGCGTAATATCCGCAGGCCGAATATCGTGCAAGGCGTGAATCCCTTCTTGAAGTCGGGCAGGCAGTTCCTGAATCCGGCGGCATTTACAACTCCGGCCCCGGGAACCTTTGGCAACTCGCGCCGCAACAACTACAGCGGCCCTGTTCTGGCTCAGTTGGACATGACCTTGAGCAAGACGTTCACCGCGACAGACAAGCTGAAGTTCGAGTTCCACGCTGACGCATATAACGTCTTGAATCATCCGAACTACGCCAATCCTGGCACGGTTCGTTTGCCTCAGACGCTGTCGACAGCGCCCGGAAACGGATCGCAGCCCGGTACCGCCTTCACCTTAGCCAATGCCGGCGCCTTTGGCGTTCTGACCAGCACTGTGGGCAACCAGGTTGGGATTGGTGCGAATCGGCAGATACAGCTTTCTCTGAGGGCGAACTTCTAAGAAAACAGTACCAACTGCTGTGTTTAATCATTAACTACTGATGAATGCACCTGCTCCCCCTGCGCATGGAAGGATGTACAATCCATGCTCAGGGGGAGATTCCAATGACTTCGTTTAATTCGCTGCGGCGCGATTTTCTGCGCACCGGCGGAATCGGCATGGCGGCGACCGCGATTCCTGCCGTTTCATTTGCAGCCGCGGTAAAGCACGACAAATCTGCCACTAATCCCGCCTCGTCTGTCTTTAACGTGCGCACGTACGGCGCGACGGGAGATGGCAAGACGCTGGATACGCCGGCTGTAAACAAGGCCATTGAGGCCGCGGCGACTGTGGGCGGCGGCGTGGTCCTCTTCCCCGCAGGAAGCTACCTCTGTTTTTCCATCCGCCTGAAGAGCCACGTCCACCTGCACCTGGAGGAGGGCAGCGCCATTATCGCCGCCGACTCGCCCAAGCCCGGCGAAACGACCGGCTACAACGGAGGCGTGTACGATTTCGCCGAACCCAAAACCGAGTGGGATGCCTACCAGGATTACGGCCATAACCACTGGCATAACTCGCTGATCTGGGGCGAGGACATTCACGACATCAGCATTACAGGAACCGGGCTCATCTGGGGCAGAGGCCTCAGCTTCGGCGCCGGCCCTGGACGTCCTCCCGAAGCAGAGCGCAGAGGCTTCGGTCCAGAACCCCCGGCAGGCGCCGGCGCGAACAGCAATTCTCCGGCAGCGGCACAGAGCAGCGCTCGCCCTCCGCGGTTTTCCCGAGGCGACTATCCGATGTATCAGGCCGAGCAGCCGGGAGTGGGTAACAAGGCCATCGCGATGAAGAACTGCCACAATGTTCTGCTGCGCGATTTTGCCATGCTGAAGTGCGGCCACTTTGCTCTCTTGCTGACCGGCGTGGATAACCTGACCATCGACAATCTGAAGATTGATACGGACCGCGACGGCATGGATATTGATTGCTGCCAGAATGTGCGCGTCTCCAACTGCACTGTCAACTCGCCGTGGGATGACGGCATCTGCCCCAAGTCGAGTTATGCGCTGGGTTATGCGCGGCCAACGCGAAACCTGACCATAACCAACTGCTGGGTGACAGGATATTACGAGTTAGGCACGGTGCTGGATGGAACCTTCAAGAAGTTTGCGCCTGACTTTCATGTGCCGCGCACCGGACGCATCAAGTGCGGTACTGAATCGAATGGCGGCTTTATCAACATCACCATTTCCAACTGCGTATTTGAAGGCTGTCAGGGATACGCTCTGGAATCCGTTGATGGCGCGCTTATTGAAGACATCACCATCACCAACACGACGATGCGCGATCTGGTTTCAGGGCCGCTCTTCATGCGGCTCGGCGCGCGGCTGCGCGGACCAAAGGAGACAACCAAGGTTGGGACGCTAAAGCGTATTCTAATCAGCAATCTCGTCTGCTACAACGCGCCGCAGAGAATTAGTTGCGTCCTCAGCGGCATTCCAGGCTATGCCATCGAAAACGTGAAGCTCTCCAACATATACATCGAGACGGCGGGCGGGGGCACGGCGGAGATGGCAAAGATTCAACCGCCGGAGAACGAGAACAAGTATCCGGAGCCGTCGATGTTCGGCCCCATGCCGGCGTCGGGATTTTTCCTGCGGCATATGCACAATCTGGAGATGAGTCACGTGGAGATTGCCAACACCACTTCCGATGCGCGTCCGGCGTTTGATTTAACGGATGTGGAGCGGGCCGATTTCTTCGCCGTCACGGCGCCGCGCGGGACGGATGGCGCCTTCGCTCTGCACGGCGTGAAGGATCTGCGCATAGGCTGGAGCAGGGCCGCAGCGGATACAACGCTGGCCAGCGTGGATAACAAGATGCTGTAAGCGACTCGGAGGGCCACGCCGGCGTGGTGTGGCCCTCCGCTTTTGCATCGAATCAGCGCACCACAATCACCCGCGTTTCATAAGCCGCCAGCTTCAACTGCACGACAAGACTTCTGCCCGTGCGTGTGGATTGCAACGGTGTAACGGTTGCGGTCTGCGGATCCCAGGATTCCGCGATGCGGCCTTTGTTCAGCAGTGTGACCGCGTGATCGCAGGCCTGCGCGCCTTCATTGAAGAAGAGATACACATCTGCATCCTTCCATTTCCGCTTCATCACGCGCAGAGCCGTGTCAGCCGAGTCCAGCCGGGCAACCGGCGCGATGACCGCAGCGTTGACCGCAGCGAGAACTTCGCCGGGAACCGCTTGCGGAGCAGGCGGCGCGGCAGGAGGCTCCATGGGCGGCGTGGGAGTCGGCGGCAGTTGCGCGTTCACCACCGTTGCCCAGGAGAAATCCGCCGCGATGGCAGGTTTTGCATCGCGCATGGTTTGCCCCGCGATCAACTGCGGCGCGCCGCCAAGGAAAACGACCTTTCCGCCGCCTTGCTCAAACTTCTTCAGCCGCGCCAGTGCTTCATCTGAGATCACCAGTGGAGCAGTCAGAATCACCGTGCGATAGCGGTTGCCGCTGAACGTTTCAAAGCTGCCTTTAAGCGGCTTCAGATCGCGCGCCAACGCGTCTTCATCGACAATGTCGAAATCAATCTGGTGCTCGCTCAGCAGCCGCTCAGTGGAGACAAACGCCTTATCCGAAGCATCATTGCCCAACCACATGGAACTCGACGGCAGGAACAACGCGACGGTGGCATCGGGCCTTCCCATGGCCATCAGATAGCTCAAGCGGCGCACGTAGCTGAACAAATCCGGAAATCCCGGTTCACCCATGTACCCGGAGGGCGGCCTTGCTCCGGCGGAGGTCGCCGGAAAATACATTGTCTCAATCAGGTTCACCCCGCGCACCATTTGCTCGTTGAGGATGTAGCGCGCCATCTCCACATCAGGCGCGGGCCGGTAAGCCGCAAAGCTCTCGGTAAAGGCGCGCGGCTTGCCGTAGACGTGAGCCGCCGAAGAAGCCAGGCGCGGAAAATCCGAGATGGTGTCTTTCCAGATCTGATGCCAGATGGCGTCGATGCCCGGCACCTCAACAGCGCGCATGGCGCGAAAGAAGGAGCCCTCGCTGCGCGTCAGTTCCATCTCCAGTTCTTCGTGGTTCAGATGCACCTGGTATTCGAGATGGTTGGCCGCGCACCAGTCACCTTGTGGCTTGAAGAATCCGGCGGCGAACATCTGCGAGAAGACGTCGTAGTAGTCGCCCTTGATGCGAATCTGCTCGGCCGAAAGATGGATTGCAATGCCGGGATCGCGGCGCGAAGGCGTTTGCGCAAAGAGCGCGACATAGGGCTGCACATCATAGCCCTTGATCTCCTTAAATCGCTCGAAGAACTTCGGCGTCCAGGGCAGGCCGGGGATGGAGTAGTCGGGCTCGTCGCCGCGGAATCCCATGACCGTCTTGCCGAATTCGTCGCCCACCGCCTGCTTGTACAGTTCGTGGGTGAAGCGCAGATACTGTTCCGTCGCGGCGGGATCAAGATAATCCTCCAGCGACTGTGAGCCGTCCTTGACGCGCTTGGGATTGGTGTCGGAGCGTGTGGGCGATGTGCGGAACTCATGATCTACGACGAGCATCGTCCATTTCCCTGGGGGCGCGGTCCAATCCAGCGTGTTGCCGTGCAAGGGAATGGGAACAGCCACGCCGTCCTGGTCCACAGCCGCAGCGCTCACTGTTCCTGGCGCAAGATCCCGATGCACAACCGCGCCTTCGGCAACAGTAAACTTCTCCGCCACTTCAAGCGCCTGCATGCGCAGCTCGGGCTTCTCCGTCGTGAACTTGCCGCCGGCAAAGCCGCTCGGATAGCCTGCATCATCGACGATCCACACGCGCATGTTGCGCTGCCTGGCCTCCTCGACAAACTTGCGAAAGAAGGCCAGGTACTCCGGCGACATATATGCAAACGGCATATTGAAGCCGGCCTGCACGGTAATCGCCTGGAAGCCGAGGCCATGCAGTGTGTCCAGATCGCGCTCTACCTGCGGAATGCTGACCGGGCCGTTCAAGCCGTAGTAGGGCTCGGGCCCGTATTCCGGCGGAGGAGTCTTCCATTGCACAGCCACCTTAGCTGCCGTTGGATTTTGCAACCGCTGCCAGGATTGCTGTGATGTTGCCACGGCCGCCTGCAGCAGGAACACGGCCGCCGCCAAAGCGATGCAGTTTCGATTCACCATGTTTGTTGAACTCCTTCTACGATCAGACCGCAGTTTGCGCCGATCTCGAGCGCATTCCATATGGTACGCTTTTCCGATAGTGGAATGTCTTTTCTACGCGCGCCTAGATGTTGAGTGTCCTCCGCGCGGAAGCTCATGTATTGTCAACCAGAGAAGCTGGGTAATCCCGGTCATTCTTCCGCTACCCGGAACTGTTCTAATAGTGGATGAGGAGATCGATGCGTACGGCAATCATCGGCGGGGGAATCGCAGGGCTGGCGGCGGCCTATGAGCTGGAGCAGGCGCGCCGGGCGGGCAAAAAGGTTGCGTACACGCTTTACGAGTCGCGCGACCGGCTAGGCGGTTCTCTGAGTTCGGAAGTGGTGGACGGCGCGGTGCTGGAGCGCGGACCAGATTCCTTTTTGACTGAAAAGCCGGCGGCTGCCGAACTCTGCCGCGAGCTGGGTTTGGGAGCTGAACTGACCCCCTCGAACGACGCCGATCGCAAAACCTATATTGTTGTCCGCAACCGGCTCGTTCCACTGCCTGACGGGCTGATGTTCCTGATCCCCACCAAGCTGATTCCCACCGCGCTGACCCGCCTCTTCAGCTTGCCGACAAAGATTCGCATGGGGTTGGAACTGCTCTATCCGCCGCAGCCGTCTGATCAAGATGAGTCGGTGGCCGCGCTCGTCGAGCGCCACTTTGGCCGTGAGGCTGTCGACCGGCTGGCCGATCCGTTGTTGAGTGGAATCTTTGGCGGCGACTCCGCGCAACTCAGCGCGCGGACCGTGCTGCCGCGCCTCGTTGAGATGGAGAACGAATATGGCTCGCTCACGCTCGGAATGTTGGCTGCACACCGCAAGATGCGCGCCTACGCTAAAAAGTCCGTTCAAAAGGGACAAAGCGGCGGAAGCCGCTCGATCTTCACTGCACTGCGCGGTGGAATGAACCAATTGGTCGTCGCCTTGGCCACGCGGCTAGATCCGGCCTCGGTGCGCCTTTCCACGCCTGTCAGCGGCATGGAACAAGTGCCAGGCGGATGGAAGATTGTGGCCGGTGGCAAGACTGAGGTTTACGATGCGGTCATTATGGCCTCGCCCGCATGGGCCGCGGGTGAGCTGCTGGTCCAGATTGATCCGCAGTTGGCCGAGGAGTTGCGCGGCATTTCCTACTCATCGTCGATCACCGTCAACCTGATCTACGACGAGAACCAACTGGGCCGCTTGCCCGATGGATTCGGTTTTCTGGTTCCTGTTGTGGAAGGCCGCTCGATGCTGGCCTGCACCTTTGTTCACCGCAAATTCCTGGGCCGCACGCCGCCGGGCAAAGCTGTGCTGCGTGCATTTCTTGGTGGGATGAAAAATGAGGCCCTGATGGCCGCGCCTGATGCCGAGCTGCTGGCCACCGTGCGCCGCGAACTGAGCGAGATTCTCGGCAAAAAGATTCTGCCGCCAGACGCCCAGCCGCTGCACACACAGGTCACGCGCTGGCCACGAGCCATGGCCCAGTACGCGGTCGGCCACCAGGAGCGCATGGCGCGCATCAACTCCCGCGTCGCTGCATTGCCCGGATTGAAATTGGCCGGCAACGCCTACGACGGCATCGGCATTCCCGACTGCATCCGTTTGGGACGGAAGGCGGCGAGAGAGCTGATCGCCGCGCATTCCTAACTCGCTCTCACCGAAAATCTGGGTGCCCCACCCTCGCCGCGTTCTTGTTTTTGCGGCTTCGGGGTCCCCAACGACAGGTCTTCGTCGTTGGGGTGATCTAGGGTGGGATCGTATTTAGAGCATTTTTACTGATAGTGTAAGGATGCTCCGTGCCCCATCCATTTCACGTTCTGTGTGAAATGGGTGGGAAACCACTAAACCCACCCTACAGGAACTGTGAAAATGCTTTAGAATTTTCAACTCTTACCTCGGCACCACCGGCAACACCAGCGCGCTGGGATGCGCGGCGTCGTGCAGGATAGTGTTGGTCGCCTTCACAAATACTGCGCTCGTACTGGCGGACTTGCCGGTGTTCAGATTGCGATCGAAGCGCGGGAAGTTGCTGCTGCTCACCTCTAAACGAATCCTGTGCCTTTTCAGGAAGACATTGCTCGTCGCCCACATATCGATCTTGTACTCGTAGACCTTGCCGGGAACGATAGGTTTGGCCTCGGTGGTCGATTCGCGATAACTCGCGCGCAGAATCCCTTCGGTAAGGTTCTGCGCGAATCCATTGGGCCACACATCGACTAACTTGGCGGTAAAGTCCGTATCGACAGCCGAAGAACTGGCGTATAAGTCAAGAGTTACAGGACCGGTAACTTCGAGGTCTTGCTCCAGAGGCTCTGTGGAGTAGACCATCACATCCGCACGGCTCTCCACTTCTTTTTGATCGCGAGGGCCAGGAGCAAGGTGGATCGCGTCGCAGCAGAGTGGTCCGCCGACGGTGGGCACCGGATGGCCGGGATCGTAGACAAACTTGTCTGCCGCTTCGGTTTCTGCGGATGTAATGGAAAGCGTGCCGTCGCCAGTGGCGCTGTTGGCTTTGCCCGTCGATTGCAGGTAGTAACGCGTCTCTTTCGCGCGCTCCAGCGGCCATGCCTCTTCATCGCGCCAATTGTTCTCGCCCATCACGAAGATTTTCACCGGCTTGCCGTTGGCAAATTGATTCTGCTTGCCCATGAAGAGGTAGTCGTACCAATCGAGCGTTATCTCATTTTCGTCAAAGGGAGCGTCGGGGCCGAAATCGACCTCGCCGATCTTGCGGCCCCAGCCGGAGTGGCCGCCGAGAGTGACCACAAGTTGCTGTCCGTTGCGGGCTGCTTCCGTGCCGGCGTGGTCCCTCATCCCCATGTAATTGCGTAGCGAGCCCCCCATAAAAATGTCGTACCAGGCGGTAATGGTCAGCGCGGGGACTTGAATCTTGTCGTAGTTCTCCTCAATCGACCACTGCTTCCAGTAACTGTCATACGTGGGATGATCGAGCCAGTCGAGGAAGTACGGCGCCAGCTTGCGGGTATAGCCCTCCGCGCCGGGACCTAACTCTAGTTTGTTGAAGAGCGGGTACTGCTTGAGCGGCAGAACTTTGCTGCCAATCAGGGCGTTCTTTGCTTGCGCAACCTGCCGGTTGAAGGAATCCTGCGCCAGCGACGAGGTCCACGATTCGTTGAACCACTGCTCGAAAGCGCCGCCCTGGTAGGTCCAGTTCTCGTGGTAGTTCGATGCCGTTACAACCGGGCAGATTCCCGCCAGATGCGGCGGTTGGCTGATGGCGGCCAGCATCTGCGTCGCGCCCACGTAGGAGCCGCTGAACATGCCCACCTTGCCGTTGGAGTGTGGCAGCGCCGCCGCCCACTCCACGGTGTCGTAACCATCGTCGATCTCGTGCTTGAAGGTGTACCACTCGCCCTCGGAGGCAAACCTTCCGCGCACATCCTGCGCCACCACCATGTAGCCGCGCACTACGGCCTTGCGCGCAAAGACAGCGGTGTTGTCCTTGTTGTATGGCGTGCGTGTGAGCAAGACCGGATAGTTGCCTTCTCCGACCGGCCGGTAGATGTCCGCGCGTAGCGTCACGCCGTCGCGCGTCTGCATCGCAACATTGCGCTCGACGACGATGTCCGCAGCGGTCTGTCCCTTGATCGGGATGCACGGCAGCAAAGTTACGACGAAAGCAAGCAGGAAAAATATCTTTTTCAGCACGAAGTTCCCCCTGAGGCCAAAGCCAAATTCATTTTATCGGTTTGGCCCCGGGAGAAAGCTAGTCATTCTTTGAGAGAAGTTGTCTACACCCCTCCCTTGCCCAGCAAGATGCCGATGCCGTAGGTGACTGCGCCTTCCAGAGCGCCGACGGCGGTCATCTCGAAGCCCGACGACCACCAACTGCGGACGGTGATCAGCGACTTGGCTGCGCCGACGGCGAAGTGCGCGGCTAGCGAAACTACTGCGGCGGCGAGGACCGCGGTCATTCCATTCAGGAAGAAGAAGGGAATGACGGGGATGAATGCGCCGACGGCGGTGGAGAGCGCGCCAGAACCGGCCGAGACCCAGGGATTGGCAAGCGCCTCCTCGCTGGTGCCCAGCCGTTCGCCGGCCAGCGCGCGCAGCATCTGCTCGGAATCTTTGGCGATGTGGTTCACCATGTTGTCGGCGTCGTTTTCGGGCAGGCCCTTCACCTGGTAGTAGAGCGAGAGCAGCTCACGCGCCTCAGGCGAATTCATCTGGATGGCCTCGCGTTCGCGGGCAATCTCCGCCATGTAGATTTCGCGCTCGCTCTTGGCGGCGAGATACGCGCCTGAGCCCATCGAAAGTGCCGAGGCGATCATGCCGGAGAGGCCGGCCAGCAACACATAGGTATGCTGGCTGACGGGATCGGCTGCGGTGGCGCCGGCCACGCCGCTGACGATGCCGAAGATGGCGCCCAGGCCGTCGTTTACGCCGTAGATGGCGTCGCCGATCCAGCTTCCCGGCTGCTTGCGGCCCTGGCTGCGCTTGGCCAGCAGCTCCTCCAGAATCCCTTTGGGGTCAATCTTCGCCGCGCCCGCCGGCGCCTGGTAGTGGCCGCGGATCAGCGACCCCAGCTCGCGGTGGTGATCTCTTTCGTCCTCGATGACGTGCTCGAGTATGGCGATGGATTCCTGGTCGCCCATCTCCTTCAACTGGGTTCCGTACCTGGCGATGTCGCGGCTCTCCTCGATCTCCAGGCGCCTCAGGGCCATGCGCACGCCGCCGGCGCGGTTGGCCAGCGAGTTGGCTTCGCCCGCGGGACTGCCACGGTAGACCGGCTCGGCTCCGCCCAGCTCCACGATGCGCCCATGCCACAGCGCTGCGTGCTCCAGCTCGGCCTGGGCCAGGTGGCGCAACACCTGCGCGCGCACCGGCTCCGGATCCCGGTCGGCCAGCGTCTGGTAGGTGTGGTACCCCTCCATCTCCGCCTGCCAGTTGCCTTCCAGCGCCTCCAGAACCCTCTTCAGCTTTGCGCCGCTCAATGTTTCCTTGGCCATGCGTTTCTCCTTACTTTTCATCGAGAATACGGTATCTTCGCGGCATTCGGTAGCCATTTTTAACACTGTTTTCCAGATTTCCAAAAATGCCCGTCTTCTGCACAGCCCTCCCTCGTCCTACACTCTTCTGGTATGGCCACGCTTCCCAATCTGGCTTTCGACTCCGGGCTGCCCGCCAATGTGGACGCCGAGAAGACCATCCTCGGCGCCATCCTGCTGGACAACGCCGCCCACGCCGAGGCTGCCGAAAAACTTTCCGATGAGGATTTTTCCCTCGACTCCCACCGCCGCATCTTCAGGCGCATGACCGAGTTGATCGACTCCCAGCGGACCGTGGACATTGTCACCCTGGCCAACGAGCTGTCCCGCCTCAAGGAGATCGAATCCATCGGCGGCGTGGCCTATCTGGCTTCGCTCACCGAAGGCTTGCCCCGCCGTCCGGTCATTGAAGAATACATCCGCATCGTCAAGGACAAGAGTCTGCTGCGCAGGCTTATGCTCATCTGCTCGACGGCCATTGCGCGGGCCGCCGACCAGGGCGAGAGCGCGCTCGGCGTCCTGGACGAGACCGAGGCCAAATTGCTGGAAGTCAGCGAGCAAGGCCTCACCCAGGGTTTTCAGTCGCTCGACCAGATCGTCAAAGGCTCCTTCGGCAGCATCGACAATCTCTACAATCAAGGCCAACATAAGG
This sequence comes from Occallatibacter sp., assembly GCA_050011175.1. Taxonomy (GTDB): domain Bacteria; phylum Acidobacteriota; class Terriglobia; order Terriglobales; family Acidobacteriaceae; genus Telmatobacter. Next base: position 162,331 of record JBEKJR010000009.1, read on the forward strand.
TCACCGGGCTGGCCACGGGCTTTTACGAGTTGGACGACATGACCAGCGGCCTGCAAAAGGGCGAGCTGATTATCATTGCCGCCCGGCCTTCAATGGGCAAAACCTCTATGGCGATCAATATCGCCCAGAACGCTGCCATCAATCACTCCGCCACGGTGGCCATTTTCAGCCTGGAGATGAGCAAGGAGGCGTTGTTGCGGCGCATATTGGCCAGCCACGCGCTGGTTGATCAGCGAAAATTGCAAACGGGAGACATTTATCGCGAGGACCGCGTCAAACTTCAACAGGCGCTGAGTGATCTGCTTGAATCGCGCATTTTCATCGACGATTCGGCCAGCATCTCGCTGGTTGAGATGCGCGCCCGGGCCCGGCGGCTCAAGCAGAACATGGGCCGCCTGGATCTGGTTGTGGTGGACTATTTGCAGTTGATGTCGGCCACCGTGCCTTCCTCCGGCAAAAGGAGCTACGAAAACCGTACCCAGGAGGTCTCGGCCATCACCCGCGGCCTCAAAGCGCTGGCCAAGGAGCTGAGCGTGCCGGTTATAGCCCTTTCACAGCTCTCCCGCGCCAGCGAGCGCCGCGGCGAAGACAAGCGCCCCTTTTTGAGCGACCTGCGCGAGTCCGGCTCCATCGAACAAGACGCTGATGTCGTTGCTTTCATCCACCGGGAGTCCTACTACAAGCGCGGCGAAGAGCTGTCAGAAGACGAAAAGGCCGATTCGGAGATTATCCTGGCCAAGCAGCGCAACGGCCCCACCGGCATCATCCATCTGCATTTCATCTCCCGCTACACGCTCTTTCATAACCCTGACACGGAACACGGTATCTAGGGTCACTCACGGTTCGTTCAGAATTAAAGCAATGCGGCCCACAATCAGCTCGCTGGGCGGCTCGCCGGGATCCACCTCGATTAGGTCCACGGGAAATGCGATGTTGTGCGGCCGCAGCACCAGCCGGTTGGCCACAAAGTCCACGTAGCGAAGCGTCAGGTGCGAGCCCTGGCGCACGGCGTACAGGTTGGGCCGGTTGGGCCTGTAGGGCATCAAGGAATTGTAGTGCCGGTCGATCAGCGTGATGGCTTCCGGCAGCACCAGCGGCTCCATCGGCAGTGCGTCGGCCCCTGAAATGCGCACCGCCACAAATCGCTGCCAGGCGCGGCGAGGGTTCGAGGCACGTGCCCGGACTGACTGCAACATCCCAGAGGGCAGATAGAGCATGGTCTGAACAGTCGAGGGCCGGATGAACGGCTCAAAGAGCGCCGCCGCATGGCTGACAACCGGGACCGAGTTGCTCTCTCCGTCCGCCGGCAGGGCTTCGCGATGGTAGTCCACTGGTAGCAGATCGCCGGCCGCCATGTGCTGCGCCGCCAGTATCCGATCCATCGCCTCCAGCGAGAGTTGCCGCCGATTGTGCAGGAAATTCGATAGATGCGATTGCCCAAACCCGGTCTGGCGCGCCAGCAGCGAGACGCTGACTGTCCCCCGCTGTATCCTGCGCAGCAGTTCCAGGCGGAGTCTTTCGTGCATCTGGGTAAAGTTCATCTGTGGAAAATCCGCCACCAGCAATAGAGGGGGACAGCCTTCATTTTCTGATGGAAAAGCTGAAGGACTGTTTGGCCTTCATTTTCGGCGCTTTATGTAGGAATGAAAAGTGCGAAAGCGGAAATATGCCGAAGTGGATTGACGCAAAAGAACGAATTATCTAGATTTGCTTTACTTAATCCGGTGCTGGCCTGTGGGAATCTTTTGAGAAACGTTTCATTGCCGCAAGGCTGAAACGGGCGATATCTTGCCCCCTTTCAGCGGTTAATGAACAATTTCCGGGCGATGAATATCTTTTCCGGCTTTCTCCTCCCACCCCAATACGTTCTGCAGAGGCGTCCAGGGACGGCCAACCACTGAAATTCCAGAATCTGCGCGCTATGAGCATGACAAAAAACGAGAGAATACGGGCGGCTATCCCCTATCAGGGCGAAAGAACCCTGAGCAGCCATGCCCGGTTTTTCCTGCCCCGCGGAAACAAGACTTTAATACAAGGCCGTCGGGAGAGAACGGGAATACGGAGATTTCGTCATGGATTTGCGCGTGCAATTGAAAATATGCGAGGGATGCGGTTGTCTTTGGTACCGCGCCCAGACCCAAGGGAGTGTGTACTGCAAGGAATGTGAGATAAAACTGAAGGACTTTCCAACTCCGGAAAGCCGTAAACGGCGCGGACGCCCGGGGCGCAAGACGCTGGTCAGAGTCTGGGCAGTGGCTGAAGCTACCGGAGGTGCCCAATGAGCGCCGCCCTTCAGTTGCCGGTGGTTTGGGAAGTAAGCGGTCCACAGAGGGTAGGGAGAACATGGGTACAAAGGCCGGCCGTGGCGCCGGTCGCCGAGCCCGCCGTAAAAGCGCCGGCCGCCGGGCCGGTGGTCAGTCTGGGCTTCTACCGCAAACATACCGAAAGCCTGTTGCGGCGTTACCTCTACGCCTCCATGCAGGTGGGCCGGGCGCCCAACATCCTGGGTGATCCCATCGCCCGGGGCTGGTGCTCCAGCCGTCCCATCCGCACCTTCGAGGACGCGGTCATCTTCGTCCTCGATGTGGAAAAATGCCTCAACCAGCTGGGTTCTCTTGACCGCATGATGCTTAGCCACATTGTGCTCCAGGAGTATACCCAGGCGGAAACGGCCATCCTGTTGGGGATGGGCGTTCGCACCATCTCCTACAAGTTTCCCGCGGCTCTGGACAAGCTGACGGAAAAGCTTCTGGAGACGGGGCTGCTGGTGCTGCCAATCTGAGGCTCGCAACGATCAACCAGTGAAGGGGAGTGCGTTCGTACACTCCCCTTCGCTAACTGCAAGATACAGAGAACGCAGGCTTTCCGGCGCTTTCCGGTGTAATTCTCAAAGTCAGGCTAAAAATAGTCAAAAATAGTTCTTGACATTCAATACTCTATATCGTAGAGTTCTCTGTAAGTAGGACCTCTCTGGCGATTTGAGCGCCTTCAGGATTGGTTCACTGAAATGTCCAGTCGGATAGGAGATCTCATGGAAACGACATGTACGATGCCCGCTTCTTCACGCTTCAGCACTGGCTCGTTGAAAGGGCGCATGATCGGCTCCGTGGTTTGCAGCACTTTTGGCGCCGTGTGGATGTATCAAGCTTTGTATTTTGGCAATATTGCCACGCCTGTCTGGCTCACAGTGATCAGTATCCTTACGATGGTTCTCATCGTCTGTCCTGTGATCCAGATTTGCTCCTATTCTCGCCTGAAGAAATCAGACGCCGACCGCGCGTTCTGGGCCGCGATTGCCAAGCCCTACTGGATCAACTTTGCGATCGAATGGGTGCTATGCTCTGTCGCGGCCTACTGGCTTGCGCACAGTCAGCGTTACGACCTGATTCCTCATTTTCTAGGCGTGATTATCGGCGTGCATTTCCTGCCTCTGGGGAAACTCTTCAGGCTGCCGCTGTATTACGCGACGGGCGCTGTCATGGTCGTGGGAGTGTTGGCGACGCTGGCGATTCCTGCCGGCTACGTGCGCAACATTGCGGCTTGCGGCATCGACGGCCTGGCGCTATGGGCGACGGCGGCAGTGCTTCTGGGGCAGGATTGGCTTTCCTCGAACGAACTTTGATCAAAAAAAGGAAAATCGATATGACAGCAAACACAGAAGAGTTGGAACTGAAAGACGGACTAAGTCTGAATGCCGCCATGTCTGTATCTCAGCCGTTGTCCAAGCGCGCCATCCGCGCTGCAATATCTTTTCTGGCCGTCGGCTCGCTGTGCGAAAGTATCCCGCTGCTAACCTTGCTGACCAAACATCCACTGCCCTGGCTGTTGAACTGGGGCGTCGGAACGCCTTTGGCCTGGGTGATGGCCGCGATTGTCTTCGCGCTATATACACGGCAAACGATCCGCTCCTGTCCGCTCATCCAGGCTTGGTGGTTGCGTTGGCACACGCTGCGTCTGCTGGCTGTGCCCGCGGCCCTGGTTACAGGCTTCTTCGAGGAGGCTCTATTTCGCAAATTCCTCATGGATTATGTAGCACACCAAGTCTCGAATTCTGGCTGGGGGCTTGCGCTGCAAGTCCTCGTTTCCGCGCTGGTTTTCGGCGTGGCCCATGCCATTTGGGGTCTGGCCAGGGGCAGCATGACCGATGCTTTTTGGGCCGTGTGTTATACCTCGTTGCTTGGCGGAGCGCTGGCTGTCGTCTACCTGGTCGGCGGACGGTCGATGGCCCCCTGCATCGCAGCGCACATCGCCATCAACTTGGTATGCGAGCCGTGGATGTGCCTCTCCGCAGCCTCGGGAGCGTGGCGTAGGAGAGCGTAGGTCTTCGATCCGATCAAGATTTAACTGATCGGGTTCTGATAGAAGGGGGCAGAAGCACGCAAGGTGTGGATTCAGTCCTGAATGAGCAATCAAACAATGAACCGAGTTGAGGAGAATCGACATGACCGCAAACGCTGAAGAGTTGGAACTGAAAGACAGGCTCAGCCTGATCGAAACCATGATCGCCGAAGGCCGGCGCACCACCGAACGCTATGGATGGACCTTCGTCCTGTGGGGCGTAGCCTATTACATCGCGATCTTCTGGGCCGGAGTTGGCCGTGACTACCTGGCCTGGCCCATCACCATGACAGCCGCAGGCGTGCTGACGGTAGTCATCATTGCCCGCAAGCGCTGCAAAAGGCCGCCAACCACCACAGCCCGCGCCATCGGATCCATCTGGTGCGCGATGGGCATTTCGATGTTCGTGCTCTTCATGGCTCTTGGCTGGAGCGGGAAACTTATGGACTACAACATCTTCGTAGCCATCATGGCGGCTATGCTCGCTACCGTCAACGCGGCCTCCAGCATGATCCTCAAGTGGAAGCTGCAATTTGCCTGTGCGCTGGTCTGGTGGGCATTGACTGTCTATGCCTGCTTTGGCGGGGGCAACAGGCTGACGATTGCGTTTCTAGCTGCCATCTTCTTCTGCCAGATCGTCTTCGGCATCTACGGAATGATCGCGGAAGCCCGCAGGTGCAGACAGGGGGCTCTCCATGCCTGAGCTGCCAGAGCTGAATCCTGTGATCCACGGGAAGCTGCGCCTGGCCCTGCTCTCGCTGCTCGTTGGCGTGGAAGAGACGGAGTTTACCTGGTTGCGCTCGAAGACCGGTTCGACGGACGGCAACCTGGGCGCGCAACTCGCCAAACTGGAAGAAGCCGGCTACGTATCGGTCAAGAAGAAGTTTGTCCAGCGCAAGCCGCAGACCGTCTATCGCATGACCGAAACCGGCCGCCAGGCGTTTCTCGAATACGTCCAGGCGCTGAAAAAGCTGCTCGGAGAAGCCATCGGCTAGAGCATTTTGCCTGTTGGTATAGAGTGGATCTCCTGCTTGGCTCCAGGTTGTCGGTCGCTGCAAGAACAGGTAGCGCCGGCCTCCTGGCCGGCTGTCGCGTGGACCTCCCGGTCCACGCCGCACTTTACACAAATAGAAAAAATGCTCTAACTCCGCTCACACGTGCGAAGCGCGGCTAACTCCGCTCACTCCGCGCCAAGGCTCTCCCGCACCCGCTCCATGATCCCCAGGTAGTACGCCAGATTGTGGATGGTGTTCAGCGTTCCAGACAACGCCTCGCCGGCCTGCATCAGGTGGCGCAGGTAGGCCCGCGTATAGCGCCGGCAGACCATGCACTGGCAGGCCGGGTCCGGCGGACCTTGATCTTCGGCATAGCGTTTGCCTTTGATGTTCAGCCGCCCTTCGCTTGTGAAGAGCAACCCATGGCGCGCGGCGCGGGTAGGCAACACGCAGTCCATCATATCCACGCCCATGCGCGCATACTGCTCTATCTCATCCGGATAGCCGACGCCCATCACGTAGCGGGGCTTATCCGCGGGCAGCAGCGGCAACACCTCGGCGATCATCTCCATGGTCAACTCGCGCGGCTCGCCCACGCTGAGGCCGCCGATGGCATAGCCGTCAAACTCCATCTCCACCAGCCGTTTCGCACTCTCGCGGCGTAGATCGCGATACATTCCCCCCTGAACAATGCCAAATAAACTCTGCGTCCGCCCGCCCAACTCCCCGCCGGTTTGTTCCTTGCCCCATACAACCTCGTTGCAATGCGCGCGAAAGTGCTCCAGCGACCGCCGCGCCCATGCCATGGTCAGCCGCAGGCTCTCTTCGGCGCGGCTGCGGTCAGCCGGGTACTCCGTGCACTCGTCGAAAGCCATGCAGATGTCCGCGCCCAGCGCGATCTGCACGTCCATGGAGTGTTCCGGAGTGAAGAAATGACTGCTGCCATCCAGATGCGAGCGGAAACTCACCCCATCGTCCGTGACCTTGCGCAGTCCGCTCAGGCTGAAAACCTGAAAGCCGCCCGAGTCGGTCAGCAGCGCGCGCGGCCAACTGATGAAGCGGTGCAGTCCGCCCATGCGTTGAATGGCCTCGTGGCCGGGGCGCAGATAGAGATGGTAGGTGTTGCCCAGAATGATCTCCGTGCCGAGCGATTCCAGCACGTCCTGTGCTACGGCTTTGACGCTCCCCGCCGTGCCCACCGGCATGAAGACCGGCGTCTCGACGGTGCGATGAGGCAGTTGCATCCTCCCCCGCCGCCCGCCGGATGCGGTAGTCGCCAGTACGCTGAATATTTGTTCCACGCTATGATTTTAGCGGGCCAAAGTGAGCGACAATTGCAACATGATCCGGAATATTGCAACCCGCACGATGTTGCCGCTTCTATTGTTGCTCTCGCCCCTTTCATTTCCCCAGAGTATCGGTCCAGCCAACGATCGGGGAGACGCCTTAGCAGATGCTTTAGTTAAATGGAAGACTACTTGCTATCCAGTGGTCTGCCTGATGCATACCGATGTGCTGCGAGGAGAGTCTGGTGACCCGCCAGACCCCAGGGACTTCCGCGAGTACATCAGCATCGATGTGGCGCTCTTCAAAAAGACCCAGAAACCTGCGTATTTTGCATTCCTGGTAGACCCCCGTGTGCAACGCGACCAGGGAATATTCATCGCATTTACGAAGACGGCTCAAGATGGCAATTCCCGGAAGATCAATCTCGATGCGGATGGGGCGAACAGGCTCGTTATTACCGATTGCAATGATATGGCCTGTACGGCTCGTGTTCCGCTCGGCCTGGTGGAGGAGGGAACTGACCGGCACAAGATGTATCTGCTCGATAAGTTTCTCAATTCCGATCATTTATTGGTTTTGTATTTGCAAGGCGGAAAGGCCTACCGGACGATGGTGATTTTGTCGTCTTTCAAAAAGGAATACCAAAGAATCATGACTTCCGAGCTGGCGAATCCGGCCGGCGAGAAGCAATAACTACCAAGAGGTGCTTTGCACTCGGACCACCGCATCCGACTCGCCCTTGGAGCCTGCGTGTGCCCCAAGTCTCGATTTTGAAACCTGGGAATCCATCAGCTGCCCCACGCTCTTCCCGTGTCCGGGCACCTGCACCTGCGCCGCAATCTCGCAGAGCGGCACAAGCACAAACGCCCGCTCCGCCAGATGAAGATGCGGAATCTCCAGCCCCATTTCGCCAATCTGTTCACAAATCTGCAAATCGTCCAGGAGCAGAATGTCCAAATCCAGCGTCCTCGGCCCGTTCTTGATGCCCTCCGCCCGGTCGCGGCCAAACTCCTTCTCAATAGCCAGCAACCCCTCCAGCAACTCCCTTGGCCCCAACTCCGTCTCCAGCTCGACCACCGCGTTCACGAACCGGGGTTGCTCGGCAAATCCCACCGGCGCGGTCGAGTAGAGCGATGACCGGCGCGCCACCCGCCCCAGCGACTCCAGCCGCAGCGCCGCCGCCGCTAAAGTCGCCTCCGGCGCGCCCGCCCAACTGGCCAGGTTCCCTCCCATCCCGATGTAAGCCGTGTGCATACTTAGAGGGTATCGCGAATGGTGTTGGAGTGAGTCATCATGAACTGACTAAGTTTTGGAAATATGCGTCAATTGATTCTTTTGACTCAAAACATTTTGAAAAACTCGAATCCTCAATGCACTTTCTCACAAGTTTACGAAGCAACGTTTCAACAATTTCATATATTTCACTAAACTCCTGGTCGATGCTTTGCCCGTCTAACCCCTGCCCGTGTACCAGAGATGAACGATATTCATAAGCTTTTCTCGCGCAATTTTCTGAAACAGTCAGCCCGACTTCTTTTGAAATAGATGCAATCCTCGCTTGGAACTTAGCAGTGGCTTGGTACAGATAAGTATTTACAAGGGCTTCGAGTCCCGTTACTGCCAGGGTGAGTCGGGCATCCGGATAATATGTCAAGCAAGCTGATTCGAACTGTCTCATCGCTCGTCTCACACGATCCGGCATAGAATCAAAATCGTAAATAGCTACAAGCCGCGCAAGTTCCTGAGCCTCGTTACCTGTAAGCCAATCACGCCAGTCTGCGCCATTGACCCAGGCAAAAGCTCCTATACCATGAGTTGGACCAGGGACGATCATTGAAGGACGATCACTTTTACCAGCATCGTAAGAAAGACGAGCCGAATAATAAGTAGAAATTGTAGTGGGGTGCACAAGACGAGACAAGGCGATGCAGTCTTGCAATTGCCGGTCATCATCCCAGTTTAATGACGGGACAGATGTGACATTCTGCTCTCTAACGAAGCAATACCTGGAGAAGAATTGTCGCGTGGGTTTGAAGTTCAGACCTTGCGGGCTACAAGCATTAAAAATATCCTCTATAGTTTCATGTCCCAGCGGTCCAATCCAAAGCCCCTTGCCGAGTTCGACTCGACTATCCACCGGTGGATGACAATTAAAAATATCGTCCGAAACCCAGAGGTCATGGTGAATGATCTGAACAGACACGTCCCGCACAAGCCTAGAATTTTCACTCAAGATCGTTTTCCGTCCTCCGTGATAATTTTGGGACTCCGGCCGTGTCCGCCTCTATGATACGCTCTCTCAAGTTCCGGGAAGCACAATTTGTGTAAGAATCGAAGCATCAAGTACGAACGGCATCAGTATTTGTGCCCTTCGTGAACCATGCTTTTCAGATTGATACCGTCCGGTGTCGCGCCATGCTTAGCGGAGAAATTCACCATCGCATCCACAGCTTCATGGCGCTTTGAATCCTCCGCATTAACGCCTCCACGGGCTACGGCATCGTCAACCACTCCCTGGGCAAAGCTCTGCGGCTCCAGGCCGCGAGCCCGAATCCGCGCAACAAGTTCATCGGGAATGTCGAATGTGACTTGCATAGAAAAAGCGTAGCAGGTATTGAGGGAAAATGCCATGGATGAAGGAATGGAGCGGCGCCTGACCGTTTTCTGCTAGCATCCTCTATGGAGAAACTTCAACATGGATGCCCAACCCAACATGAGCTTCGGCGCACGGCGCAATGAAGACATTGCCCTCGACCTGCTCAAATTCATCTCCGTCACTGCGGGCGTAGGCAAGCCCGCGGCGCCCTCCACCGGCTTCAGCGGCGCCGCCGGACCTAAGCCCGAGGAGCACGTGAATCAGTTGCTGGAACTCTACAGCCGCTGTCTGAAGGCCATCGAAGGTGGAGAACCCGGCAAGTCCGGCAAAGCGCCGCAAGGCTGGATGCCGCAGTCGTGAGCCAAGCCCCTCTGCGCGTTGCTGTTGCCGGGGCCGGAGCCTTCGGCAAAAACCACCTGCGCGTCTACCGCGAGCTCGAAACAGCGGGATTCGCCACGGCTGGCCCTGTCTCGGCAAGTCCGCCCGTTGCCTTGGTTGCCGCCGTCGAGCCGGATGCGGCCCGCGCCGCCGAAACTGCGGCAAAATACGCGATTCCCGTCTTTGCCACCGTGGACGAGTTGCTGGCCGCCGGCCTAAAGCTCGACGCAGCTAGCGTCGCCGTCCCCACCGTGCATCATCATGCGGTCGCGTCGGCTCTGCTCGATGCGGGACTCGACCTGCTTGTCGAAAAACCCTTGGCCGCCTCACTCGCCGAAGCCGACGACTTGATCGAACGCGCCGCCAAAAGCAAGCGCATCCTGCAGCCCGGCCACCTGGAGCGTTTCAACCCCGCCGTTCTGGCCATTCAGCCGCAACTGCGCCGTCCCATGTTCTTCGAGGTGCATAGGCTCTCCATCTTCACGCCTCGCGCTCTCGACGTAGATGTGGTACTGGATCTGATGATTCACGATCTGGACATCGTGCTCGCCTTTGCCGCCTCGCCGGTGCGCGAGGTGCGCGCCGTGGGCCTGCCAATTCTCTCGCCCAAGGTGGACATCGCCAACGTCCGCGTCGAATTCGAGTCTGGCTGCGTGGCCAACTTCACCGCCTCGCGCGTCTCCACCGAGCGCGTCCGCAAGCTGCGCTTCTTTGAGCCGCGCCAGTACGTCTCCATCGACTATGCCCGCCAGGACTTGCTGATCATCAAGGTGGATGAAAGCGCGGGCAAAGCTTCCCCAGCCGAATTAATTGCGTCGCTTCCTCCGCAGGTTGTCAGCCTGCTCCCGCCGGGCATCGCCGAGGGAATCGCATCGGGCAAGATCGATCTCGCAAAGATTGACCCAGCCTTGATTGCCAAGTTTGCCGCCATGGCCAAAATCGATCCGGCCGTAATCGAGCAACTGACCAGCCCTGCGGAATCGAAGGGAGGCCTGAGCTTCTCCAAGCCCCCGGTCACGCCCGGCGAGCCTCTGCGGCTGGAGATTGTTTCTTTCCTGGAATCGGTACGAACGCGACGCTCGCCGAGGGTTACCGCCCGCCAAGGCCGCGAGGCGCTTGCTCTGGCCCTGGAAATTCAAGCCTCCATGGCCGCCCACGCCCAGCGTGCTGGACTCGTAGATTTCTTCAAGCCCGGCGCCTAGAGATTCAGGATCTTACTTTTGTTGAAGAGTATTTGGATGGATGCCAGAAGCAATCCAGCCACGCCTGCGGAATAGGCTGCGGCCTTCCAGCCGGAAACGTATTCTTCCCTGATGGCCAACACTACCAGCAGGGATAACACCGGCAGGTTCAAGGCCACGGCCGTTGCAACACCTGGCATATAGCTTCGCAGCGCCACAGTTAACGCGACGTGCGGAATCAGGACGTTGGCCAACACAGCAACCATATATCCAAAGGCCAAGTAGGTCCAGACCGTCTGTTTGCCCGATTCTGCGCTCAGCCACGTGACGGCGAAGGCCAGGACTGTCAAGACCGTCACGACAAAACGGAAGAAACCCGGCGTAACGGGGCTATGCCAGAGAACTGCCCGTTTCGACCAGCCCGGAAGCCAAATGGCCTCTTCGGCATTGTGCAGAGTCAGGACAATCGGAAAAAGCCACATCAGATTCCGGTAACTCATCGCTGTCTCCTACTCGATTCCGAGGGCCGCGTCCTTTGGAACAGCTACACGTGACGGATATAGCCTGATAGTCGTTGGGCAGCAGATTGCTCAACCTTTGGGCCTTCTTGGAAACAGCATCGGTGTTCTGGATTTGTACTCCAGGTACGATGCCCCAAAGCGTAACTCCAGTTCCCGTTCTTCATACACTTTTATCAAGAAAAGCAACGCTGGCGAAAACAGGGTCAGCGCCCAGAGCACAAACAGCACCGACTGAAACCAGATTCCCAACGACAGAAGAAACGCCATAACTGCAAGCACCATGGGATTGCGCGTCCAGGCATACATCCAATCCGCCGCCAGTTTCCGGCTGAGCACGATGAAGAAGGGCGCGCCGAAGCCCTTCAAAGCAAGGTTTGCCACTGTTAGGAAAACCACCACACCGGTAACTATGACTAACACCAAGCCGATCTCTCTTGGTACCGGGAGTACCCAGTCTGACCAATCCCGATGAGTGGTTGCTGCTCGAATGGCGCCCGCGCCCAACAGATTCCCCACTGCAAATTGGACAAACATCGTGATCCAAACGACGCCGTTCTTTGTCGGGTGCCGGTCGAGCATCTTCCTCGCCAGCCAGACAACAGGAAATACTAGCAACATCCCTCCCAGAATGATCGATAGATTCATCACATCTGAAAGGGGTGTATCGACCGCTCGCCACATGAGAAACACAACGAATGTAAAAAGGGCAATTCTGGAAAACAATTCAACGGCATATTTCACAGTAGTCTCCCAGGACATTTTCATCCTCACCGTAGATGGTTACTCTCCAAAGAAAGGCTGGAGGCTATCAGCTAACACCGAAAAGCTGTTAGCTGATAGCTGTTAGCTGCTTTTACGCAATCCCCAGCACCCGATTCAGGAAGCCCACAATGTACTTCCACACCAGGTAATATCCCGCCAGCGCAGCCAAAAAACATGGCGCGATGAGCATATACGGCACCTGAAGAGTATTGAACCATGTAACGCCATGGGAGCCCAACACAAGTACTCCCAGGCAATGTGCTGTGGTTGCTCCCAAAGGCATTAGAACCAGCGGCAATATCGCTCCATGCACGCCAATCGGCAGGTGTGTGCATTCGTGCGAGCCGAACCATAACATGTTCCACAGCCCAAACAGCAAAGGCACCACTGCCATGGGAAAAATCAGCCCCTGCTCGATGGGGACCGGCGCCTTCAGCACGATCCGCACCACGATAAACGCTGTCAGCAACAGCGGCAGAACCAGCGTGGGCACAAAGATCCCCGCCAGATATGCGCGAAGATAGGGATGAGTGTTCATAGCTTCCTCCTTGTTTGCGAGTTTGTTGCGGGCGCGTGCGTCCGCGGGTTCACAGGTAGTAGAGAAACACGGGAATCGTCGCCGGAAAGATTGCGACGAGAGCGACAAGACCGGCCAGCAATGCCCCATCGAACCAGGCCCCGCCTAGCCAAGCCCAGCCGGTGGTGGCTTGCGCGGCTGTCTTTGCATTCAGCCGCCGCAGAACGTCGGGCCACAAATCGCGTCCCGGTCCGGCGTCGCCTTTCATCGCTGGCAGCGCCTGTTGTAAAAGCTTTTTCATGCGGTTCTCGTCGTATGCATTCATGGCGTGATTCCTTGTTGTTCCAGGTCTGTTCTCAGCAATCGAAGCGCGCGGAAGACGCGCAGTTTGACGGCCGCAATCGAAATCCCCAGCGCCGCGGCCACTTCTTTCTGCGGCAACTCCTCAACCACCGCCAGCGTCGCCGCAATCCTCAGCTTGGGCGGCAGCCGCCCAAAAGCCAGCGCGGTCTTCTGGCGAATCTCCGCGGTCACTGCCGGATCGGCGGCAGACGGAGCCGCAATTTCGTCGCAAACTTCCGCGCTCAGTTCGCGCTCCGTCCTTTTCGTCCGCAGCCAGTCGAGCGCCGCTCGGGTGGCAATGCGCCGCGCCCAGCCCTCGAAGCCCTGCGCCGGATCGAAGCGGGCGTGGGCCCGGTGAATGCGCCAGAAGCTCTCCACCGTCAGTTCTTCGGCCGTCTCCGGGTTGCGGACAATGCGCAGAATCCAGCCGTAGACCGCGCGCTGATGCTGGCGAAAGAGCGACTCGAAAGCCTCCGCGTCCCCTTGCCGAAACTGGTTCA
>JBEKJR010000010.1:0-170239 GCA_050011175.1 Occallatibacter sp.
AGGCCGCCTCCGCACGGCAATAACTACGCTTCGATAACGCAGTTATGCCATGAAAAGACGGCCTTTCCAAGACTTTTCTAGCCACCGTCACCGCAATCTATAACGAGCATGTGAGAAATGCGGGTTAGCCCCGCGCTTCAGCGTGGGGTTGGCGAAACCGACAATTCATCCGGAGTCCCGTAGGGACGGCGCTTATGCTCCGCGCCCTTCTCACGTTTCTACGAGATGATCCGTTCTCATGGAATATTCCGGGAACAATTGCAGAGAATTACGCATTGATTGCTTACACTGGCTTCGTACATCACAACCGGGCATCCGTGACAGACGCGTTTTCCTTCGGATGGATTCGCCCCAGATCGCTGAAACAGGCAGAATTCACCGCTAACCACCTTTAGAATGACGATTTTGCAAATAACTCCTTTGTTTGCAGGATTTTGCAGCGCAACCCTGCCTGTAAACTCAAGATAACAAGGGATTTGCATCCAAAATACGGGGGGTACCCCCACCGCTCCGCAATCTCCACCCCGGTACAATGAAATGGTGACCAAACCACCCCCACCCACGGCCCCCACCGTGGGATTTATTTCGTTAGGCTGCCCCAAAAACCTCGTCGATTCCGAGGTGATGATGGGCCTGCTGGATCGCGCTGGCGCGCGCCTCACCTCTCATCCTGAGGATGCCGAAATCCTCATCGTCAACACCTGCTCCTTCATCGACACCGCCAAGCAGGAGTCCATCGACACCATTCTGGAAATGGCCCGCTATAAAACCACGGGCCGCGCGCGCAAGCTCATCGTCGCCGGCTGCCTGGTCGAGCGCTATCGTGACGAAATTCGCAAGAGCATTCCCGAAGTCGACGCCGTGGTCGGCACCGGCGAACTGGAATCCATACTCGCAGCCGCCGGCCTCGCCGCACCAGCCGCCGCTCTAGCCGCCGCGCCCTCGCCCTTCAACATCCTCACCGCCAGCACCCACGCTGAAATCCATCCCGGCCAGGAGTCCCTCTCCGGCACGCATCACCACGCTTCGGGAAAGCCCGGCACGGAGGGAGCAGGGGCCTTCAGGCCCCTGAATACCGGCCTGCAATCGACGCGGGCTTTAGCCTCGGAGGCAACATCCAGAGTGGAAGGCGCACACCGCGAGCAGCAAGGAAGATTTCGCCGCGACGCGTGGCAGGGCGCCTCGCATCTCCTCCCCACCTACCTCTACGACGAAACCACACCGCGCCTGCTCACCACTCCCAAAGCCTCCGCCTACATCAAGATCGCCGAGGGCTGCGACCACCCCTGCTCCTTCTGCGTCATTCCCAACCTGCGCGGAAAATTTCGGTCGCGGAGATTTGAATCGGTAGTCGCCGAAGCCCGCCAGCTCGTCGCCCGCGGCACAAGCGAAATCACCCTCATCGGCCAGGACACCACCTTCTACGGTGAGGACCTCGGCCTCAAAGACGGCCTCGCCACCCTCCTCGATACGCTCGCACGTATCCCCCACCTCCGCTGGCTCCGCTTCCTCTACGCCTACCCCAATCGCATCACTACCAAACTTCTGGAAACCATCGCGCGTCACGACAACATCTGCAAGTACCTGGACCTGCCCCTCCAGCACGCGTCACCAGATGTTTTAAAGCGCATGAAGCGCGGCGGCAGCGCTGAAATCTTCCTCAAGACTCTGGAAAAAGTTCGCGCCGCCATCCCCGGCGTCGCCCTCCGAACCTCATTCATCGTCGGCTTCCCCGGCGAGACCTCCTCGGACTTTGAAATTTTGCAGGAGTTCATCAAGGAAGCAAAATTCGACTGGCTCGGCGTCTTCAACTACTCGGATGAAGAAGGCTCGGGAGCATTCTCGCTCGACGGCAAACTTCCTCACCGCACCATCGAAGCCCGCAGGCGCAAACTCATGAAGCTGCAGCAATCTATCTCGAAGTGCGCCAAGCAGCAGTGGGTAGGCCGCGAGCTCGTCGTCCTCGCCGAAGGCGAAAGCGAGGAGACGCCGCTGCTCTGGGAGGGCCGCACCCAGTTCCACGCCCCGGAGATCGACGGCAAGCTCTACATCAACGACTTCGGCCCTCTGCCCGCCCTCGAGCCCAGCCGCTTCTACCGCGCCCAAATCACTGAAGCCCACGACTACGACGTCGTCGCCCGCATCCTCTCCGGCCCGCTATAAGCTGCCCTATCTCCCCACCGACGCCCTTATTGTCAGAAGCTGTTGCTGAAGGCTCTTCACGTTGGCCAAGAAGTAATGCCGCTGGATCACCGCCGTCCTGCCGTCCTCAAGCTCGATGCGCAGTTCCCGGGAGATCGGAATCAGGTTGAGGCTGTGCGTGAAATGGACCAGTTGCTTGATCTCGCTCCACCGGAAGTTGTATTCGGTCATCCGGTAGCGCCCGAACCAACCCTGCACGGGAAGTCGGATCGCAATCCCATCCGGGCCGGCGCGAAAGTAGCAATCCTTTGCAAAAGCGCTCACGATGCGCCCCACACCGCTCGTCGCAATTGCAAAGGCGACAAAGCCCAGCACCAGGCCGATGAAAAACATCCACCATGCCGGCATATCGCCCGGCTGCCGGGGCGCTCCTGCCTCTCCACCGGGCCCAATCCAGATCAACAACCCCGCCGGCACCGCCACCAGCAGCCCGAAGATGAGCCGCAGAATGCCCAGCAGAGCGATCCGCACCGGCGCGTAGGTGGTCACATCCTGTAGATTGCTTTGTCTGGCGTCGAACATGATCGCATCTTCCTCCTGAATCTCAGAAGCCTACATGAAAATCCGCCCCCGGGCAAGCCGTCCCATTCCACCCGCTCCACCTTGTACCATATTCATGGAATTCTGTCCCGGGAACACGAGCGATGGCTGCCAGAAAAAAATCCGCCAGGCTTCTCCGCTGCCCCACCTGCGGCATGCTTGTCCGCCGCACAGACGAGGACTTCCCTTTCTGTAGCGACCGCTGCCGCAAGATTGATCTCGGAAAATGGGCCATGGGTGTCTATAAAATCAGCTCACCCATCCTCGACCCTGAAGTCCTCGAAGATTTGGGTCGAGGCCAGAAGGAAGACTCCAATGAAAACTAGACCCACGCCCAATGCCTCCACCCTCTTCCCCGAATCGGCTCCGGCCTCAACCGCCTCTGCCCATAAAACCATCTGGGCCTGGACCGTCGCCACCTTCTTCGGTGCTGGCTTTGGCAAGCCCGGCCCTGGCACCTGGGGCTCAGTAGCCGCCGTCCTCCTCTGGGCCGCCTATGCCTGGCTCTTTCATCCCACCCCGCACGCCCTGCTCCTGGCCCTGCTCGCCGGCATTGCACTCACGCTCATCTTCGGCATTCCCGCCGCCACCATCGTCGCCCGCCAATCCGCCCGCCACGACCCGCAATTTGTCGTCATTGACGAGGTCGCCGGCCAGTGGATCGCCCTGCTCTTCAGCCCCTTCGACCTGCGCCACGCCCTCATCGCCCTCGTTCTATTCCGCCTCTTCGACATCACCAAGCCCTTTCCCGTTCGTCATCTGGAACGGTTCCCCGAAGGCTGGGGCATCATGCTCGATGACGTGGGCGCCGGGTTGTATGCTTTGGGTGTAGCATCCTTATTACGCATTTGGATTTAGCCATGTCCCCAGCCATCACCAAATCCGCTGCCGAATTTGCTCCGCGCATCGATGACGTTGTGCCCGCCGCCGCTCTGCCCGGAGGCGACGTCGAGCTGACTGGCGCGAATCTCGGCCCGGTTGGCTCTGCCCTGCCCGCTGTCCTGGTCGATGGCCATCCCGCTCACTTGCTGATGAGCCGCCCCGGCTCTCTGGCCTTCCGCGTTCCAGACCAGGCCACCACCGGCCTCATCGAGGTTCGCAACCAGGCAGGCTCCAGCAACGCCGCTCCGCTGCGCGTGGCCCGCCAGCTCCTCGAGGGCCTGCACCCGGTCACCAACCCGGCCGTCAGCCGCGCCGGCATGATCTACGCCACCATCTCCGGGCAACGCGGCAAGCAGACTCCAGTTTCCGTTGTGCGCGTCAGCCCCGATGGCCGCGGAACCCCCTTCGTCACCGGCATTCTCAACGCCACCGGCCTGGCCTTCTCGCCTAGTGGCGACCTCTTCGTCACCTCACGCGCCGAGGGCAACGTCTACCAAATCAACGACGCCGGCGAGCCCTCCCTCTACGCCGAGGGCATGGGTGTGGCCACTGGCGCAGCCTTCGACGCCGAAGGCAACCTCTTTGTCGGCGACCGCAGCGGCACTATCTTCAAGATCAATCCCGAGCGCCAGATCTTCGTCTACGCCACCCTCGAGCCCAGCGTCGCGGCATATCACATGGCCGTCGATGCCGCCGGCACGCTTTACGTCACCGGTCCTACGCTCTCCTCCAACGACGCCATCTGGGCCATCGACACCCACGGCGACGCCCGTCCCTGGTACCGCGGACTGGGCCGTCCCCAGGGCCTCGCCCTCTCCAAAGAGGGAGACATCTACCTGGCCGCCTGCCTCCGTGGCCGCCGCGGTCTCGTCTGCGTCACCTCAAAAGGCCAAGCCACCCTCGTGCTCGCCGGTCCAAACCTCGTTGGACTGGCCTTCTCACCCCTTGGAACCGCCATCCTCGCCACCAGCGAAGCCGTTTATGATGTGGATTTGGGGGTCGAAGGACTGAATCTCTTTTAAGCTGCTAGCTTCTAGCCTCTAGCTACTAGCCTGTTCCGTGGTAGACACGGCACTTGTGGCTATAGGCCAAAGCTGTTTGACCTTTCATCATCAAAGCTAGAAGCTAAAAGCTAGGAGCTAATAGCTGTATTTATGAAATCCGAAATCATCGCCGTCGGCTCCGAGATGCTCACCCCCTTCCGCCAGGACACCAACTCCCTCTATCTCACGGAAAAGCTCAACGAGCTGGGCGTCACCGTTGCCTTCAAAACCATCGTCGGCGACCGCCGCAAGGATTTGGTCAACGTCCTCACCGCCGCCCTCAGCCGCGCGGACATCATCGTCATCATGGGCGGCCTCGGTCCCACGGAAGACGACCTCACCCGCGAGGCTGCCGCTGAAACGCTCTCCCTCTCCCTGCGCCGCAACGCCGCCCAGGTGGCCGCTCTGGCCGCTCGCGCCGCCACATGGCGCGTCCCCATGCCCGCCAATAACCTCAAGCAGGCCGACATCCTCGACGGCGCCACCCTGTTGCCCAACCCCAACGGCAGCGCCCCCGGCCAGTGGCTCGACACCACCTGGCAGGGCTATCGCAAGCTGCTCATGCTGGTTCCCGGACCGCCCAACGAGTGCCGTCCGCTCTTCGACGCCGAGTGCCTGCCCCGCCTGCGCGAAATTCTTCCTGTTCGCCACATCGCCAAACGCACATTGCGCGCCGCCATGATTCCCGAATCGCAGGCCGACAAGCTGCTCGCCCCCATCTACACCACTTATCCCGACGTGGAAACCACCATCCTGGCCAAGCCCGGCGACATCCAGCTCACCCTGCTCTGCTCCAAATCCGACGCCAGCAGCGCCCAGGCTCGCGTGGACGAGCTGGCCGGCCGCATGGAAGAAGTCCTCGAAGACTGGCTTTACTCCTCCACCGGCGAATCTCTTGAGCAGATCGTCCTCTACTATCTCGGCCTGCGCCAGGCCACGCTCGCCGTAGCCGAAAGCTGCACCGGCGGAATGATCGCTCAGCGCATCACCAGCGTTCCCGGCAGCTCGCGCTCCTTCCTCGGCGGCGCCGTCGTCTACTCAAACGAACTTAAGACCGCCTTCGCCGGCGTCCCTCCCAATCTGATCGCCGAATGTGGCGCCGTCTCCCGCGAGGTAGCCGAAGCCCTCGCCTACGGCATTCGCCGCTACACCGGCGCAACCCTGGGACTCGGCGTCACCGGCATCGCCGGCCCCACCGGCGGCACCGAACTCAAGCCGGTCGGTTTTGTCCACATCGCCGTCAGCGACGCACAGAAAACCGACTCCATCGAGCGCACCTTCCGCGGCGACCGCCAGCGCATCCGCGAATGGACCACCCAGCAAGCCCTCGACCTGATACGGCGCAGGTTGAGATAAACAATTCGCGGCGGGACTCATCTTGGGGCAAGAGTCGTGGTACGAATGGACCAGTCATTTCGACCCGAACAACCTGCGGCTTTACCAGCCGTTCCTCGAATCCCCGCGATCCACTTAGGAAGGTACCGGAGCAGACAGGGCTTTACTCTATTGACACATATGGTATAGACTCTGGTTCGCCTATAAAAATGACCCTGAGTGCGATTGAATGAGTATGAATCGCAACAAGAGGAACCCGATGCCACCGACACCCCCTGCCCCAGCCCCTGGCGATATGCGACCGGGTGTCACAGCCATGCACCTCCAGAAAAGGGCCGCATCTAGACAGCGAAGGCTCCAATTCATTGGAACCATTGAACGCGCCCGCCAATCAAAAGTCCTGACGTACGTGACGGCCTCGCGCCCGCCATTTGGGGCACAGATTGGAATGGATGCCATCAGGATTTTCCGCGATCAACTCGGAACATTGGGAAAGGTGAAGCAACTCGATTTGCTACTTATTACGCGAGGCGGCGACACTTTAGTACCGTTGCGCTTGATGAGCCTCCTGCGGGAATTTGCGAGTCGCGTTAGTGTTCTTGTTCCATACATGGCGCATAGCTCGGGCACGTTGATCGCACTTGGCGCAGATGAGATCGTCATGGGTGCGATGGGGGAATTGGGCCCGGTGGACCCGTCCGTGGCAAACCAATTCAATCCGATCCTCGAAGCTGACGATCAGCCTGGGCCAGCGAACAGCGTCAAGCCTCGTCCCAGAATCCCTATCAGCGTTGAAGATGTCATCTCATACATCACCTTTGCGAAAGAGGATGCCGGCTTAGACACTGAGGGCATGGCACAAGCTCACACTGCGTTGACAGCAAACGTCCATCCGCTTGCAATAGGAAATATACTAAGAACACACAAATTGATCCGGCATTTGGCAAAGAAATTGCTGGCAATGCATATGGGAGACGGTGAGCAAGAGAAGATCGGCTCGATTGTGAAATCTTTAACAGAAAACCTCTATGCTCACAATTACGTCATAACCAGAACGGAGGCTCCACAGTTGGGGCTAAAGTTTGCGTCTCCGACTGCCGATGTGGAAGATGCGATGTGGCAACTCTATCTGGAATACGAGGCCGCGCTCGGCTTCGATGTTCCGGTGAATATGCTTCAAGAATTAGGGTCTCTGCATCAGAAGTATATGTGCTTTGATTTTGCGGTAATCGAATCCCAGGTCGGCGGATCGGTCAATTGCCTCACTGGCATGGCATCAAAGAGTGGTACTGATGCTGCCTTCAACGTCGAAACCCAGGGATGGCAGTCCCTGTGAGAGGAAGGGTCTCATGAAGATCAACTACCCAGCCACCAGAGTTAGCGGCTTCCAAGGAGGGCCCAGATTTGTCGGCGTCAATGCAGGAACGGCAGTCTTCGCCCCATCCTCCTCCATACGTTTAACTGGGAACGGAATCCCAGCAGAAATAGTTGTGGTCCAGCAAGAACTCTCCAAAACGCTCCAAATCGGTGTGCAGGAAACGAACTCATTGACCCACTCGGTTTAGCTCTCTGAAGTTCCTGCCCCTCTGCCGGGTACCCAAGGTCACCCTTCTGGGAGCCGGTTTCCCACCTCACGCTGCGCAACCAACCCGGACTACGCGAATCAGCTTCTCTCGCTTCCGCGTCTGGGCAATCTCGTAACGATCGGCCCTGACGGTACGGATAATCGCTCCCGCCTCTCCATCCTCAGCAAACAGCCTCCTCGCCCCCGCCTTAACCACCAGCATGTGACGCCCATCACCAAAAACAAGCCCCCTACAATGACACCATCTCTACAGGCCATCAGACACATTTATTGCCCATTCATCCCCCGCATTCATTCATGGAGGCCCGCAAGTGAAGCTAGACCCGTCTGCATTCGTCGCCGACCCCGAGTTGATCCAGGCGCTCGAGAAGCATTCCACCGCCATCTCCTGTGACGTGGATCGTGTTCTCTTCAAACAGGGCGACCACCCAAAGGGCCTCTACATCCTCGACCGCGGCGAGACCACCATCACCATGGCATCGCCTGCTGGCGAGCAGTTGATGTCCGTCCAGGCGCACGCTGGTTCTCTGCTCGGCCTGCCCGGGCTCATCGGCAACGAGCCCTATACGCTCACGGCTATCGCCCACAAAGGCGCGCGGCTCAGCGTCGTGCCCCGCAATAAGTTCACCAGCCTCATGCGTACCGACCCGCATCTCTCGCTCAAGATGTTGCAGGTGTTGGCCGCCGAGGTCCGCTCCGCCCGCCGTGCCTTGTCAAATATTTAGGAACCCGCTCCGCCTGCACCAGCTCTCGCGTGCGCGCCGCGATTTCGTCGAGTTGGTCCTGGAACGTGGTCATGGTTACATGAACTTTCGTTTTTTGAATGCTCTCACGTCCTCAGCCGTAAGCTCGAACCATTCGCCGTGTTGGCGCTTTTCCTTGAACCGTTCGTGCCAGTATCTTTCGATGCCCGGTGCATCATCGATGGCTGTGATAGTGTGAACATCCTCAATCCCTTCTGATGTCTGTCTATGCAACTCACTCTTGCGCCGGAAAGGATTCTCCGCGGCGAATCCAATCTTATACAACTTCCCAGATTTCACCAAGTAGACATAGCCAGATGGCTTCTGCTTGTAAGCTTTAGTCTTGGATGGGTGAGCCGTTGATGTTGAATATATTCCAATGGATTCTTTAGCTAAGATTTTTACCACATCCACGTAGGCTTCCTTATCAGCACAATAATCGTGGATTTTTTGAATGACATTCGCCCGTTCCCCGAATCTGCGAAGTATCACGTTTGGTGTAGGAATTTTAGTATTGGTCCTCTTTTCAATTAGAATTTCGGCTTTAACAGGATATCGTTTGTATTTGCGTATTAATATAACGAGTTCTTCAATTATTTGGTCATCGCCGGATGGCTGATTCCATTCCAGAGGCTGAAATCCGGCTTCTAATAGTGCATCGCCCCAGCGCGCCCAGTAAATACCGCGCCATTCATGTTGGGCTATACCTGTCTCAGTCTTGAATCTGTTCTGCCCGACAGGTTTGCCATTGTTGAGAGCCGCTGTCCTCTGGATTTCGCTGAGAATGAATTGCTTGTCTCTCATACATACATCCTTATGTGACAATCTTACCGTCCGTACTTCTGCTTTCCGCCCATCCCCATCGCGCCCATGCCGCCGCGCATCATGTTCCGCGCCAGCCCGCCCTTGCCCATCTGCTTGAACATCTTGGCCATCTGCGCGTATTGCCGCAGCAGGTGATTCACGTCCTGCACCGTTGTACCCGAACCCGCCGCGATGCGCTTGCGCCGCGTGCCGGAAATAATCTCATGATTGCGCCGCTCCCGTGGCGTCATCGAGTTGATGATCGCCTCCAGCCGCACAAACTGCTTCTCGTCCACGCTCTTCGACGCCTGCTGCAACCCCGCAAACGGCCCCACCGACGGCAGCATCTTCAATATGCTCTCCATCGACCCCATCTTCTTGATCTGCCGCAACTGCTCGCGGAAATCATCCAGCGAGAAGCCGTCTCCCAGCAGAGCCTTCTTGGCCAGCTCCTCGCCCTTCTTGCGATCCAGAGTCGATTCGGCCTTCTCGATCAGCGACATCACGTCGCCCATGCCCAGGATGCGGCCCACAATCCGATCCGGATGAAACGGCTCGAAGGCGTCCATCTTTTCGCCTACGCCGATGAATTTGATCGGCTGGCCGGTCACGTGGCGGATCGACAGCGCCGCGCCGCCCCGCGCATCGCCGTCCAATTTCGTCAGCACCACGCCGGTCAATCCCAGCCGCTGATGAAACTCCGCTGCCGAGTTGACCGCGTCCTGCCCGGTCATGGCGTCGGCGATGAATAAAATCTCGCTGGGATTGAGCAGCTTCTTCAGCCGCTCCATCTCCGTCATCAGCTCTTCGTCAATGTGCAGCCGCCCGGCCGTGTCCACGATCAGCGTGTCGCAGCCCATGTTGCGCGCCTCGCGACGCGCCTCGCCAGCCAGCCTCTCCACCAGCGCCGACCCCGCCGCCTCGCCCTTCTGGTCGCCCTCGTAGAGCTTGGCCTCGCAACTTTTCGCCACCACCTTGAGCTGCTCGCGCGCGGCAGGCCGGTAAACGTCCACCGAAACCAGCATCGGCCGATGGCCGCCCTTCTTGAGCCATGCCGCCAGCTTGCCCGCGGTGGTGGTTTTGCCGGAGCCTTGCAATCCGGCCATCAGTATCACTGAGGGCGGCTGCGAGGCAAACTTGAAGCGCGCCGTGTCCTTACCCAGCAGCGTGATCAGCTCGTCGCGAACAATCTTGATCACCTGCTCGGAGGGCGAAAGCGCGGTCAGCACCTCGGCGCCCACAGCCTTCACGCGGATCTGCTCCGTCAGGTCGCGGACCACGTTGAGGTTGACGTCGGCCTCCAGCAGCGCCACGCGAATCAGGCCCAGCGCTTCGGTGATGTTCTCTTCGGTGAGCGTGCCCTGGCCGCGAAGAACCTTGAAGGCGCGCTGCAATTTGTCGGTAAGGTTTTCAAACATAGCTCAGCTTCAAGTGTACCCTGCAGGCGGCTGGATGGAGCCCATGGAATCCTACAACTCCTAATCGCAACCTAAAGCAATCAGATTCGGAATGAGTCCATGGCCCAAAGGGCGGCTGCCGTCCGCAGGACCTCACTCCGCCGGCGCAATCAAATACTGCTCCAGCTTGCTGTCGGGATAGGTGTAGGTCGTCAACCTCAGTCGCTTGCCGGGGTAGACAATCAGAAAGCTGCGGAAGGTCATGCCGCCGCGCATCTGATCTGTGCCGGCCTGGCTGAAGCTGAGCGGCTCACCCAGCGGCGCCAAACTCTCGCGGAAGTCGGCCAGCGCCTCGGCGGTGAAGTAGTCGCTCAAGTTCGGCGCTAGTAGACTCCGGTCAATGCGCCCTCGTTGCAGATCGTGGAAGATCGCAATCGCCTGTTTTTCGGCGTCGGTGGGCGGATACTCAGCCACCACTGGCACAGCCAGCCGCGCAATCATCGAGGCCGCGCCCACGGCATCCTGGTTGGTGAGCACAACCACGGCCACGCCATCATCCACCATGACGATATTGTCAGCAACGAAACCGGAGACCTCGCCGCTATGCTCAATCGAGCGATGGCCGTTGCGGTCCCTCACGTCTACGCCCAGCCCGTATTGCGTTCCCTTGCCGTCCTTCAGCTTCACCTCGGTGAACATCTGCTTGTAGCTCTCCGGCTTGAGCACCGTCTGCGCAATCAGGCTCTCGTCCCACAGCGCCAAGTCGTGCGCCGTCATGGCCAGCTCGCCCGCCGCGAACATCCATCCGCGGCCCTCTTTGGGCGCAGGGCGCAGCGGCCCAAGGGCATAGCGATAGTAGGACGCGGCGTCCGCCTGCGTCAGCTTCACCTCATCCGAGTTCCACACCGATCGCATCCCCAGCGGGCGGAAGATGCGTTGCGTGAGAAACTCCATGTACGGCCGGCCCGTGATCTGCTCCACGATGCGCCCCGCAATGACGAAGTTGGTGTTCGAATACTGCCACTGCGTTCCCGGCTCAAAGTCCAGCGGCTTTTTGGCCCACGTGTCGATGATCTGCTGCGCGGTTTCGTCGTGCATCATGGTGGTCATCACGTAATCCTCCGGCCAATAGTCCTGGTAGCCGGAGGTGTGCGAGAGAATCTGCCGGATGGTCACCTCGTCGCCGCGCGTCAGTCCGGGAACATACTTGCCCACCGCGTCGTCCAGCGATAGCTTGCCCTCCTCCTGCAGCAGCAGAATCGCCGCGGCGGTAAATTGCTTGGAGATCGAACCGATGGAATAGCGCATCTCCGGCGTGGCGGCGACGGCGGGTGCTTTTTTAGTAGCCAGCCGCGCTTTGCCGTAGGCGTGGGTGTACGCCAGCTTGCCGCCTTTCACCACGGCCACCGAGGCCGAGGGCACCCCGGTCTGCTCCAGCACCTGTGCGGCAATCCGGTCAACTCTGCTCTTGAGTGCCGGATCCAGCGCCTCGATCGTCTGCGCATTCAGAACAACCGCTGCCAGCGCCAGCACCGTTAAACCCACGCAAGCCAATACTCTCTTCAGCTCTCTCATCATCCCCAATCTCCCTTGCAACCTTGCCTGCTCACAATATCAATAAAGTTATCAGGTTGCGCTCTGATACGGCTGGATTTCATCTCTGAGAAATGAGTCCGCCAACACAAGAAAAACCATCTGAAACCATATACAATATTCGCTATCTTAGATTCTGGACTGGCGCGAGTTGCGTAAGCAGGAACCCACGTCGCTTGTCCGAATTTTCTCTGCCATAGGAGCCTTATGGATCGTCGCGATTTTCTCAAGATCAGTGGAACTGCCCTGGCCGGCGCAACGGTTGCCTCCGCTCTGCCCGTCACTCGTCTTTCTGACCTACCAACCTCAGCAATGGGCCGTACGGTGCTGCCCCTCAACCGCAATTGGCGCTTTAGCCCCGTCTCCACGCTTGCAGCCCGCGCTCGCGACTTTGACGATTCCCACTTCGCACGCGTCACCGTGCCCCACACCAATCTCCGCGTGCCCTGGCACAGTTTCGACGAAAAATCCTATGAGTTCGTCTCCGTCTATCGCCGCCATTTTCGCCTGCCCGCCAGCGCCCGCCGCCAGCGCGTGGTCGCCGACTTTGAAGGAGTGATGACTGCCTCCACCGTCTGGCTCAACGGCGTGCGCCTGGGTGAATACAAGGGCGGCTACACCCCCTTCTCCTTTGAGCTTTCCGGCTATGCTGACTTCGACCGCGAAAACGTTCTCGTGGTGGAAGTCGATTCCACTGAGCGCCCCGACATCCCTCCGTTTGGCAATCTGGTCGACTATCTCACCTTTGGCGGCATCTACCGCGAAGTTTTGCTGCGCATTGTCCCGTACACATCGATTGAAAATATTTTTGCGCAGCCCAAAGACGTCCTCACAGATCACCCTTCACTCGATGTGCACTGCTTCGTGACGAGCTTCAGCAAAACCATTGACAGTGGAATGAGTTTGGAAGCGGCGCTCTACGACGGCGACAGGTTGTTGTCCAAAACAGCCGTGGAGCTGCCAGCCGGCGGAAACGACGGAAACAATCCACGCACGCTTCACCTCGACAATCTCGGCAAAATCGAGCTGTGGGACCTGCGCACACCGAAGCTCTACCGCGTCGAGGTTCGGCTGCTGGATAACGGCCATCTGATCGACCACGACGCCCGCCGCATCGGCTTCCGCGAAGCCCGCTTCACGCCTCAGGGCTTCTCGCTCAACGGCGCCATCGTCAAGCTGCGCGGCCTCGACCGCCATCAGACTTTTCCCTGGGTTGGCCAGGCCATGCCCGCCCGTGTGCAGCGCCAGGACGCCATCATCCTGCGCAAAAACCTGAAATGCAACATCGTCCGCACCTCTCACTACCTGCAGTCCCGCCACTTCCTTGACGCCTGCGACGAGATCGGTCTACTGGTCCTTGAAGAGATTCCCGGCTGGCAGCACATCGGCGATCAATCCTGGCAGGATCTCGCCGTAGACAACGTGGACCGCATGATCCGCCGCGATTGGAACCACCCCTCCATTATTCTCTGGGGCGTGCGCATCAATGAGTCACGCGACAACCATGACCTCTACACCCGCACCAACGCCCTGGCGCACCAGCTCGACTCTTCGCGCCAAACCGGCGGCATACGCAACATCTACAACTCAGAGTTGCTTGAAGACGTCTTCACCATGAACGACTTCGGCTTCCCGCTCAGGCCGCCCAATCATCCTCTCTATCTCAACACCGAATTTAACGGCCACATGTATCCCACCAAGACCATCGACAACATCGAACGCCTCCGCGAGCACACCATCCGCCACGCGCGTGTCCACGATCAGTTGGCCTCCAACCCGCAATACGCCGGCGGCATCGGCTGGTGCGCCTTCGACTACAACACTCACGACTACTTCGGCTCCGGCGACCGCATCTGCTATCACGGCGTTACTGACATCTTCCGCGAGCCCAAGCCTGCCGCCGGTTTCTATCGCTCGCAATGCGACCCTGAAGAAGAGATCGTCCTCGTGCCAGCCTTCCACTGGGCGCGCGGCGATGAGAACGGGGGCTTCACCGATGCCCTGGTCTCCTCCAACTGCGATCACCTCAAGTTCTACATAGCGGGCCGCTTGGTGGCCGAGGCCGATCCCGACCGCAAGCAGTTTCCACATCTTAGATACCCGCCCTTCACGGCGGATCTAAGTAAAAGCGTTGGCGCCTGGGGCGATCTGCGCATCGACGGATACATCCAGGGCAAGCAGGTCATCTCGCGCAGTTTTTCCGGCCAGGGCATCGATCAGAAATTCACTCTGCTGCCCGATGACACCGCGCTGGTCGCCGACGGAGCCGATACCACACGCGTTGTCCTGCGCGTCACCGACGAATTCGACGCCATTCGCCCCTTCGCCAACGATGCCATCCGCTTCGAACTCACCGGACCCGCCCATCTCATCGGCGACAATCCTTTCGCGCTCGTCGGAGGCACAGGCGCCATCTGGATTCGCGCCGGAGAGCAGCCCGGCAAGGTGCGCCTCACCGCCCATCACCCCATCCTCGGCGCCCGTCACGTCGACTTCGATATCAAGCCCGCTCCTCCCGAAACCGCCTGATGCACTACAGGCAGCGCTTCCGCTGCTACGCCTTGGCCTGCGTCTCAATGCAATCTCATCGAGATGCAGGGCGGTTTCGTGAACCATTTTTCGGCTCGAACTTATTTATTTTCTTCATTTTGCGTAAATCTCTTGCTGAATCGGACAAAACCGCAGTAAACTAGTTTGTAAACTAGTTGATTCGTTGAAAGATCAGGCTGGAGGAATCATGCCGGTAGTCGAGACCACTTACACCGAAATCGGCGCCTTTGACGCCAAGACAAAACTCTCCGAGATTTTGCGCAAAGTCGAGCAAGGAGAACGGTTTACGATTACTCGGCGGGGGCGGGCGGTAGCCGATGTCGTGCCCAGCCAGCTCAAGAATCGGCAGCGCGCAGCAGAAGCGGTCCAGCGGCTCTTGGCCATGCCTCGAATCGAAGGCGTCCCGCCAGAAACCGTCAAGGCATGGATTGAGGAGGGCCGCCATTGAGCCTGGTTCTGGATGCCTCGATGACCTTGGCTTGGCAGTTCAAGCGTGTCGATCCAGCCGAGATTCAGTTGGCGGAAGAGGCGCTTGCGGAGCTTGCCTCGGTCCAGGCATTCATCCCTGCGATGTGGTACGCGGAGGTTGCCAACGGCCTCTTGCGCGGTGAGCGCCAGGGTGTGATAATGCCCACTCAAACTGCATTTTTCCTCAACAAACTCTCTCAAACGGAGATCGTAACCGACGAGGTTTCTCCCCATGCTCGTCAGGCTACTGTTTTGAATATGGCTCGGACCTATGGCCTGACCGTATACGACGCAACCTACCTGGAACTGGCCATGCGCCGCGCCGCTACTCTGGCTACCTTCGACGGCAAACTCGCCGCCGCCGCTAGAGCCGCCGGCGTGCGCGTTTTTGGCGATCCGGCGTAAGCAGGTTCATTTTTTGTCGTTTTCCTTGAACGCAGGATTCGTTAATAAACCCTTCAGTTCCGTCTTGACAGAATCGGAAATATCCGGTGACGCCAGCATGTACTCAATGTAATCAGCGGTGAGTGGATCATTGCGCTGGAACGAGCCCAAGGCCCAACCGGCGGCTCCGTAGGTTACGGCGCGCGCAATCGAGGGGGTCCAATCCGTGGGGTGGTTGGGCGTTTTGCGCAGCTTGTCAAAAGCATCCCAGTCGGATCGCCAGGCGAGTGTGCTCGCGATTTTCTCCACAGGCGCGTACTGGCCCGTAGTCGTATAGATGCCCCACAGTATGTCGAGGCGGGTGGCATTTTCTCCGTCCGGGGCCATTTCATAGGGGTCGGGCAAGATAGGATGGTGCGTAAACATCTGACGGTGCTCCTCGTTCATTGTCTTCAGCACCGGCTCAATGTCGTAACCGCCGTAAAGAAGCGCAAGCATCCCGAATGCACGCGTAAATCCTGTCTGCGCTGAGATGCGCGTCATGAAATCCTTTGCCGCCACTGGATCAGCCTTGAGCGCGGAGCCGATGGAGGCTGCAATGCTTTCCGGGGTTCCGCGATTTTCCCGAGCCTTGGTGTCGGCAGCAAAGAACTGTAATAAAGGAAGCAAGCGTGCCGGATTTGGTTCACGATAATAGGTCATGAGAAAGCGTTCCATCTCCTCTTCATCTTTGAAGGAGCGCTTGCTGCCAGTTTCATAACTTTCTATCTGAATCGTCGCTCGCTTCAGAGTCTGATGGCCTGTGGGCGTTTCGATCTCTGCCTCCACAGTGGCCTTCCCATCACCGACGTCAACGGGAGCACACCAGTTGTCCGCTGACACCCCCATGCTGGCCATGGACAAATTGGGAATTTTGACACCGGCAGAGGTAGCGATAACGGTTACAAAATCTGCGCCTTCGGGCTTGATCTGCTTGGTTTGGGTCAGTGAAACAAGCGGATGCTCCTGTGTCTGTCCGGCGAAATTTACGTTGAAAGATAGCTTTGTTTTTTCCAGGTAGTTATCTCGATTGTCGCCTGTGGCCAGAACGCCGACACGTACGCATTGCCCCGGATTGAGGAGCGTCACATTCTGTGGTGCATTGACCAGATTCAGCGTATGCGCCCATTGCTCGCGTATAACGGACTCGCCGAGAAGGAAGATATGCGCCTCGATCTTTGCAGGCGTGGGCTTTTGGGGCGGATAAACAGCGTCCTGAGCTGGGAGCAAAGAAGCTGCTGCAATGAAGGCCAGAAAGCTGACAGAAAAACTCCGCAACGGGCGCATAGAGAGCAAAGATTGAGCTGTTTTCATAATGGAAGCAGTAGACAGCAATCCGGAGCCAAATGCAAGCGATTCCGCGTCTGCGCTGCCCCTCAATGCATCCCCGGCGGCAGCGGCCCATGTTTCTCCGGCTTCTTGAAAAGCCACGCCGCCCCCGCGCAGAAAAACGCCAGTAGAGCCGTCCATCGAAATACATCCACATACGCCATCAGCGCCGATTGCTGTTCCATCAGCCCGTAGACCAGCCCCATCGAGCCACGGCTGGCATTGGGTGGACCGAGGTTGTGGCCCAGATAGATGGCGATAAGTCTCGCTTTCTGTTGCAAGACCATATTCGATGACCCCAGGTGCGCGCCAATCTCCGTCTGGTGCAGCGCCGCGCGCCGAATCAGCGCCGTGGTGGCCATCGAAATCCCAATCGACCCGCCGATGTTGCGCAGCATATTCCCCAGCCCCGTCGCGGCGCCCATATCCTTGTTTGGAATGGTGGCCATCATCATCGTCGACATGGGGACAAAGACAAAGCTCAGCGCGAAGCCGGTCAGCGTGATGGGTATCAGCAGCGTATAGGGGCCGATGTCCAGGTTGACCGAGCCGAAGATCAGCGCGCAGACGCCAAAGCCCAGAAATCCCGCGCAAAGCAGCTTACGGTTATCGATGCGCGAACCCAAAATGCCGATGATAGGCGAGCCGATAAATGAGCCGATGCCACGCGGCCCCACCACCAGACCCGCGGTAAACGCCGTATAGCCCAGCACCTCCTGGTAGTAAAGCGGCAGAATCGCAATCGTGATGTAGATGCACATGCCCAGCAATGCCACCAGAAAACATCCGGTGCGGAAGTTGCGGTCTTTGAGCACGTGCAGATCGACCAGGCCGTTGGGATGGGTCCAGGAGTGCCAGATCCACAGCACCAGCGCAATCACCAGCGCGGCCACCGCCCAGCGCACCCATGCGGCGCCGAACCAGTCGTCCTCCTGGCCCTTGTCCAGCACGATCTGCAAGGCGCCGGTCCACACCACCAGCAGGCCGAAGCCGATGTTGTCAAAGGCGCCCACCTTGGCGTTCTTGATATACGGCGGGTCGTGGACAAAGCGGGTGATGAGGATGAAGGCCAGAATCCCCACCGGAATATTGATGTAGAAGGCGTAGCGCCAGCTGATGGTATCGGTGAGCCAACCGCCCAGAGTGGGCCCGATCACCGGGGCCAACACAATCCCTAACCCGTATGCTGCCATGGACATGGAACGCTTCTGGACGGGAAAGCTCTCCAGCAGAATGGATTGCGAGAGCGGTTGCAGAGCCCCTCCGCCGGCCCCCTGAACGACCCGGGCCAGCAGAATCACCGCTAGCGAGGGCGCCGCGCCGCAGAAGAACGAGGCCACGGTGAAGATGGCCACGCAAATGAGCAGAAAGCGCTTGCGGCCCCAGCGCCGGGCAAACCAGTTGGAGGCGGGCAGAACCACGGCGTTTGCCACCAGGTAGCTGGTCAAAACCCATGTTGCTTCGGAGTTTGAGGCCGATAAGCTCCCTGCGATGTAAGGCAGGGCGACCGAAGCGATGGCCGTGTCCAACACCTCCATGAAGGTGGGCAGCATCACCGAAAACGTTACCAGCCATGGGTTTACGCCCTGGGTCAAGGGGTATCGGGCTTGGGCGTCGGCGGTGGTCATTCGAGAGGTTTGAAAAGAAGAGATTATAGGATGGGCCGTCCGTCTGCCAGTGAGGGAGCGCACGCGGTCTGCGGGACACCCTGTCTTACGCGTAAGACAGGCGAAGGGGATGTAAGACGTTTGCATGACACTTGGTCCGCACCAAAAAAGTTGATCTGGAAGTGTACCTAATTGGGCCTTGGCGAGACGAAAAGGGTGTATGTATAACCCTACTGAATTTGGCGCAAAATTGGGCAAAATCGGTAGCGTGGGCGGATTTTGCGGTGGAATCTCTTCTAAACGATTGAATATATTGTGGTTAGTACGCGTGTAGGGCGATTTTCAGGCGGGATTGGCGGTTGAATTCGCCGTATATTCGCTTTTTCTTACAATGCGGCAAAAATGGGATACCCGGCTGACTGAAGGATGTTAGAAAGCATTTAGCTTTGTATCATGGCACAGCTTCAGCCGTATCCGTCGCCGGTGTGACGATTCCGGCCTGCGGCGTGGCGATACACAGATTCCGGGAAACCGGGACATGGAGGATAGCGTGGACGAAAAACAAACGATGCCAAGCAAGTCGAATGCAACGAGAGAGGCCGGACACCTGAGCCGCCGGGCTATGCTGCGCGCGTCGGGCGCGCTTGCCGCGCTCGCCGCCGTCGACCACGGGCGTCTCGCGTGGGCTGGCTCTCAGTCAGCGGAGATCGAACGGCGTTTCGTGATGATGGGGGACACCACAGCGCTTGGAAGGGGTGTGCAGGCGGATCAGTTTGGGACGCTTGTCCAGCAGATCAACCGCCTGCAGCCGCAGCCGGAATTCCTGCTCCATCTGGGTGACCATATTTGGGGACTGACCGCGGACGAGGCCGATTTGCGCGCACAATGGCGCGAGTGGTGGGCAGCCGCCGCGCCGCTCGGAACGCTCCCTATTCATCACCTCACCGGAAACCACACCTGCTTCAACGCGGCAAGTCGCAGTATCTTCAAGGAGGCGACAGTCTCGCGGTTGCCCCGTGGCGCTGAGCGTTCAGCGGACGGGCTGCAGTCTGTCTGGCGCGATGGCAACACCGTTCTGGTCATGGCGGACACAACCTTCGAGAACTCCGGGCAACATGGCCGCATCGATTGGCGCTGGGTAGACGAGGCCCTCTCGCGTAACGCTGACGCGCGCTACAAGTACGTCGCCGGACACTTTCCGGCATTCCCAGTGAATGGCTACACGATGCCCTGCTGGCGTATTCGGGCAGATGATGCCGAGTCGCTTTGGAGGGTGCTCGTCCGGCACCGCGTCGCAGCTTATCTTTGCGCGCACGTTATTGCCTTCGACGTGCAGATCCACGAAGGGATCCCGCAGATCTGCTCGGCGGGAGGCGGCTACCCGCTGTTGTATCCTCCGCAAACGGAGTACTTTCACTTCACGCAGATCGGAATCGGGCCGCAACGGCTCGAGTGGCAGACTGTGGACGTGCAGGGGAAAGTTCGGGAACAGGCGCGGTGGCCGCTCGAGTGTCCGCCTGCAACGACGTGGCCCGTACTGGAAGCGCAGGGCTCCGCACTGCCGCAGATGGACGCCGCGCGACAGACGGCGTCCGACGGCGTTTTACTCCTGCGTTTCGAGGGTCGCGGAGTGAGGCGCTCGGATGCCGAGCAGACCCTGCTAACCGGCTGGAACGATTCGGACGCACCACCCGCTGTTTGGATTGGCTTCTCCGGCAATCGGCTCGAGGTCCGGATCTCGCCTAGCCGCGGAGATCCGGCGCTGTGTTGGCGTGGCTCGCCGGCGCGTGAGGGACATCTGGCCCTCGACCTCGCATTGCACGGGGCGCTTGGGCCCGGTGGCGTGCTCGTTCGGAACGCGGAGTCGCAGCCGTGGACCTCTCTGCAACCCGAGTCCTCGTATGGCTTTGGCGGGCTGGTTTGGCCGAAACGCTGGTCGTGCGGGCTGGCTCACACCGGCTATGCCCGCACCGCGACACCCGCTGTGCTGGCTCTGCTCAATTACCATCCAGGGATTGTGGAGCGGGTTGATCCGTTTCTGGGATCGGATCTGCGAGTCCGGGCGCACCTGTTGCCCGTCCCTGCATTGAGCGGCGCTGTCCGCTAGCGGCGAGGTACGGGGACAGACGCGTGAGTGAACGCTAAATCAGAAAAGACACGCCGATTCAGTGAATGGGGCAACCGTTACTCCCAGGTCCGAAAATCCGGACCTGGGCAACCGCCGCGCACTCAAACTCTGCATCATTCAGATGTTCATGCTGTCGAAGTTTGACTGGGCGCAAATATTTACCACTTTTGCTGCATGATCTCTTCACGCTTGCGCCTGAACTCATCCTCGCTGATTAAGCCATCCTGTTTCAGCGCTTCAAGGCCGCGCAGCTTCTGCATGGGATCGCTGTCAGATTTATCAGTTTGCGAGCTTGATTCTGTGTCGATATCAACCAAGGACAATCCTTTTGCGCGCTTGAGATTCAGAAAATGATAGACCAACATGAAAACAACGGTTCCTAACCACCCAATCATGAAAATACCAAATGCAATGCACATAGCAACCGGCGCTTCATTCTCGACAAGCGCATTTCCGACTAAAACAGAAAAGGCTATGCCGAACAGGAGCATAAAAAAGAGGCCGATCAGCGCTCCTGATGACACGGGCTTGCTCGGTTTTAAATTCAACTTGGTCATCTTACGTCCTTTCAACTCATTGCTCTGAAACCTTCGCCGCATGGTTGCTTAACAAATCAGCCACGCCCTTGAGGATGTTACTTTCAGCATATCGCAACGGCGGCCTGCCCGGGCGATCCCTAGAGTTTACGTCCGTGCCGCATCTCAGCAACATATACGAACAGCCCGAAGTTAAAACCGCCTTGATTGCAGTCTGCGTTCAGGCGGCACTGCTCACTTTGCTCCCTTCGCAATGCATTTGCTCCAATCAGGAATCAGCGCGTATCTTGTTGAGGGGTGGTTGAGAGATGCGATTTGACGAGTTGATTTTGGCGCGGCGGAGTGTGAGGAAGTATCAGACGAAGGCGGTGGAGCCGGAGAAGCTGCAGGCGCTGATTGAGGCGGTGCGGATGGCGCCGTCGGCCAGTAATGCGCAACCATGGAAGCTGATTCTGGTGGATGATGCGGCGATCAAGGAGCGGGTGGCCAGGGCGACCTTCAGCAAGACCTTCTCGTTTAATCAGTTCGCGATGGAAGCGCCGGTGATTGCCGTGCTGGCCGTGGAAAAACATTCGATGCTGACGCAGGTGGTTGGCTGGATGAAGAAGCGGCCGTTTTATCTGATGGATATCGGCATTGCCGCCGCGCAGTTTTGTCTGCAGGCCACGGAGCTGGGGCTGGGAACGTGCATGCTGGGCTGGTTTGACGAGGCCGAGGTCAAGCGGATTTTGAAGATTCCGCGGGCCGTCCGCGTGGCGCTGGTGATCACGGTGGGTTACGAGGCGGAGAACCGGCTGCCGCGCCCCAAGGTGCGGAAGCCGGCGGAGGTGATGAGCAGTTGGAATGGATACCAGTGAACAGTGGTCAGTGGACAGTTGTCAGTTGTCAGTGGTCATTGGTCAGGGAGTCAGTTGTCAGGGAACAGGGATTAGACGCTCTGCTGGTGGCCTTGAATTCGCGTAAATCCTTTGAAATCATATATATGATTCATTATGGAGATACAATCAACAATACTTGACAGCAACCCACTCAATATGGCATCCTGACAGAGTCGGAAATTCTCTCAAAGGCAGGGCTACATCCATGGCAAAGATTATTGGTATCGATCTCGGAACCACCAATTCGTGTGTCGCGGTTCTGGAGGGCGGCGAACCCAAAGTCATCCCTAACGAGGAGGGGTCGCGGACCACTCCGTCGGTGGTGGGCTTCTCCAAGAGTGGAGAGCGGCTGGTGGGGCAGGTGGCCAAGCGACAGGCGATCACCAACCCGGAGAACACAATCTATTCGATCAAGCGCTTCATGGGCCGGCGCTACAACGAAGTCAGCGACGAGATGAAGATGGTGCCCTTCAAGGTGATTCAGAAGGGCGACCACGTGGGCGTGCTGGCGCAGGGCAAGGAGTACACCCCGCAGCAGATTTCGGCGATGATTCTGCAGAAGCTGAAGGCCTCGGCCGAAGCCTACCTGGGCGAGACAGTCACGGACGCGGTGATTACCGTGCCGGCGTACTTCAACGACGCACAACGGCAGGCTACCAAGGATGCGGGCGAGATTGCCGGGCTGATCGTGAAGCGCATTGTGAACGAGCCGACGGCGGCGGCGCTGGCCTACGGACTGGACAAGAAGAAGGACGAGACCATTGCCGTGTACGACTTTGGCGGCGGCACGTTTGACATTTCGATTCTGGAAGTGGGCGAGGGGGTCATCGAGGTCAAGAGCACCAACGGCGACACGCACCTGGGCGGCGATAACCTGGACCAGCGCGTTGTGGACTGGCTCATCGCTGAGTTCAAGCAGGAGCAGGGTCTGGACCTGAGCTCCAAGGGCAACGAGATGGCGCTGCAGCGGCTGAGAGATGCCGCGGAGAAGGCCAAGATCGAGCTGTCAACAACCATTGAGACGGAGATCAATTTGCCGTTTGTGACGGCGGACGCCAGCGGGCCGAAGCACCTGGTACGCAAGCTGACGCGCGCCAAGCTGGAGCAGTTGGTGGAAGATTTGATCGAGCGCTCCGTGGAGCCGTGCAAGAAAGCGATTGCCGACGCGGGCATTTCCATCAAGGACATCGACGAGGTGGTGCTGGTGGGCGGGCAGACGCGCATGCCGCGCATTCAGGAGCTGGTGAAAAAACTTTTTGGCCGCGAGCCGCATCGCGGCGTGAATCCGGACGAGGTGGTGGCGGTGGGCGCGGCGGTGCAGGCGGGCGTACTGGCGGGCGAGGTGAAGGACCTGCTGCTGCTGGACGTGACGCCATTGACGCTGGCTATTGAGACGCTGGGCGGCGTGGCTACGCCGATGATTCCGCGCAACACGACGATTCCCACCAAGAAGACGGAGACGTTTTCGACGGCTGCCGATTCGCAGACCGAGGTGGAGGTGCACGTATTGCAGGGCGAGCGGCCGCTGGCGGCGCAGAATCGCACTCTGGGCAAGTTCAAGCTGGGCGGGATTCCGCCAGCGCCGCGCGGCATTCCGCAGATCGAAGTGACCTTCGACATCGACGCCAACGGGATTTTGAACGTGACGGCGAAGGACATGGCCACCGGCAAGGACACGCGCATCACCATTACCTCCAGCTCCGGCCTGAGCAAGGACGAAGTGGAGAAGATGGCCAAGGAGGCCGAGGCGCACGCCAGCGAGGATAAGGAAAAGCGCGAGGAGATCGACGCGCGCAACTCGCTCGACGGGCTGGTCTACAACATCGAGAAGATGCTGAAGGAGTCGGGCGAAAAGGTGCAGGCCGCCGACAAGACCGAGGTGGAAGCGGCGCTGGCCGAGTCAAAGAAGACACTGGAAGGGTCGCCGTCCACAAGGGAGTTGAAGGACGCGCACGAGAAGCTCACCCACGCGAGTCATAAGCTGGCCGAGATTCTCTACAAGGCCAACGCGGCGCAGGCGGCGGCTGGCGCGGCTCCCGGCGGTGAAGCCTCTGGCGCGCCCCACGCCGAGACCAAGAAGGACGAAGGCGTAATCGACGCGGAGTATGTGGACGTGGACGAGAAAAAGAACTAGCCGGCGAGTCAGCAAGTCAGCGGGGTGGGTGACGGTTGTCGCTCACCTCGGAGTCTTTTCAAGACCAAATGCGATTTACATTGAAATGCAGGAAATTGTCTGACTAATATTTTTCAAGGGGGCTGTCAAGAATGAAAGACAAGTTTTATTGCGATTGCGGTGTACGTCGGAAAATAGTACCTGCACTGAAAACTGGCTACATGGTAACGGGCGAAATTCCCGAATGCCCAGAGTGTCATGTAAGGATGAAGGTAATAGAATTGAACGTTTCAACCTTAGGCGGAAAAACTGTTGGCAGAAAACCTACCCCTAGGCCCAAAACGAAACGACGATTGGATCCATCGCGAAAGTCTTGCAGATCGTAATAGGGAGAGAAGGCTCGGGGCTCGAAAAGACAAATCAAGCAAGGCGGCTTCTTGAAACACTCCCTCGGCATCGTACATTCGTGTTAGTATAGAAAACCTAAGAGCTGGCGGACCCCTTTCCGCTAGCCGGAACACCCGATGAACCTTTACCTGATGCGCCACGCCAATGCGGGAATAGGCCGCGAGAATCCGCTTCTCGACGACAAGCGCTCCCTTATCAAAGAGGGCAAGGAGCAGTGCATCCTGATGGCGCGGACGCTGAGCGCGTTCAAGGTGCAGGTGGACGTGATTGTCTCCAGCCCATTGAAGCGCGCCCGGCAAACCGCGCAACTGGTGGGCACGGAGATGGGTTACGACGCCAAGGTGGAGGTCTCGCCGGCGCTGGGGCCCGACGCCAGTTACGCCGCTTTTCATAAGATGCTCTCGCGCTATGCCAAATACGAGGGCGTGCTGGCGGTGGGACACAACCCCAATCTCTTCCAGTTTCTGGGCCGGCTGATTACCGGCAACGGCGGCGCGGCGATTCGTATGCGGAAGGGTTCAGTCGCGCGCATCGATATGGACCGCCATCCGCCGCTGTTGCAGTGGCTCATCGATCCGCGCTCGGCGCGCGCCATCTACGCCAGCGTGCAAAAGAGCTCGCGCCCGAAGACCTCCAAGAAGTAGTCGGCCTCCTTGCGCAGCGACCACAGCTCCAGTTCCGCGCCCGTCCTCCCTGGATGCAACTCCAGGTATACCCGCTTGGGATAGACCTTGACCGCGATTCTCAGCACGTCGGAAGCGCGGTCCTGATTGAGCGCGACGGCCAGGCGCAGCAGCACTACGGCCTTCTGCACGCGTTGGTGTTCGATAGCGGGAAGGTTGCGCAACGCGCGATCGCCCGGCTGCGGGCGGCTCTTGCCCAGGTAACGCGCGATGGCCGAAACCAGCGTGCGCTGCAGCGGTGTGTAGCCGTAGATCTCCGAACTCGAGATGACATACTGCGTGTGCCGGTGGTGTCCCTGGTAGTTGATGAACTTGCCGGTGTTGCGCAGCATGGCGGCGGCGGCCAGCCAGGTTTCGTACTCCGGCGGCAACTGGTGCAGCGCGTGCAGCGCGCGATAAAGTTGCACGGCATGATCGCGCACCGGCTCTGCATGATGCACATCAACCCCGTAGCGCCGCGCCGTGGCCAGCACGCTCTCCCAGCGCTGCTGTTCAAACTCGCGGTGCGCGGTGGCGCGGGCATCCTGCTCGGCCAGCATCTGGGCTAGAATGCCGTCGCGCAACCCCAACGGCGAATAGCAAAAACCTTCCAGCCCAAAGCTCTCCAGCAACTCGGCAAAGACCTGCGTGCCTGCCACGATAATCTCTGCCCGCCGCGGCCCGATGCCCTGGACAGCCATGCGCTCGGCCAGTGTCATGGGGACAAGCTCGTCGGCCAGTTTGCGCACCTCGCGCGTGGGAACCAGCCCGGCTGTCTCCACGGCCACGGGAGCCTGGCTCACCGCAAGGGCCTGAATTGCCTTAGCGACTTTTTTGTCCACGGATTTCTTTTTGGATTTGCCGGGCGGCTTGTTCAGTTTGTCCAGTTTGGCGGCCTTGCTCGCTGCGCCACTCTCCGCCGCCAAAATCGACTCGCTGAGCGCTGCCGCAGTGCCCGAGGTGCCGATCACCTCCGTGATCTTCTCCGGCCGA
This sequence comes from Occallatibacter sp., assembly GCA_050011175.1. Lineage (GTDB taxonomy): Bacteria > Acidobacteriota > Terriglobia > Terriglobales > Acidobacteriaceae > Telmatobacter. The sequence goes on from JBEKJR010000010.1 coordinate 26,220, forward strand.
ATTCTGTCCTGCGCCTTGCGCAGCTCGCGGGCAATCAACTGCCGCATCCGCGACAACCCATCGGCCGGCGCCGGGTCGCCCGGTAAAAACTCCTCGGTCAGCCGCACCGCCCCCAGCGGTACGCTCACCGTTTCTTTGATACGCTTGTGCTCGGAAAGCGTAATTTCGCAGCTCCCGCCGCCCAGATCAATCAGCAGCACGCGGCCAGCCTGTGCAGGCTCAAATTCAAGCTCGGCCTGGCCCTCGCCGCTTCCCAACACCCCCAGATGAATCAGCCGTGCTTCTTCCAGCCCGGAAATGATCTCCACATCCCAGCCGGTCTTGTCCTTCACCATCGCCTGGAACACGGACCCGTTGCGCGCGTCGCGCATCGCCGAAGTGGCCACCACGCGAATCCGGTCCACGCCGCGCGATTGCACCGCCCGCTGAAACCGCTTCAGCGTCTGCAACGTCGCCTCCATTGCCTCTGGCGAAATCATCCCGCACTCAAAGACGCCTGCCCCCAGCCGCGTCACCTCGCGGTCATCGTGCAAGGTCTTCAAATGGTGCGCCGCAACCCTGGCAATCTTCAGTCTGCAGGAGTTGGAACCGATATCGATGGCAGCAAAGATGGGCATAGGGGTGCTGCTCCGTAAAATTGTCTCTGCGGTCAAGATACACGAGTGGGGCGGGGGGATGCGAAATCCGCGACCCGCGTCAGTGCCGATCGGAAACTATCCCCACAGTGTCATGGCTCGCGAACCAGTCAACCAGCCGGCGCTCATACTCCTGCGGCTCGGCGGCGGCCGCGCCGGTGTGCTTGGCCTGCGCGGGCTCCCACAGCACGAGTGCGGGAATCCGCGTCGCGTTGTGCGCCACGATCATCTCCGAGTGTCGCGGAGGAAGGTTTGTATCTTTGAGGCCATGAATCAGCAGCACGGGAACGCTGCTTGCAGCCACTGCGTTCTCCGGCGAGACCTGCTCCAGGTCCAGCCCATACTTCCATCGCACATAGATAAACCCGGTCTCGACCACCGGACGCAGCAGCGTACGCCCCAGCCACGCTCCGGCATACAACCTCTCCGCCAGACGGTCATAGGACGCTTCCCGGAAGTTTGCGAACGGCGACTCAACAACCACCGCGCAAAAGCCGGGTGTCGCGCGGAGAGATTCGAGCAGTTGCGCGGCTCCCATCGAGTTCCCCAACCCATCGATGCAGTGCGGAGCCTCGGTTTGCTCAATCCAGTCGTACCAGCGGCGAATGTCGTCCGCTTCCTTGATTCCGTAGGTGGCCAGCTCCCCGCCGCTCGTTCCGTGCGCCCGCGCATCGGGCAGCAGCACCGCATAACCCTGGCGCAGCAACAACTCCGCATAGCCCAGCATGGCCACGCGGCTGTCCGCCACGCCATGCAGCAGGATCACCGCATCGCCATTCCCCTGCAAGGGCCGGATGCTCCATCCACGCAAGGTTGCCCCATCGCTTGCAGTAATGGCAACCTCTGCCAGTACTGCATGATTGTACTCGGCGACAGCCAGGGCCTGCGCTTCCACCTTCGGCGTCAACGCGCGCCGCAACGGATGCAGCGCCCATTCCGCGACGAAAACGCCGATAACCATGCAGCAGAAGAGCCATATTCCGGCAAATATCACGCCCCAACGGAGATAAATGCGTATCGATTTCATTGATTCAAAGATATGAAATCAGACTACACCCTGTTCCCGGTTCAGGAGAGCGAAAGACGAGACGTTCCTGAGAATCGCTTCGCCCATGTTGCTGTATCCTTGATTTGACAGTCAATTTAGCCATGACAAACCAGACCAACACCTTCACGCGTCCGCAATCCGCGCCCTCCACGCGGGTTGTATGGCTGCTTTTTGCGGCGATCTTTACCACAGTGTACTTTGCCTCACTCTTTACGCCGCCGCTAATGGACGACGTGGATTCCACCCATGCCCAGGCAGCGCAGTACTTTGCCGAACACAGCGATTGGATCTCGGCCAAGATCAATGGCATCCGCTACATCGAGAAGCCGCCGCTGCCCTATTGGACGGTGGCCGTCCTCTTCCATGTCTTTGGCCAGAACGTCTTTTCCGCCCATCTGCCCAACACCCTGGCCATGCTGGGCCTGACCTGGATAGCCTGGCTGTGGGCGCGCCGCGGATGGGGGCCTCGCGCCGGCCTCTATGCCGGGCTGGGGGTGCTCACCTCCATCGGTCCGTTCCTCTTTACCCGTTTCATCATTCCCGAGGCGCAACTGAGTCTCTTCCTGCTGATTGCCCTCTACTGCCAGCTCACCGGCTTCGAGCCAGGCCGCGGGTCGCGCTTTTACTGGATGTGGGCGCTTCCCTCCGTAGCCCTGATGACCAAGGGGCTGATTGCTCCCACCTTCTTTTTCGGCGCGGCCATTCCCTTCCTGCTGGTCACCGGCCTGTGGCGGCGCTGGCGAGAGATGAAGCCGGTCCTCGGCCCGCTGATTTTTCTGGCCATCTCCGCGCCCTGGCACATTCTCTGCGGCCTGGCCAATCCCGACCAGGGACACGCCGTGGGCAACCACCCCACCTTCGGCAACGTCCACGGCTTCTTCTACTTCTACTTCATCAACGAGCACTACCTACGCTTTTTCGGCCTGCGCTATCCGCACGACTACAACAAGCTGCCCGGCCTTGCCTACTGGCTGCTGCATCTGGTCTGGATCTTTCCCTGGAGCCTGTTTATACCGGCTGTAGTGGCCGTGGCGTGGACGACCCGCCGCCACTGGATGCAATACCTGCGCAGCGGCGACGGCCTGCCGGCGGAGTCTTCCGCTGAAGCAGACGGCCTGGTCTTCAATCTCAGGTTTCGCACCCGCTCCATCTGGCTGCTCAGCCTGTTCTCCGCATGGACGCTGCTCTTCTTCTCCATCTCCACCAACCAGGAGTACTACACCTTCCCTGTTTGGCCGCCGCTCGTGATTCTTATCGCCGCCGTGGTGGCCGGCATCGAGGAGAAGCGCATTCCCGCTGGCGCTCCAGCCGGCAGCAAACCTCTGCTCTCCACCGCCTGGCTCACCGGCGCGCAGGGAGTCTTTGCCGTCATCGGCCTGCTCTCCGCCGCGGTTCTCGGCTGGGGATTATGGGAATCCCGCCACCTGCCTTTTGTGGACGACGTCGGCACCCTGCTGGCGCACCGCGCAGTGGGCGATTACACCCTTTCCATGTCCCACTTGTTTGACCTGACCTTTTCCGCGTTTGCCGCACTGCGTCTGCCGGCCGTCATGGCCGCCATCGTCCTGCTCATCGGCCCGGTACTGGGCTGGCTGCTGCGCTTGAAGGGCAGGCATCTGGCCGCCACCATCAGCGTCGCTCTCACCATGTCTGTCTTCCTCATCGCCGCGCACATCGCCTTTGCCCGCTTCGATCCCATGCTCGGCTCCAAGCGAATGGCCGACACCCTCCTCGCCAAGGCCTCGCCCGCCGATAGCATCATCATCTACGGCGAGCAATCGGAAGGCTCGTCGATCATCTTTTACACGCACTACTTCTTCGGGAAACCAGCAATGTTCGTGTATCCGCGCTGCGGCCAGCACGGAGAAGGCACGCCGCTGCTGTGGGGCTCGTGCTACCCCGACGCTCCCGATATCTTTCTCAGCACAGAAAAGCTGTCCAGCATCTGGGGCACGGGCGAGCGCAAATGGCTCTTCGCTCAGGATCCGAACCAACTGAAAGCGGAGCAAGTGCTGGGTGACCGGCTTATTCTCGTCCAGACCGTCGCCGACAAGGCTCTGTGGACGGATAGGCCGCTGAAGTAGGGGCAGCTACTAGTCGCCTACTTTACATGTGGTATCCATTCATTGTGGAATAGTCAGGCTTAGTTCTCGCACCTTATCCCTGAACAGCGGGCTGACTAGTCCCGGCTTCTTCTCGCACAACCTCCGTCAAGAATGCGCCTGCCTCCCTGAACGAAATCCACTTATACCGACTAAGCAGCCCAGCGCATTCGCAACCAAACCCAAGGCGCATCGCTTGCGCGAGCTTCTGACGATCCTGCGAACTCAAATCTTTCAAATCCGTCCTCAGATTCCTTGAAATTCCTCTCCAAATCCCATTCAAATCCAACTCGGAACTTTCTTCAGGAGCTATAACGATGGATGGACAATCCCGTACTACTTGTTGGAGAAATACCCGCAGCGCAGGACGCCACCATTTCCATCCAATAGTGAAGCAGCCCCCTTCATTTTCCACGTACACCGCCTTATCTGGGTCAAGAGGCATCAGTAATGGACGGATGTGTTTGGAAACGTCATCTGCGACAGCCTGAGCAGGTTGTATTACCAACCATTCGACAATTTTAGGTTTGGATCCATCTAGAAACACTTCGAGAGTTTTAACCGACATCGAAGCGATTTCGGAAGCTTCGAGCACGATTACATCCGGCTCATTGACGTCACCCCGATCCTTGCGAAGCCAAGCAAACAATCGAATATAAACCTGTTCCGCACAACCCGCTATTAACCATTGATAGCGAGCGGATACTGCGCGCCAAACCACGTATCCATTCAATGCAAGAAATACCGGAATACTGAGCCACGCCGCTGTCCGCACCGAGATAGTGAGACTTAAGGAGAGAGCGATTAACATGACGAGTACGTTCGCGACGCAGCCTAAACTTAGTCCGGGCCAATTCCAGACAGCCAGAGTACCAGCCGAGGCGATGCTATGCACTACTTCTGGTGAGTCAGATCGAACAAGCTTCATCGTCTTCCTCCATTGACTTCCCTACCCCGCCGCCCGCATCTTGCCCCCCGGCAGCAATTCATAGACCTGCCCGCGCCAGAGAATCCGGCTGCTCAGATAGCTGGCCGCCCAGAATCCAAATCCCAGCAGGTCGCGCAGCGGGTAAAGCGCCAGCAGTCCAAACCAACTGCGGTCGCGCACCACCAGCCCGCCTACAGCAATCGCCAGCGCCAGCCGCGTGACCACGCTCCAGCCTAGCAGCGCCAGCCCCAGAACCGGGTGGCCTAGCGCCGCCGCCGCGCCCAGGGCCACCAGCCCAAAGGGAAGGCTGAAGGACAGCGCCGTCCCAAAGTGTCCCATAGGCCGTGAAAAACGCGTGGAACGCATCCAGCGGACCTGGTGCTTCAGCGACGCCGCAAAGCTGGGGTTGATGACCATGTGGTCGATGGCATGGTGGCTCAGCACCACCATTTCGCCCAGCTTGTAGGTTTCGTTGCCGTAGACGAAGTCGTCGGCACAGTATCCGGCGGCTATGCCAAAGCCGCCCATCCGGCGGATCACGCTGCGCCGAAAAGCCATGGTCGGCCCCAGCACGAACCTCATCCCCTCCATCACCCGCGCCGCCAGAACCCCGGAGGTCATTTCCACGCTCATGCCCACGGCCTCAAGCCGCGACCACAACCTGGACCCGGACCCATCCTGGGGAGCCGCCACACCGCGATACGGGCAGCACATGGCGCCTACCCGTTCGTCAGCAAAGGGCAGCGCCACGGCGCGCAGATAATCCCTGGTCACGCGCACGTCGCTGTCGCTGATCACCAGAATCTCGTGCTTCGCCACGGCTTCCATCTTTTCCAGCGAAGCCACTTTGTCATTGATGTAGTCAGGCTGGCCTCCGGTCCAGAGAAATTTGGCCGGAATCCGCGGATAGCGCCGGGCCACACGCCGCGCCGTCTCCAACCCGGCGTCGTCCGCCTGCCGTGCGCAAAAGAGAATCTCGTACTGCGGATAATCCTGCTCAAAAAACGTAGCCAGGTGCGCCTCAAGGCCAGGCTCGTCGCCATGCACGGGCTTCAGCAGGGTCAGCGGCGGCGTAAACCCCGGCCGCTTCCGTTCTTCGGCAAGCGCCTGCCGCCTCTCGCGCAGGTAGCCGGGCACCGCCGCCAGCACCATGCCGGCAAAGACTGTAGACGAAATCAGGCCGATAATGGCCAATCCAAGAAATACGTGCAACATACAGGTTCCAGAATACTCGTCTTCGGCGCGTTGAGGGGAAACGATTCTATGGACTCAAATCGGCGCCGGACAATAAAAAATACCGACCTGAGAAAGCTCTGCGGTTTCAGCGGCGTTTCAAAGGTATCTATGGATTAGACAGCGTTTTGAAAGTCGCGGCCAGAACCATATCGCCATTCTGTACTCACCATGGCAGTCGAGCCAATAAAATCTTAATGTGTTGTACCATTGATTAGACTCCTCCATACCCTGTTCAAAGCGCAGGCAGAGTGGATGGCCCACCAAACGGAGCTTTGAGATCGATCACGCCACATGACCATCGGACCCATTGCTTCTCTTGTCCTGAGCGCGCTTGCCGTCATTGGAGTGATCACCTCCACCGTTTACAGCCTGATGGTCGCCATAAGCGTTTACCGCTTTCGCCGCCGCGCCGCAGACGCCGATAAAAAGCCTGCATTCCAACCTCCGGTCAGCGTCCTCAAGCCCGTGCATGGCGACGAGCCGGACCTGGAAGAGAATCTCGCCAGCTTTTTTCAGCAGGATTATCCCGACTTCGAGCTTCTCTTTTGCGCCCGCCACGGCGACGACGCCGGATTGACCGCGGCTCGCCGTGCCGCCGCGCGCTTTCCGCACGTCGCGGCGCGTATTCTCACCTGCGGCGAGCCTCCCTGGCCCAACGCCCGCACCTTCTCGCTGGAGGTCATGCGCCGCCAGGCTCGCCATCCCATCCTGGTCACCTCCGACAGTGATGTGCGCGTCGCTCCCGATTACCTGGCCTCCGTGGTCGCTCTTCTCCGCGACCCGAAAGCCGGCATGGTCACCTGCCTCTATCGCGGCGTCGCCCGGCGCGGATTCTGGGCGCAACTGGAGGCCATGGGCATGAGCGTGGAAATGACCTCCGGCGTCCTGGTGGCCGAGATGCTTGAAGGAATGCGCTTCGCTCTCGGACCCTCCATCATCATGCGCCAGAGCACCGTGGAAAAAATCGGCGGATTCGAGCAGGTTGCGCAATACTACGCCGACGACTTTGTGCTGGGCAAGTGGACCGCGGCGGCTGGAGAGACGGTGGTCCTCTCCACCTACATCGTCGAGCACCACGTTCTGAACGCCTCCTTCAAAAAGTGCATCGCGCACCAGCAAGGCTGGGCCACCAGTACGCGCTTCTCCCGGCCCCTGGGCCACCTGGGCGAAGTGTTGACCTACGCCGTTCCCTATGGCCTGCTGGCTCTCGCTGTCCTTGGCGCCGCCGGCCACATCGCGCTCGGACTCGCCCTGCTGGCCATCACCCTGCTCAACCGTGTACTGCTCTGCCTGCTGGTTGCGGGCCGCGTGGTCCGCGACCGCGCCGCCCTCCGCAAGGCCTGGCTCTATCCCCTGCGCGATTTTATGGGCTTCTGTTTCTGGCTGAGAAGTTACATCGGCACGCGTCGTGTGCGCTATCGAGGCGACCTCTACGAGTTGCTTCCCCACGGAAAGCTGCGCAAGCTGACGGAATAATGGAATCGTTCATGCTCTAAACTCAAATCTGGACCCTTCACGATGATGCTTTTTAGCGGCAAAGACGGCACCCCTTCACCCGTGCCCGATTCCGGCTTGGCCGAGTCCCCCAAATCCGGCCTCTTCAGCCGCATGAAGCAGGCCGTCTCGCGCACTCGCGAGTCGCTCTCCGTCAGCATCGAGACGGTGGTCGCCCTCACCCGCACGGTGGACGAACGAACCCTGGAAAGTCTTGAATCCGTACTGCTTACCAGTGACCTGGGGGTGCAAACCACCACTGCCATCCTCACCGCTCTGCGCGACCACGCCCGCCGCCAGGCTATCGAGGGCGGCGACGAACTGCGCGCGCTGCTCAAGGCCCAGATTCGCGCCATCCTCGAAGCTCCCATCTCCAGCCACTCCAAAGCGTTGCCGCCATGCGAAGGCCCTTTTGTAACTTTTCTTGTCGGCATCAACGGCACCGGAAAAACTACCTCCGCCGGCAAGCTGGCCGCCTGGCATCGCGCACAGGGCCGCACCGCTCTCCTCTGTGCCGCCGACACTTTCCGCGCCGCTGCCATTGAGCAGCTTGAAATCTGGGCTGCGCGCTCTGGCGTGGAGATGATCAAGACCCGGCAGGGCGGCGACCCGGCAGCGGTTCTTTACGATGCGATGGCCGCAGCCAAGGCGCACAAGATCGACGAGCTGATTGTGGACACCGCCGGACGCCTGCACACCAAATCCGGATTGATGGACGAGCTGGACAAGATGCGCCGCACGGCGGCGAAGCTGATCCCCGGCGCGCCGCACGAGGTGCTGCTGGTGATGGACGCGACGACTGGCCAAAACGGGTTGCAGCAGGCCCGCCAGTTCACGCTGTCGGCGGGCGCCACCGGCATCCTGCTCACCAAGCTCGACGGCACGGCCAAAGGCGGCATCTGCGTGGCCATCGCTCAGGAACTCAATCTGCCCGTGCGCTTCGTCGGCGTCGGCGAGCAGATGACCGACCTGCTGGAGTTTTCGCCGGCGGAGTTTGTGGATTCGCTGCTGGGGTGACGTGCGCAACAACACACAAGCAGACATTGAGTGTTCATGAATTGGGCTCAGGCTCCACTGTGTTTCCTCTTGAATTGCCGTATCTCGCTGAAGTATCGAATTCGATAGAAAAGAGATCGCAGTCTGCTTTTTTTGGGAGCAGGATGGTTCGCCATTCTTATAATTCGTTCCCTCAGCGGCTTGAACTTCTTAGCGAATCGGACAGAATCCGCGTTCCGCTCAAGGCTCACGATCGCTTCAGTCCATTCATCCAGCACATCGGTCTCAGCCAACTCGTCTGCAATTGCAATCCGATCTTGTAAAACTTTGAAGGATTCGAGCTTTGCATCCATAATTTGGCGCTGAAGCTGCTCGTCGATGACTGGTATCGGGGGATCATATGGGGAGACAATCCGCATGTAGCACTGCGTTAGAGTACTCACCAATTCACGGTATTCCTGTCGCCTTTCCTCTCGTCGCGCCCTACTTTCTTGGGATGATTTCGTTAGCCAGAACGTGAGGAAACTTGCCGCTGCACCTATTCCCGCCACTAGAAGCGTAATCTCTTCCTTATCCACATCTGCTCCTTCCTAGGCTCCACTGAAATTGTACGATTAAAGGGAGAGGTCATCATCATGATCGAAGACGGTCAAGAATGTTTCGGTTACGGCTTCATGAGTGATCATTCCGACCCGAACGAGGTCGAGCGTCAGTTTATGGACAACATTCAATACCTTGAGTATTACTGCAGCAATATTGGCTTGGGGAAAAAAGATATAACCCTAGCGAAAAAGATTTCAGCTTTGTTCGACCGATTACCATCGGATTGTGAAGGTACCATCACGGATTACCGCGATGGGATGATCCGTGAAGTAGTGGACTTTAGGAATAGGACAGCTCATGGAAAATACGACTCGCCTCGTCCAACTTCTGAACGCTTACTTGCGCTTTCAATTAAGTTAGCCGCTTTGTTGTCGCTCAATGATACGCTCGATGATAGCGGACCTGATGCAGCGTTGCAATTGTCGAAAAAGGGAAGTCCTTATTTGCTCAAAATGTTGGCACTCTCAGATCGACCGAGTACCATCGGATTGCCATGAAGATTAGTCCTCGGAAACGCAATATCGCTATATAGTGCCGGTACTATGCGCGCCTCATGTACACTTGAGAGTTCCCGTTTGACCTGCGCATGAATCAACAGATTGACCAAGACCGTACCTGGATGCAGCGAGCACTGGAGCTGGCGCGGCGCGGGATTGCCGTCAGCTCGCCCAACCCCACTGTGGGCTGCGTGATTCTGGACTCCGCCGGGCAACTGGCCGGAGAGGGATGGCACGAGTACGATCTGCTGGATCATGCCGAAGTTGTCGCGCTCAAGGCCGCAGGGTGCCCCATTCATTCCGCGGCTTTTCGAGGAAAAGATGCGGAATGGGTGGGGAAGCTCCAAGGCGGTACGGCCTACGTCACGCTGGAGCCGTGCAACCACACCGGACGCACCCCGCCCTGCACCGAAGCGCTGATTGCGGCGGGAATTAAGCGCGTGGTAGCAGCCACCATCGATCCCAACCCCGCCGTCGCCGGGCACGGGCTGGATTGTTTGCGCGCCGCCGGAATCGATGTCGTTCTCGGAGTTTGCCAGGCCGAAGCCCGCCGCCTCAACGAGGGCTTTGCACGCTGGAGTCAGCACCATCGTCCTTTTGTCCTGATGAAGGTGGCCATGACGCTGGACGGCCGCATCGCTCCGCCGCCGGGCACACACACCCAGCGCGAACCGTACTGGATCACCAGCGAGCAAGCCCGCGCCGCCGTGCAACCACTGCGCTGGCAAGCCGATGCCGCGTTGACCGGCGTGGACACGGTGCTGGCCGACGATCCCCTGCTGACGGATCGGAGCGGGTTGCACCGCCGCCGTCCGCTGTTGCGCGTGGTGCTGGACTCGGCCCTGCGCATGCCGCTCGACTCCAAGATGGTAGCCACGGCGCAGAACGACCTGGTGATCTTTACCGTTTCGAAGGACGAAGCTCGCGCCAACGAACTGCGCCAGCGCGGCGTGCGCGTTGAAGTGATGTCCGCAGAAGCCGGGCGAGTTTCACTTGTGGATGTTTTAGACAAGCTGGGCGAAGAGGGCATTCTGACCCTGCTCACCGAGGCCGGCACACGGCTGAACACGGCGCTGCTGGCCGGAGGCCTGGTGGACCGCATTCACCTCTTCGTCGCCCCGCAGATCATGGGCTCTGACGCCATTCCCGCCTTCAAAGGCATGGCCACCCCTATTCACATGGTCGAGGTCGAGGTTGAGCGCTACGGCAACGATTGGGGACTGTGCTCGCTGCTTAGAGACCCATGGCCGAGTCCTCTGCATGAGCGATAGAAACCACTTCTATCGATCAAAAAACAGGGCAATCATGAGCGATAGAACTCAATTCTATCGCTCATGCCACAAAACTGATCACTGACAACTGACCACAGACCACTGCTTCTCGTACACTAGAACCATGTTCACCGGCATCATCGAACAGACGGGCACGCTGGTTGGCCTGGAGAGCCGGGGCGGTGTGCGGCGCATCACGGTTGAGGCTCCGGGACTGGCGGGGCGGCTGCGCGAGGGCGACTCACTGGGCGTTTCCGGCGTTTGCCTGACGGCGCTGGACGTACACCCCACGCTTTTTCACGCCGACCTGGCGCAGGAAACGCTGGACTGCACCTCGCTGGGCGCGCTGGCCCGCGGCGCGAAGGTCAACCTGGAGCTGCCCACAGCCGCCGGAAGCCCGCTGGGCGGCCACATCGTCCAGGGCCACGTGGACGGCTGCGGAACCATGACCGCGCTCGACCCGGTGATTCCGGCGTCCAGCCCCAACTTCGACCGGCAGACCACCGACTGGACACTCAAGGTGCGCGTTCCGGAGAATGTGCGCCCCTGGATGGTGCACAAAGGTTCGGTAGCCGTGGAAGGCATCAGCCTGACCATTGCTGGTTTCGACGGCGAGACGATCACTATCGCGATTCTGCCGCTGACCTATTGGCGAACGAATCTGCACACGCTGGCCGTGGGCGCTCCGGTGAACGTGGAGGCCGATGTGCTGGTGAAGCTGGCCCATGCGCAGATGGCCGCGCAGAAGAAGCCCGAACTGGAGCTGACCGAGGCCTGGCTGGCGGCCAACGGCTACTGAGGGGCTCATTCACAATGCGATTTGTCCATCTTCGCGGCCTGTTGAGCGTCTAACTTACAGGAACGCGCCTCACCCGGGCTGTCGCTCTCTATAGTGAATCCCGTATGCTGTTGAGCAGGAGGCCGTCATGTCCGCCATGCGCCCATTAGTCCGTGTTGTTCGCCGGTTTTTTCCGGCAATCCTGATTCTGGCCCTGCTGGCCATGATGTTCGCGTCGTGGAGCCGTGCCCAGGCCCCTGCACAGCCTCCTGCACCGCCAGCCAGCCAGCAGCCCCAGTCGCCCGACCAGGCCACGCCCGATGCCGGAGGTCCCGGCGGCGACACCGGGGTCATCGCCCTGCCAAAGAAAAAGGACACTTCCGGCGTTCCGCCGCCCGCCCCGGCCGCGCCCAAACTCAAGAATCCTGAAGGGACGGCTCCCTTCTCGCTGCGCGTTGAGGTTCCCGAGGTCACCCTCGATGTGGGCGTGCTGATAGAAAAAACCGGCCAGTTCGTACCCAACCTCCAGCCGGGCAACTTCCGCGTCTATGAGGATGGAAAGGTGCAGAATGTCATCGGCTTCAAGCGCGTCGAGGCGCCCATCACCGCTCTACTGGTATGCGAGTTCGCCGCGACCAACTATAACTTTGTCTATGACATGCGCAATGCGGCCTTCGCCTTTGCGCAGCAGTTGCGCCCCCAGGACTATGTAGCCATGATGACCTTCGACATGCGCACGCAGATCGTCATGGACTTCACCCAGGACAAAATACAGCTTCAGGAGGCCATCAACTCGCTGCGCATACCCAGCTTCAGGGAGACCAATCTCTTCGACGCGCTCTATGAGGCCGAAGACCGGTTGAGCCGCATTGAGGGCCGCAAGTACATCATCGTCATCGCCAGCGGCCGCGACACATTCTCCAAGCTCACCTTCGACAAGATCCTGCAGAAGGTCAAGTCCACCCCCAACGTGACCATCTTCACCGTTTCCACCGGAGGGGCGCTGCGTGTGATGACCGAAGGCCGCGGCGGAATGATGGGCTCCATGCGCGACATGGATTATCTGCAGGCCGATAACGAGATGAAGACCTTTGCCTCGGTCACCGGCGGCATGTGGTTTGCTCCCCGCTTTGCCGGAGAGATGCCGGATATCTTCAAGGCCATCAACCAGAACATCCGCTCCAAGTATCAGTTGGTCTACCATCCCAGCAACGCCAAACAGGACGGAACTTATCGCAAGTTGCGCGTGGAGCTGGTGGACAACGAGGGGCAGCCGCTGCGCATTCAGGATGAGAAACACAAGCAGCTCAAGTACGACATCATAACCCGCGAGGGCTACCGCGCGAAGCAGGAAGTGGAGTAGGAAGCGGAGTTAATTGCCGATCATAGGGCCGCGTTAAGCAGCAATGGACCAGCGTTATTTTTTTGCAGGCGCAGGCGGAGCATTCTCATTAAAGATGTCCGCAACAGCCTTCCAGCCCCCATCGGTCTGCTTCTTGAAGACCGTGACGTATTTGCCTTTCTCTGTGAGCACCTTCTTTGTTTTGGGGCCCGTCATGGTCATGGTGAAGGCGCCCTGGCTATAGCCAAGGTCTCCAGACTTCGCAACTTCGACTTTGTCCGCCGCGAAGGCGAGGGAGAAGTTTTTGTCTGCGAAGAATGGCTTAAAGGCCACCTCAATCGCTGCAGCTCCCGTGACGACCGGAACGTCTGGAAAGAAAGCAGATGCACTGTCGTCATAGTATGCGCCGATCTTATCCACGTCCTTGTTGGCGAATGCCTGCACCTGGGCGGCTTCAAGATCGCGAATCGCCTTCACGTTCGCGTCATGGGTGTCTGGGGCGAGCGGTAGCGGAGCCTGCTTGCAACCGTTAAGAATGACCGCGAGCACTAATGCAGCCGCCCATGAGTATCGATTCTGCATAGTTCCCTCCATTCGGATCGATCAGAGTTGTTGCTGCCGTTAATGATTGCTTGGAGCAGTCGCCGGCACTGGGGTATTCACGAGATGCTTGGCGCTGACATCGAGATATGCCGGTGTTCCTTCGACGCGGACCAGCGTTGGATAGCGATCCCCGGCTAGGATCGTATTTGGGAGGCGCGCGCCGTCTGGCGGAGTCCCTGGTGGCGCCGCCAGACGGAACGGAGAAAACAGCGGCTTATTTGAACTGCTGGTAGAAATCTATGATCCAGTAGACGATCACGAATATCGTCGCGGCCCCAAGCACCCAGTTCAGAACGCGAATCGTCGGATTAATCTTGTTCACCTTGGCGGCGATGGCCTCATTCTCTTGCCTTTCTCTTGCGAAGGTTTCGTCCAGAGAGACCACGTCCGTTTCATTGCCTTGCAGCTTGGCACGATACAACATAAGAGCTCCGGTGATCACCACCAGCGCTCCCCAGCAAATCATCATTACAGTAGCAAATTGCATTCTGCACCACCTCGGACTCAGAAAAACCCTTCAGCTCAGGAGACCGGCGGACCGAAAATAGAAGCACCAGTCCCGTCGAGCAGAGGAATCGTCCCGGTGACCATCATACCTCTGATTGGGTGGGGTTGTGCCAACAAAATCGAGGGTTTTTCTGGAAAACATGGACTTTTCCGGCTCGGACCAGCCCCTGACCAGCCGCCGCTTGTGCAACTTTCTCCTCTACCGTTGCATCCAATGGGATGGAACCGCTCAAAGGCCTTGTATCCCGGCTGGCGGAGCAGTACAGTTACGTAAACGGTATGCAATTCATTTTATTGGGAGATTCCATGGCCACAGCTACCCCCGCACCCGCACAGGAAGCCGTCAAAAAAGCGCCTCTAACCCTGACCCCCCCAGCTATTGCCAAGGTGCGTGAGATCATGGCCACCCAGGACCCCCTGCCCGCCGGGCTGCGTATCGGCGTCCAGGGCGGCGGCTGCTCCGGATTCCAGTACTCCATGGCCTTTGAAAATCAGGCCGGCATGATGGACAAGGTCTTCAACTTCGAAGACCTCAAGGTCTTTGTAGACGCCACCTCGCTGATGTACCTGAACGGCTGCACCGTGGACTACGTTGAAACCCTGGAAGCTTCCGGCTTCAAATTCGACAATCCTAACGTGAAGAACACCTGCGGCTGCGGCTCCTCCTTCAGCGCGTAACGGCCCCACGTTTTCGTTTGGTTCGTTGATGCACAAGGCTCGCTCCTCTCGCGGGGGCGGGCCTTGTTGCATTTGGGTTTTCGCTTGAACTATTGCGGCGGCGCGGACTGCTGTATCGGGGATGGCGTCTGTCCCGGATTCTGCACTGGATTCTGCGTCGGATTTTGCTGTAGCCCGGCTTTATTCGCGATGTTGCCTCCCTGCATCATCTGCTCGGCAATCGGGTCGTAGACAAACTCCCACTCGTTGTAATGATTTTTCTTCTTGTAGACCATGATCGACTGCTTGGGGCTGTTGGGAGAAAAGCCGATGATGCCGGCTCCGCCGAAGGTTTGGCCGCTCAAGCCGGTGGTTGAACCGGGGGTTGCCCCTGAAGTTGGTCCGGTGGCCGAACTGGCAGCCGAGGGATTGTTCTGGTCCGCCGGCGGAGCGTTGGGATCTGTCGGGGGCGTCTGCTGGCTGATGCTGCTGCCCCCCGTCAGCCCGCCGGCACCGGGCCCGACGCCGGCAATCGACGTGCGTCCTATCGGCTGTCCGAAGAAGCCCATGGCCGTGGGAGCCTTGTTCTGGCCAAAGCGGACCGGCTTCCAATCCTCCTTGCCGGTGGTCGGGTCCGCATACCTCTTGCGCAGGAAGCGGATGTTGTTGGTGGGCTTGACCAGGGCATCGACGTTGGGCGGATAGGCGTTGAATTTCTTGTAGTACATCCTGACCCCGCGGATGTACTGCTTGCCGCGTTGCATGGTTTCCAGCTCGCGGTCGCGCTGAATCTCCTTGGCTATCCTGGGCAGTGCGACGGCCAGCGCAATGGTGAGCAGCGCAAGTAAAAAAATGACCGCAACCAGGGTGTAGCCCTGCTCGGAGGGGCGGGAGCGGCGGATTGGGGCGGGCTTCTTCATTCAGCTTCTAGCTGCCAGCTTCTAGCTTTCAGCTAATCCCTCGCAGAAATCAACGTTTACGGCCAACTAAAATCACTTTCATGATCAAATCCAAAAGCTAGCAGCTAGAAGCTAGAGGCTAGAAGCTGCTTTTTCAGTTCGGCTTGAAATACACAAGTTCTGTGTTGTTGTAACTCAGGTCGGTGACCTGCACGCTGCCCGGCATGATGGCGCCCACCTTGTAGCGATGGTCCACGATCTCGCCGGAACGGGCGATAAAAATGTCGTCCCCGCGGCTGAAAAACGCCTGCAAGGATTTGTCCCTGGCTTGGGTGTAGCCGAAATACTTCAGATCGATAGCCGGTGGCCGGGGTCTTTCCGGCACTGGCGGAGCCGCATTCACGACTGGCCCTCCGGGCCGCGCGCCGGCTACCGGAGTTTCAATGCGCGCGGGCGCTGACTGGGCGGAGAAGATATTCCTGCCCGTGCCCATGTATTCCACCTCTTCGCTCAGTGCCAGCTTGTTGAGGTGCAGGGCGGGGTCAATGTCGGCGTTGGAGAGCTTTTGGGCCTCTGGTCCGAGAGACGCGGATGGGTTTGCCGCGGTTGCGCGCCCGCTCGCCGTGGCAGGCTGGGGGCCGGCGGGCCGGGCTGCCGCCGCCGGCACAGGACTCACGGGCGTTGGGGCGCTGGTAAAAAAGTTATCTTTAATCTCATAGCCGGCCACGCAGACGAGCACCACAACGAGGGCGATGAAGATGTAAACCTGGCGCTTGTTTTCTGTTCCCAGCGGGATGGCCATGGCTATTCGCCCTCCTTTCCCTTTGAGGTGGCAGCCGCATCGCCTGCCTGCGGAGTCGTCGCCAATCCGCTGGCTGCCGCATCGGCCGGCCGCAGCCAGGTGGAGACCTTCAGTTGTAGATTCACCAGGCCGCCCTGCTGGCCGGTCAGCGTCAAACCGCGAATGACAAAGAAGGTCTGGTCGCGCTCCAGGCTGTTCACAAAGCGCATGATCTGCTGATAGTCGCCAGTAATGCCCGCGTCCATGGTAATCTCCGTCAGATCGGAGCCGGGAGAGCCCTGCGTGTACTGCACGCGGGTGAGCCGGACCGGCCCTTTCAGCGCCAGTTGGCCGATGCGGGTGGCGATGGAGGAGTAATTGGGCGGAATGCGTTTGGAGTGGAAGGCGCGCATCTGGGCGCGAGAGTCCTCGACGCGCTTGTCCAGGCCTCGCAAGGGCGCGGTTTCACGATCAAGAGCCTTCAACTGCATCTGTTTTACGGCCAATGCTCCACTGGAGCTGCCGCTGGTGGCAGACCAGTCCAAGCCAAAGCGGATGGAAAGAACGATGACCGCCGCCAGCAGCACGGCAAAGGCGGCGTAGTGCCAGGTAAGCGGGGAGGCCAGGCGCTCGCGCCACAGGGATGGGGTGCGGCTGTTGCTCATCGCCGGCCTCCTGGCTTGTTCCGCACAGGGCCGGTAGTGGGCGGCCGCATGAGCTTTTGCCCCGGCGTCATCGGGGCTTTGGACACGTGAGGTAACGGCGCGTTGTGGCCGGCGTGCTCCCTTGCGCCTATGGATTTCTCCGCCTTGTTTTGCGCCTTGTGATCCGGAGCCGCGGCCGGGTTGTACTGCGCTTGCAGCTCAAAGTTGACGCGGCTGGAGGCGCTGGGCGGCTCCACCCGCTCGCCCGGCCCGCCGGTGGACTCCATGCTTTCGCCCACGATGCTGGGCAGCAGGAAATGTTTGGAGTGTTCCAGGTTCTCCACCAGATCGACGGCGCGGTCGCGGGGTCCAACCACGCGCAGCTTCAGGGTGATGATGCCGGTCTTGGGGTCGCGCACCGGCTGCAGGGTGGTCGCCTGGACGCCGCCGGGCAGAACGGTTTCCAGGTCTTCCATAGCCAGCGTCCAGGAAAAGGTTTTTTCCTCGATGAGTTGGTTGAGCGCCTTAACCTGCTTCAGCAGCGCGTCGTTGGCCGGCTGCCGCATCATCTCACGGTAGCCCTGCTGTTCCAGGTTGATGGCGTCAATTTTGCTTTGCACCTGTTGTTCCGTGGCGCGCGCCTCTTCGGCCTGCTGGTGGACTGCGTGCAACCCCAGGCCGAGGCCGATGCCGGCAACCACCAGCACCGCCATGGCGATGCGCAGGCGCTTGAGCGCCGGTCCGATGTCGGCGTAAGGGCGGGTGGCGAGATTGACTGTAATCCGCATCGTTAGTTTGACCCCGCCAACGCGCCGTCCACGCCCGCCAGGCACACCATGTGGCCAAGCGGAGTAGTGGCTCCAGTTTCAGGTCGCGGCGCCAGATCGACGACGGTCAGTTCCGGATCGTTAATCCAGCCGGCAAAGTGTTTCGCGGCGCTGTTGCCGCCTGCGCCGATGCCCGCATAGTACAAGAACCGGGGACGCGCGCCCAGTTTGTCTTCAAAGTAGGCGGCGGCCACGCTGACGCCGCGCTGCACCTCCTGCACGCGCAAGCCGGGCTCTTCGGGCAGGTCAAGCGTGCGATAGAGCAGCAGGTCTTCGCCCATGGTAATGAAAGTGGTGAGCGCCACGGCGCTAAGGTTGGCGACCAAAACCGGCTCCTGCGAATCGATGGCTCCAATAGCCGCCAGGCTCGCCGGCAACACGGCTCCGGGCTCGTGCCCTGCCTCGCGCACCGCGGCCTCATACTCCGCCAGAACGGGACCGGGAATTACGGCGGCCAGCACCTTGCATTCGCCCTCCTTCTCCACCAGCACCTGGTAGCCCACTCCGGCGTGCTCCACCTCGAAGGGAATCATCTTGCGCAACCGGAAACGGAGAACGGGAAGAGCTTCGGCGGCCTTGGCGGGCAGCGCATCGAAGTCCAGAACGAAGACGCGAACCACGGTGTCGGGCAGAATCAGCGTAACGGCGCGGGTGCGCGGCGAAACTTGCCCGAGCGCGGCGCGCATCGCGTTGGCCACCTGCTCCGGCGCGCGCAGATTCTGCTCGCTGATGCTAGGCGCCAGCGCCCCAGCCGGCAACGGTTCAAAGGCATAGACGGGCAGTTGGCCCGGCCCCGGCGTAGCGGCTGCCAGCACGCCCTGCGGCGACAGCTCCACCGCCGCCGGCGGACGCGCGCTGGGCTGTGAGCCGAATTTGACCTTGCTGAGAATCGATCTCACTATCTTGATGCCTCAATGAACGTCACTTTGTTAATTTCCCTGAGCGTGGTGATCCCGCGGCGCACTCGATCCAGCGCCGATTCGCGCAGAAAGGTCATGCCCTCCTTCTGCGCCAACTTGCGTATTTCGGAGGTGGGCTTCTTTGCCAGGATGATTTCACGAATGGGGTCGGTCAAGTCCAGCAGCTCATGAATCGCCGTGCGGCCGCGGTAGCCGGTGCCGGCGCACTCCATGCAGCCGGTGCCCTCGCGGAATTGAAAGCCTTTCCACTCCTTCGGATTCATTCCGCTGGCCAGCAGGATCTCATCATCGTAGCTGACCGTGCGAACACAGTACTCGCAGATGGTGCGCACCAGCCTTTGCGCCAGGATGCAGTTGAGCGCGGAGACAAAGTTGTAAGCCTCCACGCCCATGTTCAGGAAGCGGCCCAGCACGTCCACCACGTTGTTGGCGTGCACCGTGGTAAACACCAGGTGGCCGGTCAACGCCGAGTTGATGGCAATCTGCGCCGTCTCCTGGTCGCGGATTTCACCCACCAGGATTTTGTCCGGGTCGTGGCGCAGAATCGAGCGCAACCCGCGAGCAAAGGTCAGACCCTTTTTCTCGTTCACCGGAATCTGCGTGATGCCGCGAATCTGGTACTCCACCGGGTCCTCGATGGTGATGATCTTGTCCTCGTCGCTTTTGATCTCGTTCAGCGCGGCATACAGCGTCGTCGTTTTGCCCGAACCGGTGGGCCCGGTCACCAGCACCATGCCGTATGGCTCGCGAATGTAGCCGCGAAAGCGTTTCAGGTCCGCATCGTTAAAACCCACCACGTCGAGGGTGAGATGGTGGAACTTCTCGCTCATCGATTCCTTGTCCAGCACGCGCAGCACCGCATTCTCTCCGTGAATCGTCGGCATGATGGAGACGCGAAAGTCGATCAGCCGGTTCTTATATCTGACTCTGAATCGCCCGTCCTGGGGCACGCGCCTCTCGGCAATGTCCAGCTCGCTCATGATCTTGATGCGGCTCAGGATGGTGGTGTGATGCTCGCGTGCGATGGGCGCCATGGCCTCTTGCAAGACGCCGTCAATGCGGTACTTCACGTGTACCGAATCGTCATAGGTCTCGATGTGAATGTCGGAGGCGCGCCGCTCCAGCGCAGTAAAAATTGTCGTATCCACCAGCCGGATAATGGGGCTGATGTCCTCTTCGCTGGTTAATTTTTCTATGGAAATGTTTTCGTCGCTGCTGTCGTCGCCGCTGAGCACGTCGAAGGTCAGCCCCTCGCTTGCCTCGTCCAGCACGCGCTGCGACTGCTCGGTCTTTTTTAGCAGGTCGGTAATCTGCGAGAGCGTCGCCACGCGGGGAATGATGCGATGCCCCAGCAGCCCGGCGATCTCATCCAAGATCATCAGCCGCGAAGGGTCGCTGACCGCAATCACCAGCGCGTCGCCCTGCTGCTCGATGGGCACAAAGTTGTAGCGGAACATCAGCTCCACCGGAACCGTGCGCAGCAGTTCGTGCTGAATCTTGAAGTTCTTCAGGTCCACGAACTCGGCGCGATAGCGGCGGGCCAGGGTTTCGGCCTGGGCGCGCTCCTCAGGACTTCCGGAGAGCGGCTCGGCGGATTGTGGAACAGCAAGCGTCTTAGCCTCAGCCATGGTTTACCCCGGACCTCCGGTCGTCTGCCCTAGCGAAAAGATGGGCAGGTAAAGCGAGATGAGAATGAAGATCACCACAACGCCCATGACGATGAGAATAGCCGGCTCAATCAGCGCCAGGGCCGCGGTCAGAGCTGTTTGCACATCCTCTTCGAAAAATTCCGATACCGAGTTGAGCATCTGCGGCAAAGCGCCGGTCTGCTCGCCCACGGAGATCATCTCGGCGGCCAGATCGGGAAAAACTTTGGTCTGGCTCAGCGCATCGGCCAGGCTGCGTCCCTCGCGCACCGTGGTGATGGAGTTGGTGACCGCCTTTGAGACGCGGCGCGAGTTGATGGAGCGGGCCGCGGTCTCCAGCGATGGCACCAGCGGCAACCCGCCGGTCAGCAGCGTGGCCAGCGTGCGCGCAAACAGCGCCACCTGGTACTTGAGCCAGATCTTGCCGAAGATGGGCAGACGGATGCGAACCCCGTCCATGAAGTCGCGTCCCCGCTCGGTGATGGAGAAGCGGTAAACGCCGATGCCCGCGCCCGTGACAATGAGCAGAATCCAGAGTATATTGCGGCGCAGAAACTTGCCTAAGGCCAGCAGGTCCATGGTCATGGCCGGCAGCTTGGAGCCCATCTCGTCATAAAGCGTGGCAAACTGCGGAATCACAAAGACAAACATGAACGTCATGATGAGAAAGACCAGCGTCATCAGCACGCAGGGATAGATCAGCGAGGTCACCAACTTCTTGCGGAAGGTGAGCGCGGTGCGCTGGAAGCTGATGTAGCGCTCCAGAACCTCCTGCAGGTTGCCGCTGCGCTCGCCGGCCAGCAGCGTCGTGGTGTACATCACCGGAAAGCCGCTCTGCGCCTCGAAGGCCGCCGAAAGCGCGTCGCCGGTCTTCACCCGCCCGGCCACATCCTCCAGTTGCGCGGCGAAATGCGCGTTCTTCTGGTTCTTGGCCAGCATCTGGATGGAGCCCAGAATCGGCAACCCGGCGCGAATCAGCGTCAAAAACTGCTGGTTGAAGATGAGAAAGGTTTCCAGCTTGACCTTGGCGCGCCGCAGGCCGCCAAAGCCACCGCGAGGATGCACGAAAAAGACATGGTAGCCTGCATGGACAAAGCGGGAGCGCAGCTCCTCGGCCGTGGCCGCCGTCTGCACCTGCTCCTGCACGCGGCCGCGCTCGTCGGCCACCTTGATGATGAATTCCGCCATGCCTCTCGCCGCCGGTCGAGCCCCAGGTGAGCCAGACCAGACTGGCCGGTTTTCCCAGGGTTTCTTCTCAGGATTAAGGGTATCAGTTCCCACCCGTTCTGCTCGTAACGGATAGACGTAAAAGGGGGAATCGGCGCTCGGAGCAGGATGGCCATGCATTTCAGGTCACGCCAAACCTGTATTCTGATTAAGTTCCATCTTGTGGCTGGAAAGAGGCCTGAATTGGTGCGGACACTGGATTTTGCAACGCGAAGTGATCGGCTGGGAACCGGATTCGGCACAAGGCTCATTTTCAGCCTGCGCAGGCATGGGCGTCTGACTGCTGCCGGAGCCTTGCTGCTTGCCGTAGCGGCCATCGGCGCGACCTGGCTGATCAGCTCGCACGGCAACCGCTCGGCGGCGGCCATCACTCCCTATCCGCACGAGCTGGCCCAGGTGAGCTTTGCCGTGGCCGGCGACGTGATTCCCCACGGAGCAGTGCGCGCCGCCGCTACCGCTGCCGGAGACGGCGCCGCTGGCTGGAGCGCGCTCTTCGCGGATGTGGCCGACGTCTTTGAGCACGCCAACTTCGGCTTTGTGAACTTGGAAACTCCGGTGGCGCCGCAGCACTCGCACGGGACCAGAGAGTTTTTATTTGACGCGCCCATTGACTTGATCGACGCGCTCAAGGCCAGTGGCATCAAAATCGTCTCCTCCGCCAACAACCACATGATGGACCAAGGCTGGGCGGGATTCGCCGAAACGCGCGAGCATCTGCGCGAGCGCGGGATGCTCTTTGCCGGCACCGGCGACACAGTCGAGCAGAGCTGGCAGCCGGTCATCACCGAGGCCAACGGCATCCGCGTGGGCTGGCTGGGAATGACGCGCTGGCTCAACGGCAATCGCAATCCCGACAAGGCCGACCAACCGCACGTGAACTTCTTCCCTTATCCGAACGAATCGAAAGGCGCTCCGGGAATGGATGAGGACGGTGTGCTGGACTCCATCAAAAAAGCTCGCGGCCAGTGTGACTTCCTGGTGGTCTCCATTCACTGGGGAACGGAATACGCGACCGCGCCCCGGCCCGAGGATGTGGAAATGGCGCACAAGATGCTCGATGTCGGAGCCTCGGTAATCGTCGGCCATCATCCGCATGTACTGCAGCCGGTGGAGACCTATCGGACTCCTGATGGGCCTGACGGTAGCGCCGGCCGTGACACGGTCATCTTCTATTCGCTGGGCAATTTTTTGTCGAACCAGTCGCGCAATTATGTAGACGGCCTGATGCCGGATAAAGCCGGCGAGCCGCGCGACTCGGTGATCGGGCTCTTCTCCGCCGTGCGCAAGGACTACGGGCCGGCCGGCATCCGCGTCGAGCTGGGCCACGTGGGCGTGCTCCCTGTCTGGGGCGAGAACAATCACAATGAGATGGCCCGGCGTCAGACTAAAACGCCGGTGATTCACCCCATTCTGATCGACCGCGAGATGCCGCCCTTGCAGGCACGGCTCGATGAGTTGACCAAGCTCAGCTCGTCAACAAAGCCGCTGACGGCCGAACAGAAAAAGGAGTTCATCGACCTGACCAATCGCCTGAAGCTGCTCACCGACCGCCGCGCCCTGTTGCTGGCGCGCATCGGGGATGAGTACGTGATTGATCCGCCGATGCTGGCGGGGAAGCCGTAAGATGTAATCCGTTCTCTTCGGGCATAGGCTCAATACGGGCGATGACTTTTCCGTTTCGAGTGATGAGCACACACTCTCCCCGCTCCACATCATCGAGAATGCTGTAGAAGTGAGTTCGGGCCTTCGATGCTGAGATAGTCCTCATGCGTTAACAATCGGCATTATTTGCTCTGATCTTTATCTTTGGAGCTAATTTGGTCTTCCGCTTTGGCGGCTCGCATCTCTTCCCGATCGTCGTGGAGAATCTGCCACAGCGCCGGGCCGCGAATCTCGCAATCCGTGTGGCCGCAGCCATCGCACGCATATTCGCGAATATCGCGGCCACTGGAGGTGTCCTTCTCCGTCATCCGCATCTCTTCACCGCATTTGGCGCAGACCATCACTCCCTCCGCAACGAACTTGGCTCGCGAAGACTTACTGCACCGTCCCCTGCGGCCGCAACCGGCGCAGATCCATGGCGCAGGCCACGGCGTTCTGCGCCTGCAAGCGCAGGTTATCGGAGGCGGCCCACAGCCACAGGCGCGAGACCTGGCTGGAGTTGCGCGCGCCCTGTTCGGGACGCAGCCGGACCAGCACGTCGTCCTGCCCTGTAGCGGCCAGGTTGGAGGGTGAATCGGTATCTTCCAGCACCAGGTCCACGCGGCCTCCGCTCATAGCCTCTTCCAGGGCGGCGAGTTCCACCGGCCGCTCCAGCTCAATGGCGATGGAGAAGGCGTGACCGTGGAAGACAGGCGCATGAACCACTTGCAGAGCAAGCGCGGGCCAGCGGCCGGCGGAGAGCGCGGCGTAGTGGCGGCGCACTCGGGCATCGACCGCGCTCAGGCTGGCTTTGGCGGCTTCGCCCAGGCCAGCCAGCAGGTTATAAGCCGCCTGCGCGTCGTAGAGGTTGCGCGGCAGCCCCTGAAAGCTGAGCAGGTTCACGGTCTGCTGGTGCAGTTCGTCCAGTGCGGCGCGGCCAAACTCGCTGGCCGGCTGCAAGAGCGTGGCAAAGGCGATGCGCACCGGAGCGGCCCGTTGCAGCCGTTCCATCACCAGGGCCAGGGCCAGGGCCGCGGGGTGCGCGGGAACCACGGCGGGGGTAAATAAATCCACGGTAGCCGCTTCGGAACCCAGCAGCGGCGCGCGCACCACGACGCCCGCCTCCTGGTCCAGAGCACCGCTCAGGTCAAGCACCGTCGAGCCTGCGCGCAGCGCGTTGCGCCAGTGCATGCGGGTCAGGTCCTCTGAGCCGCAGAAAAACGTGAAATCGATGCGCTCGAAGGCGTCCGGTGCAATGGCCTGGACAAAGGTGATCTCGTCGCCCACCTGGTCCAGCTTGCCCTCCGCCTCCTCCTCATCCAGCAGCACATAGTTAGCCGCCGCCAAAGGCGATTCCGACAGCGCGTCCTTCAACTCCCGGCCCACCAGGGTTGAAGCTCCGGCAATGGCGATCTTGTACACAGGCGTCCTTGGGTTTGTAAAAGCAGCTATTAGCCATTAGCTATTAGCTTCTAGCTGTTCGTGCTGAATCGATGCTTGAACAAAAGCAAAAAGCTAAGGGCTAACAGCTAAAAGCTGTTCGAAAATCAGCGCTCCAGCGGCCCCGGTTCTGAAACAACTGCGGGCGCGCGCTTCAACCGCCAGCGGCGCCGTCGCGACCACGAGTAAGCCGCCCGCGCCCAGATGCCGCTGAACATATACAACAGCGCCCATAAAAACAGCACCGCCTGGGAGAACTTGATGATGACAAACAGCGCAATCGCGATAAAAAACAGGGTGCGGAAGGAATGGCGGCGGGAGAAGCTGATCTCCTTGGCGGACCAGAAGCGCCAGGTGCTGACCATGAGAAAGCCGCTAACGCCCACGATTCCCAGCCAGATGAGGGCTACCCACCAGTACTCCACCGGGTAGCCGCCGCAAAAATGCACCGTAGCGGCCAGCAGGCCGGCCGCGGCCGGAATCGGCATGCCCACAAAATACTTGCGGTCCGGACGCCCCGGATTGCGCGGCTGGGGGTCGTGGCTGATGTTAAAGCGCGCCAGCCGCGAGACACCGCCAATGAGATACAGAAAACAGATGAAAGCCCCGGCGTGGAGCAGGTTCTCGTGCATCTCCGTATTCATGGAATCGGGCAGAAAATGGAATCCCCAGATGAGCGCCAGCAGGCTGGGCGCAACGCCGAAGGTGATGGCGTCGGCCAGCGAATCCAGTTCCTTGCCGAATTCGCTGCACGTGTTGGTCATGCGCGCAATGCGGCCGTCGAGCCCGTCGAAGGGAAAGGCGAAGAGGATAGCGATGGCCGCCCAGTCCAGGTGGGTATGCGCGTTGCCGGCATCCGTGAGGGCCGTCATGGTCTGGATGATGGAAAAGAATCCGGCGGCGATGTTGCCCACCGTAAACAGCGAAGGCAGCAGGAACATTCCGCGGCGCAATTGCGCCCGCGCCCTGGCCTTGACCTGTGTTGCATTGGGATGCATCATCGGCGGCCTCCGTCGAATTCGTTAGGCAACACACTGACGCTCGTGGACCTCTTTACGGTTGATCGAACGGACGCCGTCTCCAACTCGGCCATGGACGCCAGCACGCTCGCGCCGCCTTTGACGCGCTGGCCCACCTTCACGCGCAGTGTCGCCTCGGCAGGCACGATCACGTTGACGCGGGAGCCGAACTTAATCAGCCCTACGCGCTGGCCACGCTCGACCGTGTCGCCCTCGCTGCGGTTGAAGACGATGCGCCGGGCCAGTAGCCCGGCAATCTGCTTGAAGGTTATCTCCATGCCCTCGTCGCGCCCCTCGCCCTGGACTGTTGCGATGTTCTGCTCGTTCCGGTCGGCGGAATCCGGGTTCATGGCGTTCATGTACCGGCCCTTCTGATAGCGCACACCGGTCAGAATGCCGCCGATCGGCGAACGGTTCACGTGCACATCAAAGACACTGAGGAAGATGCTGATCCGCTGCCGCGGACCTTCAGGAGTGTTGATGGAGGCCGTTTCGGTGACCAACCCGTCTCCGGGAGAGACAATCAGGCCGGGATCTATGGGAATTGTCCGCTCCGGATCGCGGAAAAACCAGAGAAAAAAGGCCGCCAGAAGCACTGGCGCAATGCTCCACGCCCAGTTGCCCGTGGCCCATGCCAGCACAACCGCTACTGCCAGAAGGCTCAAACCGTAGATATAACCGTCACGAACCATTGTCCTAGACGATTATACGGTGATTCTGCTCGATGGATGATTGAAACAGGCAGGCTGGGGGACTCACAGGCACACGCCCCGCCGGAGACCGAACGGGGCGTGTGCCCTGACAATTCGCCTGCATTCCCTGTTGATTCAAAAAGCTAAGCAGTGACCGGCAGTCTGCGTTCCAGGGCGTAAATCAAATCCTTGGCGTGCAGTTTGAGCTTTTTCAGCTTGATTTCCTCGATCTGCTCCTCTGTGGAGAGGTAAGGCTTCTGAACCAACTCTTCTAACCGCTGAGCGTAGCGTCGATGTTCTGCATGCAGGCGTTCAATTTCTGCGCTCAGCGTGGAATTCTGTACTTCATCCATCCGTCACCTCCGTGTATTAAGGAACACTTACATATATCGCCCCCGGAGCGCAAGCCGCAAGTCGAAAAAGGACCGGAAGTAACCTCGCCTGTGGAATTTCGTCCCGGAAAGCCCCCTTGCGTAACCGTAGTCACGCTCTGTTCGTTTGGCCGTCACAGCAGCCTAAGGCGGGTGCCCCATAACTACAAGCGTTTATTGCCTGGAGATGCGGGATTACAAGCCCTCCAGCCCCAGGCGCATCAGAACCGCATCTTCTGCTGGCTCAGGCGGATCCACATAATAGCCCGGCCGGCGTCCGGTTTCTACAAAGCCCAGCCGCCGGTAAAGCCCCAGCGCCGCCTGGTTGGAGGCGCGCACCTCCAGAACAACCTCCGTAACCCCGGCCAGTCGCAGCCTGCCGGCCAGCTCGACAAAGAGCCTCCGCGCCAGGCCCCGCCTATGGAATCGAGCGTCGACCGCGATCATCTCCAGCTCGGCCTGCGGAGGCAGCAGTCTGGCTACCAGAAGGCCCGTCACGTTGCCCGCCCGCCCTCCATCCGTAACCAGCGCAATCCGCCGCGGTGCGGCATCCCGGTTTGAATCCAGGTTCAACGCGGCCGCGTAGGCCTCTCGTGGCCATTGAGGTGCTTCCTTCAGACTCTTGGCGATCTTCACCACCTCATCCAGGTCCGCCTCGCGCATGGGCCACACCCGCAGCGCCACATCATCGGGCGGCACGCGCTCCCTGGCCGATACGGCAGGCTTTTCGGCCGCCTCATCAGCCTCGCCAAAAATCTCCGCATCCGAGCGGCGCAGGTAGTTGCCGTCCAGCAGCGCCAGGTCCACAAACTCCCCTGCTGCCGCACGTGCCGCGCAAAGCCGGAGCGCATCCGCCGCGGTGGGAGCAGTCACGCGAACCAGCTCCGCAGCTGGCCATGCCTCATGCAGCATTTCCTCAGCGGCATCGTCGCAAACGGCAATTCGCGCAGGCGGCAGAACAATCGCCGCCAGCTCCGCTGCTCCAGCCAGCAATTCTCTGGCCTGCTTATCCGGCCCTTCGACGCGCAAGAAGATTTCGTGACGATGCGCATCCAGCGCCGCCGACTCCACACTCGCCTTCGCCGCCAGCACCTCCAGCCGCGAAACCGCCATCACCGGAATCTGTGCCGATTCGGCCAGGCCCTTCACTGCGGCCAATCCCACGCGCACGCCGGTAAATCCGCCGGGGCCGTTGACCGCGATGATGGCGCCCAGCTTCGGCAGTTGCACTTCGGCCATGCGCAGCATCTCGCAGACGTACCCCACCAGCGTCTCCGAGGGGCGCTGCCCGCCCAGGAACGTCTCGCCCAGGATGTGGAGTTTGCCGCGAACCAGTTGCCCCAGCGCTATCGAGCCGGTGGGGCCGCAGGTGTCAATGGCCAGCAGAAATTGAATGTTCTGTGTGCTGGCTGCGAAAGATGATGGATTTGTTTGCATTATTGTGAAGGATACTAAGGGAAAAACAATCTACGCAAATATGCGGCTTGCTTCGGATTCAAGTTGCAGATGCTTCATCCACTTCGCCGAACCATAGACTCCAGCCAGCAAGCCGGAGACTCGATGCGCCACGTCCAGTGCCGGCCAATACAGACCTGTGCCCCGTCCCAATAACTCAATGTTATTGAGAACACTGGGATTTGTATCGGCTAACCCCTGAAGTAGTCTGCGCGGAATGCTCAGTGTAACGCCATTTTCCAAAAGGAGAATGATGCTGTCCGTGCCGCCAGAATAAGACGCGCGTATCACGCGGCGGTCCTGTTTTTCATGTCTGCGTGCGTGCTCGATCGCGCTATCAATCTCCGCGTCGGTGGTCACCACTCTCGCAATATCAGGCATGAGCATCCTCCCAAAGTTTAACGAGTTCGTTATAGTGCGCCGCCGCGACCTCCAGGATATGCCTCACGTCGCTACGGCTAGCATTTCCAGGCCAGACAGCATCTCTACGATTCGCCAGTGCAACTTCTGACTCAGGTTGGCCACGAAGTTCGATGACCACCTCAGTCTCCGCATAGAATCCATGCACATGGCGGGGCTCATGATCTTCCGGATACGCCACAAACCGAACTCCATCAAACCGAATTGAGCCCACACCTATAGAATACGCCGTTTCTTGTTTGGAATAGTCTGTTTTTTACGCTGCCTTTATACCGCCTTCAGCGCCTGCTCCAGATCGGCGATCAGGTCGTCCTTGTCCTCAATGCCCACCGAGAGGCGGATGCGCCCCTGCGTGATGCCCATTGAGGCTCGCACCCCCTCGCTCACCGAGCCATGCGTGGTTGTCGCCGAGTGCGAGGCCAGCGACTCCACCCCGCCCAGCGACTCGGCGTTGAGAAAAATCTTAATCGCCGCGAGAAAGCGGCCCGCGGCCTCGCGCGACTCCAGCTCGAAGCTCATCATGGAGCCGAAGCCCTTTTGTTGCTTCACGGCCAAATCGTATTGCGGATGGCTCTTCAGGCCCGGATAAGCCAGCTTGCTCACCTTGGGATGCGTCGCAAGGAACTCCGCCACCGCGCGTCCGTTTTCCTCATGCTGCTTGATGCGCAGCGGCAGCGTCTTGATGCCGCGCAGAACCAGGAAGCACTCGAAGGGCGACATCACCCCGCCCGCCGCCTTCTGCACAAACTGAAATCGCTCCTTATGCTCCGGCGTCGAGCCGATCAGCGCCCCGCCCAGCCCGTCCGAGTGGCCGTTGAGGTACTTGGTCGTCGAGTGCATCACGATGTCCGCGCCCAGTGCCAGCGGGCTTTGCAGCGCCGGCGACAGAAACGTATTGTCCACGCTGACCTCGATACCTTTCGCATGGGCGATCTTGCTGACCGCAGCAATATCCGTCAACACCATCAGCGGATTGCTAGGCGTCTCGATGTGGACGAGCTTGGTCGTGGGCCGTATCGCCGCCTCCACTGCTGCCAGGTTGCTGGTGTCCACGTACTCGATCTCGATGCCGTAGCCCGCTACGATCCGGTCGAAGAGCCGCACCGTTCCGGCATACACATCCTTGGAGCAGACAATGTGGTCGCCCGCGCGCAGCATGGCTACCAGCGCCGAGATGGCCGCCATTCCGGTGGTAAAGGCATGGCCGCTCGTGCCACCTTCCAGCGCCGCCAGCGCCTCCTCCAGATGGTCGCGCGTGGGGTTGCCGGCGCGCGAGTAGTCCCAGCCCCGGTCCGTGCCGATGCCGGTCAGTTCAAAGGTCGATGAGAGATAAACAGGCACGTTCACAGCGCCCGTCTGCGGATCGGGATGCTGCCCGGCATGAATGGCAAGGGTCGAATATTTGTAGTTGGACATGGTCAGCGATTAGCCTCTTACTTCTAGCTTATCGCGGCGAGACGGGCACTGCTCCACGCTGTAAGTGAATCCACATTTCTATTCCTACTCAAAGGCTGTCATCCTGAGCGAAGTTTGGCGCGTTTTGCGCGACAAACGCAGTCGAAGGACCTGCATTTGCTTTTCGGTGTACACGGCCCTCTGCTTGCTCCCTTTGCTGTTTCAGTTTAGAGTTTCGCCATGAACGAGAGTTGTTATTTTACCTACATTGTGGCCAGCCGCAGCCTGACCCTCTACATTGGGATAACTGGCAACCTGCGCAAGCGGGTATTCGAGCACAAGCGAAAACTGCATGAGGGATTCTCCGCCAGCTATAACTGCAACCGGCTGGTCTGGTTCGAGCGTTTCGACGGCCCTAGAGCCGCAATTGCACGCGAGAAGCAGTTGAAAGGATGGACGCGCGCAAAGAAGATCGCACTGATAGTGAGCGCCAACCCTACATGGATCGATCTGAGTGAAACCTGGTACACGCCGGAGGAGTTGACCTGGACGCCTAATTAAATGCAGGTCCTTCGACTCCGCTACGCTCCGCTCAGGATGACAACTTGTTGCATAGTAGCCTGATTTACTTTTTCTCCGGCACCGCGGTTTGCTTCACCACCCGCACCACCGGGAAATACCCCGTGCGCGTGCGGACAATGAGCTTGCCCTCACCCTTGGCCTCGGCAGTCACTTCCACGCGGCGGAAGCCCGGATCGGTGGTCGGCTTGGTGGAGTGGTAGCCCAGCGTGTACTGGTTGCGGATATCCCGCGCCACCTCGGCGGCGATCTGGTCGATCTGCTCGATGTTTTTAGGAAAGTAGGCAACCCCGCCGGTCTCGGTCGATAGCATCTCCAGGGCCTTTCGCGCGTGCTTCACCTCGTCGCGGCCCATATCTTCGTCGCCAAATAACAAGCCAATGGAGTAGATGACCGGGCCGGACAACTGCTGGACCCGCCGGATGGTCTGCTCCAGGGTGAAGGTCGAAAAGTTATCGTCACCGTCGGTGATGAGAATGAGAACCTGCTTGGGATGCTTGGCGTCAGCCGCCAGCTTGTCGGCCGAGGCCGCCACGGCGTCGTAGAGCGCGGTGCCACTGGGGGCCGTGTAGTGAAGCAGCGCATCACGCAGCTTATTGAGATCGGAGGTGAACTCCTGGTCGATGAAGGCCTCATCGGAAAAATTCACCACGAAGGCTTCGTCCTGGGGATTGGATGCCTCGATCAGGTCAAGCGCGCTTTTGTTCACCGAGGGGCGCTTGCGGCCCATGGAGCCGGAGTTGTCCACCACCAGCGCGATGGAGACCGGAAGATCGGTGTGCTGGAAGCTGATGATCCTCTGTTTAACGCCATCCTCGAAGACCTGGAAGTTATCCTTCTTCAGGTCCGGGACCATGCGATTGCCTTCCAGAACCGAGCAGTTGAGCGCCACCTCTTCAACGTCAGTGTGCAGAACGAAGTTATCGCCCTCTCTGCGCAGAACCGGGGGCGCTGCCGGCTCGCCATCCGGTGAGCGTACCGGGTCGCGATCCACGGTGAGCGATGGAGCCTGTGCCGGGGCGTGGGCCGGAGGCGCGGACGGCTGCTGCGCCGCCAGCGAAAGAGCCGCCAGGGCAAATAGAAGCGAAAGATTACAAAGGCGCATAGAAACCGGTGCGTGCATAGACAATCAAAAGAGGCCATTTCCCATGGAGGATTTGCCCTCTCCTTCACTTTACGCTACGTCAGCCGGGCCGGTCAGCGCGAAACCGCGCGAGTGACGCCTGAGATACAATCGACGCAAGCGCGAAATGCCCTCAAAGTGCGCTGTTTGCGGACTTCGCGCGCATTTTTCATCGCGGCATCGGGGAGCAAAACCTTTCGCATGGCCCAGATTTATCCCTTTCGCGCCTGGCGCTACTCGCCCTCCGCCGTCCGCCTGGAGGATGTGGCGACCCAGCCCTACGACAAAATCTCTCCGGCCATGCAGCAGGCCTACTACCAGCGCAGCCCGTTCAATTTAGTCCGCATCATCCTGGGCCTGCCGGAGCCCGGCGACGCTGGGCGTGGGGAGAGCGTTTATTCCCGTGCCGCGCACGACTTCAACGCCTGGCGCAAGCAGGGAGTGCTGACGCAGGAGAAAGCCCCCTGCATCTTCGCCTATTCGCAGCGGTTTAGAGTGCCTGGCACGAAGACCGTCAAGGAGCGGCGCGGATTTATCGCCCTCGGCAAGCTGCACAACTACGCCGAGCAGGTGGTCTTTCGCCATGAGCAGACGCTCAGCAAACCCAAGGACGACCGGCTCAACCTGCTCAAAGCCACACGCGCGCACTTCGGGCAAATCTTCATGCTCTACTCCGACCCCGCCGCGAGCGTGGAGAAGATTCTCTACGACGGCGCCGGTCCGGCCGAGGCGGAAGTCACCGATGAGTACGGCGTGCTGCACCGGCTGTGGAAGATCAGCGATCCGCAGGTTATCCGCAGGTTAATCGCGATTATGGCTGACAAGAAGTTGATCATCGCCGACGGGCACCACCGCTACGAGACGGCTCTGAACTACGCGAAAGCACACGTGTCCGCAGCGCCAGCCTGCACCGAGCACGCCGCAGGGCTGCAGCAGCTGGCCTTTCCTGAAGCCGCGGCGATGATGACCTTCGTCAACATGGACTCCGATGGGCTGGTGATTCTGCCCACTCATCGCGTGGTCCACAGCCTGGAAGCCTTCGAACCAGCCGCCTTTGTGCGCGCCGCCGATATGTTTTTCCAGTTCGAAAAACTCCACGAGGGTGGCGCAGCCAGCTACATCGAGATTCTCAACCAACAGAAAGATACGGCCTTTGTCGCCATCACTCGAGCCGGGGCGTTGCTGCTGCGTGCAAAACCGGAACCGGTGGCCGCCGCGCTAGCCCACCTGCCCGAGCGCCAGCGTTCGCTCGACCTGAGCTGCCTGCACTCCATCGTACTCCACCGGCTGCTTGGCCTCGACGCCGAAAAAGTTCGCGAGCAGACCAACATTCGCTACCTTCGCGACGCGGCCGAGGCAGTCAAGCAGGTTCGCAACGGCGAGGCCGATGTTGCATTCCTCACCAAACCCGTTACCATGGAGCAGCTTCGGGAGGTGGCCTTTGCCGGCGAGGTGATGCCGCAAAAATCCACCGATTTCTTCCCCAAACTGCTCAGCGGATTGACGATTTATGCGCTGGACTAAGCAGAGAATGGCAATAAACTAATTTAGGTTCATCGGGCGAGAAACCGAGGTGACACATGCCAACGATCAGCAGGTTTTACGGAATCCTGATTCAGATGTACTTCGGTGACCATCTTCCACCTCACTTTCATGCGTTGTATGCTGAATTCGAGGCATTGATCGACATTCAGACCTTCGAGGTCATCCGAGGAGATTTACCGAGCCGTGCAATGGCGCTGGTGCTGGAATGGGCACAGCTACACCGCGACGAATTAAGGAGGGATTGGGAACTATGCGTACAGAATCAGCTGCCAGTGAAAATTCTCCCACTGCCTTAGCCGAGGAGATCACGCCGCGGTCTCCATGGCGTGTAACCAAAGTCGAAGTCCTGCCGGAGTTCCGGCTGCGGGTTGCATTTGCCGATGGCCTCACCGGGATAGTCGATATGTCTCGCCTGGTGCATTCGCCGCAGGCCGGGGTATTTGCCGCGCTTGCCAACCCATCTCTATTTGCGCAGGTCAGGCTGGATTACGGTGCCGTGACGTGGCCCGGCGAACTGGACCTTGCTCCCGACGCGATGCACGCTGCGATCCAGGAGCATAAAGTGTGGATGCTGTAGGAGCGGAGTACGTTATTGCTGGTCAGGCTCGAAATTCGATGTTTATCCGCAGCCTATTATTGGGCGCTTCAAGGTTGTCTGTTCGTATGTGTCTTAGCGGCCCTAGCGGCATCCGGCCAACTTGCCCTCGCGCAACCCGCTCCGCCCGCTCCTCCATCCCGTTTTATCGTCGTGCTCGACGCGGCCCACGGCGGCGATGACACCGGCGGACGCCTCTCGAACGGCCAGTTTGAAAAGAGTTTTACCCTGGCTATCAGCGTACGGCTGCGCTCGCTGCTGGCCGTGCGCGGCATCCAGGTGGTCACCACCCGCGACGCAGATGCGACGATCGATCCCAACAGGCGCGCGGAGATCGCCAACCACGCGCAAGCCCTGGCCTGCCTCAGCTTGCACGCCTCTGAGAGCGGCTCCGGAGTTTACCTCTTTGCCTCTTCTCTGCCGCCGGCCGCTCCCGCGCGCTTTCCTGCCTGGAAAACGGCGCAGGCCGCCTGGGTGACGCGCAGCCTCAAGCTGACCGGGGTACTCAACTCCGCGCTGCTGAATGCCGGCATGAGCGTGACCATGGCCCGCTATCCGTTGCCTGTTGTGGATAGCATGACCTGCCCGGCGGTAGCCGTCGAGATTGCGCCGGAACAGGGCGCCGGCCACGAGAAATCCGGCGGACTGGACGACAGGAACTACCAGGCGAGGGTGGCCGCGGCGCTGGCCGCCGCGCTCGTGGAGTGGAGAACGGAGGCCCGTCAGCCATGATTCCCCGCTACCAGAAAATTCTCTTCGTCCTTCTGCTCGTGGCCTCGCTGGCCATGGGTGCGGCGCTGTGGCATCTGCGCGAGCTTGCCCACCAGAAACTGCTCGCCGGCCAGAACTCCGCGCCCACCAGCGCTCCCGCCGTGGCCCCCGCGGAACAGGCAACCCTGCTGGTGGCCAACGACAGCGACGGCTCCATCCTGACCCAGCTTCACTCCCTGCCGCTGCCCGCCGATCCCGGAGCCCGCGCCCGCGCCGTGCTGGGCAAGCTGCTCGACCTCTATGCCGCTCCCGATGCCGCCCACCCCGTTCCCGGCGGCGCAAGCTCCGTGGCCCAGGTCTTTCTGTTGCCCGCCCCGGAGATTGCAGGCGCTGTTCCCCCCGCCGGCAAACCAAAAATCAAAGATTCCAGAGCCGCAGTGATCTTGTCTCGCAAATCCCGCGCTACAACTCCCGGCGCTCCATTGCAGGACGCGCGGCAAACCGGCCCGCTGCTGGCGGTCGTCAACCTGACCGGCAGCTTTGCCGCCAACCACCCTTCCGGCATTGAGACGGAAATGCTCACCGTGCTCTCCATCTGCGGCACGCTGCACGCCAACCTGCCCCGCATCACCCAGGTGCGCTTTCTGGTGGACGGCCAGCAGCGCGCCACGCTCGCCGGTCACGCTGACCTGACCCGCACTTACCTGGCTGGCGATTTCCTGCCGGCCGAGGAAGCCATCCCATGAGCAACCCTGAAAATAAAACGGGAATAACGTCTCCCACCATCGGCGTCTTCGATTCCGGATTTGGCGGCCTCACCGTGTTGCGCGCGCTGATGGCCCAGCTGCCCCGCGCGCGCTTCGTCTTCTTCGGAGACACGGCTCGCCTCCCCTACGGCTCCAAGTCGCGCCGGACAATCGCTCGTTACGCCGCCCAGTGCGCGCAATTTCTGGTCAGCCAGCAGGGTGCTGAGTTCCTGGTGATCGCCTGCAACACCGCCAGCGCCCTGGCTCTGGACGCCATTCAGGACGCGGTTCAGGTTCCCGTGCTGGGCGTCATTGAGCCCGGCGCAGAGGCTGCCCGCTCCGCCTCCCGCACCGGCGACGTGCTGGTCATCGCCACCGACGCCACCGTGCAGAGCCACGCCTACGCCGCCGCCTGCCGCGCTCGCGGCCTGCGCGCGCTGGAGAAGGCCTGCCCCTTGCTCGTCCCCCTGGTCGAGGAAGGCTGGACCGATCACCAAGTTACCGCCGAAGTCATCCGCATCTATCTCGACGAACTCAACGCCGAGGCCGCCGCCCAGGGTATGAACCCCGATGTTCTGCTCCTCGGTTGCACTCACTACCCGCTGCTGCGCTCGTTGCTGGAAAGCGCCGTACCCGTTGGCATGAATATCATCGATTCAGCCGATGCCACCGCCGAGGCCGCCTTGAAACTCGTTGGAACGGAGAAACGTCCGCCGAACGCACAGTTCCCATCTGCGCAAGACCAGGTCCGCTGCTTCGCTACCGATTCCGTCGAGAAATTCGAACGCCTCGGCTCCCGCTTTCTCAATCGCACCACCGGCAAGGTCGAACTCGTGGACCTGGGCGGCTGATATTCTAGAGCTACGGTAGGTCCGGTATCCCCAAAACTCGGACCTGGAGGAAGTTCGCACGCATGATCGATCTGTCTGGCAAGACGGCTGTCGTCTTCGGGCTGGCCAACAAGCGTTCCATCGCCTGGGGCATCGCCCAAAAACTGCACGAGGCCGGAGCCTCTCTGGCCGTCTGCTATCAAAATGAGCGCATGAAGGCCGATGCCGAAGCGCTGATCGCCGAACTGCCCGGCGCATCCGGCTTTCAGTGCGACGTCTCCAACGACCAGGAGATTGAAACCCTCTTTGCCGCCATTCGCGTAAAGTACGGCAAGATCGCGATCCTGGTCCACGCCGTGGCTTACGCGCCGGTCGAGGAGCTGCGCGGCGAGTTCATCGCCACCAGCCGCGAGGGCTTCCGCATCGCCCACGACGTCAGCGTCTACTCGCTGATCGCCGTCAGCCGCGCCGCCGCGCCGCTGATGACCGAGGGCGGCAGCATCATGACCCTGAGTTATTTTGGCGCGGAAAAAGTTGTGCCCAACTACAACGTAATGGGCGTGGCCAAGGCCGCGCTCGAAGCCACCGTCCGCTACCTGGCCTGGAATCTCGGACCCGCGAACATTCGCGTCAACGCCATCTCCGCCGGCCCCATCAAGACTCTCGCCGCCCGCGGCGTCGGCGCTCTGGGCGAGATGCTCAAGTCTCACGCCGACCGCGCCCCTCTGCGCCGCAACGTGGACCAGCTTGAGGTCGGCGGCGCGGCCCTGTTTCTGGCCAGCGATCTCTCCAGCGCCGTCACCGGCGAAGTGATGTACGTCGATTGCGGCTATAACATCATGGGGTTTTAATGAGACCTCTGAATAAGTCGGAGTTTTGAAAGGGCACAACTTTAGTTGTGCCATAAAGGCAACCATATCAACGCTGGCTTTAGCCCCTGAGGGATGTTTTCGGGCTTTTCAACTGAATATCTACTTTTCCGCAGCCTGTTTAGTCGTGCCGAAAATGCAACAATAATGAACGCGGGCTTTAGCCCCTGAGGGAATGCTGGTTAAGCCATAGAACTTGTTCGGCGATTCCACGCTTGATCCGTTAATATCTTTTTGAGGGTGTCATCATGCAAGGACGACTGGAACTGATGCTGGGCCCGATGAGAAGCAACAAGACCGCGGAGCTGCTGCGGCGCGCCGACATGCGCCGCCAATATGCCGGCCAATATGTCATGGTCCTCAAGCCCAGCGACGACACTAAGGGCGGCCCGGGCGTGGTGGAGAGCCGCAATCCCCTCGGCCACGGCAAGATGAATGCCGTGGAATTCAACTCCGCCAATCCCTGGGAGGTTCTGCAGATCATCGCCGTCAAAGAAAAGGACATCGGCAAGCGAGTGGAGTGCATCGCCATCGACGAAGGGCAATTCGTCTCCGATCTCTTCGCCTTCGCGCGCTACCTGCTCGACGCGGGCCACGACGTTCTGGTCGCCGGCCTCGACCTCGACTTTCGCGCCCTGCCCTTCGGAGAGATGCTCAACCTCTCGTGGTTTGTGAACGCCTACGGCGGCATCATCACCGAATGTATCGCCTACTGCAACTGCGGCAGCCGCGCTTTTTACTCCCAGCGGCTGATCGAAGGCCAGCCCGCTCCCTATCTCAGCCCCATTAAAGTGCCCGGCGACTCCTATGAGCCGCGCTGCGCGGAGCATTTTGTTCTACCCGGAAGGCCACACTAAGACACAGTAATTTCCATTCGCATTCTCGCTAACCCTGTACGCCTTGGAGACATAGCTATTTGCGTGCAGGCAGACAGGGCAAGGTTCGTCTTTACCGCGGAGCAGGCCAGCAGACCTGCTCCGGCAATTTACATGGTTATTTTTTAGGCGTCGCGTTCTTATCCTGATTGCCGGGCGTCAGATTCCTTCGGTCCAGAAGAGGCAGGAAGTCGGCTGCGTTGAAGGGATACCAGCGCGTCGATTGTTGGCCCGTAGTGCTCAGGGTAACGTCGACACGGCGGTTTTTTGCCAGGACAAAGACGGGCAGTTCGTTGAGTAATTCCTCCCGATCCGCGGCTGTCAACTCAGGATTCTGCTTGATCGCCTCTTCCACCTGGGCGGTGGTAAGTTCATCCTCCTTGCCAAGGCTGAGCGTTTTAATCTTGGCTTCGGGTACACCCTGATCCACCAGGAAGAGTTTGACGCGACTGACACGGCGTTCGGAGAGCGTCTGGTTGTACTCCACTGATCCGCGCACATCCGTATGTCCGGTCAGAGTCAGGTAGGCATCCGGCTTTAATTCCAGGTACCTCTTGAAGTCCGTTGCCAGGGTGGTCAGAGTTTTCTCCTGGCTGGCCAACAGGCCGCCGTTGGGTTTTTCGATCCTGGGCTCATCCGTCTGGAAAAACACACTACGCATTACCAGGCGAGTTTCGAGCTGCTGCACCTCCGCCGAGGCCAGGGGAGCCGTGATGGTCACGCTGGTGCCGGCGGTTGCGCTCTGGCCCTTGTCGTCGGTCACGTTGCAGGTGATGCCTACCGTGCCGGTTGGAGCGCCCGTCGAATCGAAGGTGGCCGATGCGCCGGCGCCGCTGATGATCCCGGACTGAGCCGCGTAACTGTATGTCAGCGGGCGGTTCTGCGGGCTCGCGCCTGCTGCGGTAATCACGCTCTTGTCGCCAATGCTGATGGTGCTGGGATTGGCTGTGCAACTGATGGTCGGTGGCTCAAACGCCTTCACGGCATAAGCGGCGGTGGCATCCGCATTCTCGCTCAACATGCCGCCTTCGGAGACATGGCACTTGAGAGTGTAGGCGCCGGGAGCAAGATTCGTCGTGTCGATTTTCGCGGTACTGGAGACCCCGGTCACCGTTCCGCCATCCACGTGCCATGTGTAAACGGCCGTCTTGGCCGGGTTCAGATTCAGAGCCGTGCCCGAGGCTGCAATCGGTTCTCCGGGGAAGACAGACGTTGGGCTGACCGAGCAGGAATAAGTGACCGGCGCGGGAGGCAGTTGGGGAGCGGCATTTCCACCAAAGCGGAAGACGATTCCCGAAGAGAGGCGCATGTCATTCTGCGACGCGGTTACTCCGGTGGAGTAATCCTGGAACCTGGTCATCAGATATTCGGCCTGAATGAGGCGAATGGCAATATGACGCCGCACCTTGATGTCCAGGCCGCCTCCAGCGGTCCAGGCAAACGTGTCCTCCGTGGGGAGGATCGTGCAGTTCAATGTGCAACCGGTGAGTACCACATTACTGGCGTGCGCGCCTCCAAACAGAGCCTGGACAAAGGGTGTGACTCTGCCGTGGTTCCGGAAGGAAAGGCGCGGACCGAAGAGATAGCTGAGAACACCCCCGTTTGCGTTGTCCACGTCAACCGTAATTCCATTTGTGCCCTGGAATCGTATCTCCGAGTTCGTGTAGTCGCCAATATCGGCAACGATCCCAAAATAGCGGTTGATGTTATAAGCGATGGACGCGCTGCCGCCGTTGAGCCATACCAGCCGGTTCCCAGCGGCCAGCTCTGGCAGAGCGCGCACATAGGAGTAACCCAGGAACAGCTCGACCTTGGGGGTGCCAATATTCCGGTTGCTCCTGTACGGCGTGGAATCCCCCGGCGAGTCCGCCGGCATCGAAACAAAAGGCTCAGTGCTGGATGTGGCTGCTTTATCGCCCCCGGCGCCGGTTGACGGCTTAGCCGCATCGTCCGCGCGAAGCAAAAACGCGGGCATTAGAAAAACAGCAACTGCCGCTGTGGCAATCATCCTTGCGCTCAATTTCATTGTCGCCTCCCGAACTGCGCGTCGCAATCATCAAAAATCTCGGCGCCGGGCTTACTTGGCGCGATTGGAACACTTCAAACAGCGCATTACATAACCCTGGCTGAGACCGCCCTCCCTCAGGACGGCCTCAGCCAGGTTCTTATTGGGCAGGTACGTTGATTACGGTGTTCACCAGTGTAGTCGCCGCAGTCAAGGCCAGTACTCGACCGTTGATAGTCGTGACCGTTGACGATGTGGACTGTCCGGGACTTGAAACCGTGCTTCCCGCTTGAGAGATGATGGTTCCTACCATCGTCCCGCCTCCGCCGTAATTGATGACCGCGCCGCTTCCGACCGCCCAGTAGACGTTGCCGGCCTTGGCGCCGTTAATCAGGAGGACACTTTTAGTATTCGGTCCGACCGGATCGCCTACCGTGAGAGATGATCCAATCTGGAAGACCCAGGTCGCATTGGGATCGCCCTGAGCGTCGAGAGTAAGATTCCCAGTCGTGATGCCAACCGTGCTGGCGTTATGGTAGACGCCCGGGTAAATGGTTGTACCGCCCAACTCCGCTCCCAGACTGCCGGTTGAGGGAAGGCCTTGAAGCGTGGTGTAAGCGATACGGGCTTCCAGCGCGGCTTCGGTGGCGATGGCCATGGTGTGCGCGGTTCCTTCAGCGGGGCAATTCACGGTAGGAGGAGGCGCGGCGGTGTCAATGACTCCATTCACTTGTCCTACATTGAGCGTCGTTTCCGTATACGTGCATGGCCATACCGCGCCAACAATCGGAAGGCTGGTGTCGTGGAATCCAGTGATCGTGGTTGAGGCGCCTGTCGTCGCGATATTTCCATTGATGACCGTATGGAGTCCCTGGTTGGTCATCCCGGCGCCGCCGCCAAGGCCGCCAAATTGCAAGATAGTTGGCCCCAGAACGACTGGCGGCGTAATCTGTGTCGAACCTGTGTTAAAGGTCCAGGGATTCGGTGGCGGGCCAATGTTTACCAGCAGCGGATTGCCGTATATGTCCATTGCTCCGCTGGTCACCGTTACGATATAGGCCGTGTTGGCAAGGAGCAAGGCCGTGGGCTTGAGTGTGGCAATGAAGTTGACCGGATCATAGGTGATCGTTGCCAGGATCGGAGTTCCGCTTAGGGACGTACCCTTATAAAGCAGAAAGGTTGCCGCGTTGATGGTCAGCGGATTCATCGCCTCGGTGAAGGTTGCGCTGATGGCCTGATTCAGAGGCACGCTTGTAGCCAGGTTTGCCGGGATGGTTTTCACCAGCCCCGGCTGAACGAAGCTACCGGCGCCGGTCTTGAAGGTCCAGCTATAGGGGCTGGCCATGGCAACGTTAGCCTGGCTCTCAACCCCGGTGGTGATCGTGGCTAGAAACGTGTCGCCGTTCGCCAGGTTCACGGACGGCTGGAACACCAGCGCATTTCCGCTAGGTGCATATTCAACTTGGCCGCCCCAGAGAGTTGAGGTGGTCTGATCCAGCAGCGTAAAGTTTGTTGTGCCGGTGATCGTAAGAGCGTTCATCGGCTCACTGAACGTGGCGCTGATGACCTGATTGACGGGCACATTGAGGTTGACGGGGGAAGTTGTAGGGAGGGTTGAAATGACCGTCGGCGGTGGGGTAATTGGAGCCGGCGGGGAAATCGGGGTAAAAGTCCATACGTAGTTCGCAATCAGAGGAGCGCCGCCGGGGGCTGTAGCTCCAGTGGTGATCGTAGCCGTGTAGGTAGTTCCGTAGGCCAGAACGGCATTCGGCGTAAACGTAGCAACGGTGCCGGTGTACGTGACGGCTCCAGCCACGGCAACGCCGCCTGGGGCTGCGACCGTGAAGGTTGTAGTGTTAATCGAGGCTGCTCTCATCGCCTGGCTGAAGGTCGCGGTGACGGTCGTGTTGATGATCACATCGGTAGCGCCCGCGGCCGGGGTTACTGACACCACGCTGGGGAGGGTTACCGTTTCTTGGCCGCAACCGGCCACAAAGGCGACCAGCAGAGTCGCCAGGAAGCACATAAATCCGATCCTAAATTTGCGCATTTGTAACCTCTCGTCCGGCCTTGGTGGCAGGAGTTCAGCACTCGTCAACTTGCCGGCTCGGATGGAAATGCCGGAACAATGTGACTCTGCAACAAATATCAAGTGGGAAGTTGAAGGTCTGTATATTAATGCTCAACAGCAACTAGAATTGAGAAGCGATAGTTTCCGAATTATTTGAGCAGAAAAGAACACTTATCTACACGCAAGAATCTCCGCGCAGATGAATCGCCGCTGTCTGATGGAATTGCAATCTCGCCAGTGACCTTCTTATTACGTTTGCAATGCACCGTTGCAATCAAGACTCTACATCTTCAGTATCTGCTCCCAGACCGCCGGCTCAACGGGAAGGCCAAGCCTCCGGTTCTCCGCGCGAATCTGCAACACCCGCTCTCCGGGATAGCGGATTTTCTTTCCCTTCTCCGCCGGCCGGCTCTGATGCAACGAAGCAATAATCTCATCGGCAATCTGCTTAAGCCGCGCCTCGTCACCCAGCGCCGCCGGATTGATGGCCAGAAACATCTGCGACAGTCCTGCTTCTCGCAGCGAGTCCGTCGAAAGCTGATGTGTCGCTATTCCCAGCGAGGTCATCGCGGCCATCATGTCCAGCACCAGCGAAAGCCCTGAACCCTTCCAGTATCCGATGGGCAGCGGGCGCTGCGACTGCTCAATCGCCGCCGCATCGCGCGTCAGCTTGCCCGCCGCGTCGAAGCCGCCATCCACGGGCAGCATCTCTCCGCGCGTTCTGTAACTCTCCAGCGTGCCATAGGAGAACTGCGACATCGCCATGTCCAGCACCACGTGCCCGCACGCCCGCGGAACCGCAATCACCAGCGGGTTGTTTCCCAGGCACGGCTCCGCGCCGCCCCACGCAGGCAGATTGGGCATGGTGTTTGTCCAGCAGATGCCCATCACGCCCGCCTCGGCAGCCTGCCATCCGTAGCTGCCGCCTCGCATCCAGTGGTTGGTATTGCCCAGCGCCACGCATCCCACCCCATGCTCCCGGCTCTGAATAATCGCCCGCTCCATGCAGGCCTGCGCGTTCAGATTGCCCGGACCTTTGCGTCCATCCCAGCGCTCCAGCGCGCCGAAGCTGGCCACCTGCCGCGGCTCCGCCTTCACGTCGATGCTGCCATTGCGGATCATGGCAATGAAACGCGGAAAGCGGTTGACCCCGTGCGTGTACACGCCGTCGCAGGTTGTCTCCGCAAAGAGCCGCGCACAGGCCTGCGCCCGCCCAGCCGCAAAGCCCAGCTTGCACAGCACGCCTTCCAGCGTCGCTTGCACTTCATCAAATGGGATTCGGTTCATAGGATTTCAGTACGTCGGAAGAAAAAACTCGCAGACAACACATTAGGCCGGGTGCTCCATCTTTTTCGAAGTAGCCCACCAAACGTATGCACACAATAAAACGTAAAAAATGACATTGTTCATCAGAAGGTAGAATTTGTGCGTACCATTCACAAGTGTAATACCACGATAAGTAAACTGTTCATAAATAGAACAGGCGAATTCAGCCACGAAAAACTGGGTGGCTGGGGATTTTCTATTCAATAAAAATGCCGCGCCAATGAATTGAAAACATGCGGCAGCTATAAACGCAGCTTGATAGGAGAGTGTCTGCAGACCAAGATTGTGAGCCCGAGCTATCGCATAATGGCCATTGAAGGATGCAGGAATAAGACCAAGCATTGTTAACCATATCAATAAAGAACCTAAAGCGGCTAATCCAAAAAATAAACTGATGAAGATAGCCAAGGCTGGCGACTTCAGCGAATTAAGAACTCGACGCATCTATACCTCCTTGCCGCTCGTCCTGGACGGAGCGTACCGGAGTCCCTAACGACTCGTGGGTTCTCAACGAGCGATTTTTGCTCGCTGGGGTGAAAGGACAGGTCTTCGTCGGTGGTGCGGCGCAAGCCGCATCTGGCCCCACCGCAAGTGGCGCGTAAGCGCCGTACGCCTGGACGGCTAGTCCTTCAGCGTCACCGTAATCTTGCGCGCATCACCGCCTGCCGAGGCAATCA
This sequence comes from Occallatibacter sp., assembly GCA_050011175.1. Taxonomy (GTDB): domain Bacteria; phylum Acidobacteriota; class Terriglobia; order Terriglobales; family Acidobacteriaceae; genus Telmatobacter. The sequence goes on from JBEKJR010000010.1 coordinate 70,246, forward strand.
CAATCTCGCCGGTCGCCTTCTTGCGGATACTCTTGAACTTTTCGCCCCACTCCACCAGCACCAGCGCGTTCGGCGTGAGCAGCTCATCCAGGCCCAGCGACTCCAGTTGCCGCTCGCCCTCCAGCCGATAAACGTCCAGGTGAAAGAGCTTCACTGGAAGCCCTTCACGTGTGCCGTCGTACTCGTGAATCAGCGTGAACGTGGGGCTGGTCACCTCGTCCGTCTCGGCGGCATCCAGCGCCTGTGCAATGCCCTTCACCAGAGTGGTTTTGCCAGTGCCCAGGTCGCCGCGCAGAATCAGCAGTTGCGGCGGCACCAGCAGGCTGGCCAGCTTGCGCCCCACTTCAATGGTGTCCACGCCGCTCGTGGTGGTGAACTCGTGCGTCCGGGTGAATTGCGGAGGGGCGGCGCTGGTCATTCTCTGGCCTCATCACGGTCTGCCGCCGGCAAAGCCTCCGCCGGCACTCCCTGCAACCAAAGATACCCGTTCGGGCCGCGTGAGTGAAAGCGAAAAGCCTGTGCAAGATAAGAAAGTATGTCGGCAGCCAGCAATGTGTGTTCGTCGTCACGGCGCACGGCTAAATCGGCGGCCAGTCCGTGCAGATAAACCGCCGTCTCCACCGCCCGCGCCGTCTCCTCGGTGTACTGCGCCAGCAATCCCGCAATCAGCCCGGTGAGCAGGTCGCCCGAGCCGCCCTTGGCCATGCCCGGATTTCCGCTGGTGTTCACGGCCACGCGGCCGTCGGGGTGGGCAATCAGCGTTCGCCAGCCCTTGAGCACCAACGTAACCCCGGTGCGCTGGGCAAATTTGCGCGCCACCTCCAGCCGGTTGGCCTGCACCTTGGCCACTGTGATGCCTGCCAGCCGCGCCATCTCGCCGGGATGCGGCGTCAGCACCAGCGTGCGCCCCTTCGCCAGTTTCGCCGGCAGCGCCGGCTCCGCAGCTAGAATATTCAGCGCATCGGCGTCAATCACCGCCGGAATCTTTGTCGCCTTAAGCAGCCCGTTAGTAAATTTAACCGTCTCCGGACTCTGCCCCATGCCGGGCCCAATCACCAGCACGGTCTTGCCATCCATGAGTCCAGATAAAGACTCCGGCGCAAGATTTTTTGCTGCAATACAACCCGCGGGAGTTGCCGCCAGCGGCCAGGTCATCAGCTCCGGCGCAACAGCCGCCACCACTGCGAGCGCCGGAGCGGGAACCGCCGCCGTCACCAGTCCTGCTCCGGCCCGCAACGCGCCCAGCGCCGCCAGCGCCGGCGCGCCGGATTTGCCGCCCGCCGTTCCCAGCGTCCCGCCCACCACCAGCACGTGCCCAAAATTGCCCTTATTGGCCGCCGCCGGACGCGGCGTCTGCACAAGCGCCAGCGCCGAACCGGCCCAGCGTAGCTTCAACTCGGAAACCATCGCCTCCTCCGGCGAGCCGATTGCCGCCACCACGATAGGCTGCGACCAATGCCGCGTCAACTGCCCAAAGACGTGCGCCGGCTTGGGCGCGGTAAACGTAATCACCGCATCAGAGGAAAAAATCGGACCTGCTACGGTGGCAGAGGTCTCGTCCGCCGGCCAGCCGGAGGGAAGGTCCACAGCAAGAATGGGCGCCCTGCTCGTCTTCACCCATTCCAGCGCCGCCAGCGCCAGCCCCTTCAGCGGCGGCTTGAAGCCTGTGCCTACCACGGCATCAACCATCAGATCGGCTTCCAGCGCGCTGTTGTGCCGGGCCAGGTCTTCGGCCTTTTCGATGATGGCCACAAGCCCGTGCGCCGGGCTCGTCAATTCGCGCCATGCCGTGGCCGCATCTCCCGTGAGCCCTTCTGGCGCGCCCAGCAGCAGTGTGGTCGCCTCCAGGCCGGCCTCGGCCAGCAGACGCGCCGCCATCATGCCGTCGCCGCCGTTGTTGCCGCGGCCGCAGACCACCGTCACCCGCCGCGCGCGCGGAAACTGCTCCCGCGCAAAGGCCACCACCGCCCCGGAGGCCGCCCGCATCAGCTCAATGGACGGAATCCCGTACCGCTCGGTGGTCACCCGGTCGCAGGCCTGCATCTCCGCTGCGGAAAGAATGTGCATGGCAACATGGTAGCGCACGAGGGAACAGGTAACAGAAAATTTAGATCGGGGATCAACTCCGTGCCCCTCCTTTACGCCCCTTTTTGCGGAAATGATCAAGCACCATAGTTTCATTATTATGGGCTGGATTATTAGCAAAGTTTCCGCTTAGGCCGATAATAGACGAAGGGCAGCTTTTGCCATGACAGAAGCGATCCACAGGCAGCTGGACGAATATCTCGATCCACTGAGGAAGCGGCATTTTCTGCGTTTTCCCCTGGAGCTGGAAAAGCGTTTTGAGGCTTACCAAGGCGATGCCCGGCTACGCGAGAACATCATCGCCTCCGCCATCGCGTGTCTGTTCTACGACCTTTTTCTCATCAGCGATTACTTGCTGAATCCCGCCAACATCTGGCACTGCATCTTTCTCCGTCTCGGTATCTTTACGCCCGCGGCCGTGGCGGCCATGGGGATAGCTTATCTGTGGCGGGCTGCATACGTGCGCGACTCCCTCTGCGTGCTCATGACGGCGGTGGGTGGGTGGTGCGTGCTGGGCGTCTACTTTGGCCACAACAGCACCCTGTCCGCCCTGGCTCAGGGAGGGATGCTGATCGTGATGAGTGTCGGCACCCTCATCTTGCGGGTGAGCCTGCCCTATGTCGTGGCGGTCAACATGATTCTGTTGTGCGAAGACGTTGTGTACCTTCACGGAGACAGGTGGCTGAGCGGCGGAGAAAAAGTGACGTGCATCTTTCTTGTCGGAGGTTTTGCCCTGCTGTCGGTCATTTCAAATTTTCGGACGGAATCTCTCGAACGCAGATATTTTCTGCTCTTCCTCCGGGAGGATCTGCGCAGCCGGAGGTATGCTCTTCTCAATCAAGACCTCACGGACCTCTCTAAGCGCGACGGACTGACCGGACTGTACAACCGGCGCCATTTCGATGAATGCCTGGAGATGATATGGGAATCAGCGCGCCTGGGAACCGACCCGGTCTCCATCATCATGGTCGACATCGACCACTTCAAGCATCTCAACGACAGCTACGGCCATCTCTGCGGTGATCAGGTTCTGGCCGCTATTGCCGACATTCTCCGCTCGAGCATCCGCGGTAAAGAAGACGTCGTGGTCCGCTTCGGAGGCGACGAGTTCGTGGTCATTCTTCCCTTTATGGATCGTGTTCAGGCCAGCGAAACTGCCGAACGGTTCTGTAACAAAGTGCGCCAGGCGGCGTTCGCCTGCCCTATCTCCGGCGAGCCTCTGCCCATCACCATCAGTTGCGGGGTAGCCACAGCGTTGCCTGCCGGTCTGCTCAATCCAAATGAATTGGTGGCCCAGGCGGATCGCGAGCTGTACCGCGCCAAAGCCCAGGGGCGAGATCAGGTCTGCTGCGCGGTCGAGATCTCCGCAATCGAGCAGCTTCCATGAAGCTATAGCACACGCATGGCAACATGGTACGACAGCCATCAGCTATCAGCTATCAGTTATCAGCAAAACCTGTCCGCTGACGGCTGAGAGCTGACGGCTAACCGCTGCTTTTACTTCGCCATCAACACCAGCAGCCAGCCGTTCAGCCCCGCAATCGCCACGGCGACAAACCATGCCAGCCCCTGCAGCCAGGGAGCGTTGACAAATTCGCCCATCTTCTTGCGGCTGCCGGTGAACAGCACCAGCGGCACTACGGCAAAGCTCAGTTGCAGCGACAGAATCACCTGGCTCAGGATGAGCAGCTTTTCCGTGCCCTGCTCGCCGGTAATCGCCACCACGATAATTGTGGGGATGATGGCCAGCGAGCGTGTAATCAGCCGCCGCAGCCACGGCGACAGCTTGAGATGGATGAATCCCTCCATCACCACCTGGCCAGCCAGCGTGCCGGTAATTGACGAATTTTGCCCGCTGGCCAGCAATGCAATGGCAAACAGTGTGCTCGCCCACGCCGTGCCGATCAGCGGGCTGAGCAGCTTGTAGGCGTCCTGAATCGCCTCTACATTGTAGAGGCCGCGGCGATTGAAGACCGCCGCCGCCACAATCAAAATCGCCGCGTTCACAAACAACGCCACGGTCAGCGCCAGCGCCGAGTCGATATTGCCCATGGCTATGGCCTCCCGCTTGCCCTCCGGCGTGCGCTCATATTTGCGGCTCTGCACAATCGAGGAGTGCAGATAAAGGTTGTGCGGCATCACCGTCGCGCCCAGGATGCCGATGGCGATGTACAGCATATCCCGGTTAGTGACGATGGACGCAGAGGGCACAAAGAGGCTTTTCGCCGCCAGCCAATGATCCGGGTGGGAGAGCATCACCTGCACCAGGAACAGCACTGTAATGGTGCCGATCAGCGCGATCACCAGCGCCTCAATGGTGCGGAAACCCCAGCGCTGCAACAGCAGAATCAGCAGCACGTCTACGCTGGTAATCAGCACGCCGTAGAAGAGCGGAATGTGGAAGAGCAGGTTTAGCGCGATGGCTGAGCCGATCACCTCGGCCAGATCGCAGGCGGCAATGGCGATCTCCGCGCCAATCCACAGCGCATAGCTCACCCTGGGACCGTAGCTCTGGTGGCACATCTGCGCCAGGTCGCGCTCCGTGGCCACGCCCAGCTTGAGGCTCAGGCTCTGCAGCAGCACCGCCATCAGGTTCGACGCCATGACGACGAACAACAGCGTGTAGCCGAAGCGCGAACCGCCGGCAATGTCCGTGGCCCAGTTGCCGGGGTCCATGTAGCCCACAGAGATCAGAAATCCCGGCCCGAGAAATCCCAGCAGCCGCCTCCAGTACTGCGGCGAGCGCGAGACCCCCACCGTCGCATGAACCTCCGGCAGCGAGGGCACAAGGTGCTCGGCTCCCGGCGCAAGACCGGGGATTACCGGTAATGGCACAAGCCCCGGCGATACAGGGATCGGGTCTTTCATGGCGTCTCAGCCTATGGTTTCTAGATTAATGCTGACGGCTCGGGCTGCCCAAATTAAAAAGCCCCCAGCTTTGGATTCAATGCGGGCAGGGTGACAACCCCGCCTTGCGGAACCGAAGACGGATCCCCCGAGGAAGGAATGCAACTTGCAGGATCAAAGAACGGTGGTTCGGTGTATATTGAGTCGGACCGGAAAATCCAAAACGGAAACTCCGACTAATTAGTCGGAAGAGGTAAAATGCATATGATCAAGAGCATTGCTTTTGCTTTGTTGTTGGGGGTAGTCATGAATGCAAACTGTGCGTCCGCTACGGCTCCCAGCAGGGAAGCCGAGAAGGCTGTCATAGCCAAGATCATCCGCGATTCCATTTGCTGGGCTTTGACCAAAGACCGAGCACTACAGGAAAGCACGATGGCCCACGACGAGGATCTGTATATCGTCTGGACAAGTTCGAGCATGGAGATAGCCGGGTGGAACAACTATGTGAAACTTTTCGACACATGGATGGACCCGAAGTTCAAAGCGACGGTGACCGAGATACGCAATCTGCGGGTCAATCTATCTCGCTCCGGCGATGTGGCTTGGTACTCCGCAACACTCGATGATTTGGGGGAGTGGGACGGCAAGCCCACGGGCGCCAGGGACATTCGGTGGACGGGGGTGCTCGAGAAGCGAGGCGGGAAGTGGGTCATCGTTCAGATGCACGGCTCGGTGGCGACGGATAAGAAGCCTGAGGGAATCAAATAGCCATTAGCGCCGACGCTGGAGCCAAGCGAAAGTATGCTCAAAAGAAACGGAATGGCTGCGGTCGGCGCTGGCGTAGCATTCCGGTGAGAGCGTGGGTTCGGCAACGCCTTTGGCTTCGGCGAAATCGTAGTTCCAGTTTCAAGGCTGAGGGCAAAAAGCTAAAAGCTAGCAGCTAGAAGCTGCTTTTTCACTTCACGCTCACCTTCGGCTCCACCGACAACCCCGGCCTTAGCTCGTGCTTCGGGTCTTCGCCGGCCAAATCAGTAAAGTCGATGCGCACCGGAACCCGCTGGACGACTTTGACGTAGTTCCCCGTCGCGTTTTCCGGCGGAAACAAACTCAACACCGAGCCGGTCGCGCCGCCAATCTGCGTCACCTTGCCGTGATACGTCTTGCCCGTGGAGTCCACGTCAATCTCCACCGCCTGCCCGGCGAACATGTGCCTCAGTTGCGTCTCCTTGAAGTTTGCCGTCACCCACAATCCTTCCAGCGAGATCAGCATCATCAGGTTCTGCCCCGGCGCAATGTTTTGGTCAATCTCCACGCTTTTGCGGGTGATGATGCCCGCTGCCGGAGCCGTAATTTTCGTGTAACTCAGGTTGAGCCTGGCCATATCCAGTTGCGCCTGCGCCTGGGCCACCATGGCCTGAGCCTGTTGGGCGCGAGCCTTCTGCGCGGTCACCTGCTCGGGAGCGGTCTGGGCAAACTTCAACTGCGCCTTGGCCTGTGTCTCGCGTTCGCGCGCCACGCGCACGCCTTCTCTGGCAGCCTCTTCGGAGTGGCGTGCGGCGTCGGCGGCGGCCACGGCGGCGTCAAACTGCTGCTTGCTGATGACGTCTTTTACCACCAGCGGCTTGTAGCGCTCCAGATCGGCCTGGGCCTTGGTGTTGTTGGCCTGCGCGGCCTCCAGTTGCTCCTGCGCCTGCACCACGGCGGCATGCGAGCCGGTCACATTGGCGTCGGCCGCGTTCAGATTGCTGCCCGTGTTCACCGTGGTGATGGGCACATTCACGTTGGCCGCTGCAGCGTTGGCCTGCGCGCTGGCCAGGGCCGCCTCCGCGTTCTCCACCGCTACCTTGTAATCGCTGGGGTCCAACTCCGCAATCAGGTCACCTTCTTTGACCGGCTGGTTCTCATCCACGTAGACCTTGGCCACCTGGCCCGCGATGCGCGAGCTCACCTGAATCAGGTGCCCGTTGATCTGCGCGTCGTCGGTGCTTTCGCTATAGGTGGCGCGCCACCAGATTCCGAAGGCTGCCAGCGCGATAATCACCACCACCGCAACGATAATGCCTCTGCGGCGGGAGGTCGGCTGTGCGCTCTCCGTCTCTACGTCCTGCTCAATTGGCTCCGGTGTTGGAATATAATCCGCCACGTCTACTTTCCTCCCAGATAACTCTTGTAATTCTCGCCTGCTCCCAGGGCGCGGGCCAGGCTGAGCTTGGCCACGTTGTGCCGGTAGAGGCTGGTCACGTATTGATCGTTGGCCTGGGCCACCGATTGTTGCGCCTGGCTCACGGCCAGATTGTCGCTCACGCCGTTAGCGTAACGCTGCTGCGCCTCGCTGAGCGCCTCGTTGGCCAGCTCCACCGACGAGCGAGCCACCTCGACCATCTTCTCGGCCGAGGCAATGTCCAGCAGCGCGTCGCGCACATCGGCGTCCACCTGCGCGTTCTTGTCGCTCAATCGGGCTTGCGCGGTGTCGAGTTGCGCCTGCGCCTGCTGCGCCTCGCCGCGCAGTCCGTATTCCCTGAACAACGGAACATTCAGTGTGCCGGCGGCGTCGCCCGTGCCGTGCGATTTCTTCACATTCACGCCGATGTCGCCGTAGTCGCCATTGAAGGTAAGCGTGGGCAGCCGGTCCGCCGTGGCCGCCTTGCGTTGCTGCTCGGCTGCCTTGGTCTGCTCCATCATCGCCGCCAGGTCCTTGCGGTTGGCGTGAGCCTGGCGAATCGCCGCCTCCACGTCGATCTGGTCGAAGGCCGCGAAAGGCTCCTTGTCGGCCAGCGTGAAGCTCTGTGCCAGTGGCAGCCCAATCACCCTCGCCAGAGCCAGCTTATCTTTTTCCAGCGCGTTCCGGGCCACAATCAACTGCTGCTCCAACGACTGGTAATCCACACGCGCGCGCAGTTCGTCCAGCAAGGGCGCAGTGCCCGCCTCGTGCCTGGCAACTGCCTGGTCGAGTGAAATCTTCGCCGTCGCCACCTGCGCTTCCACGCTGGTCACGCGGCTCTCATCGGCCAGCGCCAGCAGGTAGGCGTTGCCCGCCACCAGCACCACCAGATCGCGCGCGTCCTGCGCCGACAACTGCGCTGCGGCAAAGTTATGCCGCGCGGCCAGGTAGTTGCGCAGAGAAGCCACATCGATCAGCGACCAGTTCAGCGAGGTCCGCAGGTCGGTAAATCCAAACGGCCCGATGATCTTGGGAAAACCCGGAATGCGCAACCCCTCGGCGGGCAGGTCGATTTGCATCACGGTTTCCTTCAGGTTGGCGTCCACCGAGGGCAACAGGGCCTGCAACTGGCTGAGCCGCTCCCCGCGCGCCGCCGCCGTCTGCGCACCGCTGAGAATCACGCCCAGGTTGGCCTTCAGTCCCCTCTGGATGGCCTCGTCCAGCGTGAGTGCAACCGGCTGCGCCGAAACCTCGTCCTGCGCCACGCTGCCCTGAAAAGGAGACGCGCTCTGCGCCCCCAGCCTGCACGGCAGCAGCACCGCCAGGCCCAGCGCCAGTGCACAGGCTATGCGCCGGATCGAGTTGTTGTTTGAAGAAATGGAAAAAATCAAGTTCGTTCAACTCTCAGCGAAGCGCTGCGGCCCATAAATGCTCACTCCCCAATAGACGCGAAAAGCAGGCCACAGGACTCGTATCTCTAGTGTATCGAATTCGTGGGACAAGCGGCTGAATTCCGCCGCAAATCTTTGATTTGATGGGACAAACCGAAACGAGATCAGGAGGGAGGCGGGGGTTTGCCGGGGTCCCCAGCGACAGGTCTTCGTCGATGGGGTGGAATTTCAACCCCCGCATATAGCCAACAAGAACAACGCGGGCTTTAGCCCCGGAGAAGAAAGTGGGTCGCAGAGTGTCGCCAGAGCAATGGTGCGGGGACAGCCGATTCCATCCTCGAATCTGGAGAGAAAAGGAGGTCGCGAAGAATCGCCAGAAGCTATTGAATTCTGCATAAGTAATGTCCTGATAAGCGCGCCGGAGGCGCAGTGTTTGTTAGCCCCGCGCTTTAGCGTGGGGAAAGCAGATTCCATAGACGTATTCCGGAGTCCCATAGGGACGGTGTAAAGACATTTTTTGTAGGGGGCAATAATAGTGTTCAACTGTTAGCTGTTCCCTGTTCCCTGTTCCCTACTTCCTATTCCCTGTTTCTAAGCACTTGCGAGGCCAGCGAGCAGAGTCCTTGGCGGAAGACCTCGCTCACCGCTTCCGGGGTCCATGAGGCGGCTGTCTCCCCGCCATGCGCTTGCAGCAGCGCAGCCGTCTCGGCAGCATTGAAGCCGGCCACGGCGCGCAACACAAAAACTGTCCGCATCCATGCAGGCAGGCTGTCCAGCCACTCCCGCACCCGCACACGCTCCTGCCCGTTGATCAAGCGATTCAGCTCCTCGCCCGAGATACCCGCCGAAGCCAGGTCATCGCCCTCGATGCAGGTCGTGGCCGGCGTCAGTCCCTGCGGTGCGGCCAGGCAACCGGGGCAGCGCGCGGCCAGCAGCTTCAGAGCCGCGACGGCCAGCGCCCGCCGGCTGCTCGTGCGCGCCTCTTGCGGATCGGCGCAGGGAGATACCTGCACTGTGGCGATCGCCTCCTCAACCAGTCGTGCGCTCTCTTCGCCTTCGCCCACCAGCATCGACGCCAGGCTGTAGAGTCCGGATGCAACCAGCTCGAAGATTTCCGTCAAATCGGCAGAATTCGGTTCAGGCATCAGGCCGTTAAAGGGATTGGCAGTTTTTTGGGACATGGAGACGGCTCCTTCTGAGCGAGCGTAGCGAGTCGAAGAACCTGCGTTTCTTCTAAAGCAAGCTGCTCTCTCCTTATCCTCAACCAGCCGGGCCGGGCTGGTCAATGCGCCATCGATTCCATCAGCCGCTCCATTCGTTCTTCCTGCTCTTCGATGGACTTCATCAGTTTGAACTGTGTCCGGCAGCGGTCCAGGTTTTGCCCCTCGCGATGCACCTTGTAATACGTGTCGCCCGCCAGGTAATCCGCAAGAAAACGAATGCCCTGCTCGAAGGTAATCAGTTTCCCGCTGAAGGCAAGATGCTGCTTCTCCGCTTTCGTCAGAAATCCTCCCGCCGCTTGCAGGTAACCGCGCACCAGCGCCTCGAACATCGCGAACTGCATCGTCACCTTGGAGAGATCGCGCTCGTCTTCCACCGCCGGGCTGGTCGTGGTCCGCACCATGTCGCCGAAATCGTAAAGCGCAAGTCCCGGCATCACCGTGTCCAGATCAACCACGCAGATGCCTTCGCCGGTGGCGTCATCCAGCAGCACGTTGCTGAACTTCGTGTCGTTATGCGTCACGCGCTCCGGAAGATTTGCGTCCATCAGAACCCCTGCCATGGATTTGCGCGCCAGGGCGAACTCAATCTCCCTGCCTGCCAGTTTGGCGCGGCCTGCCGCGTCCGCCGCGATGGCCTGCTCCAACGACCTGAATCGTTTTGGCGTGTTGTGAAAATCCGGAATGGTCTCGTGCAATCGCGGCGCGGGCAGGCTGGCGAGCATCTGCTGAAATCTCCCGAAGGCCTTGGCCGCCTCATACGCCTGCTCCGCGGATTCCACCGCATCGTAGGTGCGCGCCCCCTCGATGAAGCGATACGCCCGCCAATAGTTGCCCTCCGCATCCACGTGCCACGCCCGTCCATCGCGCGCCAGGATCAGGGTGAGAACGCGCCGTTCGCTCTCCGGCTCGCCCGCCGCCTGCGCCGCCAGATGCGACGTCACGCGCTGAATGTTTTCCATCAGCGCTACGGGATTTTTGAAGATGTTGGAATTGATGCGCTGCAAAATGTAACGCACCTCGGCGCCCGCCTGCTCAAAGATCGCGCGGTATGTGTCGTTGATGTGGCCGCTTCCGTAGCGCGCGGCGGAGCGGAATACTCCACCGATCTGGAATTGGCGCGCCGCGGCGCCGGCGGCCTGCTCGTGGCTCATGACCAGAGTCTTTCCGGATATTTCCCGCCGCTTATCAACCGTTTGATGCTTTCCACCACGCGCGGCCGGTCCTCTCTATAGGTGACGCCAAACCATGCATCCTGCGTGCGCAATACTTTAACCCGCGCTTGCCCGCCCGTCACCAGGTCATTCACCACGCGGGGAATATAACACTCCGAATTCTTCTCCACGCCATGCGCTTCAAGAAATCTCTTGAAATGTTCTTCCAGTTGCGGGAAGATCCGCGGCGTAAATCCCCAAAAATTCATCGAGACTACTTCGCTGCCCTCCAGCCTGGTCGTCCGGCCTGTAGCATCGGTGTTTTTCGCGTGTGCCCCGTCGCGTTCAACCTTCATCAACTCAGCCACGCCCTCCAGGTAGCCGTCGCTGCTCACCCGGCACACTCCGCGCGCCACCGCTCCAAACTCCGACAATGTATTGCGAAGGACAAATCCGGCCATGGCATACTCCGTCGCGCCGGAGCGCAGATGTTGCGCCAGCAGGCGATAGCCCTCGGCTCCGTAGAAGTCGTCCGCATTGATCACGGCAAATGGCTCATTGATCGCGCTTGCGGCTATCAGGATGGCCTGCGTCGTGCCCCATGGTTTGCTCCGTCCCGCAGGCACTGTGTACCCCGGCGGCAGCATCTCCAGCTCCTGAAGAACGTATTCCACCGCCATGCGCTTTTCAAATCGCGCGCCAACGCTCTTCCTGAACGGCTGCTCAATCTCCTTGCGCAGAATAAACACCGCCTTGCCAAAGCCCGCGCGCAAAGCGTCGTAGATCGAGTAATCGATGAGGGTTTCGCCGCCCGGCCCCACCGGATCAATCTGCTTCAGGCCGCCGTAGCGGCTGCCTATGCCGGCAGCCATGATGAGCAGCGTCGGAAATGTCGCTTTTTTCATTGTTTTTTCATCTTCCTCGCCGCGGCAATCTTCCCTGCCGTGCCCGTTCCGAAATCACTCGTAAAGCCAATGGCCTCATTCTACATCCAGCCCGATTTTTCCGCCGTTGCGACAGATTAACTAGTTCTTTACAATGGCGCCTCATCCAGAATCTTCTGGTACTGCTTAAACTCCTCGCCGGTCAGGTAAATGTCCGCGTAGATCCAATCATAGGGCGGCATCGGAAGGGCCGCTTTTGGATTAAGCTGCCTGAAGTAGTTCCGCACCGACGTGAAGGGATGGAGGAGCGCGCAATCGCGAAGCGCGATGCGTGAGAGCAGTATCTGTTGAGTATTAGCATCCAGTTTGTGAATGACATCGGTGTCCTGCCGTTCGATCTTGCATGTTATTGTCAGGAATTGAATGTCGGCTGCGGTGAGTATCGAGGCCGTCGCTGCCGGCATCTTTCCCCCGTTGGCTCCCGCCTTGACCAGCACCGTAATGACTTTTTGGTTGGCCTGGGCCTGGGCATAATAGAAGGCCGTTTTTCCTTGCACGTCTCTGGCGTTCACATCGGCGCCCCTGGCCAGCAGCAGCCGCGCGATTTCGGGCAGACATTCGGGACAGGTTGCGGACATAAGCGGGGTTCGGCCATACTTGTCCCGGTGATTCACATCCGCGTGCCGGTCGAGCAACAAGCGCACCAAATCGCCGTTGGTTGTAGCGACGGCTAGTTGCAATGGGGTGGCGCCCGTATCAGATTGCTCGTCCACCGGCGCGCCATGATCGAGCAACAGCTTCACGGTCTTGATATGGCCTACGGCCGCCGCAATCGTCAGCGCCGTGTGGCCCAGGTTCTTGTCCATGACTTTGATGTCGGCGCCGTAGGTCAGCAGCAGTCTAACAATCTCCGTCTCGTCTCGCTGGGCGGCCACCATTAATGGGGTGCCTCCACCGATGGGGGGATTGAAGTTTGCATCGGCTCCCTTGTCAAGCAGCAGCTTTATGATCTCCGTATCGCCTTCGTTCACCGCATAATAAAGCGGCGAAATATTCTCTATGCCCAAGATGTTTTTCGCCAGCGCATTCACATTTGCGCCCGCATCCAGCAGCGTTCTGACACGGTTAATATCCTTGGCCTTGATGGCCGCAAACAAATCGTCGTTCGCGTCGGCAAAGCATACGACGCTGGCCATGGCGAGGATCAGCACTGCGATAAGATATGACAGCTTGATCTTCTTCACGTTGACAACCCTCCTTCTTGGTTCCGTTTCGTGCCTCCATTTGAGGTCCGATGACCCTCATTTTACATCCATTCGAATCCCTCCGCGTTATCATGTATGTCTATGACTTTTCCCATCAAAACCTGTGTCGTCTGCGGGGAAGAGTTCGAGCTCTACCCCGGCAAGCCCGGCTTCGCCAACCGCTGCCCCGCGTGCAGTGTGCCTCAGATACCGGACGCTCCGGAAAAGAACAGCCGCGCCGCCGACGTTAGCAAGGCCGATAGAGAACTGAACGAAGCCCGCCGCCGAACCATCCGCGACATGCTCTACCGAAAAGAAAGTTGAAGATTTACCAACGGAGGGAGCAGGGGGTTTCAACCCCCTGAAAAAGCGTACCTCAATAGGAAGGGCCTTTAGGCCCGGGCCCTTAGAAGCGCAACAAATACGACGCCTTGATAAAAATCTGCCGCCCATCGTTCAAAAATTGAGCTGCCCGCGGCGCCACCGTATTATTCGGATCGCACCCCCCGCCCGGCAAGCGATTGCACAGTGACCGGTCCAGATTTTGCAGATCGTTGTTATAGCCAATATAGATCGCCGTGCCCGGATGCGGAAGCCATGTAAACAGCGCCTCTGTCCCAACCCCCTTGGTCCGCTTGAGCGACGTCTCCGCGGGATTGGCCAGCGTCGAGTCGTACTCCACAATCACGCGCGCGGAAATCGCTCGTGTGAACTGATAATTGACCTTGGTGCGAAACACCTGGCTTTCGTATACTAGCGCGCCATTCGCAACCGAGTGATCGCGATCCAGCAGATAAGTATTGTCCGCGGTCAGTTGATGCAGCGGCTGCAGCGTAAAAAGCGCCTGAACGGTTTCCTGGTTCATCAAAAACGGCACGCAATTCGAGGCTATCGGTGGCGTCGCCGGGCAACTCACCGGGTTGTAGTTCACATTGCCGCTGCGGATCGCTTGCAGGTTGAAGTTAAACTGCGCGAACGGAGCCCCGCGCGCCACGAACCCGCCAAAGTTTTCCGTGAAGTTCTTGTTTTGCGTCAGCGGGTAACCGTTCTGCGGACCCACCGTGTCGGAGTTCTGCCCGACAATCGGCGCAATCACCGTGTTGCGCGGCAGAAGAACGACTGGGTCGTAGGATGAGTAATGAAAGACGCGGTTGCCTAAATGATCGAAGGCGATGTTCTGATTGGTTTCCAGCCCATAGCTCTGGATCAGCCGGTGCTTCGGATACCACTGGTACGTCATGTGCGTCTGGCCGTTGCGAAAATTCGACGCCTGAATGAATCCCAGCTGACTCTGGAAGCCAACGCTCATATCCTGGTACGCCGACTGAAGGTTGAACGCGTGCCCGTTGTGCTGCAACTGAAAGTTGCTCGCCGGCCCGGCGGAGTAAGTCGGAGGAGTTCCGCTATCCACCGTGCCTTTGGTTGAGCTTTCCACCATCTGCCCCAGCGCTATCCACTTGTCGGTCATCCGCCAGGTGAAATCGACGCCCCCAACGCGGTTCCATCCCTGGCCAAATTCATCATCGGTATAAATCGCGCCGATGCTCGATCCTTTGCCCAGGTCCTGCGACACGCGCCCCACCGCGATGGTCGCGTGCTTGTTGTAGAGCGGATCGCCCGGCGCCACCGTCTGTCCCGGTTCGCAGTCGTCGATAACAAACAATCCCAGATTGGTATGGCCCGTCTTTCCCGTCACGCGTCCGCCGTACTCCGGATGCACAATGTTGCGCGTATAAACCAGATTGATCGGCGTAAGAAAGTAGTTGGCATTCTCCAGAAAAAATGGCCGCAGCTCAGGAAAATACACCGGGTACCTCTGATCTACGGTAAACTGCGGCTGATCCGACTCTATGTTGCTGAAGTCCGGATTGATGGTCGCATCAAAGACAATGCGGTCTTTGAGAATGGCCTTCACCTCGCCGCCCGCCGTGCCTTCCATGTGCCGCGAGTTGAAATAGGGATTCAACGGGTCCAGATTCTTCAGCTCGCGCTCGTTCTGCGCCAGCACATAAGGATTGATCTGCGCATTATGCGAGCCGGTCACGCCCGCGATGCCCTTCAGCGTTCCCTCCTGGCTCAGAATGCCTGTGATGTTGGTGGAAACGTGCGGCCAGCAGTCCGTCTCGCTGTTGCGCGGAAAGTTGCGCCTGAAGACCACGCCCCAGTCGGAGCCATCGGGGCGAAAACGCAAACTGCGAAATGGTATTGCAATCAGAGCCATCCATCCTTCGCGCGTCACTTGCCCATCAGAGTCCCAAACCTGGTCATAGCTGTAATCCGTGCCGTTGATCTCGTCCCACGACGCGTCGGCCTGTACCCCCGCCGGGTTCACCTTGAAGAGAACGCCTTTCCTGCGGTCCTGAAAGGGATCCAGAAGCACCGTGACGTTGTCGTCGTTTAAGTTATTTTCCCGCCGCGCCAGGTGTCCGCGAATCAGCTCGGGATGGCGATCATGGCAAATAAATACAAAATAGATGGCGCTCTTGGTATATCCCAGCCAGACCTCGGTCTCTTCGCTTCCCGGCTCGCCGTCGTGCGGCGTGTTCTGTATAAATCCGGAGATCTTCAGCAGCTTGTCTTTTAAATCCGGCCGCGGTTCCATGCCGGCAAAGTCCGAAAGCCGCAATCCCTTTTCAATCAACGGAACCTTATATTCGCTGAACGGCTGCGCCTTGTGCGCCTCCGCTCCAATCGCCTCTTGTCTGTTGCTCCGCGCAACCGAAGTTTGCACAGCAAACGCCGTCAGGCACACCAGCAGGCTTATGGCTCTTCGACCCATTCTTCTGAGATACTCAACTTCCCGTAGATTCCTTCCAGAGTACCGAATGAGGCGCCAGACCTCAAAGATCAAGCCCATAGACAGGTGCGGAGGGAGCAGGGGGCTTCAGCCCCCTGAATACAGCAGCTCAATAAGAGGCCTTCAGGCCCGGGCCTTGGCTGCTTTTCTCTACTGCTGCAACACCACCTGGTCGCCTTCCTTCAGCCCGCTCAGAATCTCCGTCACCGAGCCATTGGAAAGCCCCACCTTCACCGCCACCTTGCGCGTGCCTTCCTTCTGGTGTTTATCCGGAACATCGACCGAGGCATTCTTATCTTTGTCGTAGCTCACCGCGTTTTCCGGCACGGTCAGCACGCCCTTGTGCTCGTCGAGCATGATCTCCGCGTTGGCCGTCATCTGCGCCTTCAGTTCGCCGCCGGCATTGTTGATGGAGACGCGCACCTCGAAGGTGGTTACATTGTCCTTCTCCACTCCCATAGGCGAAATCTTGGTCACTTTGCCGTAGAACAGGCGGTCGCGAAAGCTCTCCACCTTGATGCGCGCCGGCTGGCCCATGTAAACGTGGGCAATGTCCGCCTCGTCCACCTTGCCCTGCACATACACCTCGCTGGTGTCGCCCTCGGTCATCACCAGCGTGGCTGTGGAGCCCAGCACCAGAATCGAGCTGACCGCGGCGCCAATCTCCACGTCCCGCGAAAGGATTTCCCCGTCCATGGGCGCCACAATTGTCGTGTAACCAAGCTGCTCCTCCAGTTGCTTCAGGCTGGCCTCGGCCTGCATCACCTGCGCCCGCGCCTGCTTCAGCCGCGCCGAGTCCACGCCGATCTGCGCTTTGGCTGAATCGCGCCGGGTCAACGCCGCCAGGTAATCTTTGTTGGCGTCGTCCAGCGCCTGCCGGCTAACGATGCCCGCCTTTTGCATCTCCAGGTTGCGATCCAGCGTGGCTTTGTACATGGGCAGATCCGGAGCTGCCGCGTTTACCTTATCCTGCTCGATATTGGCCTCGTAGGTGGCCACATTGGCCTGGGCCGCGGTCAATTGCGCCTTCTGCGCATTCACCTGCGCCAGTATCTCCTGCTGGTCCAGTTGCGCCAGTTGCTGGCCCTTCTTCACCCGGTCATTGATGTCCACGTAGAGCTTTTCCACGATGCCCGAGGCCTTGCTTTTCACCTCGACCTTGGTGATGGGCTGAATCTTGCCGGTGGCCACCACCGACCGCGCCACGTCGCCGCGCGTCACCTTGGCCAGTTTGTTGGGATCGATGGACGGATCCCTCACCAGCCGCACCAATGCAAACCCTAGCACCAGCACCACCACAACAATCCCACTGCCCAGCCAGATCCAGAATCGTTTGCTTTTTCGCGATGCAGCCACAAAATCCTCCCGAAAGTGAAGAAAGCCGCCGCTTCCCCGGATGTGGTGAACGGTTGGCGCAGGGAATTGTATATCCGACGTTGCCTGCGCAACACTGTCACCCGATGTTGAATCTTACGCAACGGGTTGCCGGTTGGTTCCAGCCGTCTCGAATATTTTTTGGAACCGGAAGGCCGCCCGCCGCGTACCACTCACCAACACCCGTTTGCGGTGTCTAACCGCCATGCAGAGTTTCTCTGACACGCTCGGCCAGGTCTTCCGCGCCATTATGGCCAACAAGCTGCGCAGCTTCCTGACCATGTTCGGCATCGCCTGGGGCGTCGGCTCCCTGCTGGTTCTGGTCGGCCTGGGCGAGGGATTCCGCTCCGGCCAGAAAAAGCAATTCGCCACCCTCGGCAACGACGTGATCTTCTTAAACAACGGCACCATCCCCGCACTCGCCAACCAGCACACCGGCATGCGCCCTTACCAGCTCACCCTGGGCGACGCAGCCGCCATCCGCGCTCTGCCACAGGTGCGCGCGGCCACCGCCATTCTAAACCGTAGCGACCTCTACGAGGTCAGCCAATACGCTAATGCCTCCGGTCCGGTGTTGGGCGTGGAGCCGAATTTCCCCGACGTGCGCTTCGTGCCCATCGACGAGGGCCGCTTCATCAGCGATCAGGACTTGGCCGAGCGCCGCCGCGTTGTTGTGCTCGGCTCCAAGAGCACACATCTTCTGTTTCCCGGCCATCCCTTGCTGGGTGAAACCATCACCATCAATGACGTCAGATTCACAGTGATCGGACGCGTGAAGCCCATCAGCCGCGGCAACAATGACTACGACAATCAAAAGGTCTACATCCCGCTCACCATCATGCAGGAACTCTTCGCCATGAAAGGCAACAACGTCGCCCGCGATGCGCTGTCTGCCGTCAATTATCAGCCGGCGATTAAGGGCGATGCCACGGCAGCCAAAGTTGCCGTCCATCGCGTCATCGCCGCGCACCACGGCTTCGACCCATCGCTCAAAGACGCCTTCAACGAATTCGACACCATAGAGGAAGAAAAAATGATCGGGGCCATCTTCAGCGCCATGGATGTCTTCCTCGGCGGCGTGGGCATCGTCACCCTGGCCCTGGGCGCCGTGGGCATCATCAATATCATGCTGGTCTCCGTCTCTGAGCGCACCCGAGAGATTGGCGTCCTCAAGGCCATCGGAGCCACCAAACGCAGTATCCTGACGCAGTTTTTCTGGGAGGGGTTGCTGCTGACTGGCATCAGCGGCCTCATCGGAATCCTCGTCTCTGAGCTGCTTATGTGGCTGTTGCAAACACTGTTCACAGGAAAAATGCCCGGCTGGGATCCGCCCAGGCTCGTTCCCTGGTCGGCCGCGCTGGCTCTCGGTTCGCTGGTTCTGTGTGGCGTCGCCGCCGGTCTCTACCCGGCCAGCAAAGCCGCCGCATTAGACCCCATCGAGGCCCTGCGAAGAGAGTAAAAAAGACAGTGAAGAAGTGAAAAAGTGAAAGAGTGAAGGAGTGAATGGAGTGAACGAAGAGCAGTAGATGAGTGAACAGGGAGCAGAAAAGGCCGCGTTGTCTGAAACCAACTTGATAGCAAGTCCTCGACGCTGCATGTGTTCTTCTTGGCTCACTCTCGGAATGAATCAGCAAGACGGGAAGAATGATTCGGCAAGACGGGAAGAATGATTCGGCAAGACGGGAAGAATGATTCGGCAAGACGGGAAAGAGAATAGTGCTGAAGATTCACTGCTTTCTTCACTTCTTCACTTTTTCACTTTTTCACTTCTTCACTTTTTCACTTCTTCACTTTTTCACTTCTTCACTTTTTCACTTCTTCACTTTTTCACTTCTTCACTTCTTCACTTTTTCACTGGAGCGTAGCGACATGCTGAAAGACATTCTTGCCCAGGCCTGGCAGGCGATGCTCTACAATCGCCGCCGCACCACCATCACCATGATCGGCATGGCATGGGGCATCGCCACCGTCGTGCTTCTGCTGGCTTACGGTGCAGGCTTCAGCCACGCCGTCGAGGCGATCTTTGCCCAGTGGGGCACCAACATCATCGGCGTCTTTCCCGGACGCACCAGCGAGCAGGCCGGCGCTGACAAGGCGGGCGTCAAGGTCCGCTTCACGCTCGACGACGTGGACCGCATCTCCAATGCCGTGCCCGGCATCATGCAAATCTCGCCCGAGGTGGACAAGGATGTCCCCGTGCAGAACGATCTACACACTTACACCTGGCCTGTCACTGGAGTTCGCACCGTCCAACAGGACATCTGGAAGCTGGATACCGATCAGGGCCGCTTCTTTAACGGGGCAGAAGACCAGCAGCGCGCCCACGTTTGTGTCATCGGCTCGGAGGCCAAAACCAAGCTCTTCAGCGGCGGATATGCATTGGGCGAGACCATCCGCCTCAACGGCGTCATCTTCACCGTCGTCGGCGTGCTCGCCCCCAAGATGCAGGAAAATGGGGACGATAACCGCAACACGCAGATCTACGTGCCCTTCAACACCATGAGCGATCTCAAGGACACGCATTACCTCGACGGCATCTGGTTCAACTATCGCGGCGACAACGAACTGGCCGAGAAAAGTATGCGCGAGACTCTGGCCGCGGCCCACCACTTCCGCCCCACCGATAAGCGGGCAATCTACGTCGCCAACCTGCTCACCCAGCTCAAGCAGTTCCAGATTCTCTCCATCGCCTTGCAGGTGCTGCTCTCCCTGGTAGGCGCGCTCACCCTGGGCATCGCCGGCATCGGCCTCATGAACATCATGCTGGTGGCTGTGCAGCAGCGCACCCGCGAAATCGGAATCGAAAAGGCTCTGGGCGCGCGCAAGCGCCACATCCTCACGCAATTTTTAGCCGAGGCCTTCGCCATTACAGCCGTCGGCGGCGTGGCCGGCATCGCCCTCGCCTACCTCATCTCCTTGCTGGTGGGCCGCATCCCCTTCTACAGCGCCATTGCCGAAAACGCTGCGGACGCCGACATCCGCCTTCTCATCTCGCCCTCTTCGGTCATCATCGCCACCGTAATTCTGGCCGTCGTCGGACTCATCAGCGGAATGATCCCCGCCATCCGCGCCGCCAACCTCGACCCCATCGAGGCCCTGCGCTACGAATAGCTGGCCGTAAGCTGCTCAATGCAGGGAGCAGAGGGCTTCAGGCCCTGAAAGAGAGTTCATTGTTTTGAATGGGCACGACTTTACAGCTTGCGGTAAAACTCATTTCGAGCTGCAAGAAGCGTCAGGGCATGACTTCAGTCGTGCCGATAATGCAACAAAAAATTCGCCGGGCTTTAGCCCCTGAGGTATGCCTTCCCCTTCCAAAACCCATCCCTCAGCCGCTATAACCCCGTTGATTTTACCGAATTCTTGCCGGGGCCTCGCCCCCTACCCCTCCCGCACAGCTCCCTGAGCGGGAAGGGGATTTGGTGTGAACAGATGATGCTCGGCACAATTAAATCTCATCGAGAGCTTTTACGTGCGGTGCTTCGTAGGATGCCGGAGCGATGCGCTCCATTTCGGAATTCCGGTTTTGAGGACGACTCAGGAGCAGACCCTCGAGCAGATGTAAACAGGCGACTGACTCCGAGCACTGTCAGTCCGATACTGAGTAAAATTTGGAGGTCCGTCAATAACTTCGTGTACCACCGAGATGGATGAATGTCTCCAAATCCGACGGTCGACCCTGTGACCACACTATAGTGGAAGCAATCGATGTAACTAAGCCAGATTCTGTGCCATGTGATGTGACGTCCATTAGGCCAGTACATCCATTTCCACACAGGTTGGACACCTTGCATCGGAATGTCATTGTTCCATATGCAGAACGAATCTGGCGACGATTCCGCGCAGGGCGATCCACCACGGTCATCGAATGTGATAGTGATGAAATAGATGTTCGCGAATAGAAGAATTAAAGCCAAATACGTGAAAACTAGGCGCTGGATCCGGAAGTGCGCCCTAGCATAACTAACCGCTAAAACAATCACACTTAAAGGTACTACAAGAAGTGAAACGATAAGAACCACAATAACAATGTATGCCGACCATAAAGGGATTTCACCGAGAAGGTGTGGGATCACACTTTCCATACCGCCAATGAGGAGCAAAGTCAGCACAGATGCAACCGCCGTGACGACTAGAGGATTGGCGTTACTGATCCAGCGCGGGATGTGGAGCGGATATGTCAAGGGGCCACAGTATACACGAATTAGAGTGCGGTTGATCCGCACCCCCATACGAGAAACAAGGTGCCTCAGGTCCCAGAAACGGGACCTGAGGCACTGTTATTTAGTTCATTTTAATGGTTGGGGACGGAAGCCAACCACTGCTCAATTAAGACGATTGATCGATCTTCATCCGCTCAAGCTCAACAGTCTTACGCAGATTTGACCAAAGCGGACGACTCTTGCCCACGGCATTGGGGTTGTAGCCGAGTGCTTGTGACTGCTCCACAACAATGCCCACTAATTCCGACCCATGCTCCTCAAAATACTTAAACGGGTCGGTTGCCCATTTGAGAGGCTTGTTTGGTGTGCTCTTCAGCAACATCCGAAGAGACGCCAACACCGGATAGAGCCACCCATCCGGGACCATGTACTTCGTCTCTCCACCAGTAAGCGGCAGCTTAAATGAGGAGCCACCTTTATAAATCACTTCACGACGCCGCCCAAATTTGCTCCCTGAATCATTGGCTTCAAGGTTGTATTTCTGATACTGTGCAGCAAATTCTTGATGGATGAAATCATAGAGTCGCAAAATGTCAACGACAACAGGGCTGAGAGCCTGATAGCCAGGCAACCATTCAGGATCGCGATAGTATTTGAGGATTCCACCTTTTGACGTATACGCGATGAGTGGATCCTTGCTGTCCTCGGCCCATTTGTGATGAAACATCGTCAGCAGCGCGAGCACGGTGCGAACATCGACGTCTTCTGGATCATTCTCGCGGTATCGAATTCGGCTAGCTAAACTCGATTGCGAGATGACCTTTTTCAGCCAATCAAAGCCTCCGCCTAGATTTTCGAGGGCAAACTCCTTCACCTGATTGCTTGTGTTTCGTGCACCGGCTAAGCGAACCAGCTTCTCACGTACATTGCCCGAAATCACCTCGATGTGTACAAATGCCGTCTTGAGACTTTCGCTGACCTGTTCCTCGGTGAATGTCGAGTTACGGCGGCCTGCAGCTTGTTGAGCTAGTGCGAGTACGCGATCTGTCGTTCCTCCGTCAGCGAGACCACCATCCTCCTTAGAGGCGATAGTGATTTCAAGCACTTTGTTGTTGTTGTCATAGCGGCAGGTCTCTGCCAAAATCAGTTCGCCGCGATTTAGGAGGTGGAATTCGGTGGGGTTTTCGATTAACGAACGCTCGATTACCTGAGGAATGCGGCCGGTCATTTCCTCGTGTGCACGCGGATTGATATCGTCCGGCAGCATTTCGCGTTTGAATTCCGCGACGGGAATCCAAACATGGTGAATGGTGATATCGGAATCATGCGGATCCGTGATGGAGCGCACTAGCTCCTGGGATACGTGAAAGCGGTATGTGTGTGGAAATGATGTGGGGACGGACTTAGCAAATAACAAAGAGGCCATTGCGGCTGCTCCATGCGAGTCAGGAACTCGACTTGTGATTTAGGGTGCGCTGGAGCGCTTCAAGGATTTAACCTGTGAAGCTCCTGTCGCCAAGCGACCCTTGTCTCGATCATTTGAGACAAATCAAGTATGGCACAGTCGAAGAAATTTGTCTACAGGCGGGTAGTACAAGTCCCCAAGCAGTGAAAGAACCAGAATCAGTGTGCATCTGGTCCGGAAACCCCAGCGAGCAATTTTTTCTCGCTGGGGTGGCTATTCCCTATTCCCTATTCCCTGTTCCCTACTTCCTATTCCCTGTTCCCTACTCCCTATTCCCTACTCCCTATTCCCTGTTTTACCTAACACGACTCCCCTTCTTCCGCATCACCCGCACCAAAGCCTTGCGCAGCTCCTGCTTCCAGAACTTGACCTGTGGCCGCGGCTTGGGAATCAGTTGCCGCGCCTCCTCCGTCCGCCTCATCCGGCACTGTCTCCAATACTCCCGCCACTCCTCCTCCAGCCGTGCCTGCTCCTCAGCCGCCCACCGCTTCCGCGCCACCTCTCGCTTCCGCTCCCGGGCCCTCTCGTCCCTCCGCGTCCGCGTATCCTCCAACTTCTGCACCCGCGCCGCCGCCCGCCCCGCCGCCATCGCCGCCAGCGTCCCCTCCTTCGGAGCCAGCCCGTACACCAGTTCGCACCCCAGCGCCGCGGCCGCCCGCCGCAGCGTCTGCAACTCAATCACACCCCGCCCCTCCGCGTACTCCATCCGGTAAACCTCGCTCACCCCTACACCCATCCGCCCCGTCACCTCGGATACCGGAATCCCTACCTCGCGCCGCACCGTCCGCAACCACCCCTGCACCTTGCCTGCCTTCTCCTGCACCACCCGGAAGGCCATCCCCGCCGCATCCAGCTTCCGCAGCCGTTCTTCCCAACCCACCGTCCGATTCATATTCCCTTTCCTTTCAACCACTTGCCGTCCTGAGCGAACCGGGGTCCCCAACGAGCGATCTTTGTTCGCTGGGGTGAAGCGACAGGTCTTCGTCGCTGGGGTGGCGAACGGGAACCTGCTTCTGCTCTTCGTGCTTTGTATCAGCGAAGCTCAGCCGATCTCAACCCTCCGCAGATCGTGCAGCAGCAGTAGCAGCGGCGCGATCTCTGCGCCGTTGCGGGCTGCATCGCCTACCTGCCGCGCCAGACCGGCGAAGCGGGTTGCCTTGTCTGTCCGGTCCTGCTCCATTTGCCTCAGAGTCGCAGCTTCGTGAATGAGCGCAGCCGGATTCTCGCCCATCCTGATGGAGTCTGCTATTGCCCTGCCGAGTATGGCCCACTTGGTCTCTCGGCTGATCTTGGTTGCTTCTTCCGCATTGTTCATGGCTTCACCTGTGAAAAAAAGGGTTTGGGGGGTAGTTGACAGCGGTCAGTTGTCAGCAACACCCCGCAGCTTTGGTTCTTGTCATTTTTCAATTGTGCGCCGGGAAAGCGAAATTATCTGCAAACTAAAACAGGGGGCAGGGATCAGGTACGGGCTTACGCCCCGGAGGGGCTATGTGAAAATAGCCCAGGCTCAGGGTCGCTGATGGAGCCTTTTTCCAAATGCCCAGTAGGGCATCAGCTACCGTGCTGTTTTTGGTCTTTGTAGCGACGCTTGTATTCCTCTAGGGAGTCGCGCAGTGGAGAATCTCGCCAATCCCAAAGCTCACTGCATCCTAAGCAATTGCAGGCGACGCGACGGATGAATTGGCTCGGGAGGTCTGAGGGACACGGTGCAGCATATTCATTGCCTCTGGAGGTCCGAAAGTAGATATATGGCGTGTCATTCGCGCGAAATGAGCGAATGTCCGAATGGCACGATAGCTCAGCAAACGCAAAGCGCGATAAAAGTTCAAGAACTAAACGATCACCTACTGGAAATAGGTGTAAGTGCGCGTGATCAATGCAGGACCCTGCTCTATAAGGGCGACTCACGGCGCCATGTTCGAACGTCATTACGCCGACATCTGTTATCGAACGAATATGAGATTCAATATCTCTTGAGAACTTGTCGAGTTCAGAAAATAAAGAAATCGGGAGATCCGCACAACTTATATAGTGATCCTTACTAATTACTAACATGTAACCGAAGACAAAATGCCCGAGTGCAGCCTTAGTATAGAAATGCTCGCTTTCATCGAGCATTTCGTCCTCGGGAAGTTCGAATTTATCTGCGAATGGAAGAGTGCAAAAGAGACAACTCATGGTCTTCGTACTACCTGTTCGATTAGGTCGCCATACTGCTGGTTCCACGCTGTGCCGGGGAGCGGAACAGTAATACCATCCAGAACTATCTCGTTTTGTCCGCTAGAGTTCGTATGGCCAATTACAGAAAAAGACAATTCGCGCTCTTTGAACAAGGCAGAGCAACGCTCTTCAACAGCGCGAGGAATCGTAAAGAGAAGTTCAAAATCCACTGATGCACTCAGCGCGAGTTGTGCCGCAGAGATACCGAGAAACTTCGACACCTCATTAGTTGCGGCATGGACCGGCAACGCTTCGGAGTAAATCGTAAAAGTGATGCCGCTTCTGATACTAATTTCCTCAATAGTCGCCTTGAGGCCATCTGATACATCTTGGCACGCATTTGCAATATCGTTATCCGCCAGCAGCGTCCCTTCGACAATCCTTGGTATCGGTCGCTTCCAAGACTGTAACAATCGTTGCTCAACCGCCTCAGGCAGTTGAAATCCCATAGTCTTTGCCTGCTTGAAATAAGTCAACGCGGTTATCGGGAGGCCCACAGTGCCTGTCACGCAAAGAAGATCCCCTGGGCGTGCGCCGCTTCTCAGCAGGACTTTGTCACCTTTTGCAAAGCCAAATGCCGTTGCTGCAAACACGTCCACGGAATAGCCGCCGATATCTCCGCCGACAACTTCAACATCATAAAGATCAGCAGCAGCGCGGATACCTTCAAACACTTGTCTAAACTGTTCATCAGTCATGTTCGGGTTGTATCTGACAACAGTTGTGAGACCTGTAGGCCGAATGCCCATTGCAGCGATGTCACTAAGGTTCGCAGCAACCAAGTAGAACCCCACATCGTAATGGTTTAAATAACCCAGTTCAAAAAGATAGAACCCTGTCCCTCGAATGAAGTCACTAGCAATGACCAAGCTTATCTTGTCTGTAACCCTTACCACTGCGGCGTCATCTTGCGCGCATACGCCAATGAGAGAAGGCACGATGAGAGTTTCCGGATGTGGTCTACCGAAAATCTCTGTTAAGTATCCAAGGCGCAACCGCTCATCCGACATTTATTCATTCCCTCCAAATTGCCTGAGACTGTTGTATACGCTCTTGACTGTATCCAATGTAGTTTTCATGAGGGCACCAGCAAGCCCGCCAATTAGGAGTTGACCGCCCATAGTCGTAGCGAGTATGAGCCCAATCAGACAGATGGTGAGTGCAAGGAAGTTCCATCCAATGTTTACACCAAAGGCCCAAGAACAAACAGCAAACGCCCATAGTCTCTCGAATACTCCAATCAGTCCAGAGCTTTGCTTCGTCTTCGTGAGTGGGGCGAGGCAGCGGTATAAATGGTAGGCGCTTGGAGGGGTCATGCGGTGCCCCGAGGAATCTGTTGTTGGCGGGGAGCTTAGGGTTTCGAGCATGTGCCCAAACACGCGGAGGCCTGGATGACCACGCACATAGAGCTTGTGTGTGCCAGATAGTACAGTAAGAGACTCTAGGAGAATCACGTCAGTGGAAAGGCGAATATAGCGAGTACGATCTGCATCGTTAAAATCAAAATTTATCGGATTCGGAAATTGGGTTGGATTGAAAAATGCTTGATTTAGAAGAGTCGCCACTGTCGCCTTTATCTTCCGTAAATCTTCTGATAACGCAGAACCATTGCTGTGGATCGCAATAGTATTAAGAACATATAGCTTGACGTATGGATTCGAAATTCCAGCAAGCGCTCCACGAAGGTAAGTAATCGCGTCACGAATTTGATCAGCTAGTGTGCGCGCAGAAGAGAAGTTCCGAACAACAAGTGCCGTGACCTCGGGACAGCCCTGGGAAGATGTCGCCAAATATCCCCATGATCCGTCGTGTTGCTGAGCAGCGCCAATCCAGCTTAGGAGAAGATTGATCTCGCTCTGACAGTCAATGGAGCGACTCAAACCCAAGTAGGCATAGCACGCCTTCGGGATGACTGATCGAATATCCCGCGCCCTCGTTTCAGTAGACTCCTTCGAAGCCGCGTTGATGAGTCTGCGAAGCTCTTGCTTACAATCAGTAGAGAGAGTTCGCACAGCGGGGTCGTTTCGTATTTCATTCCCCTGGTCCTCCATTAACGCAACCCACGCACCCATCCCGTAGACGCCGTACTGGCAACCTTTTCTACCTTCGTCATCCAAGAACTGCCCCACAAATCTGTTTGGCAACCTCCCGGCGGCATAGGATCGAAGCATTGTTTGCAGGTTTTGAACTGCAGTGGTGGCTTGATACGCGACTGAATTAGCCATGTTCCGGACTCCAAGGCGCTTGCAGTAGACTATTAGCAGGCGGGACAATTGTAACCGAGAGAAGGCCGTGCAGCAACTAAATGTTTGCACCAAGAGTGGGGCAAAACCCCTACGAAGTGAGGGCCTACTGCACTTGCGGTTCCCTGAAATGGAATATGACGAACTTCCAACCTCAACCCGCGACTGATTTCGTCGTTTACGACGTCCTTTATGGGAGGTTTTCGCTCCCAAGTGACCAAGCGAAGCTAATACTTACCCCTGAAGTCAGACGGCTATCACAAATCCGACTCCTGAACTCATTGACCCCAACCATCTCGGCACTAGGCGAGGTGCGGCGTTACTCTCATACGCTCGGAGTCCTTCACCTCGCTACGCAAATTCGATGGTTGTCCTCAAGAGGTGAAGACCGTATGGCCCTTGCAGCCGCAGTGCTTGCACACGATATCGGTACTCCTCCGTTTGGACATGTCATGGAGTACCATTTGATGGAATCCAAGGGCTGGAACCACGAAGCGATTATTAGGCGAATTCTTCTTGGCACACACGTTCCAGAGAACAAGGCTCATCAGTTCTTTGGTGGAAGGACAATTAACTTTGTCAATACGCTTCGAGATACTGGAATCTCAGTCGGCAAGGTCCTTGATATCGTCTCAAATATGCATCCGATGTCGCAGTTATTATTCGGCTCATTGGACTTAGATAACTTAGATAACGTAGCAAGGATGGCATTATTTTTAGGATATCAGGGTTGCGCAGGCATCGCGTTAAGAATTGCTGAACGGCTGGAAGTAAATGAACAGGGGAGACTAGTCCTTCCATACGAAATGCTCGAAGATGTTGAGAAATGGTTGCGTCTCCGAAGGGCTGTTTATGAAACGATGCTCTTTGATCCACTTACAATGGCATCACAGGCAGTGCTTTGGGACGCGATTAGAATTGGTTTTGAAAATGGAGCTTTGACAGTCGATGATGCATTCTTGACAGACGAGCAATTGCTTGAGGAGCTACGACAGAATCCCAGAACAAAGGACCGTATAGTGCTGGAATATATGGGTAAACCGCCCAATTTGGCTGTGTGTCTTCAAGTTCAAGGAAGTCTGCGAGATCTCGGGTTGCAAACCAGACGTGAAGCCCAAATCGCAATAGAAGCTGTACTGCGGGATGTTTTTAAGACAGATGTGGTATTGGGATACGTTCAAGTAGATGAGGGAACTCTTGAAAAGAGACTTGAATTCGACACAGATCAGGGACGTCCATGGGCTGTCGGTAATAAATCAAGCAGTGTAGTGCTTTATGGATTCGTTCGACAGAGCGTTCAGCACTCCTTGTGCAAGAGAGCTTCCAGCCTTCTCCTCGACCGCCTGTCGGTAACACCAGATCGTGTGATGCGCAATCGCGTGCTCGGAAATGGGGAATATGCTCAGCCCGTATTTGATTTCTCGCCTGCGTAAAATTGACTGGGATTTTACGGGTAGTCAAAGCGAGTCGCCGTTTTCGGCACTTCACTGGTATCCTGCCCGATTTGCGTCTCAGCTTCCTGCCACCCTGATTGGTCTGTTGAGCAATCCCGGTGAAACAATTCTCGATCCATTCCTGGGATCAGGGACAACGCTAGTGGAGGCACAGCGACTATGCCGCAATGCTATCGGGATCGATCTTAATCCGATTGCGGCGATAATCACGAAGTCGAAGTGCCTACCGATTCCTGCAGGGAGGATCGTAGGGATGGCAGCGAATCTCAAAGAAGATGCCCAGTTAGCTCTCATCAATCTTCGCAATAATCAAGTTGAAATACCGTCACTGGTGCAGTCCAAGTGGTATACGACAGCGGTGCGTGTGGATCTGGGCAAACTGTGGCATCTGATTCAAAGGTATCGTGGAGCGCGGCAAGTATTGGCGCGTAGTGCATTTTCTGCGATTTTATTGCCAGTGTGCCGCGAGACGCGTCATTGGGGTTATGTATGCGATAACTCGACTCCAAAAGGCAGCCATGGAGGCGACGTTCTAAGGAGGTACTGTGAGGTTCTGGATAAACTGACCTCTGCTTACAAGGAGAGAGACGATGATATAGCTGAGAGGAAAGGTCAGACGGCAACAATTGACGAGGTAACTGTCCTTTGTGGAGATGCTCGGACAGAGCTTGCACGTATGGAGGACGAGACGATTGATCTATTGCTTACGTCACCTCCGTATTTTGGTGTGAGCGATTACATTAAAGCGCAACGTCTGTCGATGGAATGGTTTGAGCATGAAATCGAACCCTTGAGAAGGAACGAGATTGGAGCGCGCAGCAAGCGGCATAGAATGAGTGCCCTCCAGGATTACACATTGGAATTGGCGCAGGTATTCAAAGAGGGAAAGCGGTGTCTAAAACCGGGCGCACCATGCGTTGTAATTGTCGGGGAATCCGCTTCCCGAGAGCCAGTCCATGACTCTCTCCTGGATACACTGACACGGGTCGGATTTTCACTCCACTTGGACATCAATCGACGGGTCTCATCACAGCGCCGTCAAGCGCCAAGTATCGTTGGTGAACATGTCTTGATCTTCTCGAACCGTTAGGTGAGGTAAAACACATTAGAAAAGTCGTGGCACAGCGCCGTTCCCGAACGCACGACCCTCGGTGGACGGATGCCAGCGAGAAAACCTCGGCCAGGCTCTTTCTATTCCCTATTCCCTGTTCCCTACTCCCTTCTCCCCTACTCCCTACTTCCTGTTCCCTGACTCCTGACGGCTGATAGCTGACGGCTGATAGCTGACGGCTGATGGCTGATAGCTGATCCCTGACCCCTGACCCCTGACCCCTAACTCCTGACCCCTGACCCCTGACGGCTGATAGCTGACGGCTGATAGCTGATCCCTGACCCCTGATCCCTGACCCCTGACCCCTGACCCCTGACGGCTGATAGCTGACGGCTGATGGCTGATAGCTGATCCCTGACCCCTGACCCCTGTTCCCTGTTCCCTGTTCCCTGATCCCTGACCCCTGACCCCTGATCCCTGTTCCCTGTTCCCTGATCCCTGACGGCTGATCACTGACCACTGATAGCTAGTCCCTAGTCCCTTAGTCCCTCGTCCCTACTCCCTGATCCCTGACCCCTGTTCCCTGTTCCCTGACCCCTGTTCCCTGTTCCCTGTTCCCTGTTCCCTGACCCCTGTTCCCTGACCCCTGTTCCCTGTTCCCTGTTCCCTGTTCCCTGTTCCCTGTTCCCTGTTCCCTATTCCCTGTTCCCTGTTCCCTGTTCCCTGTCTTTCCGCTTCCCGAATAACCCAAATTTTCGCAAAAACCTTCTATTTATATGCAAACCCTTTTTTCCCGCTTCCACGCTTGTTTTCTGCTCTTTTTCTCTATTCCTTCGCCGGTGTAGTTGACAACTGATTGCTGTTCACTTCTTCACTGCTTCACTCTCCCCTATTCCCTGTTTTCAAAAAACGGCGTAGACTGCCATCTACAGCACACGGAACGGATTAGATGGCACGAACCTCCCCAAAACAGAAGCTTTTCACCGGCCGGGACCACTCCTGGATGCAGTTCAACCGGCGTGTCCTCGAAGAGGCCGAGGACCCCTCCAACCCCCTGCTGGAGCGGGTCAAGTTCCTGTCCATTACCGGTTCCAACCTCGACGAGTACGTCGAAGTTCGCCAGGCAGGACTCATGCAGCGCATTGAGGACGGCTACCGCGAGCCGGGCTACGACGGCCTGCGCCCCGACGAAAGTCTTGCCATTCTGACCGCCGAGATTCACAGCTTTGTGGACGCGCAGTACCGCTGCTGGAACGACCACTTGCTGCCCGAATTGGGTAAGCAAGGCATTCGCCTGCAGGAGTGGCGTGAACTGGACGAAGAGGCTCGCACCTTTGCCCAGGGTTACTTTCAGCGCGAGGTTGACCCGCTGCTGACCCCCATCAGCATCGACCCGGCCCACCCCTTTCCGCGCGTGCTCAACAAGGCCCTCTGCCTGGCGTTGCTGCTCCGGCGCAAGCGTAAAAGCTCCGGGCCGCTGGTGCTGGGCGTGGTTACCGTGCCCCGCGCCCTGCCCCGCTTCGTTCGTCTGCCCTCGGCCGATGGCGCCTACGATTACCTTCTGCTCCAGGATCTGATCGCGCAGAACCTGGCCGGCATGTACCGCGGTTACGAGGTGCAGGCTCGCGCCGCCTTTCGCGTCACACGCAACTCCAACCTTTACTTCGAGGAGGAAGAAACCCGCTCCCTGCTGGAGACCATCCGCGTCGAGCTGCATAACCGCCGCAAGGGCGACGCCGTTCGCCTGGAGATTGAAACCGGAGCCGACGAGGAGATCGTCGAGCGACTCAGGGTTAATTTCGAGCTGGATCCCGATCAGGTCTTCTACGACGACGGGCCGGTGAACCTCTCGCGATTGTTTTTCTTCTATGAGGACGTGCGGCGGCCTGATCTTAAGTATCCGCGCTTTACGCCAAAACCCTTCAAGCTCAGCCGCAAGTCCGGCAACATCTTCGACGAGTTGCGGCAGCACGATATCCTTCTCCACCACCCCTACGACTCCTACGACCCGGTAGTGGATTTCATTCAGCAGGGCGCCGAGGACCCGGCCGTGGTCAGCATGAAGCAGACGCTCTATCGCACCAGCGACGACTCGCCCATGTTTCAGGCGCTCACCGACGCCTCCGCCAACAAGGAGACCACGCTGGTCGTCGAGTTGATGGCGCGCTTTGACGAGGCCTCGAATATCCGCTGGGCGCGCAACATGGAGGACGCCGGCGTGCAGGTCTTCCACGGTGTGGTCGGATTGAAGACCCATTGCAAGCTGGCCATGCTGGTACGCCGAGACGAAGACGGCGTCACCCGCCGCTACTGTCATTTGGGCACCGGCAACTACAACCCTGATACCGCGCGCTTCTACACCGACCTGAGCCTGCTGACCAGCGATCCGCAGTTCACCGAGCGGGTCCACATGGTTTTTCACTACCTGACCGCCCACGCGGAGATCGACGACTACCGCCCACTGCTGGTAGCCCCCCTGACCATGGCCGAAAGCTTCCTGGGCCTCATCCGCCGCGAGAAGGAACACGCCCAGGCCGGACGGCCCGCCCACATTGTCGCCAAGATAAACGCCCTGCTGGAACCCTCGATCATCGAGGCACTTTATGCGGCCTCACAGGCGGGAGTCGAGATCGACCTGATCGTCCGGGGACTCTGCACTCTGCGCCCCGGCGTGAAGGGTTTGTCGGAAAGAATCCGCGTGCGCTCCATTGTGGGCCGCTTCCTGGAGCACTCCCGCATCTTTCACTTCGCCAACGGCGGCGACGACGAAATCTATATCGGCTCGGCCGACTGGATGCCGCGCAACCTCTTTGAGCGATGCGAGGTGGTTTTCCCGGTCCGCGACCCAGCGGCTCTGGCCCGCATCCACGACGAGATTCTGCCCGCCTATCTGGCCGATACCCTCAAGGCCCGCGTGCAGCAGCCCGACGGCAGCTACCTGCGCGCCAGCAAGCTGCTCAAGGACCTGAAACCCTTCTCTGCCCAGGACTTTCTCATGCAGTTGGCCGAAGGCAAGGCGGACCTGGATGCCATCCCCAAACCCTGCGCCGCCAGGCCGCCGACTGCCAAAGCTGCCTCAAAAAATGCCGAAACCTTGGCCGTAACAATCACAGATTCACTCATGTGATTTGCCGGATTCTGAACGGTTCTCAATGCACACTTGCGTCTGAGCCTTTGCCGAGGAATCTTTGGCAACTTTAGGCAGGCGGTTTGCAGGGAAGCAATGCCGTCTCTCCATGCATACATGAAGTGGATGACACGCGCAAAAAAGAGTCAGCATATATGCAGACTGTTTTTTGCGAAAAATTGGGCAATTTGGGAAGCGGAAAAACGCTGCGACTACTGACCGCTTTTCGTGTTACGATAAACGTTAAGCATGATTCAATCCTTCGCCGACGACGAAACAGAAGCGGTCTTCCTGACCGGGACCAGCCGGCGATGGGCGGGAATTGCGCGGGTTGCGTCACGGCGATTGCAGGCAGTGGATTATGCTTCGGCGATTGAGGATTTACAGAAGCCTCCCGGCAACCGGCTGGAGAAGCTGAAAGGCGACCGGGAGGGTTGGTGGAGCATTCGCATCAACGATCAGTTCCGGGTGTGCTTTCGCTGGGATGGTCAAGATGCCTGGGATGTGGAAATTGTTGATTATCACTAAGGGAGATTGCGCATGAGTATTCCGCGGAAGCACCAGCAAAGGGGTGTGCCAATTCATCCCGGTGAGTTTTTGCGTGAGGATTTTCTTTTACCGCTGGGACTTTCGGCCAATGCTTTGGCCCTTGCCTTGCGAGTGCCTGTTACGCGCATCTCGGAGATTGTGCGGGAGCGGAGGGGGATCACGGCCGATACGGCGTTGCGTTTGGCGCGGTATTTTGGGACTACGCCGGATTTTTGGATGAAGATGCAGATGTCCTACGACCTGGCGCTGACCAGCCGGGAGGTAACGGCTCGGATTGAGATGGAGATTTTTCCCGCTCCGCGGACTGAGACTGGTGAATTGAAGGCCAGACAAGTCGCCTGACCGGGAAGGGATGAGCGAACGAGTAGTAGAACGAAATGCAGATGCTGCTTCACTTCGACTCTTCTCAGGATGACAGTTCTTGATTAGGTAATAAGGAAACGAGTCCAAACAGACCATGGCCACGACTACTAACAAGGATTATTACGGCACTCTCGGGGTGAAGAAGACGGCCACGGCGGAGGAGATCCGCAAGGCCTTTCGCAAGGCTGCGCGGCGGTATCACCCGGACGTGAACCCGAACGACAAGCGGGCCGAGGAGAGGTTCAAGGAAATCTCCGAGGCTAACGACGTGCTGAGCGACGAAAAGAAGCGAAAGGTGTACGACCAGTTGGGCTTCTACTCCGACCAGATCGACCCGGCGCAGGCCGAGGCCTATGCGCGGCAGAGCGCGGGGCACGGCATGCCGGTGGACTTCGGCGGCTTCGACTTCACCGGCTTTCAGGGCGGACCGGGGCAACGCCGGGGCCAGTATGCGGGGGCTGGATCGGCGGCGGATTCAGCTTCGTGGGGCAGCTTCAAGGACATCTTTTCCGGCATCTTCAGCGGGGCGCAGCAGCCACAGAGGGCGCGCGGTCCGCAGCCGGGAACGGATCTGGAATATCAGGCCACGGTGGACTTCTGGACGGCTATCCGCGGCGGCCAGGCGCGGATGGAGGTGCATCGCCAGGAGGTTTGCCCCTCCTGCCACGGCCAAACCTCTGCTGGCGGACCTATTCCGTGCCCAGAGTGCAATGGCACAGGCCAGGTGACACAGATGGGCGGGCGCATGAAGTTCAACATTCCCTGCCCCAAGTGCGGCGGACAGGGGCGCACCTCGAACTCCTGCTCGACATGCCGTGGCGAGGGCGTGGTCAGCCGCTCAGAGGCCGTCGAGTTTCGCATCAAACCGGGCACGCGCGACGGGCAGCGCATTCGCCTGCAGGGCAAGGGCAATGCCGGGGCGAACGGCGGCACGGCGGGGGATTTGTATTTGATTGTGCGCACGGGAACGCATCCGGTTTTCAGCCGCGTTGGGGACGACATCCATCTGACCGTTCCGGTGACCGTGCCCGAGGCCTCGCTGGGAGCCAAGGTGGACGTGCCGACGATTGATGGCCGCGCCCAGTTGAAGATTCCTCCCGGCACGCAGAACGGGCAAAAGCTGCGCATGAGAGAGCGGGGCGTGGAGAACGCGCAGCGGCCGGGGCAGCGAGGAGACCAGATTGTCACCGTCGAGGTGACGGTGCCACACCTCAACGATGAGCGCAGCCGCGAGATTATGCGCGAGCTGGCTCGGCTGAACAACCAGGACCCACGGAAGGCGTTGTTTGAAAAAGGCAGGGAATGGGGAATAGGGAGTAGGGAGTAGGGAATAGGCTACTAGGTTGAGGAGTATGTTGTGATTGTCAAGAGCAAGTGGATGATGTCCAAGTTTGTTGCTTACGTGTTGTTTGTTTGCGGCCTGAGCGTGCATCCCGCAGTTGCAGCTCCGCAGCATCCTGCTCATCCCTCTTCCCAGACATTCCCGGCAGCCTGCTATTTCTTCGCGCCTAGCAAAGACGATCATTCGATCAACAAGGAAGAAACGGCTAAGGAGCGCGACTATATAAAGAGCATTGCAGAAGTTTATCGTCTCTGGTGCAAGCCGAACGCCAGCACTCTCCAGATGAAGAAGAAAGCGGCAGACGCAATGGCCACATCCTGGAAACTGCTTTGGGATGAAGACCCGCCATACAACGCTGTGTTTCACGAAACTGGTGCTTTCGATTTGCTCGTCCTTATGGGGATTACTCACCAACTGCCCACACCGATGGTCGACGATCCCAAGTTCACTCAGATGTGGATAGGAGATTGTCGTGAAAGTTGCTTTACCATCTGGGGCGTGCCGGAAGATGCATCTGCCGAACATGGACTTGCAATGGAGTTTCGCTTGCGCAATGAGGTGTTAGATAATCTAAAGAAAGAACCTGCGTCAGAACCGGTTATCCAAATGCTCTGGGATGCGCGATTCAGGCTGGTGGATTAATGGCTGCAAAACGTAAATCGAAGGGCGCGTACATGATCTCGGCGGTGGCCGAGATGTACGAGATTCATCCGCAGACGCTGCGCCTCTATGAGCGCGAGGGACTGCTGAAACCCTCGCGCACCGAGGGCAATACGCGCCTCTACACCGACGATGACCTGGAGAGGCTGGAATTCATCCTGAACCTGGCGCGCGATCTGGGCGTCAATATCGCCGGCATCGCCATCGCTCTGCAGATGCGCGAGCGCATGGAAGAGATGAACCGCCAGATGCAGAGCTTTGTGGAGTATGTGCGCACCGAGATGCTGGCGCGTTTCTCTCAGATCGCGCCCGGCGCCGGCGCCATTGTGGCGATGCGCAAGCCGGCCAACGTGACCAGGTCCACCTCCGCTGGCCGCAAGAGCTAGGCCGAATATTCTGCAGCCGGCGGTATCCGGCCAATCCCCTGTTCCCGCCTGATTTGACTCCTGTGCATCGGTAGAGTGTATGGTGTATTCCGGGCCAAAACGAGCCCTTAGACCGGCTTGAAATAGGCATCCTTATGGATGCCTGAGGGCCGGAGCCAGATGCGCCGGACAAACTGCCCGGCACAGGGGATGATGCACCGATGACTGAGAACGAAATCAACTCACTACCAAAAAATGCCTACCTGCC
The DNA here is from genome assembly GCA_050011175.1 of Occallatibacter sp. GTDB lineage: Bacteria > Acidobacteriota > Terriglobia > Terriglobales > Acidobacteriaceae > Telmatobacter. The sequence goes on from JBEKJR010000010.1 coordinate 106,670, forward strand.
GCTGAAACCCGGCGAATCCTACCAACCCATCATTCCCGCCCGGGCCAAAGAGCCGGAGATCACGCTGCGCTCGGTCTTTTGGGGCGTTTTGCTTTGCGTGATCTTCTCCATCGCCTCGGCCTACTCCGGGCTGAAGGTGGGGCAAGGGATGGAAGCCGCCATTCCGATCTCGATTTTGGCCATCGGACTGGCGCGCACTTTCAAACGCCGGACCAGTTTGCTGGAAAATGTGATCATCACCGGCATCGGCGCGGCGTCGGCCAGCGTGGTGTCCGGCGCCATCTTCACCCTTCCAGCGCTGTACACCCTCCACCTCGACCCGCACCCGGTGCAGACCATCTTCATCTGCCTGGCGGGCGGCTGCCTGGGCGTGCTCTTCCTGATACCGCTACGCCGCTACTTTGCGCGCGAAATGCACGGTCAGTTGCCATTTCCCGAGGCGACGGCCATTACCGAGGTGCTGGTGACCGGCGAGAAGGGCGGCTCGCAGGCTAAGCTACTGCTCCAAGCCACCGCCATCGCCGCAGTTTACGACTTTTTTATCTCCACATTTCATGTCTGGAAGGAGCATCTCGACCTTCAGTTCGTGCCGGTAATCCGTTCTCTCGCCGAGCGCGGCCGCATGGTCTTCAAATTCGACGCCATCAGCTTCATCATGGGGCTGGGCTACGTGATGGGCCTGCGCAGCTCCCTGATCTTCTGCGCCGGAAGCATTCTAACCAGCTTCGTGCTGGTCCCGCTGATCTGGTACTTCGGCAGCTACATCAACGTCGCCGTCTACCCGTCCACGATTCCCATTGCCCAGATGACCGCGGCGGAGATCGTGCGCAATTACGTGCGCTTTATCGGCGTGGGAGCCATCGCCATGGCGGGCATCCTCGGCATTCTCAAATCGCTACGCGTGGTAGCCGGATCGTTCGGCATCGCGCTGCACGCCTTTCGCCACGGAGAGGCCGTCTCCACGGAGCGCACCGACCGCGATATATCGATCATCTCCATTCTTCTCGGCGTGGTCGTCAGCTCCCTTGCGGTGGCGATATTCTTTGGACGCCTGCAAGTCTCCTGGACGGTGTTGGCGCTGGGTCTGGTGCTGACGCTGATCTTCTCCTTCTTTTTCACCTCGGTGGCCGCCAACGCGATTGCCACCACGGCCAACAATCCCGCCTCCGGCATGACCATGCTGACCATCATCATCTCCGCGGTGGTGCTGCTGAACTTTGGCCTCTCCGGAGACACGGGAATGTTTTTCATCATGGCCATCGCCGGCATGGTATGCACGGCCCTGTGCGTCTCGGGACAGTTCATCACCGACCTCAAGGCCGGCTATTGGCTCGGCTCCACGCCAGCGGCCCAGCAGAAGGTTAAGTTTATCGGAGTCATAGCCGCCGCCATCACCGCCGGACTGACTATCGTCCTGCTGGCCCACACGTTTCAGTTCGGTGAGGCCGCGCCGGGAGATACGCGAGATGTTCTGGCGGCGCCCCAGGCTTCCATCATGAAGGCCCTGGTGGTGGGATTCATGAGCCACCAGCCGGTGGCCTACATGCTCTTCGGCATCGGCGCAATCATTACGCTGATCATGGAGATGCTAGGCAAGTCATCCATGGTCTTCGCTCTGGGAATCTACCTGCCGCTGGAGCTGACCTCGCCGGTGCTGGCGGGCGGCGTTCTGTCGCACATCATCAACAGGCGTTCAGAAAAGACCGGTGGCGAACAGGGGAGCAGGATTCGCGAGCGCGGGGTCATCCTGGCATCGGGGCTGATGGCGGGTGGCGCGCTGGGAGGCGTATTCGGCGCGGCGCTGCGGACCTTCCCCGGCACCAGTGGGAAGTTCCTGTCTATTGGTGGCATGCTGGGCGCGGCCCTGCGTTCCCTCCCCAAGTTTAGCGAGGATTGGATAAGAACCCCGTTCTACTCCAACGATTCCGTTTCTCAGTCGATTTCCGTGCTGCTGTTTGTGTGCCTGTGTCTGTATGTCTGGTTTTATTCCGTGAAGAAGGAAAAGGTGTAAGCGATGAATCAAGCAGACAAGTATATTGCTGATGCGGTTTTAGGAATTGACACGCTGTGGGGCGGGGACGTGATGAATCCCTCGGGCACGGGGCGGTTCATCGCCGATTCGTGGTTCTCCGATTATCCGCTGCCCGAGCCGTACACGCATCCAGCGGCGGCGAAGCTGCGCCAGGCAGGCGGCGTATCCGTCAAGAATCGCGAGGTCGTGGAGGAGTATCTGCGCGCCATTGACCTGCCTAAGGCCATAGCCGGAATGCGCCAGGAAGCCGGCAAGATGGACGCTCTGCGCCAGGCCAATCTCGTCGGAATGGCAGATTGCCTGGATGTGATGTGGGAGCTGGCCATGGAGGTGGCCGGCAAGGGCGATGCGGTGCCTTACGCGCGGTGCGTGTATGCGGCGACAGCCGGAAAGCCGGAGCCATCGCAGCCAGAGAAGAAGCGCGAGAGGGTGGCCGAATTGCTGGGCCGCGCCGGCTACTCCTCGGCCAAGCCGGGCAGTTTGCTGGAGGCCGTCGATGCCTGGCGGCGCGAGCGCGTGGCTCCCATGGCTTCGGTGCGCGCACTGAGCGCGGCGGTCATTGCTCATTACGACAACCTCAGCGCCAAGAATCTGCTGCCGCATCTTCCCCCGGAACTGGCGCGTGTGCCGCGGGCCAATATCGACTTCCTGCCCATCAAGGACGCCTGGTTTTCCGGCTCCATGAACTACATCGGCCGAGCCCGCAACAAGGACGACTCGCCGCAATACGAGGCCAGCTACGAGATCAATGCTTCTCTGCAAATTTCGTATCCGGAGTTTGAACAGCTCATCAGCCACGAGGTGGTGCCGGGGCACGTCACCACATTCGCTTACTTGCAAGACTTGTACGTGCGCGGAAAGGCTGGCTTCGAGGCGACCATCCTCACCATGAACACGCGCGCGGCAACGCTCTTCGAGGGAATTGCCAACAATGCGATTCTGATCGCGCATGGGGTTACTGAGATCGAGCAGTTGCCCGGCGAAGACACACAGATCGGCGTGTTGCTGGCGCTGTTGCAGGATGATGCCAAGAACCAGTCGTCGTATCTGACCTGGGGCGAGGGCAAACCGCAGCCGGAGGTGGCCGCCACCCTGCGGCGCGATTTCCTGGTCACGGAAGAGCGCGCCGACAAGCTCTCGGGCGCGTGGGGACGGCATCCGCTGTTGGGCAGGATGTATCTGCCCGCCTATCGCTGCGGCACGGAAAAGGTGGCTGAACTGCGGCGAACCTATCCCGCGGGCCGGGTGCTCCCGGTGATTTATGGATGCCACGGATTGGTGGATATCCAAACCATTGACCAGGTGCTGAAGAGCTAGGAACCAGTCGCACCTTTACTCTAGATCCATTGCACACTAAGCGGTTTTCTTGGAGGTACCAGCCGATACGAATACTTGCGCTCTCCGAGCATCAAGCCTCCGCATACGACATGCCCATCAGGGACCGATAGCGCCTGACGGATGGGGGCATGAACGCCAGCAACGCGGGTCAGGTAGCCTGCCCAGCAGACGCCCAGGCCACGTGCTTCTGCCGCCAGTTCAAGGAAGGTCAGGGCTATAGCGCAATCCTGTTTTCCCCAACCATAATCTGCCGGGGCACAGGCCACAATGACCGTGGGAGCCCCACGCAAGATAAAATCGTATCCGCTGTCCCATTGCACCAATCTTGCCGGACTGATGTCCGAAGCGCGCATCCCGTTCATGACCTCAGCAGACAGTGCGTGCACCTTTGCCCCACCCTCCACGACAATCCAGTGCAACTTCTGGGAGTTGGAAGCAGTTGGAGCCCGACGTGCCACATCCAGCAGTGCCTGCAATGTTTTTCTGGTGATGGGCCGGTCTTTGAACTCCCGTACTGACCTCCTGCCAATCAGAAAATTGTCGATAACCGCCGGATCAGGCAGTTTCTTGGATGCAGGCAAGAAGGGTTCCTGCGGCAGACCGGTGTGGGTCAGAGCGTTGTGGGGGCAGACGGCAACACAGTGACCGCAGAGGATGCAATTATTGTCAGGAACTTCTTCCGGGAATCCTCTTTGATTGAGAATCAGCACCCTGGCTGGACAAACCGCCACGCATGCACCGTCTCCCTTGCACACATTCACATCAACTGTAATCTGGCTCACGATCGATACTCCCCCTTACGAACTCCTTTGGTTTCTGCCTGTCTGGTTTTCATTGCGGCTTCCTTCCATGGTGGCTACGATTCGTTTCTGTCTCCGATAGACGTTTGCAACCGCCAACGTCCAGAAAGGAACCAAATCGACTCCAGGCACGAGCTTGGCAATGAACGATGGCAGAAATTCCCAGTGCCAACCAAGAAGAAAAATCAGTAGTGCTCCAACGCCTAAATCGAGTATGTCATCCGCAGGCGATTCCGCCCCCTCGACGAACAGAGGGAAGACGACGATCTGGAGCGCGTCCGCGATGATGGCCAGCGCCATGGCGACGCGAAGGCGTGGACCGGGCGAAATGGTGATGGCGCCGAGATTCATATCAGCGCTTTTTCTATCTTCATGCATGACCTGCCTATTCTACGGGGCACTGCGTAAAAAGCAGAATAGGATCACGGCGAGGATCTTGCAGCGTGCTTTAAACTCTTCATCGCATCCCTTGTAGAATTAGTGCAAGTGTTTGCAAATCAGCAAGATCCGGATGAAGGCTTGTCGGCCAACTGGGCAGCCCGAGTACAGTGCGCAGCCTCAGTCCTGCCTCGTGGAGGGGTGAAACTTCATTTGATCTGGCGCTACTTCATGGTTTTTGGCCACGGCAAGGGTCCTGCCCGGCACGCTTAGGTCTTTACCCTGAAAGACTCATTTTGTTTTTCCGGCAGATGTTTTTACGGCTGTGGACAGCAGTTCGTCCATCTGCGCCTCGCTCAACTGCACGTGATAAAAGGTCTCGTAGAAGCGCCGCGTCTCCTGGCGCATGTCGTAACGGAAGATCTCCGGGTAAAAGAGATTTGCCAGCCACTTGATGCCGATGATGCGATTGGCCGAGGGCGGGCGGTCGAGCCAGCTGAAGGGATACTGCGGCGCCTCGTAGACCTCGCGGTTGCGAACCGCGGCGACAAGCTGCCACGCGGAATTGGTCCAGACGGTTTTGTAGAATGCGCTTGCGGCAGTCGTATGGTCGCGCGCCGAGATGACGATCTCCGGGTTCCAGCGCAGCACCTGCTCCATCGAGACCGGAGAGCGTCCATAACCAGTCTGCCCCGGAATCCCGGCCGCCACGTCAACGCCGCCGGCAAAGTTCAAAGCCTCAACGTGCATGGAGCCGCCCGACTCCGTTTCCAATCCCTTCGGCCCTTCGGCGTAGTAATAACGCCTCCGCTTATCCTGCGGGATGCCGGCAACTTTCTGCTTGATCTCATTCAGCGTGCGGCGGCATTCGGCGGCAAGCTCGGCTGCGTGCGGCGCATTTCCCAAAAGCTTCCCGGCTATTTCATAAGCTTCAGGAAGACGCTCCAGACGACCGTCAAGAATAATCACCGGAATATTCGTCTGACCCTGAACCCGCTCGGCCAGTGCAATGGCGAACGCATCGTCCATGGAGATGAGCACGTCCGGGTGGGCCTGCATAATTTTTTCCAGATTGCCGGTATTGTCCTTGCCAAACCAGCCTCCCAGCGTTGGCAGGTCGCGATAAGGCTCCGCCAAATAGGCGCGTTCACCGGCATCGGGCGGATAGTTCCAGCCCAGCAACATAGATGGATCCAGCGTGTAGATCAGAAGCGTGCCCGTGGGAGACATACAGAGCACTTTGTGAATGTTTGCCGGAATCTCGACCTTACGGCCAGCCATATCGGTCACGATGCGCGTTGCGGCCTTTTCGCCGGCGGGCGCCTCGGCACGGCACAGGCTTCCGCTCAGCAGCGTTGAGCAGAAAACAATCAGCAGAGTTCTTCTTGACATGCTTTTCCCTTATTTCTGATTTGGCACGACCATCTTGATTCCGGGCTTGATGCCTTGCTGGGCTCCGATTTCCACAATACTGACCGGCACGCCATAAGCCTTCTTCAACAAACGCGCGGTAAGAGCCTTAGCGGGAGTATTTATTGCCAGAATGCGGCCCTCGCTCATGAGCACGACGCGCGATGCATACATGAATGCATGGTCGGGCACATGCGTGGTCATCAGCACACCCAGGCCGGTTTTGGCCAACTCGCCAATAGCGCGGAAAACTTTGATCTGGTTTCCCAGGTCGAGATTCGCAGCGGGTTCGTCGAGGATAAGCCATTGCGCCTGCTGCGCCAGGGCGCGCGCAATCAGGACCAACTGGCGTTCGCCGCCACTGATCTCGGTGTAGGGCGTGGAGGCCAGATGCAGAATGCCCAGATAGTCGAGCGCTTCATCGGCGATGCGCCGGTCTTCCTTGCCCGGCGAGGCAAAGGGCGCCAGATGCGCGGCGCGCGCCATCAACACGATCTCACGCACCTCGAAGGCAAAGGGCGGAATATGCATCTGCGGCACATAACCGAAGGAGCGCGCCAGGCGGCTGCGGGACCAGGCAGTAATATTCTCTTCGCCAAGGCGTACGCAACCAAGACTTGGCCGCAGCAGGCACAAGATCAACTTGAAGAGCGTTGTTTTGCCGCATCCGTTGGCGCCCAGCAGGCAAACCACCTCGCCGGGATGCAGCGTGAAGCTGACATCGTCCACCACGATTCTGGAACCGTAGCCGCCGGTCACGTGCTCCAGGGTCAGATTCATGATTTGTGCCTGCGCTCCCGCATCAGCAGGAAGAGAAAGAACGGCGCTCCGATCAACGCGGTAAGAATGCCGACGGGAATCTCCAATGCTCCCGCGGTGCGCGCCACGTCATCCACCAGCAACAGGAAGCAGCCGCCCATGATTGCCGCGGCGGGCAATAATATTTTGTGACTCGGGCCAACCACCATGCGCGCCAGATGCGGCACCACCAGGCCGATCCAACCCACCATGCCGCAGATTGAAACCGAAGCGGCGGTGATGAGTGTCGCGCAGAAGATCACGGTAAAACGCATGGCGCGCGTGTTCATTCCCAAGGCGCGCGCTTCCTGCTCTCCCATGCACAGCACGTTGAGCCGCCAGCGCAACAGCAGCAAGGGAATGCCGCCCAAGGCAATGGGAATGCCTGCCATCCATACATCCCTGGGAGTGATGGAAGCAAAGCTGCCCAGCAGCCAGAAGGTGATGGCCGGCAGCTTGTTATAGGGATCGGCGATGTACTTGGTGAGGGAGATGAGAGCGGTAAACATCGATCCGATGAGGATGCCGACCAGGACCAGCATGAGCACGGGATCTCCGCGGCGGCAAAGCCCCGAGGCAATCGCCCAGGCCAGCAGCACGGCCACCAACCCGCCTGCAAAGGAGAGGGCTTGAATGGCGGCGAAGTTGAAGCCGAGAAGAATGCCGACCGCCGCGCCCAATCCCGCACCGGCCGAAGCTCCCAGAATGTCGGGCGAGACCATGGGATTGTTGAATAAGCCCTGATAAGAGGAGCCGGCCAGTGCGAGCCCGCTGCCAACCAGGATGCAGGCAAGAAGCCGAGGAAGGCGAATTTGCAGGAGCACAATTTCCGCCGTGCCGCCGGTTGAGTGCGCGGTCAGCAAGCTCCACCAGTCGTGCAGCGAGATCGGGTAACTGCCGATAGCCGATGAGCCAAGCGCAACCACCACCAGCAACAGCGCTAACACGGCCAGCGTTTTACCGCTCTGAAAGCGATGCGGCTTGCGATACGGCCTCGCCTTCTCCGGATTGGGCACTGTCGCCATGAACTTATAGCCTACCGCAGACTGCTGGCTGCCTTGAAACCTGCACCCTGCGTCATATCCGACCAAGAGCCTGGTTGGATACCCGCCTATGTTTTGGCCACTTCTTCTTTCGTCAGCTCCTCGTCCTCGTCTGGGGGATCGTAGTCTTCGCATGTATCACGCCGATTGCAGCTTGCACAATCGCTGGGTTCGCAGATTTCCTTTTCCGGGGCCAGCTCATCGCCTTCGCCGGTGACGGTCATGGAGTGTACGATTTCGGAATTCTCACGTTCTGAATCGCGATCGATATTCTGCGAGGCGATCTGGACGGCGTAGAGGAGCAGTCCGGTGCGGCGCGCATCGATGCGGGAACAGAGGAAGGCCGCTGTGATCTTGGAGATGGCTACCTGGATGGAGGCAGAATCCTCCAGCAGGGGGAGCTTGAGGTCATCAAATACGATGTATTTTGCTGTGGCCATGGTATGCGTGCGGGCGTGGAAATAACAATAAGCCAACCCGAGCAGAGCCGGAGATTGGCATCGCTTACCGTTGGTTTTGATATGACGACAAAGCTGGTACATGGGATACCCCCACCCCTATTTTGGATGCAAATTCGTTGTTTTCTTGAGTTTACAGGCAGGGTTGCGCTGTAAAATCTTCAAAACAAAGGAGTTCCCTGCAAAATCGTCCAGGATAAGGAGTTACGGGACGTTTTGGCCTCTACCGGCTGCTTCCGCGTAGTCTCCCAGGTCCCCGAATGCTAGGGACCTGGGGCACCCGGCGTGCCGGGACGATTGGAGGGATAGCTTCTGAGGATTATTGTGCGACGAAGTGGGGAAATAATCTGCAAAGGACTGGCCGTCCAGGCGGACGCTCGCTATTCGCTCGTATGGGATTCATGGTCTCCCAGGTCCCCATCGATAAGGAAGAAGGCTTTGTCAAGCGCGATATTCGACAAACCTATTCTGGACGGCGCGTGAGCGCCGCGTTGTTTGCCGAGAGCAGGTAGAGGACCACGGGTTCTGTTCTCTCGCTACATCATCGTTCGGCGGGCTATTGGTCGCCCCGCCAACCATCGATTCGGCCATTGGATACAGGCCATGATGCTTCCATGCGGACATCCCATCTGTACGGGATGCGAGAGCGCTCAATCAAATGCCCGGTGTGCTTGTGCCACCATGGGGACCCCCGAGCTGCTCTCGATATGGGCGATCTGTGGATAGCTCGTATTTGTCTTGAGCATCCAGTAGAGTCGCACGGTTAATTTTCTTGCCGCCGCCACCTTGGCCACGCCCTTCGGCTTTTTGTGGCAACGCGCTTGATACTGCCGTCGAAATCCTTCATCCAGCCGATTGGTCGTCTGCACGGCCTCGACCAGCAACTGCCGCATAAAGCGGTTGCCTTGCTTGGTGATCGCGCCCAGTCTCTGTTTGCCGCCCGAGCTATGCTCGCCAGGAATCAGTCCCAGGTAACTGGCTACTTGGCCGCTGGTGGGGAACCGGCTTACGTCGCCGATGGTCACGGCAAAGGCCAGCGCCGTGATCGGCCCCACGCCGGGCTGGGTCATCAGCAGCCGCGCCCGGGCGTCGGACTGGGCCGCTTCTGTCACCGCCGTATCGAGTTCCTCGACCCGCTCATCTAACTCGGCCAGCAAGCGCAGAAGGTCGCCGCGGCGCTTCTCACTCCAACCTTCGAAGGAAAGGTTTTTAAAGGCGTCCATTCCCCGCGCGCCCCATAATGAGTGTTGTTTTTGCATCCCCCGGTTCAGCGCCAGGTGCTGCAAGCCGTTCTTCACGCGCGTTCGAATCTCCACCAGCTTGTGCCGATGAATCAGCAACTGGCGCAAATCACGCTCGGCGGCCGTAGGCTGCCAGAGGCGCGGAAAACGCTTTTCAATCAACAGGCGCAGAATGTGGCCCGCATCGCGCCGGTCGGTCTTCTGCTTGCGTACATAGCTGGCGCGGATCTGGGCCGCATCGCCGATCCAAACTTCATGGCCAAGCCGTTCCAGCATGTCAATAAACCACTGGCTGTTGCCGCAGGCTTCGATGCCAACCAGCGCTGGCGCCGGCAGGCTGCAATAGAACTGCTCTGCTTGCCCATCGCCGTTCATCAGCTTGTGTTCGCCGATCTCCCCGGTCTCGGCGTCAAGAACCGCAACCTGTTGCCACTTGGGATGAAAGTCACAACCTACAATAATCATCGAAGGCTTCTCCGATCTTCGAGCTCGTGGTCCTCTATTCCACTCGCTACTCGATCTTCTCAGAAGCCTTCTTCCTTATCCCATCAAATGCGAGGGACCAGGGGCACCCTTATTTCAGTAGATGCGGACCTGCGCCACCCGCCAGCGGATTGGTGGATATCCAGACGATTGACCAGGTGCTGAAGGGCTAACCGCACCCGTTGGTAGTGCCGCAGCTCATGCAGCGATGGCAGGTGCCGTTGCGCACCATGATGGCTCCGCAGACCGGGCAACTGGGGGCGTCGCTCATCTCATACATCTCCCGCATGGCGTCGGCTGCGTGGTAGATGCCGCGATCCTGCAGTTGCGGCGCCTGAGCGGGAGTGGCAGCGTAGGGTGAAGCAGCCTGCGCCTCGGGAGCAATGCCGCCACCACTCGCCGGGCCGCTGACCTGATTCAACCGCTTGGCGACCTCCTCGGCCAACCGGGCCAAATGGCTCTGCGCGTACGCGTCCTGGTACGGCTCAGTCTCGGGCGCCATGCTGGGCGAGGCGGGTAGTTGCGAGGCCTGGGAAGCAAGCCCGGAGAACAACGTCAACTGGGTGCCGGAGAGAAAACGCAGATCGAGCCAGCGGAAGATGTAGTCCATGATGCTAGTTGCCAGGCCGATTTGCGGATTGCCCGTCCAGCCGGAGGGTTCGAAACGGGTGTGGGCGAATTTGCCGCACAGCACCTTGAGGGGAACGCCGTGTTGCAGGGCCAGCGAGATGGAGGTGGCGAAGGAGTCCATCATTCCGGAGACGGTGGAACCCTCCTTGGCCATCCTGATGAAGATTTCGCCCGGTTGCCCGGTGGGGTACAGGCCGACGGTGATGTAGCCCTCGTGGCCGCTCAGAGCGAACTTGTGTGTGACCGAGGCGCGCTCGCCGGGCAAGCGGTGGCGAACCGCGCGGGGCGGAGCATTCAGGTCCTGCGCCTCCGGATTGATGGCTTCCTGCGCGCCCGAGGGCTGCAAAACAGGCACAGCGGCAGCCTTATTAATCTCCTCCAGCACGCGCTGGAAGGTGGCGCCGGCATGGACAACTTGCTGCACGGGAACCTCAATCTTTTCGCTGCTCTTGCTCTCAAGAATCTTGAGGTCAGCTTCGGCGGCGGGCAGGCCGGAGGCCAACTGCGCCAGCACGCGCGCAGCGGCGGCATCCAGAGCCGAGGACTCGCGCCGGGCGTCCATGCTGGTATTCAGCGGCTGGGTCCCCTTGGAGCCGTCGCGGTAGATGGCCACAGCCTTGAGTCCCTGACGCCACCCCTCGGCGTAGGCCTCGGCGATCTCCTCGACGGTGGCCTCGTGGGGCAGATTGATCGTCTTGGAGATAGCGCCGGAGAGGAACGGCTGCGCGGCAGCCATCATCTTGATGTGCCCCATGTAATGGATGGTGCGCGTGCCTTTGAGCGGCTTCAGGCTGCAATCGAAGACCGCAAGGTGCTCCGGCCGGATGCCGGGAGCGCCCTCGATGGTTCCGGTGGCGTCCACATAGCTGACGATGGCGTTCACTTCTTCCGTCGTATAGCCCAGCTTGAAGAGGGCTTCAGGAACGGTGCCGTTGACGATCTTGAAATTGCCGCCGCCCACCATCTTCTTGAACTTGACCAGCGCCAGATCCGGTTCAATGCCCATGGTGTCGCAGTCCATCATGTAGCCGATGGTGCCTGTGGGGGCCAGAACCGTGGTCTGGGAGTTGCGGTAGCCGTACTTTTCTCCGTAAACCAGGGCCATATCCCAGCACTCACGGCTGGCGTCGATCAGGGCGTCGAGCTGAGGCACGACAAAGGGTTCGCCGCTCTTGCGCGATCTGCCGATGTGATTGACTTCGGCGCGGTGCATACGAATCACGTCCAGGAAGGGCTCGCGGTTGACATAGAAGCCGGGGCAAGCACCACCCTGGTGGTCGACACTGGCCGTCAGCGGTGTTGCCGAGGCGATCGGCGGGCAATTGGCCGCCACAATGGCCGATTGCAGGTAGGCCTGGCCGGTGAGAATCGCGGTGAGCACGGCGGCCATGTCGCGGCCCGCAGCCGAGTCGTAGGGAAGTCCGAAAGCCATCAGCAGCGCTCCCAGGTTGGCGTAGCCCAGCCCCAGCGGCCGATAGTCGTGTGAGTTGCGGGCGATGGCCTCGGTGGGGTAGCCCGAGTTGTCCACCAGAATTTCCATGGCGGTAATGACCACGGAGATGGAATGCCGGTAGGCAGGAATGTCGAAGCCGCCCGACGGCGTAACGAACTTCATCAGATTGAAACTGGCCAGATTGCAGGCCGAATTGTCCAGGAACATGTACTCCGAGCAAGGATTCGACGCGTTGATGCGGGCCGTGTTCTTGCAGGTGTGCCAGCGATTGATGGTGGTGTCGAACTGCATGCCCGGATCGCCGCACAGCCAGGTGGCCTCGGCGATCTTGCGCATGATGTCGCGCGCCTTGTAGGTGGCAACCGGCTCGTGGTCTTTCACCGAATACGTGGTATGGTCGCCGTCGTTCTCGCAGGCGCGCATGAACTCATCGCTCACGCGAACGGAGTTGTTGGCGTTCTGGAAGAAGATGGATGAGTAGGCCTCTGAATCCGGCCCCGATCCATCGTAGCCTTCCTTGATCAGCGCGTAGGCCTTGGCCTCTTCCCGGGCCTTGCACTCAATAAAATCAATAATATCCGGATGGTCCGCGTTCAGAATCACCATCTTGGCGGCACGCCGGGTCTTGCCTCCCGACTTGATAACCCCGGCAAAGGCGTCAAATCCGCGCATAAAACTTAAGGGCCCCGAAGCCTGGCCGCCACCCGATAACTGCTCCCTCGACCCGCGTAGCGGCGACAGGTTGGTCCCCGTGCCCGAGCCCCACTTGAACAGCATTCCCTCGGTCTTGGCCAAGGTAAGAATCGAGTCCAGCGAATCGTCCACCGAGTTGATGAAGCAGGCTGAACACTGGGGGTTGCGGTAGCCCGAGGAGGAAAACCTTACCCCTCCTGTCGAGGGATCCCAATGCCAGTTCTGCCCGTCCGCCTCCGGCTCCAGCCGGTCGCAACCCACATTGAACCACACCGGCGAGTTGAAGGACACTTTCTGGGTCAGCAGCATGTGGACCAGCTCGTCATGGAAGATAGCCGCATCCCCGGGGGTGGCAAAGTAGCCGCCCGCCAGGCCCCAGTCGCGGATGGTCTCCACCACGCGGGCCACCAACTGACGAACCCCCGTTTCCCGCTCCGGCGTCCCCAGATGCCCATGCAGGTACTTCGAGGCCACGATATTGGTCGCCGTGATCGACCAATTGGCCGGCGCCTCAACATTCTTCTGCTCAAAGATGCAGTTGCCGTCCCTATCCGCAATCGAAGCGGTGCGCTGATCCCATTGAACCTCGTCATAGGGAGATACGTCCTCGGTGGTAAAACGGCGGGTAAAGATCAACCCCTTTTGGGTCTGGGGGGGCTGCTGGGAGGCGGCGGAAGAATGAAATTGGACCTCGTTCATGGAATCCTCACAGTTGGTAAATAACGTTGAAACTTCGGCCCACCTCCAGCGCAGTGCAGCCTGGAGGGGGTCAGGGATAATCGGTCAAAGAACGGGAAACGGGGATGAAAAGTACCGCGAGTTCTCTGTTCTCAGAAGTCTTTCGGTGGAGCGAACGCAATGCAGACCGTAATACCCGATTTTAAGGCCGCAGATGAAAAAGTACCTCTGTCGGTGGTACATGTCAACAAAAAACCACAACATATTGTATTTTGTTGACGTTTCCAGCATCAATTCTCTAAACAAAGGCATTTGCCTGTGGAAAGCTCCAAAGACCCTTGCGGGACGCGGGTTTCCGCCTGTCAAATTTTGCCCAAAATCCGGTGCACCCGGGGACTGCCGCACCACCCCAAACCCCAAGCCTAGTCCTTGCTGGAGCCAGGGACAAGGCGCAGAAATGGTGCAGAATGAGGGTCTCGGCTGTGGGAGATGTGGAGATTAGGGGACGGATTTTCTCAGGCGAGGTAAGGTGGGTGACTGCTGCCCCTCACTGCTCGAAACGTAGCTTGGCCGGAATCATCTGCTGGTGGAGGACGCGGACGATACGAATCCCGCCCGGATTCAAGCGGTAAAAGACGACGTGCTTGCCGACTTCAAACCGGCGCAACCCCAGATGAATCGAATCGCAGTTTCGACCGATGGATGGATTATCAGCCAAGAGCTGGAAGCACTCCTGGAGGCCTTGTCTGTACCGGATTGTTTGGGCTCTTCCCCAGGTTTTCAAGGTATAGCGGACGATGGACTTGAGATCGGTTTCCGCAAGCCTTGCTAGGCGATATGCCGACACTCTTCCTCCCCTGCCGCAAGTTCTTCTATGTAGGCATCTAGCCGCTCAAATACGCCTGGTTCGGCATCTCCACTGGCATCTCCCTCGGCAATCGCCGCCCTGAGCGCAGCCATCTTCTCCTCGTACTCCCGCTCTTCCTTCTCCAGCAGGCGCAAGGCCGTGCGCATCACTTCGCTGGCATTGGCGTACTCTCCGGCCTCAACCTTGGTGGTAATAAACTTATCCAGCTTTTCAGGCAGACTGACATTGCGCGTGGGCATGGGGCACCTCATCTTGAGTCTACGCTTTTTGGCTAACTTTGCCAAAACTCCTGCGGTGAGGCCAATCTCCCGTATGGGCTGCCTTAAGGGAGCAGAAGACCCAAACGCCAAACGGCCCAACGCAAGATTGCGTGGGGCCGTTGGGTATTCCGGTTGTACGCCAGCCATGGCTGGGTGGGTGATGGGCGCTAGAGGAACAACGGCGCCATGACAAAGGTGACCGTGCAGAGCAGCTTGATGAGCACGTGGATTGATGGACCGGCGGTGTCCTTGAAGGGATCGCCAACGGTGTCGCCCACCACGGCTGCCTTGTGCGGTTCGGAGCGCTTGCCGCCATAGTTGCCCATCTCGATGAACTTCTTGGCGTTATCCCATGCGCCGCCGCCGTTGTTCATGAAGATGGCGAAGAGGATGCCGCTGATGGTACCCACCATGAGCAGGCCGGCCACGGCCTCGGCAGCCAGGGTCGGGTCAAGCGCGGAGTTGAAGAATTTAAAGAGGAATCCGACGCCGATGGGCACGCCCACAGCCAGCAGGCCGGGAACCACCATCTGGCGCAGAGCGGCCTTGGTGACCATGTCCACGCACGCGCCGTAGTTGGGCTTTGAGGTTCCTGCCATGATGCCGGGGTCGGCCTTGAACTGGCGGCGAACCTCCTCGATCACCGCGTAGGCGCTGCGTCCGACGGCCTGGATGGCAAAGGAACTGAAGAGAATCACCAGCGCGGCGCCAATCAGCGAGGCCACAAAGACCGGGGGCTTGCTGATGTCGACCTTGGTAAGCAACAGCTTGGGATCAGCGACCAGAACACCCAGCGAATTTGCCACGCCGAGTTTCCGGGTGATGAGTTCGTTGATTTCGTCGATGTAGGCCTGGAAGAGCAGGAAGGCTGCCAGAGCCGCAGAGCCGATGGCATAGCCCTTGGTGAGCGCCTTGGTGGTGTTGCCCACCGCGTCCAGACGGTCGGTGCGCTTGCGGACATCTTCCGGCTGGTTGGACATCTCGACGATTCCGCCGGCGTTATCGGTAATGGGCCCGAAGGTGTCCATGGCCAGAATGTAGGCGCAGGTGGACAACATGCCCATGGTGGCGATGGCGGTACCGAAAAGTCCCGCGCCGGGAGTGCCGGCCGGCATGGCGAAGACTCCGCAGTAGTAGCTGCCCAGAATGGCGCACGAGATGGCGACGACCGGCATGGCGGTGGACTCCATGCCCACGGCCAGGCCGGTGATGATGTTGGTGGCCGCGCCCGTCTGGCAACTCTTGGCGATCAACTGCACCGGGCGATAACGGTACTCGGTGTAGTACTGCGTGATCCAGACGAAGAGGAACGAGGTGGTCATGCCGATCAGCCCGGCAACAAAGAACCAAATATAGTGAGAGTCGGGAACGCTGCCCAGCAAGTACCTGACGGCCACGTAAAAGCCGCAGGCTGCCAGAATCGTGGTCACCAGGTAGCCGCGATTCAGCGCCGACATCGGGTCCTCCTTCTCGTTCTTCAACCTAACGGTGAAGATGCCGACGATGGAGGCAATGAGGCCGAAGGCGCGGGCCACGAAGGGGAAGAAGATGGCCAGTATCGCCGCTTGCGGTGCCTTGTCCTTGAGCGTGGCGAACAAGGCCACGGCCAGAATCATGGCGCCGATGTTTTCCGCGGCGGTGGACTCGAACAGGTCGGCGCCGCGGCCGGCGCAGTCGCCCACGTTGTCGCCCACCAGATCGGCGATGACGGCCGGGTTGCGCGGATCGTCCTCGGGGATGCCGGCCTCAACTTTGCCCACCAGGTCGGCGCCCACGTCGGCCGCCTTGGTGTAGATGCCGCCGCCCAACTGCGCAAACAGAGCCACAAAGCTGGCGCCGAAGCCAAAGCCGACGATCTCATAGGGAACCTGGTTGGAATGCGCCATGCCGCCAAAGAGCAGGAAGATTCCCCCCACGCCCAGCAGCGAAAGCGCCACAACAGAAAGGCCGGTGACCGCGCCGCCGCGCAGGGCGATCTTGAGCGCATTGTTCAGGCTGGTGCGCGCCGCCGAAGCTGCCCGCAGGTTGGCGCGGATGGAGACGAACATCCCGGAAAATCCCGCCAGGCCGGAACATGCCGCGCCGACCAGGAAGCTGATGACCGTTTTCAGCGCCAGATCCTGTCCCTTGCCAAGGAAGAGGTAAAGGGCATAGATCAGGATCGCCGCCACCACGGAGAGCGCATAGATGGTTTTGTACTGGCGCTTGAGAAATGCCTCAGCGCCTTCCTTGATGGCCGCGGCGATTTTTTGCATCGCCGGCGTTCCGGTATCCGCGCCGATCACCTGGCGCGCAAAGAAGAAAGCCACTAAGAGCGATAACACGCTTACTACCAGAAAAAAGCACACCCAACTCTGAACAGGGTCCACAAATCCTCCCAACAAATTTTGATGGTTTACCACGAGCGAATCCGGAAAATGCAACATATTTCCCCGGAAACAGGGTCATTCGCAGGCTATCATCCGTGTCAAGCACTGTCGAGTGATGGCAGGCACATCATCCATAAGGCTTCCGAAAATGAAATCATCGGTTCAAAACGGAAGTCAGGGGCTTAGGCCGGGCGATGGACAGTAGAGCTGGCCTCGATACCGGGGAGTGGGAGCGGCATCCGGCTCTGTCCAGCCTGTCCCTCCTCATTTCAACAGGATGAGAGTAAGATGAGTTTCAAGGGGGGAGCCATGGCAGCCGCGACAACTTTCGTCACCGTGGAAGAATATCTGCGCAGCTCCTTTGAGCCGGACGCCGAATACGTCGATGGCGAGATCGAGGAGCGCTCCATGGGAGAAAACGATCATTCTGCGTGGCACAAGGCGATTTGTTTTTGGTTCGAACAGCAGGCGAAGGCTAGCCAGATTCGCGTGCGGCCGGAGCTGCGGGTGCAGGTTTCGCCTACCTGCTTTCTCGTCCCCGATGTGACGCTTCTGGACCGCAACCGGCCTATAGAGCAGATCGTGACCCATCCGCCGGTCGCCGTCATCGAGATTCTCTCTCCCGCCGATACGCTCAAGCGCGTCATGGCCAAGTGCGGCAGGTATGAAGCCATGGGCATCCGAACTATCCTGGTCATCGACCCGGATGGTCCGAAGTATCGCTACGTGGACGGGCGACTCGCGCCTCTGGAAGCGCGCGCCTTCAACATTCCTGGCAGCCAGAGCCGCTTCGACCTTGACGAGATCGAGAAGTTGCTGGATTAGATCATCCCCGCCCTACTCAGCGTGAAAGACCACGTCGAAGAGCAGCAAGCTTGCGGTGGTGAAGATAATGTCGTAGCCCACCAACATCTTGATCCACAGCGTTGGGTCGCTTTCGCCCGTGAGAATGGCGGTGACAGCCTGCACCATGGCCAGCAGGGCTGGAATGAAGATGGGAAAGAGAATCAGCGATAGCAGCAGTTCTCGGTTGCGGCTGCGGATGGAGAGCGCGGCAAAAAATACGCCGTTCGCGACCAGCGCCCACGTACCCAGCGGCAACACCAGCGCCAGCAGCCACGCCTGGCCCGCGATGTGAAGGTTATAAAGAATAAAGAAAAATGGCGCCAGAATTACCTGAACGATGGAGACAAAAATAAAATTTGCAATCACTTTTGCCAGGTAGAGTTCCGCGCCGGGAGCGGGCGTCATGCGCTGCGCATCCATAACCTGGTGGCGAATCTCGCGCGCCCAAGCCTGATTGAGCGCGCTCACCGAGGCGAACAAGATGGCCACCGAGAGAACGCCGCCCGCTATCTGCTGAGAATAAGCCCCTTGCGGCTCAAATGCCATCGAGAACAGCACCACCACCAGCAGTGAAAAGAAGAGCATGGAGACGAGGGCGTCCAGCGAGCGCCACTCAATGCGCAGTTCTTTAACCAGATGGGTCCACAGAGCGCGGGGCATCATGCGCGTCCCTCCGGGGTCGAATCGGAAAAAGAAACCGCAGATCCTTCGACTCCCCTTCGCTGCGCTCCGGGTCGCTCAGGATGACAATCGGTTGAGGGAGGAGCGGCGGATTTGGTCAGGTCAGCGGTTTGGGCTTCGGTGGCGCGGATATAGTCCTGAGGGCTGAGGATGAGTTGCGTTCCGCGCGTGCCAGCCGAGACGCTGATCTTGTCGAAGAGAATCGCCGTCTCATCGACGAAGACAGGAAAGGGCTTTTTCGCGCCGAAGACGGTGACCCCGCCGCGAATATAGCCAGTCAGCGGCTGCACGTCTTTGACCGGAACCATCTCCGCCCTGCGTAGGCCGGCCGCGCGAGCCAGCTTTTTGAAGTCCAGTTCGGCGTTGCCGGGAATGACGGCGAAGACGTAGGAGCCCCCGCCTGAACTCGTCCCACCAGTCGTCAATAAAGTTTTGAAGACCTGCTCCGGCGGCATTCCAATTTTCTTTGCGACGGTGAGAGCGGATAAATCGTCGGGATCAACCTCGTACTCGAGAAGTTCGAAGGGAATGCCGAGAGATTCAAGGAGGCGTGCGCCGTTAGTCTTCATCGCGTTGGCCTCCCTGGCTCAAGAGAAGTCACGCGCCCAGCGTGCAGCGTCAGCACCCAGTCGGCAATGGGCGCGGCCAGCTCGCGCTGGTGCGTTGTTAGGACAATCGTCCGGTTGCCCTGACGGAACCCGGCGAGCAGCTCGACCATCTGGTGGGCGCTCTCCACATCCATGTTGGAGAATGGCTCGTCGAGCAGCAGCAGTTCAGGGACGGAGAGCAGCACGCGAGCCAGCGAGGTGCGTTGGCGCATCCCCTGCGAATACTGTCCCACGATACGGTTGAGTGAGGGGTCCAGTCCCACCTGGCGCAGGGCCTCGGCCGGCGCAAGGCAATCGCGGCCGGGATAGAGGCTGGCGAAGTAGCGTAGGTTCTCCAGCGCGGTGAGCTCGTCGTAGAGCATGGGTGCGTGGCTCATGTAACCGATGCGCTCGCGGGCCTCATGCGGCGCAGAATTGCCGAAGACGCGGACTGTTCCAAAGCTGGGCCGGAGCAGGCCGGCGAGAATGCGCAGCAACGTGGATTTGCCCGCGCCGTTTTCTCCCAGCAGAACGTAGCAACGGCCCTGCTCCAGCTCCACAGATACTTGGCGTAGCGCGGCAAAGGCGCCGAAGAGCTTGGAGACCTTTTCCAAACCGGCAAAGAAGGGCCGGACGTAATCAGTCGAACTGGCGGTCTCGGTTGCGGGAGCAGTCATTGCGATTATTTTGCAGCTTTTGGGGTAACCGCGGCCGGCTGTGCGGCGGCCGCGTGCGGGCTCGCGGCCGGTTGCGCGGGCATAGCGCCGGGTTGTGCCGGAGCGTACTTGCTGGCGCATTTGGCCTGCAGGACAGTGGCGTGGAAGACACCGTCGCGGCCATATGTGCCTTCGGCCAAGGCCTGGGCGTCGTCCTTGAAGGTATCCGGCGGCGGCTCGGAGCCCTTGTAGATGACCGTGAGCTTGCGCCCTGTTGCGGCCTTGGGAGAGTGGCTCTCAAACTCGTTCAGGACAAAGGTCACGTGAGTACCGCTCTGCTCGATGGAACCGGGCTGAACGAAGCCTTCGACACGAAGATTACTGTGGTAAGCCTTGTCGCCCATCGCGGCCAGTTCGGGGATGGTGACGTAGTAGCTCTTGCTGGCGCCGATGCCGGACCACGCGAGCCAGACAATGGTGACTAAGACAATAGCCACCGCGATTCCGATGCGAAGTGTGTTGGGGGAAGTTTTCATCGTCACCCCCTAACGATACGAGCCGGAGAGGGTGAGGGTCAACCGTCGCAGGGGCGAGATTAGCTTACCGCGCCGCTTCCAACGTCTGCGCCGCCCGCGTCAGCGCCTGGGTCAGCACCGTCAACTGCTGCGCGGCCCGCTGCTGATCTTTGCTGTCAATCGCCTCGTTGACACCGGGTATCACCACCGCCGCGTAGCCGGTGTACTCGCCGGGAGCGAAGATGGTGTGCCGGAACCAGGGACGGTTGGGCAAGCCGGCCTCGGAGATGAAATCGGTCTCGGCCTGATGGAGAGCCAGATTGAGTTTTGCCAGATCGCCGGAGGCGGCGATTTGCAGCCCGTGAACTCGCTCCGCCGCTACGAAAAAGCGCGCTGCGGCAGCCTGAGCCGCGCCAAAGTCCAGCGAGAGTCGTAGCTCAGTGGCCCTGCGTTTGGCCGCTTCTATATACGAACTAATTTCACGCGCGTAAGCCACGTAGTCGTAGGGCAACACGTCAGCATCGGCCATGCGCAGAGCCTCTAGGCCAAAGACGCGGGCCATCTCCTGCAGATATTCGAACTTCGGATCGGCGTTTTGGGTGTACCAGGCATAGTTGTCAAAGACCGAATGATAAACGCCATACGGGCCGCCGGAGCTGATGTCGGTAGAGGGCACGCCAACGTGCTGGAAAAAGGGCGTAAAGTCGGAGCCGGAGCCAAGATCGCCCACGTGCACCTCTTCGCCGTCTATGTGCGGAGCATTGGAGCGCCGCCGCTCATTCCCGCTGGCGGAATTGATTTTCCATTGCTGATAGACCGTCCCACCCCGCGGACTGGGAACCGAGCGCGTCAGTTCACGGAGAAACTCCTTGAGCGAAGGAACAGCGGCGGCGGAGAAATCCGGCCCGGAGACGCCCACATCGGTGTTGAAGTAAGCCACGGCGTGTTGCAGCGCTTTGGCGTTCTGCTCCACCCACTCCGTCGAGCCAACCAGGCCTTCCTCCTCGGCGTCCCAACTAGCGAAGACAATCGTCCGCTTGGGCCGCCAGCCCTGTTTGGCCAGCGCGCCAAAGCCATGAACCGATTCGAGCATGGCCGCGGTGCCGCTGGAGGGGTCAACGGCGCCATAGACCCAGGCGTCGCGATGATTGCCGATGACCACCCAGTCGTTGGGAAACTCGGAGCCTTTGATTTTGCCGATCACGTCCCAAATGATGCGCCTCTGATAGTCCTGCACGGAGACCAGGTGAACCTTGACGCTGCCCTTTCCCTCAACTGTTCCCATGTGATAGTGGAAGCCGAGCCCGCCCTGCCAGTCCTTCGGCACGCCGGGGCCTTGCAAAGCCTGCAAGATGGGCGTGGCATCGTGGTAGCTGATGGGGATGGAGATGATGCGGGGCTGGCTGCCGTAAGGCGAAACGCGTGCCGCATCCGGCAGATCGAGCGTCGAAGCCATGCCCGGCGTCTCTGGGTCGCCGGGATACTCAAACATGTATTGCACTGAGCCGCGCTGCACGCCCGTCTCCGGCCGCCACGGGCCGTGGGGCCAGGTGTCGCCTTTCGAGAAGCCGTCGTCCTGCGGGTCGGAGTAAATCAGCACGCCGGCCGCGCCGCGCTGTTCGGCGATGAAGACCTTCACGCCGCGGAAGTTGCCACCGTAGCGTACCAGGACGATTTTGTCTTTCAGGTCAATGTGCCGTGCCGCAAGCAGGTCAAAGTCCTCCAGCCGGCCGTAGTTGGCGTAGACCACTTCGGCGGTCACGTCGCCCGAACCTGACGAGCCGTTGAATGGCATCACCACCCGCGGATCGTCCTGGAAAGGATCACCCTCGACGTGCTCCCGCGTTGGCCCGCTCATCAGCAGCCTGCCACTGGAGTCCCAGGCCTCGACGCGCACCGACTGAGACTGGTTTTTCAGGGGCTGGTTCAGCAGGACGCGATAAGGCACGATCTCGGTCTCAAGGCCGGCAGCGCGAAACTTCTGCGCCACGTATTCAGCGGTCTTGCGGTCGCCGGGGGTCGAGGCCAGGTGTGGTTCGGCGGTCAGGGTCTTCAGGGCCTCGCCGGCCAGAAAGGCATTAGGAACTGCCAGGAATTTCTCCTCGATCTTCGCCTGGGCGGTGAAGTCCGCGTAACCGAAGACCACAGGAGCGGACGGAACGGAGTTCTGCGCCGTAAGAAAGCCTGAAGCCAGCGCCCAAAAAACCATCGATACAGGCAGCTTGCACAACGTCATGGGCAGAACCTCTTTCAGAATGAAGAATACGGGCTTCAGAGCGAAGGGTGCAGGCCTTATTGGTTCCTGCATAAATAATGTCCTTGCGCCGTCCCTACGGGACTCCGTAACGAACTTATGGAATCCATTTTCCCCACGCTGAAGCGCGGGGCTAACCAACTCTGCGCCTCCGGCGCGTTTATGCGGACATTACTTATGCAATCCTCAATAGCCCCTGAAACTTTTTGCCCATCTTGCTGGAATTCCGCCTTTATCCCACAGCCCGTTCACCCGCGCCCGGGGCGCAAACTCTCCAGATGGCTCGTATCGATTGGCTCAGGATCCTCGAATTCGGGAAGCACCGGCAGCCCGGCGCGCAGGCCGCTCCACCCTTCTGACACCACGATGCTGTTCTGCGGGTTGCCGGGCTGGTAGCGCGCCGAGCAGGGGAAGCCTGCCCGCACCTGGGACGCATCCACCAGTCTGAGCAGGTCGGTAACGTCCTGAGAGGACTCGTAATCCACGCCGCCAATGCGATAGCTGTACAGCAACATGGTCAGCGTACGTCCCGGTTCGTTCTTGGATTTGGCCGCAGTCTCGACCTCGCAGATGTCCAGCAACATGCCGTCCACCACGCGCCCGGAGTGAGACAGGAAATGGCGGCGCGCTCGCTCCCGCACCTCCGGCGAGGGGCCCTTGCGCAGCAGCAGCCAGAGACCGGCCACAAGGAACGCGGCGATCATAGCTCCAGCGGCGGCAATCTCCCACGTGTTTGCGTTGAGGTAATTCATTCGAGTCGGGGCACTACCACTTCGGTCCCAAACTAGAGAATACCTCAGCGGGCTCCGGGTGAAGCCTCCCGGGCTGTGGAATCGGCTCCGGTTTCATGTCCTCGCAACCACGGCTCTCACCTGCGATATACTCTTGACTGCATCTTGAAGGAGTTTTTCGCCGCAAGATGCCTTGTTTTCAGAGGTTTTGTTATGGCTTTTCGTAAAAATCCCGTTGTGGCGCCTGATTCCCGGAATCGTGACAAATCTCGTAATCAGTCCCGCGAAAAGACTCGTTCCACCACCGTGATTTGCGTCCGCCGCAACGGCCAGGTGGTCATGGCCGCCGATGGCCAGGTAACGCTCGGCGACCACGTGCTGAAGCATTCGGCCAATAAGATTCGCCGTCTCTACCAGGACAAGATTCTGGCAGGGTTTGCGGGCTCCACGGCCGATGCCTTCTCGCTCTTTGCCCGCTTCGAATCCAAGCTGGAGCAGTATGCCGGCAACCTCAACCGCTCCGCCGTGGAGCTGGCCAAGGACTGGCGCACCGATAAGATGTTGCGCAACCTGGAGGCCCTGCTGGTGGTAGCCGATGCCGGACAGACCTTTTTGATCTCCGGCTCGGGAGACGTGATTGATCCCGACGAGCCGCTGGCCGCCATCGGCTCCGGCGGACCTTACGCCACCGCCGCCGCCCGTGCGCTGATGGAAAACACCGACCTGAACGCCCGCGAGATCGCCGAAAAGGCCATGCAGATTGCCGGCGAAATCTGCATCTACACCAACCACCACGTTACGATTGAGGAGTTGAAGAGCTAGCGGTTTGCATCCGCCTGCGCATTGATCCATGGCCATTTACCTGCCCGCATCCGCCGAAGAACAAGAGCTTTCGCTCGACGAACTGACGCCGCGCGAAATTGTCACCGAGCTCGACAAGCACGTTGTCGGCCAGAAGGCCGCCAAGCGCGCCGTGGCCATTGCGTTGCGCAATCGTCAGCGCCGCCAGAAGCTGCCGCCCGACATCGCCGACGACATCATGCCCAAAAACATCATCATGATCGGGCCGACGGGCGTGGGCAAGACGGAGATTGCGCGGCGGCTGGCCAAGCTCACCGGCTCGCCGTTCCTGAAAGTGGAAGCCTCCAAGTTTACCGAGGTCGGCTACGTGGGCCGCGACGTGGAGTCCATGATTCGCGACCTGGTGGAGGTCGCCATCGACATGGTGCGCGAGGAGCGGCTGGAAGAGGTGGAAGACCGCGCGGAGATGAACGCCGAGGAGCGCCTGCTGGACGTGCTGCTGCCGCCTCCGCCGCCGACCCCGCCCGCGCAGGAGGGTCAGCTCACGCTGCCCGGCACGGAGAGTTATCAGCGCTCCCGCGAGAAGATGCGTCAACAGTTCCGCGAGGGCAAGCTCGACGAGCGCATGGTGGAGCTGGACGTGCGCGAGCGCGGAATGCCGCAGTTCGGCATTATCAGCAACCAGAACCTTGAAGACATGGAAATGAACCTCAAGGACATGCTGCCCAATATCTTCGGCGGCGGCACAAAGAAGCGCAAGATGAAGGTGGCCGATGCGTTTGATTACCTGGTCGACGAGGAAGAGGGCCGCCTGATCGACATGGATTCGGTGAACCGGGCGGCGGTGGAGCGCGTCGAATCCAGCGGCATCGTCTTCCTCGATGAGATCGACAAGATAGCCGGGCGCGAGAGCGGCCATGGTCCCGATGTTTCCCGCGAGGGCGTGCAGCGCGACATTCTGCCCATCGTGGAGGGAACCACGGTGAACACGCGCTATGGCATGGTGCGTACTGATCACATCCTCTTCATCGCCGCCGGCGCATTCCATGTCTCCAAGCCCAGCGATCTTATCCCCGAGTTACAGGGCCGCTTTCCCATCCGCGTCGAGCTGAAGTCGCTCACCGTCGATGACTTTTTGCGCATCCTGACCGAGCCCAAGGCTTCGCTCACCAAGCAGTATTCGGCCCTGCTGGAGACCGAGGGCGTGAAGCTGGAGTATTCTCCCGAGGCCCTGCGCGAGATGGCCGAGTTTGCTTTTAAGGTCAACGAGCAAACCGAAAACATCGGCGCACGAAGGCTGCACACCATCATGGAGCGGGTGTTGGAGGACGTGAGCTTCCTGGCGCCCGACGTGGTGCGCCGCGTGCCGAACGAAGCGGCTGCCGCGGCGCTCAAGGAGGCCATCAAAAACGAGTCTTCCACGCCCCTGCCCTACGAGGAACGCGTGACCGCCTCCGGCCCGGAAAAGGTCTTCCTCATCGATGCCGAGTACGTCAAGCAAATGGTTGCGTCCATTGTGAAGGACCAGGATTTGTCGCGTTACATACTGTAACCCGGTTGCGAGTAACTCTGCCGGATCATCACTTACACTTCCCCATGATGCCTGAGAACAAATATTTGAGAGCACTATGCAGGGCAGCCTGCCTCCTTCTGGCATTCTGCGCACCAGCGGCCTTTGCGCAGGCGCCGCCCGCACAGCTTCCTCATCCCACGGAGACCATGGTGGTTCTTGGTTCGGCGGTACCGGTGCCCCTGGCCGAGTCTTCCGCCTCCGTCGTGGTGCTGCCGGTCGAAGGCAAGACCCTCACCCTGGAGTCGCCGCAGGAGTTGCTGCGCCAGGATTCGTCGGTCTTTCTCGAAGAGCGCGGCGCAGGCGGCGGACAAGCCGACCTGGTGTTGCGCGGAGGCTCCTTTGAGCAGGCCCTGGTGCTGTTGAATGGATTTCGCATCGACGACAGCCAGACCGCGCATCACAATCTTGACCTGCCCGTTCCGCTTGATGCCATGGACTCGATTCAAGTGCTGCACGGCGCGGGCTCCACGCTGCATGGCGCGGACGCGCTGAGCGGCGTCGTCGACTTTATCACCGCCGCGCCTTCCGCAAACTCGCTGCGCCTGCGCTCGGGATACGGCAGCTTCGGAGTCAACGAAGAGTCGCTCGCGGCTGCCTTGGCGCGCAAGCTATGGAGCTGCCGGCTGACCGCCAACCGCAACTTCTCCACCGGCTTCATGCCCGACCGCGATTACCGCAACGAAGATGCGTCTGCGGAGAGCTGGTTTAGTTCGCGGCTTGGCATCTCGGACTTGCTTTTTGCCGCCAGCGACCGTTCCTTCGGTGCAAACCAGTTTTACGGACCCTATAACTCCTGGGAACGGACCAAGGGATGGTTTGCCTCCGCCCGTCAGGAGTTAGGCAGCCGCACCGTGGCCGCCTTTGGTTATCGCCGCCACACCGACGAGTTTGTTTTGCTGCGCAATGCCCCATCCGTCTACGAAAACAACCACGTAGACGGCTCCTGGCAAGCCTCTGTGCGCTACACACTTCCCGTCGTAACATCCTCCGTGCTCTTGTTCGGACTGGAGTCGGACGGCGACAGCATCCACAGCAACAATCTCGGCCTCCATGCCCGCAATCGCGGCGCTGGCTATGTAGATTTGGACCTGCGTCCATCTAAGTCGCGCTGGAAGTTATCCGCCGGCCTGCGCGAGGAGTTATTCTCCGGCGGACTGCAATCCGTCCTCGCGCCGCACCTGGGTGGCAGTGTGCGGTTAGCTGATAAGTTAAAGTTGCGCGCCAGCGGCGGCTACGGTTTCCGCCTGCCGACTTATACCGACCTGTATTACTCCGATCCGGCAACTATCGGCAATCCGAAGCTGAAGCCCGAGTCGGCCTGGAGCGGCGAAGGGGGCGCGGACTGGGCTATTTCCCATTTGACGCTCTCCGCCACAGGCTTCTATAACCGCCAGCACGATACCATCGATTACCTCCGCGCCGCATCCCTGCCTAACTCTCTGCTTCCCGCAGGTTGCATAGTCAACACCTGGTGCGCGGTCAATCTTAGTGGCCTGCGCTTTGCCGGAGCTGAGACTTCCGCAACCTGGATTCCCGCCAAAGGACAAAAGGTTCAGCTCGCATGGACCCAGGTTATCGGCGCTCAGCCGCCCTTGAATGGCCTGCAATCCGAATATGCCCTGAACTATCCGGCCCAGAATTTTCGCGCCACATGGACGGTCTTGCTGAAACACGCTCTGACTATCACTAACTCGGTTGCATTGACAAAGCCCTATCAGCAACTTGGCAACCCGCCTTGGAACGCCAACCCTTATCCCGTGTGGAACGCCGCCGTGACGCGCGACGCCGGAAAACTGCGCCCTTATCTCCGCATCGCGAATCTGAGTAACACCGGCTATCAGGAGATCAACGGCGTCGTTATGCCCGGCCGCTCCATCACCGGCGGGATTTCGCTCTGGCTGGGGCGCTGATTTTTCCACAAAGATTTTATGTGGCATTCGCAAAATTCTGCTACCCTGTATTCGTACCTCGCGAGTCCGCGCACTCGAACCATTGAGCGGGCTCTACCTGCACTCTCCGGCTCTTGAGGGAATGTGGATGGGGGCGCTTCAAGAGCACACCGGGAAAGGTGTGCATGCGCCTCACATCCGCGCCGCCTTCCCTCGACTCCACTTAATACAAAACAAAAGGAGAGAATTCATGAGCAATCCAGCACTGCATCACAAGATTACTTACATCGAATTCACCACCACCGACATCGAGCGGACCAAGAAGTTTTACTCCTCTGTCTTCGGCTGGAGCTTCAAGGATTGGGGTCCGGATTACATCGACTGCAACGCGGCTGTTTCCGGAATTGCCATCGGCTTTGCCAAGGGCGTGCCGAAACAGGAGCAGCCTAAATTCGCGCCGTTCGTTGTGCTTTACTCCAAGGATTTGAAGGCCACGGAGAAGGCGATTGTCGCCGCAGGCGGCAGTGTCGTAGTGCCCACCTTTGAGTTTCCCGGTGGGCGGCGTTTCCACTTTTCTGATGGAGCCGGCAACCTGCTGGGTGTCTGGTCGGAGTAGGCGTTCACTCAGGCGGGATTCATGTTTTCTAACACGGCCAAGCGCTGGGCGAGCAGCGTTTCCAGCTTGACCAGCGCTGCCGAGAAGCCTTCAATGCCTTCCTTCAGCTTGTCGGTGGCCATGCGGTCGGCGGCGTGCATGGCGTCAAACGTCGCCTTGTCCACGGTAATCTTTTCGATGCGCAGCGCCTTGGCTGCATCAGGCGAAAGCTTGCGCGGCAGCTCACCTACGGTGGCTTCGAGTTCGGTCAGCAAGTGCGGAGAGATCGTCAGCAGATCGCATCCGGCTAACTCCGTAATCTCGCCGATGTTGCGAAAGCTCGCGCCCATAACTTGAGTTTTATAGTCGAATTTCTTGTAGTAGTTATAGACCTCGGTCACCGACTTCACGCCGGGATCGTCCGCGCCATGAAAATCTTTGCCGGTATCTGTTTTGTACCAGTCGAGAATGCGGCCAACAAAGGGCGAGATCAACGTGACTCCGGCCTCGGCGCAGGCAATGGCCTGATGCAGCCCAAACAGCAAAGTAAGATTACAGTGAATTCCCTCGCGCTCCAGCACTTCGGCAGCTTGGATGCCCTCCCAGGTGGAAGCAATCTTGATCAGCACGCGCTCGTGCCCGATGCCGGCCTCGTCGTACTGCGCGATAATGCTGCGCGCCTGCGCGATGGTGGCCGCGGTGTCGTAGGAGAGGCGCGCGTCCACTTCCGTCGAGACGCGCCCCGGAATAATGTCCAGAATTTTCTTACCAAAGGCGATGGCCAGCCGATGAAAGGCGAGGTTGGCAATGGCCGCATCGGTTGCGCTCGCGCCGAATTCCCCGCGCGCCGATTCTCTCGCTTCAAGCAGCACGCCGTCCACAATGGGCTGATACTTTGGCAACTGTGCCGCGGCAGTAATTAGCGAGGGATTGGTAGTCGCATCCTGCGGACGAAACTCCTCCATCGCTTCGATGTCGCCTGTGTCGGCGACAACCACCGTGAAGCTGCGCAATTGTTCCAATAGATTTTGCGGCATGATTCCTCCTGGGGAATGGAGTTCCCGGCTGTAAGCGCCTCGCTTCCAGTCTAACGCCACAAAATTAATTGTAGACAGACAAACCAGTGATATATTTCTCTGGAGTGGGAAAAGGCGGTTGAACTCACGCTCAAATCCTCTCATTTTGGAAATCGGCATCAATACATCGCGAAGGAGTCATTATGAAGCGTCCGGTTGGCGTGGTGTTTTCCGCAATTGTTCTCATCCTGGGGTCACTCTTTCAGTTGCTGATGGCCCTCGGCATGGCGTTCAGTGGAGCTATTTCACAGAAACAGATCCATTCCGGCGGCTTTCCGGGCGCCACAGCTGCCGCGCCGCTGCCTGGCTGGATGCCTGTTTTCATGTACGCCATCTGCGTCTTCTTTGTTGCACTGTCGGTCTGGGGAATCGCAACCTCGGTGGGGCTCATCCGCATGCGCCGCTGGGCGCGCTACTCCATCCTGGTGATTGGCGGATTACTAGCCGTATTTAGTTTTATTGAGTTTGTAATCACGCTGCTCATGATGCTGGTTCCTTTGCCGGTACCGGCCGATGTGGATGCATCCCAGGTCCAAACCGTGCATGCCATGACCAGGATCATCTTTGCAGTCATGGCTTTCTTTCACGGAGTCGTCTGCGCCGTGGGCGTTTCCTGGCTGGTTTACTTCAATCGGCAAAAGGTGCGCGATGCGTTTGCCAATGCGACAGGCAAGGCTTGTGAGAGCCGCCGCCCTGTCCTGATCTCCGTGCTTGCCGTGCTGAACCTGATTGGGGCCGGCTTCTGCTTGATGTTTATGTTTATTCCCCTGCCGGCGGTAATCTTCGGTTGGATGATTGATGGCTGGGGGAAAGTAGCGCTCTATCTCGCCTTTGCCGCCCTGGCCGCTGCGGTGGGCGTCGGCCTGTGGCAATTGAAGGAGTGGGGCCGGCTGCTGGCTATGGCCATGCAGGTTTTCGGGATAATTTTCTGCGGTGTTTATCTCGTGCGGCCCTCGCTGATGCTGCGCTACGTAGCGGAGATTCAACAACGAATGACTCCCACGCAACCGCAGCTGCCACAGCCGTTTCAGGCCACGATGTACAGTGTGATGTTTGGCTTCTCTATTTTGTTTTACATCGCAATTGTCGCGGTGCTGCTCTATTACCGCAAGGCTTTTCAACCTCCAGCCGAGATATCGCAGAATGAATCCGGGTTGCCAATGTAGCTGGAGGCAATCGACGCGGCTTAGGCTCGTGGCTCGTCCGGCTGAAAGGTGTTGGCCAGAACGCCCAATCCGGGGATGCTGATCTCCACGCAATCTCCAGCCTTGAGCGGACCCACCCCGGCAGGCGTTCCGGTCAGCACCAGGTCGCCGGGTTCGAGAGTAAAAATGGCGGTAATGTAAGCCAGCAGCCTGGGAATCGGAAAGATGAAGTCCAGGGTCGAGCCCTGCTGGCGCAACTCGCGGTTCACGAGCGTCTGCAGAGTGAGTCCGGCTTCAGGGTCCAGCTCGTCGCTCAACACCGGGCCCACGGGGCAAAATGTATCGAAGCCCTTGGCGCGGGTCCACTGGCCATCCTTGTTTTGCAGGTCGCGGGCGGTTACGTCGTTGGCCAGCGTGTAGCCGCGCACCGCTATGCGCCAATCTGCCTCGCGGAGATTGCGAACCCGACGGCCGATGACCAGCGCCAACTCACCTTCATAATCCACGCGAGCAGAAACGGCGGGCATGCGCACCACGCCTCCGGGCCTGAGCAGCGCCGACACCGGCTTGAAAAACAGCAGCGGCTCGGCTGGCAGCTCGTCGCCCAACTCCTTCACGTGGTCGCGATAATTGCGCCCCACGCAGACGATCTTCGACGGCGTCACCGGCGCCAGCAACTCGGCGGCGCTCAACGGCATCGATTCAAAGTTGAAGCTCCAGGAAGTCTCCCGCCCATATACCAGCCGGAAGGCGCGGTCCTCCTCGGGAGCCTCGATCAGTCGCACGATCCACGGTTCGCCCTCGCGATCTTCCACCGCGCCGTAATGGGTTTGGCTCTCGAAGAGAAAGCGGCAATATCTCATGGGAAAATCTCCTCCATGCGCGGCAAAGGCCGTCAGGGATTGGGTACGGACTCCTCGGTCTCCGCTGAGCGGGCGCTTTCGTTTCCGCCCTGGGAGATGGAGCTGACGGCGTAGCGGTAGCTGTGGCCCGGCTGAACCTGCGCGTCGTGGAAGGCCGGTGGAACCAGCGGCCCGGCTGGTGAAATGCGCTGCCACCCTCCGTCGCCTTCCCGGCGATAGACAATGTATCCGGCCAGGTCGGCGTCCGTGACCGGCTGCCAGCTTAAATCGATCGCGTTCCAAGAGCCGTTTTCGCCGGTGGTAGCCACAGCGGCCAAGCCGGTGGGCACGGCAGGAGGAAAGATGTCCCTGGCCTCGACGCGCACCGGGGCGGAAAGCTCGCCGGCCAACTCCAGCGTTTTGCCCTCCACCGTGACCCGGGCCACGCGTTGGGCGCGGTACTCATAAACCTGGCCGAAGCGGATGCTGTTGTCCAGGGCGTAGCATCCTCCCTTCCACGCTTCTGGCGCGCAGGAGCTCACCAGCAGGTTCTGCTCCACAGGCTCGGGCTTGGGCGCCAGCAGTCCTTGTTGCGGAGGCTTGGCCGGCGGCGGGGTCAGCAGCTTGCGCTGCAGCCGTGTCGCGGAGGATTCCTGTGAAGGAGCCTCTAAAGGCGACCAACGTAATACCACGCCGGTCTTGCGCACTTCGGCGCTGAGGTTGGCCACCGGCGCGGGCGCTTCTCCAGCCAGCAACACGGCGGCATTCGACAGCCCTGCCGAGCGGCCGTTGTGGTTCCTCAGTTCGACAAAGTAGCTGAGCGGGCGCGGTGCTCCAGCAGCTAACTCAGCAGGCAGCGTCTCGGTATACGAGCCTGCCTCCCCCGGAGCAACCGGTTGTGCAGCACCAGTCGCAATGCAGTTGCCGTCTGCCGTGGTGCAGTTGACACCGGCCACCCCGCAGGTGCTTCGGCAAACGATTCCATCCATGCTCTCCTTCAGCAGCAGCTTGTCCGTGCTCTTTTTGGGCATGGTCCAGTGAAGCGTCACCTGGTCGCCGGTACGGCTGGCGGCCAGGTCTGTTACTGGAACCGGCAGCTTCAGCGAGGGTGGTTGCGGCGCAGCCGGGGTCCCGCAGCCGGCCAGCATCAGTGCGGCGGCCAGGCCAGCGGCAGCCAGCCCGGCTGCATACGTTTTCGATAACGCGGCGCTTTGCATTCTATCCATCATACTCATCGCCCTCTCAGTCTAGAGCATTGCCCGGGATACTGCGTTTTATTTTAGTTCCGAGCAGGTCACTGCTCCCTGTTGGCCGCATCGACTTGAATGCAGTGGCTTGGGGATAAACCATCCCTGGCAATGCTGTACCGGAGCAGCGCGGATGTGGCTACGAAAGATGCCGGTGATGGCATCCCCGGCGGAACACTGGAGCCACAGCGTAAAATTCATCTTGAATGCATGAACTTTCCATCGTGACCAGCATCGTGGAAACGGTAACCGAGACGCTGGCGGCCTTGCCTGATTCATCCAGGGGCGCGCGGGTGCTCGAAGTGAGGCTGCGCGTGGGCGTCCTGGCCTCGGTGATTCCCGAGTCGCTGGAGTTCTGCTACGGCATTGCCAGCGAGGGAACGCCGCTGGAGGGCTCGCGGCTGGTGGTCAACCTGCTGCCCGTGGTGGTGCATTGTGCAACGTGCGCCCAGGATGCCGAGCTGGAGGGCGTGCAGAGCTTTCGTTGCCCTCGTTGCGGCGAGCCGTGCAACGAGATGCGCCAGGGGCGCGAGCTGGAGATTGATTCCATCGAGATTGATGACGGCGAGGTGAAGCAATGACAACACGGATTGTGGAGCTGCGGCGGGGAATTCTGAAGAAAAACGATGAGCTTGCGGCGGGGCTCCGGGCGAGCTATGCGGCAGCCGGCGTGCTGGTGTTGAACCTTGTCTCCAGCCCCGGCACGGGCAAGACGACTTTCCTGGAGCGGACGCTGCGTGAGCTGAAGGCCAGAGGTTCGCGGGTAGCAGCGCTGGTCGGCGATCTGGAGACGGATAACGATGCGCGGCGGCTGGCGACCAGCGGCGCTCCGGTGCGGCAGATCAATACCCACGGCATCTGCCACCTGGATGCGGAGATGATCGGCAGACACCTCGAAAGCTGGGAGGACGTGACGCTGGACGGTCTCGATTTTCTGTTCATCGAGAATGTCGGCAACCTGGTTTGCCCGTCGAGCTACGACCTGGGCGAGAAGATTCGCGTGGTCCTGCTGAGCGTGACCGAGGGCGAGGATAAGCCGCTGAAGTACCCGGCGATGTTCAATTCGGCCGACGCCGCGGTGATCACCAAGATCGACATTGCCGAGGTGTGCGGCTACGACCGGGAGCTGGCGCTTAGGAATATCAATGAGATACGGCCTGGCATCAGGATTTTTGAGACCTCCGCCAAGACCGGTGCGGGGATGGAGGAGTGGCTGGGGTATCTGGCGGATGAACGGTCAAGACGAAATTGAGTGCCGAGTTTTGTGATTTAAATCACCCTAAACGCCCCCAAAACGGGCATAATAAAGAGACCATGTGTTTAGCGATTCCGGGAAAAGTGGAAGAGATTCTTACCGAGGGCGATCTCCGCATTGGGCGGGTAAACTTTGGCGGCATTGTCAAGCGCGTCTGCCTGGACTACGTGCCGGAGGTCCAGGTGGGCGACTATACCATTGTCCACGTTGGGTTTGCGCTCTCCAAGATCGACGAGGAGACGGCGTTGAAGACGCTGGAAGATTTTCGCGCGATGGGCATGCTGGACGAGGAGCTGGCCAGCGAGAAAGAGGCTTTTGCGCGTGCGGCAGCCGCACCGCAAAGTTTGTGCCCTGATGGAAGTTGCTCGACGGAAAAACACTGACTGTTGAGTTTCGTGGTTTCCCACCCTAGCCGCAAAAAACAAGAACGCGGCGAGTGTAGGGCACCCGGAGTTTCTGGGATGGGAGCTTCGCTGGCCAATGAAGTACCTGACCGAGTTCCGCAACGGCGAGATTGCGCAGAAGATGGCGCGGGAGATTCGCTCCATCGCCACGCGCCCGTGGAAGATTATGGAGGTCTGCGGCGGGCAGACGCACTCGATCATCAAGAACGGAATCGACCAGATGCTGCCGGCGGGGATCGAAATGATTCACGGGCCCGGCTGCCCGGTGTGCGTGACACCGCTTGAATTGATCGACAAGGCGCTGGCGATTGCCGCACAGCCGGGAGTCATCTTCTGCTCCTTCGGCGACATGCTGAGAGTGCCGGGAACCGAGGGCGATTTATTTCAGGTGAAGGGTGCGGGCGGCGATGTTCGCGTCGTCTACTCCCCCCTGGACGCCGTCGAGCTGGCCGTTAAAAATCCTGGCAAGCAGGTGGTCTTC
Source organism: Occallatibacter sp. (assembly GCA_050011175.1). Lineage (GTDB taxonomy): Bacteria > Acidobacteriota > Terriglobia > Terriglobales > Acidobacteriaceae > Telmatobacter. The sequence continues at coordinate 141,180 of JBEKJR010000010.1, forward strand.
TTCGGCGTGGGCTTTGAGACGACCGCTCCGGCCAATGCGATGAGCGTGCACCTCGCCAAGCGGCGTGGGTTGAAAAATTATTCCTTGCTTGTCTCGCACGTTCTGGTGCCGCCGGCAATTGAAGCCATCCTGAGCACACCCGGCCGCAAGATTGATGGCTTCCTGCTGGCGGGGCACGTTTGCAGCGTGATGGGCTACTGGGAGTATCCACCGCTGGCAGCCAAGTACAAGATACCGATGGTGGTCACCGGTTTTGAGCCGCTTGACCTGCTTGACGGCATCCGCCGCGCCGTGATGCAACTGGAGGCTGGCCGCCACGAGGTAGAAAACGCCTACGAGCGCATCGTAACGTTTGACGGCAACAGCGCCGCGCAGAAGCTGTTGGCTGAGGTCTTTGAGGTCACCGACCGGGCCTGGCGGGGGATTGGCGTGATTCCCAAGAGCGGCTGGCGGCTGAGCGAGCCTTATCGGGAGTTTGATGCCGAGCTGCGCTTTCAGATCTCCGGCATTCGCACACAGGAGTCACCGCTCTGCCGTTCTGGTGACGTGCTGCGCGGGACCATCAAGCCTGCCGAGTGCGCAGCCTTTGGCAAGGAATGCACCCCGCGCCATCCACTGGGCGCGACGATGGTTTCCAGCGAAGGGGCCTGCGCGGCGTATTACAACTACGGACGGTTTCTCTCCGCCGAAGATCTGGCCAACTCTGGAAGCGGCCTGACGGGAGCAAGTAATGGCTGACGATCCGAAACCCAGCACACCGGATTTTGCGAATTGGTCCTGCCCGCTGCCGCTCGCTGATTATCCCACCATCGTGATAGGCCACGGCGGCGGAGGCAAGCTGGGCAATGAGCTGGTGGAGCATCTCTTTCTGCCTGCTTTCCGCAATCCGGAGCTGGAAAACCTGGGCGACGCGGCGATGCTTGAGCTGGGCGGCGGCAAACTTGCCATGAGCACCGATTCTTATGTCGTGCAGCCGCTTTTCTTTCCCGGCGGATCGATTGGCGAGTTGGCGGTGAACGGAACGGTGAACGATCTGGCCGTCTCCGGCGCGGAGCCGAAGTTTTTGAGCGTCGGCTTCATTTTGGAAGAGGGTTTCCCGCTGGCGCAGTTGGCGGCCATTGTCGAAGCCATGGCGCGGGCGGCTGCGACGGCGGGCGTCAAAATCGTCACCGGCGACACCAAGGTTGTGGAGCGCGGCCACGGCGACGGCTGCTACATCAACACGACGGGAATCGGCCTGTTACGGCCCGGGATCACGGTCGGCCCACAGCGCGCACAGCCCGGCGACGCGATTCTTATCTCCGGAACCATCGGCGACCACGGCATGGCCATCATGAGCGTGCGCGAGGGCCTGGAGTTCGAGAGCCAGATCCGCTCCGATTGCGCCGCGCTGAACGGCATGATCGCCGAGGTGCTTGCAGCCGCTGGCTCTGCCGTCCACGCGATGCGCGACCCCACCCGTGGCGGCCTCGCTTCCACATTGAATGAAATTGCTATGGCCTCCGGCGTCGGCATGGAGATCGACGAGCCCAGCCTGCCCGTGCGCGCGGAAGTTCAATCGGCCTGCGAGCTGCTCGGCCTCGACCCGGTCTACGTAGCCAACGAAGGCAAGGCGGTCTTTTTTGTTGCGCCCCAGGCCGCCGAGCAAATTCTCAAAATCCTGTGCGCTCATCCGCTGGGCCGCGACGCCGCGCGCATTGGCACGGTTACAGCCGAGCATCCTCGCATGCTGGTAGCCCGCACCGCGATGGGCGCCAATCGCGTCATCCCCGTTCAGATCGGTGAGCAGTTGCCGCGTATTTGCTAGGAGGCGTTTCAAAATATTTTTTATCAGGGCACGTTTGCCGTATTGTCCGGCGTAGAATGGCAGCATGAAAAAAGCTCTCATCATCACTTGCCTTTGCGTTCTGGGACTGAGTCTGGCGATCTTCTTTGCTGTCAGGGAAATCCTGCAATATGCCAAGGTCAACAGTAACCTACAGTGGGGACCGGAACCTCGCATCGTGAAGGTTCTTTCAGCCGACGAAGTTCCCTTCAATGTCTTTTATGGGTTTGGCGGCGGCGCCGCAGGGAACAACCCAAGTGAGAATACGGTTCATCATTATTACAGAGCCAAAGCGCATGATGTCGCTTCCGGAGCTAGTCTTCACTGGAAGCTCAACTGCGACCAGGCGATTCAAGCACCAATATCAATGACCTATACGCCTTATGGGGAAGCTTCAATGCCGCGGTTGGAGATTCACGCCGTAGTCGGCGGACCCTACAGGGACGAGCAGGAAGCAACGGCCAGCCAGGGCGGAAATATTCCGGCAAACGAGGAACTGCAGAAGTCCTCCGGGGTGATGGAGGGCGGTTTCGTCGAGGAGAGCGTGTATGTGTTGCAGCGTGCCTCGATTGTGGCCGGAAGCGACTTCCGCACCGCCGATCCGGGCATCAGTCCCTACACCGGCCAGAGGGAGGTCCGCTTCACGCTGACCAAGGAGGCCGGCGACCGGTTCTACGAGTACACGAACAAGAATGTTGGCCAGAGCATCGCCGTGGTGATGGGCGGGCGAATCCGCGAGGTGGCCGTCATCAAGAGCGCGATTCGCGATTCCGGCGTGATCCAAGGCAGTTTCTCGCCGGATGAAGTCACGGCGCTCTCAAAGCTGCTGCGCACGGGGGCAAAACAACGTGCAGAAAATTATGGGTCTTTATCTGGCGCGGGCATTTCTAACACTCAATACCATTGCAGTGTTTCCGCCGACGACGAGTTTGATTTTCTTCGTTGGTTAACCCGATGAAGCGATGGGATCGTATTACCCAAGCAGCTCAAAACTCCGCCGGATGCGTTGCGGCAGTTCCGCAGGCTCGCTGGCGAGCTTTGCGCTGGGTTCCAGCACCATGGCGGGCGGCGCGGCAAGGGCGTTGAGGGCCGCTATCGTGGCCGGCCAGTCGATGTCGCCGTCCCCCGGCCACAGATGCTCATCCTTCACGCCGTGGTTGTCATGCGCGTGAACCTGGACAATGTGCCCGCCCAGGGTGGCGATGGCTGAGGGCACTCCGACCGTCATGTGAGCGTGCCCCAGGTCCAGGCAGACACCGATCTGATCCAGATGGCCAATCTCCAGAATCTCAACCAAATGCTCGGGCATGGAGGGCTCGCTCAACAGGTTCTCCACCAGTGGACACACGCCCAACGGCCGCGCAAATGCTCCCAGGTGTTCCAGTGCGGTAAAGGCGTACTCGGCGGTGCGTGGCGACCATTCATCGCCCTTGTCGCTCAAGTGAACGACCAGGTTGCAAAAGGGGATTTGCTCGGCGGTTTCCATGGCGCGCTTGATCTCGTCCATGGCTTCGATACGGCCGCCTCTCTCCGCGTGCAACAGGTTGAGAGGGGGCGAGCCAGAGCGACCCATCTCCCCGTCGGCGTAGATTGGCGCGTGCATCGACCAGGCTGTAACCGCGTTCGACCTGAACCATGCGGCCAGCTCCGCCACCTGCTCGCGGCTGGTGTAGTCGAAGTGCTGGCGTGCCGCAAAGATCTCCACCGCTTCCGCGCCCCATAGGCCGGCCTGCTCCAGAAGCCCTGTGTGCAGGCGTTGGTTCACAAAGAGGTGCGTCGACAATACCCGCAGCTTGGCCACAGACTCCCCCGCGCCGGAAACATGAGATCAGCCACCCGGCGTTCCTTCCATTGTTGCATCTTTGCAATCACTTACGGCAAACCCGATGCTGCGGAAGAAGAAGCGGGGAAGCGGCTGAATGCAGAAAAGAGACAGACGAGGAGTTGTGCTGCTTTTCGGTTTTACACAGATTTTTCACAGAATTAAAAGTATTTTCGACTTATTGAATACTTTCAGGAAAAATGTGAGCAAAAGTGAACAGACCATATTACCCAACCTGTTGAACTTAAAGTGGATTAGTGTGTCATTGTGCTCGAGCCTGAGGCCGGAAAGTGGTGCGTTTCGGATAATCTACAGGAAGACCACAGATCAAATCGCGGAAGGGGACAAATCGATCGAATGGCGGGTATAACTCAGATACAGTTTGATCCGGCAGCTTTCCTGGCGCAAGCCGGGCTGGGGCGGAAGATTGTGCGCTTGAAGCCCAAGGAAACATTCTTCTCGCAGGGTGACGCGGCCGATTGCGTTTTCTATATACAGAGTGGCCGCGCAAAACTCACGGTGATCTCCAAGGAGGGCAAAGAAGCAACCATCGCACTGCTTACAGTAGGCGACTTTGTGGGTGAAGCTGCGATGGCCGGTACTCCGGGGTTGCGCATGTCCACGGCCACGGCCATCACTCCATGTTCCGCGCTGAAGATCGAGCGGGCAGAAATGATCCGCGTCATGCACGAGGAGCACGCCTTCAGCGACTTATTTCTGAAGTTTCTGCTGGAGCGCAGCATGAGAACCCAGGCGGACCTGGTCGATCAGCTCTTCAATTCCAGCGAGAAGCGGCTGGCGCGAATTTTGCTCTTGATGGCGGATTTCGGGAAGCCCGGCGAACCCGAGTCTCTGATTCCAAAGATTTCGCAGGAGACGCTGGCGGAGATGATCGGGACTACGCGGTCGCGCGTCAGCTTCTTTATGAATCGCTTTCGCAAGCTGGGTTTTATCGACTACAACGGCGGTATCAAAGTACACAAATCTCTATTGAATGTGGTTCTCCACGACTAAAAAGCAGTTTCCTCCCTCTGCCACGGCGAGGGACCCGGCCGTGCCGTGCTACCCTTCCGGATGGAGTAATAAGGGGAGGGACACGTGCGTATTTCTTTGCCGCAACTAGCCGCCATTGGACTTGGCCTCGGACTCAGCATGGGTTTAACCGCGCAGGCGCCGGCGCCTGCGGGTCAGACTGCGAAACCTACAGCGGCGGCTGCATCTTCCAGGCCGGCGATACCTGCGCAGGCAATCGGGGAAGCCAACAACCCGGTCGCCGATCCGAAGGCCGTAGTGAGGGTTGGCCACGCGCGCTTTACCGTGCTGACGCCGGAGCTAATTCGCATGGAGTGGGCGGCGGACGGAAAGTTTGAGGACCACGCTTCGTTTGTGTTTTTGAACCGGCGGTTGCCGGTGCCGAAGTTCGAGACTCACCTCGTCGATCCGGGTGGGTTCCTGATAATCGCCACCAGTTCATTGGTAATCAAATACCATCCGTCCGATGGGCCGTTCACCGCAGACAACCTCTCGATTCGGCTGACGGTTGATGGCAAACGTGTGACATGGCATCCGGGCCTCGCCGACCCGGATAATTTGCAAGGAACCACGCGCACGCTGGACGGCGCGCTGGGCAACAAAACTCAGGAGCCGATTGAGCCGGGCCTGGTTTCGCGCTCCGGTTGGGCGCTGGTGGATGACTCCACAAGGCCGCTCTTCGATTCGGCGGATTTCAGCTTCAAGGCGGGCGAGATAAGTTCCTGGCCGTGGGTTCTGCCGCGTCCCTCTGGCGAGCGGCAGGATTGGTACTTCTTCGGCTACGGCCACGACTACCGAAAAGCGCTGGGCGATTATGTGCGCGTGGCTGGGCGCATTCCGCTGCCACCGCGCTTTGCTTTCGGCGCATGGTGGTCGCGCTACTGGGACTACAGCGATCAGGAACTGGACGAGCTGGTGCGCGGCTTCCACGAGAACGATGTGCCGCTGGACGTCCTTGTCATCGACATGGGCTGGCACATCAGCAAAGAGCAACTGGAGGAAGCGGGTGAGACCGATCAGTCGGGCCATGATCTGGGCTGGACCGGCTACACCTGGAACAAGCTGCTCTTTCCGGACTCAGATGATTTTCTGGCCAGGCTACATGCCGAGGGGCTGAAGACCACCCTCAACTTGCATCCTGCATCGGGAGTGCAGCCCTGGGAGGCGGCCTACCCCGCGATGGCCAAGGCGATGGGCATTGATCCGGCGACACGGAAATATGTGCCCTTCAACATCACCGACAAGAAGTACGCAACCAATTACATGAACCTGGTGCATCATCCGCTGGAGCGGCAGGGCATCGACTTTTGGTGGCTGGACTGGCAGCAAGAGCAGCAGACCAAAATCCCCGGCGTGATGCCCACCTGGTGGCTGAACTACGTGCACTTTACCGACCAGCAGCGCGAGGGCAAGCGGCCGTTGCTCTTCCATCGCTGGGGCGGGCTGGGCAATCACCGCTACCAGATCGGTTTCTCTGGCGACACCATCTCGGTGTGGAATTCGCTGGCCTTCCAGCCGTGGTTTACGGCCACGGCGGCCAACGTGGGCTATGCTTACTGGAGCCACGACATCGGCGGCCATATGCCCGGAGCCGTGGAGCCGGAACTCTACACGCGCTGGGTGCAGTTTGGCGCCTTCAGCCCCATTCTGCGCACCCACACCACCAAGAACCCCGAGACCGAGCGCCGCATCTGGGCCTATCCGGAACCCTACTCGTCCATCCTGCGAGCCACCTTCCAGCTTCGCTACGCACTTGAGCCTTACCTCTATACCGAAGCGCGGCGCACCTACGACACCGGCGTGGCCTTTTTCCGGCCGCTCTACTATGACTGGCCACAGGAGGACGCAGCGTATACGAGCAAGGGCGAGTACATCTTCGGCGATCAGATGCTGGTGGCCCCGATAACCGCTCCCGCCGACAAGGTGAGCAGCCTGGCCACGGAAACCATATGGCTGCCCAAGGGCGAGTGGATCGAGTGGCCCACCGGCAAGCACCTCACAGGCCCGGCATCCTTCGAGCGCAGCTTCTCCATCGAGCAGACGCCCGTCTACCTGCGCGCCGGGGCGATTGTGCCCATGCAGCCGCCCATGCATTACACCGGCGAAAAGCCCGTGGACCCGCTAATCGTGAACATGTGGCCGCTTACGCCGGGGACGACTTCCAGCTATTCGGTTTATGAGGACTCAGGCGTCTCGGTCAACTACCAGCGCGGCGTTTTTGCCCGCACGCCGATTCAAGCAACGCAAACCGGCGACACGTTACGCGTGGAAATCGGTCCCGTTGTGGATAGTTATCCAAAAATGCCGCTGACCCGAGGCTACGAGTTGCGCCTACCCGTCGACTGGCCGCCAGCCGTGGTGACGGTGAACGGCGTTGCGGTCAAGCGCGCCGGACCCACGGGCAAGGGCGGCCAATCTGCGGGATGGTCCTTCGAGGGCAACACACTGACCACGGTGATTCCCGTGCCCAGCATCAGCGTCGCAGCCCAGGTGACGGTTGTGGTGCGCCGTACCCCCGGCCTCATCGCCCGCCGCGGCGAACTGGACGGCTTTGCCGGAGCCATGACCCGGCTGCGCGGCGCATACGACGCCATGCACCAGACCTGGCCGGTCTCCGATCCGCCTGACGTGCTGATCGACGCGATGCAGACCGGCGACCGGCTCAGTTACCATCCAGAGAATGCGCAGCAGGAAATTGCCCGCTTCCACGATCTGCTGCCCAAGGCACAGGCGGCAATCGCAGGAATCCGCGCAACCTTTGCGCCGCGCATGGAGGAGTACGCCAAGCGGCTGATGGCCAGCAATTGGCGGCCAGCAATCATGGACATGGAAGCCCAGAAGCAGCGCCGTCTCGACGCCGTTGCCCGAGCCGAGCGGTTGGTCACAGAGGCGCTCAAGTAAGCGTTTCCGACTAGGGATGCGGCGCTGGAGTTTGATCTCCGCGCGCCGCCTGGTTCTGGCCCGCGCTGAGCGTGTTGGCCAGCAGCCGGTAAGCTCCCGGTACTAACTCCGGAAGTTGGCGATAGAGCGCGTAGGCAACATAGATATAGGTTCCCTTGCCGGGATGCGCCACCAGCAGGCCGCCGCGTTGCGTGTCCTGGCCGGGGTCGTCGGTCTCGGTCAGCGCCGTGTAGTGCGCATCCCAACTATCCAGAAAAGAGTGGCCGCGCTCCTCTACCCATCCTTCGAAGTCCGCATCGCCGATGACGTTGGGCCAGCGCAGCAACGGATGAGCCGGCTCCAGCAGCTTCACCGGAGCAGTCTCGTCCACCACTCGCTCTGCCATGCGTCCCATCGACAGCGGAAACGGCGCGGGAAAGTTTCCGGTCTGGTACTGCACTATCAGCGTCCCTCCGCGGCGCACAAACTCATCGAGCCTCGGTTGGGCCGCGGTCAGCTCCGGGCGCGCGGAGTAGGCGCGAATACCGATGACGATCACGTTCCAGGCGGAGAGATCGCCCGAAACCAATTCCGCCGCCGTAAGCAGGTTCGCCTTGCCGCCCAGCCCTTCAATCGCCTCGGGAACCAGGTCGCCGGTTCCCATCACATAGCCGATGCGCAGCCCTGGCGCCAGCTTCACATCCACCTTGCGCGTCTTCAACTGAGCGAGTTTGTATTGGTTGTAGGGGCGCAAACCGGTGTAGCCCACGCTCCTCCAGCCGGTCTTGTACTCGCGCCCGCCGGAATGCGCGATGGCGTTGATGGAATAAGCGCCGGACTCAGCGCCGTTCGGCGTTACCGAAAAGAGCAGAGGTTCCGTATCGCCGGCGTTGTCGCGATGAAAGTGCGCTTCCACCGGCTGAGAAGTCCACCCGGCGGGAAGTTCCAGCGAGACCGTTCCCTCGGCCGCCGCCTGTGAATGCACCGTCACCCGCACCGGCAACGCATTACCGTCAAGCGGCAGAATGCGCGCCTCCGTCACCATGCGTATGCCGATGGCTGGCGTCACCACCAGTGGTTCGTAAACACCGCCCACGCCGGGAACGCGCTGCAGTGTCTGAACGACCCGGCCCACGCGAATCGGCAGACCTTCAAAGGTAAACTCCGCCCACGCTTCCAGCGGATAAGGCGCGAAGGAGCGCAAACGCCACTCCGGATGAGTGAGGTCATAATACGGCTGCTCAATGGAGGGACGCGTGAAGTAGGGCTGCGTCGGCTCGGCGCTTTCAGCCGCCTGTACGTGAAAAATCGGATCGCTGACGGGAGCCGTGGGGTCAATCGCTCCGGTCGTGTTCTCAACCTTCCACGAATTGTCATTGCGAGTTTCGAGCCAGACGCTGTTGAGCCTTGTCTTCGCCGTCGCCTGCGCGGCGTGGACACGCACCTGGAACTTCTCACCCGGCGCAACGCTCCCTGGCGTCTCATCGGCCGAGCCTCCGCGGAATGGTCCCCCTCCCTGCGCATTGGCGGAGTTCGTTCGGAAGGCGATCATGTCCAAGCCGAGCAGCTCTTTCAGCGCCGCCTGGAACTGCTCCTGTTTCGCGTTTAGCTCTCTTAGTTGTATCGCCACGAAGTTCCCGTCACTTTGGAGGTTGACAGAGTGCTTTAGCTGGATCGTTTTGCGATAGAGAACCGCCAGGCGGTGCGCCGTTTCGAGCGCGCTGATCCCGTGGCGTTCCTTTTCTAACTGGACTAGGCCATTGTCAATCTCACGCCAGCCCTCGACAAGCCAGACAGGCGGATGGGGGCCGGTCAGATGCGCCAGTCCGGCGACCGATGTATCAATATTCACCTTACTGTTGTGAAAGAGGTCGTCGTTCTTTGAATTCGTTCCCGGCTTTGCCGCCGCCTCCGGAGCCACGGCCCACAAGTGATAGTTCGACGCCGATGGTGCGATCAGCGTGGGGTTCCCGCCGCCGTTTTGCGACTTCTGCTGGCCCCAGCCCTCGCGCGCAATCTGCTCGTAGCTGCGCCCCAGCACCGGGTCCAGCCCGCCAACCTGAATCGTTACATCGGTCGAGAGCGCGCCTTCCGTCCACTCACCGGTCACGTAATTTTTAAAGCGAGCAGGAGCCCATTTGCCGGTGGCGTAATCGAACATCTTTCCGTCTTCGATGCGCGCAAAGGGCGTCCTCGAATAGATGGCCAGCGGCTGCCAGGGCTGCAGATGGTACTCCTTCAGTTGATCGGGAAAAACTGCCGGGTCGCCAGCTGCCTTGAAAACCTCCTGCGCAATTTCGCCGGAGACCTGGTGGTGCCCGTGGCCGTCGGTGATGCCGCCGACAAAGGTGGAAACAATCACCTGCGGCCGCTCTCGCCGCACCGCCAGCACGGCATCGTAGAGCACGCGGTCGTGGCCCCATTTGGCGAAGGACTCCTCTTGCGTCTTGGAGAAGCCGAAGTCCGCCTCCGTGCCCCAGAGCTGTTTTGCGCCGTAATATTCGCTGGCCTTGAGCAGTTCGCTGGTGCGGATCAGCCCCAGCGCGTCGTAGCTTTCCTCGCCCATGGCGTTCTGCCCGCCCTCGCCGCGGGTTAGCGTCAGCAGCGACGCTCGCACGCCCAGACCGCGGCTCAGGTAGGTCAGCAGCGCGCCGTCCTCATCGTCCGGATGCGCTACGATTACCATCACGCTGGCCGTTGTCCCAAGGCGCTTCAGCGCTTGCTCCAGCGCCGCCTGGCCGCGGTCCTCCGGCAAGGGCAGCGCAGCCTCGCTGGCCTCAGGGAGTGGAACCAGCGTCAGTTCGTTGGTCTGAGGCGTGGGTTGCTGCACTGTCTGTTGTGCCGCCAGATGAAGCGCGACCGCCAGCATCAGCCCGGCAACAACCGTGCCCGTTACTGCTCGTTGAACTCTATCGACAAGAATCATACTTCCCGTCAGTGTACAATCCGGGGAGCGAAACTGCCTCATGACAACCGTCTCCGCTACCTCCGCCGCCACCCTCCAGCGCCGCATCGGCCTGCGCTCGGCCGTGGCCTTCAACATGCTGGAGATGATCGGCGTCGGGCCTTTCATCACGCTTCCCCTGGTCATTGCCGCAGCGGGCTACCGGCTCTCTGTTTGGGCCTGGGTACTGGGCGCAGTCATCGCCGTGGCCGACGGCCTGGTCTGGGCCGAGCTGGGCGCGGCCTTTCCGCGCGCCGGGGGCTCCTATGCTTTTTTGCGCGAGATCTACGGCCCTCAACGCGCCGGCAACTGGCTCAGCTTTCTCTACGTCTGGCAGGTCAGCTTTACCGCGCCGCTGGCCATCGCCTCGGGCTGTATCGGCCTTTCCAGCTTTCTGGCATGGTTCTGGCCAGGGCTCGACCGCGCTCCCATCGCCGCCATGCCCGCGCTGCACTTCACCAACTTCGCCGCCGCCGCTGCCTGCCTGCTGGTTACGGCGCTGCTCTATCGCAATCTCAGCTCCATAACGCGGCTGGCCTGGCTGCTCTTCGCCGGAGTGCTGGCGGCCATCGCCGGGGTCATCGTTTCTGGCTTTGCACACGGTTGGCAGATGCCCGCCTCTCCGGCGCTGCCCTTGAGCCTGTCGCTGGGCGGTCTGGCGCAGGCCACGCTACTGACGACCTATTGCTATTGGGGCTACTACAACATCTGCTTCCTCGGCGGAGAGGTGCGCCGTCCGGAGCGGACGATCCCGCGCGCCATTCTGCTCTCCGTCTTGTTCGTCGCGTCGTTTTACGTTGCCATGAACATGGCCGCATTGCCTTCCATGCGCGATGCCGCCGCGCACGTCTCCGCGGGCGCCACGGTCCGCCTGCAATTGGTGGCCGACATCGCCCGCTCCGCCTTCGGCAGCCTGGCCGGACGCCTGATGGCCGCGCTCATCATCTGGACGGCATTCGCCTCCGTCTTCTCGCTGCAGCTGGGCTACTCCCGCGTGCCCTACGCCGCCGCTCGCGACGGCAACTACTTCCGCCCTCTCGCCGCCCTCCACCCTCGCCACAACATTCCCCACCGCTCGCTGGTCGCCCTCGGAGTGGTCGCTGCGCTCTTCTGCTTCTTTTCCTTGGCGCAGGTCATCACCATGCTGGTCATCACCCGCATCCTGTTGCAATTTTTCCTGCAACACGTGGGCGTTATTCTGCTCCGCATCCAGCGGCCTGAACTGGCGCGGCCCTTCCGTATGCCGCTCTTCCCGCTGCCACCGTTGGTCGCCATCGCCGGATTCGTCTTCATGCTAGTCAACCGCAGTCACGCCCTTGGAGGTCTGACTGTTGCCGCCGCCATCGCTGTTTCCGGCACCGCGATTTACCTGATCCGCGCCCGCCGTTTTCACCAATGGCCCTTCGGCCAGATCAAGTAAGCCTATCAGCTCTAAAAATCCTGCGACCCGCACCCTATCCATCCCATCCAATGACTGCAATCAGCCTTCCCGCGCGAGGTCATTTCATGCTCATCGGCAAGCCCCCCGGCATCCTGTCTTCGGAGATCACGCCGCAAGATCAGTACCTCAATCGCCGCCGCTTTCTGCGCTCCGCGTTCTCCACTTCTGTTGCCGCCAGTGCAGCCGCGCTCGGCGCCGGACGTCTCACCGAAATCCTCTCGCCCTCCGTCTCCGTGCTGGCTGGAACAAAGCTCGAAACCGTGCCAAGCCACCTCACCACCACCGGCGAGCAGTTGACCAGCCTCGAGGACATCACGCACTACAACAACTTCTACGAGTTCGGCGTGGACAAGGATCAGCCCGCCAAAAACGCCGGCCTGCTGCCTGTCCGCCCCTGGACCGTGCGCGTGGAAGGCCTGGTCAAGCGACCCAAAACCTTCGACATCGACGACCTGCTCAAGCTGCGCCCGCTGGAAGACCGCGTCTATCGCCATCGCTGCGTAGAGGCCTGGAGTATGGTTATTCCCTGGGTCGGCTACTCGCTCTCCGAGTTCATCCGACAATGCGACCCGTTGCCCAGCGCGAAATACGTCCAGTTCCTTTCCTACTACGACAAGAGAATCGAGAAGTGGGGCACGTCGGAGACTTCCATCTCCTGGCCTTACTCCGAGGGGCTGCGCATGGACGAGGCCATGAACCCGCTCACCCTGCTGACCTTCGGCCTCTACGGCGAGGTGCTGCCTTACCAGAACGGCGCGCCGCTGCGCATCGTGGCGCCGTGGAAGTACGGCTTCAAGTCGGCGAAGTCCATCGTCGCCATACGCTTCCTCGACCACCAGCCGCCCACCACCTGGAACGACCAGGCGGCCAACGAATACGGTTTTTACTCCAACGTCAATCCCAGTGTGGATCATCCACGCTGGAGCCAGAAGGTTGAGCGCCGCATCGGCCAGCCCTTCTACTCCCAGCGTCGCATCACACTGATGTTCAACGGCTACGGCGATCAGGTTGCGTCGCTCTACAACGGCATGGATCTGCGCAAGAATTTTTGATGCGGTGACAGCGGTGCGCGGTTAATATGCCTAAATGCAACCCATGAAACGACCGACCCTCATTACACTCAAGATTCTCACCTGGCTGGCCTGCCTGTGGCCGCTGGCATGGCTTCTCTGGGGTGCAGTGACCAACAACCTGGGCGCGGATCAAATCCATACCATCACCTTTACGACCGGCCTGGCCACGCTACGCATCCTGACCGTTTCGCTGGCCATCACGCCCCTGCGCCGCCTCTCGCCGCGCCTCGGATGGCTCATCAAGTTCCGTCGCCTGCTGGGACTTTTCGCCTTTTTCTATGCTTCGTTGCACCTGCTGACCTACATCGCTCTCTACGCCGGCTTCGATGTCAACGCCATGGCCGCCGACATCGCCAAGCACCGCTACATCACCGTCGGCGTGGCCGCATGGCTGCTGCTGCTGCCGCTGGCCGCGACCTCGACCAATTGGGCCATCCGCAAGCTGGGTGGCAAGCGTTGGAATCGGCTGCACAAGCTGGTTTACGCTGCCGCAATCTGCGGAGTGATTCACTACTGGTGGCAAGTGAAGCCCGGCGTGCGCACGCCGCTCACCATCACGGTTGTGTTGGGTGTGTTGCTGCTGGCACGGCCTGTCCAGGATTGGATGCAACAACGCAAGACATACACGGCCTGAGATTTAAAGTGCGGAACGCTTACGGCCCTTTGGGCTTATCCGGTGGAGTCACCACCAACTGCATTTGAATATCTTCTACATCGGTCGTGACCGAAACGGGCAGTTCCTTATCCGTATAGCTGTGCGCGGCACTGGGATTTGAAGTTGTATCACCATGATCGCCGAGTTCCTGCTCAGGGTTCTTCTGCTCCTCATCACGTGCTCCGGAGACTTGAACAATGTACTTGCCTTCGGGAACATACGGGAAAGAAAAAGTCCCATCCTCGGGCGTCTTCGCTTCCCGCATCTTCTCCCGGTCATCCGCATACAGCAGCTGCACGGTAGCGTTCTTCAGCGCGTGACCGTCGGCAAGCGCCAATACTGAACCCGCCACCGTATGCAGCCCGGAGAGCGGAATTTCAATGTCAGCGCCGCTGGCTGTCTCTCCGGCTTGCACCTTGACGGTCTGCGCATCCTTCATGCGAAAAGTGTTGCCCAGGCAGATGCGGGGTGCGGTGATTTGCGAATCCAGCGGCAATAACGCGCACACCTTGTACTCGCCGGGGGAGAGATTCGTCAAGCTGAAATGGCCGTGACCATTGCTCATCTCGTCGAGCGCCCAACTGTTGAAGATGGTAATGCCAACATCCGTCCAGCCCTTCTTTTCGTTTTTGCGGAAGAGTTGGAAGTGCATCCCGATGGCAGGAGTTCCATCATCAAACATTACCGTTCCGCGAATCTCCGCGCCGCGTTCCACACGAAGAGATATTTCACTGGTGCGATGCACATGAACCGTAACTTCAGCCAGGTGATCCTTCAACTGATCGATCGCATCAAGTTCCTGCTCCCGACCATTGGGAAGTTTATCGAGCCTTGCAAAGTCAAGGCTGCGCATGGGATTCAGGTAGCCCTCCAGCGTTGCGAAGGCATAATACTGACCCGGTTCGACAGCTTCAAGCCTGAATCGCCCCTCCAAATCGGTCATGGTGGTTTCATCCTCAGGAAGAGGGGCTCTTTGTTCGGCTTTTTCATCTTTCTGGGGAGCCGCTGAGAGCGTTACCTTGGCAAAGCGCGCCGGCTTGCCGGTATCCGCGCATATAACAATCCCTGTCACCACGCCTTTGGTGGGGTCGGGCTTCTTCGGCTTTTTGGTATCGCATCCTGCAATAAGCAGGCAGCCTATGGAGAATACCCACAACCAATATAACCGCTTCACAGTAAGCCTCTACGCGAATTTAGAACTCCGTAAATTGTAACACTGCCTGCGCCACCGGATGATAACTCTTGCGATGCAAAGGCGTCGGTCCCAGCCGGGCTAGCGCTGCTATGTGTTCCGGCGAACCGTAGCCCTTGTGCCGCGCCAGGCCGTAGCCGGGATACTCGCCGTCCAGCTTCACCAGCAGCCGGTCGCGATAAACCTTGGCCAGCACGCTAGCCGCGGCAATTGAAAAACTAGCCCCGTCGCCCCGGATGACGGCCCTCTGCTCGCACTCCCAGTCAATCGTGTCGCGGCCGTCGATCAGCAAAAAATCCGGGCTGAGCGCCAACTGCTCCACGGCGCGCCGCATGGCCAGCAACGACGCCCGGCGAATATTAATGCGGTCAATGGTCACGGCGTCCACCTCGGCGATGCCCCAGCAAACCGCGTGAGCGCGAATCGCCGCGTCCAGCTCAGTACGCTTCTTCGCCGATAGCTTCTTCGAGTCGGTCAGGCCTTGCAGACGGCAGCCTTTGGGAAGAATGACTGCGGCAGCGACAACTGGCCCGAAGAGCGGCCCGCGCCCCGCCTCGTCCACTCCGGCAATGCGCCGTGCTCCCCGCCTTCGCGCAGTCTCTTCCAGCGTCCATCCGCAAACCGGGGCTTTGGCCATGTTTTGAGTATAGAAAGAGAGCCAGGAATCTCCACGCTGCCATCCAACAGAAGGCCCTGAATCCAGCCACAAAAGCCAACCGGCTGGAGCATCTGCTCCAGCCGGCTGGCATGAAAATGAGTTGGTTTGCCGGTTAAAAGTCAATGCGCAGGCCGAATTGCATGCGGCGGTAGGTGGTAAGTGCACCCCCGTAATTGCCCAGGGTGCCGCTGGTGAGTCCGCCGTTGAGGTTGATCGGGCTGCAGTCAAAGCGGACGTCGTTGCCTACGTTGTAAACCTCGGCAGCAAACTTCAGCTTGATTTTGTCGGGCAGGTCCCAGGTTTTTGCCAGCGAGGAGTCGATGTCAAAGTAGCCGTCGCCGCGGAATTTATTACGCTGACCAGCCTCTCCCGGATAGGGCAGGCGAATGGGCGTGCCGTTATAAACGCCGTTGTTGATGGTGATGGCCGAATTTCCCGCAAAGACCTGGGGAACGCCGTTGACGATGTGGCGCTGAATCTTGACCGGAGCGGTGACAACCCCCATGGCCTCTTGCTGCCAGTTGGTCGACCAGCCGGGCTCGTAGACGGAGAAGGGCAAGCCGCTGGCCCAGCGGCTCAGGCCCGACCACTGCCAGTTGCCAAGTGCCCCGTCGACAATCCGGTTTGAGTTGCCCAGCACAGCTTTCCCCTTGCCCACGGGAAGCGCATAAACCCAGTTGAACGTTAACAGGTGGCGGGTGTCAAAGTCGGAGACGCCCTTGTTGAGCTTGGGATTCCAACTGTTCTGGATTCCAGCGCCGCCGAAGGCGTCTGTGGAGAACTCGTTGGAGCGCTCCGCTCCCGAACCCATGTCGAGAGACTTGGAGAAGGTATAGTTGAGGACGGTGGTCAGGCCATGGCTGGAGGGATGGCGCAAGGTGACCTGGAGGCCGTTGTAGGAACTGGTGCCGATCGAGGACCACGCGTAGAGCGAAGAAAACTGGGTCTGCCAGAACTGGGTTCCGTTCGGGCATCCGTAATAGCAGTAGAAATCGAGGTCGGCCAGGGATGTGGTCTCCCCGTAGTCGTAGCGGTAAGCCGCCCACTCCTCCGTGTAGATTGCCTGGGTGGCGCTTTCTGTCCCATCGGTGGTGGTGTAGTTGGGGTCGAAAAGGTGTTTCATCTGCGGGAATACATCCTCAAAATAGGGAATCGACGCGACGGTCGCATTCTGATCTCCGCCATGCTGATCGGAAATCTTGGAAAGCGCCGCGCCGGCAGTGAAGTAATCTCCGCCGCCCTTGGTGTCAACCAGGTTGACAGGCTCTGCCAGATCGAGTTGTTGCAAGAGATGACGCCCCATGCGGCCCACGTAATTTACCTCCAGGCCAAAGCCTCCGGGGAGCTCTCGTTGCACAGAGAGATCCACAGAGTAGGAGTATGGCGTCTTGAGTTGGTTGTCGATGCCCCAGGTGATGGCAAAATCGCAGTTGTCCTGGGTGGAGGGCGTGAAGGGATAGTGGATGGTAGAAGCGGGATTAGGGCAGCCAGCCAGCGACGGAATCACGTGTGGGCCGGTGAAGCGGGGCGAGTCCTCTACGCCGTAATTACCCGCCGGGCTGATCACCGAGCTGCTCAGGCCAAAGGAGCCTTGCTGATCGAAGGAGTTCACGATGCCCTGGCCGAAGTGGTCGTAGTACATGCCTGCGCCTGCGCGGAAGGAGGTCTTGGAATTGGGCGCGTAGACGACGGAAAGGCGCGGAGCAAGGTTGGTCTTCTGCTTGGCCCAGAATCCGGGACGGCCGTTGGCCTTACCGCTGGGCATGAATTGGAGGTTATCTTCGAAGACCTGTCCCTGGGCAGCCGCCGTCCCGCGATGGACAAACCACGCATGGGTATCGACGGTGGGCGCTATCTGCTGGCCCTTGGTTTCATAGGGAGCCTGGAGGATGGAATGGCGCACACCGTAGGTGACCGTCAGCTTGGGCGTAATGCGCCAGGAATCCTGAAGATAGTACTCGAACTCGTTAGCCTTGAAATGGCGGCTGATGAAAGCGCCATCCGGAAACAGCGTTCCTGTAGTAGGGTTGGTGACCGAATAGTTGTATTGCTGGGTGGTTTCCGGTACCGTCCCCACCAGGGTGTCGTAAGCGATTTCGTAGGAATTTGCGAATCCACCTCCAAGGTCAGATGGGGCATTCGGGGAGTCGTTCATCCAATAGGGGTTGGTGCTGGCGCCCGAGTAGGAATTCGCGTCGCTGCCGCGGTTGTTCACGATGCTCCGCCAGTTACCTCCAAGGCTTATCGAATGTGCGCCCTTGGTCCAGGTGAGATTGTCGATGATGTTGTTCACCGGCACGTTCACCACGATAGAGCGGGTCTGCCATGCGGTGGGCTGGGAGAGGAAACGGAAGGTGACCCAGTCGCCCGTCCCCGTGCCGATGCCGTAGGTCGAGTATCCCTGGCGAATGAAGCCGTAGCGAAGATCGTTGACGATCTTGGAGGTGGGGGTCCAGGTATACCCCGCTGCCATGCCCTTGGTATTGTCCTCATGCCACGATGCGGCGGGCTGTCCGGGCAGGTTTTCTGTTCCCGCCTGGGTATCCTTCTGCAGGTTGCCGCGGAAGAAGATGTGCTGTTTATTGTTGATGGCGTAGTCGATCTTGGCGATGCTGGTGTTCTGCGAGTAGGGATACGGGGAGGCAAAGATATAGCCGGCATTGTTGACGCCATCGCCCACCGTGGGCGCGGCGCCGTAGATGCTCTTCACCGCCAGGGGGTGAAAGTAGGTCTGCACGTTGGGGTTCACGCCGCAGGCGATGTTGGTGAAGCAGCCGGAGTCGAGGTTGTATACAGCACTCGAACTGAGCCAGTGCGTATTGCCACTGTCATCCTGGTAGCCCAGTTCCCCGCTATAAAACGGCTGTGTGGGAAGCGTTTGGGTGACGATCTTGTCGATGGCCCTGCGCTGTCCCTCGTAGTTCACGAAGAAGAAGAGCTTGTCTTTCTTGATGGGACCGCCCTTGATGGGGCCGCCAAGGGAGCTGCCGAAGGTGTTCATCACGTACTTTGGCGGCCTGTTGGACTCGTCCAGCAGGAGCTGTTGGTACTTGTTGAACCAGTCATTGGCCACGGTGTTGGTGGGCCGATAGTACTCATAGAGCGCGCCATGGAAATTGTTGGTTCCGCTCTTGGTGACGATGGAGACCTGGGCCCCGGAGCTGCGGCCGGAGTCGGCGGTGCCGTTGGAGGTGGTAACGCGGAACTCCTGAGTGGAATCCAGCGTAGCGCGCAGCACGCCGGTAAAGGCGGTGCCGTTAATCTGGTCGTTGTTGTCCATGCCATCCAGCGTGACGTCGCCCTGGTCCGAACGGCCGCCGCTCACCGAGCCGCTGCGGCTGTCAATGGTGGCGTTTTCCTGGGAATTGCCCAGATAGAGCACGCCGGGCTGCAGGGTAAGCAGCGAGACCGGGTCGCGGCCCTCCATGGGCAGCGACTCGATGGTCAGGTTGCCCACCGAGTCGCCCAGTGTGGCATCGGTAGTGTTGAGGGTCTGGGCGGTATCGCTGACGTCCACCGTGACCGTGCTGGCCTGCACGGAAAGGGTGAAGTCGATGGTGGCCGGCTGGTTGACCAGCAACTCGGCCGTCTTGGTCTGGTTGCCAAAGCCGCTGGCCGAAACCGTGATGACGTAGCGCGCCGGTGATAGCTGCGAGAAGACATAGAAGCCGACGCTATTGGTCTCGGCGCTGAGCTTGCTGTCGTTGGCCTTGTTCAAGAGGGTGACCGTCGCCCCCGGAACCAAAGCCCCGCTGGGATCCTTGACCACACCGCGAAGGGAGGTGGTTGCGGTCTGCGCGGATGAGAGAACGGCGGCAAGAAGGATGTAGAAGAGCGTGCATCCCAACAGAGTTTTCTTCACGTCAATACCTCCAAAGGTTTTACCTTGTGCTTTTTATGATGCCGATATGGATCTTTCACCCATGATGCAGCGGTGGGTGGTTGTCTAGATGTTGCCTCCAATTGTGTCCAAAACCACCTAAAGATTCAATAAAAATCTGTATGGCCTAAAGAAAAAAGCGCCGGGCGGCTGGCTCTGCCTGGTGTGTATGCGCGGCTCACCGGCTCTGGATGCGCGGAAAACAGGATTTCTTCAAGATGCGGAAATGGGCCGATGATCGCATCATCGTTTATCCGTTACCCAGCGCCCCGCCCGCTGGAGTAATCTGGTTGCTCAGGAGATTGTTGACGAAGATGCTCAGGCTTTTCCGCTTTTCCTTCGCCATTTTGGCCGTTTTTACCCTTCCCGCCGCGTTGCTCCGCGCCCAGCCCGCGGCCCCCGAAGCGCCCAAGGAAGACTACGTTCGAGCCCACTACACCAAGTACGAGTTCCGCATCCCCATGCGCGACGGCAAGCGGCTATTTACTTCTGTTTTTGTGCCCAAGGACGCCGCCGCCGGCCCCTATCCTTTCCTCATGGACCGCACCCCCTACAGCGTCGGCCCCTATGGCGAGGACCAGTATCCGCGCCGCCTGGGTCCGTCCGAGGAGTTCGAGAAGAGCGGCTACATCTTTGTCTACCAGGATGTGCGTGGCCGCTGGATGAGCGAGGGAGAGTTTCAGGAGATGCGTCCGCACATTGACGATAAGAAGTCGCCCGCCGACGTGGACGATTCCTCGGACACTTACGACACCATCGAGTTTCTGCTCAAACACGTCGCCAACAACAACGGCAAAGTAGGCATCTGGGGAATCTCCTATCCCGGCTTTTACACCTCCGCGTCCATCATCGACACGCACCCGGCGCTGGTGGCCGCCAGCCCGCAGGCGCCCATGACCGACCTCTTCCTGGGCGACGATGCCTATCACGGCGGCGCCTACATGCTGAGCGCAATGTTCGGCTTCTACGCCTTCTTCAAGCCGCAGGAGAACCCGCTGACCCCGAAACCATCCACTCCCTTCGACTACGGCACCCCCGACAGTTACAAGTTCTATCTCCAGGCCGGAAACATAGCCAATCTCTATGTCAAGGGCTCCAACTGGCTCTTCAACGACCAGGCCAGGCACACGACCTATGACAGCTACTGGCAGGCCCGCGACCTCTCGCGCCACATGATGAACGTGCGCTGCGCCGTGATGGTGGTGGGCGGCTGGTACGACGCCGAGGATTTGAGCGGACCCTACAAGACCTTCTATGCCATCGGCAAGTTAAATCCCAAGACACCCGCCACGCTGGTCGAAGGTCCCTGGGTGCATGGCGGCTGGTCGCGCAGCGACGGCTCTCATCTGGGCGATGTGCAGTTCAACTCCAACACCACCGAGTATTTCCGCGCCCACATCCAGTTCCCATTCTTTGAGCATTACCTCAAGGGCAAGGGCGAAGCGCAACCCAAAGCAGTGGTTTTCGAGACGGGCACGAACGTGTGGCGCAGCTTTGATTCCTGGCCGCCTAAAGCCGCCCAGCCTAAAACCCTCTACTTTCACGCCGGCGGCAAGCTGAGCTTCGATCCACCCACTGAGCAGAGTGGCGTGGACGAGTACGTCAGCGACCCCAATCATCCCGTCCCATTTGTGGGCTACACCACCGACACCGTTCCGCAGCGCTACATGGTGGATGACCAGCGCTTCGCCAGCTACCGGCCCGACGTACTCGTCTATCAGACCGAACCACTCGATGAAGACGTGACCATCGCCGGTCCAATCTCGCCCCGGCTCAAGATCGCCAGCACCGGCACGGACTCCGATTTCGACGTGAAGCTCATCGACGTCTATCCGGAAGACTACCCCGACCCGGAGGATACCCCGCGCGGCAGCAAGCGCATTCTCGACGCGCCACCGCTGCACATGGGCGGCTACCAGCAACTGGTGCGCGGGGAACCGTTCCGGGCAAAGTTCCGTAACAGTTGGGAGAAGCCGGAGCCGTTGACGCCGGGCAAAGAAACCGAAATCAACTTCACCATGCCAGATCTCTTCCATACCTTCCGCCGCGGCCACCGCATCATGGTCCAGGTGGAGAGTTCCTGGTTTCCGTTGACGGATCGCAATCCGCAAACCTTCACTGACATTCCTAACGCGAAGCCGGAGGAGTTTCAAAAAGCCACCGAACAAATCTTTCGTCAGAAGGACGCCGCGTCGGGAGTAGAGGTGCTGGTGATGCCGAATAACTAGCTTCTAGCTTTCTCTTTACGAATGTCAGGCTAGTAGCTAGAAGTTAGTAGCTCGAAATTGCTTTTTCAACCCATGAGGACTTATATGATCGCTCACAAACTTCATTCGTTTGTTCCGTTTGTTCTTCTGTCCGCGGCGCTACTCGTGGCTGTCGCGCCTGTGATCCACGCCGAAGAAGGCATGTGGACCTTTGACAACCCGCCTCTCAAGCAGTTGGCGGCCAAATACAACTTCCATCCCAGCCAGGCTTGGCTGGACCATCTGCGCCTATCCAGTGTGCGCTTTATGGACGGTGGCTCAGGCTCGTTTGTCAGCCCCAACGGCCTGGTGCTCACCAATCACCACGTGGCCCGCGGCCAGTTGCAGAAAAACTCCACCGCTGAGCACGACTACGTGCGCGACGGCTTTTATGCAGCCACGCTGGATCAGGAAATGAAGTCTCCGGATCTTGAAGTGAACGTGCTGGTTGGCATGCAAGACGTGACCGCGCGGGTGCAGGGCGCGGCCAATGGCATTTCTAATGCGGCCAAAGCAGAGAAGGCCCGTGACGCCGAGATTGCCGCCATCGAGAAAGAAAGCAAGGACAAGACCGGCCTGCGCTCCGATGTAGTCTCCTTCTACAACGGCGGCGAGTACTGGCTCTACACTTACAAGGCCTACCGCGACGTGCGCATCGTCTTTGCCCCCGAGCAGCAGGCTGCCTTCTTCGGCGGCGACCCGGATAACTTCACCTATCCGCGTTACGACCTCGACATGGCCATCTTCCGCGTCTATGAAAACGGCAAGCCGATCAACTCCGAAAACTATCTCAAGTGGAGCGCCAAGGGCGCCGCGCCCGGAGAGCTGGTCTTTGTCTCAGGCCATCCCGGCGCTACTGCGCGCGACGAAACCGTGGCTCAGTTGCTTTTGGATCGCGATGTGCGCGGACCGGCCATGATTGAGTACCTCCAGCGCCGCATCGCCGCCGCGCAGGCCTTTGCCGCGCAGAGCGCCGAGAATCAGCGCCTGGTGGGCACCATGATCTTCGGTTTGCAAAACAGCCTCAAGGTTTACCTGGGACGCCGCGATGCGCTCGCCGACCCCACCATCCTCACCAAAAAACAGGCCGAGGAAAACGACTTCCGCGCCAAGGTGAATGCCAATAAAGAGTGGAAAAAGGCTTACGGAGACGCCTGGAATGAGATCGACGCCGCAGTGGAGAAGATGAAGCCGGAAATGAAGAGCCAGATCTTCCGCCGCTCCGACAGCCGGCTATTCACTATCGCCCTTCAGATCGTTCAGTACGTAACGGAAATCAAGAAACCCGATGGCGAACGCCTGCCGCAGTACCACGATGCCGGGTTGGAATCGCTCAACCAACAGATGATGTCGCCGGCTAAGATCTATCCCTCCACGGAAAAGCTCTACATGGTCACCGCGCTCAAGCTGGCCCAGGAAAAACTAGGCAAGGACGATGTCTACTTGCAGGCTCTCCTGCAGGGCAGCGACGTGGATGCAACCGTGAATGCGCTGGTGGACGGAACCAAGCTGGCCGATCCTGCCTTCCGCAAGTCGCTCATTGACGGCGGCGAGGCAGCCGTGGCCGCTTCCACTGATCCCATGATCGTGGCCGCCCGCCGCGTCGACCCCATCAACCGCCAGACCTATCTCCGCATTCGCGACACCATCAACAGCGTGCTTACCCCCGCCGGTGAAAAGCTGGGCAAGGCCCGCTTCCTGGTCTATGGCAAGGACGCCTATCCCGACGCCACCTTCACCCTGCGGCTTAGCTACGGTACCGTCGTGGGCTACCCCTATAACGGCACCGTCGCTCCGCCCTTCACCACCTTCTATGGGCTCTACGAC
This sequence comes from Occallatibacter sp., assembly GCA_050011175.1. GTDB lineage: Bacteria > Acidobacteriota > Terriglobia > Terriglobales > Acidobacteriaceae > Telmatobacter. The sequence continues at coordinate 164,655 of JBEKJR010000010.1, forward strand.
CGTGCCGCCAGCTTCAGCAACCAGCCGCCCTTCGACCTGACACCTAAGGAAGCAGCCGCCCGCGACAAGGTCAATCTCTCTACTCCTTTTGATTTCGTCACCGACAACGACATTATCGGAGGCAACTCCGGCTCGCCCGTAGTCAATCGCGACGACGAACTTGTGGGCCTTGTCTTCGACGGAAACATCGAGTCGCTGGCCGGCGATTTTGTCTTTGACGGCGCCAAGAACCGCTGTGTCTCGGTGCACTCTTCCGGCATCATCGAGGGGCTGCGCAAGCTCTACGGCGCCGATGCCCTGGCCGATGAACTGCAAGGCAAGAAGTAACCCAACACTCTCACTATCAACAGAAGGGGGAGCCGAGCTGGCTCCCCTTTTTTGTTGATTTGCCGGTTCCCCGCCGCCAAATCCTGCCGGGAAAAACTCTTTCGACGTACAATCGAAGATAGCCCCACGTTCCGCGGAGGGATGGGTGAGCGGTTGAAACCGGCGGTCTTGAAAACCGTTGTGCCTGCAAAGGTACCGGGGGTTCGAATCCCTCTCCCTCCGCCATTTAAGACATTTATTATCAATAGCTTACATGCATATTCTTGCTTTCTTCGCCTACGGTGATCTAGCGTCAACGTTCTCAGTTAGATGCAACGAAAACCGCACCTTTTCTGCCACTTGCTCCTCTGCTTCCGAAGTGTCCTTGCTTGTGTCGTCCGAACTCTAAGTTCCGATATGCCATTGTCCTGCAGATAAGCCGTACATACCCTGTCATAAACCGACTCTTCGATAAGTCCGGAATCGTTAACAGCTTCGAGATCTACACAGGCATGCATACCAGTGCCGTCGTCGATCGCTTCCAGATTTATGTGATGTCGTTCTTCAGCAAGAATCTCTGCTTTCAGGCAAGCTGTCCGTATGCAGATTGGGCAGGAGTATCGCAATGATTGACCTTTAATTCCGCGATATTTGCACTATTAATCTATTCGTTTTGCAACAGATACTGCTGAAGTTGAATAATCGATTATAATAAATTGATTCATTCAACTTGTTGCTTTTTACGCGACTTCTGTATATTCGAAGGGCCGGAAGTATCTTGAAGGGTGATGATTCGATGCGTACCATGGAAGATGATCCCGATCTGAGAAACACTGCGTCAAAATCAGAAGCCGCTGATATTCTGGTCGTAGATGATCACCCGATTACCCGTGCGGGCCTTATTGCGATCCTACAGTCCAAACCAGGCTACCGCGTCTGCGGAGAGTGCGGTACTGCTCACGAAGCCGTAAGTCTATTCAGGCAACTCCGGCCCACGATTACTCTGATGGACCTCAAACTCCCAGATGGTTTCGGAGTCAAAGCAATCCGGGATATTCGGCAGATTGATCCTAAAGCCAAAATTCTCGTAATTACTACCTACGAGGGCGACGAGGACATTCACCAATCGCTTCAGGCTGGAGCGATGGGATACCTGGTGAAAGGAGTATCTCACGAGGTTATCTTTCGTGCGTTACGCAAGATACAGCAAGGGTACGTATTCTTGCCGGAGCCAGTAAGCCTCACCCTGCAAAGCCGGAGCAATGAAAGGCTGACTGAGCGGGAGCGTCAGGTGCTCTCTCTGATGGCAGCCGGCAAAAGCAATCGCGAGATCGGGGAGGCATTGAACATCAAGGAAGTGAGCGTGAAATCGCACATAACAATAATTCTCTCTCGGTTGCAGGTCTCTGATCGAACTCAAGCTGTTGTCGTAGCGCTTAAGCGTGGCCTGGAACACCTATAAGAATGCTTTGACAGAGTTATCGAGCGCGGCCATAACACAAATTTATGTTGCGTGTGTTGTTTCATGAAGAGGATCCCAACTTTTTTACGAGAGTGGTGAACGGCTTGAAAAACACGTCGATCCTAAGGGCTGTTCCAATTCTCATCCTTTTGTTCCCAGGGTCAATTTCAGGTCAGGCGAGCGACTTCGGCATCACGTCCTGGGACACGCGTAATGGCCTCCCGGAAGCGAAGGTGCAAGCGCTTGCAGTAAGGCCTGAAGGCGGCGTCTGGGTTGCAACTGAGGGCGGGCTCTGTCTCTTTAACGGTTCGAACTGTAAGTCCCTTCCAATTGAAGAGACTCGCAGACTGCCGCAGAGGAGCTTTACCTCTTTCTTCATCGCGCGCGATCAATCTCTCTGGGCAGGCACGGAGGGAGGCGGTTTGCTCCACCTGGAACAGGGACACCTAAAATCCTTTGATTCTAGGAATGGTCTAAGTGACGGCTACGTACGGGCAATTTACGAGGATTCACAGGGTCATTTTTGGGTCGGCACCGACTATGGACTCTTCCAAATGAATGGTGCCTCCTTTCAGCATGTGCCACTTGGCAAGAACACTTCGCCACAATTCGTTCATGCGATTGTTGAAGATGGATCCGGCCATCTGATTGTGGGCGGTAAGTCACTCTATATCGTCGATTCTGGCGTAGTTTCTTCAGTGCAATCATGGGAAAGATCGGGCAGACCGCAAATCAAGAGTCTTCTATTTACCAGACAGGGACGCCTGATTATTGGTACCGTAGACGGAGCTTTTGAGATGGCTAGAGGGCACATTCAAAGGCTTCCATTTCCCCACGTCGATATTGAGTCACTTTGCCAGTCTAGCGATGACGCCATCTGGGCAGGCACGGTTTCCGCTGGCCTTTGGCGCATAAAGGGCACAGTAGCGGCCAAGGTCGGCTTTGAAGAAGGTAATATCGTCCGCACTGTTCTTGCTATGACCACAGACGCACGAGGCCGTCTGTGGGTTGGCACGCAAACCGGTTTGACCAGAATCGAAGAGACTAGCGTCCACTTCATACGATCACCGGCCCTGGCTGTTGACCGTGAAACCCTTGCCGTTTCCACCGAGGGTTCTGTCTATCTAGTCAACGGCAATGTCTATAGGGTCGAAAACAGGAAGCTCCAACTACAGTTCTATCCAATTCCGAGTAATACAAGAATTCTGGACGCTCTCTATGCAAAAGACCAATCAATATGGTTGGGAACCGCAGGTCACGGCGTGTACCGCGTGGACCCGAAGGGTCGAATAACGCAATATTCGACTCGAACCCTCCATAGAATTTTGACGGACTATCCGCGTGGAATCACTGAAGGAACCCACGGAGATATATGGATAGCTACGGAGTTTGGCGTGGACGTAATACGACGGGGCGCCGGCGAACTGATCAGTTTATCTAACAGTCTGCCAAGCCGGTCTGTCCGAACAATGTTTCTTGATCATAGTGGTTGCATGTGGATTGGCACAGACGAAGGCCCGGCTGTTTCCTGCAACGGTGTGTTGGTTCAGAATCGGGCTACATCTTCGCTCACTGGAGAAGAGATTTGGGCGATTGCCGAGGATTCGAGCGGAACAATGTGGTTTGGTACGCGACAAAATGGCATCTACGCCTTCTCCGATTCAGGATTTCGTCATCTCACTGTGGCAGACGGCCTCCCAAGTAACGATATCTGCGGCCTTATCGTAAATCGGTCTGGGGACCTATGGGTCTCAAGCCTCGACCTGATCTTTTCAATTCCGGCATCCAGTATTGCATCGAAACGAAGCGAAGGGGATTTTGTCGTGCCTCGTTCCTATGTTCTGCCGAGCGGCACCGAGGGACTCACATTCACTCGCGGCAGAATCCAGAATGCACTGCTTGATAGTCATGGAACTGTTTGGTTTGCATCCGATCGTGGTGCGGCCTTTATAGACACGCCAGCTCATTCGCCGGACAAAAGCTCAGATGAACCTATACCGACCATTCGGTCCATGATTATTGACAATTTATTTATCCCCATCAGCGCGAAGATTGTAACACCCTCAAATCCTCGTCAAATCGTCATTTCATTCGGTGCTGACTATCTCAGTTCCGAACAGGAAATGTTGCTCATGTACCGGTTGAAGGGCGTGGATAACAGATGGACAATTTCCATGAACCCGCAGCAGGCGGAATACAGCAATCTCCCGGCTGGATTGTATTGGTTTGAGCTGAGAGCCTGCGACCGGGCACAGCCAGAACGCTGGAAGACAACAACCTATCTGATCACGGTGCCCGTAATTTGGTATAGGAGTCTCTGGTTCTCCGCCTCCCTTGCCGTGCTTATTCTAGTAGTCGTGTTTGTTGCGTATCTCCTGCATCTACGAAGACTTCATTATGGATTTCGTCTCATCCTGGAAGAACGCAGCAGGGTAGCACGCGAAATGCATGACACGCTCATTCAGGGTTGCAATGGTGTTGCCATGTTGCTTGAGGCGGAAGCAAGCAGCCGGGGTGAAGTCGGCCAGAACTCCCTCCTGAATATTGCGCGCACCCAAATTCGCGATACTATATTTCAGGCAAGGGATGCTCTGTGGAACCTGAGGCAGTCCAATGCCGATTCGGACTACTTTCACGCAACGCTTAGGGACATAGCAGCACACGCAACTGCGACCTTTAGCATCCCTGTCGACGTATGCTGTCCAAGCAAGCACTATGAACTACCTGCTAGTTCTGCACACGAAATCGTCATGATAGTGCGCGAAGCCGTCATTAACGCCGGGACCCACGGATCCCCTCGGAAAATTGTAATTTCTGCGCAAATATTATCAGGGCTATTCTCGATTGAGGTCGCAGACGACGGGATTGGCTTCGATTTTGCCGCTACATCGACACCAGCTGCGGACCACTACGGAATACGGGGAATGCGGGAACGCGCTGCCGCCATAGGAGCGCAGCTTGAGATCAACAGCATACGTGGCTCCGGAACCGTTGTTAGGGTCTCATTGTCTTGAAGCGGAAGCCGCAATAGGGTGCTGACAATCAGCACACGATGGAGCCTCCATCGCGCTTGCCGGAATGCTTTGATAATAAACAGGTTAATCTGCCTGTCAGTCCACTATCTGTGTGCCCAAACGAGAGTCTGGGCGGCCGAGAAATAATCGTGCAGAACCGACTTTAGTCGGTTGTTAATTTCAATACGGAATCCTAGCATTTAGCTGCAGCAAATCGACTGCTCGCCATAGCGGTAAAGTGTATGTGTTTTTCTGCATACCCTGGTCCCTGCGCGAATATATCGGGCATGATCAGCGTTTGCATTGGTATACGGCTGACTATTGTCATTACCTGAGAAGAACACTATTTTCGATGCATGACTTGGCAGGTGCGATCAATTTGTTGCGAAAGGAAACATAATGCCTACGGCCGCGTCGCAGGCAGAATAGAATTTATGCCTTAAGTGACGCAATCCAGGAAGTGTATCCACATCCTTTTTGCCAAGCCAATTTCACCAACGGAAGGCCAGAAGGGATACAACAAGAATCTATCATGGAGGAAATCATGTCAGGAAGGCCAGATATGAATCATCGCTTCAAAGCAGGTGCGTTGGTAGCCCTGCTGGTGGTTGCGCTTCTCGCGATTTGTTTCGGAAGCATGACCGTAAATGCGCAGGTTCTCTACGGTTCGATCACAGGAACGGTCTCGGATAGGACCGGCGCGGTGATTCCCGGAGGAACTGTAACGATAACCGACCAAGGCACGAAGGCAGTCCGTAGCGCTACCGTTAACGGACAAGGCACTTACCTGTTTCTCGACGTGC
>JBEKJR010000011.1:0-163925 GCA_050011175.1 Occallatibacter sp.
CGCGCTGTCGTGCCCGCCACGAAGTGTTCCATCAGGCGCGTTTGCGTGCCCGTACTCAGGCGACTCTTACGCATGCCTACCATCCTAGTGCATAACCAATTTCAACAGTTATCTAGGACAGCCCCTATCTTTTTTGTACGAGACTGGTTGAGGTTCGTGGTATCCCACCCATTCCGCATTTTTTCCTCGAAAAACCGCGGAATGGATGGGGCACGGAGCTTTTGTGCGACGACTGGCGGCTACCGATAAAATCAAAGCATGACCCTCTCAGCCCAGGATCGCGCACGGCGCATCAAAATCATTCTCTTTGACGTGGATGGAGTCCTGACCGACGGCACCATCTGGGTGATTCCGGCTCCGGTCGCGGGGCCGGACGGGACCATTACCAAAATGATCGAGGCCAAGGGCTTTAACTCGCACGACGGCGCGGGCGTGACGCTGGCGCGGCTGGGCGGCATGAAGCTGGGCGTCATTACCAAGCGCATCTCAGAGGCCGTGGCCCTGCGCGCGCGCGACCTCAAGCTCGAATTTGTTTACCAGGGCGAGGCCTTCAAGATGCGGCCAGTGCGCGAGATTATGGCCAAGGAAGGCGTGACGCTGGAGGAGATCGCCTACGTGGGCGATGACGTGATCGACCTGGCGGTGATGCGTGAGTGCGGGCTGGCCATCGCTACCGCCAATGCGCGGGAGCAGGTGAAGGCCGAGGCCCATTACGTGACCACGCATCGGGGCGGCGAGGGCGCGGGACGCGATGCGATTGAGTTCATCCTGGAAGCCAAGGGCCTGCTGGGGCAATGCCTGAAGGCCTCTATCGACGAGAGCAATCCGCTGCCGCCGTCAATTGATATTGGCAAGGGCGGTGAGGACTGGCCGTCCAGGCAGCCGTCCAGGCAATAGTATGGTGACCCAGCCAAAACGCGCGGTGGTGCTGTTGAGCGGGGGGCTTGACTCGGCTACGGTGCTGGCCATTGCCAAGAGCCAGGGCTACGAGCTGTACGCAATTTCGTTCTCCTACGGGCAGCGGCACGTGATTGAGCTGGAAGCGGCGCGGCGGGTGGCCTTAGCGATCGGCGTGACGGACCATCGGATTGTGACCATCGATCTGCGAGTCTTCGGTGGTTCGGCGCTGACCGGAGATTTTGCGGTTCCCAAGGGACGAGGCGCGGAGGCGATGAGCCACGGCATTCCCATCACCTATGTCCCGGCGCGCAACACGATTTTTCTGTCGTTTGCGCTGGCCTGGGCGGAGGTGCTGGGATCGAGCGACATTTTCATCGGGGTGAATGCGCTGGATTACTCGGGCTATCCGGATTGCAGGCCGGAGTTTATCGCGGCCTTCGAGAAGATGGCCAACCTGGCGACGAAGGCCGGGGTTGAGGGCCGCCAGGCGTTGCGGGTCCACACGCCGCTGATCGCGCTGACCAAGGCGGAGATCATTCGCAAGGGCATCGAGCTGGACGTGGATTACGGGCTGACCAGCAGTTGCTACGATCCGGGGCCCAAGGGCGAGCCGTGCGGGGAGTGCGATTCGTGCCTACTGCGGCGGAAGGGCTTTCGGGAGAATGGGGTTGAGGACTTGCTGACGTATAAGAGAGGTCTGGCTGCTTCATGAACGGATGATTGAGTTTTGTGCTATCCCACCCATTCGCAAAGAACGCGAATGGATGGGGCACGGGGTATTTGCGGGTGCAAGATGAGCTAGCAGCTAGAAGCTGCCTTTATGAGCTACGCGGTCAAGGAAATCTACTACACGCTGCAAGGCGAAGGGGCGCAGGCGGGGCGCGCGGCGGTCTTCTGCCGCTTTACGGGCTGCAACCTGTGGTCGGGGCGCGAGGAAGACCGGGCGGAAGCGAAGTGCCGGTTTTGCGACACGGATTTTGTGGGCGTGGATGGCGGGGGCGGCGGTAGATTCGAGTCCGCAGAGAAGTTGGCAGAGGCCATCGAACAGGAGTGGCCCGCGGACTCCTCGCTGGACAAGCGGTTCGTGGTCTGCACGGGCGGCGAGCCTCTGCTGCAACTGGACGGAAAGCTGATTGCCGCGCTGCATGGGCGCGAATTCGAGATTGCCGTCGAAACCAACGGAACGATTGCCGCGCCGGAGGGGGTTGACTGGCTCACGGTCAGCCCCAAGGCCGGAGCCGAACTTGTACAGCGCAGCGGCGACGAACTGAAGCTGGTTTTTCCTCAATTGGGCGTCGATCCGGCGGAGTTTGAGGGGCTCGCCTTCCGGCATTTTTTCGTGCAGCCGATGGACGGACCCCATCGCGAGGCCAATACCAGGCTTGCGGTGCGCTACTGCCTTGACCATCCACAATGGCGACTGAGCCTGCAAACCCACAAGCTGCTGGGCATTCCGTAGAAAGATAGCCATGGAAATCTACAAATCTGTAGCGCCGCACAAGCCCAATGCAGGTTAGAATCGTCTTTATAGCAGGCAGAGCTGCTCCCACCGGCTGCCATCAATGCCTCCCGGCCCAAGTTGTTGAATTTCTTCTTTAAACGACCCGGCTGAGAAGGCATGGAAATCCTAGGATGATGACAAGAAAAGACCGTTTGTTGCCTCTTTGGTTCGTATTTGCCGCCGCAATAGCCTTTGTGCTGCCGGCTAGTCCCGCCTGCGCCCAGCCCGCCCCCGTCCAAATTGTTCCTGGAAGCACGGCTCCGGCCAAGCCGGAAACAGCCGCTCCGGCCCAGGTCAGCCCAGCTAAGGCGCCCACCGCCAGCCCAATTCAGATTGCCCCGGTAAAAGCGGCTGATTCCACGCCGCCGCCGGACCGCGCCCAGGCGTACTACCACCTGGCTCTGGCCAGCGGCTACGAAGAGCAGGCCGTCAGCGAGGGCCGCCCGGAACTGGTGACTCGGGCCATCGAGGAGTACAAGCTGGCGCTGAACGCCGACCCCACCTCGCCGCAGTTGAACCTGGCGCTGGCCACCCTGTACTTCCGCACCGGCCGCTCGCGCGAGGCGGAGAGCACGGCACGGGGGCTGCTGAAGAGCGCACCTGACGATATCGACGCGCACAAGCTGCTGGGGCGCATCTACCTGCGCGCGCTGGGCGAAGGGCAAAACGCGCCGCCTGCTTCCACGCCCACCGGCAACGTGCTGGACCTGGCGATCACGGAATTCGAGAAGATTGTCGCTCTGCAGCCAAAGATCGTCGAGAATCGCATGGTCCTGGGCCAGCTCTACACCATCAAGCACGACCAGAAGAAGGCCGAAGAACAGTTCAAGACAGCGCAATCCATGGAACCTGATTCCGAGGAAGTGGTGCTGAATCTGGCCCGGCTGTATGCCGAAAGCGGCAACATCGAGCAGGCAGCCAAGGTGATCGAAACGGTTCCGGTAGCCGACCGAACGCCCAGGATGGAGGATGCGCTGGGCTCGACTTATGAGCAGTTGAAGCGGACCAAGGAAGCCATCGCCGCTTATCAGCGCGCCGACGGCAAGGAGCCGGGGGACGCGCGCACGCTGGAAGCGCTGGCCCATGCGCTGCTCAGGGACAACCAGCTCGACGAGGCGCTGAAGCGATACAGGGAACTGGCCGAGGCCGACCCGGAGAACGCCGAAGCCCAGGTGCGCATAGGCGAGATTCTGCGCCGCCAGGGAAAGTATGAGGATGCGCTGGCCACCATTCGCAAGGCGCACAAGATGGACTCCAGCAGCCTGGAAGCCGGCTTTCAAGAGGGGCTGCTGCTGGACGTGCTGGGCCGCTACGATGAGGCCGCGCAAACCTATGAGAAGCTGGTGAACCGGACCTCGCACGCCAATGGAGCCTACACCACCGAGGAGAAAAACAATCGCAGCATATTTCTGGAGCGGCTGGGCGCGGTTTATCACGAACAGAACAAGACAGCCGAGGCCATCGCCACCTACCAAAAACTCATTGACATGGGCGGCGAGGCGGCCGAGCGCGGCTATCAGTTCCAGGTGGACACCTGGCGCGACGCCAAACAGTACGACAAGGCCATCGAGGTGGCGCGCAAGGCGGTTGAGGCCAACCCCAAGAATCGCGATTTGAAGTTGATGCTGGCCGCGGAGATGGGCGATCTGAACAAGACCGACGAAGGGCTGGCGCAGGCCAAAGGGCTGCTGGCCAACAGCAGCGAAGATCGCCAGGTGTGGCTGGCGATGGGCCAGATGTGCGTTCGCGCGCACAAATGGAAGGAGGCCGAGGATGCCTTCAACAAGGCCGAGCCGCTGACCACCAAGAAGGAAGATCGCGCTTACCTGCTCTTTCTCCGCGGCGAACTGGCAGAGCGGCAGAAACACTACGAGCCGGCCGAGCAGTTCTTCCACCAGGCGCTGGAGCTGGAGCCAGACAGCGCCATGACGCTCAACTACCTGGGCTACATGCTGGCCGACAAAGGAAAACAACTGCCCGAGGCCCTCAAGCTGATTCGTAAGGCCGTGGAACTGGATCCGATCAACGGCGCCTACATCGATTCGCTTGGCTGGGTGTACTTCAAGATGGGCGAGTACGAGTTGGCCGAAGGGTACCTGCGCCAGGCAGTGGAGCGGGACCAGACCGATCCCACGGTCCACGACCACCTGGGCGAGCTCTACGAGAAGACCGGCCGCTTCCGTTTGGCCACGGCGCAGTGGGAGCTTTCACTGGAGCAGTTTGCCAAGTCGGCTCCGGTTGACGTGGAGCAGGCCGAAGTGGCCAAAGTGCAAAAGAAATTGGACTCCGCTCGCATCAAACTGGCCCGGCAGGAAAGCGCCACTGGACAGACCAAGCCGGAATGAGCGCCCTATTTCCTTTTCGCGTCCATCCGTTGTAGGATTTTCTCGGATGGGGCGGAGGATTTTAGCCGCTCACAGAGGAATGGGAAACCTATGAATCACAAGAACTCGAACCGCCGCATGCGACGCTTCCTGCAACCCAACGGCTTTACGCTGATGGAGTTGCTGATTGTCATGGCCATCATCACCATCCTCACCATACTCGCTATCCCCAATGTCCCCAAGCTCTTCAAGTACGCCCACGAACTTTCGGCGAAGAAGTCGATGCAAACCATTCAGCAGGCGCAGATGATGTACGCGTCGAATTACCCCAGCAAGGGATTTGCCTGCAGCCTGCAGGACCTGGGCGGCGATCCGGACAAGGCGCCCTCCGCCACAGCCGCGGAAATACTTCCCGATGCTCTGGCCAAGGGCAACAAAGATGGCTACATCTTTAAAATCATCTGCGTGAAGAATACCCAGAGCGGCTCGGAACGGGCCGATTCGTATACGCTCACGGCGGTTCCAGAAGTGGTGCGCAAGACCGGGGACCTGGGCTTTTGCAGCGACGAAGGCGGTGTACTGAAGCAGGATCCCGCAGGCGGAATCAACTGCACTGAACTGGTCCAATGAACGGGACGGGCTCATATGGCGCGGGGCAGATTCTGGTCTCCACGTTACGATAGAATGTGTATCGATTCTGCCTAACTTTCAATTGCAATTGGAGTGGAATTCGCAATGAAGAGATGTCCCGTTTGCGGCGCAGTTTATCCTCCTACACACGCCTATTGCAGAGCCGATGGGACGGCGCTCATCGAGGCGCCGGATGTTGCGGCAGGTATCCCCCACGCCGCAACCCAGAGCTGGCCACCGCCGCCAACTACAAAGAAGCAAGTTCCCGTCTTTGTTTGGGTTCTAGTGGGGTTGGTGGTTGGCCTCTTCATGATCATCTCCGTTTTGGCGCTCATTAGCTATCCAACCTACAGCAGGGTCAAGAAACACGTCCGCGAGCTTTCAGCGAAGAAGTCGATGCAGACCATTCAGCAAGCGGAGTTGATGTACGCGATGAATTACCCCGACAAGGGATTTGCCTGCAACCTGCACGACCTGGGCGGTGATCTGGACAAGCCGCCCTCTGCCACGGCCGCGGAAATACTTCCCGAGTCGCTGGCCAAGGGCAACAAGGACGGCTACATCTTCACCATCACTAATTGCATGAAGCATACACTGAACGGCTCAGAACAGGTCGATGGGTATACGCTTACGGCTGTTCCAGAGGTGGTGGGTAAGACCGGGAATCTGGGCTTCTGCAGCGACGAAAGCGGCGTACTGAAGCAGGATCCCGCTGGTGGAACGAATTGCATCGAGCTGGTCCGATGAACGGGACGGAGGCACTTAGCGCGGGTGATCCAGGTCCCGGCCTTCAAGGCCGGACACCCCAATCCCCTTCCGGAAACCGGCGAGTTCCCGTCTTGGTATGGATTCTTGTGGGGCTGGCCGCTTTCTTTTTATTACTTTGCATCATCCCCACCCTCGCATATCTTATGATTCCTAACTTCAGCCACATGAAGAAACAGACCGGCGAGGCCGCGGCAATTCAGTCTATCCGGGCCATCCAGCAAGCAGAGTTGATGTACTCGGTCAACTACCCCTCTCACGGCTATGCCTGCTCGCTACGGGCTTTGGGAGGCGAAGCGACTGCCGGACAGCCCTCGGCGGAGACGGCGCAGATTTTACCAAACGATCTGGCTTCGGGCATCAAGTACGGTTACATTTTCACCATCAGCAACTGCGCCAGAGTAAACCCGCACAACATCGACCGCGTCACCGGCTACACGATTACCGCCGTTCCCATGACCCCCGGAAATACCGGCAACCGCGGCTTCTGCAGCGACGAATCCGGCGCCATCAAGTACGACCCCATGGGCGGAACCAACTGCACACAGCCTTTGGAGTTGCGATGAGTACGCTCTTCAGGCGCGGCGGCTGGATGGTGGCTGTTGCGCTGATCTCGACTTGTATCTTTGCTCAGGGACGTTCGCCGTCCGCGCAGGACTCCGCGAATAACTCCGCGCTTAAGATGGCGCAGAAGGTCGATCGCCACTACAACCAGTTGCGCTCGCTTAAGGCCGGCTTTACGGAGAGTTACGAGGGGCTGGGGATGCGGCGCACGGAGAGCGGGACGCTGCTGCTGCTCAGGCCCGGCCGCATGAAGTGGGTGTACAGCGAGCCGGCCGGCAAGCTCTTCCTGCTCGACGGCACGTATGCCTGGTTCTACTCCCGCGGCGACTCTCAAGTCCAGCGCATCCAGGCCAAACAACTCAGCGATCTGCGCTCGCCGCTGCGTTTTCTGCTGGGCCGCACGAAACTGGAAAAAGAATTGAGCAAACTGACCCTGCGGCCCGCCGCGAACGGCCAGTTCACGCTGACCGGCCAGCCCCGGGGCCAGGATAAACGAGTGTCGCGTCTCACGCTGACCGTGACCGCGGAGGGAACGATTGCCGGAATTGAGATGGAAGAGACCGACGGCGCGTTGACCCGCTTTACCTTCACCGGAGAGCAGACGAATGTGCCGTTTCCCTCCGGGACCTTTCGCTTTACGCCGCCCAAAGGTATGCCGGTGGTGGACGCGCTGCCGCCGGTGTGAGACAGGGCGGCGCCTGGGAACTCAATCCTCGAAGGTCAATTGCCCTGCCCAACCCTTGGCAATTGTCTCGTTCATTTCTTCAATTGTGACCGGCTTGCCTGTCCAATGAATATAGCCCAGCAGATCCATGATCGAGCCGATTTTGTGTTTGAGGATATATTCGCCACGCTCGCCCTTGAAGAACCAGAGTCGATCTCCCGCTTTCAGTCCGAGATCCTTGCGAACTACGGCGGGAATCGTGATTTGGCCTTTCGAATTAACGGACGCGGTACACATGGGAAATCCTCAAGTACGAGTATAGTCTTGTGCTTAATAGGAAGAAATCATTCCCGGAACCGGCGGAATTGAGGTCCTACTTTTCGTAGGTGTAGAAGCCGCGTCCGGATTTGCGGCCCAGCCAGCCTGCGTCCACCATGCGCACCAGCAGCGGACAGGGGCGGTATTTGGGGTCGCCGAAGCCTTCCTGAAGCACACGTAGAATGTCCACGCAGACATCGAGGCCGATGAAGTCGGCCAGGGTAAGCGGTCCCATGGGGTGGTTCATGCCCAGCTTGAAGACCTGATCGACGGCCTCCGGCGCGGCCACGCCCTCCAGGACGGCGAAGGCCGCCTCGTTGATGAGCGGCATCAGCACCCGATTGGAGACGAAGCCAGGCGCGTCGTTGACCTCGACCGGGGATTTTCCCAGACGGCGGGCCAGTGCATGAACGGCCGCGAAGGTCTCATCGCTGGTAGCCATGCCGCGGACGATCTCCACCAGCGCCATCACCGGCACGGGGTTGAAGAAGTGCATGCCGATCACCTGCTGCGGCCGGCGAGTGCGGGCAGCCAACTTGGTGATGGAAATGGAGGAGGTATTGGTGGCCAGGATGGCGCCTTCCGGCAAAATGCGGTCGAGCGAGCTAAAAAGCTCGGCCTTCAAATCGAAGCGCTCCGAGGCGGCTTCGACGACCATCTCCGCGCAACTGAGCGCCGCGCGGTCCAGGGTGAGCTGGATGCGAGCCAGGGCCGGTTCTATCTCGGCCTCGGGCAGCTTGCCTTTGACGGCCTCGCGGCCCAGGTTGGCGCGAATCTGCTGGAGCGCACGATCAAGGAAGCGCTGCTCCACATCGCACAGCAGCACGCGAAAGCCCGCGCGGGCAAAGACATGGGCGATGCCGGAACCCATGGTGCCAGCGCCCACCACTCCTACCGTCTGAATATCAGCCATGGAAAAGCCCTCCCTAAACACATCAGGGAGTGTAGCAGGACGGAGGGATTCAGGACGAACTGATCAGTTGTCTCTGGTTGCGGCAGAGCGAACCGGAGTCATCTGCAGCGGTTCTGTCAGGGTAAAGACCATCGCCGTACCCGGTTCCAGCTTGGCCTGGGGATGGCTGGCCATCAGGTGGACGGTGATAACCCCTGCCCCGATCATGCTGCCGGCAAAGGCGCCGACCGGACCGCCCAGGATGGCTCCTGTGGCTGCGCCGCCTCCCACCGCCCCGCCATATTCAATGCTGTCGCGCTTCAGGCGCGAGGCCGGCAGAATGGCGCCCTCCGAGCCGACCTTGGACTTGGCGCCGGGAGTAGAGGAGAGCACGGCGCGCAGTTGGTAGCTTTTGCCGTTGGCCAGAATCACCCTCTCTGGCAGCAGATGCATGGAGCCATGACCGCCAAAATGGCCGGTGGAAACGCCGACGACCCGGCCGTCAATCTCCGCCCCGGCGGGAATCAACACCTTATCGCCCTGCATTACGTCGGAGGCCACGCGACAACGAAAGGTATCGCCCTTCTCGTTGTTGACGGAGGAAAGCCGATCCAGCAGGCGGACGCGGATGGTAGTCCCTTCCTGGAGTTCGCCGGGACGCGGCGGACGCAGATGGACGATGTCGCCATCCGGATCGTCAGCGTAGGAGCGCCGGGTCAGGACCGGCTCGTGCTGCGGATAAGCGTTGCGTGGACCGCCGACAATGCCGCTGTCCGAGTCAGAATCGTTCGCCGCGGGATCGGTGTATGCGGAATATGCGGGCTGGGCCTGGACAGGCGCCCTGTTCTGAGCCTGAAGCCGCACTTGATTTTGTCCGTACGCAGCTTTATGCCCGGCGAGCGGCTTGGCCTGGGGCGTGCTGCTGGTCACGATAGTGTCGTCCGGTGGGGGCGTCGAGGTTCCCTGGTAAGGGCTCGACTCGCTTGCCTCCTGCGCTCCCAGAGTGGCAGCGGTCATCAACAACAAGGCGCACACAAGAATCGGCCTGTTCATCCAAGTCTCCTTTTCCCAATCGCGGGCAGTAATCCAGCTATAGTTTCAAACCCCGCTGGAGGTGAACAGTTGCGCACAACTCCCACGTTCATGCTTGCTATGCGCCTGCTCACCCAAGGTAAGGCTAACGCAGGGCTGGAATCGCTGAACTGCGCGCGGAGAGGCACGTGCCTTGGGCGGCACGAATCAACCTAGACAACCCATTCCGGCATTTTTCCCGCGCCGGAAACGGCTGGCGCCCTGTGACCGCTATTACATCGTCCGCGTGGGGCCGATTTGCTAGAATTCTTGCGAGACATCCGCCATTTTTCACCTCGGACGGAGAGGAGATTGTGAGCGCGCAGGAGCTTCTGAAGACCATTCAAAGCGCCGCCAGAGAGACTCTTACCGTGGATCACCGTCCGCAATTGAACGACCGGCTGCAGCACCACATTATGAGGACCGATATGACTGAGATTGTTGCCATCCGCGCCCGCGAGGTACTGGACTCTCGCGGCAATCCGACCGTGGAAGCGGACGTAATCCTGGAAAGCGGCGCATTGGGCCGCGCCATCGTGCCCTCGGGCGCTTCCACCGGCGAGCATGAAGCCGTGGAGCTGCGCGACGGCGACAAGAGCCACTATCTGGGCAAGGGCGTGTTGCAGGCCGTGGCCAACGTGGAATCCGTGATTGCGCCGGAACTGGAGGGCATGGACGCGGCGAACCAGCGGCTGCTGGACCAGACCATGATTGCGCTGGACGGCACGCCTAACAAGGCCAAGCTGGGCGCTAACGCCATTCTGGCGGTCTCCATGGCCGCCGCGCGCGCCGTGGCCCAGACGCTGGAGGTTCCGCTTTACCGCTACCTGGGCGGTGTGAACGCCAGTGTGCTGCCTACGCCGATGCTGAACGTGCTGAATGGCGGAGCGCATGCCGACAGCAACGTGGACTTCCAGGAGTTCATGATTATGCCGGTGGGCGCGGAGCGCTTCTCGGAGGCTTTGCGCTGGGCAGCGGAGACCTTCCACACGCTCAAGAGCGTGCTGAAAAAGAAGGGCTACAACACCGCCGTGGGCGACGAGGGCGGCTTTGCTCCCTCGCTCAAGTCCAACGACGAGGCAATCGAACTGATCCTGGAAGCCATTGAGGCGGCCGGCTTCAAACCCGGCGAGCAGATCTCGATCGCGCTCGATCCGGCGTCGAGTGAGTTTTATAACAAGGAAAAGAACAAGTACGTCTTCAAGAAGAGCGATAAGCGCGAGCTGACCAGCGCGGAGATGGTTGCCTTCTACGACAACTGGGTGCGCAAGTATCCCATCGTCTCAATCGAGGACGGCCTGGCCGAAGACGACTGGGCAGGTTGGAGGATCCTTACCGACGAGCTGGGCGGCCACATTCAGTTAGTCGGCGATGACATCTTTGTCACCAACGTCAAGCGATTGCAGCGCGGCATTGAAGAGGGCGTGGCTAATTCGATTCTCATCAAGCTGAACCAGATCGGGACGATTACCGAGACGCTGGAGGCTATTGAGCTGGGCCGCCGCTACGGCTACACCTCGGTGATCTCGCATCGCTCAGGCGAAACCGAGGACAGCTTTATCGCGGACTTGGCCGTAGCCACAGGCGTGGGCCAGATCAAGACCGGCTCGGTAAGCCGCACCGACCGCATCTGCAAGTACAACCAGTTGCTGCGCATCGAAGAGGAGCTGGGCGGCGGCGCGGTGTTTCTCGGGCTTGAAGGGCTGAACTACAACGACTGATCGCAAAGCACCGTTTGATTGAAGCGAGGGGAGGAAGCAATGGCTTCCTCCCCTCGCTTTTAGGGTTGTCATCCTGAGCGACCCGGAGCGCAGCGTAGGGGAGTCGAAGGACCTGCGGTTGCATTTTGCACTTTTCAACTCAAACGCAGTGGTTCACCTTGCTTGTCAACCGTCGGATCGACCCCATACCACCCCTCACTCAGATCGTTCCATGTAGGATTGCTCTTTTCGATCAAGGCTATTTTCTTCGCGCGAATCCAGCCCTTCAACTGCTTTTCCCGCGCAATCGCGCTTTCCGGGGAGAGAAATCGCTCGAACCATACAAGTCGGTTGCAGTTGTATGTAGCAGAAAATCCTTCATGGGTCCGTTGTTTATGCTCGAAGACACGCTTCAGCAGATCGCCGGTCATGCCGATGTAAAGTGTGTGACTCCGGCTGGCCACGATATAGGTAAAATAATTGCGCTCTTCCATGGCGAATATTTAGCACAATTTGTTGATGATGGCAAGCAATTCACAGTTGACTTTTAGCCGAAGAACAACCGCAGGTCCTTCGACTCCGCTACGCTCCGCTCAGGATGACAGATTTGTGGGGATGCAATCTGTTAAAACCCATGATGATTCGACCCTTCGGGGCAGAATTAGCATTTTCCCATTACTGCGCGAAGTCCGGCCCATGCATAACATTTGGCCAACTTGTGATGCAAGCCACATTCCACGGCCAGATCGTAGGTTATTCTAAAGAAGTGAACTTCAATTTTCATGAACCCCGCAACCAGGAAAGAGAGTTTTAAAATGTACAAAGTCGTTCTATTACGCCACGGAGAGAGCATCTGGAATAAAGAAAACCTGTTTACCGGTTGGACTGATGTCGACCTATCGGAGAAGGGCCGGGAAGAGGCCAGGCAGGCGGGCGTGATGATGAAGGAGCAGGGATATTGCTTCGACCTCGCCTTCACCTCGGTGCTGAAGCGCGCCATACGCACTCTGTGGATCGCGCTGGACGAGATGGACTTGATGTGGATACCCGTCGAGCGCGACTGGCGGCTGAACGAACGGCATTATGGGGCACTGCAAGGCCTCAACAAAGCTGAGACGGCAGCGAAGTACGGGGAAGATCAGGTGAAACTCTGGCGCCGCAGTTACGACATTCGCCCCCCGGCGCTGGAGGAGTCCGATCCGCGTTATCCGGGGAAGGACCCGCGCTATCACAATTTAACGAAAGAACAATTTCCCCTCTGCGAATGCCTGAAGGACACGGTGGATCGCTTTCTGCCCTGCTGGCACGAATTGATTGCTCCCAGCATCCGGTCGGGCAAGCAGGTGTTGATCGCGGCCCATGGCAACAGCCTGCGGGCGCTGGTGAAGTATCTGGAAGACGTGCCGGATCAGCAGATTGTCGATCTCAACATTCCTACGGGCGTGCCGTTGGTAGAAGAACTTGACGATGACCTGAAGTCTATTCGTCATTATTATCTGGGAGATCCCGCACAAATCCAGCAGGCGGTAAACAAAGCTAAGAGCACAGGCGGAGCGAGTCGTTAATGGACCAATAGGGCGCCGCTGGCGAAGTAATTCCTGAGACAGCCCAAACAAGAAGGCGAAGCCGCATTGGCTTCGCCTTGTTGTTTGCAACTGCAACAGTCGTTCTAGAACAAGTTCCACAGCGACTGGTTGTAGACTTCGTGGTGGAACTGCACTTCGCAGCCTTTGACGATGGTTCCCAGCTCGCGTGGGCAGCGGTTGGCCGCAGCCAGCTTCAACTCAGCGTAGCGGCCCTGCACGTCACCGCCGAGAATCTTCTTGATCCACTCCGACGATTCGAAGTCCGCAATCGCCTTCTGGATGTTATCCGGAAGATAGCGGCCGCCGGCGCGCAGGTCCTTCGCCTTGGAGATCTCCCCGTCCAGGCCGGTCTTGAAGATGCCGTAGAGTGAGAGGTAGGGATTAGCGTCCGGAGCCACGGCGCGCACTTCAGTCCGCATCGACCGGTGGTTGCCGATGGGCACCCGGATCATGGCGCCGCGGTCCACGGCCGACGCGCGAATCTGGTTGGGGGCCTCGAAGTGCGGGTCCAGGCGCCGGTAGGCGTTCACGCTGGAGTTGAAGACCAGGCACATGTCCAGCGCGCTGGTCAGGATGCGATCCAGGAAGTTCCAGCCGAAGCTGGAGAGCTGTTCCTCGCCCTTCTCGTCCCAAAAGAGGTTGGTCTTGCCCTTGGAGACCGAGACGTTGGTGTGCATGCCGCTGCCGTTGACTCCGACCACCGGCTTGGGCAGGTAGCAGGCCGTGAAGCCCATGTTGTTGGCAATCTGACGGGTGAGCAGCTTATAAAGCTGTATCTGATCGGCCGCGGCTACCACCTCGGCGTAGCTGTAGTTGATCTCATACTGACTGGGCGCGACCTCGGGATGGTCCTTCTCATTCTGGAAGCCCATGGCGCGCTGCACCTCGGCCGAGGTGTCGATGAACTGGCGCAGGGGATCGAGGGGCAGCACATGGTAGTAGCCGCCGGTGTTGATGAACTCGAACTTGCCGGTCTGATGATAGGTTCGCTCGGCGTCCTTGCCGGCAAACAGAAAGCCCTCGATCTCGCTGGCGGTGTTGAGGGTGTAGCCGTTCTTCTTGAACTGCTCCTCGGCGTAGCCCTTGAGTACGCCGCGCAAATCGCCGGAATAGGGAGTGCCGTCCTTGTCGATGACATTGCCGAAGACCAGCACTTTGCCGTTGCCGAAGACGTCGGATGGCGTCCAGTAGAAGGCGCTCCAGTCAATGCCCAGCCGGAGATCGCTCTCCTTCTGCGCCGTGAAACCGCGAATAGACGAGCCGTCAAAGGTCAGGTTTTCGTGGGCCCCGAGAATAAACTTCTTGTCGTAGTCGAGCAGGTGCAAACGGCCTTCAAGATCGGTGAACAGCACGGTCACGGCCTTGATTCGCTTTTCGTCGGTCAGGTACTTCAACCGCTTCTCGCGAATCTCGCCGGCGTCAACGCGATTGGCGCGGTCGGCCTTGGCTTGCAGGTTGAGCTCTTCCAGTTGCTCATAGGTGAGAGCAAGAAAATTGCGGAAGTCAGTAGGCATAGGTCTCCTTTTTTGGGGCACAATGGCGGATAGAGGGATATGGCTTTCGATTGAATTATAGGATCAGCACATAAGGATTCCATGAAGATTTCTCGTGGAACGGTGGAAAATCAGGTATTTACCGGTGATGTGCCAGCAGGGGCTTCATCGGCAAGACACAGGACGCAACAAATCCCAGTCACAAAGAACACAGTCAGCCGCTTCACGAGCCGAGTCGATCACACAAGCGCCAATTCGCGCAGCAAAAAGGCGTAGTCCAGCGCAATCTCCTTCAGGTAGTCGTAGCGGCCGCTTGCTCCGCCGTGGCCGGCCTGCATATTGGTGACCAGCAGCAGCGCATTGCTGTCTGTTTTGAGCGTGCGCAGTTTGGCTACATACTTGGCCGGCTCCCAAAACATCACCTGGCTGTCGTGCAGCGAGGTCTTCACCAGCATGGCCGGGTAGCGCGCCGCCTTGAGATTGTCATAGGGCGAGTAACTCAACATGTAAGAAAAATATGCAGAATCGTTGGGGTTTCCCCACTCCTCGTACTCCGGAACGGTAAGCGGCAGCGAGGCGTCGAGCATGGTGTTCATCACGTCCACAAAGGGCACGTGAGAGAGGACGGCGCGAAAGAGCTGCGGCTTGAGGTTCACCACCGCGCCCATCAGCAGGCCGCCAGCCGACGCGCCCTCGATGGCTACGCGCGCGGGGTCGCCGTAGCGGGCGGCGGTCAGGTGCTCGACGGCGGCGATAAAATCCGTGAAGGTGTTGTGCTTGAGCAGCATCTTGCCGGCGTCGTGCCATGGCTTGCCCAGGTCGCCGCCACCGCGCACATGCGCATAGGCCATCACCACGCCGCGATCCAGCAAACTCAGCCGATTGGAGCTGAAGCTCAGCGGCAAAGAATATCCATAAGATCCGTAGCCGTAAACATACAGGGGATTCCATCCCTCTTTGCGCGTGTCTTTGCGATAGACCAGCGACACCGGCACCTTGACCCCGTCCGGCGCGATGGCATGAATGCGCTCGCTGGCGTAGAGATTCCGGTCGAAGCCGCCGGGAATCTCAAGCTGCTTGAGAAGAATCGATGCGCCCGTGGCCACGTCGTACTCGTAGACCGAAGCCGGCGTCACCAGCGACTGATATGCGTAGCGGAAAGTGGGCGTATCAAAGATCCGGTTGACGTGAGGCTGCGCGCTATAGGCCGGCTCGGGAAAACTGATCTCGCCGGCCGGCGTGAATGTGGGACCGGCGCCCCGGAAGCGTCCCACGCGCAGGCGCGGCAAGCCATCCTCGCGCTCGCAGGCGATGAAGAAATCGGCAAAGAGATCAATTGCTTCGATCATTACGCTGTCGCGGTGGGCAATGAGCTCGGTCCAATGCTCGCGGCCCGGCGTGGCCACCGGCGCGGTGACCAGGCGAAAGTTGCGCCCGCGGTCGTTGGTGCGAATGAACCACAGGCCGTTGCGATGGTCGATGGAGTACTCGTGCTCGCCGTCGCGCGGAGTGATGATGGTGAACTGGCCCTCAGGCTCGGCAGACGGCAGCACCCACGATTCGGTGGTGATGTGGCTGGCTGACATCATCACAATGAATTTGCCGTCGCGCGTGCGTCCCACGCCCAGGTTGAAACGCTCGTCGTCGTCCTGGTAGACCAGAACGTCAGCCGAGTGCGGCGTGCCGCCGTTCTTATCTTGCCCACCGCAGGTGTGCCGCCAGAGCTGGTATTGGCGCTTCTGCTCCTCATCCTCGACGGTGTAAAAAAGCGTTCGATTGTCGGCGGCCCACGTGACCGAGCCTACGCGCTCAATCTCATCGGGAAGCGTCTCGCCGGTGGCCAGGTCTTTGATGTGCAGCGTGTACTGGCGAAAGCCGGTGGTATCGGTGGTGTAGGCCAGCCAGCGGCCATCGCGGGAGATGTCGGTGGCGCCGATGTCGAAAAAGGCGTGCCCCTCAGCCAGTTGGTTGCCGTCGAGGATGGCCTGCTCCGGCGCATCGGCATCCGGCCCGGAAACCGTGCCCCGCTGGCGGCAATGAATCGCGTACTGCTTGCCCTCTTCGGTGCGCGTCAGATACCACCAATCGCCATCGCGGAAGGGGACCGAGACGTCGGTCTGCTTCATGTGCGAGAGCATCTCCTGGTAAAGCTCTTCGCGCAGGCCGCTTAGCGGAGCCATGACCGCTTCGGCATAGGCGTTTTCGGCCTCCAGGTAGGCGGTCACATCGGGGTTGTCCTTGTCGCGCAGCCAGGCATAGTCGTCCGTCAAGACGACGCCGTGCAAAGCGGTCTCTTTGGGTGCTTTGCGGGCAATGGGGGGCGCGGGAAGCAGATTCTCGGTCATCACTTCTTCAGTTTAGTGCTTGCCAAAGTCCTCAGCTTCAAGCCTCTTCTCGAACAAGTCAATGAATATTGCCCTCCAGCTTAGCCGCTCATTGAACAACGAACGATAAAATCAGCCCCAAGAGAACGATGATTGCCAACAACAGGCAGCCCTGGCGTTGATGCCAATTGGCCTCTTCCAAACGCTTGTAGGCACTCAGGGGAGATCCGCTTTCATCCACCCAGACCACCGGCCCTCCACATCGTGGACAGAGCTTCTCGCCGGCGTGAAGGCTGATATGACCCAAACCCACGGGTGATGGCCCCGAACGTTCAATTTCGCAGAACACGTGCCCGCATCGCCGGCACTTCTGGATTTCTCTCATCAATGCATCCTCGGCACTCAACAATCCGCGATGAGGGTGCTGCGGAAAAATGATAGCACGACGGTCGGGCAACCAGTTCGCGGATGACCCGTTGGGTGCAGCGCCTATTGTGCAACTCAGATAGGCTTGAACGTTCTGACGATCTGATCGTAAAAAGCTTCGCCTGCACGCAAGTTTGACGTGATCACATACTCAGTGCCATGGAAGATCAGGAAGTAGTTCTTAACACGGATCACCTTTCCTGATGGGAGAGGCACGTCAACCACCATTGTCGCGTGTGTTCTGCCTGCGACATCAACGGTATCGACCGTGACGACCCGGTGCCCGTGTCTAGCTGCCATCGCCGCGACATCTGCCTGGTGCTTAGCTACGCTTGGCTCGGGAGCAATTGGCCCGATTGCAAACTTGATGGTATCGTTCGCGGGGCCATAGAATTCCGGACCGCCTGCCAACTCGGGTCCCGCGAACATCAGTCGGAGCGGGAGCCTCAACAGACGGTGCAATATCCCTGGGGACCGCCAACCCTCAGGGAGTACAACCTCAAATCCGAGCCCTTTACAACGGTATTTCATATGACCCTCCGATCCCATATTATGCTCTGATCTTCCGTTTGCCCTACGAAAGAAGTTATCATCCGCACGGGCCGAAGACGCATAAACGTGGCCTGTGGCCGCCGCAGAGCGTTTAGACGTCGCTTGCAGCTTGGCGCTGCCGCTGCTCATGCTGTTCCTTGCCGGCGGATTCCTGGCAATCCAAAGGAGCGCATACCGGCGCCAAGAGCTAAAGGCTAGAAGCTGCTTTTGGAACTTTTCGCAAGCCGAACCAGTACAATAGAAAGCGATGAAAGGCTATCGCCGCGCACATTCCGCCGTCTTTCCGCTGCTCATGGCAGCCTGCGTTTCCGTCTTTGGCCTCGCCTTCCTCGCCCAACGGTGCCTGGCCGAACGGGTTGAGGACCTGCCACAACCCACCGGTTACGTCAGCGACTTTGCCCACGTGCTCTCGCCGGGGGCGATTGCCCGCCTGGACTCGCTCTGCGCCCAACTCGACCATGGACAGGCGAATGCGCAGATCGCCGTGGTCACCATCCACACGCTGGACGGCGTGGACCCCGCCGAATTTGCCAACGCGCTGGAAGACAAGTGGAAGATGGGCCGCAAGGGCTCGGACCGGGGCGTGCTGGTCTTTCTGGCCATCGACGACCACAAGCGGCGCATCGAGGTGGGTTACGGCCTGGAAGGGATTCTGCCCGATGGAAAACTGGGCGACATCGGCCGGGAGATGGTTCCTGATTTGCGGGCCAACGATTTTGACGGCGCAGTGACCCTGGCCGTAGGCGAGTTGGCGCAGGTGATCGCCACCGATGCCAATGTCACGCTCTCGGAGGAAGAGGAGGCGGCTCCAATTCACCATCGGAGTTCGACACACATCACTTCGGGCATTGTGAAATTGATCTTCTATCTTCTCTTCTTCGGCGTATTTAGTATCGTGCGCCTCTTGTCACACATTGGGATACTGCCGCGCAGATGGAGTCACAGAGGAGTGTGGACTGGCGGCGGTGGCTATTATGGCGGAGGCGGCTTTGGCGGCGGTGGATTCAGCGGGGGTGGTGGCGGAGGCGGTTTTGGCGGCTTCGGTGGTGGCAGCTTTGGCGGAGGCGGGGCCGGTGGAAGCTGGTAGGTTTTCAAAATTTGATAAAGGGGCTTGCCTGAGGCGAGCCAAGGAGAAATGCACAGTATGAGCAAGGGACTGAAGATTGCATTGGCGGTGATTGGCGGTTTGTTTGTGCTGGTGATTCTGGTTGCGTTGGCGGCCTTCTCCAGCTATATCGGCGCCAGGAACCAAATGGTGGCGAAGGATCAGGCTGTGAAAAGCAAGTGGGCGGAGGTGGACGTGCAGTTGGAGCGGCGCGCCGACCTGATTCCCAACCTGGTGGAGACCGTGAAGGGCTTTACAAAAGAGGAGAGCACGGTCTTTGGCGACATCGCCAACGCTCGCGCCGGCATGTTGAATGCGCGGGGACCGGCGGACAAGATCGCGGCCAACGGAAAACTCGATTCGGCCCTAGGCCGCTTGCTGCTGCTCACGGAGAACTATCCGATACTGCGCTCCAGCGATCAGTTCATGCGCCTGCAGGACGAGCTGTCGGGAACCGAGAACCGCATCAGCGTAGCGCGCAAGCGTTATAACGACGCGATCCAGGACTACAACACATTCATTCTTCAATTCCCCAACAACATCTGGGCGGGCATAGCCGGGTTCCACGAGAACACCGCATACTTCGCGGCCCCGGAGAGTGCAAAGACGGCTCCGGCAGTCAAGTTCTGAGGACTGCGCATCCAGCGGTCTCCCAGGTCTCGCCACAGAGACCTGAGAGGCCGCTGTGCAATCTGTTGACGAATACGGGGCCGTACCGCGCCTCATTATAATGTGAACATGCCGACATCTTCCGATCACTCCGCGCCCGCGGAACATAAGGGTTCATCCCGCTGGCTTCTTCCCCTCATCATTCTTTCGGCCTTTGCCATCCGCCTGGTGGTGGTCTGCTTCACCTATCGCGACTTGCCCGACGCAGATAAATACTACGAGCAGTTCGGCTGGGAGATGGGCTGGATTGCGCGCGCGCTGGCCAGTGGACATGGATTCAGCTCGCCGTACTACCCCATCAGCGGCCCCACAGCCATTGAGTCTCCGCTGTACCCATTCCTTCTCGCCGGTATCTTCAAGCTTTTCGGCATCTACTCGCTGACCTCGGGATTCATCATCCTCTCCCTCAACAGCCTGTTCAGCGCCCTCACCTGCATCCCGGTCTACTTCAGCGCCAAATATTCTCTCGGCACGCGCGGCGCCCGGGTTGCGGCGTGGGTATGGGCCTTTTATCCCTTTGCCATCTATTTTTCCGCCGGGCGCGTTTGGGAATATGCCCTGACCGGCCTGCTGTTCACCACCTGCTTCTGCATCGCGCAGCGCCTTCATCACACCACGAATCTCTGGGCATGGCTGGGCTGGGGCGCGCTCTTCGGCCTCACCGCGCACTCCAATCCCGCAGTGCTTTCCTCGGTTCCGTTCCTGCTCCTGCTGGCGCTTTACAAGGTATACAAGGCAGGCGGACGCTGGTTGTTGAACGGCGCGCTCGTCACAGTTGCGTTAATCGCCGTTCTCACCCCGTGGACCGTCCGCAACTACCGGGCGATCGGTGTACTCTGCCCCATCCGCGACAACATCTGGCTGGAGTTTTATGCCGACGACTTCGGCAATGCTCCCACGGATACATCCTCGCCGCCGAGCGCGGATGGACGGCCCTACCCGGCCAGCAGTCCGGTGGAGTTGCGCAAGTATCTCGCCATGGGCGAAACGGCCTATCTGGCGGAAAAGCATTCCATGTCCCTCGATGACTTCCACCATCATCCGCACTATTTATTTTTGATTACAAAAACGCTGCGCCGCATCGTCTATTACTGGACAGGTTACTGGAGCTTCTCCGCTGCGGAGCTGCAGGCACAACCATACGCGCCGGAAAATTGTTTTTATGTCAGTTGCATTACGCTGCTGATGCTGCGCGGCATCCGCCGCTTCTGGCGCTGGAACCGCACCGCCCTCTGGCCCTATCTGGTGCTCATCGGCATCTTTCCGCTGACCTACTACCTGACCAAGCCGATTATGGATTATCGCCAGGCGATTGAGCCGGCTGTCGTCGTGCTTGTGGTCTCTGGCGTGATGCCATGGAGACACTTGCAATCTGGCCGCGGCATTCACTGGGTCGGCGCGGAACGCGCGCTGGAGCCGGAATTTAGAGCGAAACCAGAGTAAACGTGCCCTTATCGAGATTGTTCGAGGTGGCTTTTTCTTAAGGAAAAAGCCACTTGGCGAAGTTGCTTTCGGGTTACAGCTACTCTGGTTTCGCTATAGCCGCAACTCAGCGGTAACGCCGCGTAGCTTTGAAAACCACGGAGAATACGCCGGACTCATCGCGCGCCAACTGTAGCGAAACGTGGTGGTTGACGGCAATTTCCGCCTGGATCAACTGCTGGGCGGTGGTGTTGACGTTGGTGGCGTAGGTGAGGGTGACGTTGGAGCCCAGCCTCTCTTCGACGATGATGCGGGAGGTGGAGTTGCCCAGGGCGCCGAGGTAGTTGGGGTCTACCTTGACCGATCCAGCACCAAAGAGCCTTTGCACACGAGAGCTGACGGTGGCGTTGAGCGCGCCGCCGAGCAGGGCGTCGGTGGTGGGGTTGGCGCCGGCGGCTTCCTGCTGCTGGGTGTAGAGGCGCTGCTGGTTTTCGGTCCGGCCCAGTGCCAGAAGGGCCACAACGTCGGCCTCCGGCAGCGGAGGATCGGAGCGGTAGGTGACCCCTAGTTTTTCCGGCGTTCCGCGCAGGCCAAGGGTGATGTCGTAATCCTCAACGCGGGCGGTGGCGTTCAGGTCGATGGTGGGTTGAATGCGGACCGGGTTGGTGAAGTAGATGTCGCCATGCTGCAACTCGTAGCGGGTTCCAGCGAGGATGGCGCTGCCTTCGGTGATGGAGATGCGGCCCAGCAGCGAGGGCGCAGCCAGAGTGCCGCGCAGGCGCAAATCGACGTTGCCTGCCAGCTTGGCGTAGGCGTTCTGGAAGCTCAACTGCGGCGATGAGGTGATGTGCACGTCGAGGCGGACGTGGTTGGACGGGGCGTCCGGGGGCGCGATGGTTTCGACGGCGTTGGTCTGCACGGCCAGCGCCGCTATGTCCAGATCAGAGCTTACCGCGAAGCGAGTGATGAGCACGTTGCCGGAGAGCAGAAGGTTGTTTTGCAGCCCTTGCAGGTGAAGCGAGGCGTCGGCCAGGGAGCTGACTCCTTGCGGGTAGCGAATGCGTATCCCATTCCCGGTAACCGTCAGGTCCGCATAGATGCCGTGCTGGTAGGCCAGATAGCCGCCCACGCTGAGCAGTCCGCCGCCGCTCATGGCCGTCAGCGACCTGACCTCCAGCCGGCTCTGGTTGAACTCCAGAGTTCCATGCAACTGGCTCAGGCCGTTAGGAAGGTCTTCAAGGGAGAGCGCCGCGTCCTGAAAGTCGATACGGCCCTTCAAGCTGGGACTCATCAGCGGCCCTCGTGCCTCCACCTGGAAGCTGGTGTTGCCGCTGGCGGTCAGGTCGGGGTCGATGGTCTCGGCCACCTTCAAATTGATCGCCCCACTGGCGGCAAAGTCCAGTTCGTTCTTGTCCTTGAGCGACAGGCTGCCCTGGGCGCGCAGATCGGTCTGTTCGCCGGTTACGTGTAAAGGATCGAGATGAAGGGTGGCATGGTCGAGGGTGAGATGGGCGCCTCCCTCGCTTTTCAAATAAACGCCGGAGACGGTCGCGGCCAGTTCCTGCAGGCGGGCCTCGCCACGCAGATCCGAGAGTCGCGCCAGAGGCCCATCGAGGGTAACCGTTCCAGCCAGCGCCGACTCCCCGTTCAGTTTTTTCACATGAGCCAATCTGAAAAGCGCGCCGATGTTGAATCTCGAAAAAGCGAGTTTGGCCTGGGTGTCATAGTTGCCGGTGAGCGCCGTCTGGCCGTGCGCGGTGAGTTCGGCAGCCTGCAGCCGGCTTGTCAGGTCGTAAGTGACGAGGTGGTTGGCGGCGAGCGCCGTCATCTCCACGCTGCCCAGCGGTTCATCTCGCAGCACGAGGCCGGTCAGGGTAGCGCGGGCTTCCAGGCGTGGATCGTCAAGCGTCCCCGTTCCCTGCACGGAGAATTCCATTTTGCCGGTCATCGCCAGTCCGTTACGGCGCAGAGTTTCGATGCGAGCCATATCGATTCCCGCGCCCCTGGCGTCCAACTGGAAATGGCGGGATGAGAGGTTATAGCTGCCCGTGGCTGCAATTTTTCCCGCGTCCTCGCTCACTGTTATCGAGGTCAATTTGATGGTCTGGTTGGCAATGTTGCCTTGCGCACGGACGCGCGCCAGTGGTTCGCCAAAGACGCTTCCTTTGTCCAACTGGACCCAGCCGGAGCCGGCCAGCGCGCCGATGAGCCCATCGGCTTGAAGCTGCGCACCCAGAGCGCCCGCAACGGGGAGATCTTCTCCGATGAGCGGGCGCAGATCGTCCAGCGCAACCTGGCCGGCGCGCAGGCGAAGATGAAGCACAGAATTGACGTCGAATGACGGCGGGGGCGCTGAACGGCGAGTAGTGCTCCCAGCAGGCAGGCTGGCGGTCAGGCTGCCGCTGAGGGTAATCTCGCCGTTTCCGCGGCGCATTAGCGCATGGGCGATGTCTATTATGGCTGCCGAGTAACTGCCTGAAGCCTCGATCGCGTCGAGACGGATGAATTGGGGCGGATTCTGGGCGGAGTGCGCGCCCAGTCCGGCAGGTATTTCGACGGCCAGTTGCGTGGCTTGTGCGGAGCCGGCAAGGTGGGGATCAACTAGCGAGCCGGTCCATGTACCATGAAAATCTCCCTGTCCGTAAAGCGCGATGGGCAGGGCTGCCGTTCCGGATTTTCCGTTGCGCGCCAATCCCAGATCGCGCAGCACGGTGTCGAACTCGCCCAGGTTGCCGCTATGAAAATCGACCGCGAGCGAGGAGGGACTGTTCATGGGGTATGCGCCCAGATGGCCGTGAGCCTCCAACTGGCTGGAGGGAAGATGCACAACCAGTTTGCGCAGATCGACCGCGCCGTCGCGATGGGTATAAGTGGCATCGACCAGGCCGCCAGCCAGGACTTTACCTTGCGCGGCTTGTGCCGGCGGGGTAAGGCTCAGCAGGGCGTCCACGGAAAGGGTTCGATCGTCGCCCTTGATCCACGCTGCGTTGGCAGGACCGTTAACCCGCGCATCGAACCCCAGATGCTGAAAGGGCGGATCGCAGACCATCTCCAGGATGGTATCCAGGGCAACGTCCTTGAATTGAGCTGCGATCTTGCCGTTCACTGGGTTCGTGATCTCATCCGCGGACGGGAGCGGATGGGCAGCGGCGCGGGTTTTACCCTTGGCCGGACTCGGAGGCGGAGCAAGCCAGGGAGCCAGCGAGAGATCGCCCTCAATCTGGCCGCCCTGGCGCAGGCGGATAAGAATCGAGGTAATCAGCAACTGCCAGGGATCGGCATGAACATGCGCATCGAGTCCAAAGCCGGTGGCGACGACGCCGGTCCCGATGTAAGAGCCTCCATCGATGTGAACGACGCCATCGGTGCGGAAGCTGCCTGCTTCTCCGGACGCGGTGAGGTCCAGATGGGCAATGCCTTCCGGTGTATGCGGGTAGCCGGTGATGGGATCGACTATGCGCAGGTCCAGCTCGCCCACGGCCCTGGCCTGCCAGCAGGGATGGGCAAAGTCCTCCAAGGTCCCGGAGATGTCCAGTGTCCGGTCCCTGACGCCGCGACCGCTGGCGGTGATGCGCAGGGAGCGCAGGGTTGCGGCGTCGCGTGTCAGCTCCAGCGTGGCTTGGATGAATCCCTGAACCGGAGGCTGCGCTTTGCCCGGCCTGGATGAAGCGCCGCGCGAGAGGTCCAGATCGCGGACGCCGGCTTCTATGAGGTAACTCTCCAATTTGCCGGCCGCCGCAGGCATATTGATCAAGCGCAGGGAAAGATCGCTGGTGGCGAAATCGAGCGTGATGTGCCGGTTCTGGAAATCGAAGTTTGCGGAGCGATTGTCGTAGTCCAGAACGCCCTGCTCGAAGGTGATGTGGTCGGCCTGTAAATCAAATAGTCTGTCGAGCACGGGCTCGCCCGGCTTTCTGGGCTTGCGGGGTTGCGGCTGGTTGGTTGAGCCGTTGGGGAACACAATTAAGTGAAGTTGGGGCTTCACGATGTCCAAGTCGCGCAAGTGAATATGCGGTCTCAGGAAACCGAACAAGCTCAGCCTTACACGCATGCGCTCGACCTGAGCGTAGGGCGCCTCGCCCGGAGCTTCGAGGCCGTGAATGACCAACCCGTTCGCCTCGGCTTCCAGACTAAGCAGACGCCAATGGAAGGAGGCGATTTCCACGCGCCCGCCGGTGGCCGTTTCCAGTCTCTGCACCATGCGGCGGCGGACAAAGTTCTCAAACCCTGCTGAACTTGCAGCAAAATAAAGGCCTAAAAGAATTACCGCCAGAAGAATCGCCGCGCCGGCCACCGTCAAGGGAAGATGACGCAGGAAAAAGCGGCGTAGGCGGCTCGGGCGGAGCGCTTCGACCGGCTCTTCCGGCTCAGGCGCGCCGAGCTCCAGAGTCTCAGCGGGAACAGGAGGCTTGGATTCGGTCTCGCTCATGCGCCTCCTATGTCATCCTGAGCGGAGCGTAGCGAAGTCGAAGGACCTGCTCCGCCCGGGGTTTCAGGAGCTTCGAACGCTGGATCGAGCACCTCCACATCGCCCTGTTTGCGCAGACTCCTGAGCCAGTCATCGAAGAGCACGTTCACCTGCCGCTCCAGCAGAATCTCCTCGATGCGCGGAGCCACCTTGTCCAGCGGTGGAATCTCTTCGCCCAGCGCATACTGGGGCAGCAGCGTTTCGTGGTAATACGCCTCAATCTCCTCCGGGGCGATGCGAATTCCCGGCCGGAAGCGCAGTTCGATGAAGCGCAGAATCTGAAGCCTGTAGCGGAGATAGCTCTCGACACGCTTCGGCGTCAGCCCGTGCGCGGCCAGAAACGTTGCCCATCCTTGCTCCGAGGCGCAGTTGAAGTGAACGCAGGCGGGCACTTCCCTGCGAATCTCCTTGAGGCGGGCATCGACCTCAGCCTGCGTTGGCTCGGCGGCCTGCGCGTCCTCCTGGCGAATCTGCTGCTGGATGAGCGCGCGGCTGATCAGCTGCTCCAAAGCGCGTTTTGGCGTAAGAGCGCCGAGTCCTGCCTGGCCGTGGTCCAGCACCGCCAGCCTCATCTCGTCGTCCACGTCGCTGGCCAGGATTGCCTGGTTGTTGACCACGGCAACCACCCGGTCGAGCACTACGGCGTTGGCAGGCGGAGCCGTTGGGACGGGATTCTGTCCCAGAGCAGAAGTTGCTGCCAGGAGGGCCAGGCACACCGCCAACACTCCCACGCCAGCGGGTCCGAGCTTGCTTACAGGCCGAGTTTGTGTCCGGTTGCGCATCAGAAGGTCTGCCCCAGGCTGAAAAAGAAATTGAAGTGCCTGCCTTCACCCACATGCGGTGGTTCTGACGGATTCGAGTAGTTGTAGATTACCGGGTAAATGGGCGGATTCACGTTATAGCTGAAGTCCAGCCGGATAGGTCCCACCGGCGTGTGGTAGCGGAGACCAACTCCCGGCGCGTGAGTGAAGTAGTTGAAACTGCACGTCCCCTGCCAGCCCGTCGAGGTCACCGGGCCGGGCGGAGTGCTGGTGTTTGCGGGAACGGTCAGATTTTTGCAGTTATCGCGGAGCGGCTGATGAACCCTGAGGGCGCTGGCCCAGGCATCGGAGGCGTTGGTGAAGACGTTGCCCATATCGTGGAAGAGCACGAAGCTGACCGTATTGCCGAGCCAGGGCAGGGTGGGCGGCGGCAGACGCAACTCGGTGCTATTAATGAGCGCACCCGCCCCGCCAATGGGGTAGCCTGTCTCAGGGTCGCGCGGACCGGCCTGGTTCGAACCGAAGCTGCGCAGCGAGGTAGCGCCGCCCGCGTAGAGCCGCTCGGGCAGGGGAATCAGCTCTGCCTGGAGCTTGCCGAAGGCCCGCTCCTGCCCATAGCGCGTATTGCGTGCCAGAACAATGCGGCCTTTATCGAGGCGATAGTAACTGGAATTCGACAGATCGAGGCGGTTGAAGTTGGCCTCGGCGCCGAAACCTACTCCAGAGAGAAACTCCTGGACGCTGGTGTAGGTGCCTCGATGCGCATCGAGAGCCGAGTCGCGGGTATCGCGAATCCAGGTCAGTGACGGTCCCGCTACGCGCACCGCCGTAGCCAACTGCGCGATCTCGCCGGGGGCTACCTGGAGGCTGTCAGCCTGCACCTTGACCCTTCGGAAGTTGAACTCATAGATGAGGGTGTTGGCCTTGGAGATGCGCGACCCCGGCGTATTGAAGTGCTCGGTCCAGCGCGCCCCGGTTTCCAGCTTGGAGGCCACATACGTGGACACATCCAGGCTGTTGGCGTACCCGCCCGACAGAGTCAGGCCGAAGCTCCGGTTACCCTCGAAGTGCGGGTTCTGAAAGAGCAGGTTGATCTTTTGCTCCAGCAGTCCGTAAGTGGCGCGCAGCGAGATGGATTGCTCCCGCCCGTCAAGATTGTTGCGGGTAATATCGGCCAGCACTCGGGGGCTTACGCCGGTCTTGCCGTTGGGGCTGCAACTCTTGCCGCTGGCGATAATGCCGCCGCAGTTGTACTGCGGCGTTCCCGTCTGGGCCTCCAGGCCAAAACCATAGGTCAGGGCCCAGCGCCGCGCCTCTGTCGCCTGCAGGAGCACGGTCTTATTGATCTCCTCCCCGGAGGGGTTCTCGATGGCCGTGTCGATCTCGTTGAAGAGAGCAAAGTCGTAGAGATTGCGCTGTGTTTCCATCAGCGCCGTCTCATTGAGTGGATCGCCGGGATGCAGGGTGATGGCCTTGGCCACCGTCTGGGGACGGGTGTAATGCAGCCCGGTCAGCAGCACTTTGCGCACAAATATCTGCCGCCCCTCGGTGATGTGGAAGACCACGTCCACCTTGCTTGCGTCGGCTGGCTCAACCTGCTGAGAGACCTCCACCCGCACCTGGTCGTAGCCCCGGCTCATATAGTCGATCAGCAGCGCGTCCCGGTCTCCGGCCAGGTTCCGCGGCGAAAGCAGTTGTCCTGCGACCGTGTTCATCAGCAGTGCGAGCCTGGCGGCGTCCGCATGCTCGTTTCCATCCAGGCGCACCGTGCCCACCCGTAGTTGTTTGCCTTCCTCGATGCGGTAGACCACCGCGAGTGGAGCTGTTTTATTTGCCTTTGTAGCGCCCGCGCTGGTCTCGGGGGTAATCGTAACCCTGGAGAAGCCGTTGTTCTGGTAGAGAGTCTGCAGGGTGTTGACATCGGCAGTGACCAGCGCCTGGCTGTAGTCGCCGTGGCGGTCAAGGGCATCGGCGGCATGTACATTGAGCAGCTCTTTGAGCGTAGCGGAGTCAAAGTAGTGGTTGCCGGCGACCGAGACGCGCTCCACCCGCCGCCGCGGCCCCAGGCGCACCTTGTAGAGGATTGTTACCTGCCCGGCGGTCGTGGATTGCTGTTCATGCTCCACCTTCACGTCGAAGTAGCCCATCCGCTGGTAGTAGTCGCGCAGCCGGCGATTGCCTTCATTGAGCAGATCCTCGTCCACGCTGCCTTCCTCGAAGATGGGAACTATCTTTTGCAGCAGTTCCTGGGTGGCGCTGGCGCCTTCGACCAGCACCTTTACGACAGGACCCCGGTTGGCGGAAAAACGGAAGTCGACCTTTTGGCCCTCCGGGGAGAACTGCTGGCTTTCCAGCTTGATTTCAGCTTCCAGGCGCTGCTCGCCCCGGTAGGCCTTCAACACCCCGGCCAGGGCCCGGTTGCCGGTTTCGTGGTCCACGCGCTCACCTTCCCGGAGGTGCGCATGACGGCGAAAATCATTTACGCTCATTCCCGGCTCGCCGGTAACCTCCACAGTGCCCACGCGCGCCTGCGGGCCGCTCTGCACGTGAAACGCAAGGTCAACGAGTTGCTCCTCCGGGTGGGCCGTCAGGGTCTGGGTAATCACCGGCGCGTGAAAACCGTTTTGGGCCAGCGTCAGGCGCATCTGTTCCAGAGCCTGATCGAGTTTGGCAGGGGTAAAACGAGCGCCGGGCACCAGTTGGCTGGCGCGCTCCAGTTGCGTGTTAACCGTGGCGCTCTTGGCTCCATCTACGCTGACTGTGCCGATGAAGATGCGCGGAGTCCCATGAAAGATGAGGGCTACGCCGTCCTGCTCACGGACTCCCTCCACGGAAATGGTTTCATAGAGGCCGGTCAAATAAAGCCGGCGCAGGCTCCGTTTGAGCTCTTCCCGGCCCAGTGGCGCGCCCTCGGCCTGGTCCAGATGGCCGGGCAGAGGGACGAGACGATCGGCTGAAACGCCTACGAAGGAGATGCGCCGGACCGGCAGGCCCTCCCACTGGGCGAGAGAGTCCACAGAAAGCGGTGTCGCTGGAGCGATACCTGCACCGGAACTGGTCACATGGGAAATACCTTGCGCGCTAGCGCGACTTTGGCACCAATCGCCGATACCGCCCGAGATCCCAAAGGCAAGAAAACAAGCCAGGAGAGTGCCGTAGCGCGACCACCTGCCGTATTCGTGCCCTGGCTTTACCCTCAAAACCATATCTCCCCAAAAAACACGGGGAAAAGTGCCCCGTTGCACAATTGTTGGCCGTTTTCAGTCGTCAGCAATCCCTGATTCCTATCCCTCTATACTATCGAGGAACGGCGCTCGGCGCAGCATTCCTGGCCGTGTCAAAGGAGGGATCAGCGAGTCTTCATGCCGCTTTGTCCCTCGCCAATTGCTGGGTTCTTTTTGAGTACCCAGGTGATCATTGTCTGGAGATTCCTTCGCTTTCTCCGCACTGCCACGCTCACATTCCTCTGGCTGCAGCCGATACATTCCTCCAGTTACAGTACATTCGGAGGGGCATCTCGAGTGGTTGTTATTGCTCTGTTCCTTGCAATTTGCGGCAAAGGAACTGCAACCTGCGCTGGACCGTACCTGAGGGTCTGCCCAGTTGGCGGAAGGAGGAAAGAGGGCAGGAAGAAGTAATTTTTTGAAACTTTTCGGGATATGCATCGTATAATGAAGATAAGTTGATACGAGGACACTCAATGCCGAATCATCCTTCCATACCGCCCTCCCCCAAGACCCCCTCCGGAAAGGATCTGCCCGTTATGCGCCGGGTTTCCGTCCTGCCGGTCCGGGATACTGTCCTGTTCCCCCATGCCGTGCTGCCCCTGACCGTGGGCCGGGAGAGTTCCATCCAGTTAATCGAGTCTTTGGGCGAGGAACGGGCCATCGTGGTGGTGGCCCAGTTCGACCCGCGGCTGGACTCGCCCAAACCAGCCGACCTGCACGCCGTGGGAACCCTGGCCACGGTGCACAAGGTAGTGCGCATGCCCAACCAGAGCCGGTTTGTCTTCACTGAGGGCACGGAGCGGGTGCGGCTGGTGCGTTACACGCAGACCGAACCGTTCATGGTGGCCGAGGTGGAGGTGCTGGACGACACGAAGCCTGTGACTACAGCCAGTGTGGAGGCGCTGGTACGCAACGTCATCGGGCAGTTTCAGCAGATTGTCGCCGAGTCTCCGACGCTCTCCGATGAACTGCGGACGATTGCCGCGAACATCGAGGAGCCAAGCCGTCTGGTGGATTTTGTGGCCTCATCGCTGCCCTTCCTGACCACCGACGACAAGCAGCAACTGCTGGAGACGCCCAGCATCGGCACCCGGCTGGAGCTGCTGAACCAGCATTTGGCCAAAGAGATCGAGGTGCAGCAGTTGCGCACCAAAATCCAGACCGAGGTGCAGGACCAGGTGCAGCAGTCGCAGCGCGACTACTACCTGCGCGAGCAGCTTAAGGCCATTCAGAAGGAACTGGGCGAGCAGGACGAGAGCCAGCGCGAGACGGACGAACTGCGCCAGAAGATTGAAGCAGCCGGAATGCCGGAGGAAGTAAAGAAGGAGGCTATCAAGGAACTGACGCGGCTCTCGCGCATGTCTCCCATGGCCGCCGACTACTCGCTCACCCGCAACTACATCGACTGGCTGGCATTGCTGCCTTGGGCCAAGAGCTCAGGTTCGAAGATCGACATTAACAAGGCCAAGGAGATTCTGGACGAAGACCACTACGAGCTGAAAAAGGTAAAGGACCGCATCCTCGACTATCTGAGCGTGCTGCAGTTGAAGCCGGACATGAAAGGGCCGATTTTGTGCTTTGTGGGGCCTCCGGGCGTGGGCAAGACCAGCCTGGGCCGGTCGATCGCGAGGGCGTTGGGCCGCAAATTCCAGCGCGTCTCGCTGGGCGGCATGCACGACGAGGCGGAGATTCGCGGCCATCGCCGCACCTACATCGGCGCGCTTCCCGGGCAGATCATCCAGAGCATTCGCAGAGCCGAAACCAACGACCCGGTAATGATGCTGGACGAGATTGACAAGCTGGGGCGGGATTTCAGGGGCGATCCGGCCTCCGCATTGCTGGAAACGCTGGACCCGGAGCAGAACAATACCTTTCGCGACAACTATCTAGACGTGCCCTTTGACCTGTCGAAGACCTTGTTCATCTGCACGGCCAACATGCTGGACACGGTTCCGCCGCCGCTGCTGGACCGCATGGAACTGATCTTCCTGCAGGGCTACAGCGAGGATGAGAAGAAACATATCGCCTTCCGCTACCTGATTCCACGCCAGATCAAAGAGAATGGCATCACCCCCGAGCAGATCGAATTTCCCGAGGATACGGTGCTCCACATCGTGCGCCACTACACGCGGGAGGCCGGGGTGCGCAAGCTGGAGCAGACGCTGGGAACCGTTTGCCGCAAGCAGGCGCGGCGCGTGGTGGAGGGCAAGACGGAAAAGCTGGTGGTGACGCGCGAGGTGCTCAAGGATTTTCTGGGCGGCATCCAGGTGCGCGTGGACACCGAGGTCGCCGAGCGTGTCAAGCGCCCCGGCGTGGCCGTTGGCCTGGCCTGGACGGCAGCCGGTGGAGACATCCTCTTCATCGAGGCCAACAAGATGAAGGGCAAGGGCAACTTCACCATGACCGGGCAGATCGGCGAGGTGATGCAGGAGTCGATGCAAGCCGCGCTGACCTGGGTGCGCTCTAACGCGGCCTCGCTGCGCCTGGCAGAGGATTTTACCAAGGAGATGGACCTGCACATTCACGTTCCGGCTGGAGCCATTCCCAAGGACGGCCCCTCGGCCGGCGTTACCATGGCCACGGTGCTGGTCTCGCTGCTGACCGACACGCCGGTGCGCCCGCTGACCGCCATGACCGGCGAGATTACCCTCAGCGGCAACGTGCTGCCGGTGGGAGGCATCAAGGAAAAGTTTCTGGCCGCGCGCCGCGCCGGGGTGGAAAACATCATCCTGCCCGCAGAAAACCGCCAGAACGTGGAAGAAGACCTGACCTCGGAACTGATGGAGGGAGTTACCATCCACTACGCCAGCCGTATTGAAGATGTGCTGGCCGTAGCCCTGCCGCTGCTGAAGGCAAGGCCAGACACGAAGCCCGCGGCTGTTGAGCAGGCTGTTAGTGCCTCTGCGTAAACGGGCAGCATGACAGCGGTTCAGGCTGCCGCCGACTGCAGCGGCTCAACTTTGCTGCGTCCTGCTCGTACCTTGGATGCCTGCCAGAAGTCGTAATCATTCTGAAGATTGAACCAGATATCCGGAGAGTTCTGCCCAAAGGCTTCGCTGATCTTGATAGACATCTCCGGCGTAACGCCTGCCCTCTCATTCAGCACACGGGAAAGGGCGACTCTCGACACTCCGATATGCGCCGCGAATCCGGTAACACTCATGGGGATGGCCTCTATAGCTTCCTTGATGATTCTTCCCGGATGGGGTGGGTTGTGCATCCGCATAGTCGCCTCCTTCATGCCAAGATTCTGCCCTTAGTGATAATCCTGATAGTCCACCAGAATTGCATCCTGCCTTTCGAACCTGAATGTTAAACGCCAGTTTCCACTGACCTTGACCGCCCAATGACCAGCCAGTTC
Source organism: Occallatibacter sp. (assembly GCA_050011175.1). GTDB lineage: Bacteria > Acidobacteriota > Terriglobia > Terriglobales > Acidobacteriaceae > Telmatobacter. The sequence goes on from JBEKJR010000011.1 coordinate 32,724, forward strand.
GCCGTGCAGCGGGTGAAGATTCCACCCTGGAAGATTCATTCCACTGGGGCTGGTGGCGCGGTTCAAAACTGCTATCTGATTTTCGAGTTTCCTTGCGTGTGCAGGGTTGATGCCTGCCTTCGAGCCGTCCCGGAAGAGCCTCTCAAGCCCCGCGTGTCTGAACGACTTGATCACAATCTTACTGTATCGCTCCTAGATACAGAAGTCAATAGAAAATCCCATTCTTCCCGGTTAGGGCAGAACCGTATGCACCGCCGCCTTGCCCCCTGTCCCATAAACGAGCAACTTTAGTACTTTCTCCCTGCTGAAAACGGCGATTGTGCCGATAAGAGTCACAGAAATCAGTGCGCAAGCGCGCAAAATGCGGTGACCATGGCGACGACCACAGCAACCATCACTCCGTTGCATCTGTCTGGAAACACTACGGCTAGCCAGAATGCGCAACTCCAGGAGTTTCTCGGGGAAGCCGTACAGACAGCCTACCTTGCAGCCATCGAGCAAATGGACCGGCAAAGCGCGCAGACCGTGCTGGAGATGGGCAAAAAGCTCAAGGCGGAGGTTGCTGCTTCGGTGGTGGAGATTATCCACCGGCACACGGCCAGCGACAAGTTCAAGGACGAACAGGTGTTTTCGAATCGGACTTATCCGCCCACCTACCGGGAGCGGCCGGTTGAGGCCCAGGTTACGGAACTGAAGAAGTGCTTTCCATTACTGGGCAGTTGCATGGAAAAGTTGGCGCGCAAGCCGCTGCTGGAAGGCGCGGAGGCCTGGTTTGCGATTCCCCGCTGGCAAGCGCTGGCGTCCAGCTATAACGATGCCGTGGAGGTCGTACTGGAGGTTCTGGCCACGCGGCGCAAGTTCCAAAACCGCATCATCGGCCGCCTCGGTCCGACTTACCTGCGCCAGAGCGAGCGCTCCATGCTGGCCGAAAAGATACTGGCTGACCAGCAGCAGGGCCAGGATTTTATGGTGGTGGCTGCTCAGTTTGGCATGTTGCATCGCGGCTGCTCGGCCCGCCGCGCCCGCGTGGTCATGGCCGGCAACGAGTTCGGTCTGGGCGCCTTTGCCGTTGCCTGCATGCTGCTGACCCATCCCGAAAGGCTCTCCGCCGAAGACACGCTGATGATCGACTGCGGCGGTGACGAGTACTCGGTTCGCGGCGACATTACCTTCGACCGGGTGCCCCTGTTCGACTTCGATATCTCCGGCATCGAGTTCAGCATCTTCTATGAGGACCGGTCGCGGAACCTGTGGGGCACGCCTTCGGGATTCCTGTACAAGTTTGGTTGATTTGACAAGCTTCTTTGACTGATGACCGCCAACCACGTCTAACCAGCAGGCGGTATTCTCTGAAGATGCAGTCGCGTATTCTCTCCTTCGGCGTGTTGAATGATTGCCGGCGAACCTGTTGCTGGGCGCTGCTGGCCCTGGCGTCCCTGACGCTGTCGGCACAGGAGCTGACCCTGCATGTGGACGTGAAGCTGGTCAACGTCTTTGTAAACGTAATCGACCAGAACGGGGCCATTGTTGCCGGCCTGACGCGCGAGGACTTTGCGCTTACCGAGGATGGCAGGCCGCAGCAGATTTCGGTCTTCGAGCGTCAGTCGGAACTGCCGTTAAATCTGACGCTGGCTATCGACACCAGCGGCAGCGTGCGCAAGGATATGGCCGAGGAGGCGGACGCAGCCAGGCGGTTTGCCCATGCACTGTTGCGCTCTCAGGACCAGATGAGCCTTCTGCAGTTTGCCACCTATGTCCGCGAGCTGACGCCCTTTACCAACAAGGTGGCCCAGATCGATCACGGGCTGAGTGAGTTGCGCGGCGATTGGGCAACGGCGCTCTACGACGCCATCTGCCAGGCCTCGACACGGCTGGGCAATAATCCAGGACGCAGGGTGCTGGTGCTCATCTCCGACGGCGACGATACCGCCAGCAGCGCCACCTACGCCCAAGCCCTGGAGAAGGCTCTACGAAACGAAGTGATGATCTACAGCCTCATCGACGTGCCCATCGAGGCCAGCGCCGGACGCGACCTGGGAGGGGAGCACGCGCTGATCACCCTGGCCGAACAAACCGGCGGCAAGAGCTTTTATGTGAGCGACGGCGGGCTGAACAAGGCCTTTGCGCAGGTGAGCGATGACCTGCGCACCCAGTATCTGCTCGCCTATTATCCGCACAATCAGGAGCCCGGTAGGGTCTTCCATCGCATCCAGGTGACCATCCCCAGAGCCACGCCCCAGTCCTTCAATATTCGCCATCGAACCGGCTATTATGCGGACTCGCCTGCCCAAATCCGGTAATTCACCTAAGTCTGAGACTGCAAAGAAATAATTGCGCCGGTCTTGCATGTCCTCCGGGGAGTTCTGTGAACAGGGCGGGGGAAAAGGCTACAATTTACTTATGCCTCTGGCTATCTTTGCAATGCGGCTTTTGGAAGTCATGTTTTTTGTCGGCCTTGCGGGCTCCGCTGTGGTCGTGCTCATCAGTTTTGTCGAGGATGGAATAGAGCTTTTCGGCAAGGATGAGCCGCCTGAGTCACGCGCTTGAGGGCGTTATTCGCCATGGCCTGTTGGACCATTGACGCCATGCTGAAATGGACATAAACTCATCGCAGTGCGGGCGATGAAATAAGTTTCCGCAACCCAGGATAGCTGGCCTTGAAGCCGGCACATTCGCAATGGCATCCACCCGAACGACCTTTGCCCCTCCTTCCGACCGCGTCAAGCTCATCGTGGCATCCTCGGTGATGCTGACGTTTATCTCATTCTGGCGAGCGGCTGCCATTGTTCTCAATGATTTAGGCTCTTCGGCCTTCTATGCCGGCGGCATTGCCGAGCAGATGGTGGGCGAAGCGGCGCCATGGTTCATCCTGGGCATCATGCTGTTCAGCTTTGCGGTGCGCGCGGTCTACGTCGAGAGCTGTTCGATGTTTACCCGCGCCGGCGTCTACCGCGTGGTGAAGGAAGCCCTGGGCGGCGGCTTTGCCAAACTCAGTGTCTCGGCCCTGATGTTCGATTACATTCTTACCGGGCCGATCTCCGGTGTGTCGGCCGGGCAATATATTACAGGCTTGATGAACGAACTGCTGACGGTGGCCAACACCAGCCATTGGCTTCCTCCGGCTCTTTTGGACGCGCATCATCATCCCTTCCAGTTCGATATGAATCACACCGCTGCGGTGTTTGCAGCCGCTGTGACCATCTATTACTGGTGGCAGAACGTCATGGGCATTGAGGAGTCCAGCAGCAAGGCCCTGCGCGTCATGCAGATTACGACTGTGATGGTAGTGATTCTGTTGCTGTGGGGCACTTATTCGGTGTTCATGACCCCCGGCGCACACCTGCCCCCATCGCCCATGCCGTCCCATCTCACTTTCAGCAGCGATGCCCTGGGATTCCTGAAGGGAATGCCGCAACTACTTCCGCTGATGGGTTTGTTCGGCATTCTCATGGCCTTTGGCCACTCGATTCTGGCCATGAGCGGCGAGGAGACCCTGGCTCAGGTCAACCGCGAAATCGAGCATCCCAAGCTGAAGAACCTGAAGCGGGCGGCGATAGTCATCGCCATCTACAGCCTCATCTTCACCGGCGGCGCCACGTTGCTGGCTTCCATGCTGATTCCGCCATGGCAAATAGCCCACATCTACCAGGACAACCTGATCGCCGGCCTGGCTATGTTCATGGTCGGCCCCTTGTTCTGGCGTATCGTCTTTCGCATCTTTGTGGTGCTGGTCGGCTTTCTGATTCTCTCCGGCGCCATCAACACCTCGATGATCGGCTCGACCGGCGTGCTGATGCGCGTGGCCGAGGACGGAGTTCTGACCGACTGGTTCCGCAAGCCGCACAAGAAGTTCGGCACCAGCTATCGCATCGTGAACATGGTTTTCATCCTTCAGATGATCACCATCATCGCCAGCCGTGGCAACGTAATTGTCCTGGGCGAGGCTTACGCCTTCGGCGTCATCTGGTCATTCACCTTCAACAGCCTGGCCATGTTGGTGTTGCGCTGGAAGTATCATGGCGAGCGCGGCTGGAAGGTTCCTCCCAACATCAGCATCGGGAAGTTTGAGATTCCCGTGGGGCTGCTCTCGGTCTTTTTTGTGCTGATCTCCACCGCCATCGTCAATTTGTTCACCAAGTCGGTAGCCACGGTGAGCGGTGTTCTCTTTGCGGCGGGCTTCTTTGTTATATTTACTCTCTCCGAACGCGCTAACCTGCGCAAACATGCCTTGACCGCGCACCAGATGAAGGATTTCTTCCAACTGGAGCATCAGGACACCGTGAGCCGGGCATCTGCGGCCATTCGCCCCGGCGGCGTGATGGTGACCATGCGTGACGCCGCTAACCCATTTGCGCTGAAGTGGACGCTCTCTCACACCAGCACACTAGATCAGGACGTGGTGGTGATCAATGTGCGCATGATGGGAGCAGGCGGACCGGAGTACCTGAGCGCCGCGGACCAGAGCTTCAGCGAGCACGAGCAGATGATCTTCACCAAGGCTATTTCCGTAGCCGAGAGTTTTGGTAAAAAAGTATCTCTGCTGATGATCCCCGCCGGGGACGTCTTCACCGCGCTGGCGCAGAGCGCCAACTCGCTGGAGGTGGATTCGGTGGTCGCCGGAGCCTCCAGCTCCATGACAGCCGGAGAGCAGGCATTTCATCTGGGGCAGGCCTGGGAGGCGCTGCCGGAGCCCAGGCGCCAGTTCAACTTCTATGTCGTCGATACCAGCGGCGATGCCAAGGTGTATTACATCGGGCCGCACGCGCCCAAGTTGAGCCCCGACGATGTGCAGCTGGTGCATCGTTTATGGGTAAACATGCGCCGCGATCCCTCCATGCAGGAATTGCACCACAGCGACATCATTACTTATGCATTGACTAATCTGGCCGGCCAGTACGCCCGCGAAAAGGAGGATATCCTGCGCGACCTGCGCAACTACCGCGCCGCAGAAACTCCCGTCGGCGTGCATATAGGCAGCCCGGATGTTTCCGGAACCCCCGCGGCATCGGATGCATCCGATCGGCAGTTGCCTCCGCAGAGACCGACGCGCTATCTCTAATAACCAAAAGGTAGATAACTCCGTATTCCCTGTTCGTTTATTCCGGCAGCATATTTAGCGTTCTACAGTTACATCCATGCCGCCAAGTGTTTTTTAGTTTGTAAAAGAGTCTTAAGTTGCGTATTGTGTTTGTCAGGATGAGCGATTTGTTCGCGCGCATGTTATCTGCGCCTCGCGAACAGAATCTTTACGAGCACCTGACAGGAGGAGCCGTGGGAATTTCAGAAATTCTGGTTCAGATTGATCACGAAATTGCTCAGTTACAACGGGCCCGCGCTCTGCTGGCCAGCAGCTTCGGAGCCGCGCACAAGCAGGTTGCGGCCGTCCCTGCCGCCAAGAAAGCCGCGAAGAAGAGGAAGAAGAGAAATCTTTCCCCGGAAGGACGGAGGCGCATTGCCGAGGCCGTCAAGCGCCGCTGGGCGGAGCAGAAAAAAGCAGCGTCCGGCAAGTAACTGAAACTGCGGGACGGAGATGGGGCTGGCCTTCCAGCTCCATTCTGCTGGCATAACCGCATCCCATCTAGATGGATTCCCCTGGCGCTAACCGCGCTACCTGAACACCGGCATCGACCAATGCGGCCAGTTGTTCGGGCGTTCCCTTCAGCGGCGGGAAGGTTCCAAAGTGTATCGGCAGAACGATTTTCGGCTCCAGAAGGCGCACGGCCAGCGCCGCTTCCACTGGACCCATGGTGAAATGTCCTCCGATGGGTAACATGGCAACTTCAGGCCGGTATAGCTCGCGAATCAGCTTCATGTCGCTGAAGACCGCCGTATCGCCGGCATGGTAAAGGACCGGACCATCCGCTATGGTCAATACAAACCCTGCCGCGACTCCAACATCGTGAGTTCCCTGTTCATCTTGTGCCGCCGAAGAGTGTTTGGCCTCTACCATGGTCGCCGCCACATCGTCCAGTTGCACGGTTCCGCCCAGATTCATCCCAATTGTTTTTGCGACCCCCCTGCTGGCGAGATACCCCGCCAGCTCATAGATGGCCACCACGGTGGAATTGTGCTTTGCCGCCACCGGAACCGCATCTGATATATGGTCGCCGTGGCCATGGGTCAGCAAGATGTAATGGATCTTCGCCGGCAGGACGAACCTCTTCGGATACTTCGGATTCTGTGCTATAAAAGGGTCGATCAGTATGTTGGTCCCCTTGGCGGTTTGGACCAGCACGGTTGCATGCCCGAGCCAGGTAATGCGCGCTCCCTGCAAACTCATCTTTCCCTCTCCGGTAAGGTTAATTCGATCAGCCATGGCAACTGATCTTTTATGGATTCCCAATCTACCACGGCGGCAATTCCCTTGTCTCCTCCCCAGCTCTACGCAGGGAACATAGGTTCGTGGGTTGAATCGGGTCTGTCTGCCATAAACTCAAAATCGGTCTTGAATGTACATCGATCATTGCTTACAATCCTAGCCGTGGGGGCAAATATGATTTTCTGGAAACGCGCCGTGTTGCTCGGACTCCTCAGTTGGCTGATTCCGTTATCTATCTCATATGCTGTGCATCCCTTGAAGAGAGTCAACGCGCCGCTCTTCAATTCGATAATGGATCTGGTTGTACTGATTACGGCGGGAATATTGCTCGCCCGCTATTTTAGAGACCGGCCAATGCCGGTTCGCGAGGCTTTGCTCGTAGGAACGCTCTGGTTGGTCATGAACCTGGCCTTCGATTACCCGCTGTTTATCTATGGTCTGAGGACGATGACCGCGTTCGACTATTACTCGGAGATAGGACTGGTGAACTTGACGTACCCCATCTTCGCGTCATTGTCGGCGTGGCTGGCAAATCCGTAACGCCCTAGCGCGTAATGATGACTTCCGAGACGCCATCCTTGGCCAAAAACTGGCGGTAACCGGACCATGCGGCGAAGAGCCGCTCGATGCCGCGGTTGCTAAAGGCGCGCTGAATGGGAAACTTCTGGGCCAACTGTACCTCGACATCGTCGCTGGGAGTGACGTGGTAGCGGCAATGAGACGTCTCTATGCCCTTGGTTTGGATGTGGAAGAAGGCCAGCACCAGCCCGTCAGGATTCGTAGCCTCAAAAAGGCGCGCCACCACCGGCGCCACGAAGGGTTCGGGAAGGTAGTCGAGAGTGGTCCACAACAGCACCACGTCAAACATGCGTCCGGCGAAGTCGAGTGACTGCTTCAAAAAGCCTTCGACGTCCCAGACCGGCTTGCCGTCCTCGCCAATGCCGGTCTGCCAGTTCCCCGTGCAGGCATCGCGAACCAAATCGGTCAGGAATACGCTGTGCCCCAGGCTGGTCATGTAGTGGATGTTGGCCGGAGAGGTATAGCCTATGTCGATAGCCTGGAGGGTAGACTTGGCATCCAGCCGCTTGCGCAAAACCGCCCATCCGCCCGAGTGGCGCGGCACTTTGGGCCCGTAATAGCCTGGGAGAGAAGCGGAAGAAACGCTCTCCTCTTTCTTTTCAAACCAGCGGCTAAGCACCTTCAAATCCTCTTGCTGCCCGGCAACCGGCACACGGTGGACCGGCGCGCAGCCTTATGTTAAGAGATGCCTCAGGCCTGCGGCGTGGTTGCGGCCTCAGAGCCCCTGGAAACAGCCTGCGTCAGGTCCACCTTGCCGCGAAAGACCGCATTGTCCTCCACCGCCAGGCGGAGGGCGCGAATATCACCTTCCACCAGGCAGCCGGCGCGCAACTCTACGCGGCCGCTGGCGACCAGGTTGCCCTGCACCTGGCCGAGGATCAAAATGTCTTTGGCGGAGAGATCGGCGGCAATGTTGGCGCTGGGACCGATGGTCAACCGGCTCTCTGACAGGCTCACGGTTCCCTCCACTCGCCCATCTATTATCAAATCTTCACTGCCCTTTACTTCGCCGCATATCACGACGGTCTTACCGATGCGCGCGGGAGTGCTTTCAACTGACATAGTGTGATTCCTTCCCGGACCTATCTTCAAGAATACTCAGAGAATGCGCAGCTCGGTGCTCGCCGGTACCGGTCGCTGCTCCCAGGGGATGGGGCGCATTGGCCGAAAGCCGCCTGCTTCAGTCTCTACGAGAGTTCTAGCCTAATATTTGGCCCTGAACGCACTATACGCAAACATCCCCCATGGCTTCAATCAAACATCGTAAAAACTATCCCCGCGTCTAACATTTATAGGGATTCAACCACCATCCAGGGACGCCCCATGCCCGCTAAACTAGAGAATGTGAGCCGTCTTTTGCCGTTTTTTCTGCTATTTTCCTGGGCCGGCGCCGCCCTGGGGCAGCCTGCCGCCCTTACGCCCACCCAGGCCCAGGCGCTGGTGGAGCGGGCACTGGCCACCGAAGTGCGCACCGCCCGGGACTTGAGCCATCCCATGCGCTACCGGCTGCGCAAGTCCAGCCCGCGGCTGACCACGACCAAGGAGATTGCCGAGACCCACGATGGGGATGTGGCCCGCCTGGTGGCCATCGACGACCAGCCGCTGAGCCAGGCCGAGGAGCAGCGGGAGGAGGCCCGCCTGGATGCGCTGTTCAGCGATCCGGGCCGGCAGCGCCATCGCAAACAGAGCGAGGAATCTGACACCGGGATCGTCCTGAAGCTGCTGCGCATGCTGCCCCAGGCGTTTCTCTATGAATATGAGGGAGTTGGCCAGGGTTCCGCGGGAGCGGTAGAAAAGTTCCGTTTCCGGCCCAATCCTGATTTCAGCCCGCCAGACCTGGAGACGCAGGCGCTGACCGCCATGATAGGTGAACTCTGGATCGACGCCGCACAGGAGCGTGTGACGCGCCTGGAGGGCCACTTGCAGCAGGACACCAACTATGGGTGGGGCATCCTGGGGAAGTTGGACAAGGGGGGGTGGATCGTCCTGGAGCAAGCCGATGTGGGCGCGGGACAATGGCGCATCGCGCGCTTCCAGATCAAGATGGAGCTGCGCATCCTGTTCAAGACAAAAAACTTCGACAGCGTGCAGGAGATGACCCAGTATGCGCCGATTCCCGCCAGTTTGGACTACCAGCAGGCTATACAGATGCTGCGTGGCAGGTCGGATAGCGTGGCCCCGAACGGACGGTAGAAAACCGGTTTGCAACGCAAAGCGGCCCCATCCGCCCGGGTGAGGCCGCTTTGCAGCTTTGAAGCCGGGTTATTTCACCTTGATCAAGATGATAACCAGGGTGAACAAGGTGAGGGACTCGATGAGGGCCAGGCCAAGAACCAGGAAGATCATGAGACCGCCACGAGCTCCGGGGTTGCGGGCCAGCGCTTCGCAAGCCGAAGCGGTTGCTCTGCCCTGACCCAGGCCGCACAGACCCGCAGCTAGCGCCATCCCGAGGCCGGCGCCGATGGGCACCAGACTGATGGCGGCCGAGCCGCCATCCGCGAAGGCCGGGACGGCGAAACATAGAACCGCCAGGGCCATGAACACAGATTGAAGTTTCCGCATAGTTCTCCTGCTTCCCTGAGATTGGCCGCCAGTGGGTGGTTGAGGCTCACCTTGCTGGCCCCCTCACGCTGCTGCCGTTTGTTACCCGGAGCGGAAGCGCTCTCCGGAGAAAACTTGTTTGATGAGTGAGGAAGTGAAAAAGTGATCGAGTGAATGAGTCGTTAGCACCGCTACACTTCACTAGTTCACTCTTTCACTCGTTCACTCCTTCACTTGCTATTTAGTGCTCGTGCGAAACTGCCAAGGAGAGATAAATCATCGACAGCAACGTGAATACGAAGGCCTGAATGACCGAGACAAAAATGTGCAGGCCCAAAAAGATTGCCGGAATGCCAACAGGAATCAGAGAGAAAAAGCCCAGCGTCAACATATCGCTGGCATACATATTGGCATAAAGACGTATGGTGAGCGACATGATGCGCGCAAAGTGGGAGACAAGCTCAATGGGAAAGATCAGCCAGGCCATCCACCAGATCGGTCCGGAAATCTGCTTCAAATACCCCAGAAGCCCCTGCGCGCGGATGCCATGGAAGTTGTAGTAGACGAAGGTGGTCAGGGCCAGGCCCAGCGGCACCCACGGCGAAACTGTGGGCGCCTCGAGGCCGGGGATCAGCCCCACCAGATTATTGAACAGAACAAAGAGGAAGATGCAGGTAACAAAAGCCTGGAAACGCTGGTAGCCGTGGCCGATGATCTGGTTGGCCAAGCCTCCGATGCCTTCGTAGATCATCTCTACGGTTTGCTGCGCCGGGTTGGGCTTCTCCACCGAGAGGTTGAACCTAACCACAGCGAATAGGGCGATGAATCCCAGCACCACAATCAGTTCCAGCGCAAACGCTTGATTGACCTTGAGGGCGGAGTTGGCAGCCCCGGTCGCGTCGAGGCCGATCGATTGAAAAGCCTTGACCTCGATGCCCATGAAGAGGCCGTTGAGCAAACGGACAAGCGCAAAAGATTCCGGCATGAAAACTTAGTTCTTTCTGTTTCCAGGGCGGATTCACTACTTTCGCAAGTGGGTCTGTCAGTCGCGCAGAAGCATAACCACTTCCCAGCCCACCGTCAATGCCGCCAGACCCAGGCCGCAGAGAAGCGCCACTACCGACCCGTGGAAACACTTCAGGCTACCATAAATCACCCCGGCAAAAACGGTGAGCCGGAGCACAAAGAAGAGAACCACTGCGGGGGCGCTCCTGGGAGTCTTCTGGTTGTTGAGTTTTGCGTTGATCACACGCACCAGACGCCGCCACTCCAGAATGCTGGCCGCCGAGATTAGAGTGCCCGTCAGCAGCATGGCCGCACTCCGCCAGCCGGCGCCAATCAGCACCGCCAGGGAGGAAATCATCCCTAGGATCAGTGTGTTGCGCATAGCCCGTCTGAGCAGCGCTTCCTGGTCCTCCTCGGTTATGTCAGAAATAGGATGAGCTTGTTCTTTCATGGCTTATGGCTTGAGGTTGGGACTTCCCTTTCCAGTCCCATTTTCGACCTCGTTTCCCGGACGGGAATTTCTTTCCGCTACCAGCGCCATCCGGATCACGGAGACCAGCCCGGCAATGCATCCAAAAATAATCCCAACAATCGCAATCCACGACTGATGCAGCCGTTGATCCGCCCACCAGCCGACAGCCCACCCTATAAATGCTGCCGAGGGCAGCACAAAGGCGATCTGGATGAGTTTTTCAGCCTCGACGTACGCGCCAAGCCCGCTGGACGCCTTTTTGGGCAACTTCGACTCCGGAATGGGGCGGGTGAAGGGCATGGAAGCTCTCTCTCAGGATACAGTGCCAACCACGAAGCGGGTATACTTCCCTTTTGGGCCTTTTCCCATTGAATGAAAGGGATTACCGTGTTCGATTCGGAATTTGAGCGCAATCTTTTCGACCTGCGCAAGGCAAAACTCGAGGAGATCGTGAAGCTGGGGCAGGCGGCCTATCCCAATCAGTTCCCTGCCTCGCACACCGTTCCTGAGGTGCGCGCCAAGTGGGGCGAGGCGCAGGCCGAGGCTCTGGAAGCCAGCCGCGTGACAGTGGCCGTGGTAGGGCGCATCATGGCCATTCGCGCGCAAGGCAAGGCCGGCTTCGCGACTCTGCAACAGGATGGTCAGCGGCTGCAGATTTACGTCCGCCTCGATGCTGTTGGCGAGCAGGGCTTTGCGCTCTACAAGTTGCTCGACCTGGGCGACCACATCGGCGTCTCCGGCTACCTCTTTCGTACGCGAACCGGCGAGCTGACGGTTCACGTGGAGCGGCTGACCTTCCTCTGCAAGGCCATGCTGGCGCTGCCGGAGAAGTTTCACGGCCTGGCCGACGTGGAGCTGCGCTATCGCCAGCGTTATGTGGACCTGTTCGCCAACCTCGACTCTCGGGCCGTCTTCGTCAAGCGTGCCAAAGTGCTCAAGGCCATCCGTCAATTCTTCGACAAGCGCGGCTACCTGGAAGTCGAAACTCCGATGATGCAGCAGATCGCCGGCGGAGCGGCTGCGCGGCCCTTCACCACGCACCACAATGCGCTCGATCTGGACCTGTTTCTGCGCATCGCGCCGGAGCTTTACCTCAAACGATTAGTCGTCGGCGGCTTCGACCGCGTCTACGAGATCAACCGCAACTTCCGCAACGAGGGCGTCAGCACGCAGCACAATCCCGAGTTCACCATGCTGGAGTTCTACCAGGCCTACGCCAACTATCACGACTTGATGCAGATTACCGAGGAGCTGATCGAGTTTGTGGCGCGGGAGGTGAACGGAACCACCAAGATCGAGTTCAACGGCAACGCCATCGACCTGGCCAAGTGGCAACGGTATACCATGCGCGAGGCCATCCGCGCCTTCTGGCCGGAGGAGGCGGGCGCCAAGCCGGCGATGACCGCCTTCGAGTCTACGCAGGTATTGCAAGCGCGGCTTCACGCGGCCATGAACTCGCTGGAAAAGGCAGTTGGCGAGACCGCGCGGCTCAGCCCGGAGCGCATCGCTGAGTTGAAAACGATTAACGGCGCAATTACAGCGGTCTACTTCGATTCCTTGAAGGGAACAGCGGAGGGGAAAGAAAAAACCGACGGGGTGGGCGCGCCGGTGGGAAAATTCGTCTACAACCTCTTCGAAGCGGTAGTGGAACCGTTTCTTGTCCAGCCAACGATTATCTACGATTACCCGGTGGAGGTTTCGCCGCTCTCTAAGGCTAAGCCGGACGACCCGGCGCACGTGGAGCGTTTCGAGTTCTTCTGCGGAGGCTTCGAACTGGGCAACGCTTTCAGCGAGTTGAACGATCCGGTGGAGCAGCACAAGCGCTTTGCCCAGCAGCTTGAGGAACGCGCCCACGGCGACGAGGAGGCCCACCAGATGGACGAGGATTATGTGCGCGCGCTGGCCTACGGGCTGCCTCCCTCCGGCGGCGAGGGCATCGGCATCGACCGGCTGGTGATGCTGCTGACGGGATCGAAGTCGATTCGCGATGTAATCTTGTTTCCGCTGATGAGGAACAGAGATCAGAGAACAGAGATCAGAGATCAGGACGCGGAGCAACCGTGAACATTCTTTTCGTCGGCGACATCTTCGGCAGCGCGGGGCGCAAGATCGTGCATGAGCACATCGAGCATCTACGCCAGGCGCATGAGGTGGAGCTCACCATCATCAATGCGGAGAACGCCGCCGGCGGCTTTGGCCTGACCCCGCAGATCGCCGAGGACATCTTCGATATGGGCGCGGATGTTTTGACCACCGGCAACCATGTCTGGGACAAGCGCGAGCTGATTGACTACCTGAATGCTGCCCCCGCCGATAGCCAGGATCGGGCTCGCCGCGTGCTGCGACCGGCTAACTTTCAGCCGGGACTGCCCGGCTATGGAGTTTATGAGGGAACCACACAGAGCGGCGTGGAGTACGCGGTAATTGACCTGCAGGGCTGCGTCTTCATGAGCACCACCAATGACCCCTTCCACGCCATCAACGGCCTACTCGCCGGAATCAAGGCCAAGGTCATCGTGGTGGACTTCCACGCCGAGGCCACCAGCGAGAAGGTAGCGATGGGCTGGCATCTGGATGGGCGCGTGACGGCGGTGTTGGGCACACACACGCACATTCCCACCGCCGACGAGCGTGTGTTGCCGGGTGGAACCGCCTACCAGACCGACGTGGGCATGAGCGGCCCCTACGACAGCGTAATCGGCGTCGAAAAGGAACTGGTACTGCGCAAATTTCTCACCGGAATGCCGGGCAAATTCGACGCCGCCAAGGGAAACCCCAAGATGTGCGCCTCGCTGGTCACTTGCGATCTCAGGACTGGGCGCGCCTCGCGGATTCAGCGCATCATGCTGGGGGAATAGATTTGCGGAAAAACAGAAAGGGCAGCCAGATGCAGGCTGCCCCTTAATGGCCCAGGAAGAGGATGGAGCGCACCGGAGCCTACCTGGCTCTGGCGCAATCAACAAATCAGACGATCAACCGGTCAGTGCGCCGGGTGCGCCGGGTGTGCCGCGGAATGCCCGGCTGCCGGTTTGGGGTGCGTGACGGCCGTCTTCTTCGGTATGATCACCCCGTCGCGGAGCACGATTTGCGCAGTCTGCGCCATGGTAGCTGTAGCCGCAACCTGCGCGTAGGTGTCATAAGTGCCATCCAGCTCCGCTTCGCCCTTGCTCTGTTGCCCGTACGTGAACCCTTTTGCCGGTGCTTCCTTGCAAGCCACGTGCGTCTTCAGATGGACGATGAAGTCCGGGATATTGGCATCCTTGGCGTCCTGAGACACGGCGACCTTAATCACCCCTACGACAGGCTCAATCACAATCTTCTTGATTGGAGTCTTGGGGTCCGTAAAGATCGCGTTCAGTTTGTCTGTGTCCGCCTTGACGCCGGAGGTAAGGATGAAATCCTGCTCCTCCTTCAAAACGGAACTGACCGCGGGGAAATCCTTGCACGTCACCGGGGTCTGCAGATTGACGATAAAGTCTTGCGGCTTTACACCCTGGGTAATAATAACCTTGATCGCGGAGGCATTGGCTTCCATGACAATGCCCGGAACCGGCGTAGCCCGATCTTTCAGCGCGGCCCACACCTTGGCGACGTCTTCCTTGTATCCGTTAACCAGGACGAATTCCGCGTCGCCCAGGTTCATGGCGCTCAGGTTGGGAGTATCCCGCACCGCTTGGGCGGCAAGCTCGGCTGGTGTTGGAGCCGGCTTGATAACAATGTCGCCCGGAAATGTTGTGAGGGCGGCTTTGCTCTTAATATCGTCAAGGCCGTTCAAGTTGCCGTGATACTTCTTGTAGTAGTATTCCAGCGACTTTTCAATGGTGGGCTTGTAACTGGCGGGGGCAAAGTTCCACGCGCGAGCATAGAACCATATTGACTTCACCAAATCCAGTGCGTCGGGCTGAGAATACGCCTTAGCCAGTAGGAGCGTGTCTTGCAATGCGGGCCCGCTCTGGGTCTGAGCATCCGTATACATCATCAATTCCGCTGTATATTCGGCAACCGCGGCCTTGAAGTCTTTCTTGGCGACTGCGTAGTAGAGTGCAATAGCCGAGTGGAAAATAGGATAGGATCCGCCGGTCTGCTTCTTCCATTCGGCATCGGATATGCCAGCCGGTTTGGGCGCTGTCAGACCCTTGCGGGCAAGCACTGCGGCATCGTTGCAGGTCTGTGCGTCCTGAGTCTTACCACATTGGCTCTTCTTGATGAGAACCGAGTAAAGGATAGCCTTCAGATTGTTGGGGTCCACCTGAAGCAGGCGGGTGCTTGCGCTGAGCGTTCTATCGCCGTCATTCAGGGCCATGTAGGCGTCAATCAGCGCATCGTAAGCCTCGCCCTTGGCAACGCTCTGCGGATAAGCCTGCAAAAAGCTTTCCAAGGCCGCAGCTTTTGCCTTGGGATCACTCTGTGTATAGGCGTTTTGGAAGGTGTTGTACTCTGCCGGATCCTTGATGGTGATCGTCGAATCCTGGGCACGAAGCATGGGCGCCGAAAACAGACTAAGGTACGCCAATGCCATCACAGACGCGAATACTAACTTCTTCATTCGATGCTCCTGGGAATTGCCAAAATAGAAATCAATGCTCAAACGCTCGTTCAAGGAATGAAAACCGCTCTTTCGGGCGGTTTAGCACCGGGTGGACGGATAAATCATGCCACCTCGGTTTCCTGGACGGTCATTGATGGATTATAGAAAGCCCTGCCCCCCGTGACAAGCGGAGTTATATAGGAAAGCAAGAATTCCTGTGTCAAGGCCTGGCCGCGGAGATTCCAGACACGGTTTTGCGAGATTGGCCGGGAAGGCGTTGCGGCCCAGGATGCCAGTCCACCCACCAGCCGCAAACAGGGCGAATGATAGAAGCGAAGCCAGGCATAGCCTGAGACTAAAAGAGTAAATTTGGAAAATAAGCCCTCACCCTGTACGACAGAGTCGTAATTTGTCATAATACAGAGATGAACGCTTCACGCACTCGAGCCTCCCGCGTCTTTACCATCAGCTTTCCCGAGGAGTTGGCAAAACAGGTGGTGGCCGTTGCCGATGAGGAGAGCCGCACCATCAGCGAGCTCTTTCGCGAAGCCTTCCGCACCTATCGAGTGGAACGCGTCCAGCGGAAACTTATGGCAACGCGCAGGATTACGGCGGAACGAGCATCCCTGCAATGGCCTGAAGACGAGACTGACCCGGCTGTGGATGAAATGAGTGGTAAGCAGTTTTCAGGAAGGAGGCTATAGGCAGGAACTATTCCCTATTCCCTATTCCCTATTCCCTATTCCCTGTTCCCTGTTCCCTGTCTTTCACTCCTCCGCCTTCCACACGCTGGCTCCCGGCTGGGGCAGGCCGATGTGGGCCAGCACGCGGCAGACGAATTGGCGGGCCATCTCGGTGGAGTCGATGGGGTGGTTGTAAAAGGCCGGGATGCAGGGGAAGATGACCGCGCCGGCTTCGGCAGCCAGCGTCATGTTGCGTAGATGGATGCGACTGAAGGGCGTCTCGCGCACGCATAAAATCAGTGGTCGCCGCTCCTTGAGCGTCACGTCGGCGGCGCGGGCAATCAGCGAGTTGGCCAGGCCATTCGCTATGGCCGCCAGTGTGCCCATGGAGCAGGGCAGGATAATCATTCCGTTGGAGGGATAGCTGCCGCTGGCGATGGCCGCGCCAATGTCCGCGTCGGAGTGCTGGACTGTTATCCTGGGCGTCGCGCCGAGCAGCTTTTCGAGCAGATCGTTGCGGCCACTCACGCCCAGCTCCTCCGCCATCACGCGCAGCGAGTTCTCCGAAGCCACAAAGTGGACGCGGGCCACGCGCTCGTCGGCTTCCAGCGCGCGGAGCAGCTCCCGGCCAAAGACCGCGCCCGATGCGCCGGTGAGTGCGACGGTAAGGTTTGCGGTTTCCACCCTTATTCCCCCAAAACCCGCCGAAAGATCGCATCCACATTGCCCAACTGCCGCGTGTAGTCGAATGTGCGGGCCAGCTTTTCCGGGCTGAGCAGCTTGCTGATCGTTGCATCCCGCGCCACTTCATCGCGGAAGACCAAATCTTCCTTCCACGCGCGCATGGCGTGGGCCTGGACAAGTTGATAGGCATCCTCGCGCAACATTCCGGCCTCGGCCAGGTCCAGCAGCAACTGGCCGCTGAAGATCAACCCGCTGGTGCTTTCCAGGTTCCGCTTCATCCGCTCGGGATAGACCAGCAGGCGGTCAATCAGGTCAGTCGCCTTGGCCAGCAGATAATCCACCAGAATCGTCGAATCGGGGAAGATAATCCGCTCCACCGACGAATGCGAAATGTCCCGCTCGTGCCACAGCGCAATGTTCTCGAAGGCCGCCTGGGCGTTGCCGCGCAGCACGCGCGCCAGTCCGCTGATCTGCTCGCTGGTAATCGGGTTCTTCTTGTGCGGCATCGCCGAGGAGCCCTTTTGCTTCTCGCTGAAGTACTCCTGCGCCTCGCGCACCTCGGTGCGTTGCAGGTGGCGCACCTCGACGGCGATCTTGTCGAGAGAGCTGGCGATGATGGCCAGCGTGGAAATGTAGGCCGCGTGGCGGTCGCGTTGAATGACCTGTGTGGAAACCAGCGCCGGCTTGAGCCCCAGCCGCGCGCAGATGCGCTCCTCGTGCTCCGGCTTCAGGTGGCCAAAGGTTCCCACTGCGCCGGAGAGCTTGCCGACGCGCATATCTTCGGCAGCCGCCGCAAATCTATTAAGATTGCGCTCCATCTCGGCGTACCAGTTGAGCAGCTTGAGGCCGAAGGTGGTGGGTTCGGCGTGTATGCCGTGGGTGCGTCCGATGGTGGGCGTATGCTTGAACTCAACTGCCCGCCGCTTGAGCACCTCCAGCAGCTCGACGAGGCCCGCGCGAATCAGCACCGAAGCCTCTATCACCTGCAAGGCCAACGCCGTGTCCACCACGTCGTTCGATGTAAGCCCATAGTGCAGCCAGCGGGACTGGTCGTCCAGCCCTTGGTTCTTGAGGGTTTCGGCAACACAAGTGGTAAAGGCGATGACGTCGTGCTTTACCTCCGCCTCAATCTCCTGAATGCGAGCCACGGAAAAGCCGGCCTTGGTGGCAATGGCTTCGGCGGCGGAGACGGGAATGATGCCGTCCTCGGCCAGCACGGCGCTTGCCACCGACTCCACTTCGAGCCAGCAGCGATACTTGTTCTCATCGCTCCAGATGTGGCCCATCGCCGGGCGTGTATAGCGGTCAATCAAGGCAGACTCCTTGCCAGAGCCGCATTGGGCGGCTCTGCCCCAACTCTTGATTATACAAGGAGATAAGTTTCAGGCGCGAGGAATTCCCAGACGCTGGTGCAGCTCATCGATAAGCAGGCCGTGACCCGGCTTATAGGGCTGGAACCACTCGCCGTCGATCACCAGTTGCGGGATAGCGCGCTTGCCCACGCGGCGCACCAGCTCGGCCGAGGCTTCGCGGTCGCGGTCGATGTCGATTTCGGTGTACTCGATGCCGTGGGAGTCGAGAAACCGCCGGGCCGCCCGGCAATCCCCGCACCACGTAACCCCGTACATAATCACTTTCATGCGGGTAGTTTACCCCTACCGGCGCTCTCGGAAGAAATTTCGCAGCAAATCCGATGCCTCATCAGCCAGAATTCCCTGCTCCACCTGCATTTGATGATTAAGCTGCGGATGGTTGAGCACTGCGAGCACCGAGCCGGCCGCGCCCGCTTTGGGGTCGGCGGCGGCAAAGACCAGACGGTCAAGCCGGGAATGAATCATGGCCCCGGCGCACATGGCGCAGGGCTCCAGCGTCACATAAAGCGTGCAGCCTGTTAGACGGTAGTTCGCCAGCGCCGCAGCCGCCGCGCGCAGGGCGACGATCTCGGCGTGGGCCGTGGGGTCCAGGTCGCGCAGCACACGATTTTGCCCACGCGCGATGATAGCGCCATCAAAGACCACGACAACGCCAATCGGCACCTCGCCAGCCTCCGCGGAAAGGCGGGCTTCGGCGAGGGCGGCTTGCATGGCTTCAAGATCGTTCATTCAAGCCAGATGCTCCGCAAATGCGTGAAATTAATCACGTTCAATCCCCGCGACTCCAACCAGTTGCTCAGCGGAAAATCGAGGGTCAAGATGACATGCGTTGTAGCCAATTCCGCAAGGGCCGCATCGATCAAGCCCAGCGCCATGAAATCACTTTTGGCAATCGTTGCGGCAGGAATCCATTGTTCGGGAATAACTTCAATTTGCTTTGAAAAGTACCCGGCCCAATCTTCTTTCATCCACTTGGGGAGTGAGTTTGCCAGATTTGAGACCTCGGTAAGTACATGAGGCGTGGTTCGAATGACCGAAAATATCTTTAATGTTTCAGAAAGTAAGTCATAATCTTCGAATTGAAAGCAATTAAGCCGCTTAAAACTGCTTATCAGTTCCCTGTCAAAACTGGTGCACCATAGAAGTAGATTCGAGTCCAGGATTGCAGGCTTCCCACTATGCGGCTTCAACAGCGGATTGTCCGCCAACGTCATGCCGCGCGCTCCCTGAGAGCAACGAGTTTACCTTCCGAACCATCGATAACGACGACTTTGGCAATGCGCGCCAGATTCCTTGCGCTGCGAATCCCTGCCAGCAGAGCGTCGGGGCTATAGCTCGGATTCGGTATACTGAGTGTGATGGCCCAGTTCTCGCCCTCTTTCTCCAACTCCTCAAGACGAATGTCTTCGGCACATGATTTCGGGGAAGGGACACCCTTGATCGGCGCCGGAGGAATGATCGCAAGCTCGGGAAGCAGTTCCTTGAACTGTGCACGGGCAACTTGAATAACTTCTTTTATATCCAAGCTCATGACGGTAACCCTCCTGACAGCACTATTCTACCCCAAAAACGGCACACCAGCCGTCGGCTGTTGCTGGGTCATGCAATGCAGCGCACCCAGGCCCCAGACCAGGTCAACCGAGTGAATGCCGATGACTTCGCGGCTGGGAAAAATCTCGGCCAGCGTGTTCAGCCAACGCAATGGCTATATGAGAAGTAAAATACGCTCTATTCTTTGTGAATGCTGGGAATCTCTCGCTCGAAAACGCTCCCCAGCGTCTTGTAAATCAGCTTCGCGGCAAGAATACTCGCGGCATTGTTTCCCTTGGATCCGCACAATTCGACCAGGTCCATTCCAACAACGTTTCGCGAACGGGCGAGATGGCGAATCAAATTCAAAACCTCATACCACTGCAGACCACCGGGCTCCGGAGTCCCCGTGAACGGAACAAGACTCGGATCAAGACCGTCGATATCTATCGTCAAATATACGTCCTCTGTAAGTGAGTTAACAGCACGCTCCACCCAGTCTGAGCGGCCGGTTATGTCCTTGGCATAGAAAATCTGCGTATTGAGAGTTGGAACCGCGAGCACCTCCTCCGTGGAGATAGACCTGATGCCGACCTGAACCGCCGGGCATATTTCCACGATACGGCGCATGGTTGATGCATGACTTAAGGGGGTTCCTTCGTAGGAGTTACGCAAATCGGCATGGGCGTCAATCTGCATCACTGACAATCCCGGATATTTCTTAAACATCGCCCTTACCACGGGCGCTGAAATTGAGTGTTCGCCTCCCAGCATGCAAAGGAACTTACCTGTCGCTATCAGTTCCTCCGCGCGTTGCTCGAGGAGCGGAATCATCTCGTCCGGTTCATAATCCGTGTTAATAGGTGGCAGCGTATGAATTCCAATCTGCGCTGTCTCCCCTCCAAAATCTTCATCATAGTATTCGATATATCGAGAAGCTTCGATAATGGCTGCCGGACCCTCACTAGCTCCAGAGCCGTAACTTACCGTTTTTTCAAAGGGAACCGGCCATACCAGAACTCTTGCATTCGCAAAATCTGATAGAGGCGGTTTGAGCCCTAAAAAGTTCATAGGAAATGAGGATTTTTGATACATGATCTGTCTCCATGTATTTGCGCGACTTTGCCATGGATCGCTGAATATTTCTCCGCAACCATGCGGCAAGCCCCGCAGGCAGGATTGGCCTCAAAGCTCCGCTGGATGCTATCCCTACTCTTCCAGAATCAGGATGGCGGCTGCAATCGTGGTGGTCCACTTCTCCCGTTTGTCTCCCACGGCCGATTGCGTCACGTTGCTGGTGCGGACAATCTTGTTGGAGATGCGGTAAATCTCCTTCTTCTCATCCCAGCTCTTGTCCGGATCGAATTCCACGTCCAGAGTGGTGGCCAGCATCTCCGCCGCTATCTCCTCGGCGTACTCGCCGGCCTGGTCCTCGGTCTCGCCGAAGCTGTGGTGCTCGCTCAGGTAGCCGTAGGCATTCCTATCCGCGGGGATGGCCACGCCGATGCTGGAAACCAGCAGCCGGTGCGGCTCGCGCGTCGAGTTCTCCGCAATCACGGCAAAAACCACCTCGCCGGGACTCAGGTATTTGAGGCCTTCCTTGCGCGGAATCAGCTTGCAGTTGGGCGGAAAGATGGAGGAAACGCGCACCAGATTATGCGAGGCGATCCCCGCATCCCGAAGGGCCAGCTCAAAGGAGGTCAAACGGTCCTTGTGTTTGCCTACGCCCTTGGTGAAAAACATCTTCTTCGGGACCATGCTTTTTCCCAATTTCTATGTGTCCTCCCTGGGTTTGAAAATGGGCCTTGGAGCTGAACTTACCCGGATGAGTTTACCGCATTTAGACGGTTGTCAACAGAATTTGCCGCGATTTCATTGTGCATATGTGGGGGTCAATTCGGCTCGCCGGAGGCCGCCCCGGCCAGGACCGTTTCGAGCCGTCGCAATTTGAGGGGCGGATTTCAGGATTCCAGCAGCGGGTTGACCCACCGCAGTCCCGGAAAGCGTGCAAAATCACGGTCATTTGTGTAGAGCACACCACCACTTTCAATGGTCAGCGCCGCCAGTGCCGCGTCGGATGTCAGCTTTCCGCGCACATCGCCCTTCAGCAGCATCTCACGGAAGAGCCGCCAGTGATCTTCTCCCGGCGCAACGACCCGCACATGGGGAAATTCAAGCCACCGTTCAACGATTTCGAGCGACTGCGGCATCGTAAAGCGCTCGCCCATCACTCCTGGATAAGTCAAAATGCGGAGAAACGCTGAGATCGTCTGCCAAGGCAGTCCAACCATCTCGTCGCCGGAAAAAATCTTCTCGACCCACGCCCGTGCCCGACCGTGTTCGTTGCAGGTCTTGTCGTATGCGTAGATGAGAAGGTTCACATCGAGGACAATCATCGATGCATCGGCCCTTCCAAGGATTCAATCAGGTCTTCCACCTTTTGGTAGCGCGTTCCCAGGCCTGTGTTCATGGCGATGGGGGTGACGACAAACGGCTTTTTCGGCTCCGGATTGCTACGGGTATTCAGGCCGCGGAGGAGTAGGCTGTTCACCGTGCTCTTGAAGGAAGCGCCGGAGCGCCGCTGCTCCTGCTCCACGAGCACGGCAATGTCGTCGTCGATAGTAAGAGTGGTTCGCACATCATGATGCTAACTTGTTAGGCATCATGATGTCAAGGGCTCTAGATGCCTCAAAAGTTAAATTCCGGTTTGCCGGTCAACCAACCGGAGCACGAAGCCGCGCTGCTCTTCGCCTGTCGCCCAAGAACCCTCCTGCCAGGTATGCCCCTGTCCAGAGAATTGATATGACTTGCAAAAACATTGTCGTGTCATTTTCGCGATGTCGCTCAACAAGCAGGCTCAATAGCATGATGGCGAAGAGGAACCAGACGATGGCCCTTGTCACCATTCTCCAAACAGCCTTTGCATTGACCTGAGTGGATTCTGCCGCAATTCCTCCAATTGCGAGATCATCCAGCCACCTTCCAACCCGATACCAGATCACCGGCACGAACACTGCGCTGAATCCAATCAGCGTTGGCTCGCCCGACGGGCGAAAGTGGATGAGATCAACCACAATGTGAAGAAAGGCTCCCCAAAAAACGGCAGGAAGATTCAGCATCATTGCCATCTTCAGGAACCTTCCGGCATGCGGCTCAGGAGGACCCGGTGAGAAAGAAATGCAATTCTCGCTAGAACATTCTGACTGGCTTTGCGCCTGCGATTCCGGCGGATCAGGAAGAACCCACGGTTCGCGGTGAACGATCAAACTCGCCGCCAGCAATCCTAGTTGCACGCCGGTCATTATCAGCGGTAAAAGCACTCGAAAGCGATGTCCCGCCTCGGACGATGTTTTCATGAAGACCACCGATTTTGCTCAGTATAGCTGAGACCCGGTGCTGGAAGGATTGGGTAATTGGCGAGTGGTCGCCCACTCAGAAACTGTCCCTCACCCGGAAGTTGCAGCATTTTGGGAATGCCATCAGCGATGCCAACCCTGCGCCCGTCCTCCGCCACTGCAATCCCTGAATCCCAGAAGGCCGCTTCCTCCTCTAACATATTGATAGAAAGGTCCTCCAAAACTCATGCAAGCCACCTACAACGGGCTGGAACTGCCCAAAAACGGCCAGCCGATCAGCTATCAAAACGGGCAATTTGAAGTGCCCGACAACCCCATCATTCCCTACATTGAGGGCGACGGCACGGGCCGCGACATCTGGAAGGCCTCTGAGCGGGTCTTCGACGCCGCCGTGGAAAAAGCCTACGGCGGCCGGCGCGCCATTCGCTGGTTTGAGATCTTTGCCGGCGAAAAGGCCTTTCGGCGCTTCGGCAATTGGCTGCCCGACGACTCGTTGGCCGCGGCGCGCGATCTGCGCGTCTCCATCAAGGGACCTCTGACCACGCCGGTGGGCGGCGGCATTCGCTCGCTCAACGTGGCCCTGCGCCAGACGCTCGACCTCTACGCTTGCGTGCGCCCGGTGAAGTATTACCAGGGCGTCCCCAGCCCGGTGAAGCACCCCGAGAAGCTGGACATCGTCATCTACCGCGAAAACACCGAGGATGTGTACGCGGGCATCGAGTTCAAAGAGGGCTCGGTGGACGCCGCACGGCTGATTCAGTTTTTGAATGACGATCTGCTCAAGGGCGGCAAGAAAAGAGTGCGACCCGACTCCGGCGTGGGAATCAAACCCATCTCCATCTTCGGCTCCAAGCGCCTGGTGCGCGCCGCTATCAAATTCGCCCTGGAATCCGGCCGCAAGACCGTCACGCTGGTGCACAAAGGCAACATCCAGAAGTTCACCGAGGGCGCCTTTCGCGAGTGGGGTTATGAGGTTGCCCAGCAGGAGTTCCGCTCGGAGACCGTCACCGAGCGCGAGAGCTGGATTCTGGGCAATAAGGACGCCAACCCCGCGCTCACCGTCGAGCAAAACGCGGCGCTCATCGAGCCGGGCCTGGACATGGCTTCGTCGGAATACCAGAACGCCGTTTACGCCGAAGTCAAGGCCGTACTCGACTCCATCGGCCAGACGCACGGCAACGGCGCGTGGAAGTCGAAACTGCTCATCAACGACCGTATCGCCGACTCCATCTTCCAGCAGATCATCCTGCGGCCTGAGGACTACAGTGTTCTGGCTACCACCAATTTGAATGGCGACTACATCTCCGACGCGGCAGCGGCGCAGGTGGGCGGCCTGGGCATCGCGCCCGGCGCCAACATCGGCGACGGCTATGCAGTTTTTGAGGCTACCCATGGAACCGCGCCCAAATATGCCGACAAGGATGTCATCAATCCCGGCTCGGTGATTCTCTCCGGCGTCATGCTGCTGGAGTTCATCGGCTGGAAGGAAGCCGCCAAGCTCATCGAAACCGCAATGGAAAAAACCATCCAGCAGAAGTTCGTCACCTACGATTTTGAACGCCAGACTGCCGGCGCCATCAAGGTTGGGACCAGCGAGTTTGCCACCCGCATCATCGGAAACATGTAGGCTGGTAACATGGGACGAGGGAAATTGTAAAAAATTCTACACAAATCCCAAACTTGCCCCCTCAAAGTAAAAAATAGTCCTTGCAATTTGCCTGAGCAGGTGGCATTGATTGTTCAGGACAAAGGATCGATCGGCCACTTGAGTGCTAGTCATAGTACACACATCTTGCGCCCATTCGACTAAATCGATTCGGAAATGGAGTGATTCACATGAATCAAGTTGTAAGAGCTTCGGAATCGATCAACGCGGTCAACTGCCGGATGAGCTGGTTGATATTCGCATCTCGCTTTGCAACAGAGAGCGAAGTGGAACTGATCAAACTACAGCTTCCTATCCACCTCGCTGAATTAGAAGCTGTGAAATTGGAGTATTTTTCCTGCACTGACCAATCTAGCTCTGCGTCCGGATGTGTTCGGAAGATTTGTGAAGACTTAAAGGTCTTCCGGGGACAGGCAATTGATTCTGGAGGATTGCTGCCAAACATAACGATTCAGTACGCATAACATCAGCCTGCGGCATTAAGTCAATTGAGCTGCGGGAGAAGCAAAGAGGAGAGAATTAGAATGCGTAAGAAGGTAAGCATTATTGGCGCCGGCAATGTCGGCTCAACCGCCGCACACTGGCTCATGGCCAAGGAGTTGGCCGATGTGGTGATGATCGATGTAGTCGAGGGCGTGCCGCAGGGCAAGGCGCTTGACCTGCTTCAGGCTCTTCCCATCGAACGATCCGACGTCCACATCACCGGCTCCAACGACTACGCCGAGACGGCCAACAGCGACGTCGTGATCATCACGGCCGGCATTCCCCGCAAGCCCGGCATGAGCCGCGACGACCTGCTGCAAACCAATTTCAAAATCATGACCAGTGTGGTCAAGAATGTGGTCGCCTATTCGCCCGAGTCGATTCTCATTGTCGTCTCCAACCCGCTGGACGCAATGGTGCAGGCCGCCTATCGCCTGTCGGGCTTCAACCGTGAGCGCGTCCTCGGCATGGCCGGCATACTGGATTCCGGCCGCTTCAAGAGCTTCATCGCCCTGGAGCTGAAGGTAAGCGTGGAAAACATGAGTTGCCTTGTTCTCGGCGGTCACGGCGACAACATGGTTCCTCTTGTCCGCTACACCACCGTCGCCAGCATTCCCATCACCGAACTTCTCCCCAAGGAGCGCATCGACGCCATCATCCAGCGCACCCGCGATGGCGGCGGCGAGATTGTGAAGCATCTCAAGACCGGCAGCGCCTACTACGCGCCCTCGGCGGCGGCGGTGGAGATGGCCGAGGCTATCCTCAAGGACAAAAAGAAAATTCTTCCCTGCGCGGCTTACCTGGAAGGCGAGTACGGCATCAACGGCTACTTCATGGGCGTGTTATGCAAGCTGGGCGCGGCCGGCCTGGAACAGATCGTCGAGATCAAGCTCAACACAGAAGAACGCGCCGCCTTCATGAAGAGCGCCGCGGCCGTCAAGGAACTCTGCGACGTTATCGGCGTGTAGTAGTGAACAGACTTAATAACCTGCGCTTTCGGATGTCGATTGTCATTGACAGAAACAAAATGAAAACGGCAACCTCGAGCCCTACATCGAGAAATGAAAGGGTGAAATGACTTTTTTCAAATTGACAGGATTGAGCGTAATGGTACTCATGGCAACCTCCTTTTGCTCGGCACAACAGAAGTTCCCCCTACGGCCGGGCGAATGGGAGGCGACGGTGCCTGCGATTAACTCGCAGGATACAGCTACGGTTCTTCCCTACTGCCTGAACAACGAAACGTGGCTGAAGGCATTCACTCAGATGCCCTCCTGCACCATTCAAAACTTCAACATGACATCCAAGGGCGCCAGCTACACCCTGGACTGTGATATGAAGATGTATCGGATGAATGGCAAGGTCGAGCTGTCCTTCGACGGCATGGAGCACATGACCGGCAAGGGTACGATCGATATGACCATGAACGGAAAGACCACCCACTCAACCTCGTTGACGGACTATCGCTGGAAGAACGCCACATGCAGCCCGAACGACTTGAACCTACGGGTGAGAAGGTAACGATAGAAAGTTCAATCAACGTGTAAAAACGAAGGGCCGCTCGTAAGCGGCCCTTTCCTTACTTATTCACCCATAAGCAGAGGATAATCCGGCCCAAGGTGGAATCACCGCTTCACAAACTCCACCACCCTGGGGCCAATCTGGGCGGAGCACTGGAGGGGAGCCAGGTGGCCGCAGCCGGGAATGACCATCAGTTCAGACTGCGGCATGAGGCGGTGCATCGTCTCGCCTTCGCTGAACGGAACGATGCGGTCCTCGGCGCCCCACACAATCAGCACCGGCATCATGAGCCGCGGCAGCAGGTTGTCGGTGGCGTCCTGGCCGGTAAGCATGGAATCGAGCGCACGGTGAATCACCCAGGCGTTCTTCTTCGAGATGCGCAGAATGTCCCGCGCGACAAAGCCCGGCACACCGGGTGGATGGGGCATCAGCAGCGCATCCAGTTGATCGAGTTCGGCGGGCGTGGTAGGCGTAAACAGACGCACATCAAACGTGGGCATCTGGTTGAGGCCGATGCTATCGAAGAGCATCAGCTTGCGCACCCGCTCCGGATGCCTGAAGGCGACGTGCTGCACGATTCCGCCGCCCATCGACCAGCCGCCCAGGTCCACCTGCCTCAGTCCCAGCGCATCGAGGAACCCCGCCACCGCCTCGGCCTCATCGCGCACCGAATAGGAGAAGTCCGCGGGCTTTTCGCTGCGTCCGTAGCCGGGCAGATCAGGGAGATAAACGCGATAACCTGCCTTGACCAGATACGCCGACAAATTGAGCCACTCATCACTATGCCCGCCCAGCCCATGCACCAGCACCACTACACGACCGCCGACCGGCCCCTGAACAAGGTAATGCACGCGATAGCCCATAACCTGAACCGAATGGCTCTCCACGCCCGAAAGGTACTCCAGCAGATACATCGCTCCGTTGTAGTAACTGAGCGGACGCTCCCAGAAGCCAATTCCGGCAACCACCACCAACCCACCTGCAACCCACAACAAATTTTTTGTCGTTTTCATCGGCTTTCTAACTCCTGCGCCTTCTGCCAGCCGGCTTCGATAACCCGCGCGGTAATCGGATCAAGCTGGAGTGCGTTACCTTCTTGCCACTCTTCCCGCTCTACCCACCGTACCGCATCGGCGTCGGAGGCTGCCTGCAACTGGCCGCCCGCCACGCGGCACAGGTAATCGGCGATCACATAATGGTAGCGGATTCGCTCGGCCTGCCCCTCTTTCTGGCGATGAATGCGGTCCAGCAGCTCAATCAGCTGTACAGTCTCAACAATCAGCCCGGTTTCTTCTCTTGCCTCGCGCTTCACGCCTTCGATCAGCGATTCGCCCAGCTCCAGCAAGCCGCCGGGCAGCGTCCAATGGCCTTTGAGCGGCTCGTTTCCCCGCCGCACCAGTAGCACCCGGCCAGCCTCAACAATCACCGCGCCCACGCCCACCAGCGGCATCTTTGGAAACTCTCTCTGCATAATCCTCCAAATTCCTAAACAAATCTTAAGATAACGCGCCTTTTCCCCCGGCGTATCATCAAAATGGAACAGGAGAATCGGATGCCGGAATTCACGCTGCACATCGATGGAATGCACTGCGGCTCCTGCGTAAGACGCGTTGCACAGGCGCTGACTGCGGTCGAGGGCGTTGTCGTCAACGAGGTCCGCGTGGGAGCGGCGCGTCTTACATCCAGGCAGGAGCCCGCGCCCGTCGATCTTGCCGTTGCAGCCCTGGCCAAAGCCGGCTTCGCGGCTCATCTGGAAGCGTAAGTGATGCATAAGGGTGAGTGATTGCTGAAATAGACCGTGCTGATTGGCACAAATGTTCCGTGCCCCATCCATTCGCGTTCTGTACGAATGGGTGGGAACCACAAATGCAAAGAGTATTGTTCATTCGTATTGTCACTGTGTGCAAAAAAAATGACAGAACCATGCAATCAATCGCTTACCCTCCCCGTTCTCGGGATGACCTGCGCCTCCTGCCAGCATCATGTGGAATCGGCTCTGCGAGCCACGACCGGGGTCGAATCGGCTCGCGTCGATCTGATGGCCCATCGCGCCAGCGTGGTCTTCGATCCGGCGTTGGCAACGCCCGCGCAACTGGTCGAAGCCATTCGCGCTTCGGGTTACGATGCAGTACTTCCCCGCTTCGATGCCGCTTCTGACGAAGCCCATTACGACGCGCTCGCTATCGGAGCTGAACTTAAGGCTTATTCCACGCTGATTGCCGGCGCGGCAGCCATGCTGCTGGCCATGCCGCTCGGCCCGCAAATGGGAGCGTTGGACCACGCCCTGATGCGCCTCCTCCCCTGGCTTTTTGCGTTGCCACCGGAGCTGCTGCGCTGGTTCCTGCTGTCGCTCACGGCAGGACTCATGGCCTGGGCGGGACGCGGCATCTACCTGAGCGCCCTGCGCGGCCTGCGCCATGGGACCACCAACATGAACACGCTGGTGAGCCTGGGAACAAGCGTGGCCTTTGCGTATTCCGCGTATGCCACCATCTGGCCCGCAACCGGACGGCAGGTCTACTTCGATGCGGTTCTCTTGATTCTTGGTTTTCTCTTATTGGGCAAATCGCTTGAAGGCCGCGCCAAACGCCGCGCCCTGGCCGCGCTCGACTCGCTCTCCCGGCTCAAGCCTGCAACCGCCCGCCGCATCCACGACGGAATTGAAACCATCGTTCCGCTCGAGGAGATTCAGCCCGGCGATAGTGTGCTGGTGCTGCCTGGGGAGCGATTCCCCGTGGACGCGACGATTCTGGAAGGCCGCACTACGGTGGACGAATCGATGTTGACCGGCGAACCGACTCCGCTCGACCGCTCGGTTGGTGGGCGCGTGCTGGCCGGTTCGCTCAACTACGAAGGCGCGGTAACCTGTCGTGCAGAGTCGCTGGGCGAGTCAACCATGCTGGCGCAGATCACCCGCATGGCCGCTCAGGCGCAGGGTTCGCGCGCGCCCATGGAGCGATTGGCCGACCGCGCCAGCTCCATCTTTGTCCCCATCGTGCTGGCCCTGGCCGCGCTGACTTTTGTAATTTGGATTTTCTCAACACTTTCGCTCCAGATGGCCCTGGCCGCAACCGTCGCCGTGCTTGTGGTCGCCTGCCCTTGCGCCATGGGCTTGGCCGTGCCCGCCGCGCTGACTGTAGCCGTGGGACGTGGCGCGCAGTTGGGCGTCCTCTTCAAGGGCGGCGAGGCGTTCGAGCGAGTTGCCCGCCTGGCCCCGTCAGACGCCATCGTGCTCGACAAGACTGGAACGCTGACCGTGGGCCGCCCGGTGCTGACTGCCGTTCATCCGCTTGGGAATTACGCTGAAAGCGACCTACTACGTCTGGCCGCTTCCGCCGAGGAGCGATCAAACCATCCGCTGGCTCACGCTCTCGTGGACGCGGCAAAATTGCGCGGGTTGGCCTGGCCATCTGCCGCGGACGTGCAGGTTATGCCCGGCCGCGGCCTTGCCGCCAAGGTTGAAGACCGCGATTGCCTGCTGGGCAACGAAGCCCTCTTTAAGGAATTCCTCATCCCGCTTCCAACCGATGGTATCCCGCCCGAGTCGGGCGTGACGCGGTTGTGGATGGCTCTGGACAACGTGCCTGCCGGCTACTTCGACGCCCGCGACACACTGCGTCCCGATGCAGCC
This sequence comes from Occallatibacter sp., assembly GCA_050011175.1. GTDB lineage: Bacteria > Acidobacteriota > Terriglobia > Terriglobales > Acidobacteriaceae > Telmatobacter. Next base: position 63,095 of record JBEKJR010000011.1, read on the forward strand.
CAAGCCGTGACTGCTTTACGCCGCGCAGGCCTGCGGGTGCTGATGCTCACCGGCGACTCGGCCGCCGCCGCCGCGCCCATCGCACAGCAGGCGGGAATCACCGAGATGGAAGCTGGCCTCGATCCCGCCGGCAAGCTGGCACGCATTCGCGATTTGCAAAAGAGCGGACTGCGCGTGGCCATGGTGGGAGACGGCATCAACGACGCCGCTGCCCTGGCACAGTCCGACGCCGGCATCGCCATGGGCACCGGCGCCGACCTGGCGCAGGAGGCCGGCGATGTGCTGCTCTTGCGCGCACATCCCGCAGCCATCCCCGCGGCGATTGATCTGGCCCGCTCCACCCTGCGCGTGATGCGCCAGAATCTGATCTGGGCAGCTGGCTACAACCTGTTGGGCATTCCGCTGGCCGCGGGCGTGCTTTATCCCAGCTTCCACATTCTGCTCAGCCCCTGGATGGCCGCCGCCGCCATGGCCCTCAGCTCCGTCAGCGTATTAGCCAACAGCCTACGCCTGCGCGGATGGCAGGTAACGGGTTAGCTCGACGGGCACGATTCTCTGCCATGAGCTTGCCGACGTACGCCGTAAATCAAGCAAAATAAATAGTTTGTTGCTCGACGGCACAACATCGGACTGCGTATATTGCGTATCACGGATTATCCGTGATAATCTACATAGTTCAGCGGTGTATTGTTGTATCTCTTCAAGGATATAATGTTGGATTCTGTCTATTGTCAGTCGAAATGAGAGAGGTGTTCGTGGCTACTCATCCAATTTACGATTATGGAAAGACCGATGCTACCGCCTCGCGAACGGGTGACAGCCACGAGAAGCTTCTGAATGACGTCATGCGTGAAGTCAGCGTCGGACTTGAAAAAATGCCTGCCACAAAACGCACCCGTGCAATCGCTAAAATCCATTCTATTGCGGAGAATGTCCGGAACCGCCAAGCGCAATCAACCGGTCGATGAAATCCTTGCCTCTCGCAGATTCGGGATCGATCCCCGCATGGCGCAGCATCTCCTTAAATTCGTCAAGAGTTCCGCTGTGAATAATCCTCTCCGCGTCCTTCCGGAGTTGCGCCTTTTCCCAGTCGATATGTGTTTTGCTCCGCGAGCGTACCTTTGTCACACTCAAATCCCTCTCTGCAACAATATGAATTATATCCCCGAGCGATTGGATTTCTTGTCGAGCAGCAATCGCCCCGGCACGATAAACTAGCCTCAGAGCCTGTCCGTGCGCATTCTGACCCGTTACATTTCCGGCGAAATTCTCTCCCACGCGGTGATCGGCGGCGTGATCTTCACCTTCATTCTCTTCATGAAGGAACTGCCTCACATCCTGGAGATGGTGGTTCATAACAGCTCCACCTTTACCAGCGTTTTCCAAGTCGTGCTTTACATGCTGCCCAATTTCTTCATGATTACCATCCCCATGGCGGTGCTGGTGGGGGTGCTGCTGGGCTTGAGCCGCCTGGCCGCGGACAGCGAAATCATCGCCATGCGCGCCTCAGGTCTGGGCATCGGCTACTTTGTGCGCGTGGCCTCCATCGTGGCCATTTTCGGCACGTTGCTGGGGCTGCTCAACTCCCTGTATGTGGCGCCGCGCGCCAATCAGGCCATTCTGGAGATGGACAAGGCCCTTGCCGCGCAGGCCACCTACGAGATTGAGCCGCGCGTCTTCGATGAGGATTTTCACAATTACGTTCTCTACGTGCAGGATGTGCGTTCGGGAACAGGCGCGGCCAACTGGCGACAGGTCTTTATGGCCGACACCACGGATCCCACCACGCCGCAGGTCACCACCGCTGCCTCAGCCACCGTGGACAACGATTCCAGCCAGGAACTGCTCATGCGGCTGCACGACGAATGGCACCACGAGACGGTAGCCGGCCAGCCGCAACAGTACAACATTTCAAAATTTGACGATAACAGAATGCGCCTGGCCGCCAGCCAGCAAAGCGAAGGACACCTGGGACGCATGGACACCGCGATCTACGCGCTGTCCATGGATGAACTGCGCGCGCGCACCCATGGCCTGGAAGGTAAAAAGTACCAGATCGAGTTGCAGAAGCGCTTTGCCTATCCGGTGGCCTGCCTGGTTCTGATGATGGTTGCAGTACCGCTGGGCGTGACCTCGCGGCGCGGCGGCAAGAGTTCCGCCTGGGTGGCTACCCTCGCGCTGGTCGTCGTCTACTACTCGCTCTCCCTGATCGGCGTTGCCCTGGGCAAGCAAAACTGGATTTCCGCGTTTCTCGCGGTATGGATGGCCAACCTGATCTTCGCCGCCGGCGGCCTCTTACTGGTGTGGCAGATGGCCACTGGCGGACGCGCTCTCACTGCCGCCGACGCCTGGTTCTCACGCTTGCTGGAGTCACTGCAAGCCGTTCCTGACAAACCCATCCATTCCCCCCTCAGCCGCCTGCTGAGTAAGTTGCAACCTCGTCCCCGGCGCGCACATACCCGCAATTTCCTCCCCCGCATCCTCGACAAGTACGTGGTGCGCGAGTTCTTCGGCATCTTCCTGCTGGTGCTGGCTGGTTTTATCGTGCTCATTCTGGTGTTCACTGTTTTCGATCTGCTCAAAGACATCCTGAGCCACGATATCAGCTGGTTTATAGTCGGCGAATATCTGATCAACCTCGTTCCCTATATGCTCTACACGGTTGCCCCATTGGCCGTGTTGATCGCCGTGCTGGTCACCTTCGGCGTGCTCAACCGCAACTCGGAGATCATCGCCATGAAGGCCTCGGGCATCAGCCTTTACCGGCTGGTGATCCCCATCCTCCTCATCGCCTTCATCCTGTCGCTCAGTCTTTTCCTCTTCGACCAGTACTATCTTCCCCAGGCCAACCGCAGGCAGGAGGCTCTGCGCAACATCATCAAGGGCAAGCCGCCGCAGACCGTTCTGCATCCCGAACAGAACTGGATCTTCGGCCAGCCGCGCCCCGGCGAGCCGGACCGTATCTTCTACTATCAATTTTTCGATCCGGGACGCAAAGAGTTCGCCAATCTCTCGCTCTTCGAGTTTGATCCCTCCACCTTTGCGCTCACGCGGCGCATCTTTGCCGCCCGCGCCGTCTGGAATCCGGAAACCGCTTCCTGGAGCTTCCTCAACGGCTGGCAACGCGACATTGACGGCGCCAATGTCAGCGATTACCGCGAGTTTCTAAAGACCTCCTTCGCGGAGATTCACGAAGCCCCCGGCTACTTCCAGAAGGAAAGCATGAAGGCGCAGGAGATGAACTTCGGCCAGCTTGAAGGTTACATCGGCGACCTGAGCCAGAGTGGCTTCGACACCATGCGCCTGCGCGTCGAACTGTGGCACAAGCTGGCCTATCCGCTGATGGCGGTCGTCATGGCGGCTCTCGCCATTCCTTTTGCCCTTTCCATGGGCCGTCGCGGCTCGCTTACCGGAATTGCATTGGCCATCGCACTTACACTTGCCTACTTCGTAGTGGACGGCCTCTTTGGCGCCTTGGGTGATGTGAACTATCTGCCCGCCGCCCTGGCCGCATGGTCCTCGGATCTCCTCTTCGGACTGGTGGGCGGCTATCTGCTGCTGAAAACGCCAACGTAAGGGCGTAATTTGGCAAAATACGTAAAATCTGATAATCTGATTCTATGAGCACTAAGGCCATCACCGTCACTGAGGCGGCGCGTAATTTTGCTGATTGCATCAACCGCGCTCACTATCAAGGCACGACCTTTGTGCTGCATAAGAATGGTGTGCCCGTGGCACGGATTGTGCCGGAAGAGCGGAAATCCTGCACCGCATTGGAACTGGCTACGGCACTTGCAAAGTCAAAAGTCCGTCTTTCGCCGGAAGAGTCTGCCGCTTGGCGTCGAGATCTGCGGAACGCGCGGAAAAACCTAATTCCTCCGGTCGATAAATGGAAATCCTGATCGGCGAGCGCTGCCTGCCCTACCCCGTACAATAAAACCATGTTGCGCGACCTGGCCCCGCTCTACAAATACATGCGCCGCTACCGCTGGGGATACCTATGGGGCACCTTGTCGTGCATTTGCACCAACACCATCTGGGTGTTGTTTCCCCAGGTCATCAGAATGGCCATTGATGGCATCGGCGGCAATTGGGTGATTTATCCCAAGGTTTTACAGTGGGCCGTTGACGTGTTGAGCCACGGAGACACACGCATCAAGGTATTGCTCTTCGCCGGCCTGCTGGTCGCCATCGCCATGGTCAAAGGTGTTTTTCTCTACTCGCAGCGCTGGATTCTCATCGGCATCTCGCGGGAGATTGAGTTCGACCTGCGCAACGATCTCTTTCGAAAATTGGAAGAGCAGGACTCCGGCTTTTATCAGCGCTATCGCACCGGCGACATCATGGCACGGCTGACCAACGACCTGAATGCCGTGCGCAATCTGCTCGGCCCGGCCCTCATGTACAGCGCCAACACCATCTTCTTCACCGTGGGCGCACTGTTTTTCCTGTTGCGCATCAGTCCCTGGCTCACTCTGGTGGCCTTCGCGCCCATGCCGTTGGCCAGCATCCTGGTGCAGTACTTCGGGAGCAGGATTCATGACCGCTTTGAGCGCATTCAGGCCAGTTTTTCGGATATCTCCTCGCAAGCCCAGGAAAATTACTCCGGCGCCCGCTTGGTGCGCGCCTTCGCCCGCGAGGAATCTCAGATTGGACTCTTCGAGCGGCTGAACCGCCAATACATCGCCCGCTCGCTTAAGCTGGTGCAGCTCATGGGCATGCTGTGGCCCACGCTGGAGTTCGTTCTGGGCATCGCCATGATCCTCACCTTGCTGGTCGGCGGACATCAGGTCATCGCCCACCGCATCAGCGTCGGCCAGTTCGTGGCCTTCAACACCTACATGGTCCTGCTCACCTGGCCCATCATTGCCGTTGGTTGGGTGGTGAACATCTTCCAGCGCGGCACCGCATCGGTAAAGCGCATCGACGAGTTGCTGCGCGCTGAGCCGGCCATCGACGACAGCGCCGCCGATCCGGCCATTCAAGCCGACACCGTGCTCGATGGCGAGATTGAATTCCGTAATCTGAGTTTCAGTTATGGCGATACGCCGGTACTCCACCCCACGGACAAAGACCTGTCCGTGGGGACCCCGGTTTTGCGCGGCATCTCGCTCAGAATTCCCGCCGGTTCCAGCCTGGCCATTGTCGGCCCCACCGGCTCGGGAAAATCTACGCTTATCAACCTGATCACAAGATTGTATGAAGCGCCGGAAGGTTCACTGCTGATCGACGGACGGCCAGTGCGCGACTATCCCCTGGCGGTGCTGCGGCGCAACATCGGCCTGGTTCCACAGGAAACATTCCTCTTCAGCACCACCATTCGCGAAAACCTTGCCTTTGGCGCGCCTAACACAACCTCTGAGGCCCTGCTGGAAGCCGCCGAGGCAGCCCATATTCGCCTGGAGTTTGAAGAGTTTCCCCAGGGCTTTGAAACCATGGTGGGCGAACGCGGCGTCACCCTCTCCGGCGGGCAAAAGCAGCGCGCGGCCATTGCCCGGGCGCTGCTCCGCCGTCCGGCCATCCTCATCCTCGACGACGCGCTGGCCAGCGTGGATACCTACACGGAAGAACGCATCCTGGGAGGCCTGCGCGGTTACATCCAGACCTCGACCACCATCCTGATCTCCCATCGCGTTTCAACCGTGCGCAATGCCGACCAGATCGCCGTGCTGGACCACGGAAGAATTGTGGAGTTGGGCCGTCACGACGAGTTGCTCGCCCTTGACGGTTACTACGCCGGCCTCTACAGCAAGCAACAACTGGAAGAGGAATTGACCGTCGCCGGATGATAAGACAGGGAACAGGGACTAAGGGACTAGGGACTAGGACCTGGCGTATACAGTCATGTAGCCAAACCTTATGGCTCTTTTCTGCCGTAGAAATGAAAAGATAGATGGCTCGACTCTCGGAGTTCTCCACGCGCAGAATAAATCTTCTATTCCCTAGTCCCTCAGTCCCTTAGTCCCTAGTCCCTGTTTTTTCACGCATTCCATCTGGAGCCAACTGAAGTCTCCAAACCGTAATCGGAGCCATCGAATCCCGGCGGCCTGCGTCCAGAGGTTATGCCGCTCACCTGCTGCGGTGCCGGATTGACTTTGGGATCCTTGGCCACCTGGCGCCAGGCGTCGCGCACGTTCTTTACGCATTCAATGGTATGCTCGAACTTTTGCCGCGAGGCCGACTGCGAAGCCTGCAGAATTTGCGCGAAGATCGATGCATAAAACTCGCTGAGCACCTGCGCGGGACGTCCGCCCACATCCATGCGCAGCCGCGCCTGCAAGTGGATGATAATATCCAGCGCCCGCTTGACGGCGATCCTGCGGGCCTCCGCATCGTTGCGTTCCACGGCTGCGCTGGCCGCATAAAGAAATCGTAGAATTCCGTCGTAGAGAGCCACCACCAGATCCACTGCCGAGGCGCCGTCCAGCGTATGTTGCTGATAACTTCCCATGGGGATAAAACTCCTTAGCCGTTCGTATTTTGGTTATAGCCGGTGATTGCCGAGTAGAGCTCGTTGATCTCGCTCAACTGCGTGGAAATCGCCTGTATGGTCTGGTTCGCCGTGTTCAGTTCCGTTGTCAGGCTTTTCTTCTGCGCGGCGATATAGGCGTCTTCCTTGGTAATTTCCGCATTCAAGGTGGATTCGATGTTGCTGTTGGATTTCAGGCTAAGCGCCAGAATGCCCGTCGTTGCGCTGGTACCGGCGTTCGTCAACATGGTCGAGAATGTCTGGCCCCAACTGTTCGCGTTCTGGAAGAAGCCCATCACGCCGCTGTAGTTCGAGTTCAACAGCGAATCCAGGCTGGCGGCGTCGAAGGTAATCGAGCCGTCGTTGTTCACGCTGATGCCCAGGCTGGTTAGATTGCTTACGTCCGACGATTTCGTGTAGCTCAAAGCTGCGTTGCTGGTGTTGGTGGCATCCAGTATGTTGGATGTCACGGTCAATGCACCTGCGCTCCCTGCCGTTCCGGAAGTTAGCGACAAGCTCCACGATCCGTCGCCATTCTGCACCGCTAACGCCCTCACCCCAATGTTGGCCGCATTGATGGCGCCGGCAAGTCCGGATAGGTTGTTGCTTGGAGAACTGCTTGAAGCGGGCGGAACGCTAACCGTTTGCGTCGTGCCGTTGCCCACCTGAATAGAGATGGAGCCGGTGAGCGCATCACTGGCGCTGGGAATTTTTGTCAGAGTGCCGCTGTCGGCCGTGGTGCTGGTGTAATTGTCGTTGCCGGAGTAACTCAGCTGCGCGTCGCTGGTTGCCACGATGCTGGAGTTTACCGTCAACGTACCAGAGGAGCCTGCGGTCTGCGACGCCAGCGTAAGAGTCGACTGTCCGCTGCTGGTCACCACGTTGGCTGTCACCCCGATGTTGGCCGCGTTGATGGCGCTGGCCAGCCCGGAGATCGTGTTGTCCGACGAGAGCGTGATGGTCTGCGCCGCGCCGCTGCCCACCTGAATCGAGATAGACCCCGCCAGGGTTGTATTGGTGCTGGTGGAGACCGCCGTCAGATAGCCGTTGGGGTTCTGCATGTTCAGCCCGTTCAGCAACTGCTGCTGCAAGAGCGAAAGCGTGGGAGAGCCGAATAACGGCTCGGCATTGCCGGAGCTGTCGTTTCCTTCCTGCGCGTTGACGGCTTTGATCAGCGCATTGTAGTCGGTAACCATCTGGCTGACTGCGCTCTCCACTCCGCTGTTGTCGTTGGCGATCACCACCTGCACCTGCTCCAGGCTGCTATCCGACTCCGTCGCGCTGGGCGCCAGCAATTGAAATGTCACGCCGGGAATCAGATTGGCTACCGTGTTCGAGGCGCTAGTCAGAGCCACACCGTCCACCGTCAGATTGGCGTCAGCCCCCACCACTGGGTTGGAATAAGCCAACGAAGTTGTGCCGGTGATGTCATTGATGCCGGAGGCAACGGTCAACGTGCCGCTGGAACCCGCGGTGTTGGAGGTCAGCGTCAGGATTGTGCCGATGGCATGGCTGCCGACCGCTGTCGTATTGAGCGAAGCCACAACCCCAAGGCTGGACGAGTTGGCGTTGATTACTCCCTCCAACCCCGTGAGCGTGTTGTAGCCGCTCGACGTGCCTGTATAGATGGTGTTCGCCGCGGGAGTGCTCGGCGCCGCGCCCACCACGATGGTTTTTGCCGTGCCGCCGCCCACTTGTATCGACATCGAGCCGGTTAGCGTATCGCTCGGACTGGCAAGCGCGGCCAGAGATCCAGTTGAGTGCGTTGAGCCGCTGCCCGCCGTGCCGGTATAACTCAGCGCCGCGCTATCAGTGGCAACGATGGTGTCCGAAGTTACGGAGATATTTCCCTGAGACCCCGAGGTGCCGGAAACCAGGCTCAACCTGGAACCCGCGGAATCGGTCAGCACACTGGCGTTGATGCCCACTCCGGATGCATTGATTGTCGCGGCCAGTCCGGCCAGCGTATTGTCGGACGAGTTCAGCGTAATGGTCAACGCCGTACCGCTGCCCGCCTGTAGCGTGATCGCTCCGGCCAGCGTGTCATTTGCATTGGCGATCTCCGCCAGGTATCCGCTTGAGGTTGCCGCCAGATTCGTCACCTGCACGGTGTGCGTGCCGGCAATCGCCGTAGAATCTGCCGAAGTCAGCGTCAGCACATTCGTATCGGAACTGGAACCCGTCTTCTGGGCCAGGATACCCGTCAAGTTGGTCAGCGAACTCATATCGCTGGAGAGACTGGATAACAGTGTCCCCAAACTGGAAATCGCCGTGTCCTGGCTTTGTAGTTTAGTCAGCTGATTCTTCCACGGCGTCTCCACATTCTGGAGATTGCTCACAATCTCAGTCACTGTCGCGCTGACATCGAATCCTGCTCCGCTGGTTGGCGAACCGAAACTCAGTCCTACTGTGCCCATCGTTCCCCCGTGTTGACTTCGTGCAGCCGGAGAACCACCCGATTCCGAGAAGAATTAGAAGGAACTCATGAATATCGCCCCCATATTTCAACGCACTCTACGCTGCCAAGACCCCTTCTTGCCAAACAGTTCATCGGCCTGGCGCGCACGCCGCTTTAGCTCATCCCTGTAAATAATCGCGCGCCTCTGCCGCTCCTGCTCGCTTGCAATGAAAAGGGCGCCCTCGCGGACGCCCTTTTGTGGTAATTGGCTTTACGCCGGTATATCCACCCCGGTTTACTGCAGCAGCTTGGTCACTTCCTGCTGCACGCTGTTGGCCTGCGCCAGGGCGGCGATGCCCGTCTGACTCAGGATCTCGTACTTGGACATGTTAGAGGCTGCCGAGGCATAGTCGGTTGCCTGCACCGCGTTTTGCGCCGATTTCACGTTCTCCTGCTGCGTGGTCAGCACCTGGCTGACAGCGTTCAGGGTATTGATCTGCGCGCCGATGTAGCCATCTTGTGCCGCCACATCGGTGATGGCCGCGTTCAGAAGCGTCAGCGCGCCCTTGGCGTCGGTCTGGTTGGACAGATCGGTGGCGCTCAGGGAAACTCCGGCGGCATCTGTGTAGCTGATCGTGGCAACCCCGCTCGAGGCCTTTACGTTGGAAGCGAAGGCCGCCGCGCTCTGCGCCGAGGTTGAATCGGAAACGGCGCCCGAGATTCCCATGTTGTACGCGCCTGCTGCGGTATAACTCAGAGACGCGGTGGCTGTGGTATCGCTTACGCTGGTTCCCGAGGTTGCGGTGATGTTCCCCGCGGTGCCTTCGGTGTTCGAGGTCAGCTTGACGCTCTCCCATCCATTGCTGCCGGCAACCAGGCTGGCGGTGACCCCAAGGCTGGCCTGATTGATCTGGCTGACCATGTTTTGAACGGTCGAGCCATTCGCCAGTGTAAGGTTCTTTGCCACGCCGCCCACCGAGAAGCTGAGCGAGCCGGCAACCGTGTCGTTCACGCTGGCAAACGTATCCATGGTGTCGGTCGAATATGTTCCCTGCGTGGTGTCGGCAAGCGTATTACCGCTGGTGGTAATATTGCCTGTCTCAATACCCGATGTCAACGTCAGGCCGCCCGTGCTTGCCACGGCGCCTCCCGTCGAGGCCAGTCCAAGGCGAGTGTGATCCGCTTGGATGGTGGCCGCCAGGTTGGCCAGCGTGCTGCTGCCGTCTCCGCTGTTGGCGGTGTAGTACGTGTGGCTGGCGCCAGAGGTGACATTCGTTCCGGCACCCATGACAAAGTTGTCGGTGACGCCGCCGTTGATGATGGAAATGCCGCCGGTCAGCGTATCGCCGGTATTCACGGTTCCAGAGGCCGGACCCACCGTGGTGACTGCGGCGTTGCCGGTGGCGCCTGTAGCGCCGGTTATGGCAGACGGAGCGGCAAAAGCAACCGCGCTGGCCAATGTGTTTGTGCCCGGTGTGGTGATGCTGGTGCCCACGGCGTTGGACTGCAGGTAGATGCCGCCCGTTCCGCCGCCCGGCGCGTTCGCCGTGATGCCCAGAGCAGCGACGCCGTTGATCTTCGTCACCAAACTGGCCACCGTGTTGGCGCCCGTGTAGTAGGTGGTGCCCGCATCCACACCCGCGCCCATGATGAAGGTTTGCGTTGCGCCGCCGCCGTTCTTGATCTGGATCTGGCCCGTAAGACTGGCGGTGGCGTCGTTCAGATTTCCCGTTGCCAGTTGCAGAATGGCGGTGCCATGAGTGCCGGCCGTTCCCGCGGTTCCGGGTTGAACGCCAGTGAAGCCCGCGTCTTTTACCACGGCGGTAGGACCACCCGCAACGGTCGCGTCCGTCAAGTTGTTGGCGCTCACGGTAATGGGGTTCACGCCCGTGGTATTGGAAGTCAGCACCAAGGCGCCGTTGCCGCCGCCGGCGTTAAATGAAGCGGTGACCCCCAGGCTGCTGCCAGTGATTTGCAGCGCCAGGTCGGCGTACGTTTGCCCGGCAGCCGCGGTGAAGGTGGTGGTGCCCAGGGCGTTGGTGAGGGTGATGTGGGTGCCCGTGGAGAGCACGTCGTCCTGAGCAGTACCGACGCCCGCATCCAATGCGGTGATCGTAGGTGTGCCAGAGGTGGCGGCGCCGCCGTCTGTCGGATTATAGAGGCCGATCGTGGCATTGGCGTTGGTCAGTGTGTTGGCGCTGGCGGTGACGTTTTCGCCGCTCAGTGCATTCGACGCGGTTACCGTAATGCCGCCTGTGCCCACCACGGCGGCGGCCCCGAGGCCAGCGCCCGAAGTGAAGGTGTTGGTGGTGGTTTCTGCATTGATGGTAGCCGCCAAATTAGCCAGCGTGTTGCTGTTATCGCCGTGATTGGCGGTAAAGAAGGTGGTAGCCGAATCCGTCCCCGCGCCCACGGTAAAGGTCAGAGCGGTTGTGTCGTTGGGGATGGTGTTGGTGAGAGTGATGCTTCCGCCAGCGGAGAGCACATCCGTGCCGGCGTTGGTTCCAGCTAAACCAAAGGTGGCGGAGCCGTGAACAGCTAGAGTCGCTGCGACACCCGTTGTAACCGTTGCGGCGGTTTGGACAGCCGTCGAATCGGTGCCTGCTACAGCAGCGGCAAATGCCGGAGCTATATTGGCGCCCGCGTTGGTGGTAACCGTCAACGCTCCATCGGTTGAGGCAGCATTGGCCAGCGACAGGCTCTGCGTTCCGTCGCCATTGGTGACAACCGAGGCAGTGACCGGGCTGTTGCCGCCGTTCCATCCGTTGATCGTCGAGGCTAGCTCGCTCAGCGTGTTAATGGACGAATCGATGGTGACCGTGCCCGCTGTCGTTCCGCCCTGCGCGACCGTGATGGTCTGGCCCTGGGTGAGCAGTTCGTTCGCGGAGATTCCACTTGGGTTCAGGATGCCGCTGGTGCTCGCCGCATTCGGATCGACACCGGCTGAGATTAGGCCGCCGGTGATCTGAATGCCAGTCTGCGTTCCGCCGCCGGTAATGCCGGCCTGCGCCTGAGTAGTGAAGCTGGCGGTCAAGCCCAAACCAGAATTGTTGATGGCGCTGATCAATCCGCCGACGGTGTTGGCAAAGCCGGAGGTTCCGCCCGCGGAGATCGTTGTGGTCGATGTGCTCGCTGTGCCATTGCCCTTCACCAGGTAGTTGACGTCAAGCGTAGTCGTACCGCCAGCGTTCAAGGTATCGGTAAGCGCGGCATTCGCGCTGTCACTCGACAGGTTGAGAAACACGTTGTTGGCGCCGTTGCTGTACGCCATCTCGCCGCCGGAGTCGCCCACATTGGACGAAGACAGCGTGCGGATGTTCAGCGTGTTAATCGAAGAACCGGTAGTCGAAGAGTCGCCGGTGTAGATGTTGGTGTTCGAGTTGAAGACCTGTTGATCGTTGTATGTGGTCGTCGAGCCAATGTTCGATATCTCCGACAGAATCGACTGGTACTCCTGGTTAGCCGCCGTATCCTGCGAGGAGTTGAGGGTGCCGTTCGAGGCTTCGGTAGCCAGCGTCACGGCCCGGTTGAGCAGGCTTGTCACTTGCGAAAGTGCGCCATCGGCAACCTGGAGTAGACCCACGCCCTCGGTGGCATTGGTGATCGATTGGGTAAGTGCCTGCTGGTTGGCCTGGAGGCCATTGACCAGGGAAAGACCGGCTGCGTCGTCTGCCCCGGAGTTGATTTTCGAACCGGATGACAACTGCTGCAGCACGGTGTTCAGGCTGTTATTGCTGTTGTTCAGATTGTTCTCCGCATACAGGGCGGAGAGGTTATTCAAAACACCCAGGGACATGGGGTTCTCCTTTTGAGACGCGTGAATTAGCGGCCCTTTCCGGATGTGCGCCCATTTGCTCTACAAACCCTGGGTCGCTGCTTCCGGTGCGGTAACCGCCGCATCTGGCCCTTTCTTCGGCGCGTTACTTGCGGACTTTATCACCCCCGCTTTTGTGTCTCACTCCGGACACTTTCTCTTCATATTTCCTAATTTCTTAACCTTTCCATCCCTTCGCCGATAACTAACGCGAAGGAGTTTCAAGGAAATGATCGAACTCACACGGCTTAACGGCAATCCGATGGTGCTGAACAGCGACTTGATCAAAACCGCCGAAGCCTCCCCGGACACCATGCTGACCCTGATCAATGGAGAGAAGCTGATTGTGCGCGAGGACACGGCCGAAGTGGTGGAACGCGTGCTCGCTTACCGGGCGCGCTTGTTGGCCGCGGTGGCCAAGCGGCTGCCATCCTATGGCGAATTGCAGAGGGCTGTTTCGCTGACCAGCCTCGATGTTTCCGGCCAGCCTCCGCCACCGGCGCCGCCCGGAAAGAAACCGCGCTAAGGCCACTGAAGGATGAATCCCGCTCTTTACGCTGGTTTTTCGAGGAGTTTTCATGGATAAGGGCAGCATTGGCGGAGTTTTCCTAGCCATCGCCGGCCTCGTGGCCGGACTGCTCATCGAGGGCGGCAACCTGGGCCAGGTCCTGCAGCCGACCGCGGCCCTGATCGTCTTTGGAGGCACCATGGGCGCGGTGCTGCTCCAGTTTCCGCTTTCCACGGTGCTGGCCGCATTCGCCAGCCTGGCGCATGTATTCTCCGCGCCTCGCAAGCACAATAACCAGCTCCTCAAACAGTTGGTTGCCTTTGCCAACAAGGCTCGCCGCAATGGCGTCGTTTCGCTGGACAGCGACCTCGAAACCATTCAGGATCCGTTTCTCAAGCAAGCCCTCATGCTGGCCGTCGATGGAACCGAACCAACCGAGTTGCGCAAAATCATGCGCGTCAGCCTGGACTGCACTGCGGAAAACGATGAACGGCTTCCCGCGGTATTCGAGTCGGCCGGAGGATTCTCGCCCACCATCGGCATCCTGGGCGCAGTGCTGGGACTCATTCAGGTGATGAAGAATCTCGACAACATTCAGGAAGTGGGCAAAGGCATCGCCGTGGCCTTTGTCGCCACCATCTACGGCGTGGGCATCGCCAATCTTTTTTTCCTGCCCTTCGCCGGCAAGATGCGCATCCGCCTGCGCGACGACCACCAGCGCCGCGAGATGATGCTGGAAGGCGTGATCTCCATTCTTGAGGGCATGAACCCGCGCATGCTCGAAGTCAAGCTGGCCGGCTTCTTGAATGATTCCCAACAGAAGGAGCGCACGGCATGATGCAGGAGCGGCGCAAGAGCCACATCAACCAGGATCGCTGGATGGTCTCCTATGCCGACTTCATCACCCTGCTGTTCGCTGTCTTCGTGGTCCTCTATGCCTTCGCCAAAGCTGACCAGAAAAAGCAGGTACAGTTGACAGATGCCATCGACAGCGCATTCCATTCGCTGGGCATCTTTCCCAACGCCACGCGCAAGCCAGCCAAAGACGCGACCATCACCGGCGCCGAAATGCCGGCCATCCCCATGAACATTGTCATGGGAGAGGATGTGCTGTCTCCGGCCAGGGTAAAGGAAGACCTGGAGCACCTTCATCGCGAACTGGAGCAGAGACTATCAGACCAAGTCGCCACCCACACCGTCTCTATGAAGATGGGACGCGACGGCTTGGTGATCAGCCTGCGCGAGGCCGGATTCTTCAGCTCCGGCTCGGCCACTCCCAAGCCTGAGACGCTCCCCACGCTGCGCCAGATCGCCGCCGCGCTGGGCCGCACGCCCTACGACCTGCGCATTGAGGGCCACACCGACAATGTTCCTATCCACACCGCGGAGTTCGACTCCAATTGGGAGCTTTCCGCAGCCCGCGCCACGCACATCGCCCGTATCTTTATCGATCTGAAGGCCATCCCCCCGGAGCGCATCTCGGCTGCCGGATACTCCGAGTATCACCCCGCGGCCGGCAACGATACCGCCGAAGGCCGCGCGGAAAACCGCCGCGTGGACCTGGTCGTCCTGCCCCGCACTAGAATCGATCTCTCTACTCCGGGTTCCGCTTATCCCACCGGCCCATGGCGCAAAATCACCGACGACGATGCGCCTGCGCAGGGCAACAAGACTCCAGCTCCATCCAATCCGTGATTGAGCGGAGTTAGCCGCGCTGCGCGCATGTTAGCGGTGTTAGCGGAGTTAGAATACCTCTCAACCTGCTTGCTAACTCCGCTAGCTCCGCCAACCCCGCTAACTCCGCTATCACCCCTACTCCACCCCCAGCACCTTGACGATCACCCGCTTCCTGCGCCGCCCGTCGAACTCGGCATAGAAGACCCGCTGCCAGGTTCCCAGGTCCAGCTTCCCGTTGGTCACCGGTAACGTAGTCTCGTGATGCAGCAGCAGTGACTTGAGATGCGCGTCTCCGTTGTCCTCGCCCGTCTGGTGGTGCCGGTAATCGGGCCGTGCCGGCGCCAGCTCCTCCAACCACTTGCCGATATCCTCAATCAACCCGCTCTCCAGGTCGTTCACGTACACGGCGGCCGTAATATGCATCGGCGAGACGAAGCACAACCCATCCTTGACCCCGCTGCGCCGCACAATCTGCTCCACCTCATCGGTAATGTGCACCATCTCCCGCCGTTTTTTCGTTTCAAAAACCAGGTACTCCGTGTGACTCTTCATCAAGCCTCCTGTAACCTCATGCCGGATGCACCGCAAATGCCCCGTGCCCCATCCATTCGCCTGTTTTCTGGCGAATGGGTGGGAAACCACGAACCCTAACCGGAACCCCTGCCAACTCCGCTAGCTCCGCTAACCACGCTAACTCCGCTATTCTAAATTCCAGCCGTGACCTCAACCCAACCCACCGCCGCCCAGCGCCTTCGCCGGATGCACAACTGGCTCTTCGAAGCCTACGGTCCCCAGCACTGGTGGCCGGCCAAAACTCCCTTTGCGGTCATCCTCGGCGCTTACCTCACCCAGAACACATCCTGGACGGCCGTCGAGCGCTCGCTCAACAACCTGCGCGCAGCTGGTGCTCTGTCCGTGACCGGCCTGCGCTCGCTCTCCCTCCGGAAGTTGCAGCGGCTCATCCAGCCCTCCGGCTTTTACACCCGCAAAGCGCCCGCACTCAAGAAATTCGTAGCCATGCTCGACGAGGAGTTTGCCGGATCGATCAAGAAACTCGCCGCCGCTCCCACGGTCACCCTGCGCGCCCGCCTGCTGGCCTTGCCCGGCGTCGGTCCGGAGACCGCCGACGCCATTCTGCTCTACGCCCTCGATCATCCCGTTCCCGTCGCCGACGAGTATCTGCGCCGCATCAGTGAGCGCCACCAGCTTCTGAAGCCCACACCCGGCCGCAATCGCCAGGGATACGATTCCCTGGTCAATCTCACCCGTCATGCCTTTGCCGCCGATCCGCTCACGCGTCAAGCGCGCCTCTTCAACGAGTTTCATGCCCTCACGGTGGCCGTAGGCAAGGCTCATTGCCGCCGGACCGCCCGATGCGCGGGTTGCCCTCTGGCCGCCGATCCGCATACAACCGGCGATGATTCGCGGTAAGATTGGTTACCATGATGTTGGGAGGGAGCAAGCCAATGGAAAGATCCAGCTCTACCATGCAGCTAACGCGAGCCGCGGATTATGGGGTTCGTGTGATGATCCACATGGCCACGCTGCCCGCCCATGAGCGCGCCCTGCTGCCTACGCTGGCTCGCGCCACCGGAGCCCCGGAGAGCTTTCTTTCCAAGGTTTTACAAGCCTTGTGCCGCGCCGGATTCATCGTTTCCCGGCGCGGACAGGCAGGCGGCTTTGAGATGCTGCCCCCCGGACGCAAGGCTTCGGTCCGCTCTGTGATTGAGGCCATCGAGGGGCCTATTCGCCTCAACGTCTGCCTGGTCACCGGCGCCTCCTGCAAGCGAAAATCCTTCTGCCCTGCGCATCCTGTCTGGACACGGGCTCAGGAAGCCATGCTGGGGGTTCTGAACAAGGCAACCATCGCCGATCTGGCCCTTCAGGTGGCTACCCCGCAGTTGCGTGCCTCCCGCGCCAGGTCAAAGCCTGCCTGAGAAGCTGTCTCCGCTGCCTCACCCCAGCAATTGTTTCGCCACCTGAATGTACAGTTCCACCGCTTCCAGCAGCTCCTGTTTCGCCAGCTTCTCAAAGGGCGTATGGGCTACGTGAATCGACCCCGGCCCCAGCAACAGCGGCTCGCCCCAATTGGAGAGTATGGAAATGTCGGTAGTGAACTTGGCGACCATGGTGGGCAAGCCTTCAACAGCGCGCAGGCGGACGAAGGGAATCTCCAGCGTGAACTCTACTTCGGCCAGTCCTGCGGCGGCTTCCGTAAGCGCGGCGCGCACCGGCGCAGAATCTCCCACCAGCCGCACCAGCACCTGCGCCTCGGCCTTGTCGGCGATGACGTTGGGGGCGTAGCCGCCCTCGATCTGGCCGATATTGAGCGTGCTCGAACCCACGTCTTCAGTGGACGGCAACGGAATTTTCAGTAGTTTTCCCAGCACCTTGACCAGCTTGTGGACGGCGCTGTCTCCCAACTCCGGATAGGCCGAGTGGGCCATCTTGCCGGTGGACCGGAAGACCGCGCGCAAAGCGCCCATGGAAGCCAGCGCGATGCGGTTGCCGGTGGGCTCGCCGTTGATGAGGAAGCGGTTGCCTCTGTGCATCTGGTTGGCGGCCTTGGCGCCGGCAGAGTCGCGCTCCTCGCCACTGACAAACAACACCCCAATCCGGTATCCCACGGCTCGCAGGAATTCGGCGGCGGCCAGTTGGGCGGCCAGAATGCCCTTGGCGTCGCATACGCCGCGTCCATAAAGAAAGTCCTCGTCCTCGCTGAAGGGGATATAGGGCGGCACGGTGTCCAGGTGGGTGGAAAAAACCAGATCGGGCTTCTTGCCTGCTGTTCCCGCATAGATGTTCCAGCGCTCCCCGGCGTCGGTGCTCTCCGGCGGCTGCGGAACAGGAGTCTTTTCCACCGCCCATCCGCGCAGGACAAGATAACTGGCGAGAAAATCGCCCACCTCGCCCTCATGGTAGGTCGTTGACTCAATCTCGCACAGTTGGCGTGTCAATCGGATGGGGTCAAGAGGTTCAACGGAAAAATCATCAGCCCTGCTATCAGTCATAGCTCTGCCAGAATACCTCAAGCGGTGTTATACGCCATTAAAAGGGTCGGGACTGCCTCTTTTTGACCCTGCGGCGCGCCGTCCCGCACTCTGAAGCCCGAGCCTCCCAGGATGGGAAGCATAAGCCCCACCGCGTAGAATGGATTGTGGAATGACCGCCACAGCCGCTCCCTCCCAACCCAGAACCACTCCCGCAACTGCCGCTCTGCGCAGTGTCAGCCTGACTGGTCCGGCCGGTCGCCTGGAAGCTGTGGTGAACGAGGGCGCGCCCCATGCCCGCTTTGCCGCGCTGGTCTGCCATCCCCATCCACTGGGCGGCGGAAATATGCACAATAAGGTGGTTTACCACGCCATGAAGACCCTCAACGAACCGCAGTGGGGGCTAGGCTGGCCGGTTCTGCGCTTCAACTTTCGCGGCACGGGCCTGAGCCAGGGAGTTCACGACGGCCAGGCCGAGGCCGGCGATGTGCTCGCCGCGCTCGACTGGCTGGAAAACGAATACCACCTGCCGATGGTCGTGGTCGGCTTCAGCTTCGGTGCGATGATAGCGCTCAGTGCCTGTTGCTCGCCTTCCCCGACTCCCAATAACGTCTGCGCCCTGGCACTGCTCGGCCTGCCCACTCACGACGGCGCCGATCACGACTTCAGCTACCCCGGCCTCCGGAACTGCGCGATTCCCAAGCTCTTCCTCAGCGGAGCAGACGATCAGTTCGATCCGGACTCGCAGTTGGCCAGCATCGCCGCCTCCGCCGCCGAACCCAAACAACTGGTGCTCCTTCCCCGCGCCGATCACTTCTTTACCGGTCAACTCGAGCCCATGCAGACGGCGCTCGCCGCTTGGCTGACAGACAGTCTCAAGGTACAACTCTGATGACCACGTCCGCCGATTCCTCTCTCGATGCCTTGCACGCCACGGCCACTGACATCTTTACCGGCGCCATCAAGGCTTGCAGCATTGAATCAGCCTTTGACCGCCGCATTCGCTTCGAGGGCAACACGATGCATCGCCTTCTGCCCGACGGCAGCGGACCTGCCTCCATCGATCTCTCCTGCTACAAAAAAATCTTCATCATTGCCCTGGGCAAGGTTGCCGGCCCCATGCTCGATGTGCTTCTGGACCGCATGAAGCGCCGCAGGGGCCTGCGCGGAATCTGCTGCTCCAACCAGCTTCCCACGCATCGCTCCTGGCGTTTTCGTTACTTCGAGGGCGGCCACCCGTTGCCCAACGAGGAATCCTTCGCCGGCGCCCGCGCCGCACTGGCCATGCTCAAGCGGGCTCGCAAAGACACGCTCGTCTTCTTCCTCATCTCCGGCGGAGGCTCGGCCATCTTCGACCTGCCGCTCGACCCGCACATCTCCCTCGACGACACCATCGCCTTCCATCAGTTGCTGCTCGCCTCCGGCGCTCCCATCAGCGAGGTCAACACCCTGCGCAAGCATTTTTCCGCGGTCAAAGGCGGCCGCTTGGCCATCGCCGCGCCCGATGCCGCCAAGGTCAGCTTCCTCCTCCCCGACGTGCCCCTGCGTTCCCTCGACGCGCTCTCCAGCGGCCCTACTTCACCCGATCACACCACCGTCTCCGAGGTCCGCCACCTGCTGGAAAAGTACGATCTGAACGCCAAGCTCCCGCCCTCCATCCGCGCCTTCTTTGAGCGCGAAGACCTGCCCGAGTCGCCCGGCAACAAGGGCTGGTTTCCGCCTTTTTTCCCCGCCTTCTCTAAACCCGATGCCGCGCCCACACGCCGCGTCACCGCCGCCGCCGCCATGAGTATCGAAGACCCCGCCTTCCGTGATTCCGTCTTCGAGCTTCTGCTCAGCAGCCACGACCTGACGGAGAACGCCCGCGCCCTGGCGCAACAGGCCGGCTTTCACGTTGTGGTCGATAACAGTTGCGACGACTGGGACTACGCCGACGCCGCCCGCTATCTGCTGGAGCGCTTCCACGCCCTGCGCGCCGAGCATCCGCGCCTCTGTCTCATCTCCGTCGGCGAGGTCACGGTTACCCTCGACCGCTCTCCCGGCGCCGGTGGACGCAACCAGCAATTCGTCATGGCCTGCGCCCTCGACCTCGAGCAATACGAAGGCCAGCGCCTCACCGTCTTCAGCGCCGGCTCCGACGGCATCGACGGCAACTCCCACGCCGCCGGAGCCATCGCCGACCCCACTACCGTCACTCGCGCTCACACCTTCGGATTCCACCTCAAATCTTCTTTGGCCAACTTCGACGCCTGCCCTATGTTCACCGCCCTCGGCGACGCCGTAGTCACCGGACCCACCGGCCAAAACCTCCGCGACCTCCGCCTCCTCATCGCAGACAACGAGTAGCGGAGGGAGCAGTGGCCTTTAGGCCGCTGAATGAGCGCCTTCAATAAATGTGGCTTTAGCCGCGGGCATACCCCTGATCCCTGTTCCCTGTCTTTATTCCACCTACCCGTTTTTAGAAATCAATCCACGCGGCGAAGCCGCGTTTGAAGGTATGGTTTGATTCCGTCTTTCATGCCGGGTGAATTGAATGATAGGCAATTTTTGAATTGCCGACGATCCGGAATCAACGTCATTCCCGGATCAAATGGTGTTTGTCGGGACTTATCCCTTCCTGGCACTTCGCAGGGGGCAGACCCGCTTTCCCGACTAAGGATAGGCAACGGCAATAACTCCATTGCGAGAGAGCGAAACATATACAACGCACCATTAAGCAGTGGCGGTACATCGCTCTGGACCGCTCTTACCGATAAGCACAGGATATTAAAGGGCGCAATCGTTCCAAAGATGACTTGGAAGTTAAAGGAGAAAGAGTGACAATCTTTTCCAGTTTTTCGGCACATGATCTTGTGACCCGCCGTTGCACCGCGAGCTCCACTAAAGGTGTAAGATCTTGCTTTCGAGTAGCATAAAATTCACACACCTTCCCCCACCACGCATTACCCAACACACCAAGAATCTCGTCCACCGAGTTGTGAAATGCAAGCCATTCTGCACACATGTACTCTTGATACGTGAGATGCCCGAACGACAACTGGCCACGGTCATCAAATTCGAGCACTCCACGCTGGATACAGTCCTGCAACATTGCCGAGGGTGTTTCATGGAATTGTTTGTCCATATATACTGCTGCGAGCTTAAGTGCACTAGCCTCGGTGCTGTATCTACTTTCCTGAACATGCATGTCGTGTGCAAAGTTCATTAGGAAAAGTCGATACCTTTCGCGAAGGACACGTTGCAAAGGATTGATCCCTTTTGCGCGTTCCCATCGACCCAGCAACAATTCGAACCGTTTTGCATATAAATCAAGTTCGGTAGTTGGCATATCTGCTCGTAGTTCAAACAACGAACAAAGCAGCGCGGCTATAATCGGGGTCATCGCACTCTTCTTCATGCTGGGATTTCGGTCAAGCCAAGCAAGCAATTCAGTCCTAGACGTGGGGACAGCCGAAAACCAATTTTCGACAAATTCGCGCAGCTGTGTTTCACTAAAGGGAAGCAATCTGATTGTGAGTGCTCTGTCCCAATATGAAAGCAACCCCTCTTCGCGCGTCTTTGTGAAGCTATCACGACAACTCAGGATGATCTGTGCTTTCTTATATTCGTCTCCAAAGTCGTTAATTGCATTCATTAGCCCGTGCGCGTGAATTCCGACTTCATCGAGACCATCAAGGCAGATTCTCGTGTGTTTCGCGCGCAATAGATTCTGTAAAGTCTTGCTTTCCGCCGCCGCAAACTCGTAACCCTGCTCTTGCATAGCTTGCATGAGGGCGCTAATTAATCCCTGCTTTGAATAGTCTTTAATCCGGATCAATGGCAAGAATACGGGTAATATTTCGGAGGAATCTCTTGAACTGAGTTGTGCAATGCGCCGGAGAAGTGTCGTCTTGCCTGTTCCCGGTGGCCCAGTCACATACAGATGAGTTGGGATCTTAAGCAATTTATGTGAGGTTATGGACGTGTAAGTTCGCTCTTCTGTTATCGGAGTACGTGGCCTCGCTAAATCGGGAAAATAGCGTTGGATGAACATGTTGCTTTGCAGTTTGCGTATTTCTTGTTCCAATGCAATAGCAGCGATCGCGCTTTGTCTTGCTTCATTGGAGCTGACCAGAGATTCTGTAATCGCGTTTAGTTGTATAAAAGTTTCCTGTAGCTTCGACTGAACCGCCCTCAACAGCGGCGCCATATCTAAGACCACCCTCTCTTTAGATGACGGAACTAACTTTAGACCCGACGACTGCAAGAGATTACTACCGACCCATTTTTTAAAGATATTGGAGAATGTAGTTGCCTCATTCATGGGAGCAGCAAACACACAGGGGTCGCGGCTCGTGCCCGTTAAAATAACATCTTTGGCAACACGCTTTCGCCGCTCATCTTCACTCGTTACTCGTATGGCAGCAACCCTTTGCAACAGGTCAGTTCCCTCTCCTAGCACGATATCAACGTAGAGTGAATCTAGTTGCAGCTCGTGACTTAGTTCAAACGCTGTCGTGGACTCGGGAATACGTCCTCCTTGTTGAGAGATACGAATGCGGTACTGCAATTCCATGCTGAACCTATTGATGACCTCAGGAATATATTTATGGATCAATTCGCACAATTCGCAACCATCAACTATCTGCAAAATTTTCAGAACAGGATCACTGGCTCGTTCCAGAAAGTTTTCGATATCGTTGGGCGAAATCGGGAAAGGAGTTATAAAGAGACAGCGGTCTGGCCGACGCCGAGCATTAGTACGTGGATCAACAACTGGCTCCATAGTCGCCTGTTTTAACTGGTCGAGCAGGTTGCCGTAACTCGATTGCGAACCGGCTTTGCTTGTCGCCTTGAACTTCTTCAGTTGGATGCTCCACAAGTATTCGCGGCCCATGTCCAGACGAACTCCAACGAGATCTTTGCCGCGTTCACGAGGACCTGACGTGTCCCGTACGCTGCGGAATCCCATCCCCTTCAGCAACGGTTCGACAATTTCCACCTGTAGCTGTCTCTCGGACAATTTAATGAGTTGTTCCACTTCTCCCTGATATTTCTGCGTCTCTGTCATATGCAATTCATCCTTTCGTGGCCGTAACCAATTATCAGGACTGCCAACGGTGGCATAGCCATCCAAACAGCTCTTCATCACAGCTCAGGTAGACAATTGCAATTGTCGCTGTGTTCTAGTGAAGGATTGTACAGCAAGTGCCAGCAGACCAGTGTGCGCTCACGTAATAATAGCCACGAGTGTGAAGGGCTCACATATTTAGCTCCGGTTCGCTCGATGAGGCCAGGCTTTTGGAGGATTTGGATTAATCCTGCAAAATCGGCTTGTCGAAAAGGTTTATTGGGTTCCTAGAGTCTGCCTTGCCGCTCTGCCGAAAGCCTGCCCTGAGCCTGTCGAAGGAGCCCATCCCCCCACCGCCGGAAGTCGGGCCCTGCCTCCGTCCCCTGATTTTATCGCAGAAAAGCGAACAAATAGAGAATATAACGCTCTCTGCCGCTCCCCAAATAACCCAATTTTGCGCACAAAAGACTTCATATATATGTGAACTCTTTTTGCTCGTTTTCTGCACAATTTCCTGTGCATTATTCCCTGTTCCCTATTCCCTGTTCCCTATTCCCTATTCCCTACTCACTACTCCCTATTCCCTGTCTCTCGTCATCTGCTCGCGCATGGCGGAGATCTCCGCGCGTGTCGAATCGGCGGCCACGCGGCGATCGGTATAGATTCGCGGCTGGCCAAAGCGCACCATGGCAGTGAAGCCGGCAACGCCCAGCACCTTCAGCATATGAGTCCCGAACGGTTCATCGCCATACCAGCACAGCTCCTTCTCCGGAGTGCCATCCTCCAGAACGTAGCGCATGGCGGCAGTGGTAATCTGCGTTCCGGTCGAGGTGGCCGGGTCAATAAGCCGGGGATGGAAGGGAATCACCTGGCTGCCGTCGGTGCTGGTGCCCTCGGGAAACAGCAGCACGGGAATCGGCAGCTTGAACCTCTCGACCATCTGATCGGCTACGCTCATGGCGCTCTCCAGGCTGGAGCGGTCCAGGAAGATGGTCCCGCAGGCGCGCGCCGCCTTGCCGAACACAGACATACCGCCAACCTCAATTTTGGCGACAAAGAAGCAGGGCATGTCCGCCGAGAGGATGAGGACATCGATGATGCTGAGGTGGTTGGCGACCACCAGCCCATGTGTGGGGGGAGTACCCTCCACCAGGCAGCGTATGCCCACGCAGGCCAGAATTAAGCGGGCGGTTTGCTGGCCCCACTGCGCTCGGCGCTCCATCGTCATCGGACCGCGCAAATGCAGCAACCAGTAACGCACAATGCTCAGGGCTAAAGCTAACACCAGCGCTACACCACGCCGGATCGCACGAAAAATCATAAGGTTAGCAGCTTTCCAACGAATCTTTGTGAGTCAGCGCTGGCAATCAAACATACAACGCAGCTCCCATATCGGAAGCATACCGTGCGATACCCCGGCCTCACAATATCAGCATCACCCGCCGGCAATAGACGGAATCACCAGCACTTCGTCGCCCTCCTGAAATCGGTAGTTCTCATTGCCCAGGAAGCGGATGTCCTCCTCGTTGACATAAAAATTGATGAAGCGGCGAATCTGCCCGTCCTCGCCGCGCAGGTGCTTGCGCAGCGCCGGAAAACGGCCTTCAATCTCGGTGATCAACTCGGGCAGATTGGCCGCGGTGCTGGTAATCTCGCGCGTGTTGTTGGTGTGCTTCTGAAAGGCATTGGGCAACAGGACTCTAACGGCCATTGGTTTCTCCCGCCAGGACCAGGTCCTGGCTCTGTGCTGTGCTGTATTCGTTGTGTTCTTCCACAAACTCTTCAAAGTCGCTGAGCCTGGGGCGGATGGCCTGGCTCTGTTCGTAAGCGCCATTCAGGCAATCGGTAGTCTTCAGGCCGTTGCCGGTGATGCAGGTTACGGTCAGCTCATCGGGCTTGATGCGCCCATGGGCATAGAGCCTCGCGGTAACCGCGGTGGTCACTCCGCCTGCCGTCTCGGCAAAGATACCCTCAGTCTCCGCCAGCTCCTGCATGGCCGATACGATCTCCACATCCGACACGTCCTCAGCCCAGCCGTCCGTGGCGCGGATGGCGCGCGCCGCATACACCCCATCTGCCGGGTTGCCGATGGCCAGCGACTTCGCGATAGTGTTGGGCCGCTGCGGCTCAATCTCGTCCGTCCCGTTCTTGACCGCCTGGATGATGGGCGAGCAGCCCGTTGCTTGGGCGCCGAAGAAGCGAACCTGCTTGTCCTCGACCAAACCAAGCGCAACCAGCTCATCGAAGGCCTTGCGGATTTTCGTAATCAGCGAGCCACCGGCCATGGGGCAAACAATGTTGTCCGGCAGCCGCCAACCCAGTTGCTCGGCAATTTCATAGCCCACCGTCTTCGAGCCCTCGGCGTAGAAGGGGCGCAGGTTCACGTTCACAAAGCCCCAGTTATAGCGGTCGGCAATCTGCGACGAGAGGCGGTTAACGTGGTCGTAGTTGCCCTTAACACGCACCAGCGTGGCGCCATAGACCTGGGTGTTGAGAATCTTGGCCGGCTCCAGATCGTCGGGGATCAGGATGAAGCTCTTCAGTCCCAGCCTCGCCGCCTGCGCCGCCACGGCGTTGGCCAGGTTGCCGGTGGACGAGCAGCCCACTGTGTCGAAGCCGAAGGCCTGCGCGTTGGCCAGCGCCACGGCCACCACGCGGTCCTTGAAGCTGAGCGTGGGCAGACAGACGGCGTCGTTTTTGAGGAAGAGATTGCTCGCGCCGATGCGCGCGCCCAGCCGGGGAGCCTTCATCAGCGGCGTAAACCCCGCCGGCGTCTGAGGCTGGTAGCTGTCGGATACCGGCAGCAACGCGCGATAGCGCCACATATTCAGCGGTCCTTGGCTGATAGCCTCGCGGGTAAAACGGGTGCGGGCATATTCCAGGTCAAAGACTACCTCGAGTGGTGAAAAACACTCGTCACAGATGGATAGCGGCTGAATCCCGTAGGATTTGCCGCATTCCCGGCAGCGCAATTCGTATGCAATCGTCATTCATCCCTCGCAAGCTGCGCGAGAGGCTGAAATATACGAGCGCGTGACCGGCTCAAAAGAGCGAACGTGAAGTGACTCGAAGTACCTTGCGAGACGCCTCAATCAAGAGTGCTGAAGCGACCCCCGAATCTCATGTTCCCCAATACGGGCGAGAGTTGACACCATACTCCTGGTTTGCCCAGGCAGGTTGTCGTGGCGTCACAGGGCTCGTCCCTCAGCCACTCTGCATGAAATCCAGGCTTGCCTTTGGGGGCAAACTGGAATGATTCATTTGTACCACAGAGTCAGTTGAACCGCAAGCAACTTTACAGCGGACGGCGCCCTGCTGCATTCCAGAGGTCATTTAAGGGACATGAAGCGCAAATGGACCGTGGTTCGCCGTCTGCACGTATGAGTCGTCATTGCCAGACCCTAGTACCGTGACCGCTTGAATTTGTAAGGTCAGGAATGTAGCGTCGGCCTCCCGGCCGGCTGTCGTGCGGGCGTCCTCGCCCGCACATATCCAGGCACAATTACAAAACCATACGGTCTTAGCACTAGTTCGTGTACACCCGCACGTAGTCCACCAGCATTTCTGAAGGGAAAGGGGTGGCACCATTGGGGCTTCCGGGCCAATTGCCTCCCACGGCCAGGTTAAGGAGGATGAAGTTGCTCTGCCCAGCGTCATAGGGCCATATCGCGCCGCTCAAACCGCTGATGCTCGTGGTCGTATATGTAACGTAGGGATGGGCGGGGTCGTCCACATAATAGGCCACGCTGCCCTTTGTCCATATCATGCCGTAGGTGTGCCAGCCGGCCGCCGTTTGCCCGCTGGGAAAATTGAAAACCGTACCCAGATTGCCGCCCGTAAAACCAGTTCCGTGAATCGAGCCTTCATTCCAGTCGGGCGTGGTTGCCGCGTTGATCCGCTCCAGTACATCCATCTCCCCGCAGGCCGGCCAGTTGACGGTGGCGATGTTGTTGCCCATCAGCCAAACCGCCGGCCAAAAGCCCTGCGCCTCCGGCGCCTGGGCGCGCACCTCAATCTGGCCGTACTGAAAACTGAACAAACCCTGGGTCTTCAAACGCGCAGATGTGTAGACGCCGGTCGAAGGCTGCCGCGCAACGATGTGCAGGTAGCCATCGGTGCCCACGTAGGCGTTCGGATTTGCCGTGCTGCACGGTGAAGTGTTCGATCCCCACGCACAGTAGTTCTCCAGTTCCTGGTTGCCGAAGCCGCTGTTGCCGGTGTCATAGGTCCAGACCAGCGGATTGGGCTGTGCGTTGGAGCCGGTGGAGTTGGTAAACTCATCGGACCAGACCAGCGTGCCCGAGGGGATGTTAGGCGAGAAGCTCTGGCTGGCGACGCTGCTGGCCGCGTTGCCCGAAACCACGGCGATGGCCTTGACGGTCAGGTTCGAAGCCACCAGAAACGGCGCCTCGTAGAGTTGCGAGGCAGTGGTGGGCGTCGATCCGTCTACGGTGTAGTAAATGGCAGCGCCGGAGGCCGCCGTCACGCTCACTACCACTGCGCCATTCTGCGCATTCGTCGTGATGATGGTGGGCGTAGCCGTTGTAACAGGAGTGGAAGTCGAACTTCCCCCTCCACCGCATCCGCACAACAATGCGCCTGATAAAACAATCGCTGCCTGCATCACTGCACCTGTTCGCATTCCGCGTCTCCGGGATTGAGGGGAATCGGGATGACACTCCTCCCGCTGGAACCATCAAAGCACTGTCAAAGTTCCAGTGTCAAACGGAGCTGGTGCGGACCGTCGAGCGTCGGTCGATTCCTGGCCAATCCAAATATCTCAGCAGCAAAGCGCTGGGGCTGGGCGCTATATGGATGGCTGACGGCATCCCCTGCGGGGTATTTCACACCTATGGCTTCCATGACGAACTGGTCAATTTTAAGGGCCCTACGGACCTGGAGTAACCCCCATCAGGCCTGAAAATGGGCGATTATTACCCTGTGTTGACCATTTCCAGATACAATTAAAAAATGGGTACAGATGCGATGCTAATCAACTCGGCGACGCAGGTTACGACCGCCGCCCATAAAGTAGATAGGCAGAAAGACCCGGCCTCCCAGCTTCAGGAACTGACCACCGAGAGTCAGAACGAGGCTTCTCAAGGATTTGACACCAAGTCCGCGCTCGACATCACCCGCATTATCAATCACGAGGATGCCAAAGTAGCGGCAGCGGTCAAGAAGGCGCTTCCGGAGATTGCGCTGGTCATTGACCAGGTGGCCCGTAGCCTGCGCGACGGTGGCCGGTTGATCTATGTCGGCGCCGGCTCTAGCGGACGAATTGCGGCTCTGGACGCCGCCGAGTGCCCGCCCTCCTATTCGACGGCCCCCGGACAGGTGCAGTACATCATGGCCGGCGGACCCAAGGCGCTGGCCTCGGCCGTCGAGGTCAACGAAGATTCTGAGGAGCTTGGCCAGCGGGACATCGCCCGCCGCCGCCCCACCCGCAAGGACGTTATCATCGGCGTCTCCGCTTCCGGCCGCACTCCCTACGTGGTGGCCGCCGTGGCTTACGCCCGCGCCCGCGGAGCACACACCGCCGCCGTCACCTGCAACCAGGGAACTCCGCTGGCCGCGGTCGCTGAAACCGTCATCATTGCCGATGTTGGTCCCGAGGTGATCTCCGGCTCCACGCGCATGAAGGCCGGCACCGCCCAGAAGATGATCCTCAACATGATCACTACCGGCGCCATGACCCGCCTGGGCTACGTCTACGAAAACCTGATGGTCAACGTCCACATGCAGAACTCCAAGTTGGTGGAGCGTGGCATCCGCCTCCTCATGCGCGCCTGCCAGATCGATCGCGCCACCGCCGTCGAAACCATCAAGTGCGCCGGACGCAGCGTCCCTGTGGCCCTGGTCATGCTCAAGGCCAAAGTCGACAAGCCGGAGGCCGTCCGCCGCCTCGCCAAATCCGACGGTAATGTCCGTTTGGCCATCGAGGACAATGTGCTGGAGCTGTAGAAGGCGAAACGACGCCGCTGTCCTCGCAAATCGTTTGCGGAGCGAGTATTCTCAAACTACGAGCAGGACGATACTTGGGGAAGGAGAGGCGGATGGAACAACTGAATCGCATCACTCAGAATCCCGCCGTAATGGGCGGCAAGGCCTGTGTGCGCGGAATGCGCGTCACGGTCGGCATGATCGTTGGGATGATTAGCGCAGGGAATAGCATCGATGAAATCCTTGCCACCTACCCATACCTGGAACGCGAGGACATCCTACAGGCGCTTCGTTATGCTGCCTGGCTCGCCGAAGAACGTGAGGTTGTGCTGGCCAAGGCATGAAGCTGCTCGTCGATATGAATCTGTCTCCCCAGTGGGAAAGCCTACTGGCCGATGCTGGCATCCCATCGGTACATTGGTCAATCATTGGATCGGCCATGGCGTCCGACTCGGAGATCATGGCCTACGCAAGCGCAAATGGTTATGTAGTGCTCACTCACGATCTCGACTTCAGCGCCATCCTGGCCTCCACGCACGGTGGTAAACCAAGCGTCGTGCAAATTCGTTCTGATGACGTCAGTCTGAAGGCGATCGGAAATCAGGTTGTCGCCGCCCTGTTACAAACGGCTACCGAACTGGAAGAGGGCGCGCTAATCACTGTCGATCCTAATCGGACGCGCCTGCGTTTGCTGCCTTTGCCCCCGAAAGGCTGATAATTCGTTTCCTAGCTGTACGCGCGATTACCGGGTGCCCCGGCTCTCGATTTTTAGACCTGGGAGACATCGAACTCTGATCCCGCGCAATTTCTCCTCTGACTCGCTCCCATCCCGCGATTTACACTAGAACACCAGGAGCATCTCGGCTTTCATGGATAAATTTGTCATTCGCGGCGGCAACCCGCTCACCGGAACGATTCGCGTCTCCGGCGCAAAAAACTCGGCGCTGCCCTGCATGGCGGCGGCCATTCTCACTGAAGACGAGGTCACCCTCGAAAACATTCCCCAGGTGTGGGACATCGCCACCCAGCGGAGGCTGCTCTCTTCCATGGGCGCCGAGGTCACCCCGGCCGCCGCTCCGCACAGCGTCACCATCAGTTGCCGCACGCTCTCCCACCCCATTGCAAAATACGAAATCGTCAAGACCATGCGCGCCAGTTCCCTGGTGCTCGGTCCGCTCATTGCTCGCACCGGCATGGCGCATGTGGCCATGCCCGGCGGATGCGCCATCGGCGGCCGGCCCATCGATCTGCACATCAAGGGCCTGGAGAAGATGGGCGTCCGCATCGCCCAGGAACATGGCTATCTGGATGCGAAAGCGGATCGGCTGCACGGCGCGCACATCGTCTTCGACAAGATCACTGTCACCGGCACGGAGGATTTATTGATGGCCGCCGTGCTGGCCGAAGGCGAAACGCTGATGGAGAACTGTGCGCGAGAGCCCGAGGTCGTCGACCTGGCCGCGCTGCTCACCGCCATGGGCGCGAAGATCGAAGGCGCGGGCACATCTACCATTCGCGTGCAAGGCGTCAGCCGTCTGCATGGCGCGCGCTATCGCATCAACCCAGACCGCATTGAGGCGGGCACCTTCCTGGTGGCCGGCGTCGTCACCGGCGGTGACTTGACAGTGGCCGACTGCAACCCCGCGCACCTGAGTGCCGTGATGAATAAACTTCAGGAAGCCGGCGCTCGTGTGGAGATCCCCGGTCCTGATTCGGTGCGCGTGCACGGAGGCGACAAGCTGCGCTCCGCCGATATCTCCACTGAAGAGTATCCCGGCTTTCCCACCGACATGCAGGCGCAATTCATGGCGCTGGCCACCCAGGCCGAAGGTGTCAGCATGGTCCATGAAAACATCTTCGAGAACCGCTTCATGCATGTGCAGGAACTGGCGCGAATGGGCGCGAATATTAAAGTTGACGGCCGCACGGCCACGGTGCGCGGACCGGCCAGGCTCTCTGCCGCAACCGTCATGTGCTCGGACCTGCGTGCTTCGGCTTCGCTGGTTCTGGCGGCGCTGGTAGCCGATGGCGAATCCATCCTGGACCGCGTGTATCACATCGACCGCGGCTATGAGCACATCGAAGTAAAGTTGGCCGGCGTGGGCGCGCAGATTCACCGCATGGGCAACATCTTTTCTCCCAAAAGCGAAAAGACAGCCGCCGATTAATTGTCTGGTCTCCCAAGTTCGAAAATCCGGACCTGGGGCACCAAGTTGATACTGAGAAAGGCAGATGAAATCAATGGATAAAATGTCGAAGGAGGAGAGGAAAGCTGCTTTCGCCCGAAAAATGAAGCTCCTTGATCTCTATGGGGCGTGCATGAATAACGCAGGAAAGTTTATTGAGGAAGCGAAGATACTCTTACAGCACAAAGCGTTTCCGCGTGCGGCGTTCTTAGCATATTGCGGCATCGAAGAGACAGGCAAAGCTCAACTAGTTGCGGATTTCTATAATGGCGATCTTTCCGAGAAAGAGTTCAAAAGCGCTTATTACAGTCACCCGATAAAGGCCGCCTACACGGGGCGGGTAGTACAGCTGAGTGGAACTCAAATTAGCAATGAAATCACAATAATAGAAAAGTTCTCTATGCAAGTGGATAAGAAAAGAGGGAAAAGTCTCATGGAATCTCGTGAGCCAGCTCTCTACGTTGAATTTGATAGTAATTTCAGTTCTATACTCCCCGAGACGAGGGTTAATCAGGAGGCCGCTGAAGCCATGATTGCAAAGGCATACAAGGTTTGGCGACACATTTTGGAAATGGATGCTCTAACAGAAGGAATTGGGGCCAGAGGTCACTTTAAGTAAGAACTGTATGGTACCCTCGATCTCGCCTTTGAGAACTGGAAACTCACAAATCTTTGACCACAGGAATGGATATTGATAATTGCAGGCAAAGAAAAGGCCCGGAGAACATCCGGGCCTTTTCATTTCAGCTTCGTAAAAGAAGCTAGCAGCTAGTAGCTAGCAGCTAGAAGCTGCATTTAGCGTCCACCACCGGGGCGGCGGCGGCGGCGGCGGGATTTGTTGTCTGGCTTTGGCCTGCCACCAGCCGGCTGTCCAGCTACTGGAGCTGCAGGACCATCGATGCGGTTGAAGTTCGGCTCGCTCTCCTCGTCGAATTCCTCGCTGCCCACCTCGTCAAAGTCGTCTCCGCCTTCAATCAGAATGGTGCTCTGGTTTGACTTGGGCTGGCGTTCGTCGAACTCATTGATCGGCTTGTTTTGCCGGGGCGGCGCAGCGGGCGCGGCATGAGCACCGGAGGCGGAAATCTCCACCTCATCTGCCGCGGCCGGAGCCGGAGCCGTCAACCCTAGCTTGGCCTTCTGCTCCTTAATGAGCGCCTTGCGGCTGAGCTTGATGCGATTGCCCTCAATGGCCAGTACCTTGACCATCACCTGGTCGCCCTCGCGCAACTCGTCCTTCACTTCCTTCACGCGATGCTCGGCGATCTCGGAGATGTGCAGTAGGCCGTCGGTGCCGGGGAAGAGCTCGACAAACGCGCCGAACTCGGCGATCCGGACCACCTTGCCCAGATAAACCTTGCCGATCTCCGGCACGGCGGTGAGGTTGCCGATTATCTCCAGCGCCTTCTTCAGGCCCTCGGCGTCGCAGGAGGCAACGCTGACTTTGCCCGTGTCGTCCACATCGATCTTGGCGCCGGTCTGCTCGATGATGCTGCGGATGGTGGCGCCGCCCTTGCCGATCAGGTCGCGAATCTTGTCGGTGGGAATCATTACGGTTTCGATGCGCGGCGCGTACTGCGAGCGCTCCGTGCGCGGCCCGTCCAGCGCCGCGTCCATCTTATCCAGCAGGAACAGACGGCCTCTGCGCGCCTGCTCCATCGCCTGGGAAAGAATCTCGTGTGTCAGGCCGCCGATCTTGATGTCCATCTGCAACGCTGTGATGCCCTTGCGCGTTCCGGCCACCTTGAAGTCCATATCGCCGTAGTGGTCTTCAGCGCCGGCGATGTCTGTGAGAATGGCGTAGTCGTCGCCCTCCTTCACCAGGCCCATGGCCACCCCGGCCACCGCGCCCTTGAGCGCGATCCCGGCATCAAAAAGCGCCAGGCTCGCGCCGCAAACCGTGGCCATCGACGAAGAGCCGTTGGACTCCAGAATGTCGCTTACAATGCGGATGGTGTAAGGCGACTCTTCGGGGCTGGGCAAAACCGCGGTGATGGCTCGTTCCGCCAGCGCTCCGTGGCCGATCTCGCGACGGCCCGTGCCCGTCATGCGGCCCGTCTCGCCTACGCAGAAGGGCGGGAAGTTGTAGTGCAGCATAAAGGGCTTCCTCTTCTCGCCCTCATAGCCCTCCAGCCGCTGCCCGTCGTCGGTCGTGCCCAGCGTGGCCGTAACCAGTGCCTGCGTTTCGCCGCGCGTGAACAGCGCTGAACCGTGTACGCGGGGCAGCACGCTGGTCTCGATGGTGATCGGTCGAATCTCGTCAAAGAGCCGCCGGTCAGGCCGGATGCGCTCCTTGGTTACCTGCTCGCGGAAGATTTGCTCTCTCAGTTTTTCGTAGTAGTGAGCCAGCTTCTTCCTGGCGACCAGGTCTTCCACGGGCAACTCGGCAGCTAACTCATCCTTGATCGCCTTGATCAGATTCTGGCTTTCCAGCTTGGGGTGCTTCTGGGTGTCCAGCGCGTCCTTGAGCCGGTCCTCGATCCTGGCTGTGAGCTCAGCGTAGTAAGCCTCGTCAAACTCCGGCGCGATAAAGGCCCGTTTGGGCTTGCCTGCCAGGGCTACCAATTCATCGATGGCGGCGATAATCTTCTTGATCTCCGCGTGGCCAAATTCGATGGCCGCCAGGATCGTCTCTTCAGACTCTTCCTTGGCGCCCGACTCGATCATCACGATGCCGTCTTTGTGGCCCACGACCATGATGTTGACCGTGGTAGCAGCGCGCTCGGCATAGGTGGGGTTGACGACGAACTGGCCTTCCACACGGCCCACGCGCACCGCGCCCACCGTTGCGCTGAAGGGAATGTCAGAGAGCGCCAGCGCGCAGGCGGCGGCGTTGATGCCCACCACGTCCGGATCGTTCTCCTTGTCGGCGGAGAAGACCAGCGCAATCAGCTGCGTCTCGTTGCGGAAGCCCTCAGGGAAGAGCGGGCGCAAGGGACGGTCGATCTGACGGCAGGTCAGCACTTCTTTTTCGCTGGGCCGGCCTTCGCGCTTGATAAAGCCGCCGGGAATGCGTCCACCGGCGTAGGTGTATTCGCGGTAATCCACGGTGAGGGGGAAAAAATCGATGCCTTCCCTTGCTTCGGGAGAGGCTACGGCGGTGGCCAGAACGACGGTTTCGCCCGTGCTCACCAGTGCGGCGCCGGAGGCCTGCTTGGCCATGCGCCCCGTCTCAAAAACCAGCCGCTTGCCACCGGCAAGCTCGACGGCTACTTCGTGCTTAGACATACTACGAGTCCTCGTTTCATTGTGTGTTCGCTTGGAAATCTTGTGTGTGAATCGCGCCGCCACGATGCGGGTGCCCCAGGTGCCTCGCATTTGGGCACCTGGGAAACAGGAATGCCTGAATCCCAAAAGCAATGGCGACCCTCAGCCCATAGCCCGGCGCCGTCCCTGGCAGCGGGTCCGTTTCGCCAGGTACACCATAGCCCCAGGTCCTGTGTAGAACGGGGGCCTTGACCAATCTTCGGTCTGGGCGCTTCCGGGTCAATGTTGGCTTTCTGGGCCGGCTCTCTGGCTACTTGCGGATACCGAGTTTGCCGATAACCTCGCGGTAGCGATCGGTATCGTGCGTCTTCAGGTAGTCCAGAAGGCGGCGGCGCTTGCTGACCAACTGCAATAGACCGCGCCGGGAAGCGTGGTCCTTGATGTGCGTCTTGAAGTGTTCAGTCAGCTCGCTGATGCGCGCACTTAGAATCGCGATCTGGACCTCCGGCGAACCGGTGTCCTTATCGTGGGTGCGGAATTTTTCAATCAGGGTTGTTTTCTTGGCAGTCGCCAGCACGGCGTTTGTTACTCCTCTTGTCGTCTCAGTCCACTCTCTGGTGTCTATTGAGAGATTACCACGAATTCCCGCCCCCGCGCCATTTGCAACCCAGCCGGAACCAAAAAACATACCTGGCCCGTTCAGCGGACGCCAAATCGGAACAATCGGTTGTCGAAGCGCTCCTGAATGACCTCAGCCACCTTCACTTGCTTCGCCTCAGGATGCTCGGGATTCAGCAAGTAATTCCAGGTCTGCGGAACAATGGCCGAGGGGATGCGGGCCAAAGGCGTTTCCAGCGATGCCAGCCATGCATCGCCGATCGCGCGGGTAAACTCGGTGTGCTCCTTCCAATCGACTGGGGCAAGCGTATTCAATTGCTTGATGACAAGCTCATCGGGAACAGCGACCTTGAGCAATTGGTAGAAATGCGGAAGAAACGCCTCCTCGTACATATCCGTCATGTGGACGATCCGCTCCAGCAGTGCGCCAGCCGGACAATCCGCCAGATAAACAACGAGCCTTCCTTCAGTATGCCAGCGCCCGGAGGCGCCAAGACCACCTTCACCGCTCAGATCGATGAAGTTGCTGATGCGCCAAAGAGATGTCATGAAGGGTCATGCTCGCGGTTGCTCATTTAGATGAACATCCCCTCATCAAGCTGGATCAGGGCCTCCGCCACAGCATGTTCTCCAATCTCTGTATCCAACATGGCCAGCGCTGTCCTGCCGTCGAATCGCCGCTTCTTGCCGCACAGCCACTTCCGGCCGTCCTCGCGGTCCCCGTAAACCTTCACCGCTAGCTCATACATTCGAGCCACGCGCGCCAGCCGGTCTGCTTCGATCACGCTGAGCGGCTCCTTCTTCTGGCGGCGATGCTTCAGCGTCCGTGCCGGAATCACCACCTCCAGCAAATCCTTGACGGCAATGCCGGAATAGGCGGAAAACTCCTCCAGCGTCGAGAGTGGCAGCCCGCGCTCAATCTCCCTCCAATCAAAGGTGAATGGAGGCGGGGAAACGACAGGAAGATCAGCAGTTTGACCCATAAGGACATTATGCCACACTTTTCGCGGCATTTTGTCCTATTCCCGGAAAACATAAAGAATGAGAGTCACATCAGGATAGCCGGATAACCGTCCGGAAGTAGGAAATGAGATTTGTCAACGGCGCGGCCCTCCGGTATCTTTGATACATCTGAATGCAATGGTTGAATGAAAATGCCGCAGGGATTCAAGCGATAACAGCAATTGTTATCGTAGCTCTTACGTCTGCGCTGGTGTATGTGACGTGGTGGTATGCAAAAACGCTCAGAGAACAACTGGCCGCATCGTTTCAGCCCAATGTCGAAATGACGCTGCCCGACCGTTTCCACGGATCGGGAAGTGATGGGCGCGGCGGACACAGCGAAACTGTAGGTGGAATGATCGCCGTTCGCAACAAAGGTAATCTTCCGCTCTTGGTGGTAACTTTCGCCATGAAATTGATATACGACAATGCTGCTTTTCCTGTTCAAACCGTGACGGAGGACGCTAAACAGCGGGTGGTGGCACCGGACGAAACGACGCAATTTATCCTTCTGACTATTGATGTTCCGCCCGGCGGCTCCACAGCGCCACATGAGCAGATCGCGCAAATTCATTGCTCTGATTTGGCGGGCGTAAGCAAGCACTCTTTTTCGGTTTCCAGTAGAGAAAAGAATCGGACTCATCATTCGTGTGGTTTTCAGCCAATTTGAACTAGCAGCTTCGGCAAAACCTACTGCGCAACGCCAAAGTATTTCTCAACCAATTCGTTAAATTCAGTGGACGACTTGCAAAGTTGATCCGGCTTGTCGGGAATGAGTATCTTACACATTGTCATTTTCGGCCGGTCCCCAGGAGAATCAAACCAGCCATAGACCGCATACACCCGCCCGCCAAAGGCATCATAAACAGTGTCCTGAACAGTCACACGCGTCCCACCCACATAATAAACGCGAACGTAACACACATTCACTGATGGGTCGTAGCGGCTTGTGTAGCTGCTAAAAGTTGTGTCTCCCCCGGTGTACTCGCGGAATTTCTTTGCGGCTTGCTCATCGCACATCTTTTGCTGTGCCAAGCTGGCCGCTATTGGCGTGAACAGGGGCTGAGTTTCGCCAGCAGGTTTAGCTTCTTTTACTGATCGGCTGTGCAGGTCGCATCCCAAGAGAGTCCCAAGACCAAAGGAGACAACTGCAAATAAAATCCAAGCTGAGTGTTTAGCTTTCATGCTCATACCCTTCCGGCAACTTGCTCACAGGATACATCGCGAAGCCGCACCACAGGTGGCTCCCGGAGGGAGCGTGTGAGAATAGCCCCGGGTGAATCGAACCGCAACCCGGGGTAGGTTTCCAAAATCTTCCCACCGTCCCGTAGGGCCGGTGTGAAACCTACCGCACGACTTCCCTGACCACTGTTTTGCAGATTATTTCCCCACTTCGTGCACAATGATCTCAGAACACGTCCTGCAAATCATCGTCTCGGCGCCTCCACTACGCGCCGCTTTTCAGCCGGAAGAGGCTGGGAGAGGCCAAAACGTCGCGTAACTCCTTATCCTGGACTATTTTGCAGGGAACTTCTTTGTTTTCTATATTTTGCAGCGCATCCCTGTCTGTAACCTCAAGAAAAAAAAAGGAGTTTGCGTCCAAAATACGGGTGGGGGTAGGTAGCGCCATGTGCCCCCGGTCCCTCGCATTTGGGGACCGGGGAAACCACGAAACTCAACCAGCGTTCTTCATGGGAAGTAGGAATAGGAAAGGAAAATTGTCCACTGTCCACTGTCCACTGATCACTGCTCAGCCTCCCGCCAATAATTCGCCCGCGCCACGACCCGCGCGCCGTAGTCCTCAGCCAGGCGAACCCGTATGGTATGCAGCCCCGGCGTCGGATCGGAGGGGCTGAAGGTAATCAGGTAGCGATTGCGGGCGTGCTGGGCCGACTCCACAACCCGCTTCTCAAAGCCCTTGTCTCCGGTAAAAACGTGGTACTCGCCCCCGCTCATGTGGGCAATCTCTTTGGTCACATTCTTCTTGAAGGCCTGCACCAGCATGAACAGCGACGAGATCATGCTCATGGTCCGGTCCTCGCCTGAATCCTTGATATCGTGGCTGAGT
Source organism: Occallatibacter sp. (assembly GCA_050011175.1). GTDB lineage: Bacteria > Acidobacteriota > Terriglobia > Terriglobales > Acidobacteriaceae > Telmatobacter. The sequence continues at coordinate 101,022 of JBEKJR010000011.1, forward strand.
TCCGCGCGCGCCGGCGTGAACGAGACGCTCAACACCAGCACGTCAGACCGGCCGATCTTCTCAATCAACTGCGCGGTTTTGATGTGCTTGCTGCCGTGGTCGCGCTCCTCGCTGATGAGCAGGAGCACCCGTCGATACTCCTTGGGCTGGGTTTCAAGCAGATCGACGGCGTAGCTGACCGTATCGAGAATCGCGTCGCCGCCGTCGCCCGGTTCCAGATGCTTCAGGGCTGTGTTCACCTCTTCGCTGGAGTGCGTGAAGTCGCGGATAAGATGCGGCTTCGAGTCAAAGCCCACCAGCGCCGCCTGGCCTTTGCCATCAGAAAGAAAAAGATCCAGCAGCGGGCCCAGCTTGGCCAGCTTGTTGAATTCGAGCACGCCCACGCCGCCCTGTTCGACCGCCACCACCAGCGCTACCGGAGCCGTGTCCAACTCCTCCTGCACGCGAATCTTCTGTGGCACGCCGTTATCTTCCAGCACAAAATCCTGCGGCTTGAGGCCGTAGACCACGCCCCCTCCGGGCTTCTCCACCAGCGTGGGCACCAGCACCTCGTTGGCCGTTACGCGCAGGGTGGGCGCATCAGTATGGACTTTTGGCAGTGGAAGAGGAGGTTCAGCAGGGGGCATCTGCTGCGCACCGGCGAACGCGGTTGTAACCAGCAAAGCCGTACTCGCAATAATGAAAGGTCGTAATATGAAAAATCCCATACAGTGTAAAGTTTACAGTGGTCAGCAATCAGCATACAGTCGCCGAAGATTCACTGTTAGCTGATGGCTGATATCTGTCAGCTGTTCGCTGTTAGCTGCTTCTCCGCACTTCGCGATGCAACCGGCCAATCCAGGCAAGATAGCTTAAAAATTCCCAGCGATAATTCCAGAAGAATCCCATCATATCCTTAGTCGTCAGCGTTTCGGCTCGCTTGCCCGAGTAGGTCTCTATCCGCCAGCGCAGATAATCGCTCCGCCACGGAGCCAGCCGGTGGCCGCGCGTTGCATTCCACAGAAAACGAAGCCATGCGAACATGGAAGGCCCCTTCGCCTTGAGTATAAACGGCTGGGATCAGGGATCAGCACTCAGTTGCAAACACCATACATGTCAAATACTGGAATCTGTGAGAGTATATTTGACTTGACATCAACTTCTGCATACATTCGTCTGACCACTGTTCCCTATTCCCTATTCCCTATTCCCTGCCTCACACCGGCAACTTGCTGAACAGGTCATTCTGCGAAGAATTCAGTTGGGCAATCACGCTGATGAGCGCCGTCTGCTGGGCTTCCGTCTGGGAAAGCTGTGTGGAGATCGATGGAATATCGGCCTGCATCAGGTTGGTTTGCGCGGTGGTTAGTTGGGACTGCACATTGCTGACGGCGTCGGAAGCCGCTGTGACCTGGGTCATGGAGTTGTCGATGGTCACGCGCTGCTGGGAAACGTAGTTCAGCGCCGTGCCCAATGCCTGCGTATCGCTCACCGCCTGGGCGGTGTCAACGGTGCCGCTGGAGTAATCGGCGACCAGGGCGTTGAGAGATCCAAAGACGCTGTTCGATCCCGTGCCCAGAAAAATCTGGTCGCCCGGCACATTCAACTGGATCTTTTGCCCATTGGGCGTATGAAGATAATTGACGTTCTCATCGCCGTTGTATGTGGTTGTGGCCGGCGATGAGGCCGTCGAAGTGGCAAATGGAGCCGTGGAAGTCTGGCCGCCGGCAAAGATGTACTGGCCCTGATAACTGGTATTGGCCAGCGAAGTCACCTCATTCAGAATGCCGGAGATTTGATTCGCTATCGACTTGACGTCGCTGGAGTTCATGGTGCCATTATTGGCGCTGGTAGCCAGTGAAATGGCCTGCGTGAGCTGGGAAACCACGCTGCCCAGGGCCGAATCGGCCACCTGCAACTGGCCCGTAACCAGGTTGGCGCTTTGCGTAAAGGAGTCGTCCTGCTGCATTTGGTTGAGCAGCAGAACATTTTCCCCCGAGGCCACCGGATCCTGGCTCAGGGAGGTCACGCGCACCCCGCTCGACAGTTCGGAGGTCAATTGTTGCTCGCTCGCCTGAGCCTGATCCAGCGAACCCACCAGGTTCGTCGTGTAAAAGGGATCCACCCGCATCGCATTCCTCCGGTAATAACAGGGAATAGGGTATAGAAAAGAGCATTGCTGGTCCCTGACCACTGTTCCCTGTTCCCTGTTCCCTGTTCCCTGCCTTTATGACACCGCCGTTTGATCTCCCAGGTTTAACGCCGCGGCCATCACCGTATTCAACATGGCGAACACCTGGGAAGCCGCCTGATAACTGCGCTCGAAGGTGGTCAGGGACGAGGCCTCGTCATTCAGATTCACGCCGCTGAGCGTATCGTTCTGCGTCTGCAACTGGGTCACTGAGGCATTCAGCGCCGTATTTTCCGCTTGCACGCCGGAGACCGTCGAGCCCAGCGTGGTCACAAAGTTGGAGTAGTAATTGGTCGGCGTCTGGCCGTTAACAATCCCTTGATTGGCCATGGCGGCCATGGCCGTGGCATTCGAGTTGTCGCCCGTCCCATTTCCCGCGCCGGCCGCGGCAATTTGGTTCGGATCGGTCATCACCACGCTCATGCTGACCGCGCTGCCCGTCACCACAGTGGGTTGACTGAAGATGTAGAGCGGATTGGCCGCCGTGCCTGTGACTCCATCCAGGTTCGTTCCCGCATTGTTCTGCGTGTTGACCTCCGTGGAGATGCTGTAGGCCAGTTGATCGAGCGAGTTGAGCGCGCCGGGAATGTCCTGGTCGCGCGCCGTCAAATAACCACCCAGCGAGCCGCCGCCCGCGGCCAACTCCGAGGTAATATCTGTATTGCCCACGAAAAAATCGGTGACCCCGTTCACCGTGCCGGTGGTCAACTGGTAGCTCGTCCCCCCGGAGAGCAACAACTGCCCGGAGGTGGTGGTAATCGCCAGGCCATTGTTCTCGGTCGTAATCTGATTGATTCCGATCAACTTCGATAGCTGGCTCAGATCGTTTTGGCGCTGGTCTTCGAGCGTTCCCGCGTCGGCGCTGGGAGATACGGTCTGAATCTGTTGATTAAGTTGTGCAATGGCAGAGGTCAGAGAGTTTACCTGGCTGGTCACCCCGGCCGCCTCCTGGTCCAGAGCCGACCTCTGTGAGTCCAGGCTGGCCGCCGCGTTGGAGACGTCTCCGGCCAGCATGCCCGCGGTGGAGAGTACGTTATGGCGCAGCGCGTTGTCGGTGGGATTGGCCTCCAGAGACGAAAACGAATCGAAGAAACTGGTAATGTCGCTGCCGATGTCTCCGGCGGTTGAACTGGACGAGCCCGAGTCCGGCGTGAACAGGGCCTGAAGCGTATTCAGCCCCGTCAGCCGTGAGCCGGAGGCCGAAGCCAGTTGTTGCTGCTGGTCCAGCCGCGACTCCAGTACGTGATCCCGCTCGGATGTGGCGCCCGTCTCCGTCACTCCCTGCCCGTACGAGATTCCGTCGATGTTGAGCGGTTGATTCTCCTGCCAGTTGGGCTTCTCTTCTACGTAACCGGGGGTGTTGGCATTGGCCACGTTGTTAGCCACAACATTCAACGCTTGCTGATCGGCGTCCAGAGCATGCGACACGATGCTCATTGCGGAGTTAATTGTTCCCATGCCCGCTCTCCGTTCGCAACCATCCACGCGCTGGCGGACCACCGCATTCCAAGGGTCCTTCGCTATATTCCAACCGCCCTGCGCGCAACTCCCGCAGCCGGTTCATTACATTCAGGTTGGCTCGCGTCGCCTCCAACACCCTGGCGAATACCGCCATATCTCCCTCGGCCTCTTTGCACTCCATTGCCAGCGCCGCGCGATCGGCCGCATCCCCTTGCGTCTGATTTTGCACAAGATCGCGGTTCAAGGCCTGACAAGAGAGCGCCAACTCCTCCAGCCGGTCCGCATCCAGCCGCGCCAGTGCCTGCGAAGCCTCAACCACCAGCTCCTTCAGCTTTGGACGTCCGCGGCGCTCTCCACTCTCCTGCAAGCAATCGCTCCTTAATTACGACTGGCCGTTCAGCATCGAATCCACAACCTTCGAGGCCACATCCGATGCGGAGACGTTGTAAGTTCCCGCCGCCAGGGCCGCCTGAATACTGGCCACCTTGTCCAAGCGGACCTCCGTGCCGCTGGCCGTCTGAGAGACCTCGCTCCCCGCGCTGCTGAATGTCACCTGGTCGCTGCTCAACGCGCTTCCGACCGTCGTCGAGCCGCTCTTCGGCTGGGGCGGTGTGGCCGGCGTTGGTGCGGGCGTTCCCAAAAGCGACTTCAATCCTTCAAGACTGCTGCGAATGTCCATACCTCATGACTCCTTGCCGGATTCATCGGCATCCCTACTAATCACTCTAGTCATTTGTAGGTTTTCATGTCGGTATTACCGTGCAAATTCCCGGTTACCTGACCGGTTACCTGTTTGTTACTTGCGGGCGTAAGTTGCCGCACAATGCTGCTGGCAATCCCAAACCCTCCATGCTCGCTCAGCCCCCGTCCCAACGCCTCCGAGGCGAATGCCCCCAGCGCTCCGCCCGAGCCTGATACCGCGTCGCCGTCCTCCCCATCCAGGCCGTTGCTTGCGGTCATCGGCTTCAATAACTCCTGCATCATCTGCGCCTCAAACTCCTGCGCCGCCTTCACTAGCCGGGGCTGCGGCGTAACTGTTGACGATGACACACCAATTGTCCCTATTGCCCCTGATGCCCCCGTTGCTTCCGTGACTGCCGGCGTCGCTGCAATCGAATGCATCAGAGCACCTCCAGGTCGGCCTCCAGCGCGCCGGCCTCCTTCATGGCCTGCAAAATCGAGATCACATCCCGCGCGCCTGCCCCTGTCCGCTGCAATTCCTGAACCAAATCCTCCACCGTCGCCCCTTCTTTCAGATCAATGCGGTTCACCGGCTTGTCGGTAGCCTGTACCGTCGTCTGCTGAACCACCTGCGTCGTGCCTCCAGAAGATAAGGCATTTGGCTGTGAGACCTCGTTCACGGAGACCACGTTGACGCTCAATCCTCCATGCAGAATCGAAACCGGTTGCAGCCGCACCGTGCCGCCAATCACCACCGTCCCGGTGCGCTCGTTGACCACCACCCGCGCCCGCGGAAAAACGTCCACCTCGACGCCCTCCACCCTGTCCAACAGCGCCGCCATGTCTTCATCTGGCGTCGGCGCTATCTCCACCCGGCGGCTGTCGATCACCCGCGACCGCTTGGCGCCCAGCATCTTGTCAATCGAAGCCGCCATCCGCTCGGCGGTATGGAAGTCGGCGTCGTTCAGCACCACGCTGACCACGCGCATCTGTTTCAATTCAAAAGGCACCGCCCGCTCCACCAGCGCACCGCCGGGAATCCGCCCCGTAGTCGGATGGTTCGACAACTTTGTATTGCCTCCGCCTGTGGCCATGTACCCGCCCAGCACCAGCGACCCCTGGGCCTGCGCGTAGATTTGCCCGTCCGGTCCGTAGAGCGGGGTCATTAGCAGGATGCCCCCCTCCAGCGAGCGCGCATCCCCGGCCGAGGAGACGGTGATATCCACCTTGTAGCCGGGACGGCTGAAGGGCGGCAGCGTGGCCACCACAAAGACCGCGGCCATGTTCTTTACCTGCATGTTGCTGGCGCTGTTGGCCCCGGTCTGGGGAACGGTGATGCCCATTCGCTCCAGCGCCGAGATCAGCGTCTGCGCAGGGAAAACCGTCTGCGAGCTGTCCCCTGTGCCCCGTAGTCCCACCACCAGCCCATAGCCCACCAGCTGATTGTCCCGAATCCCTTCGATGGTCGCTATATCCTTGATCCGCGCCTGGTGCCCGGTCGCCTCGGTGCGGGTCGGCGTCTCGGAGTGGACCGTCGCCCCAAACAGCATCGAAGCCAGAAGCAACGCTCCAGCCAGCGCTACCCACCACCAGAAGCTTGCGCCCCTCTCGTGCTCCGCCGTGCTGTGGTTCACAACTCGCATCTCTATTCCCTAGTCCCTAATTCAGCTTCTAGCTGCTAGCTTCTAGCTCCTAGCTCTCCGCTTCCCACTCTGCCAACTCTTCCCGCTTCTCATAAAACTAGCTAGAAGCTAGTAGCTAGGAGCTAGAAGCTGCTTTTAAAACACCAGCAGCTTTTCCAGAAAGCGCACAATCGGGTTCTGCCGGTAAGTGGAATCGTTCACGATGCCCTTGCCGGTCACTTCCAGCTCCAGATCGGTCATGGCCGTCGATTGCACCTGGTTCTGCGCGCTCACATCCTCGGGGCGCACCAGGCCGCGCAGCTTGATTAACTGCGTCTGCTGCGAGAAGGTCAGCTGGCGCGTGGCCTGCACCACCAGCATCCCGTTGGGCAAAACGTCCACTACCTCGGCGCCGAAGATCGTCGTCAGGCTGGAGCTGGTTGTGCTCTGGCCCTGCGCCGACAAACCCGAAGCCGCGGTCATTCCCAGCAGGTTCTGCAGGTTGTTTGCGGTCTTGAGCTTACCGAAAAGACTGGTCACTGCGGAGCTGGCGCTCGAAGAGCGGGAGTTCTTCACCTGCCCGTCGGTCGTGGCCGCCAGGCTTTCGGTCACCACAATGCCAACCACGTCGTGCAGCCGGACGGCTTTGGCGTCGGTGCCCAGTCGCACCATCCTTCCCTCCGCGCTCCAGATCGAGCCCGGAGTCCGCACCTCCGCCGCCTGCTGCGCCCGCACCCGTTCGATGTAGGACTTGAGGGCCGCCTCGGGCGGGGTTGCCTTGCCCGTGATCCCCGGCGCCGCCTTTTTCTTGCTGCCCAGCGCTTCGGTTGGCTGCGCAATCGCCAGCGCCATCGCCGCCAGCAAGATCCCGGACGTCAGCAAGCTCATTCTCATGGCCGTTCACCTTGAAGCGCCGCGCGGCCGGGCCCCAGGGCTATGGCCCGCACCACGTGGCCGCCAATCGTTAATCGCACATCGAGCGCGGCTCCGGGAGCGGCCGGGGTGAGCGCGCGAGCCTCAAGAACCGCATCGACTCGCGCCGTGTGCTCCTCGACAATCAGCCGGTCTCCGGCGCGAATGACGGGAAGAAGCTGCGTTGCCCCTGTCTGGCTCTCCGCACGCCAGGTTGCGCCGCCTGGCGCGTTGCGATGAGCCGCCACCAGCACCAGGCGCCCCGGCCCGCCCGGAAGCAGGTCATTGCGCAGCAGCAGCCATCGGTTGCCGGTGTGTGGATCGTCGATCTCGCGAACGACTTCCCCCTGCACCCCTAGATCCAGAGTTTCAACTGAAGCCAACCCGCCCGACGAGAGCATTACTTGAGCGCGGGATCCGGCGGACGATTGCGCACAGGCCGCGGAGACCGCCACGAGAAGAAGCCCTGCGCTCCACGCCATTCTCAGCCCTATTCTCACTCAGTCCTCCCTGCCCAGAAACCCATCCCTGTTCCCTGTTCCCTGTTCCCTGTTCCCTAGTCCCTATTCCCTATTCCCTAGTCCCTATTCCCTAGTCCCTGTTCTACCGCGTCATGTTATTGACCTGGGAGTACATCTCGTCAGCGGCCTTGATGACCTTGGAGTTCGCCTCATAGGCCCTCTGCGCCAGCACCATCTGCACAAACTCGGTGACCACGTCCACATTCGAGTTCTCCAGATAGCCCTGCTGCAGCGTTCCCAGCCCCTCAGTTCCTCCCGGATTGCCCAACACCGCATCGCCGGAGCTGAGCGTAGCCTGCAACAGGTTCGAGCCCATGCTCTCCAGGCCTCCGGGGTTGGGAAAGGTGGCCAACTGAATCTGGCCCAACTGTGAGGGGTTCTGCTGTCCCGGCAAAGTGGCGTTGACCACCCCGTATTGGGTAATGGTGACCGCCGTGGCATTGGGGGGAATCGTGATGGTGGGAATGATCGGGTCGCCGTCGGTGGTCACGATGGTGCCCTGGCTGTTCAGATGAAACTGGCCGGCGCGGGTATATTCAATGGTTCCGTCCGGCCGCTGCACCTGGAAGAACCCCGCGCCCTCGATGGCCACATCCAGCGGGTTCGAGGTCTGGTTCAGCTCGCCCTGGGACATGATCACCTCGGTGGCCGCCGACTTGGTGCCCAATCCGATCTGCAGGCCCGCCGATACCGTGGACTGGCTCTGCGCCGCCCCCGGAGTCACCAGGTTCTGGTAAACCATGTCCTGAAACTGCAAACGCAACTGGCGGAATCCGGTGGTCGAAGAGTTGGCCAGGTTGTTGGCGATGGTGTCCAGGTTCAACTGCTGCGCGCTCATGCCGCTGGCTGCGGTATACAAAGCTCGAATCATCTTGGCTCCTTTCAGTCGCCAGTGAACAGTGATCAGTGGTCAGTGATCAGTTTCGAAAAACCCGAATTGCTGACGAACCATCTCCAACTTCACCCTCGCTGACAACTGATAACTGTTCCCTGTTCCCTGTTCCCTGTTCCCTGTTCCCTGTTCCCTGTTCCCTGTTCCCTGTTCCCTGTTCCCTGTTCCCTGTTCCCTGTTCCCTATTCCCTAGTCCCTGCCCTTCACACTTTCGGCAGCTCCTCGGTGGCGATCTTGTTGAACTCGGTGTGGAAGACGGTCAGCGCCCGCTGCATCATCTCCGCCTCGCGCTGCACCATGATCAGGTTCAGCGTCCCGGGAATCACGCCCTGATTGGCGCCCTCAATGGCCCCCTGATGAACCACGGCATTCTTTGAGATCGCCGGCGTGACCCCCGCCGGCGCGAGATAGCGGTTGACGCCCTCGGGGGTCAACTGCGTGCCCTTCGGAAAGGTGTAGACGCCCAGCGTGGCCACTACACCGCCGGCCACGGAGAGCGTGCCATCCACGCCCACTGTCACCTGGCCGGGCGGAACGGGAATTGGTTGGCCGGTCGAGGACAGCACCGGATCGCCGGCTGCCGTCACCAGTTGTCCGGCCGGGGTGCGATGAAAGCTCCCATCGCGGGTGTAACGCACGCCGTTCGTGGTCTGCACCTGAAAAAAGCCCTCGCCTTCAATGGCCAGGTCCAGCGCATTGCCGGTCTGCTCGATCGCGCCTTGGCCCAGATTGAGCCGGTCGCCGCCCAGCAGACCGAAGTTGTTTACCGTCTGCCCCAACTGCGAGTCCTGGGCATCGGGCCCCAGCAGCACCGAGCGAAAATACTCCTGCTCGGCCCGATAGCCGGGGGTCTGCGCATTGGCCAGATTGGTGGCCGCAATGTCCAGAGCCTGGGTGCGCGCCACCAGCCCGGTCATCGCCGCATAATAGCCGCTGTCCACGGGGGCCCCTCCTCATGCATGGAAAGGTGCTGCAGGCGGAGGACCGGAAGGACACAAAAGTGATTAGAAGAGCATCAGAATTGGACAAAACAAGGAATAGGGAACAGGGATTAGGGATTAGGGATTAGGAAGTAGTCCCTACGTCCCTAGTCCCTGCCGGGGTCCCCGGCGAGCGATTTGTGCTCGCTGGGGTGGTTAGTCCCTGTCTTACTGCAGGCTATCGCAGATAATGGTGACTTCGAAGCTGGTGTCGTCGAGCTTGAAGGTGTGGTGGAGCTTAAATTCGGGAGCCTGAACGTGAATTGTGTAATCCCGCCCGGTAATCACGGCGGGAATCGACAGGCAGCAGTTGGCCGCCAGATCCGGCACCTTGCTCTTCCACGCCCCGGCCAGCATATTGCAGATTTCGCCGATCCCATCCTTGACGGTATCGTCAACCTCCTCGAATTCCATGCCCGTCATGTGCGCGACGATCTTTTTGGCCGCCGAGATCCCGCTGCGGAAGACGCAGGCCCCGCCCAACAGGCCGCCAAAACCAACCACCGCAGTCACCGACTCCGCTTCGGCCGCCTCCGCCGGACCTGTATAACGCCGGCAGTTGACCCCCAGCATCAACCTGAAGACTTCTTCCACGCTGACATCCAGATTCCTGGGATCGAAGATCAGATGCACGGATTCCCGCAATGAACACTTCATCGTACTCTCCAAATCCATATCTCCCGCCCCATCCGCCTCGGCGTACACCTGCAGCGTGATTTCTTCATCCGTGTGTGGATACGCGTAGGCCGGGGATGTGCGTTTAGCGAGAAAAGCGTCGATTTTGCCGCTGCCTACAGCGATCGCGGCCTTGCGTACACCATTTAACAGCACTCCTATTCCTCCCGGTTACGCCGCATGCAACAACGGCAGCACCCGCTCCTTTACCTGTTCGGCCGTGAACGGCTTGCGAATGTAGCTTTGTGCTCCGGCCACAATGGCCTGCTGGACGTATTCCATGCTCGACTCGGTGGTAATCATGACTACCGGAATGCCGGGAGCCAGGTTTTGCGCCCTCACCAGGCGAATAAACTCCAGCCCGTCCATCGCGGGCATATTGATGTCGGTGAGGATCAGGTCCACCTGCTGGACTTTCAACAGAGCTAACCCTTCGCTGCCGCTGCTGGCCTCGTACACCACCAACTCGTCGAGTCCCGCCTGGCGGAGCGATCGCTCCACAATCTTGCGCATGACTGAGGAATCGTCCACGATCAGGGTTCGAACTTCGCTCATGGCCAGACTCCTCCCCTGGTATCCCTATCGGCTTTTCCGGGCAACTCATGAGAGGCATTTCCCCCGTTGCCCTCCGGCCTTTGCTTCAATGCACCCCGATCGAGCAGATCAGGTCATAAACGGAGCCGCGCACCGGCATCGTGTCGCTTTGCAGCTGCCGCCACATCCTGAGCCACAGGCAATCGTGAACCCTGACCAGCCGGGACTCGACCGGCCGCGCCTGTTCGATGGCTTTTGAAAGCGCTTGCGCCATGACCTGTTCAGAGACCGCTTCCATCAACTCCACGGAGGGATAATTTGCGCTTAGCATGCGGGCGTGCGCCGGACCGAACAGCGATTCCTGCACCAGTCCGCTCTCCACTCTCAGACCGCTCATCCGCTCCACGGCCAGGGCCACGATCGGGTCCAACCGGTCCTCAAATCCCAGATAAAGGAGCTGGCCCGCGGTTACCCGCAGAGGAAGCGCGCCAAAGGCATCCACAAACAGCCGGGGTACCAGAACGGCGAGCGCCTCGGCATCGTGAAACTCCAAAGGCAGCACCGGGCAGCTCCACTGCAGGCCCAGCGCCCGGGTCACCAGTTGTTCGCTGATTCCGTGCTGGCGCATCAGCCATTGGCCCAGCCGCCCGGCTTTGGCTGCCCGCTGCGCCTCCAGCGACTGACGCAACTGGCCGGAGGTGATCCAGCCCTGTTCAAGCATCACCAGGCCAAGCGGAATGCGGTGCTGATGACTCTCGGCAGCCAGACCTCGGCCATCCAGCTCGCGGCGCACTGCCGCGGCCACCCGCGCCGCCGTACAGGTGGCTGAACAGCTCCAGCCATCCTCAAAGACCGGTCCCTGGCGGCTGCGCCAAAGGTGCAGCCAGCCGGTGCCGCATCCGGGATTAGCGCAGGTTGTAAAGAGGGCGCTCCGCGCCCGGCTGTGCGCCTCCCCGGCCCTGCCGTCCAGCTCTCCCGCGCCCCGTCCCACCACCTGCCGCTCTGCTTCCATGAGCGCTGGCCGGTTCGGCCCGGGCGATCCCCAACTTTGGCCCCGGCCCTTGTCCCCGCCCTGATTCCGGCTCAGAATAGGCATCGGATACTCTCCAGCCGCTTCTTGGGCGAGGCCACCTCGGTCACCCGCAAACCAAAATTGCCGTTGACCAGCACCACCTCGCCGCAGGCCACAATCTTGTCGCCGACAATGAGGTCTACCGGGTCGGAGACATTGCGGTCCAGTTGCACCACGTCTCCAGGACCGAGATCGAGAATCTCGCCCAACGGCATCTCCTTCGAGCCAAAGCGCAGCGAAACCTCCAGCTCGACATCCATCAGCAGGCGAATGCCCGGGCTGAGGCTATCCGGCGGCGTCGGCGCGGAGGCCTCGGCAGATGGCGCGGCGGGTTGGGTCGCCGGTTCGGAAACGCGCACCTCGTCGCACACCAGGATCGCAAAGGCGCGCTCGCCGCAGTTCAGTTGGAAGGCGCGCGTTACTTTGCTCTCCCCGGCAATCTCCTCGAACTTCGCCACACTGCATTTTTTCCCGCCGCTGGCCAATAGCTCCCCGGTTGCCGCATGGGCCACCTCGCGCAGCAGTTCGCCCCAGCCGGCCTTCTGGTCCACGCCCTCGCCCACCAGCGGTAATTCCAGCATCGCGGAGTCAAGGACTACGCTGAATCGCCCCTCCGCGTCCCCGGAGAGGGTGGCGGCAAAACCGAAAGCGCCTGCCGCCAGGGGTTTGGGCAGCGACTCAACCAGCTCTGGCTCTCCGGCCAGAGCCTGTGAAAACAGGGCGGTCGCGGCCTCCATCCAGCACTCAAGATAGCTCTTCATAACTCAGCCTCGATCACCGGCCGTTCGATGCGCGCCGCGCGGTGCGTTCCCTGACGAATAGCCTGCGCCAGGGAGAGCGTCTGGCCGCCGACCCTCCATTCGCAGAGGGTGTTGGCGGCCAGGTCCAGGCGCAAAACCGTTCCCGGCTCCAGGTTCTCAATGGCGCTGGCCGCCAGCCGCACCGCGGGCAGTTGCAGCGAGGCGCCGAAACGGATGCGGCACGCCGCGGCCTCTATGCGCGCCCGCGTTTCGCCCGCATGGTGGCGGCGAGCCCAGTCCGAGCCCAGGCGGCGCAGAATGGTGTTGGCCACCACTGCGGGAAAGGCCAGGTTGAGCAATCCCGAGCTGTGCGGCATGCGAATCTCGAAGCTCAGGCAGAGGGTCTTTTCCGTCACCGACATGATGCGCGCCACCTGGGTCTGCATCTGGCGGCGCTCGAAGATGAAGTTGAGCCCCACCGGCTGCCAGGCCGCGGTCAACTCCCGGCAGATGATCTCCACCACACTGGCCAGAATCGACTCCTCGATGTCGGTCAGCTCGCGCAAGGCGCCGTCCCGGCCCTCGCCGCCCAGCAGCAGATCGATGATGGGAGGAGCCAGCGCCAGGTCCAGTTGCAGTACCGCGAGCGCGCCCAGCGGTTCCATGCGGACTGAAGCCACATAGCTGATCTCTGGAATGCGCAGCAGAAATTCGTTGAATGGAACCTGTTCGGCCGAGACCAAATTGACCTGGAAGCGGGTGCGCAGCCAAGCGGCCAGGTTATGCGTCAGGTTGCGGGCAAACAGGTCGTTCAACATGCTGATGGCGCGCAATTGCTCGGTCGAAATCTGGCCTGCGGAGGAAAAATTGTAGGCGACGGCCCGGGCCCGCGCCTCGGATTTCTGTTTCTCGGGAACCGCACTGAGCGCCGCCTGAAACAGGGCGTCGATCTCGTTCTGCTTGAGCGTCTTGTCCATCGCCATGCGCATCACCCCGAAAAACAGTGGTCTCTGGTCCGTAAAACCTCACGTCGTCCTAGTCCCTAGTCCCTATTCCCTAGTCCCTAGTCCCTGCTTTCACCGGCGCGCCCGTTCCGCCGCCTTCCGGGAGCGCTGCCGCTCAAAAGTCCCGCGCGCCGCCAGATCCTTGAGCGCGACTCTCAAATGCACCACCGCCGAGGCGTGCATCTGCGAAACCCGCGACTCCACTACCCCCAGCGCCAGGCCGATCTCGTGCATGGTCATCTCCTCGTAGTAGTAGAGGCTCATCACCAGGCGCTCCCGGTCGGGAAGGTTCTGAATAGCCTCGGCCAGCCGTTCTTCCAGCTCGCCCCGCAGGCAGCAGAACAGCGGGTCTTCCTCGGGACGGCCGGGAATATAAGACAGCTCCTCATCGCCCGAGTCCTCGTTGCGCTCCAGGTGCAATGTGCCGATCTCCAGACCTTTCAGATCGCCCAGCAGTTGTTGGTACTCCTCCAGCTCCAGCGCCATCTCCATGGCCACCTCGGCCTCATCCGGCGCATGCCCCATCCTGGCCGTCAACACCCGGATGGCCTCTTCCACCGCGCGGCCCTTCCTGCGCAGCTCGCGCGGACTCCAGTCCAGTGTCCGCAGGCTGTCCAGAATCGCTCCCCGGATGCGGAACTGCGCATAGGAGCGGAACTGAACTTTTTTGGCGGGGTCAAACTTGGAGAAGGCGTCCATCAAACCGACCACCCCGGCCGAGACCAGATCCTCAATGTCCACATGCTGGGGCAGGCGCTCATGAATGCGGCGGGCCAGAAAGCGCACAATCGGCAGGTGCTCGAGCAGTACCCGCTCCTGCTCGCTGGTGAGCACCTGCAGTTGCGCGCCGCCCGGAGGATAACCGCCTCCTGGAGCGCTCGGCCGCGGCCTCCCCTGGCTCGTAACCGGATTCGCCGCCTCGGCTCCCATCCCCGCCCCTTTTTTTGAAACCTTTAACCTTGCTCCGCCTATTCCCTTAGTCCCTAGTCCCTTAGTCCCTTAGTCCCTAGTCCCTGTTCCTCAGCGCACCGTTCCCATCGGGCGCAGGCGAATCTCCGCGGGAATCTCGCTGGCGGCCACCACCGCCAGACGAGGCATCACCGGCTCCAGCCAGCGCTTGACGTGATAACGGGCAGGACTAGGGCATAAAAGCACGGGAAGCGCCGCGGCGGAGGCGGCGGGGATAAGCCGCCTCAAAGAATCGGTTAGACGGCGGAGTACTGGCGTTCCCGGCGTCGCGCCCGCGGAGAGCATCTTCTGGCCTAACTCCGGCGAAAGTGTGGCCAGAATCTCTTCTTCCAGAGCCCCATCGAGCAGCAGAACCGGCAACTGGCCTTCCCCGTCGAGCAGAGGCTGGATCAGCCTCCGGCCCAGCGCCTGACGCGCGGCCTCCACCAGCGCGACTGTGCTTTTATTGACCGGCGCGGTCTCCAGCATGGATTCCAGAATCGCGCCCAGGTCGCGGATGGAGACTCGCTCGCGCAGCAGTTGTTCCAGCACCCGGCCCACCTCGCCCAGGGAGAGCAGCTTGGGCACCAGCTCCTCCAGCAGCTTGGGATGGCTTTCATTCAGCGCGTCCATCAGGCGCTTGGTCTCGGAGCGGCCCAGCAGCTCCCAGGCGTGGCGGCGGATGAGTTCTCCCAGATGAGTGGTAATAACCGTGACCGCATTCACCACCGAGTAGCCGGCGGCAATGGCCTGGTCTTCCAGCGCAGGCTCGATCCAGATGGCGGGTACACCAAAAGCCGGCTCCCGCGCCTCCTTGCCGGCCAGCGGACGGCGGTTGGGATCGCCGGAGACGGCCAACAACAGCGCTCCCTCGGTCTGCCAGCGGCCAATCTCCATGCCTCGCAGGCTGAACAAGTACTCGCGCGGCCGCAGGCGCAGGTTGTCGCTGATGTGCACCGGGGGAATCAGGAAGCCCATCTCCGCGGAGAGATGGCGGCGCAGCGAACGCACCCGGTTCAGCAGTTGCCCGCCCTGCTTTTCGTCCACCAGCGGAATCAACTGAAAGCCAATCTCCAGGGTCAACTCTTCCAGGCGCAGCAGGTTGGCCAGATCCGTGCTCTGCGCCTCGCCCGCCTTCTTCTTCTCCACGACTCCCAGCTCGGCCGGCGGAGCGGCCGCGGCGCTCGCCGCCACCCGGCGTCCGGCCAGAAACAGAATGGCCGCTACACCCAGAAACGCCAGCTTGGGCAGTCCCGGAATCAGGCACATGGCCGCCGAAACCAGGCTGGCCGAGTAGAGCGTGACCGGCTTGGCCAATAGCTGCTGGCGAATCTCGCTGCCCAGCACGCCGGCCGAGTTGGCGCGGGTCAGGGTGATGCCCCCGGCCACCGAGACCAGCAGCGAGGGGATGATGGTGACCAGCCCGTCGCCTACCGTCAGCACCGTATAAGTGTGCGCCGCCTCGCCCAGCTCGATGCCCTGCTGCAGGGTTCCTATCAGCAGGCCGGCGATGATGTTGATGCCGGTAATCAAAATCGTAGCCAGGGAATCCCGCTGGTTGAAGCGCGCCGCGCCGTCCATGGCGCCGTAGAACTCCGCCTCGCGGGCAATCGCCTGGCGGCGTTTGCGCGCCTCCTGCTCGTCGATCAGGCCGGCGTTCATGTCAGCGTCGATGGCCATCTGCTTGCCTGGCAACGCGTCCAGCGTGAAGCGCGCGGTCACCTCGGCGGTGCGTACGGCTCCGTGCGAGACCACCAAAAACTGGATGGCGATCAGGGCCAGAAAGATCACGAAGCCGACCACGTAGTTGCCGCCCACCACAAACTGGCCGAAGGCCTGGATCACCTTGCCGGCGGCGGCCGTGCCCTCCTGTCCGTGCAGCAAAATGCGGCGGCTGCTGGCGATGTTCAGCGCCAGCCGGAAGAGCGTCAGCAGAAGCAGCAGGGTAGGAAAGACGCTCAGCTCGACGGCGCGGCGAATCTGCACGGCGGAGAGGAAGACGATGATCGAGGCGGCCATGGACATCGTGAGCAGTATGTCCAGCCCGGCGGCCGGCAGCGGCACCAGCATGACGAAGATCACGCTGATGGTGACTATGGGCAGCACATACTCGCGCAGCCGCATCAGGATCGAGCCCGCTGCGGGCATGGCGCTGGTGGGCAGGGCGGTGGTGCTCATTGCGGACCTCCTCGATATTCAGCGCCGGGACGCCCGGATGGCGGAGCCGGCCGGGCCTGCGATTGCGCCTGCGCCCTGGCCGCCGCCTCGCGGGCGCGCCGCTCGCGCATCTCGGCCTCCAGGCGCTGGCGGTAGAGATAGGCCAGAATGGCCGCCACCGCGGCATACAGATCAACCGGAATCGGCTGCCCGACCTCGACCGAGCGGTAGAGCGAGTGGGCCAGCGGCGGGTTCTCGATGATCGGCACACCCGCCCAGCGAGCCTCGGCCTTGATCTCCTCGGCCAGCAGGTTGCGCCCCTTGGCCACCATCCGGGGAGCTTCCATGGTGGCAAAATCGAAGCTCAGAGCCACCGCGTAGTGTGTCGGATTGGTCAGCACCACGGCGGCCTTGGATACGTCGGCCTTCACCTTGCGGCGGCGCGCCGCGCGCTGCAGGTTGCGGATGCGCCCGCGAATCTGCGGGTTGCCCTCGGTCTCCTTGTACTCGTCGCGCAGATCCTCGCGGCTCATCTTCAACCGCGACTCGCGGCTCTGCCACTCCACCAGGTAGTCGATTACCGACCAGCAGAAGAGCAGCCATGCGGCCGCCAGCAGCAGCCCATAGACATCCGCGCCCAGCATCTCCAGCCGCGTGGTTGAAAACGGGGGGATGGTCAACTGCCTTGCGATGCGCTGCACGCAGAAGACCGCTAGCACGCTGGCCGGAATTAAGGACTTGGCCAGCCGCGCGGCGGCCCTCAGCGAGAAAAGGTTTTTAAGGTTGGACGCCGGGTTGATGCGGTCCAGCTTGAAGCCCACCGCCCCGGGATGGAAGTTGACGCCGCCGGTCTGCAAGACGCCCACGCCCAGAGCGCCCGCGGCCACCGCCGCCATCATCGCCCCCGGCGGCATGAGAACGGCGAAGGCCAGCTTGCGCAGGGCGTAGAGTGTGGGCTGGATCTCGGCCGGCTCCCAGCGGGCGGTAAATCCAAGATTCAGAAAAGCGGCATAGCTTTCTCTCCAGGCGACCAGAAGATGGCTGCCCAGAGCGCCCAGCACCATCACTCCGGCCAGCGTTCCCGCCGCGGCTGACAGCTCGCGGCTGTGCAGGATGTCGCCTTCCTTGCGCGCTTTTTCGCGCCGGTGCTGGGTTGCCTGTTCGGTGCGCTCTCCGGGCATCGGCTATCCTCCCAGCGCCTGGCCGGGCGCGGCAATCAGCCGCTCCGCCAGGTCCAGCAGCCCGCTGAAACGGGCCTCGATGAAGCGCGGCCACAGGGCCAGACAGCCGGTCAGAATGGCAAAGCCGGTCAGGGTCTTCAGGGGCACGGTCAGCATCATCACCGGCAACTGCGGGCTGAGCTTGCCCAGCAGGGCTACGGCTACCTCCACCAGCATGGTGGCGGCCAGCACCGGCGCGGCCAGCTCCACGGCGGCCAGAAAAATGCCCCCGGCGGCGCGCACGATCTCCAGAGCGCTGGCCGGCGCCAGCGCAAAGCTGCCCAGAGGCGCCGCGTGGAAGCTGCGCGCCATAGAGGCCAGGATGATCCGGTCGAGGCCGGCGCAGATCACCACCAGCGTGCCCATCAACTGAAACAGGTCGCCCAGCAGCGGTGTCTGGATGGCCGAGTTGGGATCCAGCAGGTTGACCAGCGAGTAGCTGAACTGCAAGCCGATAATCTGCCCGGCAAAGATCATCATCTCGTTGAGCAGCGTGAGAGTAAGGCCGTAAACCAGCCCCACCGCCAACTCACCCAGCAAAGAGGAGAAACCGAGAGAGAGCTGCGCCCTGGGCAAGGTGGCCACCAGCGGCGCCAGCAAGAAGGCCACCGCGCCGGCAAAGACCGCCTTGGTGCGCATGGGCAACGCCGTCGAGGTGAAGAACGGAGCAAAGGCCACCATCCCGCTCACCCGCACCAGGGTTAGCGTCATGGCGCTCAAAAAGCTCGTCCAGTCCGGCATGGTAGTTCTCCTCGTGAGCGGAGTTAGCGGTGTTAGCCGCGCTTCGCGCGTGTTAGCGGTGTTAGGAGGTCTCACCGCGCTAACTTGCTGACTCGCTGACTTGCTAACCCCGCTAACTCCGCTAACAACGCTAACTCCGCTTCCAGCTACCCCAGATACCGATGAAAATCTCCCAGCAGCCGCAGCGTGTACTCCGCCAACCGGCCCAGAAACCAGGGCATCCCGACCAGCAAAATCAGGGCGATGGCTCCCAGGCGCGGCACCGAGGTCAGCGACTGCTCCTGCAAACTGGTCAGGGTCTGAAAGACGCTCAGCACAAAGCTCAGCACGGCCGTGGCCAGCAACAGCGGCGCGGCCAGAATCAGCGACTCCTTCATCAGTTGGCGCAGCAGTTCGGCAACCAGGTCAGGTGTCATCTTCCATCCCTCCTTAAAAGCTCTTCAACAACGAGTTGGCCAGCAGGTTCCAGCCGTCCACCATCACAAACAGCAGAATCTTCAACGGCGTCGATACCACCACCGGCGGCAGTTGGAACATGCCAATCGAGGTAGTAATCGCCGCCGTCACCATGTCAATCAACAGAAACGGAAGAAACAACACCGCGCCAATGGCGAACCCGGCCTTCAACTCCGAAAGAATGTAGGCCGGCACCACCACCCGCATGGGCAGATCGTCGGGCTTCGCGGGGCGCGGAATCTGTCCCGCGGCGGTAAACAGCGCCAGGTCTTTCTCCCGCGCATAGTGCAACAAAAAGTGCTTCACCGGCTGCGCTCCGCGGTCGATGGCCTCCCAGCCCGTGATCTGCCCCTGGCGATAGGGTTCAACCGCCTGCTGATCTACCTGGTTCAGCACCGGCGTCATCAGAAACCAGGTCATCATCAGGGCCAGCCCCATCAGCGTGGGATTGGAGGGCGCCGTCTGCGTACCCAGCGCCTGGCGCAAAAAGTGGAAGACTACTAGCAGGCGCACCAGCGGCGTCATGGCCATCAGAATCGCCGGCAGCAGGGTGATCAGCGTCAGGACCAGAAGAATCGTCCACGGCGTCGAATCCGAGGGGCGCAAACGCGCATTCAGGTCGGGCAACAGCGGCACGCCCACCGGCGCCGCCAGAATGAAGGCAGCTACCATGAGACCCTTGCCGCCATCAGCGCTGCGCCCCGCTGTCTGCTTGCAGCCTGACGCACGCCGTTGGGCCGCGCTCGCTCATCCAGCGCAAAGAAGGCCGGCGCGCCCTCCGGCGAAGTGGCTACCAGTATCCGCCGCCCCTCGGCCTCCACCAGGGCCAGCGACTGGCGCGGGGCCAGCGCAATCCGCTCCACCAACTCCAGCCGCGGTTGCCTGCGGCCATGAGCCCCGAACCGGCTCAGTATCCAACCCGCCACCCCGCCTACCGCCATCGTCATCGCTTTCCCGTCCCGTCGCATCTTTCAGCCTCTTCCGCGTCATCTGAGGGACTAATCCCTAATCCCTATTCCCTAGTCCCTATTCCCTATTCCCTGTCTCTTCACACCAGCCGGGTTATGCGCACCGCCAACTGCGAATCGACGACTTCAAACTCGCTCCACGCCAGTTGCACGTCGCCTGAGGCCAGCGGCATATCCGTGCCTTGAGCCCATTGCGTCTCAATCACCTGTCCCGGCTCCAGAACGAGCAGATGGCGCACGCGAAAATCCCGCACCGGCACTGCCACTTCCAGCTCCACCGGCAACCGCGCTAACGGCGCTGTGAGCTTGATCTGTGCCCCCTCCGGCAGGTGAGGCGATGCCACCAGCGCCTTTTCAGCGGCGTCTTCAGCCCCTCCCGGAAGATCGGGCGCGTGCGGCGGCGCGTTGGCCGGCGATGCACTGGCCAGCGGCGGCATTGGGTGAGCAGATGCCATGCGATGAGAAAACAAGCAGAAAGATGACCAGAAAGGGAACAGAAGGATTGGGAAGAGTTAAGAAATCTCTGCGTCGGCCAGCGCCTTGAGGAGTTCGGCCTTTCACCACTGTGGGATCGGTTCTGGTTCTACCGAGGATGCTCCGTGTCCCATCCTTTCCGCTTTTTTCTGCGGCTTTGGAATCCCCAACGACTCGGGGGCCCCGGCGAATGATTGTTGCTCGTTGGGGTGATCGATGGGGGAATCCACATACCCCTGGCGCGCAAGCGCCTTCTGCCGCACCGCAGGTGCCGCGCAAGCGCCGTCCGCCTGGACAGCCTGCCCTGAGCTTGTCGAAGGGGCCAATCCTCCAGCAACATCGCTGCTACACTAATAGGTGAACCCATCGCGCGAATTGCGTGCCCGCATCAACCCCGCAATCCGCCCCTGAGCGAGGCCACTTCCATGCCGGAATCAAAGGAAATTAACCGTGTCACCGCCACCAGCCTGCGCCTCAAAATCGGCCTGGCGGACATGCTCAAAGGCGGCGTCATCATGGACGTGATGAACGTCGAGCAGGCGCGCATCGCCGAGGAGGCCGGCGCTGCCTCCGTCATGGCTCTGGAGCGCGTCCCCGCCATGATTCGCGCCGAGGGCGGCGTTGCCCGCATGGCCCGCCCTGCGCTCATCCGGCAAATCATCCAGGCCGTCTCCATCCCCGTGATGGCCAAGGCGCGCATCGGCCACACTGCCGAGGCGCAAATTCTCCAGGAACTCGGCGTCGACTTCATCGACGAGAGCGAGGTTCTCACCCCCGCCGACGAGGCCCATCACATCGACAAGCACGCCTTCACCACGCCCTTTGTCTGCGGCGCGCGTAATCTGGGCGAGGCTCTCCGCCGCATCGCCGAGGGCGCGGCCATGATTCGCACCAAAGGCGAGGCCGGCACTGGCGACGTGGTCCACGCCGTGCAGCACATGCGCCAGATCATCCGCGAGATGCGCGCCCTCACCGTGCTCAGCGAACAGGAACTTTACGCCGCCGCCAAAGAACATCAAGCTCCGTATGAATTGATCCGCATGGTCGCCCAATCCGGCAAGCTGCCCGTGCCGAATTTTTCCGCCGGCGGCATCGCCACCCCCGCCGACGCTGCCCTGATGATGCAACTCGGCGCAGAGGCCATCTTCGTCGGCTCCGGAATCTTCATGAAGGAGCGCGCCACGCCTTTGGACGTGGAAAACGATCCTCGCGAGCGCGCCGAGGCCGTCTCCCGCGCCAAGGCCATCGTCGTAGCCACCACCCACTACAACGACCCCAAGATTCTCGCTGAGGTCGCCGCCCAGGTCACCGGAACCATGAAAGGCCTGGCCGCCGCCGCCATCGAAGAAAAAGACCAGCTCCAAACCCGCGGCTGGTGAACTGGCCGCTCGGGCGGACGCTCGCTATCCGCTCGCAGCACCTGTGGTGGGGTAGCCGCCTTCAGCATGTCAGATCAGTGCTTCTCAAGTTTGTCATCCTGAGCGAAGTATGGCGCGTACTTTGCGCCATACGGAGTCGAAGGACCTGCGGTTGCTTTTCGTCAGGCTGCGGATAAGCTCTTCCCGACCGCAAGAAGCGTCAGGGCACGACTTCAGTCGTGCCATAAAGCCATTAATATATGCTCGGGCTTTAGCCCCTGAAAAGTCATTCCCTCCGGCAGGTCTCTTGTGTAGATAAAGCTAAGGATGGGATCCCCGGAGCTTGCCGATGGAATAATATTGTGGCATGGCAAACGCAATCTATTGCTTAAACGGTCATTATGTTGGACTCGTGAATCCGGGGATGGGCGGACGAGTGTCAATGGGACGACTACGGGTTATGATGGAAAACCCGGATAGAAAAGAGAGACCAGTCCAGGCATTTTGTACACAATGTGGAGCTAGAAATATCAGCGCGTGCGAGTATTGCAAGACTCCCATCAATCATAGATATGCCGGGGATGTTCACAAATATTGCGCGGGGTGTGGCAAGCCATTTCCGTGGACAGAAACGGCGCTCATGGCTGCGACGGAGTACACGGACGAACTTGAGGAATTGAGCATCGAGGATAAGACGATTCTGAAGGCAACATTCACTGACTTGACAGTCGATTCTCCAAAGACTGAGATTGCAGCCAGCAGATTCAAGAGGATTCTGCTAAAGCTGGCACCGAATGTAGCCGAGGCAATCAGGAAAATGATTGTCGAAATTGCAAGTGAGACTGCAGTCAAGCTGCTCAAGAGTTGAGGCGTCTTCCGCACCGCAGGTAGCAGGTGCCGGGTGCCTCATCCCTCGTTTTTTCTAGCGTCGGGCGGGAAGCCGTCCCCGTTCGTTCCCCGAGCCGAAGGCGCCGGGTGCACCATCCTTCCGCGTTCTTTGCGGAAGGGGGAAACCCACAAACCTCAGCGTTTGCGTTGTGCATCTCGATCTAAAAAGAATTGAATCAGCTTTGTACCTGCCCGGAAATTTGTTCCCGTCAATTTGCCAAGAGCCTTCGAAAAATCGACATGGCCATGCTCAGCGGCAAGATCAAGAATACCCAGTGTTCCCTGCACTGGAATCTTTCGCCGCGCCGCTTCCATCCTTGCCGCTCCGTCGTCGGCTAGCAGAAGATCGGCGGAAAGCTCTACGGCCAGAGCAATTGCCTCTCGTTCTCCAGGATCAAGCGCGACTGGAAACACTGTCAGCGGCAAGCGAGGAGATACGACCGTCACCCATTCCGGAAGATGCTCCATCCAAATTCGAACCGGTCTCGGAGTCGTATTCTGCGTGAGTTCACGGACCACGCTCGGCGGAAGAATAATTTTTCCATAGAGAACTGGGAGCAGCTCAATTTCTCGAATGAGAACCAGATAGCGAAGCGGGCTTGAATCGGCAACTACGATCATCGGCTAGGCTACTTACCAGAGGCCGCGAGCTCCTGCTGCCGCTTCTTCCATAGACGTTCGCCGGTTTCCACTTCCTGGCGCAGATCGTCCGTCGTGTACTCCAGCCACACTTCGCGCCGCTTCAGGAAGCCGTCCAGCTCATACCGCCCCATTCCCAGCAGAGTCGCGAGCTGGTATTCCGTCAGCCGATGCGCGCGATAGGCCTCCACCGCCATATCTTCCAAGGCAGTGCGCGCGGGATCATCCCCGGCAGGTATCATCTGCCGGGCCATCTCATCGGGCAATTCGACGGTAATCTGCATAAAGATAGGATACCACCGGAGTAAATCCGAGACAGACAGAGGATTGATAGGTGGTCCAGGTCTGCCATCCTTCGCCTTCTTCTGCTGTCAGTTCGGAATCCGTCCCCGTTCGTTCCCCACGCCGAAGGCCGCTGGCCCCACCGCAGGTGGCGCAGGCGCTTGACGCAGTAAACAATTATGTGTACTCTTGACCTATGAACAGCGCCGAGTTCCAAAGGTGGCTGAAGAGCAAGGGCGCAAAATTCGACCGCTCGCGTGGCAAGGGTTCCCACATGTACGTCACGCTAAACGGCAAGACCACCGTGCTCCCCACGCACGGCAAGGAGATGCGCACTGGCACAGTCGAGAGCATCAAGCGCCAGCTCGGTCTGAAGGGAGAAAAGTGATGCTGCAATACGCTGCAAAGTTGACCCCAGGCCTTCCGGAAGAGGGCGGCTACACTGTAACCTTTCGTGATGTTCCCGAGGCGATCACAGATGGCGAAACGCTGGAGGACGCTCTCAAGTACGCGGCCGAGGCCTTGGAACTGGCTCTTGAGCATTATCTCGACGAGCGCCGCGTCACTCCCGCTCCCACCGCCAAACGGAAGGGAGAATACCTCATCGCGCTGCCCGCGAGCCTCTCGCTCAAGTGCGCTCTTCTCAATGAGATGATTCGCCAGGATGTGCGCCCGGCGGAGTTGGCCAAGCGCCTGAAGACGAGTAAGCAGGAGGTCAATCGCCTCACCACTCTCTCTCACGCAACCAAGGTGGATCGAATCGCCGAAGCCTTCCATGTCCTTGGCAAGGAACTCACTATATCGGTTGCTTAGTTGGCCGGACGCGGAAGGTAGGAACTTATGCCGAAAAAGAGCGCACTGCCACCCATTCACCCGGGTGAGATTCTCAAGGAAGATATTCTGCCCTCTGTTGGCCTGTCCGTAATGGCGGCAGCCAAGGCTCTCGGCGTCTCCCGCCAGATGCTTCACGACATCCTGGCGCAGCGCCGTCCCCTTTCAGCAGCCATGTGCCTGAAGCTCTCTCGCCTTCTGGGTGGCTCGCCGGAAGTGTGGATGCGATTGCAGGCAGCTTACGACCTGAAGATGGCGGAACAAGACAAGAAGGTCATGAAACGTGTCGCGCGCATCATGCCTCTTGAGCAAGTCGAAGAACTTCGAGCCTAAGCCCCTTTACCGGACTCCCACACCTGACCAACCGATGAACTATAGCTTCCCCAGAACCGGGATCCCCACGGACAGGTCTTTGTCCGTGGGGTGAAGTTCCGGATTTTTACCCCGTAAAACCGCCCTCCATCTTGTACCCGAATTACGCAGAAATAGGTGTATGTAGAGGCACACTTTTCATGCGCTTTGAATGCCTCAAAATGCCATAAAAGTGGACTTCGAAGGCCACATTCTGTCTTCGAGAGTGGGAGGCGGATGGGAAAGCGAACACCGCCCGATTACAGTGCCGTAGGCACCCGCCTGGACGGCCAGTCCCCGCAGGTAGCGCAGGTGCTTGACCTGGTCATATGACTAGTGATATGACTATCTCAGTGGAGGTTTCCCCATGGCCTGGCAGGTCTACGACGCAAAGGCGCGCTTCAGCGAGTTCCTCGACGCCACTCTCAAAAACGGCCCGCAGGTGCTCACCCGCCGCGGGGTTGAAACAGCCGTCCTCGTTCCCATCGATGAGTGGAAACACTTGAGGGATCGCGCCAGGCAATCCATCCCTGACCCGCTGCTCGACCCCAACGGCCCGCATGACATTCCCTTTGGACCGCGCCCCGTCCTCAAGCTCCGCCCCTTCCCCTTCGATGATGAAGAGCGGTCATGATCTATCTTCTCGACACCAATATCGTCTCGGAATTCCGCAAACCGCGCCCTCATGGCGCAGTGTCGGCATGGCGGCGGTCGACTCCAATTCATCAGCTTGCCATTTCGGCGGTCGTTCTTGCCGAAGCTCAATCGGGAGCGGAGATCACGCGCAGACAGGACCCGGCCAAGGCTGCGGAGTTGGAGTCATGGATCGAAGGTCTGATGACCTACTACACCATTCTTCCCGCCGACGGAGCAATTTTTCGCGAATGGGCGCGTCTGATGCATGGAGTCTCTGCCGAGCAGAGCGCCGATGCTATGATTGCAGCCACGGCGCGCGTGCTGCGGCTCATCGTCGCCACGCGAAACGTCAAGGACTTCAAACTGTTCAAGGTGGAAGTCTTCAATCCCTTCGATTATGCGCGAGAGGAAGGAAATTGACTCAGGGAACAAAGCCCGCCATCGGCGTCCTGGCCATTCAGGGCAACTACGCCAGCCACGCGCAAGCCCTCATCGAGGCTGGCGCATCACCCATCGAGGTACGCAAGCCGGAGCAGTTGGCCGGATTAAACGGCTTAGTCTTGCCCGGCGGCGAGTCCACCACCATGCTCAAATTCCTCGAAAAACACAGCTTTTTTGAGGTTTTGCGGGAGTTCTGCCGCACCAAGCCCGTCTTCGGCACCTGCGCCGGAGTGATTCTGCTGGCACGTGAGGTGTTGAATCCTGCGCAGCGTAGTATGGGCGTGCTTGACGCCGTAGTCGAGCGCAACGCCTACGGTCGCCAGGTCGACTCGGTCATCGTGACCGCCGAGACCTTCCTCGCCGGTGGGCCGCTGGAGATGGTCTTCATCCGCTCTCCGCGCATCAGCCAGATCGGCCCCGGCATCGAGGTACTCGCCACGCGCGATGGCTTTCCAACGCTGATTCGCCAGGGCCGCATCCTGGCAGCCACCTTTCATCCGGAGCTCACGCATGACCGGCGGGTGCATCGTTTTTTCGTCGCATCCGTCGCTGCGGCCAATAAATAACCTGCATGCAGTTTAGTTGTCCGTCATTCTTTGCCCTTGCGCTGCCATGTTCCGTAGTAGGACTCGCTGAGTCTGAACATCACCAGCTCCTTGCTGTGCTGTGAGAGTTGAATCTCAAGGCTCGGCATGTCGGGTTGGATGTCTTCCTCAAGAAAGTAATATGCCTTCCCGGCTTCCAGCGTTATCTGCAGGGCGTTCGCAAATACAGATTGCACCGCGATCTGGTACGCGCCGGGGTCCAGGTAAGCAAAACCATAGCTTCCCACTTTATTGACGAGGACGACTCGGTCGTTGGCGTGAATCTTCACCTGATTCGTAAAAGGATCATTTCCAGGAGAGTGCTTTTCCTTCGGTCCGATGACTAAGCCGGATTTAAAGGATTCAAAAACCGGATACACAACGACGATCAGAGCTTTGTCAGGCATCAGCTCGGGTATTGGGTGGTTCTTCAGGTCCTCTGCCAGTTCGAAGGAGTGCTTGGAATGCAGGTCTTTGAGCGTCCTCCGATCGATATCCACGCCTCGTCGGACGTCCGTTACCACTACGCGATCGCCAAAGTCCCGTTTGGCCCTCTCCAATACCTGGGGCGCAAACTTCTCCGGAATTTGGAACATGTGTGTCTCGACAGAGCCAGCTGGTGTGACGTATTCCATATACATCCAATAATCACCGTTGGCCCGCTTATTACTCTCGTGAACTTGTTTGAATTGATTAATTCGCGAGCGGATAGAAGTTGCCTCATCGAAGATGACCCGGCGTACGTCGTCGTAGTTTACCTCTAATATCACGTCATCGTATTTTGCGTCGAACGAAAGCTTCTTTTGAACCCCAAAGGTTACTTTCTTCGTGGCATCGTTTAAGATTAACTCGCCCCGCGACTGCTCGAGAGTCGGATTCTTATTGCTCTTGTGATGCCAACTGTCTACGCCGCTGGCGACCAGCGGTTCTTGTGCCATACAAGCGGCAACTCCGCAGGTTAAGAGCAACAGCAAGATGAATAGCACGGTGAACGATCTGGTCTTATGCATGAGTGGAGTTCCTTTCCGGTTAGATTTGGCCGGCATTTTAGTGACCCGCACAACACTTCGGTTAGGCCTCACGGCCATTTTTCAACACGAGCCATTTTACATCCAACCGGTTTAGAGGGACACAATTATCCGGCGGTCGCGCGAATGCGGGCCTTTGCTTTATGTATCCACAATTTCCTGATCCCTACTACAGCATCTGCAAATCCAGCGGCTCCTGGAGCAGGTAGTTCTTGCCGCTCATGGCTCCCAAGGCGCGTTTGAGGGCCGAGGGTTTGCACGGTTCGACGGTCATCACGAAGGGCAACGCGTGGGACGGATAGCCGGGTTTCTGCACAATGGCGCGAATGTTGATCTGCTCTTTGGCCAGCGCCACGGTAATGTCGGCGATGATTCCCGGCTTGTCGTTGACCATGAAGCGGATGTAATGGGGAACCTCGAACTCGGCGCTCAAGCGCGCCGCAACCGCTGGAACCTCAACTCTCTTTGACCCGTGGGCCAGGGCGAGCAGGTCGCTGACCACGGCCACCGCGGTGGGATGGCCGCCGGCGCCGTGGCCGCTGAAGACCACATCGCCGCCGTAGCGGCCGGTTAAGATCACCATGTTCTCCGTGCCGCGCGACCAGGCCAGCGGCGAATGCAGGTCCACCAGCATCGGTCCCACGCTGGCTGCGATCTGTCCGCCGGCGCGGTCGGCGCGCGCCACCTGGCGGATGGTGCAGCCCAGTTCGCGCGCATAGCTGAAGTCCACGGAGGTAATTGAAGTGATGGACAGGGGCGTGATCTCCTCCGGATCCACGTGGACGCGCAGCGCCAGCCGCATCAGGATGGTCAGTTTGGCGCGCGCGTCAAAGCCGCCCACATCCTCGGTGGGATCGGCCTCGGCATAGCCCTTGGACTGAGCGTTGGCCAGCACCGCGGCGTATTCCGCGCCCTCTTGCATTCTGCTAAGAATGAAGTTACAGGTGCCGTTCAAGATGCCTTCGATGCGCACGATCTGATCGCCGGCCAGCCCTTGTTCAAGCCCTGGAATCACGGGGATTCCGCCGGCCACCGCGGCGCCGTACTTCAACTGTCCGCCACCGGAAGCGGCTAGGCGCTCCAGCTCGACGCCATGACAGGAGATCAGCTTCTTGTTGGCCGTCACTACGCTCTTGCCGGCGTTGAGCGCCTTGCGCACCCAGCCTCCTGCCGGATCAAGACCGCCGGCCAGCTCCACCACCACGTCCACGTCCGAGGCCAGCACCGCGCCGGCGTCCTCGCTCCACACCACGCTCGCCGGAACCCAGTCCACGCGCCTTTTCGCCATGCTACGGACATAGATGTGGGTCAATTCCAGCCCCTCTGGCTGGGACTCGACCAGAATTCGCGCCACCGAACTGCCCACTGTTCCAAAGCCGAAAATAGCGATGCGCAATGGGCGCTGAATGCTGGATTCGGCGCGGGAATCTCGCGCGGCCGGGGCTGGAGCCTGTTTAGGCGATGCGGAAACATTTTTTTCAGGCATGGGCGCCTCCTTCCTGAGAGCGGATCAAGCCGGGGATAATCCGATATTACATGAGTAAATTCCTTCCGGGAGTTTGCAGATTATTTCTGCGATGGGAATATCATGAGAAACCATGAGCGAAATATTTGAAAAACTCAATCTTACGAACCAGCAGGAGATCCTCGTCCTGAATGCGCCCGAGAGCTTTCAGCCGGAGCTTGCGCGCCTTCCCGTTCTCACCATTCACCATCACATTGAGTCGGTCCCGGAGATCGGCTTCTTCCTGGCGTTTGTCACGCGCAAGAGTGAGGTAGACGCGCTGGCCAAGGCTGTGGTCGCGCGCGCCCCTGGCGATGCGATCGTGTGGTTTGCCTATCCCAAGGGCATATCGAAGAGATTCGAGTGCGACTTCAACCGCGACACCGGATGGGATGCCATGCAAGCCGCGGGTTTTGACTGCGTGCGCGCCATCTCCATCGACGAGGATTGGACAGCGATGCGCTTCCGGCGAGTGGAGTACATCAAAACGCGCGAAAGCAATACGGACGTCGAGCCGGTTGCAGCGCCAAAGGTTGCAGCGCCAAAGATTTCAGCGCCCAAGCTCACTCCACCTGAAAAAGGCCGGGCAAAGCCTCTCCCGCCTTCCCCTCGACGACGTAAGTAAAGGCCGAGGCGTTCAGCGGCGGCTCCGGCCCCACGTAGACGGTGCGCGCGCCATGCTGCCGCGCCCAATGAACGAAGCTGGCCGCGGGATAGACCGACCCCGACGTGCCGACGACCACCATCAGCGTTGCGTTAGCGATCTCCTGCTGAATGCGGTCCATCTCCAGCGGAATCTCGCCGAAGAAGACGATGTGCGGGCGCAGCCTTCCGCCGCACACGCAGCGGCCCACCTCGTCCAGGCTGCGATAAAGCGCGTGATCCTCGACCGGCGGCCGGCCGCAATCGTTCTCGCAGCGCGCTTTGGCCAGCTCGCCGTGCATGTGCAGCAGCCGCCGGGAGCCGGCCCGCTCGTGCAGGTCGTCCACATTTTGTGTGCAGAGAAAGAAGCGGTCGCCGAGCTGCTGCTCCAGCTTCGCAAGCGCAACGTGTGCCGGATTCGGCTTGGCCTCGGCGCCCGCCTTCCGCCTTCCGGAGTAGAACTCCCACACCTTCCATGGATTGCGCTCCCAGGCCTCCGGCGTGCAAACATCCTCAACCCGATTCCCCGCCCACAATCCGTCCGCGGCGCGAAAGGTGGGCAACCCGCTCTCCGCGCTGATGCCCGCCCCAGTCAATACAAAGACCCGGTCTTCAGAGGCAATCGCAATCCTGCTCATGATCTTCTTCCTGATAAACTGTCGGTTCGCCATTTGCGATTCTTACACCGCATGGTTTGGCGCGTCTGGATAAAGCCTTTTCATCAATGGAAATCGAGCTTTGCCACAGCAGCCGTTGCAACGGCCCGGTCAGCGACGGTCAGGTCGGCGTCGAGCGCCGCGCGATACTGCGTTCTGGCCTCTTCCTTTTTCCCGAGCCTCTCCAGCGCCTGCGCCCAGTGCAGATGGAGTTGGCCCCAGTTGGGCGCGTACTTCACGGCCTGTTCGTACTCCTTCACTGCTTCCGCGTCATATTTCTGTGCGGCCAGCGCATCGCCCCAATTCTTGAGCGGATCGGCCCAGTGCGGACCGCGTGCATTCGCCTCTTTAAACTTGGCCACGGCCCCGGCGTAGTCGCCATGCCGCGCCAGCGCCTCGCCCCAACTTTCATAGCTGCTGGGAATCGAGGGTGCTAGCGTTACCGCCGCGGCATATTGCTGTTGTGCCAGCGTCCAGTCACCGCGATGATCGGTGATATCGGCTTTAAACCGGTAACAATCCACCAGATGCCCGCCGCGGGCAATGTCGGCATCAACCTTTTCCGCCGGCACTGGATTCCAGGCCTCGGCCAATGCCAGCCAGCAAGAGGGGCCTATCAGATATGAAGCTATCTCCGTCGATTGTGCAACAGCTGCGTCCGTCGCCTGCAACTCCGGCAATGCCTTGGCATAGTCGCCGTGGTCCAACGCCATCAGTCCCTGCACAAAGTGGGTCTGCGCAATAACGTAAGGGTCGCTGACGGCTCCCGGCGAGGTCTGCAGCTCCAGTTCCGCCGTACGCGGATCGTGCATTTGCGCCACAAATTGAGCGTCAATCGGTGCTTCTTCTTCGACAGCACCTCCATGTCCTCCGGCCTTGGCCATATCCTCCGCCAGTTCCTTATGAAGGGTGGGCAAATCCCAGCGTTCCCGATCGAGATTCTGGAAATAGATCTCGCGAACATTCTTTGCGAACCAGTGACCGCGGCGCGCGATGCGCTCCATCTGCAGCCCGGTCTGCATGAGTGCCTCTTCTTCCTGCAGGTCGCCTTGAGCATCCATGATGTTGTTATAGCCAACCCAGAAGTCCGGCTTGAGTGCAATCGCCTGGCGGTACTTGTCGAGAGCAGCCTGGTATTGCCCCAGATCGCTCAGCGCATTGCCCCAAAGGTTCAATAGCAGCGGCTTCTCCTCTTGCAAAGCCGAACTGTACGCAGCCTTTACCAGAGCAACGGCCTCCTGAGAGCGGTTGTGGCTTTCAAGATAATTGCCGAACCGGTAGGTCTCCGACTGGCCGTAGATATACTCGGCAGCCTGGCCAAGCAGTTCCGGCAGGGCATCCGCTCTTCCGGCAAAGCTTTTTGCCGGGAAGCCGCTGCCGCGCACCGTCAGTTCGATGCCCTGCGGCGTCTGCACCAGTTCGCCGGTGATCTGCACATCCTTGCCCAGCAATCCGTGCAGGTAGCGTTGCAACTCGCCGATGGAGATGTGGGCCTCTGGAATCTCTACCTTGATGTCGCCGCTCCAGGCATCATGCACGGGGCGCTTACCTTCAAAGCCTCGGGTGGCGGCCTGCAGCGCCTGCAAGCGATCGAGCAGCGCACTGGCAACAACTTTGCCGCTTTGACCCTGGGTTACCAGAGCAGGGGGCACATCGAAGAGGTTAACTTCTACGCTGCGAGAGTTCCAAGCGGAATACACGAGAAATACCAGTATTCCGGCTACGAACAATGCCAGGGAGGCGAGCGCAAACTCAAGCAGTAGCCGCATGCGTTCGTGCTGAAGTTGCAGCTTCAGGCTGCGGCCAACGTGGCGCAGATTGTGCAGTTCGGCCCGTTGCAACTCCTGCTGCTGCTCTTGCAAGATGCCCTGGCGATCGAGGAACTCGACCTGCTTCCGCGTCAGGTCGGGATCGGCATTCGCGCGCAACGCTATCTCGCGGGCTACGCACTGCTGCTCGACTTCCACATTCTCCGTTGAATTATCTGCTAAATCTGCCGCCATAGAGCCTCCAAGCGATACGCAAAGAAGCAGAATTTCACGTGGCAATTCTAGCAGAGGGTTATCAACAATTGGCTGACAAAATTAGTACTAGTATTTCAGCCAAATCAATAGCGCGTAACTGCATGAGCAATTCGATACATCCATGCGGAAACCAGGAAGAGTAGAAGTAGTGCGGGTGCGGTTTGCAATGGACCGCAACTATATTCGCCGAACAACGTTGAAATCATCAACAAACCGGAACGCACGCGAACTCTCCGGAAGTCCCGGAAACGCACCATCACTGGAGGATGTGATTCATGATGAAGAAGATTGCACTGGCATTATTGCTTGCTTTCACACTGTTCCCTGCGGCCTCGTTTGCGCAGGTTGTGGTCCGCATTGGCCCACCGCCGCCTATGCATGAAGACCGCGGCCGGCCACCGGAACGGGGTTACGTATGGATCAACGGCTATCACCGCTGGGAGGGCGACCATTACGTCTGGACCCCCGGCCGCTGGGAGCGTCCGCCTCGTGAACACCAGCGTTGGGTTGCTCACAGGTGGGTCCGCCATGGTGACCATTACGAGATGCAGGAAGGACACTGGCGGTAAACTGCGACTCCAACCAAGAAAACAGCGGGGCGCGAGCCCCGCTTTTTTCTTATGTGACCGAGCCGAAGGAAATTGGCCCCACCGCAGGCTGCTTAGCTGATTTCAATCACATCGGTGGCAGCGACTGCAGCTTCTTCGGCTTGCGCCATCAGTTTTTCAGCGATGGCGTAGAACTCGGCAGCCTGCGGACTTTTCGGTCCGGCCAGAGTAACAGGCAGGCCGCGGTCGCCGCCCTCGCGAATGGCGGGAATCAGTTCAATCGATCCCAGGAAAGGAACATTGAACTGTTGCGCGGTACGCTCGGCGCCGCCTCGGGAGAAAATGTCAATTTCCTGATGGCAATGCGGACAGGTAAAGTGGCTCATGTTCTCCACGATGCCCAGCACCTCGACGTTGACCTGGGCAAACATCTCCAGAGCCTTGCGCGCGTCCTGCAGTGCCACGTCGCTGGGCGTGGAGACAACCACGGCGCCGGTCATAGGCACTGTCTGGACCAACGAAATGACCACATCGCCGGTGCCCGGAGGCAAATCGACGATCAAATAGTCCAGTTCGCCCCATTCCACCTGTTGCAAAAACTGGCGAATGATCTGATGCAACATCGGTCCGCGCATCACCATCGGCTTGTCTCCGGGGGAGATGTAACCGATGGAGATGGTCTTGATGCCGTGGGTCACGTTGGGGAGGATGCGATTGCCCTCGCCCACGGCCGGCTGCTGGCTTGAGCCCATCATTAGCGGCACATTGGGGCCGTAGACGTCGGCGTCCATCAGGCCCACGCGCTGGCCGAGCTTGTTGAGCGCCACGGCCAGGTTGACGGCGACAGTGGTTTTGCCCACGCCGCCCTTCCCGGAACCAATAGCGATGATCTTCGATATGCCCGGCAAAGCGACGGGCGAAGGCATAACAGGCGAATGCGCCATATTATTTTGATTTCTCCTTCAATATATTGGATGTTCACAACCAGTTGAAAAGTGCAGTTGTTATCAGATTATCAACTCCGCTCCGGGCTTTGTGCTTTGATCTTTCCTCCGCTTTGATCTGGACTACTCCCACCGAGGGATCCATCCCGCTGGAGTTTTCCCACTCCTTGCTGTTTTCTGTGCTTTCCTTGCCCATTTCAGTTCTTTTTTGTCGTCGCCAAAGTGCATGTCGATCTCGAGTGCAGCTTCATAATTGGCAACAGCCAAATCCCATTCGCTCATGGCAATGTAGGAATTGCCGATCGCCCAATATGCGGGTGCGAGGTCAGGCTTGATCAAAATTGCGTCCTTTGCCTGGGCAATGCTCTCCTGATACTGGCCGGCGCAATAAGCCTTCCGCGCTTTGTTTAGTTGAATATACGCTTTCAACGTCAGAACGTCCGGGACAGGAACATTGACTTGAGCGTTCTTGGCGAGCTGCCAAAGGTCAGGTTCCATAGGGCGCGTGCAGAGTGCGCTGGTCACCAATCGTCCCAGCACACGTCCCGACAACAACACGCGACCATAAGCCACTTCCGATTGTTCATGATGACCTACTGTCCAAGCCCCCTTGTAGCCATCCAACGTAGACGTCCACACACCAATAGAGGAGAATGATTCTCCACCTTTGAATTCTGTTATATACAATGTGTTACCTTCACCAAGCGTATAAACTGGCGTATAAATTGGCTTTAAATAGACGATCGCTTCCAGTTCATCGAGCGTCGGGAGTCTCCAGCCCGAATAGCCGCCAAGTTGAAGAGAGGCGCAATAGTCCTTCGATTCCTGCCAACTCATTTTGGCCGATGTCTGTCCGGCCCACATCAGGCCGGTCGAGGGGTCGGGCCACCATGTAGTTGGCTCTTTCGATGCGGCAGCAGAGAATTGCACGCCGACTACAACAAGACAGAAAAAAACGAGTTTGTCTCTGAAGTGGAGTCTTATTTCAAGCATATAATTCCTTCCCATTGTTTCCCTGATATGCGGGATTCGTTGCGGTTCTCAGCCTTTCGCGCCTTTCTGAGCGGCGTGGGCCAGCTTCTCCTGTTTACGGCGCGCGGCTTCGGCCTCGCGATGCTCGCGGCGCAGCAGCGCATCGGCATAGCGGCGATGTTCGTCGGGCGTCTCTGGCAACAGTTCAGGAACCTTCACCCTGCGGCCCTCCTTGTCGATGGCCACGAAGACCAGATAAGCGCTGGCTACGTGAACCTGCACGCCGGACAAGGGGTTTTCCGCCCATACCTTGACGCCCACCTCCATGGAGGTAGCGAAGGCGCGGTTGACACTGGACTTGAGCGTGACCAGGCTACCGACAGGAACCGGCTGAATAAAGTCGATGTGGTCCATGGCCGCGGTCACGATGTAGGTGTGCGCGTGCCGGAAGGCGGCCATGCCGCCGGTCAGGTCGATGAAGTGCATCAGCCGTCCGCCCAACAGATTTCCCAGGGGGTTAGTGTCGTTGGGCAGAATGATCTCGGTCATCTCCGACTGCGTGCTGGCCACGGTGCGGGCCGCGGAATCAGTTGCGATGGAATTCGTCTGACTCATGGTGGATCTACTCCATTCCTGGGGTGCTGCTCTGAATTGCCTGCTGCCGGATAGAATGAAGCTGGCGGCAGCCGGCCTGAAAGGGCGCTTGATTTCAGTTTCGGCAATCGCCGACAAATACGCAAATCCACGTGGCGCTGAATGGCCGCATCTTCGAGCAAAATGGACAAGATTGCAGGGCTGAAAGAGATTCTGGAGCTGGACCCCAAGAACAGTTTTGCCCGCTATGGACTGGCGATGGAATTGGCCGGCCGGGGCGAGATTGCCGCGGCGCTTGCCGAGTTTGACACGCTGCTGGCTAACGATCCGGGCTATACTGCGGGCTACTTCATGGCCGCGCAGACCCTTTCCGCGGCGGGCCGCACGCAAGAAGCTATTGCCCGGCTGAAGGCCGGCATCGATTGTGCGGAGCGCAGCGGCAACCTCCATGCTGTCAATGAGATGCAGGCAATGCTCGAGGAGTTGGAACGGTAGCTTTCCATCCGGAACGGGCGTTTCCGTGGACTGTTTGTGCGGGAAATGCGACCTTCGGAGTAGAGATGTAATCCCATTTCATCGTAGCGGAGTCTACACTAACGATATGCCCAAATACTCCATAGTCATTCCTTTTCACAACGAAGAGGAGAACGTGACCGTTTTGTACGCGCGCCTGAAGCAGGTGATGGAGCAGGTGGGCAACAGTTTTGAGTTGGTGATGGTGGACGACGGCTCCAACGACCGCACTTGCAAGCTGATGGGCGAGATTGCCGCCGTTGATAGTCGCGTGCTGGTCATCAAGCTGCGCCGCAACTTCGGTCAGACCTCGGCGCTGGCCGCGGGCTTCGATCACGCCACCGGCGAATTCATCCTGGCCATGGATGGCGACTTACAGCACGATCCCGGCGAGATTCCCCTGTTCCTGGAAAAACTGGAAGAGGGCTATGACGTAGTCAGTGGTTGGCGCAAGGAGCGAGTTGACAATTTTGTCATGCGCCGCATTCCATCGCGCTGCGCCAACTGGCTAATGGCCAAACTATCTGGCGTAGGCATCCACGACTTTGGCACCACCTTCAAGGCGTATCGCCGCGAGGTCATCCAGAACATTCCACTCTACGGCGAGATGCACCGCTTTATTCCTGCGCTGGCCAGTTGGTATGGCGCATCCATCTGCGAAATTCCCATCAGCAATGTGCCTCGCGAGCGCGGCAAGAGCCACTATGGCATTGGACGCACCTTTGGCGTCTTCTTTGACCTGTTGACCATTCGCTTTCTGCTCAGGCACATGAACAGGCCGCTGCGTTTCTTTGGCGGCTTCGGCGCGCTGGGCATCCTGGCGGGCAGTTGCATGGCGACACTCCTGCTGGGAATGAAAATTTTCAACCCTCAGATGAACGTGATGCGCACCCATGGACCGATGTTTGTTATTGGTTCAGTGCTGATTGTAGCCGGCATCCAGTTGCTGGCCATCGGCCTATTGGGCGAGTTGCAGGTGCGCCTCTTCTACGCCGGCCGGCAACGCACGCCGTATGCCATTGAGAGCCTGGTGCGCCTGCGCGTATCGGAAGAACCGCACGTACTGTCGCAGGGAGTAGCGAATAGGGATTAGGGAAGGCGCTTACGCCGCTTTGGCGGCAGCCGTAATCTCCTCGGCCAGCGCCTTGGCCGCCGTTACGCAGGCCGCGCGGTCCACGTCGAGATGCGTGACCAGCCGAATCGCGTCCGGCCCGAAGGCGCTCATCCAGATGCCGCGCGCCTTCAACCGCGCCACCACATCGGGCGCGCTCACTCCCTTCAGCCGGAAGACAACGATGTTAGTCTCCACCGCATCCAGGTCGATCACCACGCTCTCGATCTTTGCCAGCGCCTCAGCCAGCAGGCGCGCGTTGGCGTGGTCCTCGTGCAGCCGTGCCGGACCCTGCTCCAGCGCAATCAGCCCCGCCGCCGCCAGCACGCCCGCCTGGCGCATTCCGCCGCCTAATGCTTTTCTGAAAATTCGCGCTCGCGCCATCAACTCCGCCGAACCAACCAGCATCGAGCCCACCGGCGCGCCCAGTCCCTTCGACAAACAGAACATCACCGTGTCGAAGCCGCTGGTCAGTACTTTCACATCGACGCCCAGCGCCGTTGCCGCATTGAAGATGCGCGCCCCATCTAAATGCACCGGAAGCTTGCGCTCCTTCGCCCCAGCCCAAATCTCCTCCAAAACGCCAAGGGGCGTGCAGCTTCCGCCAGCAAGGTTGGCAGTGTTTTCAATTTCAATCAAACCCGTGGCTGCGCGAAAGGCGCCACGCGCGTAGATCGCCGGCTCAATGTGTTTCCAAGTCAGAATGCCGCGCTCGGCGGCGATGGCGCGCACCAGGCAACCGGAAAAGACCGCCGTCGTGGCCATCTCCCAATCCAGAATGTGCGCCCGCGACTCGGCAATCACCTCCTGGCCCGGCTGGGTGTGCAGGCGGATGGCGATCTGGTTGCCCATGGTGCCGGTGGGCACAAACAAGGCTGCCTCGCGGCCAAACCTCTCCGCCGCGCGCCGCTCCAGCAGGTTGACCGTGGGGTCCTCGCCATAGACGTCGTCGCCCACCTCGGCCGCGGCCATCGCCGCGCGCATCTGAGTCGTAGGCCGAGTCACTGTATCCGAACGTAGATCGATGATGACTGGCATTGGCTTTCTTCCTTCCTTATCCCTGGATCGCTCCTGATGAAAGAGTCCAGTTGAGCGTCAAGATTTCCCATCCTTTTCGCACAAAACGCGGAAACGATGGAGCACCCAGTCAGTTCCCTATTCCCTATTCCCTATTCCCTGTTCCCTGCCTTTACGGTATCTGCGCCATGGGCAATTCGAGCACCTGCGTCCGCTTGCCGTCCTTCACCGCATAGGCCCACATTCCGTGAAAGTTCTCCCGCAATCCCGGTTGCGACTTGAGAAACGCACTCAGCACGGCAATCGCTTCTGTCCGCTGCGCCGCCGGGTCAGTGATTCCCAGTGATTCATAGACCACGCCCAGGTCGGCGTGCAGCAGCGTCGGGTCCAGCCGCACCGCGTCGATCTTCCATGTACGCGGGCCATCCTGAATCGTCAACGGGAATGCGTTTAGCGGAGAATTTTTGATCGCCGTCTGCTCGCTTCCGAGTTTTTCCAGGTTGGGCGACGAGAGAATATCCACCGGCTGCAGCAGCATACGTGCTGTCTCGTAGGCGTACCAGGCGGCCCACGGCTGATCTGATCGGGCCAGATCGCGGGCGTGCGTCCACCACCACACGCCGTCCTGCCCGTCCATAGCTCCGGGCCGGACGGTCAGGCCGCCCAGCTTCCAGCCCGATGCAGGACCGTTCCAGACCAGGATGAAGCCCAACT
This sequence comes from Occallatibacter sp., assembly GCA_050011175.1. Lineage (GTDB taxonomy): Bacteria > Acidobacteriota > Terriglobia > Terriglobales > Acidobacteriaceae > Telmatobacter. The sequence continues at coordinate 139,527 of JBEKJR010000011.1, forward strand.
GGCCGGCATAGGGCGCTCCGGCCGCATCGGCCAGCACCACGGCGTATCGGCCCGGCGGCAGTGCCCGCATGGTCAGGGTTACGGTCAGCGCGCCGCTGGCGCTGGTGCAGAAAAACTGCGTGTCAGCGGGCGCGGCCAGGCTGCTGGCGTCCAGCAGGTACAGGCTGCGCAACTGAATCTGCCCGCCCTTCATTAGCGACGCCGAGGACTCGATCACCTCGCGCATTCCCTCCCAGTCCTGGACCACCGCGGGCAGCAGGGCGGCCTTCAGCGTGACAAAGTCCTGCTCGGCCACTGCTACGGCCAGCCGTCCCCCGGTTGCCGCCAACTCTTCGCGGTCCTGCGGCAACAACGCGGCCTGCGTGGTGCAACTTGTGGCGCTGACCGGCGCCGGCGCGGCCATAGCTGCCAACAGAATCGCAGGCGCGGTAAAAACCTTCCAGCAGAGGCGCATTGGTTGAACCCTCTCCGGCTCGCGAAATCTCTTGTGTGAGCGTCCACGGGCCACTGTTAGTCTATTGTAGTGCGGCAACGGAATGCCGCACGGGACCGGTTTTCATGCGCACTGACCTCTCGCTCAATTCGCGTCTTTCGCTCGGGCTTCTTCGCGTGCGTGTGTTTGCGCTTCTGGCGATTCTCGTCGCAACTCTGGGCGGTGCACAGATACTGCGTGCGCAGGCTCCGGCTACTGCTGCCCCGGCGCACAAGCCGGCTCATCCGCACAAGCATCCGGTTGCGGCCCAGGCACAAACTCCTGTCTCCCAGGCGGCGGCTCCCACAACGCCTCCCGTGCCCGAAGCTCCAAAGTGGCCGGCCAACGAAAAGCCCGTTCCAGCCACGGTCACGTGGGACAGCCAGGGCCTGCGTATCGACGCCGCCAACTCCAGCCTGGCGCAAATTCTGGCAGATGTGTCCACCGCCACCGGCGCAACAGTGGAAGGATTCAACTCTGACCAGCGGGTCTTTGGCATCTTCGGACCCGGCCCGGCGCGCGATGTGCTCAGCCAGCTTTTGCAAGGCTCCGGTTACAACATCCTCCTCATCGGGGACCAGGGCCAGGGAACCCCGCGCGAGATCATGCTCAGTCTGCGCCATGCTGGGACAGGGACTGCAACGCCAACCGTCAATCCCGCCCCGGTCAGCGACGAAGACTCCGACACGGATGAGCAGCCACAGCAGCCACACACTCAGCCCGTCTTCCCACCCGGCAGGCAGCCGCGCACTCCGCAGCAGATGCAACAACTGATGCTGCAGCAGCGTCCGCAGCCGGGGCAATCGCAGCCGGGGCAGCCGCAGCCGGCACAACCGCCCAGCAATCCACAAAACTAGTCTCCGATTTCGGCGATAATATCTCTACCAACTTTCAAGGAGAATTCCCCTATGCCCGAACCAAAGATTGCCCAAAAGAGTCCCTATGCTGTCCAGGTCGAAGCCGGCAAGAGCTACTACTGGTGCGCCTGCGGCCTGAGCGCCGGCCAGCCCTTTTGCGACGGCAGCCACAAGGGCACCGGATTGGGACCCATAAAATTCGACGCCACTGAATCCAAGACTGCCCACTTCTGTGGTTGCAAGCACAGCGCCCAGCCGGTCATCTGCGACGGCAGCCACAAAAAGCTTTAGTACGGAGAAAATTGAATTGCGAAACAATATGAGTGAAGGAGTGAATTAGTGAATTAGTGAAAACTGAGCTATTCTCGCTTCACTCATTTACTTCTTCACTCTTTCACTATCAAACACTCTTGGTACGAAGGCACCAAATTTCACCCATGCCCATCACTCACATCTCGGTGCGCGGGGCGCGTCAGCACAATCTGCGCGACATTCATGTGCGTATCCCGCGCAACACCTTCACGGTGGTCACCGGCCTCAGCGGCTCGGGCAAGAGCTCGCTTGCCTTCGACACCATCTATGCCGAGGGCCAGCGCCGCTACGTGGAGACGCTCTCCGCCTACGCGCGCCAGTTCCTTGACCAGATTGAGCGGCCCGACGTGGACTCCATCGAGGGACTCTCGCCGGCCATCTCCATCGAGCAGAAGACCACCAGCCGCAGCCCGCGCTCCACGGTGGGCACCATCACAGAAATCTACGACTACCTGCGCCTGCTCTACGCCTCGATAGGCACGCCACACTGCCCCAACTGCGGAAAACCCATCGCCCACCAGACGGCGGATCAAATTGTCCAGCGCATTCTGGAGCAGGGCCGCGGCGAGCGCGTTACCGTGATGGCGCCCATCGTCCGCGGACGCAAGGGCGAGTTCAAGGAACTGCTCGACCAGATTGACCGGCAGGGCTTTCGCGCCCGCGTTGACGGCGAGATGATGGACCTCTCCGAGCCGGTGCTGCTCGACCGCCGCAGGAACCACACTATCGAAGCGATTGTGGATCGCATCCTGCTCAAGAGCCCGCCTGCCGACGCGCCCTCGCTTCCCCCTGGCAAGCCCTCGATGGAAAAGCGCCTTGATGCGGCCGTCGCCAAGGCTCTGCAATTGGCCAACGGTCTGGTGCTGGTCGCCGTTGCAGGCGGCCAGAATCCTTCCAAGCCTCAGGAACAGTTGTTTTCCTCATCCATGGCCTGCCCTGACTGTGGCCTCGACGTTCCCAGGCTGGAGCCGCGCAGCTTCAGCTTCAACTCCGCCTTCGGCGCCTGCCCGGAGTGCCACGGCCTTGGCTCACTCTATGATCTGGACCCCGCCAAGGTCATCACCGACTGGTCGAAGCCGCTGCTGGATGGCGGCCTCGGCCCCGGCTCGTCCTCACAATATCTTCTCAAGCTCATCACTCTGGCCGCCGAGCGCTACAAGATCGACCTGAAGACACCGTTCGAGGAGCTGCCCCCTCGCCAGCAACACCTGCTGGTCTACGGCCCGCCCAAAGGCGAAGCCCCGCGCACCGGCTTTCACGGCATTCTGAGCTTCCTTCGCGACAGCATCGAAGAATCGCGCAGCGATTCCTATCGCGAGTCGATGATGAGCTTTATGTCCGCCACGCCCTGCGCGGTCTGCCGCGGCAAGCGTCTGCGCCCGGAGTCGCTGGCAGTCAAGATCGGCGGCCTTTCCATCGCTGACTTCACTGCTCTGCCGCTCAACCGCGCTCTCTCGGCGGCCATCAACCTGAGCTTTACGGAACGCCAGTCGCTCATTGCCGAGCGCATCCGTCAGGAGATCGCCGAGCGGCTGGAATTCCTCTGCGCCGTTGGCCTCACCTATCTCTCGTTGGACCGAAACGCTGCCACGCTCAGCGGCGGCGAAGGGCAGCGCATCCGGCTGGCTACGCAAATCGGCTCTCGGCTGCGCGGCGTGCTCTACGTACTCGACGAGCCTTCCATCGGCCTTCATCAGCGCGACAACAACCGCCTGATTCAGGCTCTGGAAAAGCTGCGCGACCTGGGCAATACCGTGCTGGTCGTGGAGCACGACGAGGAGACCATCCGCCACGCCGATTACGTTCTCGACCTCGGCCCCGGCGCCGGCCGTCTCGGCGGCCAGGTCGTTGCTCAGGGCACGCCGGCGGAAATCATGGCCTGCCCAGAGTCGCTCACCGGTCGCTATCTCTCCAACACCTCCGGAATGTTGCAACGCGTCCGTCCGCGGCCCCTCTCCGGCAAGTGGCTCACCGTCACCGGCGCGCGCGAGCACAATTTGCAGGATGTCACCATTCGCATTCCGCTGGGCGTGATGACCCTGGTCACCGGCGTCAGCGGCTCGGGCAAAAGCACTCTGGTCAACGATATTTTGTACCGCTCGCTGGCCAAGAGCATCTATGGCTCACGCGAGGAACCCGGCGCGCACGACACCATCACCGGCGCCGAGCAGATCGACAAGGTAATCCGTATCGACCAGTCGCCCATCGGTCGCACGCCACGCTCCAACCCGGCAACGTATACCCAGGTTTTTTCGCCTATCCGCGACCTCTTCGCCATGCTGCCCGAGGCCCGCGAACGCGGCTACAAGCCCGGCCGTTTCAGCTTCAACGTGGGCGGAGGCCGCTGCGAGGCCTGCCAAGGCGACGGGCAGCGTCGCATCGAAATGAATTTCATGCCCGACGTCTACGTGCTCTGTGAGGTGTGCAACGGCCGCCGCTACAACCAGGAGACGCTGGCCGTAAAATTCCACGGCCACTCCATTGCCGACATTCTCGAGCTGACCATCGAAGACGCGCTCACCGTGCTGGCTGACGTTCCGCAGGTGCGCCAGAAGCTGCATACCCTGGTGGACGTGGGCCTGGGCTACGTTCATCTGGGCCAGAGCGCCACCACGCTCTCCGGCGGCGAAGCGCAGCGCATGAAGCTGGCCCGCGAACTATCGAAGCGCCAAACCGGCCGGACACTTTATTTATTGGACGAGCCCACCACCGGCCTGCACTTCGACGACGTGCGCAAGCTCCTCGAAGTCCTCCACCGGCTCACCGACCTGGGCAACTCGGTCATCATCATCGAGCACAACCTGGATGTGATTCGCAACGCCGACTGGATTCTTGACCTCGGCCCTGAGGGCGGCGAAGACGGCGGCCGCATCGTCGGCCAGGGTCGCCCCGTGAAAATTGCCTCCACTCCCGGCTCCTTTACCGGCCAGTTTCTCAAGCGCTACTACACCTCCAGCAGCGGCCGTCTTGCACCATCCGAACCCGACGATGATTCCGCTGTTGTTGATCCAGCCTGCACAACGGACGCCCCATCCGTTTCGCAGCCTCTATCGGACAGGGTGGCAGACCTCAAACCTGCACCGGCACCCCAACAGACAATCACCAGCGAGCCCGCCACGCGCAAGCGCACAACGGTCAGGAACACCACCCAGGAAATATACGCAACCCGCAGTAAGAAGACGGAGCTGCCATGAGCGACTTTGAATCCATGCCGCAGAAACCGGAGCAGAATATTTCTATCGCGCAAGACGATGTGGGAGCCCCAGGTCCCGCGTTTGGGACCTGGGATTCCGCAGCATCCAACGATAACTCCGCAACGCTGTTTCAGTCCTTCTCGCAACCGCAATTCGTTCCGCCCGCGCGCATTCCGCATCTCGGGCATCTCGCCCTGCTGGCGGCGTTTCTGTTCGTTGGGGCCTTGTGCATGACGGCGGCGATGATGGTTGCTCTTCACTTCCATCTGGATGGCGTCTCAACGCAAGAACAGATCGAGAACAATGTTCACTACCTTCTGGGCAGCGAGGCGATCCTCTATCTCGTCACGCTGGCCCTCAGTATCCCTATCTTTCCGCTGCTTTGGAACAAAAGCTTCTTTTCCGGCATCTACTGGCGCGGCGCGACGGCTCTCCAACTGGGTTGGCGGTTGCCCGCCATTGCCTTGGGCTGCATTGCGCTGGCCGTCATCGACGATAATCTGCTGCCCGGGCCGGAGCACGCTCCCATCGTAGAGTTTTTTCGTTCTCCGGGCGCCGCGTGGCTGATGTTCGGCTTCGGCGTCGCCGTTGCGCCCTTCTTTGAGGAGATCGTCTTCCGCGGCTTCCTGTTGCCCGCCCTCGCCACGGCCTGCGACTGGGTTGCCGAACAAGTATCGAGCAAACCTCACAGGTCACGCGCCGCTGCAATCGTTGCCTCTGCCTTCACAGGCATCGTTCTCGCCGTTTTTTACGAGGAAGCATACGGCCGGCATCGTTTGCAAGGATATTTTCTTCTTCATCCTTTCATGGTGAGTTTCCTTTTGCTTTTGATCATCAGCCTGATTGTCGTCTGGGTGCAAAGAAGAATTCACGCCCAGAACGAAAACCATCTCGACGCCGACGGTCATCCCCAGTGGTCCATCCCCGCCATGGTTTTTGCCTCCGTCTTCACCACCATCCCCTTCGCCCTGCTGCACGCTGAACAGCAAGGCCATTCGCTCGGTCCGTTTCTTCAGGTGATCACCGTCAGCTTGATTTTGTGCGCGGTACGCCTGGTAACTCGCTCATTGGCTGCCAGCACTCTGGTTCACGCCTGCTACAACTTTTTGCTTTTTTCCACCATGCTCGTTGCCACCGGCGGATTCCGGCATTTGGATAAGTTGTGAAACAGCTTTCAGCCACTAGCTTTTAGCTGCTAGCCTGTAGACGGAGCCTCTCGACCGCTGACTCGCTTGTTTGCTGAACACTGTTCACTGACCACTGTCCACTGCCATGGACCTCTACGAAAAAATTCGCGCCTTGCCCACCCAGCCTGGTGTTTATCTCTACAAAAACGCCGAGGGCACGATCATCTATGTTGGCAAGGCCAAGAACTTGCGCGCGCGGGTTCGTTCTTATCTTCTGGAAGCCGCGCAAGCCGACGCCAAGACCGGCTCGCTGATGCGCGAGGCCGTCGATCTGGAATACATCCTTGTCGGCAACGAGCCCGAGGCGCTGGCGCTGGAGACCAACCTTATCAAGGAGCGCAAGCCGCGCTTCAACATCCTGCTCAAGGACGATAAGAGCTATCCCTACGTCAAGCTCACCATGACCGACCGCTTTCCCAAGGTCTTCGTCACCCGCCGCCTGCTGAAGGACGGCGCGGCCTACTTTGGCCCCTACTTTCCCAGCAGTCTGGCCTGGCGCGTCGTCGAGCTGATTCATCGCAGCTTTCTCATTCCCAGTTGCAAGGTCGATCTCTCCCGCTACCATCCTCGCGCCTGCCTGCAATACTACATTCATCGCTGCCTGGGCCCGTGCGTCGAGGAACTGACTACGCCGGAGATTTACGCGAGCGCCGTCCGCGACGCGCGCCTGCTGCTGGAGGGCCGCCATGCGGAACTGGAGCGCGCGCTCACCGCGCGTATGACAGCCGCCGCTGAAGGCCAGCAGTTCGAGGCCGCCGCCAAGCTGCGCGATCAGCTCTCCACCATCCACCAGCTCCAGGAAAAGCAGCGCGCCGCCACCGCCGAGCAGGGCGACGACACCGACGTCTTCGGATACCACTTCGAGGACGGCAACCTGGCCGTCAACCTCTTCCACGTCCGTTCCGGCAAGATCGTCGACCGCCGCGAGTTCTTCTGGGAGGATCTGCCGGAGCTGCTCGAAGCTGCTGGCGTTGAAGAAAATGCTGACCAGCCTGAAGAGCTCCGTGCCCCATCCATTCCGCTTCCTTCTGCGGAATGGGTGGGAAACCACAAAACACAACCCGCCCATCGAGAACCGCACGAAGTACTCTCCGCCCTGCTCAAGCAGCTCTACATCGATCAGCGTTACGTTCCGCGCTCCATCCTCGTCCCGGCGGACTTCGATGACCGCGAAGTTCTCGCCGCCCTGCTCGCCGAGCATGCAGGCCATCGCATCGAGATCGCCGTCCCGCAGCGCGGTGAAAAACGCTCGCTCGTCGATCTCGCCGGCCAGAACGCCAAGCAATCGTACATTCAGCGCTTCCGCGTCCTCGAACCCTCACGCAAGGCGATTCAGGAGGCGCTGGCCGACACGCTCATGCTCGCCGCCCTGCCCCGCCGCATCGAGTGCTTCGACATCTCCCACATTCAAGGCGCGGAGACGGTGGCCTCGCTGGTGGTCTGGGAAGATGGCAAGATGAACAAGCAGGCCTATCGCAAGTTCAAGATCAAAACCGTCGCCGGCGTAGACGACTTCGCCTCCATGCGCGAGGTGGTCCAGCGCCGCTATCGCCGCCTGCTCGATGAAAAGCAGCCCCTGCCCTCGCTGGTGCTCGTCGATGGCGGTCTCGGCCAGCTTCACGCCGCCGCCGAGGCGCTGGAGTCGCTCAATTTCGCCGCCGCAGGCCTCGCCACACCGCCACTGGCTTCGATTGCCAAACGCGAAGAGGTTATCTATCTCTACGGCAACGAGGAGGAGCCGGTGGTCCTTGACCGCCATTCGCCGGTGCTGCATTTGGTCCAGCTCATCCGCGACGAAAGCCACCGCTTCGCCGTCGGCTACCATCGCCAGCGTCGCGCCATGCGCGACCGCGGTTCCGAGCTGCTGAACATTCCCGGCGTCGGCCCGCAAACCCGTCAGCGCCTCCTCACTCACTTCGGCAGCCTGCGCGAGGTGCAGCAGGCCACCGCCGGGTCGTTGGCTGCCGTCGTGTCAAGCAAAATCGCTGAAACCATCTGGCGGCATTTTCATGAGTCGCAGCCAGCAAGCTCTTGATCGGTCTCTCTACGAGCCAGCACCTGCGCCGCCCGCACCCCCTGCTCCTGTTGCTCAATCAGGCGCTTCCTGCAACCTTCACGTGCAAAAACGAGCGATTTGAAAGAAAATAGAGTAAGACGACTTTTTAAGACGACAAGAGGAACGCTTGACACAAACGCAGATTGAAATTCCCCGGTGGACCGCCCCAGAGTTTGAGCGGCTGGTTTTCGCGAGCCATCCCAAAGTTGCGGTCTTCGATTGCGATGGAACGTTGTGGGGCGGCGACGCCGGCTTTGGATTCATGGCCTGGTCGCTGGAGAAGGGCCTGGTTTCGCGCTCCACCTGCGACTGGGTCGATACCCGCTATCGCGACTACCTGGCCGGCAACGTGTGCGAGCTGGATATGTGCGGCGAGATGGTGCAGATTTACGCCGGCCTGCGCGAGCAGGAACTGCGCGACGCCGCCGCCCGCTACGTGCGCAAGTTTGTTCAGCCGCGCGTCTTCGCCGAGATGGCCGCGCTACTGGCCGCGCTCAAAAAAGCCGGCGTCGAGATCTGGGCCGTCAGTTCCACCAACAAATGGGTGATCGCCGAGGGCGTGCGCACCTTCGGCATTTCCGAAGAGCGCATTCTGGCCGCCGAGGTGCGCGTCACCGAGGGCCTCATCTCCAGCGAACTTCTGGACGTGCCCACCGACGAGGGCAAGGCCGAAGCGCTCAAGCGCGTGGGGCTCACGCGCCCCGATGCGGTCTTCGGCAACTCCATCCACGACCTGGCCATGCTTGAGGCTGCGCGTAACGCCTTCCTGGTCAACCCGTCTCCGGAATTGCTTGAGGCGGCGGCCAGGCACGGCTGGGGATACTTTTTGCCTGAGGCTGCCGAGGCCGATATGGCTGGCAAATAACACTTCGATCCGCTGAAAATCAATACCGTTCTTCCAGACGCGCTAACACCTGCTCCACCAGGCGCTCCAGTTTGGCGCTGATTCCTTCTGCCGGAATGGCCGTATCATTAAGGCGCGCATCCGGAAAGCCCAACCGCTGCTTCAGCGCCAGAATCTCCCTTATCTTGCTTTCAGGAATGAAACTAAGCGGCATGCCGATCTGTTGGGCCAGCAGGTAGGTCTTGCAGCAGGTTTCAAAGATCTCCACCAGCCATTCGGCGTGCATTACCGTGTCTGCCCAGCAGACGATGCCGTGGTTGGTGAGCAGGATGGTGTTGTGATCCTTGACAAAGGGCAGCACTGTCTCGGCAAAGGCCTTGGTGCCGGGGGTCTCGTATGGCGCCACCGCTGCCGGACCGATAAATAACTCATACTCGGTGATCAGCCCATTGGGCGGCGTGGAACCGGTGACGGCAAAGGCCGTCGAATAAGGCGGATGGCAGTGCACCACGGCGCGCGCCCGCTCGTTAGCCTTGTAAATCTCCAGATGCAGCAGCAGTTCGCTGGTTCGCGAGCGGGCTCCGTCCAGGATGTTGCCGTCCAAATCGGAGAGGCAGATGTCGGCCGGCTCCAGGTCGCCTTTGCTCAGCATGGTGGGCGTGCACAGCACGTAGCTCGAGCCCAGCCGGACGCTGATGTTGCCGCCATTGCCGTCTACATATTGCCGCTCCCACAGCTTGTGGCCGGCACGGATGATCTCTTTCCGGAATGCCTCGGCCTCCGGGGAACTGGCGGCAGCCAGGGGTGATATTTCCTCAATCTTCAGGGTCTCGGGCTTCGACGCACCGCCAGCCGTAGAAGCGGCCTTTGCTGCTTCCCTGCCCTTCTCCGCGACTGGCGCCGCTGTCTGCTGCATGGTTGACCTCACACCGGGGATGGATTGCCGGGCTCCGGCAAGCACCGGCATTTCCTTCAAATTATATCGAACAACGCCCGTGGAACTGTGACAGTCTGATTACAGTTTGGCGATTATTAGGTCTCACCCCGCCCGCACCAGCCTGCGCTGTAACGCCTCCAGCGTCTGCCCCTTGGTCTCCGGATAGACGAACAGCACCACCAGGAACTGGATCACCGTCATCACGGCGAAGAAGGTGAAGGGAGCGCTGCGCCCGATCTGCGCCACTACCATGGGAAACGCCAACTGAATCGCGGTGTTCATGAACCAATGGCTGGCGTTGCCCACGCCCTGCCCTTTGGAGCGGACGGCGTTGGGAAAGACCTCGCCGATATAGACCCAGATCACCGCTCCCTGGGAGAGCGCGAAGAACGCGATGTAGGTAATCAGCACCCACACCAGAGCGCCGGGGTGAGAGTTGGTCGCAAACAGCCACGAAACCGCCGCCAGGCAGCTTGCCGTCCCCGCCGCGCCGATCAGCAGCAGCGTCTTGCGCCCCAGCTTGTCGATCACGCTCATGCCCACAATCGTGAAGACCAGATTGGTGAAGCCGATGGCGATGGCTTGCTGGTCGCCGGATATCTGGCTGAAGCCCGCCGATGCGAAAATGCTGTTCAGGTAGTAGAGGATCGAGTTGATTCCCGCCAGTTGGTTGAATGCGCCGATGCTGATGGCCAGAAAGAGCGGATAGCGGTACTTCCAGCGGAAGACCGGCTCGTGGGCCGTGGCGTGCTCCTCGGCCAGCGCGGCGCGAATGTCGGCCAGCTCGGCTTCGGGCTCCGGCTCGCCCATCAGTTTGAGCACGGCAAGCGCTTCGTCGTTGCGTCCCTTGGAGGCCGCCCAGCGCGGCGAGCGCGGAATGCCGAAGAGCAGCGCCAAAAAGCCCAGGGCGGGCAGCGCGGCCACGCCCACCTGCCAGCGCCACTCCGTCGCGCCCAGGTGCAGCGTGCGAATGAAGTAGTTGGAGGTGTACGCCACCAGGATGCCGAAGACCACGTTGAACTGAAACGCGCCCACCAGCCGCCCGCGCCACCGGGCCGGAGCCAGCTCGGCAATGTAAACCGGTCCCAGCACCGAGGAGGCGCCGATGCCCAGACCGCCGACAAAGCGAAAGACCATCAGCACCGGCCAGTTCCAGGCCAGCCCGCTGCCGATGGCCGAAACCACATACAGCACGGCGGTAATGCGCAACGTCTCGCGCCCGCCAATCTTCTGCCCTACCTGGCCCGCGCCCAGCGCCCCCACCACCGTGCCGATCAGCGCGATGGCCACCGTCCAGCCCTTGCCCTGCGGGCTCAGAGTGTAGAGCCGCACCAGCGCATCGATGGCCCCGGAGATGACCACTGTGTCGAAGCCGAAGAGCAATCCGCCTAATGCGCCGGTCAGGGTTGCCTTCATCAGGTTGAGGTTGGGTCGCATAGCGCGGCACTCCTTGATTTCCCAACCATCCTACAGACTGACCCCGCGGACGGCAAACTGCGAATCGCCGGCTGGCAAAAAAGCATCAATCGAAAGTGAAATGTTAAAATCACACAATTCGGGTATTTCAAATCAAGGAGGTCGATCAACATGCACGGAATACAGAATTCCCACGCCAAACGCATGGTCCTCGCTGTTGTCCTGTTCTCGATAGCCGCCGCGCTCGGCGCGCAGGCCCAGCAGTGGCAGACCTACAGCTATCCGGCGGATGGATTCAGCGCCGCGTTCCCGGGTGAACCTCAATTCTCGAAGAGAGATGTTCCCACCGAAAAGGGCAGCTTCGAGCTGCGCGCTTATCTGGCGCAGGATGGCCAGGCCGCGGTGTTCGTCGGGGTTTGCGATTACGGCTCGGCAATCTCGGACAGGACCCCGGACCAGGTGCTGGACGGCGCCCAAAAAGGAGCCATTGATAACGTCAACGGCCACCTGCTGAGAGGGAAGCAAATTACGTTTGGCGTCTATCCCGGCAGGGAGTTTGAGGCCGAGAACGACTCCATGCACTTTTACGCGCGCATCTACCTGGTGGGCGCCACGCTTTACCAGACGCTGATCGCTTCTCCGCTTGGTGCCCCATACGTCAGCGCCACGCGCTTTCTCGACTCATTCCAGTTGATCCCGCGCGGCAGCGACGCGCCAACCCCTTAATCCGGTATCTACTCGCCGCCGGACCGTTTAGCCTTCCGCGTGCGGTTCGGCTGGCGTCACCGCCAGTATCCGGCAGCGATGCTTGCCCGCCGCGCTCCAGGCCAGCGTCATTTCGCTTTCCATGCAGGCGCAATCGCCTGTCTCCAGCACCTCCTGTATCCCGCCTGCATCCAACTGCAGCTTCCCTTCCAGCACGTACACCAGGGCGCTCCCCTCGCGGCAGGAATCCGTGGCGGAGGAAACTCCGCCAGCGGGAAACTCGATCATCCGCGCCACCAGACGGGTTCCCTCCGTCACTGCGTTCAGCGGCGTTGTCTTCACCGACTCCAGTCCGCGGCTATTGCCTGCAAGATGAGCCTTGCGCGTGATGGAAAGCGTGTGCTTGGCCGGCTCGGAGAAAAAGTAGCTCATCCCCACTCCGTAGACCCGGCTGATGGTGGCCAGCGTGGGTAGCGTGGGAACCATGCGGTCCGTTTCCAGCTTGGAAAGCAGCGCCGTGGATAAGCCTGTCTCGGCCGCCAGACGCGAGAGTGTGAGCCTCTTCTGGGTGCGCAGCGAGCGCAGTTTCATCCCGATGCAATAGGGCTCAAGGGACCACTGCGCGTAGGAAGCTGTTTTGGACATGGCTAACCCCCTCCTCATATTTTGCCTGTCACTGCTCCTGTTTCCTCTGAAAAATGCTTGAAGTATTTCTGAACTCTGCCCTTTTCCTCCCCTCCGGAGTCAATTTCACTTGAGAAGCGCATCCTGAACCGGAATTAGTAACACGAATACTCTCTTGCATGGTGATAACTTAGGATTCCTTGGTAACCCGAACTGAATTACTTCGCGCATAAAAAAATTATAAGGAACTCTGGTACACCCTTCCCTCGTCGTTCGAAAGCGGATAGTCTGTATGTCAAAGAAATAATCTGGGCTCATCGAAGCTCAGAAACTCGTTGGGACTAACGCTCTCTTATTTCCTCCTCTGGGCCTCCCTCGTAGATTCCCGCGACCACTGTTGGCTCTGCCTTTTCATGCTCGGTTAGACATAAGATCAGCAGCTGTGTCGCCTGTAGAAGAGGAGGCGAGGTAGCAGTGACGAAAAAACCCCACTCAGTTTCGAGCAGTACGCCGGCTCCGGGGTCCCCGGCGACTGGTCTTGGTCGACGGGGTGGAGATCCGTGGTTCCCGGCGACTCGGGATCCCCAACGAGAGGATTCTACTCGTTGGAGTGAGGGGACAAGTCCTGGCCGCAGACGTGGAGATACTGTTGCCTTAGAGATAAGTCCTAATCGCCGGAGTGGAGACACGGGTGCCCCGGGGGCAAACCTTCGCCGCCGGAGTGGAGACACTGGCGCCCCGGCGGCAAGTCCTGGCCGCCGGAGTGGAGATATCGGATTAAAGATAGCTCTTGGACGCCGGGGTCGAATGCCTGCCTGTTCCTTTGCCGGATTCCGGCTGGAGGCCGATGGCACGTTGTGGCGCGGCGTTACGGTGGTTCACCTGCCTCCCAAGGAGTTAGCGGCGTTGCGGCTGCTGCTGGCGCATGCCGGCCATGTGGTCTCGTCCGCGCAAATGAAAAATGCTTTGTGGGGCGATGTGCATGTGACGGCCGACAGCGTTCCCAAATGCTTGTCCAGCTTGCGTGCGCGGCTTGAGCCGGATGTGTGCATCCAGACTGTTTACAAGCGCGGCTACCGCTTCACGGCTGAAATCATACGTGACGGTGAGGCGTCGCTCGGGACGCTTGTTCGGCTGGCTATCATGCCCTTCGCTACCGGGCGCTCCGTGCCGGAACATCTCGGATCAGCTATGGCCGAAGAGACCACCGCCAGTCTCTCCCGCGCGCGCGGCTTTGCCGTTGCGGTGCTGGCCAGGGATTCGGTCTTCAATCTGGCGCAGCGCGGGCTCACCGCCCAGCAGATCGGCCGGGAACTGAAGGCCGATCTGGTTCTGACCGGAACCCTACAGGCTTTCTCCGCGCTTTACCGCCTGCGGGCGGAGATGATTCGCGTCGAGGACGGCACGCAAATCTGGGTTGAAGATCTGCTCGCGCCGCGGAACCAAGCAGTCGTGCTGGAGCAGGAACTGATGCGGCGGCTGGCCTATCGTCTGGGAACCGGGGCCTCGGACAAGATGGCGTTATCTCCGGGGCAGGGCGCCGGGGTCGATATCTCCGCCGCCGCCGTCAGCAATATCGAAGACGAAACCGCCTCCCGGCAAGCAGAAGCCTACGAAATTTTCCTGCGCGGGCGCCATGAGTGGCAGACGCTTCATCGCCACAGGATGCAGGATGGCATGCAACACCTCTTGCGGGCCATCGAACTTGATCCCACGCTGATCCCCGCCAAAATCGACCTGGCGCACCTGTGCGTTGCCCAGGCCTTGTTCGGTTTTATGTCTCCTGCTGCTTCTGCGGATCTCGTTCACCGCATGGCGGAATCGATTCCTGATCTTCCCCATCGGGCCGAAGCCCTTTTGCCCGCTCTGGGTTGGGTCAACTTCCACTACGACCGCAACCTGCCCGCGGCCCTGCTGGCTTTCTCTTTTAGCGTGCATCTGCCCCACGATCTATGGACCACGCGCGCGCGCGCGATGTTTGCTGTCAGCCGCCATCGCTTTGCCGAGGCCATTGAGCTGCTGCACGAGGCCCTGCGCATCGATCCCTTTTCGCCCTGGCTGCAGAACCGCCTGGCATGGGCGCTTCACCTGGATGGGCAAGCCTCCGCAAGCCTGGACCAGATTCGTAAGACGATCGCTCTATTCCCCGGCCATGAAGCAACCTGCTTCTACGGGTCGGTGATTCTTGCCTTCAACGGGGAAGCGGAACAGGGGACCGAGCTTGCTCGAGGGCTCGCGCAGCGCTCGCCCCATTTCGATCTTGCCAGCGCCGCGCATGCCTATGCGTTGGCCTGCGCCGGCCGCGCGGATGAGGCCCGAGACGTCCTCGAGCGGCTGCAATGGCTGGGTCGGGAACGCTATGTGGTGCGTGGGTTCACGCCCGCGGCCTATCTCGCCCTGGGAGACCAGGAAGCCGCTCTGGACGAACTGCGCGCTGTCAATGAGGCCCGCTGCCCCTGGTTCTTCCAGACGCTGGCCGATCCGCGCCTCAAACCCCTGCTCGGCAACCCCGAGTTTGAGCGAATGCGCGCCATCCTTCCCGCCATGGAGGCTGAGGTGGAGCAGGAATTGGAAATGGAAGACTGAAGCGAGGTTAAATCAGAGGCCGGATCGGCCAAATCCTCCTCTCTCCACGCCGCACCCAGGTGACTAACATCACATCCCTGCTCGTGTATGCTGAATAATCCTGAAAGACAGGCGATGGGTTCGCCTGTGCCTTGGTGTGCAATTCGTTCTAGCCTCCTGTTTTCAGTCATTTGCGGTGGCGAATTGCTAATAACCCTGGCCAAATCGGAGACTTTCTTTTATGTACAAGATCATGGAAGCCCGCAACGTCGGCCTCAATATCAAGCAGTTTGTGATTGAGGCGCCACGCATTGCGCGCAAGCATCAGCCGGGGCAATTCATCATTCTCCGCCTTTATGAAAAGGGCGAGCGCATTCCGCTCACCATCAAGTCGTCCGACCCGCAGGCAGGCACAGTCACCATCGTGGTGCAGGCCGTCGGCAAGACCACCTCGCTGTTGAATTGCCTGAAAGCGGGCGACTCCATTCTCGATATCGTCGGCCCCCTGGGCCATCCCTCGGAGATCGAAAACTACGGAACCGTCGTGATATTGGCCGGCAGTGTGGGCACGGCCATGGCGTTGCCCACCGCCAACGCGCTCAAGCAGGCCGGCAATCACGTAGTCTTCATTGAAGGCTCGCGCAATAAAGAAATGGTGGTCTTCGAAGACGAGGTCCGTTCGTCCAGCAGCGAAACCTATGTGATGACCGATGACGGCAGCTACGGCGAACAGGGCCTGGTGACAAAAAAGCTCGACGAGTTGATCGCCGCCGGGCGCAAGATCGACTTTGTCCTCGCCGTGGGCCCGGTGCCCATGATGCGCGCCGTGGCGCAGATCACTACGCCCCTGGGCATCAAGACCATGGTCAGCCTGAACTCCATCATGGTGGACGGCACGGGAATGTGCGGCGGCTGCCGCGTGATGCTCGGCAACCAGAGTAGGTTTGCCTGTGTGGACGGGCCGGAGTTCGACGCCTCCAGGGTCAACTTCGAGGTTCTCATGCAGCGCAATGCCATGTATCGCGAGAAGGAGTGCTCCTCGCTGAAAGACTTTCAGGAGCGCTGGGAAGAGCAAGTGGCCGAGCTTCGCGAAGAGTTGGCCGCGAAGGAGACCCGTCATGTCTGAGAAAAATTCCGTTTCGCTGCCCGGAAAGAATGTCCTTCCTCTTAAGGACCGCATGAAAATTCCGCGCACCCACATGCCGGAGCTGGACCCCGCGGTGCGCAGCCGCAACTTTGAGGAGGTCAACCAGGGCTTGCCCATGGCTAACGCCCAGACCGAGGCCTCGCGCTGCATCGAGTGCGCCAAGCCGGGCTGCATCGTCGATTGCCCGGTGGGCGTCAAGGTCAAAGAGATCGTGGCCATGATTTGCGCGGGCGAGTTTCTTGCCGCCGCCGCCAAGCTGCGCGAGGATAACTCGCTGCCCGCCATCACCGGACGCGTCTGCCCGCAGGAGAATCAGTGCGAGGGCGGATGCATCCTGGGCAAGAAGGGCCAGCCTGTGGCTATCGGCAACCTGGAGCGCTTTATCGCCGACTACGAGCGACTGAGCGGAAAGCTGGGCCTGCCCGCCAATGCGCCCGCGACCGGCAAGAGCGTAGCCATCGTCGGCAGCGGCCCGGCTGGCTTGAGCGCCGCCGGAGACCTCATCCAGAAAGGCCATCGCGTGCGCGTCTTTGAGGCTCTGCACGAGTTGGGCGGCGTGCTGGTCTACGGCATTCCGGAGTTTCGCCTGCCCAAAGCCATCGTGCGCGGCGAGGTGGACAACCTGCGCCGCATGGGCGTCGAGTTCGAGACCAACGTGGTTGTCGGCAAGAGCGTCACCCTCGACGAGCTGATGAGCGAAGAGCACTACGATGCGGTCTTCGTAGCCACCGGCGCGGGATTGCCGGTCTTCCTCGGCGTCCCCGGCGAGCACTTTAACGGCGTCTACTCCGCCAACGAATTTCTCACTCGCGTCAACCTTATGCGCGCCTACCAGATCGAGGAGTACGATGAACCGATCTATAACTGCCGCGATCGCGACGTGATCGTGGTGGGCGGAGGCAACACCGCCATGGACGCAGTGCGTACCTCGCGGCGGCTGGGCGCGCGCACCGCGACGCTCGTCTATCGTCGCTCCGAGGCCGAGATGCCCGCCCGCGCTGAAGAGGTGAAGCACGCCCGCGAGGAAGGAATCGAATTTCGCATGTTGACCAACCCGGTCGAGTTCATCGGCGATGAGAAGGGATGGCTCACCAGCGCGCGTTGCGTGCGCATGGAGCTGGGCGAACCGGACGCCAGCGGCCGCCGCAAGCCGGTCGAGGTCAAGGGCTCGGAGTTTGTTTTGCCCGCCAGCGTAGCCATCATCGGCGTCGGCACCACCGCCAATCCGCTGATTCAGAGCACTACGCCCGACCTCGCCACCAACAAGCGGAACTACATTGTGGCCGACGAAAAGTCTATGCGCACCTCTAAGCGCGGCGTCTTTGCCGGCGGCGACATCGTCACCGGCGGCGCCACGGTCATCCTCGCCATGGGCGCGGGACGCAAGGCCGCAGCTTCTATCCACGAATTCTTGACCAGCGGTGTGTGGGAGTAAACAATACGAAATAGGAATAGGATGCCCGATGTTGCCGATTTTAGGTGTCGAGAATCTTCTTCTAATTATTCGCTATTCGTTCTTTGTTGATCCACTTCAAAAAGGTTGGCGTTTGCTTTTGTGAGGACATAAGAAATACTTTTTTCTTCGCGCGTGTTAGTGCAACTAGAAACTTGCACACGTCCATATCGCACATCCCAGCCTTGTTAACAAAATATTGATCGTCAAAATGTGTAATGAACACCACATCCGCATCTAGACCCTTCGCTCCTTGGACGGTTGTCACCTTTATTGCTAACTTTCGCAATCCTGGATTGGTGGTTCGCCGGCCTCCGATATTCAACTCATTGCCAAGCGCCTCCAGACCCAACTTGAGTGGTTCAGCGCCCATTTTTTCAAGCAAAGAAATATCATCTCTATCAATTGGCTTTCCGTCTCGCACTCTTCTCAGGAGGGTTAGCATCGCTTTCGTCATTTTCTTGAACTCGGCGGGAATAATAATGCTTATAGATGGAGCATCTGGTGATTCAGTTCTTTCCAAGAGTGTTTTGAAGTCGCTTTCCTCCATCATTTCCCTTGTCACTATTCGCCAACCGAGATTGCTTTTCTCATCATCCAGCAGCACCTTGAGACCGTCTAAGAGGTTTAGCTTCTTTTCTTTTTTGTCGATAAACTCAACGGATTTGAATCCTTTCTCTCTCAGTGCGGTCGTAACATCGCGTGCCTGCACCCTTGTTGGAGAAATTACTAATACAGAGAAGTTACCAAGAATAGCTCTTGCAATTTCATCGAGATTAGTCTCAATAAACCATCCGAATTGTGACGCATATAGCTGAGTATATGTGAGTGTTGGGAATCTATTGCTTATCTCGTCCTTTAATTGATCGTCATAATATTCGTAGGGCTTTGCAATTCTGTTCTGGAGTAGATTATTTGCTATTGCGGATTTCACAATATCATTTGCAGCCTCTACGATTATGCGTGTACACCGAAAGCACATCGGGAGGCTGAAAGCCTGGTATTCTGACAGATTTCCATTGTGACGTGATCTGATGTGCTTCGGGTCAGCTCTCTTAAAATCGTACAACGCTTGATCGTCATCGCCTGCCAAAACCACTGGGTTTTGCCGCCCTAATTGGTCAATAAGCGTGACTTCAAGTAGATTGAAGTCTTGATACTCATCAACAAGAATTAGTTCATATTTTGGTATCCAATCCGGTCTCTTTTCGAGGGCTTTCACCGCCGCGAACACAACGTCCGAATACCCATAAAAGTCATCGTAAAAGTGCTTCCTGCGTTGGTAGAAATCAAGAAAAAGATTGCTTCCGTCAAAATCGTGGAAGATTTTATCGAAATCGACCTCTTGTCCAGTCAATAACTTAATGTCCTCTTCAATTATCTCGGACAGCCGTGGAAATATATTTATCTTTTTCTTTTTCTGTACTTTTCTGAGTAGATCCGTCGCGAAGCTGTGCAAGGTCTTTACTTCGGAGATTCCGTAGAGATCGAGAGAGAGATCCTCGACTAGAGCGTTAATAAACGTAAGAGTTAGTGTTCTTTGCTTTCCTTTTAATAGCATCTTGAAGAGATACGTTTTCCCTGTGCCAGGGCCTGCGACCACTACCTTCTTCTTTGAAGTGGATGTAAGAATGCTGAGGACGGATTCTTCTCGTTTTAACTTGGCGCGGTCGTACCTATCGTTAACTGTTGGCGGAAGTTCATGCTGCTTTGGAGGAGTTGACATCCTCGTCCCTCGCCTACTCTCTGCTCTTCTTGTGTATCTCGATATTCAACCGCTTGATCTTCTGGTTCAGCGTGGAGAGCGGGATGTGGAACTGCTCGGCGGCGTCGGTTTGGTTCCAGTTGCAGCGCTCCAGCTTTTCGATGATGATGCGGCGCTCGATGTCTTCCAGGATGTCGAAAAGCGTGGCGTTGGGGTTGTGTTCCAGCAGCGCATCCTGGAAGCTGCGCCCGGTGATGTGTCCGGGCAGCAGATCGGAGCCGATGACCGGGCCCGAGGAGAGCACCACGCTGCGCTCAATGGCGTTTTCCAGTTCGCGGACGTTTCCCGGCCACGAATAATCGACCAGGGCGCGCAGGGCGTCGGCGGAAAGCTTGCGCGGAGCAAGGCCATTCTCGTTGGAGTAGAAGTCGAGAAAGTGCTGCGCCAGCAGGGGAATGTCTTCGCGGCGGGAGCGCAGCGGCGGCAGGTCAACGCAGATGACGTTGAGGCGGTAGAAAAGGTCTTCGCGGAAGCGGCCCTCGCGTACTTCCTTGTTCAGGTCGATGTTGGTGGCGGCGATGATGCGCACGTCCACCTGGATCTCCTGCACGCCGCCCAGGTGCATGAAGCGGCGGTCCTGCAGCACGCGCAGAATCTTGGACTGGGTGTCCATGCCCATGGTGGCAATCTCGTCCATAAAGAGCGTGCCGCCGTTGGCCACCTCAAAGAGACCTTTCTTGGAGGCGACGGCCGAGGTGAAGGCGCCCTTGATGTGGCCGAAGAGCGTGGATTCCAGCAACTCCGAGGGCATGGCGCCGGTGTTGATGGGGACAAAAGGCTTGTCTTTGCGCGGCGAGTTGGCGTGTATGGCCTTGGCGATCATTTCCTTGCCGGTGCCGCTCTCACCCTGAATCAGAATCGTGGACCGGCTGGGCGCAACCTGGGCCACCAGGTCGAAGACCCTCAGCATGATCTCGCTCTTGCCCACGATGTTACTGAAGTTGTAGCGTTGCTTGAGGGTGCGCTTGAGCTGGAGGTTTTCTTCTTCAGCCTTGCGGCGGGCCACCGCAGAGCGAATGTCGGCCAGCAGTTTTTCGTTGTCCCAGGGCTTCTGAATAAAGTTTTCCGCGCCAGCGCGGATGGACTCGACGACGTTGTCCACCGAGCCGTGTGCGGTAATCATGATAATCGGCAACTCTGGATGGCGTTCCTTGAATTGAGGCAGCAACTCCAGGCCGCTCTGGCCGGGCAGTGCCAGGTCCAGCAACACCAGGTCGAAGCTTTCCTGATCGATAATCCGCAGTCCCTCTACGCCGTCGGCTGCCATTCTTGTTGTGTATCCCTCATTCTTAAGCAGCACTTCCAGCGACTCACGAATGGCAGCCTCGTCGTCGATGACCAGGATGCGGGCCAGGCCGTCAACCACGCCGGAGTCTCCGGCGGTAGCAGATGCGGGCGGGTTCAAAAGCGTTTCAACCTCAGGCATGAACGGTATTCCTCATCAAGGGAAACTCAAGATGGAAGGTTGTGCCGGTTCCGATGGCGCTCTCCACGCGAATCTTGCCGGCGTGCTCCTGGATGATGCCGTAGGTAACGGAAAGTCCCAGGCCGGTGCCGCGGCGGTCGCCGGACCGGGGCACGTTCTTGGTAGTGAAAAACGGATCGTAGATGCGCTTCAGGTGTTCGGGAGCGATGCCGCTGCCGGAGTCGTTCACCAGCGCGGCAACGTAGTTGTCTTGACGGTTGAGCAGCGTGGCTATGCGTAGGCGGCCGCCGCCGGGCATGGCTTCCTTGGCGTTCAGCAGCAGGTTAAGAAAAACCTGCTGCAGCTTGCCGAGGTTGCCGTGGATGGGGGGCAACTCCTCGGCCAACTCCAGACTGACGATGATCTGCGCGGTCTTAAATTGGTGATCGAGCAGGGAGAGCGTATCGCGGATGACCTGGTTCAGGTTGGTGTCGCGGAACTCGGTGGACGACGTGCGGGAGAAATTCAGCAGGCCATTGGCGATTTCGGCGGCACGGAAACTCTGCTTGGTAATTTTTTCCAGCACCGGGCCCAGGCGGGCGTCGCCCTTCAACTGCTTGGCCAGCATCTGCGCGTACGAGGAGATGACGGCCAGCGGTGTGTTGATCTCATGGGCCACGCCGGCGGCCAGCAATCCGATGGAGCTGAGCTTGTCGGCCTGCGCCAGTTGCGTTTCCAGCGTGACGCGCTCTGTGATGTCGTCCACCAGGATGATGCGGCCTACGGAAACAAAGTCCCGCGACAACAGCGGCGCAATGGCGATGTTGGCCGTGCGCTGCTCGCCGGCGCGGGTGGTTAGCGGGAACTTGTAGAGGTGATGAACGCCCTGCTCGTTGCGGAAGCCTTCCAGCGCCTCGATGAACTCCACGGGGAACACCGCGCTCAGCTCCTGGCCGATGGCCTCCGCGCGGCTGAGCGCATACATGGCCTCCATTTGCGCGTTCCAGCTTTCGATGCGGTCGTCCAGATCCAGCGCCAGAATGCCTATGTTGATTGACTCGACGATGTTTTCGTTAAATTCCTTGAGCCGCTCGAATTCGCCGATTTTATCTTCCAGCCGCGCGTAGAGGCTGGCGTTCTGCAAGGCGATGCCGATGTAGGAGGCCAGCGATTCCAGCAGCTCCACATCCTCGCTGGAGAGAAAATCGCCGCCCATGGTGCGGCCCAGGCCGATGACCGCGATAGTGCGCGTGGTGTCTGGTCCATCTGCGTTGGCTTCGCTGGCCTGCATCTGACCCGTGGCCACGCGGCAGGGTAGGTAGTAGTTCAGGTCCAGCAGGGCGGCGGTGCGTCGCTGGCCGGCGGGCAGATGCATGGCCTGCTGCGCGTTTTCAAGAAAGATATGCGAGTGGTCCGTAGCCTGGTCAAAGTCCAGAAAGCCCAGGTCCATGCTCTCCTGCGCGGCCAGAGCCTCTGCAGGCAGTCCATGGGAGGCGGCCAGCCGCAAGCTGCCGGGATCTTCATAGTTTTTTGCCAGAAATACTGCCACGCGCGCCACCAGCAATGTATTCGGCAACTTCTCCACGATCGATTCCAGCAGGGCATGGAGATCGGTCTCCGAACTCAAGCCCCGGCCGAACTCCACCAGCGCCTTGCGGTAATCGTAGCGATGGCGGTCGAAGACCCGGTCAACCCAGCTCTGAATCCTGCGCTTGAGAGGTTCAAAGAGGGCCAGCGCCACCACAATGGCGATGCCCTCGCCCCAGTACCGAACCGACTCGGGCAGTCCATAGCGGGCCAACCAGGCAGCTCCAGCGATGACCAGGGAATAGGCTCCCAGAATCAGGCCTGTGGACAGCGTGTAAGCTACGCCGCGTTTGAAGATCAGGTCGGTGTCCATCAGCCGGTAGCGCACAATGGCCCAACTGAAGGTTAACGGCAGGATGACCAAACACAGGGCGGCTAACTCGGTCAGCCGGGAGGAGACGCTCCAGTCGAGGAGGAAGGGGATGGCATAAAAGAGCGTGAAGGGGACGACGGCAAAGAGCGCGCCGCGGTAGAGCCACTTCAATTGCTGGCGCAGCAGCGGCGTGTTGGCGCGTCTGTAACTGCGCAGGAACAGGACGGCTGTCAGCACGTAAAAAACGGCGTCGTAGGCCGTTCCCACCTGTTCCAGCCGGTGCTTCAGCAGCGCCGTGGCTTGCCAGAAGTTGATCGCATAGAGCCACAGGCCGAGCAATCCCGCGCCGGGCAGATAGATCAGAGGCAAAAGCCAGCGGCGGCTTAACTTTTTCAGCCGCTCCTCGGGAAAACTGAGGGCAAAGTGAAGAAACAAAGCCGGCTGCAGGGATTCAGCCAGCACATTCGACCAGAACACCGTCCAGTCCAGCGTGTCGAACGTGGCGGTGTACTTGAGTGCATAGAGCGCGAACGACACCAGGCAAAAGAGGTAGAAGTGGGTGGCGCGTGGAGCCGTCCAGCGGCGAAACAGCACGTAGATGCCGATAGCCAGGTAGATGAGCCCGATAAGACGCTGCCCCAGCGCCAGGCTTCTGTCCAGCGGCTCTGGAATCACCTCTACGATCAACTCCGCCGGCCTGCCAGACGAGATGCTGTTGCGGCTGATGCGGTAGTAAATCTGGAAGTAGCTGCCGGTGCGGTAGAGCGCTTTTTCCAGGTCCGCCGATCTCACTACAGGAATGAACTTGGCCCCGGCGGCCAGGGATAGCGGCTCGTTGCTGGTACGCTGGCCGGTTTCCTCAGGCAAAACCTTCACGCCCGCCAGCGGCTCTTGTGGCCCGATGCCCGTATGCAGCCCCGAGCCCACTGGTCCGACAGACAGGATACTCACTCCCGTCAGCCGGTCTCCCGCGCGAATGCCTGCGCGTAGCCCGGGACTGTCCGGCAGCACTCTGTCGGCCACCAGGCTCCGGCCATCGGATGCCTCGCGCCACCACACCCCGTCATCTGGTTGCTGGGAGTGGCGCTCCTGGAGAAAATTCAACACTGCCAGCAGCACCAGCCCCGCCGTGCCCAGAGCCAGCATGGTTGCCTGCAAACGGTTGAAGAGACTCGTCTCCATCAGGGAAGCATCCTATATCCCTCTGTTTTGTTGCACGCCGGTTGCCATGGACAAAAAAAAGTGAAAGACCCGTACATGAAGGACAAGCAATTGAGAATACATGAGATAGGGACGTTTGGTCCGGAGAAATGTCAACCGGATTCCAAAGCATCCTCTCTAAGAATACAATAAATGGCAGGACGCCTATGAAGAACGGGATCGATCTACTGAAACCTGTAACATGGCAGGATTCACGCAGATAGCTTTGTTTATGGGGCTGTCCTAGATAACTATCGCATGAATGTTTTAACCCATTGATTCAATAGGGTTAATTGTGTTTTTGGATCGGGGTTGTTGAACCGCCACTCACACTCCTTCAAAAAGAGCGGAAACGTGGCT